>NZ_JBITHH010000011.1:55736-432147 GCF_044457795.1 Streptomyces sp. NPDC050528
CGGGTCGGCGGGTCGGCGGGTCGGCGGGTCGGCGGGTCGGCGGGTCGGCGGGTCGGCGGGTCGGCGGGTCGGCGGGTCGGCGGGTCGGCGGGTCGGCGGGTCGGGGGATGCGGGGTGGCGCGGGCGCCGGCGGTGCTCAGCCCCCGCGGCAGACGGTCACATGTTGGCGCCTTGCACGGGTGGGCGGGTGGGAGAGGTCTTGTGGGGAGGGGACACGCTGGACGCATGTCACCCGTCGTCGTAACGTCGACCCGTCCCGCTAACTAGCGCTGATAGTTTTAAACGCCGGAGGCCCTGTCATGGCTGCGTCCCCGAAGTTGCCCCCCTTCGACCCCGCCGACCCCCTCGGCATCGACGACCTGCTCGACCCCGAGGACCTCGCGATCCGGGACACCGTCCGGACGTGGGCCGCGGACAGGGTGCTGCCGTACGTCGCCGAGTGGTACGAGAACGGGGAGTTGCCCGGGATCAGGGAGCTCGCCCGCGAACTCGGTGGCATCGGGGCGCTCGGGATGTCGCTCAGCGGGTACGGGTGCGCCGGTGCCTCCGCCGTTCAATACGGGCTCGCCTGCCTGGAGTTGGAGGCCGCGGACTCCGGGATCCGGTCGCTCGTGTCCGTGCAGGGGTCCCTCGCGATGTACGCCATCCACCGCTTCGGGAGTGAGGAGCAGAAGCAGGCGTGGCTGCCGCGCATGGCCTCCGGCGACGTCATCGGCTGCTTCGGGCTCACCGAACCCGACCACGGTTCCGACCCCGCCGGCATGCGCACCTACGCCAAGCGCGACGCCGGCGACTGGGTCCTCAACGGCCGGAAGATGTGGATCACCAACGGCTCGGTGGCCGGCGTCGCCGTCGTATGGGCGCAGACCGACGACGGGATCCGCGGGTTCGTCGTGCCGACCGACGCGGCCGGATTCTCCGCCCCGGAGATCAAGCACAAATGGTCACTCCGCGCATCCGTCACCAGCGAACTCGTCCTCGACGACGTCCGGTTGCCCGCCGACGCCGTGCTTCCGGAGGTCGTAGGACTGAAGGGTCCGCTCAGCTGTCTGTCGCACGCTCGTTACGGAATCGTGTGGGGCGCGATGGGCGCGGCGCGCGCTTCCTTCGAGTCCGCCGTCGAATACGCGAAGACCCGGGAGCAGTTCGGGCGGCCCATCGGCGGCTTCCAGCTCACCCAGGCCAAGCTCGCCGACATGGCGGTCGAACTGCACAAGGGGATTCTGCTCGCCCATCACCTGGGGCGGCGCATGGACGCCGGGCGCCTGCGTCCCGAGCAGGTCAGCTTCGGCAAGCTGAACAACGTACGAGAGGCCATCGAGATCTGTCGTACGGCACGAACGATCCTCGGTGCCAACGGGATCTCACTGGAGTACCCCGTGATGCGGCACGCGACGAACCTGGAGTCGGTGCTCACGTACGAGGGCACCGTCGAGATGCACCAGCTCGTGCTGGGCAAGGCGCTCACCGGACTCGACGCCTTCCGGTAGGAAGACCCGAAGACCTCTGATCAACGCTGATCAACCCTGCGGGAGGCAGGGCCGGTAAGCGGCCCTGCCTCAGCTCTGGTTGAAGAATCCGTCCTCACGGCGCACGGCGGGGTCGCCGCTGACGATCTCCGTGTTGGCGGGGGTCAGCAGGAAGACACGGTTCGCGACCCGCTCGATCGTGCCGCGCAGGCCGAAGGTCAGGCCGGCCGCGAAGTCGACCACGCGCTTGGCGTCGGTCGCCTCCATCGCCGTGAGGTTCACGATCACCGGAACCCCTTCCCGGAACAGCTCGCCGATCGCGCGGGCGTCGCGGAAGCTGTCCGGGGTGACCGTGCCGATCCGCCGGCCCTTCACCTCGGCGACGTCCTCCGCCACCTTCACCCGCGGATCCGTGACCCAGGCATCCCCGGGCTGCTCGGTCCCTTCGGAGTAGTCGTCGTCGTAGTAACGCTCGTCATCGTTGTCGTCAACGAGTCCAAGCCAAGCACTCGCCTTGCGTACCGATCCCATGGACGCCTCCTCTCACAGCGGTCTTACTTGCTTTCCGCATCCCTATGGTCATCCATGATGCGGATCGCGCGCCAAGTGGATAGACGCCGCGCGGGGGGTTTGTGACGCTACTGGTGCACAGCCAATACGTCGAGGGCCCCCGTGTATCAAGGGTGTTGCTGGACAAGGCTGCTGACTGAGAGTGAAATATGATTCTTCCCGGCGTCCGGGTGACGGCTGGTGCGTACGGGTGAACGGAGTGGTCGATGGGAAGCGGCTGCTCAACGCCCGGTCAGATGCCATATCGATCTCCGGATGCCCTGTCAGATGTCGTTCACGCCACGGGGGGTTGTCGTGTTCGGAATGGTCCGGCCTTGCAGTCACAGACTCGGTGAGAACCTCAAGACCCAGTGGATGGCGCATTTGTGCGGGCTGTGTCTCGCGCTGCGCGGGGATCACGGGCAGTTCGCGAGGATTGTCACGAACTATGACGGTTTGCTCCTCTCGGTGTTGACGGAGGCTCAGGTCGAGCGCGCGGGCGGCGGATGGCGCCGTACGGCCGGGCCCTGCCCGTTGCGCGGGATGCGGACCGCGTCCGTCGCGCAGGGCGAGGGAGCGCGGCTCGCGGCGGCCGTATCGCTGGTGCTCGCCTCCGCGAAGGTGCGTGACCATGTCGTCGACGGGGACGGGCTGCTGGCCCGCGGGCCGATGGCGCTGGCCGCGCGGCGGGTCGCCGGGAGCTGGGGGCGGGCCGGGGCGCGGACCGGTTCGGCCGTCGGGTTCGACGCCGCCGTCCTCGTCGACGCGGTGGACCGGCAACTCGGCATCGAGAGCCTCGCCGGGCTCGGCACGCCGATCCTGACCGTCACCGAACCGACCGAGACCGCCACCGCGGCCGCCTTCGCGCACACCGCGATCCTGGCCGGACGGCCCGGCAACGCCGTACCGCTCGCCGAGGCCGGGCGCCTCTTCGGGCGGCTCGCGCATCTCCTGGACGCCGTGGAGGACAAGGAGTCCGACGCCGCGTCGGGCGCCTGGAACCCCCTCACCGCGACCGGCACCCCGCTCACCGAGGCCCGCCGGCTCGCCGACGACGCGCTGCACGGGATACGCCTCGCGCTGCGCGACGCCGAGTTCGTCGACGCCAAGCTCGCGCATCTGCTGCTCGCGCACGAACTGGGGCGCTCGGTGGACCGGGCCTTCGGCACACAGTCGTGCGGGCACGGGGCCGGGCATGGGCACGTGCCGGAGACGCAGGGAGCGTTCGGGCCGCCGCAGACGCCGTATCTGCCGGGCGATCCGCGGCACGGCGGCAATCCCTACGGCGGTGAGCCCCCGCGGCCCGAGAGGCGCGGTTTCTGGGCCGGGTGCGCCGTCGCCCTCGGGCTCTGCTGCACCTGCAAGGTGTGCTGCGCCGACGAGTTCGAGGGACCGTGGTCGGGGCGGCGACGCGAGGGATGCTGCTCCAGCTGCGACTGCTCGTGCTGTGACGCGTGCGAATGCTGCGAATGTTGTGAATGTCTGTCGTGCTGCGACTGCTGAATATGCCGGGCGCCGCGACCAGTTGACCGTGACGGGGCGTCACCATCGTTGTATACGCGGCATTCGGCGATCATGTCCGACCTGCGAGGTCGGTCCGATCCTGTTTCAGAGCGGTAAAACAAAAACATGATCCGGTGACCGGTGTGCCATGAGTGTCGTTGGTCGGGAGCAGAACCATTTCTGCCCCAGGTTCGACTCCTGATCAACTCGCCACCCACTTAAGGCACTTCAGTGGACGTCACAACAAAAGCGACCACCAGCATCCGCACCAGGCTGCTGAGGATTCTGGTCCTCGCTCTCGCGGTTCTGCTCGTCCTGCTCGGTATCGCGGCCGCCGACCAGATCTCCGCCTATCGCAACGCCTCCGCGACCGCCGACAACGCCCGCCTGGAGATCACCCTCCAGGGACTCGTGCACGAACTGCAGAAGGAGCGCGGACTCACCACCGGATACGTCGGCGGAGTCCAGCAGTTCAGCGCCAAGCTGCCCGCGCAGCGCAAGGCGACCGACGCCGCGCGCGAGCAGTTGGACGTGGCCCTGAAGGGGCGTGAGGACTCCGCCGCCGGTTCCGTGCGCGAGTCCCTCGGCCGGCTCGACGGCCTCACCGGCATCCGCAAGGACGCCGACGACGGCACCGGCGTGGTGAAGGACACCTTCGACTACTTCACCACCACGATCACCGTCCTCGACCGGCTCGACCTCGGCCTCGAAGACGTGCACGACGGCACCCTGCGCGACGCCTACCAGGCGCTCCAAGTCCTCGGCAACGCCAAGGAGTTCACCGGCGAGGAGCGGGCCATCGTGCTCGGCTCGGTCCGCGCCGGGAAGTTCCGCGGCGACGACTACAGCCGGTTCATGGAGATCCGCGCCGGACGCCTCGCCGCCCTCGACGCCTTCCCGCGCTCGGCCACCGCCGTGCAGGCACGGCGCCTGAACACCGCCCTCACCACCCCCGACGCCGAGCGCGCGCTGGCGTACGAGAGCAAGGCGGTGCACGGCACCGGGAAGCTGAAGTCGAGCGCGATCCCGCCCATGGCGTGGTGGGACTCGATGACCTCCACCATCAATGGGATGCGGAACGTCCAGATCACCCTCGGCACCGATGTCGAGAACAGGGCCGCCCAGCTGGAGAGTTCGGCCCAGCGCGACCTGCTGCTGTTCCTGCTGCTCGCCCTCGCGACGGTCACCGCGCTCGGCGCGCTGGCCCTCGACTGCGTACGGTCCGTCTCCACGCCGCTCGTCGAACTCGCCCGGCAGGCACGGGAGGTGGCCGGCAGCAGGCTGCCGCAGGCCGTGGCCGCCGTACAGGACGGGTCGTCCGGGGCGGCGCCGAAGCCGCCCGCTCCGCTCGCCGTCGCCGACAAGGCGGGGGCCGAAGTGCGGGAGGTGGCCGACGCGTTCGACCGGGTGCAGCGGTCCGCCTTCGAACTCGCCACCGAACAAGCCGTGTTGCGGCGCAACGCCACCGACTCCCTGGTGAGCCTGGGGCGTCGCAACCAGAACCTGGTGCGCCGTCAGATCAGCTTCATCAACAAGCTGGAGCACGAGGACGCCGACCCCGCGACCCTCGCCAACCTCTTCGAACTCGACCACCTGGCCACCCGTATGCGCCGCAACGCCGAAAGCCTCCTCGTGCTCGCCGGGGAGTCCAGCCCCCGCCCCTGGTCCACGCCGCTGGCCGTCAACGACGTGCTGCGCGCCGCGCTGTCCGAGGTCGAGGAGTACCGCCGGGTCACCCTGCGCCGGATCGAGCCCGCGTTCGTCACCGGCTCCGTCGTCGTCGAAATCGCCCACCTGCTCGCCGAGTTGGTGGAGAACGCGCTGAGCTTCTCGCCGCCGGACTCCGACGTGGAGATCGAGGGGCGGCGCACCAGCGCCGGGTATCTGGTCGCGATCGTCGACCACGGCTTCGGCATGGACAACCAGGCCCTCGCCGAGGCCAACGTACGACTCTCCGGCACCGCCAGCTTCATGGCCGAACCCACCCGGTTCCTGGGCCACTTCGTGGTCGGCGCGCTCGCCCGCAAGTGCGGTATCGAGGTACGGCTCGGCGAGGCACCGGCGGCCGGTGTGGTCGCCCGAGTCCTCATCCCCGCGGGGCTGTTGACGGAGAAGGCGGTCGAGGCGGCGCCGGTTCCCGCCCCGAGGAAGGCGGAGACGGAGGAGATGAAGAACGAGGAGACCGAAGCGGTGGCCGCCCCGGTAGTGGCCAAGGGCGGTTCGTCCGCCGCGCGCACCCGGAACGGGTTGGTCAAGCGGCCCCAGCGCAGCGGCATCGCGGCGGCGGTGAGCGAGACCGACCGGACCGGCCGGCCCGCCCCCACCACACCGCCCAACCCGGAACGGAGTCCCGAGCAGGTCTCCGGGATGCTCTCCACCCTGCGCAGCGCCCACATGCGGGGCGGGATCAGCGTCGAGAAGGAGAAGCAGCAGAAGACCGAGAAGAGTGCCGCGAAGCACGCCGACACGAACGAGGGTGCCGCCAAGTGACCACCGTCGACACCCCGCACGACTCGCAGACCTTCAACTGGCTGCTCGCCAACTTCGTCAAGAGCACCGACGGTGTACGCGACGCGGTCGCCGTCTCCTCCGACGGGCTGCTCATCGCCGTGTCGGACGGGCTCGGGCGCACCGAGGCCGACCATCTCGCCGCGATCGTCTCGGGGTTGAGCAGTCTGGCCCGCAGCGCGTCCAAGCGGTACAGCTTCGACGGGGTCAAGCTCATCATGATCGAGATGGGCCGCGGTTTCCTGCTCGTCTCGGCGATCCGGGACGGCAGCTGTCTCGGTGTCCTCGCCGACAGCAGCGGTGAACTGGGCCTGGTCGGCTACGAGATGGCGGTGCTCGCGGAGCGGGCGGGTGATCTGCTCACCCCGACGCTCATCGCCGATCTGCGGCAGGCGTTGCCCCGGTGAACGGTGAACAGCCCAGGGACGTAGAACCTGACGAGGACGCGACGTTCGTCCGGCCGTTCATCATCACCGGCGGCCGGTCCGAGCCTCTCCAGGCCGATCTGCGGCTGGAGACGCTGGTCGTCGCCGTCGGCGTGCCGGATCCGTCGCTCGCGTTCGAGCGGCGCCACATCGTCGCGGTGTGCGAACAGCCGACGACCGTCGCCGAGGTGGCGCACCGCGTCGGCGTACCCCTCGGAGTGGCCAAGGTGCTGATCTCCGACCTCGTCGTCGCCGGGCAACTCGCCTGCCGGCAACCCGCGGAGCTGCCGCTCCCGATGCTCGAAAGGATCAGGGACCATGTCCGGGCGCTCTGACAAGATCGTGCCGCTGGCCGTGAAGATCGTGGTCAGCGGCGGCCTCGGGGTCGGCAAGACCACGTTCATCGGGGCCATTTCGGAGATCGAACCCCTCGACACGGAGGCGGCGATCACCCAAGTCTCCGTCGGTGTCGACTCGTTGGAGGGCGTCGAGGCGAAGACCACGACCACCGTCGCCCTCGACTTCGGGCGGATCACCCTCGACCCGACGATCGCCCTGTATCTGTTCGGGACGCCCGGGCAGGACCGATTCTCGTTCCTCTGGGACGACTTGGTCGAGGGCGCGCTCGGCACGGTGGTCCTCGTGGACACTCGGCGGATCGAGGACTGTTTCCCTGCGGTGGACTACTTCGAGTCGCAGGGGGCGCCGTTCGTTCTCGCGGTGAACCGGTTCGACGGGGCGGAGCGGTTCGATGTGGACGAGGTCCGGGAGGCGCTGGGGTTGGGGGTGGATGTGCCGGTGCTGGAGTGTGATGCGCGTGAACGGGACTCTGTGCGGGACGTGTTGGGGGCGTTGATGGATCGGGTGATCGGGGTTCGGGCCACACCACGACGCCGCACGGCCGCCCTGACACGGTAGACGGAGGGAAGCCAGGGGGTCGGACCGCGAACCCGACCCCCTACGGCCCTAGTTCTTCAGTTCCGGTGGGGACACTTGCGACTTGGCTATCGCCGAGCCCGTCGTGCCCCACTTCTTGAGGATCTTGTTGTACGTGCCGTCCGCGATCAGCTTGTTCACCGCGGCCTGGAACGCCGGCGCCAGCTTCGTGCCCTTCTTGAAGGCGAAGCCGACGTCCAGGCGGTGGAACTCGTTGAGGAACTTGACGCCGGTCTGCTGGGCGACGGCGTAGCGGAGGCCGTTGATCGTGGACATCACGACGTCGCTGCGGCCCTGTTGGAGGGACGACCAGATCGCGCCGGACTCGCTGTAGGTCTGCACGCTGTACGCCTTCTTGCCGGCGTCCGTGCAGACCTTCTTGTTCTCCTCAAGGGTGGCCTCGAACGTGGTGCCCGCGCCGGTCGCGACGTTGAGGCCGCACAGCTGCTTGAGGTCGGTGATCTTGCCGAGCTTGCTGTCCTTGCGGGTGGCGAAGCCCTGGCCGTCGTTGATGTAGGTGACGAAGTCGATCGTCTTGCGCCGTTCGTCGGTCACGCCGAAGTTGCTGGCGCCGAAGTCGTACTTGCCGCTGTCGAGGGCGGGCAGGATCGCCTCGAAACTGGCCTGTTCCGTCTTGAGCTTGATGCCGAGGACCTTGGCGACGGCGTCCGCGAAGTCGACGTCCTGGCCGGTCAGCGTCTTGCCGTCGTCGAGGTAGGTGGTGCCGGGTGGCGTGCCGCCGACGGCCACCGCCACGGTCAGGCTCGTGGTGCCGGAGGGCAGCAGCTTCGCCGCCGCCGCGTCCTTCGGGATGGCCGAGACGACATCCGTGGTGGGGATCTTGTCGGCCTTGGCCGCCGCCGCGTTCGCCGTGGTGCCGCTCGCGTCGTCCGAGCCGGAACCGCAGGCCGTGAGCAGCAGGGCCGCCGAGGTGATCAGGGCAAAGGGTGCGAAATGCCGATAACGGGTGCGCGTGGGCGTACGCATCGTGTGCGGTCTCCTGAGAGCAAGAGTGAGCAGAACCCGAGGGGAGGGTGAGGGGGTGCGCGTGTGAAGGCGAAAGGGAGTGCGGGGAGAACGCGAGAAACGCCCGATCAGGCGGGAGTACCGGGGATCAGGGCGTGCAGTGGGTCAGCTCAACAGGAAGAGGACCACACTCGACCGAAGTCGATGTGGGAGCGCTTGACCAGCCACTGCTGTGGATGCATGAGGTAAGTGGAACAGGCATCCGGTTGGGCGTCAACCGACTTGAGACGTAGCGCTCACAGTATGGACAGCCTTGACAGCGAGGGGAAACGGCGCCGTACCCTCGGTGCACGGCCCTGCTGAGGGGCTCGGCCGTACGGCGCCACGCGGCGTTCCGTGTGAAGGCACCACCCGTGTTCGACCGACGTCACGGAGTCTTCGCATGTCTTCCCACACCCTTGCCAAAGCGTCCGCCGCACCGGACATACCGGAGCCGGCCGGCTCCCCGCGGATCGTCCCGCAGCGCCGTCTCGGCCAGTGGACGGCCGCCGTCGCCGTACTGATCCTGCTCGGGCTCGCCGTCACCTCCGTCGTCCGCAACCAGGCGTTCCAATGGGGCGTGGTCGGCGACTACTTCACCTCGGACTCCGTCCTGCGCGGCCTGTGGCTCACCCTGTGGCTGACGGCCGTGGTGATGGTGCTCGGTTTTGTCCTGGGGGCGCTGCTCGCCGCTGCCCGGCTGTCCGCCAACCCCGTGCTGCGCGGCGTCAGTTGGGGCTATGTGTGGCTGTTCCGGTCGATCCCGATCCTGGTGCAGCTGCTGCTCTGGTTCAACATCGGGGCGCTGTACCCGCAGTTGCTCGGTGTGAAGACCGTCAACCTGTTCACCCCGATCGCGGTCGCGATCATCGGCCTCACCCTGCACGAGGCCGCCTACGCCGCCGAGGTCGTCCGGGGCGGCATCCTCTCCGTCGACCGGGGTCAGGTCGAAGCCGCGCAGGCGCTCGGGCTGAGCCGGTGGCGCCGCTGGTGGCGGATCGTGCTGCCGCAGGCGATGCGCTCCATCGTGCCGCCCGCCGGGAACATGCTCATCGGCACCCTCAAGGGCACCTCGATCGTCAGCGTCATCGCCGTCCAAGACCTGCTGTTCTCCGTGCAGTTGGTCTATCACCGCACCTACCAGGTGATCCCGCTGCTGATGGTCGCCACCATCTGGTACACCGTCGTCACCTCGGTGCTCAGCGTCGGCCAGTACTACGTCGAGAAGCACTACGCCCGCGGCTCGGAGCGCACCCGATGAGCGCGGACCGGCGGACACTCGTCATCGTCGGGGCCGGGCCGCGGGGGACCGGGCTCATCGAGCGCATCGCCGCCAACGCGCCCGAGCTGTACGACAGTTCGGGCGCCGAAGGTGCCGAAGGTTCCGTAGGCGCTGAAGGTCCCGAGGGTCTCGACATCCATCTCGTCGACCCCCATCCGCCGGGCGCCGGCCGTATCTGGCGCGCCGCCCAGTCCCCGCTGCTGTGGATGAACTCGCATGCCGAGGACGTCACCATGTTCACCGACGAGACGGTGGTCATGGAGGGCCCGGTGCGGCCAGGACCCACCCTGCACGAATGGGCCGCCATCGAGGGCAGCACCTTCGCCGACCGCCAACTCCAGGGCTCCTACCTGCGCTGGGTGCACGAGGAGGCCGTGGCCGCGCTCCCGCCGGGCGTCACGGTCCACCACCACCCGCAACGGGCCGTAAGGATCAGCGGCCCGCGCGACGGCCGCCAGCAGGTGTGGCTGGAGGGCACCCCGGACCCGCTCCTCGCCGACCTCGTCGTCCTCGCCCTCGGTCACCTCGACGCCGAACTCGACGAGGACCAGCGCGAGTTGGCCGCATACGCCCGCGCCCACGACCTGGTCCATCTGCCGCCCGACTTCACCGCCGACAGCGACCTGTCCGCCCTAGCCCCCGGCGAACCCGTCCTCGTCCGCGGCTTCGGCCTCGCCTTCGTCGACCTGATGGTCCTGCTCACGGAGGGGCGTGGCGGGCGCTACGACGGCGACACCTACGTCCCCTCGGGGCAGGAGCCGGTGCTCTACGTCGGGTCGCGGCGCGGAGTGCCGTACCACTCGAAGATCGGTTACGAGTGGAGCGGTGAACGGCCGCCGCTGCCACGGTTCTTCGGGCCCGCCGAGGTCGACGCGGTGCTCGCGAAGCCGGACGGGTTCGACTTCCGGCGGGACGTATGGCCGCTGATCGAGAAGGAGTTGGGGTTCGCGCACTACCACCGGCTGTTCGGTGTGCACCCCGAGCGGACGAGCATCGCCTGGACCGACTTCGAGGAGAAGTACGCGGCCGGGGATGCGGTGGAGCGCGAGATCCTCGTGGCGTCCGCGGTGCCCGACCCCGCCGACCGGCTCGACCTCGCGGCCCTCGACCACCCGCTGGCCGGGGTGACGTACGCGTCCCAGGAGGAGTTCCAGGACGGGCTACGGGCCTATGTGGAAGGGGATCTGAGTCGCCGTCACGATCCCTCCAACAGCCCGGACTTGGCGGTCTTCCTCGGACTGCTCTCCGTCTACGGGCAGTTGATCAGGCTCGGTGACGTCGGGCCCTGGTGGCACGGCTTCTTCAGCTATCTCGCCTCCGGGCCGCCCGGACCCCGGCTGCGCCAACTCCTCGCGCTGTCCCGGGCCGGCATCGTGCGGTTCGTCGGCGCCGACATGGCCGTGGCCGCCGAGGACGGGGTGTTCCGGGCGTCGAGCGCGACCGTGCCGGGTGTGACGATCGAGGCGCGGGCGCTCGTCGAAGCGCGGTTGCCGGAGCCCACGGTCGGGCGGTCCGTCGATCCGCTCTTGCGTCAACTGCACGACGACGGGGCCGTGGTGGAGAGTCCCGAAGGGCTGCTGCGGGTGGACCGCACCGACGGGCGGCTGCTCGACGGGGACGGGCGGCCGTATCCCCGGCGGTTCGCGCTCGGGCCCTACACCGACGTACGGACGCCCGGTGCCTTCACCCGGCCGCGCACCGGCGGGCCGGCCTTCCGGCAGAACGACGCCACCGCGCGGGCCCTGCTGGCGTTCCTGCGCGACCTCGCGTGTCGGGCCTCCGCGTAGCCCTCGACCGCCAACTCCGCTGCCAGTACAAGGGATTCACACCATGACCGTCATGGTCGACATCAGGTCCGTCCACAAGAGTTTCGGGTCGCTCGACGTGCTCAAGGGCATCGACCTCGCGGTGCGCGCGGGCGAAGTCACCGTGATCCTGGGCCCGTCGGGGTCCGGCAAGTCGACGCTGCTGCGCACCATCAACCACCTGGAGAAGGTCGACCAGGGCATGATCAGCGTCGACGGCACCCTCGTCGGCTATCGGCGCTCCGGCGACAAGCTGTACGAACTGCGCGAGCGCGAGGTCCTGAAGCAGCGCACCCGGATCGGGTTCGTGTTCCAGAACTTCAACCTCTTCCCGCACCTCACCGTGCTGGACAACATCATCGAGGCACCGGTCTCCGCGCTGAAACGCCCCCGCCGAGAGGCAGTTGAGAGCGCGCGCCGACTCCTCGACCGGGTGGGGCTCGCCGACAAGGCCGACGCCTACCCGAAGCAGCTCTCCGGCGGTCAGCAGCAGCGGGTCGCGATCGCCCGCGCGCTCGCCCTGGAGCCGAAACTGCTGCTCTTCGACGAACCGACCTCCGCGCTCGACCCCGAGCTGGTCGGTGAAGTCCTCGACGTCATCAAGGACTTGGCCCACCAGGGCACCACGATGATCGTCGTCACCCATGAGATCGGCTTCGCCCGCGAGGTCGCCGACACCGTCGTCTTCATGGACGACGGCCGGATCGTCGAGCAGGGCGCCCCCACCGACGTACTCGACCGACCCCGGCACGAACGCACCCGGACCTTCTTGTCCAAGGTGCTGTGACGTGCGCAGAAAGGGACTCCCCACATGACCTCCTCGCACGGCCGGGGCCTGCATCTGGCCGCCGCCGTCGACCAGCGGTCGGCCTACGACGCCGATTCCTACGTCGAGTTGGCGCGGCTCGCCGAGAGCGGCGGCCTCGACTTCGTGACGCTCGACGACACCTTCGCGCGCCCCGGACCCGACGCCCTCGCCGTCCTGTCCCGCGTCGCCCCGGCGACCAACCGGATCGGCCTGGTGCCGACCGTGACCACTACGCACACCGAGCCCTTCCATGTGCAGGCCGCGGTCGCGACCCTCGACTGGGTCAGCCGGGGCCGGGCCGGCTGGCGGCTCGACGTGTCGACCACCGAGGGCGAGGCCCGCCTCTTCGGCCGTCGGCATGCCGCGCCCGCCGACGCGTTGTGGGCGGAGGCGGGTGAAGTCGCCGAGGTGGCAGCCCAGTTGTGGGACAGCTGGGAGGACGACGCCGAGATCCGGGACACGGCCACCGGCCGTTTCGTCGACCGCGACAAGCTGCACCACGTCGACTTCACCGGCTCCGAGTTCTCCGTCAAGGGCCCCTCGATCGTGCCCCGGCCACCGCAGGGCCACCCGGTCCGCGTGGTCGACGCCACCGAGGGTCAGGCCCGGCGGACGGCCGCCCGGTACGCCGATGTGGCCCTCGTCCGCGCGGCGAGTTCCGCGCAGGCCGGCGCCGTACGGTCCGAACTGCGGGCGTCCGCCGCGAAGTCGGGCCGCGATCCCGACACCCTGCGGGTCCTGGCGAGCCTCGTCGTCGACCTCGGCGACGGCGAGCACGCGGCCGAACCGGGCCACGGCGGGGGCGGCCCCCGGCAGACCGCGCACGGCCCGCTGTACCGGGGCGGCCCGGTCGACCTCGCGGAGCTGATCGCCGGCTGGCACGGCGACCGTACCGTCGACGGCTTCCACCTCACGCCCGTCGAACCCCGCCGCGACCTGGAGCGACTGGTCAACGGCACGGTCGCGCTGCTCCAACACCGGGGCCGCTTCCGCACGTTCTACCCGGGCAGCACGCTCAGGGAGCACTTGGGCCTGGCCCGGCCCGCCAACCAGTACGCCGTGACCGGGGGAGCGTCATGACCGTACGGGCGCGCAAGCAGATCCATCTCGCCGCGCACTTCCCCGGCGTCAACAGCACTACTGTGTGGGCCGATCCGCGGTCGAGGTCCCAGATCGCGTTCTCCTCCTTCGAGCAGCTCGCCCGCACCGCCGAACGCGGGCTCTTCGACTTCTTCTTCCTCGCCGAGGGGCTGCGACTGCGCGAACACAAGGGCCGTATCCACGACTTGGACGTCGTCGGCCGCCCCGAGTCCCTCACGGTCCTCAACGCGCTCGCCGCCGTCACCCGGCGCATCGGGCTGGCCGCCACGGTCAACGCGACCTTCAACGAGCCGTACGAACTCGCCCGCAGACTCGCCACGTTGGACCACCTGAGCGCAGGTCGTGCGGCCTGGAACGTGGTGACGTCCTCCGACGCCTTCACCGGTGAGAACTTCCGGCGCGGGGGATACCTCGACCGAGCGGACCGCTACACGCGAGCGGCCGAATTCGTGGACGTGGCACGGGAGTTGTGGGACTCCTGGACCCCGGACGGAGTGTCCCGCCCCTTCGCCCACCGGGGCCAACACTTCGACATCGCGGGCGAGTTCACCGTGCCGCGCTCACCGCAGGGGCACCCGGTCGTCATCCAGGCCGGGGACTCGGGGGAGGGCCGGGAGTTCGCGGCACGCACCGCCGACGTCATCTTCACCCGGCACGGCACGCTGGAGGACGGCCGTGCCTTCTACGCCGACGTGAAGGGACGCCTCGCCAAGTACGGCCGTAGCGCGGACGATCTCAAGATCATGCCCGGCGTCAGCGTCGTCCTCGGCGACACCGCGGCCGAGGCGCAGGAGCGGGCCGCCGAGATCCGGCGGCAGCAGGTCTCCCCGCAGAACGCGATCCTCGCCCTGGAACAGATCTGGGGCACGGACCTCTCCGCCTACGACCCCGACGGCCCGTTCCCCGACATCGACCCGGTGCCGGACGCGTCGCTCACCCAGGGGCGGACCCGGCGCGGTGACACCGTCGCGATGGCCGAAAAGTGGCGGGCGCTGTCGCGGGAGAAGGGGCTGTCCATCCGGCAGACCGTGATCGAGGCGAGCGGCCGGCAGTCCTTCATCGGCACCCCGGAGGCGGTCGCCGCCGAACTGGAGACCTTCGTACGACAGGACGCCGCCGACGGCTTCGTCCTGGTCCCGCATCTCACCCCGGGCGGCCTCGACGAGTTCGTGGACCGGGTGGTTCCGCTGCTCCAGGAACGCCGCGTGTTCCGCACGGAATACCGGGGCACGACCCTGCGCTCACACCTCGGGCTCCCCGACCCGGCAGGCAGGGAAGGGGTGACCACGCGACGACAGGACTGAGCGCACGACGATGGAGCTGACGGCATGACCTCGGACGCGGCCGACGAGTGGAGACAGTGGCACGAGCACCGCACGGAGACGGTGTCCGGTCCCTACGGACCCCTCGCCCTGACCGGCACGCACTGGCTGGAAGACCACCCGGACGGTCACCTTCCGGACATCCCCGGCGGATGGCTTCTCGACGGTGACGCGGTCGTCCTCACCGCGACGGCGGCCGACGGACTGACCGTCGACGGGGAACCCTTCGCCGGCGAGATCCGCCTCGGCGCGGACACCGGCCCGGTGAGCACGGCCCGCGTCGGCCTCGGCGAGCGCCGGCTGCCCGTCCTGATCCGCGAAGGCCTGTGGTGCGTGCGCGACTACGACCCCGACTCGGCGGCGCGGCGCGCGTTCCGGGGCGTCGAGGTCACGCCGTACGACCCGCGCTGGTCGGTGCCGGGGCGCTTCACGCCGTACGACGCACCGCGCACCGTGCGGGTCGACGCGGCGGACGGTGCCGAGCGTGGGCTCGGGCTCGCGGGTGAACTCGCCTTCCGGGTCGGCGGGTTGGAGGCGACCTTGCAGGTGGCGGTGCAGGGCGACGGGGCGTTGTGGGCGGTGTTCGCCGACTCCACGAGCGGGGACGGCAGTTACCGGTTCCGGTTCCTGTACCCGGCGGCGCCCGACGCGGAGGGGCGCACGACGGTCGACTTCAACCGGGCGATGCTCCCACCGTGCGCGTTCGCCGAACATTTCATCTGCCCTTTCCCGCCGCCGGGGAATACGCTGGGCCTCGCGGTCGAGGCGGGGGAGCGCACCCTTCGGCAGACGGTGCGCTGACCTGCGGCGGGCCGGGTTTCGGCCCACTGCTTTGGGGTGATCAACTCGCGTAGACCGTGGGCCAGTTGAAGGCCGTACGGCCGAAAGGCGCCCTTGCGCCCATCGGCAGGGCGGCCGAATACTCCCCCACAGCGCTTGTCAGGAGCACGGCGTGTTCGGAAACCGGACGCCCGACCCCGACTGCGCCTCACGGGCCCCGACCCCACGCGGGCCCCCGAATTCCCCTAGGAGGGAACGAAACGTGAGGATCAAGCGCACCACCCCGCGCAGCGGAATCGCGAGACGGACCAGGCTGATCGCCGTGGCCACCGGATTCGTCGCCGCTGCCGCGTTCGCCGTCCCCACCGCGAGCGCCAGTGACGCCCACACGTTCAGCGCCACCCAGCTTTCCGCGGCCAACTCGTCCGTGCTCAAGGCCGATGTCCCGGGTACCGCCTGGGCCGTCGACAGCACGACGAACCGTGTCGTCGTCACCGTCGACAGCACGGTCTCCCAGGCCGAGATCGCGAAGATCAAGTCGCAGGCGGGCAGCACCGCCGACGCGATCACCATCAAGCACACGGCCGGTCAGTTCAAGAAGCTGATCACCGGTGGCGACGCCATCTACGGCGGCGCGTACCGCTGCTCGCTCGGCTTCAACGTGCACAGCGGGAGCACGTACTACTTCCTGACCGCCGGGCACTGCGGTGAGGTCGCCTCCACCTGGTACTCCAACTCGGGGCACACCACGGTGCTGGGCACGAACGTCGGCTACAGCTTCCCGACCAACGACTTCGCGCTGGTCAAGTACACCAACACCTCGATCGCCCACCCGAGCGCGGTCGGCAGCCAGACCATCTCCAGCGCGGCCACGCCGAGCGTGGGCACCACCGTCTACCGGCGCGGCTCCACCACCGGCACGCACAGCGGCCGGGTCACCGCCCTGAACGCCACCGTCAACTACGGCAGCGGCGACATCGTCTACGGCATGATCCAGACCACGGTCTGCGCCGAGGGCGGCGACAGCGGCGGTCCGCTCTACGGCGGCACCGTGGCCTACGGTCTGACCTCGGGCGGCAGCGGCGACTGCACCTCCGGCGGCACGACCTTCTTCCAGCCGGTCACCGAGGCGCTGAGCTACTACGGCGTGAGCGTCGGCTGACGCCCGCCTGAACGTCTTCCGCTCCGGACTGCAGCCGGCGGCGAAGCGAGGGCCTGTCCGGCGGATCAGGTCGCAGGAAATCGGCGGTGCCTGATCAGTGCCGGTGAGCGGGGTGTGGTGCGTGCAGCTGCAAGGCGGAGGAGGGAGTCGACGCGGAGCGTCGGCGACCGACGACAACGCCGCTGGGGGTCCCCCCACGCTTTAGGCAGTGGGGGAGTGCGTGCCACACCCCGCGTCTGCGACAGGATCCGCCGGACAGGCCCTGAGTCCCCGTACGCAACTGGCGTGCGGGGGCTCGCTCTTGTGCGTGGCGCGGAGTTACCGTCGTTGTATCGAAGCAGGCACCTGATGCGCCACGTCGGACCCTGGGGGCCGTGATGGTCGAGGAGCTGGTGACGGCGGGAGTGACGCTCGCGTCCGTCGGAGTGGTGTACGCGATGGCGGCGGCGCGGGTCGTCAAACAGTACGAGCGGGGCGTGGTGTTCCGGCTCGGCAGGCTGCGGCCCGAGGTGCGCGGGGCCGGCTTCACGATGGTCGTCCCGTTCGTGGACAAGCTCCGCAAGGTCAACATGCAGATCGTGACGATGCCCGTCCCCGCGCAGGAGGGCATCACCCGCGACAACGTGACGGTCCGGGTGGACGCGGTCGTCTACTTCAAGGTCGTCGACGCGGCGGACGCGCTCGTGCAGGTCGAGGACTACCGGTTCGCCGTCTCGCAGATGGCGCAGACCTCGCTGCGGTCGATCATCGGCAAGAGCGACCTGGATGATCTGCTCTCCAATCGCGAAAAGCTCAACCAGGGGCTGGAGTTGATGATCGACAGCCCGTCCATCGGCTGGGGCGTGCAGATCGACCGCGTCGAGATCAAGGACGTGTCGCTGCCCGAGACCATGAAGCGCTCGATGGCCCGCCAGGCCGAGGCCGACCGCGAACGCCGGGCCCGGATCATCAACGCGGACGCCGAGTTGCAGGCCTCGAAGAAACTCGCCGAGGCCGCCGAGCAGATGTCCGAGCAGCCCGCCGCGCTCCAACTCCGGCTGCTGCAAACGGTGGTGGCGGTCGCGGCCGAGAAGAACTCGACGCTGGTGCTGCCCTTCCCGGTCGAGCTGCTCCGGTTCCTGGAGCGGGCGGCCCCGGCTCCGGCCGCCCCGGCCGCGCCTGCCGCGCCCGCAGTGCCGGCGGCACCCGTGACGCCGGTTGCCCCTGTGGCGCCGCAACCGGTGCACGAGCAACTTCCGCCCGCCGAGCCCCAGTCGGATCCGGACTCCGATGGGGCGATTTCAAGACAGGACTAGACCTCACCGGCTGATGAGCGTCACTCGCGCGCAGTGTTTGCACTGCGAATGGCCTGGGGTGACCGTGAACAGTCAAAGCGAGGGGGGGCGTGCAACCGCGTTCCGCGCTCGACCTGAAGTCGACCTTGTGCGCTCCCTGTGCGATTAGGAAGAGTAGGCGCTCGTCAACCTACCTTTCGGCCGGTCGGGTCCCCATAACCTGGCGGGCCGACCCCCCCCCACAGGAGGACACGAGTTGAAGCACCGACGCATACCCAGGCGCCGGGTGGCCGTGGCGGGTGCGGGTATAGCCGCACTGGTCGTCGCGGGAGTCACCTTGCAGAGTGCGAACGCCAGCGAGACCACGCCGGCGGCCGCACCCCACACCCTCTCGGCCCTCGCGGCCGGAAAGCTCGCCTCGACGCTCGGCAAGAACCTCGGCACGGACGCGGCCGGCACGTTCTACGACGCGAAGACCAAGAGCCTCGTGGTGAACGTGCTCGACCAGAACGCCGCCGACACCGTCGAGGCGGCCGGCGCCAAGGCGAGAATCGTCGAGAACTCCCTCGCCGAACTGGCGGGCGCCCGCATGACCCTGAAGCAGGACGCCACCATCCCCGGCACCTCGTGGGCGACCGACCCCACCACCAACAAGGTCGTCGTCACCGCCGACCGCACGGTTTCCGCCGCCGAGTGGACCAAGCTCACCAAGGTCGTCGACGGACTCGGTGCCAAGGCCGAACTCCAGCGCACCCAGGGGGAGTTCAAGCCCTTCATCGCGGGCGGCGACGCCATCTCCGGCTCGGGCGGCCGCTGTTCGCTCGGCTTCAACGTGGTCAAGGGCGGCGCGCCGTACTTCATCACCGCCGGGCACTGCACCGAGGCCATCTCCACCTGGTCCGACTCCAGCGGCAACGAGATCGGCACGAACGAGCAGTCCAGCTTCCCGGACAACGACTTCGGCCTGGTCAAGTACACCTCGGACGTCGCCCACCCGAGCGCGGTCGACCTCTACAACGGCTCCTCGCAGACCATCACCCACGCCGCCGCCGCGACGGTCGGCGAGAAGGTGACCCGCAGCGGCTCGACGACCCAGGTGCACACCGGCACGGTCACCGGCCTGGACGCCACCGTGAACTACGGCAACGGCGACATCGTCAACGGCCTGATCCAGACCGACGTCTGCGCCGAGCCCGGTGACAGCGGCGGCTCGCTCTTCGACGGCGACGCGGCGATCGGCCTCACCTCCGGCGGCAGCGGCGACTGCACCTCAGGCGGCGAGACCTTCTTCCAGCCGGTCACCGAGGCACTGTCGACGTTCGGGGCGCAGATCGGCTGACCTGCCCACAGGGTGGTGCGAAGTCCCGCTCCCGCGCGCGAGGGAGCGGGACTTTCGTGTCTGTGCGGTCGGCTCAGCGCTTCGGCCAGTACCACAGCGGTTCGTCCAGCGGCCCCTCGCGCCCCGCCACCGTCGTCTGCCCGAACTCCTTCACCAGCTCTATGGAGTTGACGTCGAGACGGTGCCGTATCGCGCCCTTCTGGAGGGCGTCCGCGAGTGGTCGGGCGTGGGTGACCACCACGATCTGGGTGTCCTTGGTGGCGGTGAGGATCAGATCGGCGAGGGGTGGGATCAGGTCCGGGTGGAGACTCGTCTCCGGTTCGTTCAGCACGAGCAGCGACGGGGGCCGGGGTGTCAACAGCGCCGCCGCCCACAGGAGATAGCGCAGGGTGCCGTCCGACAGCTCGGCGGCGGTCAGCGGGCGCAGCAGGCCGTGCTGGCGCAGGCCGAGCCGGAAGCGGCCGCCGAGGTCGGCGATCTGGACCCGGCTGCCCGGGAAGGCCGCGTCCACGGCCGTGTCCAGCGCCTCGGCGTCCCCGACCTCGCGGATCGTCTGCAGGGCGGCGGCCAGGTCGGAGCCGTCGCCGCTGAGCACGGGCGTGCGGGTGCCGATCCGGTCGGCCCGGGCCGGCGCGTGCGCGTCGGTGCGGACATGGTCGTAGAACCGCCAGGACCTGATGAACTCCCGGACCGCCAGGACGTCGGGGGCGTGCTGGGGGTCGGCCAGTTCGCCGAGCATGCTGTCGTACGGGCGCAGGGTGCCGTGGGCGCGGGACCAGCCGCCGCCCGCGCCGCGCAACTTGACGACGGCTCCCGCGCGGTCGGAGAGCGTCGAGGCCGGGCGCAGGACGGGGCCGCTCCAGATGGACTCGCGTTTGATCTCCGGGTCGAGGTTGAACATCGACGGCGCCTCGCCCGCGCCCGAGGAGGGACTCGGGTGCCCGAAGTCGACCGCGTACCCGAACTCGTCGCCCGCGAAGCCC
The DNA here is from genome assembly GCF_044457795.1 of Streptomyces sp. NPDC050528. Lineage (NCBI taxonomy): Bacteria > Bacillati > Actinomycetota > Actinomycetes > Kitasatosporales > Streptomycetaceae > Streptomyces > Streptomyces sp. NPDC050528. The sequence continues at coordinate 75,988 of NZ_JBITHH010000011.1, forward strand.
AGTTGCAGACTGACCGGGCCCGAGCGGACCGTGCCCTGCACCGGATGTCTGCCCTCGCGCACCGCGCGGCTGATCGTCTCCGGGCCCGCCCACAGCACCGACGGCAGCCCGCCCTCCTGCGCGAGCGCGGCCACGGCGCCGCCGCGCGCGGACTCGGCGAGCAGGCGCAGCGAGCGGTAGAGGCTCGACTTGCCCGTGCCGTTCGCCCCCGTGATCACGTTCAGTCGCGTCAGCGGGACGATCAGGCGGCGCAGGGAACGGTAGTTCTCGACGGCGAGGGTGCTGATCATGTGTCCAGGGTTGCAGACGGGTCTGACAACGCCGGTCGGTCCAGGAGGTCCTCGTGCTTCCGGCGCAGCGTCGCCGCCAGCAGGGTGACCACGATCCCGGCGAGTGCCCAGGCCGACAGGACCAGCAGCGGGCCGGTGACGGCGTTGCCCTTGAAGTAGGCGATCGAGCGCGCCACCCAGGTGCCGGCGCCCGGTGGCAGCGCGGGCCCGATCGCGTTCCAGAACGGCGGCAGCAGCGGCAGCGGGAAGGCGCCGCCCGCGCTCGGGTTGCCCGCGATCACCACCAGCAGGATCGCGAGACCGATGCCCACGACCCCAAAGACCCCCTGGAGAGCGAGAGTTGCCGCCCCCACGGCGAACGTGATCAGCGCGCCGAGCCCCCAGAACGCCATCACGCTGCCCGGCAGCGCGCCCAGGATCGGCCCGACGATCACCGCGCCGCCGAGGCCGCCGACGATCGCGACCAGCGCCATCACGATCAGCCGGATCACCGCGCGGCGCGGGTTGGCGGGCCGGGCGCCGGTGCTGATCGCCAGGATCGAGGCGCACAGATAGCCGCCGACGCACCAGCCGACGACCAGGTAGAAGGACGACAGCCCGTCGAAGTCCTGGGTGGAGGCCGGGGCCACGTCCACCGTCCGGACCGCGCGCTGCTCGGTCCTCTCCAGGGAGGTGGTGATGGTCTCCAGGGTGGTGGCGAGGACCGTGCCGCCGCCGGTGGCGACCAGGAGCGTGTCCGTGGTGCCGCGCGGGTCGATGACGAGGGCGCCGTCGATGTCCCGGTTCAGGATCTGCCTCCGCGCGGTCGCCGCGTCGGACACCGCGCGCGGGTCGAGCGGTGAGCCGGGCAACCGCTTCAGCCGGGCCACCGTCTGCTCGGCCGTGACCTGAGGAGCGACGACCCCGAAGGCCACATCCCTGGGCTTCGGGTTGTGCAGCGCCCCTACGTAGGAGGCGATGAAGAGCAACTGAAGGGCGACCACACCGACGACGAGCAGAGTGGCCCGCAGGCTGACCGCGTCCTTCACCTCACCGAGAAAGGACGTACGGGACGTACCGGCACCGGGGGTCTCTGTCATGTCCTCACGGTCTCGGCGGCCCGGTGTTTGCGCAGGTGGGAAGGGTCCGAACGGATGTCGCACACGCGTTCGAGAATGGGGGTATGGTGGGGCTGAGGCAGTAGGGAACAGATGTTCGATAGCCCTCAGGGGCCACGAGTGCGGGAGGTGCGCGTGCCGGGTTTCACGCATCTGCACACCGTCTCCGGGTACTCCCTGCGCTACGGCGCCTCGCACCCCGAGCGGCTCGCCGAGCGCGCCTCGGAGCGGGGCATGGACGCCCTCGCCCTCACCGACCGCGACACCCTCGCGGGCACCGTCCGCTTCGCCAAGGCCTGCGTCAAGGCGGGCATCCGCCCCCTGTTCGGCACCGAACTGGCGGTCGGCGAGCCGGTACGCGGGGAGCGGCGCCGGGCTCCCGTGCGCGGCGGCGCCTTCATCGACGAGTCGACACCCCGGGTGACCTTCCTCGCCCGGGACGGCGCGACCGGCTGGGCCGACCTCTGCCGGCTCGTCACCGCCGCCCACACGGCCGTAGGCACCCCTCTCCTGTCCTGGCCCGCCAACCACGGCGACGCCCTGACCGTCCTGCTCGGCCCCGCCTCCGACGTCGGCCGCGCCCTCGCCGCCGGCCGCCCCGACCGCGCCGCGAAACTCCTCGCCCCCTGGCGCGAGATCTACGGCGACGCCCTGCGCCTGGAAGCCGTCTGGCACGGCCTGACCGGTACCGGCCCCGGCTCGCTGCGCCTCGCCGCCCGCACCGTCGGCTTCGCCGCCGAGCAGCGCGTACGGCCCGTGCTCAGCAACGCCGTACGGTACGCCGACCCCGGCATGGGCCCGGTCGCCGACGTCCTGGACGCCGCCCGCCGCCTGGTCCCCGTCGACCCCACCAAGGGGCTGGACTCGGGCGAGGCCTGGCTCAAGGACGCGGGCACCATGCTCGACGCCGCCGAACGGGTCGTCGAGGCCGCCGGGTTCCGCCGCGACACCGCCCACCGCCTGCTGGAGCAGACCCGGGCGACAGCCGCCGAGTGTCTCGTCGACCCCGAGGACGACCTCGGCATCGGCACCGTCCACTTCCCCGAACCGCACCTCGTCGGCGCCGGCCACCGCACCGCCCAGCGCGCGCTCGCCTCACGGGCGGCGGCGGGGATGGTGCTGCGCGGCCACGCCGGGAAGCACGCGTACTGGGAGCGGATGCACCGCGAGCTGGACATCATCGCCCACCACGACTTCGCCTCCTACTTCCTGACGGTCGCTCAAGTCGTCGACGACGTACGGAAGATGGGCATCCGGGTCGCCGCGCGCGGCTCGGGCGCGGGCTCGCTCGTCAACCATCTCCTCGGCATCGCGCACGCCGATCCCGTCGAACACGGGCTGCTGATGGAGCGGTTCCTGTCCCGGCGCCGTTCCGTGCTGCCCGACATCGACATCGACGTGGAGTCCGCGCGCCGCCTTGAGGTCTACCGCGCGATCATCGCCCGCTTCGGCACCGAGCGGGTCGCGACGGTCTCGATGCCGGAGACGTACCGGGTGCGGCACGCGATCCGTGACGTCGGCGCGGCCCTGTCCATGGACCCCGCCGACATCGACCGCATCGCCAAGTCCTTCCCGCACATCCGCGCCCGGGACGCCCGCGCGGCCCTCGCCGAACTGCCCGAACTCAAGGCGCTGGCGGGGGAGATGGAGAAGTACGGCAGACTCTGGGAACTGGTCGAGGCGCTCGACGCGCTGCCGCGCGGGATCGCCATGCACCCCTGCGGGGTCCTCCTCTCCGACGCCGGTCTCCTCGCCCGTACGCCGGTCGTGCCGACCAGCGGCGAGGGTTTCCCCATGTCGCAGTTCGACAAGGAGGACGTCGAGGATCTCGGACTGCTCAAACTCGACGTACTGGGCGTGCGGATGCAGTCCGCGATGGCGCACGCGGTGGCCGAGGTGGAGCGGGCGACGGGGGAGCGGATCGACCTGGACGCCGTACCGCCGGGCGACCCGGCGACGTATCAACTCATCCGTTCCACCGAGACGTTGGGCTGCTTCCAGATCGAGTCGCCGGGGCAGCGGGATCTGGTGGGGCGGCTGCAGCCGGCCACCTTCGACGACCTCGTCGTGGACATCTCGCTCTTCCGGCCCGGTCCGGTCGCCGCCGACATGGTGCGGCCGTTCATCGAGGCGCGGCACGGGCGGGCGCCGATGCGTTATCCGCACGAGGACCTGAAGGAACCGCTGCGGAGCACCTACGGGGTCGTCGTCTTCCACGAGCAGATCATCGACATCGTCGACATCATGACCGGCTGCGGACGCGACGAGGCGGACCGGGTGCGGCGCGGGCTGTCCGACCCGGAGTCGCAGGGGCGGATCCGGTTCTGGTTCGCGCAGCACGCGGCGGTGCGCGGCTATGACGCAGAAACGATTCAGCGAACCTGGGAGATCGTCGAGGCCTTCGGTTCCTACGGCTTCTGCAAGGCGCACGCGGTCGCGTTCGCGGTACCGACGTACCAGTCGGCGTGGCTGAAGGCGCACCACCCGGCGGCCTTCTGCGCGGGGCTGCTCACGCACGACCCGGGGATGTATCCGAAGCGGCTGCTGCTGGCGGACGCGCGGCGGCGGGGGGTGCCGATCCTGCCGTTGGACGTGAACCGGTCGGCGGTCGCCCACCGTATCGAACTGGTGTCTGAATCCCCTGTGGTGTGGGGACTTCGGCTCGCGCTCTCCGACGTGCACGGCATCAGCGAGGCCGAGGCGGCGCGGATCGCGGACGGGCAGCCGTACGCCTCGCTGCTGGACTTCTGGGAGCGGGGGCGGCCGAGCAGGCCACTGGCCCAACGGCTCGCCCAGGTCGGCGCGTTGGACGCCTTCGGTGCCAACCGCCGTGATCTGCAACTCCACTTGACCGAGCTGCACCGGGGCGCCCGGGGTGCGGGCGGCGGTCAACTCCCGTTGTCCGGTGGGCGGAAGACGGCTCCGGCCGGGCTGCCCGACCTGTCCTCGGCGGAGCGGCTCAGTGCCGAACTCGGGGTGCTGTCCATGGACACCTCGCGCCATCTGATGGACGACCACCGCGCGTTCCTCGACGAGTTGGGCGTGGTGTCGGCGCGCCGGCTGCGGGACGCCCGGCACGGGGAGACGGTGCTGGTCGCGGGCGCCAAGGCGGCCACCCAGACCCCGCCGATCCGCTCCGGCAAGCGGGTCATCTTCACCACCCTCGACGACGGCACCGGCCTGGTCGACCTCGCCTTCTTCGACGACTCCCACGACGCCTGCGCGCACACCGTCTTCCACTCCTGGCTGCTGCTGGTGCGCGGGGTGGTGCAGCGGCGTGGGCCGCGCAGCCTGAGCGTGGTCGGCGCGGTGGCCTGGGACCTCGCCGAACTGGTCGAACTGCGGGGCGAGGGCGGGCTCGACGTGGTCGCGGCCCGGCTCGCGGAACCCGTACCGGAAGGCGCCGGCTCCGGCGACGGCTCCGGTGGGAGACGGATCCAACTGCCCACCGGATACGAGCTGCATCCATGGGCCGATCTGCGACCGGCGGGCGAAGAGCCCACGAAAGTACGGAAGTTGTGGCACCAGAGTCCGGGGAGTGCGGGATGACCATCCTCTGCGTACGTTTCCAGCTGCCGCCGACGGACGAGGCTGCCTTGCCTCAACTCCTGGGCCTGCTGGAGGAGTTCACCCCTGTCGTCGAGGCCCTGCCGCCGGACGGCGCGCTGGTCGATCTGCGGGGCGCCGAACGGTACTTCGGGCGCGACGCCGTCGAGTTGGCGGCGGTGATCCGGGTACGGTCGCTCGCCCTGTACGGCGTCGACTGCATGATCGGCGCCGGGCCGGGACCGATGCTCGCCCGCATGGCGCTGCGCGACGCCCGGCCCGGGGTGACCAGCGCCGTATCCGCCGACGCCGTAAGGGAGTTCATCGAGGAGAAGCCCGTCTCCGCGCTCCCCGGCGTGGGCACCGCGACCGCCCGCACCCTGTGCGAGTACGGCCTCGACACCCTCGGCCGGGTCGCCGCCGCACCTCTGTCCACGGTGCAGCGCCTGGTCGGCGCCAAGGCCGGCCGCGACCTGCACGAGAAGGCGAACGGCATCGACCGCGGCCGGGTCGTCCCGAACGCCGTCTCCCGCTCCCTCGCCACCGAACGCCCCTTCACCCGCGACGAGTTGGACCCCGACCGGCACCGCCGCGCCCTCCTCTCGGCGGCCGAGGACCTGGGCACGAGACTGCGCGCCCTGGACAAGGTCTGCGCCGGCCTGACCCTCACCGTCCGCTACGCCGACCGCTCCTCCACCACCCGCACCCGCACCCTCAAGGAACCGACCGCACACTCCGCGGTACTGACCAGAACGGCCTACGACATGTACGAGGCACTCGGCCTGCAACGCGCCCGCGTCCGCGCGCTCACCCTCCGCGCCGAGAGCCTCCGCCCCGCCGAACACTCCTCCTACCAGCTCACCTTCGACCCGGTCGACGAGAAGGTCCGCCGCATCGAGGAGGTCGCGGACCGCGCGCGAGCGAAGTTCGGGCCGCGTGCGGTGATGCCGGGGGCGCTGGCGGCGTAACTCTCCTTATGCGTACGTCAGTTGGCCCACGGCGCGACGATGCGCGTCCCGTCGTCCAGCTTCGCCTCCAGGCCGATGGAGGTGGTGACCCAGGTGACGGTGGTCCGGTCGGTGGGGTTCTCGGCGCCGAAGGTCGCACCGGGGTTGATGATCAGCGTGTCGCCCGCGGTGACCCGCTCGGTACGGCCGTCGAGCGTGATCACCAGCTCGCCGTCGAGAATGTGCAGGATCTCCTCGCGGTTGACGGTGTGCAGCGGCGCCTTGGTGCCGGCGGGGATCTCGCCCCGCCATGCGCACAGTTCCTTGCTGCCGGTGCTGGGATGCGCGTACGAGACGAAGCGGGCGCCGTGGATCTCGTGAGTGACGGCTTCGGTCGAGCGGATGACGGGCATGGACTGGCCTCTCTCGAAATGGTCAAGCTGCTTGACTACTTGGCTTCATGGTCAAGCTGCTTGACCAATCCGTCAAGGGTGTTTCAATGCCTCCGTGCAGAACTCCGAGGCCATCGCCCTGTCCGCCGCCGTGCTCGCCGTCGCCGGAGAGCTCACACAGCGCATCCACGAGGGTGTCGTCGCCCGCGGTTTCGAGGGGGTGCGGCCCGCGCAGGGGTTCGCCTTCGTCCGTCTCGCCCCGGACGGTGCGACGGTCACCGATCTCGCCGCCCACCTCGGAGTGACCAAGCAGGCGGCGAGTCAGCTCGTCGACGACCTGGTGCGCAGGGGGTACGTCGAGCGCCGCCCGCATCCCGTCGACGCGCGCGCCCGGCTGATCGTGCTCACCGAGTTGGGCTGGGCCTGTACGCGGGCGGCGGAGGAGGCCGCCGTCGATGCCGTGCGGCCCTGGGTCGAACTGCTGGGGGAGAGTGAAGTGCGCGTGTTGTGTGACCGTTTGCGGCGTATTGCGCCCTACGGTCCCATCAGGCCCACCTGGTGACTGGTTATCACTGGAAGTTTTTACTGACGCGTAACTTCACACTTCACCTACTCGCTCGTAACTTGACGAGTGAACAGCATTCTTGTGATCCGGATCACAGGGCGTAAGGCCGTCGCAACTCCCTTGAGCCGCAAGGAGATCACACGATGCTGCCCTGGAAACGACTGCTCAGACCCCTGACCGCGCTGCTGCTGACCGCCGCGGTCGCCGCCGTTCCCGCCACCGTCGCGCATGCGGCGAGTGCCCCCAGTAGTGGTTGGAACGACTACAGTTGCCGGCCCTCCGCCGCCCACCCCGACCCCGTCGTCCTCGTGCACGGCACCTTCGCCAACGCCACCGACAACTGGCTGGCCCTCGCGCCGTACCTGGAAGCCCGCGGCTACTGCGTCTTCTCCCTCGACTACGGCCAACTCCCCGGCGTCCCGCTCGTCTACGGCCTCGGTCCCATCGACAAGTCGGCAGAGCAACTCCAGGTCTACGTCGACAAGGTGCTCGCCGCGACCGGCGCCGCCAAGGCCGACCTGGTCGGGCACTCGCAGGGCGGGATGATGCCCCGCTACTACCTCAAGTTCCTCGGCGGCGCCGCCAAGGTGGACACCTTCGTCGGCATCGCGCCCGACAACCACGGCACCACCCTGGACGGCCTCACCGAACTCCTGCCGTACTTCCCCGGTGCCGAGGACGTGATCGCCTCGGCCGCCCCCGGCCTCGCCGACCAGGTCGCCGGCTCGGCCTTCCTCGCCAAACTGAACGCGGGCGGCGACACCGTCCCCGGCGTCCACTACACCGTCATCGCGACCAAGTACGACGAGGTCGTCACCCCCTACACGAGTCAATTCCTGAGCGGGTCCGACGTGCACAACGTGCTGATCCAGAACCTGTGTTCAGTGGATCTCTCCGAGCACGCGCTGCTCGGGCTCACCGACCGGATCGCCTTCCACGAGGTCGCCAACGCCCTCGATCCCGCGCACGCCACCGCCACCACCTGCCTGTCGGCGCTGAGTTGACCGTAGGCGCACCGCGGGGCCTGTCCGACCTGAGCCGCCGGACAGGCCCCGCCCCCTGCACGGCCGTACTAACGACCGTGCCGTCCACCGCCGTTGGTCGCGCGCCGGCGGACCGAGGCGAAGAGGGCCGCCGCGCCGAGCGCGAGAGAGGCCGCGCCGCCCACGACGAGATGCGGCGAGCTGTTGTTGGCGCCGGTCTCGGCAAGATTCTGTGAACTCCCCGCCGCCTGCGGCTCGTTGGCCTGAGCTGTCGCTGCCACCGGCTCCGCCGAGGTGCTCGCGTCCGCGTCGCCGTGGCCGTTGTGCTCGACGGTCGACTTGTCGGCACCGGCCGCGATCTGCTCGTCGGAGGGGGCGGAGGCGGAGGGCGCGGGAGTGGTGGGGGCGGCCGGCTTCGGTGTCGGTGTCGGTGTCGAACTACCCGTCGTACCACCGCCGTTGGATCCGCTGTTGCTGCCTCCGAAGCTGACGTCCGAGCAGGAGTAGAACGCCTCCGGGCTGTCCGAGCGCTGCCAGATCGCGTACAGGAGTTGCTTGCCGGAGCGTTGCGGGAGGGTGCCGGAGAAGGTGTAGAAGCCGTTCGAGGCGACGGGGTCGGCGGACGTCGCGACCGGGTGCTCCAGGTCCAGGTCGGACCAGGCGAGCGGTTGGGCGGGGTCGTAGCCGGACTTGGTGATGTACACCTTGAAGGTGCCCTTGTGCGGGGCGGTCACGCGGTACTTGAAGGTGTACGAGCCGCTGCTCACGCTCGTCGTCGGCCAGTCGGCGCGGGCCAGGTCGAGGCCCTTGAACTCCTCGTTGTTCGCGCTGCACAGCTTGCCGTCCGGGATCAGCGTCTGGTGCTGCCCGTTCGCGTCGCCGATCCGGATGCCGTTCCAGTCGTAGAGCGCCTGCGTCCCACCGGCCGCGACGGCCGCCTTGCATGCGTCGGACTTCGGGCTCTCCGGCCCCTCCGCGTAGCACTGCGTGACCCTGCTGACCGGGTCCCCCATCGAACCGTGCGCCACCGCGGGCGCTGCGGCGAGCGCGGTCAGGGCGAGCGGGGTCATCCCGAGGACGGCGACAGCGGCGACCTTGCGGCGTGCGGGCATGGGGGAACTCCAACTCCTCGGACGGTGCTCGGCGCGGGGGACGGATCCCGTGGGGGTGATCAGAAGCTAGCCCCTGGAAACCGCGAAATCGCCTGCTGGAGACGGGGAGGGGAGATCCTTATGGTCGTGTTAAGGCAGGGCTAACTGAGGGCTCAGGGAGGGACGGTTCCGTGAGCGAGGAGAGGTGTCGCGGATGAGGGGAGCGGACGGGGTTCGGGTCGCCGTCGTCGCCGATGTGCCGGCCGTGAAGGCCGTGACCGATGTGGCGTACCGCCCCTACATCGCGCGTATCGGTGTGGTGCCGCAGCCCATGGAGGCGGACCACCTGGCGAACGTGGTCGCGGGGCGGGTGTTCGTGACGGGGGAGCCCGTGATCGGGCTGGTGGTGATCGAGGAGCGTGGCGATCACCTGTTCCTCGACAGCATCGCCGTCCACCCCGAGGCGCACGGCACGGGGGTGGGGCGGCGGCTGCTGGAGTTCGTGGACGCACGCGCGCGTGCGCTCGGGCTGGCCGAAGTCAGGCTCTACACGAACGCGCTGATGTGGGAGAACCAGGAGATCTACCCGAGGTTCGGGTACGAGGTCGTGGAGCGGCGTGTGGACGGGCCGTACGACCGTGTCCACTACCGGAAGCCGCTGGACTGACCGGGGCCGACCGGGGCGACCCGGGATCAGCCGTCCGGCCACCACGTGCGGGCGATGTCCTTTCGGACCTCGGGGCGCTCGGCAGGGCGCTCGTCGGGCTCCTCGCGCACGCGGCGGGTGTCCGACTTCTTCAGGGGCTTCTGCACGGTTACGCGGCGCATGGCTGCCTCCTTGTGTCCACCCGGGGTCGTGTTCTCACGAGGTAGACCGTTCCCGGGAGGGTGACTCATCGGCGCGAGTCTGTCTGTGGCCGCTGTCACGATGGGATTGTCAGTGGCGGGTGTCACGCTGGGCGCATGAGTGAACCTGTAGCGAACTTCGACTGGGACGCGGAGGCCGCCGCCTTCGACGAAGAGCCTGATCACGGCCTGCGCGACCCGGAGATCCGCCGCGCCTGGGCCGACCGGCTGCGCACCTGGCTGCCCGTCGGCGCCGCCGACCTCCTCGACCTCGGCTGCGGCACCGGCAGCCTGTCGCTCCTCGCCGCCGAGCAGGGGCACCACGTCACCGGCGTCGACCTCTCCCCGGCGATGCTGGACCTCGCCCGCGCGAAGCTGGCCGGCCGTGACGCGGTGTTCCTCGTCGGCGACGCGACGGCGCCCCCGGTGGGCGAGCAGCGCTTCGACGTCGTCCTCGTACGGCATGTGCTGTGGATGCTGCCCGACCCCGCCCGGGTCCTGCGGCACTGGCACGGACTGCTCCGCCCCGGCGGCCGGCTCGTGCTGATCGAGGGCGTGTGGGGCACGGTCGACCCGGCCGGCATACCCGCCGACCGTCTCGCCGGGCTCCTGGCACCCCTGGTGTCCGACACCGGGCACGTGCGCGTGGAGCGGCTCTCGGACGACCCGCTGCTGTGGGGCAGGTCCGTGGACGACGAGCGGTATGCGGCGGTGGCCGTGTCGTAGGCCGGGCTCACGCCAGCAGCCCGTCAAGCCGGGCTCAGGCTCAGGCCAACAGCTTGTCGAACCCGCCCTCACGGGCCAGCCTCTCCAACGTGTCGAGCGCAGCCGTGGCCGCCGCCGCGGCTGCGGGGTCCGACTCCGCCAGCCCGCTCTCCTCGAACTCGTCCTCGTCCAGGCGTCGTACGTCCGTGCCGTCGGCGGAGATCCACAGGTCCAGGTCGAGGTCCTCCACGACGAGTTCGGCGCCGGAGAGCGTGGCGGGGCGGGTGATGTCGCAGTACCAGCCCTTCAACTGCCCGGCGCCGTCCCGGACTTCCTTCACCGCGTACCAGCGGTCCCGCCAGTAGTACTCGGTGAACACGTCACCGCGCTCGAAGCGCACGAAGCCGAAGTCGCGGACACCGTCACCGGCCCACGGGGCGCGGACGGCGAGGCGGACGCCGTCGTCGAAGAGCAGTTCCGCCGCGTAACGGATCTTCGTACGGCCCGCCTTGACGAGGACGACGTCCAACTGGCGGGTGGGATCAGGTGAGTTCACGGACATAGCGCACCTCCGCGGCGCAGATTTCGTAGCCGAACCATTTGTTGATCGCGAGCATCGGCTCGTTGCCGGTGTCGTTGCCCGTGAACGCCTCCGTGTATCCGGCGGCGCGGGCGCGGTGCAGGGAGTCGTTCTTGGCGAGCTTGGCGAGGCCCCGGCCGCGGTGGGCGCGGGCGGTGCCGGTCATGGCCGTGAAGTAGCGCGTGCCGCCGTCCGCGCGGACCGCGCTGAAGGCCGCCGGGCGTCCGTCGACGACGGCCACGGACGTCAACTCGGCGCTGAACAGGGGGTGTCGCCAGGTCTCGTCCAGCCAGGCCTCGTAGTCGCTGAGCTCGGCGTCGATGTCGCTGGGTTCGTCCAGCGACGCCTCCGCGTCCAGGGCGAACAGGGGGCGCGGGTCGGCGGCGAAGTCCGAGCCCGGGCGGATCTCCACGTCCGGAGGGGGAGTCCGGAGCGGAGGCAGCGTGCCGTGCGCCAGGTCCAGGCGGAGGAAGCGCGCGGAACGGCTCGCCGTATAGCCGAAGTGCTCGGCGAAGGCGCGGTTGGCCGGCTCGTCCAGAACCCAGGCGTGGAGCCGGGTGGCGCCCGCGGCGGCCAGGTGTTCCTCGGCGGTACGGACCAGGAGTCCGCCCGCGCCCCGGCGGGTGTGCTCCGGGAGCACATGCACGTTGACGAAGCCCTGGCCCGGCTCCGGGCTGTCGTAGGCGATGCCCACCTGGGCCGTGCCGACGATCTCGCCGTCCTCCTCCGCGACCAGCCTGCGCAGCGCGGCCTCCGGACGGGCGTGGGCGATGTCGAAGGCGACGGACTCCGGGGTGAACACCATGAAGGGCAGGACGAGGCGGCGGACCTGGACGAAGCCGTCCAGGTCGGCTCGGACGTCGGGGCGAAGGTCGCGCACGATCACGGTCATGGAGTCGCACGCTACGGCGGAGCCGCGCCGGAGTGCCTCCTATTTTCCGGCGGGTGTCTTCGCCGCATTTCCGGCGGGCGCGTTCTCCGGTGGGTGCGGGACAATCGGGCCGTGACCCTGAAGATCCACATCGATGACAGTGCCGCGCCCTACGAGCAGATCCGCGCCCAGATCTCGGAACAGGCCCGGTCCGGAGCGCTGCCGGTCGGCTACAGGCTGCCCACGGTACGAGGACTGGCCGAGTCGCTCGGTCTCGCCGCCAACACCGTCGCCAAGGCGTACCGGGCCCTGGAGACGGACGGCGTGATCGAGACGCGGGGCCGCAACGGGACGCTGATCGCGGCCGCGGGCTCGGCGGCGGAGCGGGAGGCGTCGTTGGCCGCGCAGGTCTATGCGGAGAAGGTTCGGCGGCTGGGGCTTACGGAGGGGGACGCGGTGGCGGCTGTGCGGGATGCCCTGCGGGCGGCCTACGGGGAGGGGTGAGGTGAGTTCGGCGCCGCCGGTACGCGTCGTTGTGGCCGAGCGCCGTCGCGGCGGAGACAGCCGACCGGCAGAAGCGGCGCCGGTGCCTACAAGTACAACCCCGCGTCCGCGCCCTCCCGTTGGTCCGGTACCGATGTCGGTTGCGTGCCCCGGCGCAGGGCGTACAGCTCCGCCAGGGTCGCGCCCTCGCGGCCCACTCCCTCCTCCGTGCCGAGCCAGGTGATGGACTCCTTGCGGGTGAGGGGGCCGACCTCGATACGGGCGAGGCAGCGGCCGGGGCGGACGACGGCCGGGTGGAGGCGCTCCAGGTCCTCGTTGGTGGTGACGCCGACCAGGACGTTGCGGCCCTGGCCGAGGAGGCCGTCCGTGAGGTTGAGGAGCCGGGACAGCGCCTGGCCCGCCGTGTGCTTCGCCTCGCCGCGGATCAACTCGTCGCAGTCCTCCAGCAGGAGGAGTCGCCAGCGGCCCTTGCCCGTCGTGTCGTCCTCGCCGATCGCGATGTCCATCAGATAGCCGACGTCGCTGAACAGCCGCTCCGGGTCCAGCACACAGTCCACCTGACACCAGTCCCGCCAGGAACGCGCCAGCGTGCGCAGCGCCGAGGTCTTGCCGGTGCCCGGCGGGCCGTGCAGCAACAGCAGCCGGCCCGCGATGTCCTCCGGGGTCGTCTTCATCAGGGTGTCCATCGCATCGGCCACCGGACGCGTGTAGTTGGGACGCACCTCGTCCCACGTGCCCGCCGAGATCTGCCGGGTCGTCCGGTGCGGACCGCGCCGGGGGGAGACGTACCAGAACCCCATCGTCACGTTCTCCGGCTGCGGTTCGGGTTCGTCCGCCGCGCCGTCGGTCGCCTGGTCGAGGACCTTCTCCGCGAGCTCCTCGCTGGTCGCCGTGACCGTGACGTCGGCGCCCCGGTTCCAGCGGGAGATCAGCAGGGTCCAGCCGTCGCCCTCGGCGAGCGTCGCGCTGCGGTCGTCGTCGCGGGCGGCGCGCAGCACGCGGGCGCCCGGTGGGAGCAGGGTCGCCCCGGTCCGGACGCGGTCGATGTTCGCCGCGTGCGAGTACGGCTGCTCGCCCGTCGCGAACCGGCCGAGGAACAGCGCGTCGACGACATCGGACGGGGAGTCGGAGTCGTCGACGTTGAGCCGGATCGGCAGAGCGTCGTGTGGGTTAGCGGACATGGGGCCATGATCCGGCACACGGACGCCGTGTGCACCCGCTTTCCGCAGTGCGCCCCCGAGTGTCGCCTCCGTCCGATGCGTCCTCAACTGTGTCCGGTGCATCCGATGTGTCCTGACCGTGTCCGCCGTGTATCCCCTCCGCCCTGTTATAAGGCTGTGCACGCGGAGACCTGCCCCACCGCCCGGCACCGACGTTACTGTTGCCCATGATGGGACGTCATGGGTGGAATTCGGGGGCACTGCGGTGGCGGCTCACCGCGCTGCTCGGCGTGGGTGTGGCCGCACTGGCTCTGATCGTGACCCTGATCAACACGCTTCCCGGCGGCGGAAGCACCGCGGGCACCTCGCGCGACGGCGACAAGGTGCACGGCACTCCGGCGACCCCGCCCGACGAGGACCGGCCCGAGGTCGGCTGGGGCTTCACCCACACCCAGTACAGCGCCGACGAGGGCAGCGACACCGCGACCGAGCGCGTCGAGGGGCTGCTGGCCAAGTCCCAACTCCCGCAGGACCAGGCCATCATGGGCTGGGGCGCCGACAACCCCGAGCCGGTGAAGGGGCGTTACGACTTCGGCGCCCTGGACCGCCGTATCGACTTCATGCGCAAGTCCGGCGGCACCCCGGTCATCACGCTGTGCTGCTCCCCGGACTGGATGAAGGGGGGCAAGTCCGGTGTGGACAACACCAATTGGAGCCAGGCCTCGCTGGAGACGGCGCCCAAGCCCGACCACTACGCGGACTACGCGGCGCTCGCCGCGACCGTCGCCAAGCGGTACCCGGACGTCACCCACTTCATCGTGTGGAACGAGTTCAAGGGCTTCTGGAACGACGCCGAGCAGCGCTGGGACTACGAGGGGTACACCCGGCTCTACAACCTGGTCTACAAGGCGCTGAAGAAGGTCAACCCGAAGATCATGGTCGGCGGTCCGTATCTGGTGATGGACAGCGTGGACCCGCGCGACGCCAACGCCTCCAGCACGTTCAAGGGCAGTTGGGGCGCGATGGACCAGCGGATCATCGACGCCTTCGACTACTGGAACCAGCACAAGGTCGGCGCCGACTTCGTGGTCGTCGACGGCTCCAGCTACACCAACGACGACGACCTGCTGCCGAACGAGTTCGGGGCCACCGAGAAACTCACCGCCGTGAGCGAGTGGGTACGGCAGCAGACGCACGATCTGCCGCTGTGGTGGGCCGAGTACTACGTCGAGCCCGCCGACGGCAACGACGACCGCAAGGGCTGGTCCGAGACCCACCGCGTCGCCGTCCAGGCCACCGGCATGATCGCCCTGGCCAAGGGCGGCGCCACCTCCGGCTTCTACTGGAACCCGGAGGAGGAGAAGGGCACGGAGTGCGCGGGCTGCCTGTGGACACCGACCGACAGCTCCGACGGCGGGAGGCAACTGCCCATGTACGACCTGGTGTCCCGCTTCGACGCGGCCTTCGGACCCGGCACGAAGTACGAGACCGTGTCCGTCGCCGCCGACGACGTGCCCAACGTACGGGTCCTCGCCACCGACAAGACGATCCTGGTCGTGAACACCCTGGACCGGCAGATCAGCGCGAAGGTCGACGGCAAGCAGTTCGACCTGGCGGCCTACGGGGTCAAGTGGCTGACGCGATAAGCCACTTGACCCCGTAGGACTCCGCTCGGCCCCGCTACTTCATCGTCAGGAACCGCTGCACCAGCGAGGCCAGCAGTACCGCCAGCAGGGGCAGCGAGAACCAGAAACTGCTCTGCAGCCACCGCAGTTGACGCACGCTCGGCCGGACCGCGACCCGGACCACCTCGCGGGCCGTCAGCATCAGGATCAGGGCGAGCGCGGCCAGCGCGCCGACCACCGACCACGGCGTCCAGGTGATCTGCGGTCCGATCGGCCCGGGATCGGGCTTCGGGACCGCACCGGCCGGCTGCTCGCGCAGGGAGTACATGGTCACGTCGGCGTTGACGAGGACCTTCTTCAACTCCTGACGGTTGTCCAGGTTCTGGATGAGCCGGGACTCCCAACTCGCCGAGTAGCCCGCGTCCAGCTGGAGCGAGACGACCTGGCTCTTGTTGAGCATCAGATACGAGTTCGGGCCCGCGTCCTTGAGCGCCTTGACCAGACCGGACACCAGCACGGGGTCCGAAGGGGCCAGCGTGGGAACGTAGTTGACCCGCTCCATGTCCTTCGCGCCCCACGGCATGGCCGGCGTCACGTCGTTGACCGTGTCGTCGCTCAGCCACAGCAGCCGTACGGTCGGCTTGTCGTGGGCGTACACGTAGTTCATGGCCGCGACCTCGCCGGGCCGCACCCGCTCGAAGCCCTCGTTGCCCCAACGGGCCACCAGGAAGCCGCCCATGAGCACCAGGCCCGCGAGCAGCGCGGCCAGCGGGGCGAGGCTCATGCGGTCCTTCTCGCGCTCCTTGGCGGTGGCGCCGGTGCGCGGGAAGAGGGCGAGGCCCGCGAGCAGGGCCGCGCCCGGTACCGCGAACATGAAGACCCGCAGCGCCATCTCGCCGCCGTAGGACTGCATGCCGAAGCCCAGGAACGGGACGAAGGTGAGGACGAGGAGGGAGCGTTCGCGGTACTTGTGGTCGCGGCGGCGCCACCAGCCCCAGCAGGCGAAGGTCATGATGCCGCCGGCCAGCAGGACGCGGGTGTAGAGGACCAGCTTGTGGGTCGAACTGCCGCCTTGGATACGGCCGGAGACCGACGTCGAGACATTGCTGCCGACGCCGCCGACCCCGCCGAAGAGGTCGTTGAAGTGTCCGGACCAGTACGGCTCGGCCATGAAACCGAGCCAGACCGCGACCAGCACCCCGAACAGGATGGGCAGGCCCCGGAGTTCGGAACGGCCGATCAGGACGAGGACCGTGAGCACGCCCAGCATCACGAACGGCGTGAGCTGGTGGGCCGGGACGCTCGCCGCGAACAGACCGATCAACACCAGGAGCAGGACGGCCTGTTGACGCCGGTCGGTGGGTTCGACCTCCGCCTCGCCGGGGCGCATCTTCGTCCACAGGACGTGCGGTGCCCGGAACCAGACCAGGAGGATCGCCACGAAGGCCAGGTAGAGGAGGAAGGTGAAGCCCTGCGGGGAGAAGTAGTCCTGGCCGACCCAGCCGCTGAGCACGAAGATCCAGATGCCGGTCCACTTCGCCCGCCAGCTCGCCCGCAGCGAGCGCACCAGCAGGAACATCGGTGCCAAGTAGGCGAGTTGGATGGCGGTGGGCCACCAGCGGATCACCTCGGACCAGTCGGTGACCCCGCACGCCCTGCCGATGAACGCGGCCACCGCGAAGAAGCCCGGCCAGCTCCAGCGCGCGTCCAGGTCGGGCACGGCCGACCCGGTGCGGTCGATGTAGTCGATGAACCCGAGGTGCTGCCAGGCCGTCGGGAAGCGCGGCTCGGTCTCGATCACCGCGGGCAGTGCGTGGAGTGAGATGACGGTCGCGAGCAAGGTGATCAGCAGCAGTGTCTTGTGTTCGCGGCCCAGCCACAGCAGCGCGGCGAACACCACGATCAGCAGCGCGGCCCCGACCAGCGTGGGCAACGGCAGCACCGAGATCAGGCCGAGCCCTCCCATGCGGTCCAGGTCGGACTCGCCGAGCCGCGCCGCGGGCACCCAGTACAGGAGCAGCGCGGCGACCAGCAGACAGCCGAGCACGACACCGGGGCGGGTGGGCACGAGACGTTCGCGCAGGGACAACGGGCGGGCGGGCGGCGGGACTTCGGACTCCTGCGCCTCCTTCTCCGCCGCTTCCTCCCGGGCCTGTTCGCGGACGAGCGCCTCCTCCGGTACGACCACCCGGTCGGAGCCGTTGGCGGGCTCGAACGGCGCGTCCACCTCCGGCTCGGCGGACGGGCTCACCGAGGACTCCGAACCGGGCTCCCGCTCCTCCACCGGCAGCCCCACGATCTCGGGCCGCTTGATGCCGAGCGCCCAGGTCGGACGCTGGTCGCCGGAGACGATCGGGGTGCCGGTGGGCGGGGTGCCGGGTCCCGGGCGGACGTCCGGCCGGCGTTCCAGGTGGTCGAAGTCGACGTGGATGCCGAGCGCGAGGGTGTCGGAGTCGAGCGCCCAGGCCGGGCCGCGTCGGCGCGGGGCGGCGGCCGGGACCTCGCGCGCTCCCAGGTCGGCGAGGTCGCCGTCCGGTGCCGCGTCCTCGGGCAACTCCGCGGCCGGTGCGGCCCGTAGCGTCTTGAAGAGTCGGGGCGCGGCGATCGTCACGATCACCGCGAGGCTGGAGATCTCGGCGACGCCCGCGCCGGTCAGGCCCATGCGGGGGAGCAGCAGCAGCGTCAGACTGAGCACCAGGACGCACAACAGGCCCTGCAGCCAGGCGAGTCCACTGGTGCGGCTCTGCGCGCGCAGCACCGCGAAGTACGTCTCCATCACGACCCGCAGCAGCGCGCCCACCGCGAACCAGCGCAGCAGCGGGGTCGCCGCATCCGCGTAGCCCGCGCCGAACACGCCCAGGATGTACGGCGCCCCGACGAACAGCAGCCCGCAGATCGGCAGCATGATCCGGGCCATCCGCTTGAGCGCGGCCCGGGTGTTGGCGGCGATGCGCGCCGGGTCGTGCGAGCCCTCGACGGTCAGCGAGGCGCCCATGTTGATGGCGAGCAGATTGACCGTGCCGCCTATCGTCGTGGTGATGTAGAAGTACGCGTTGTCCTCGGAGCTGACCTGCGAGGCGATGATCACCGGCACGAGGTAGACCACGGCGAGCGAGAACAGCGAGCCGGTGTAGTCCCCGGCGAGGAACCGCCCGATCTCCCGCAGCGTCGGCGGCCTCGCGTGGTCCTCGGTCGCCTTGATGTGCCGGGGCACCAGCCGCCGGAACACCAGCCAGCCGAGCGGCACCACGGAGAACGCGATCGCGGCGACCCACGACACGAAGACACCGCTGGTGGCGAGCACCGACGCGAGACCCACGAGCAGCGCCAACTTGACGGCGGAGAACACCGTGTTGCCCACCGGCACCCACGGCGCGCTGCGCAGCCCGGTCAGTACCCCGTCCTGGAGCGTCAGCAGGTTCCAGGCGACGACCGCGACGACGAAGCCGAGCGCGGGCACGGGCCCGTGCAGGAAGCGGTACGAGGGTCCCCAGTCGTTCAGCGTCACCAGGAAGATCCCGGCCCCGAGCGCGACGACGATCGAACTGCCCGCGTACGTACGGAAGATGAGGCGCCCGGTGGCGCGTCCGGCGACCGGGATGAAGCGGGCCAGGGCGCCGGTCAGCGTGACCGCCGTGAGCCCGGCCAGCAGCTTCATCGCGGCGATGGCCGCCGAACCCTGCCCGACCGCGGACGGCGAGTAGTAGTGGGCGGCGATCAGCCAGTAGCCGAGCCCGAGCACCGCGGAGATCCCGGTGTTGAGCATCAGCGCGTAGGCGTTGCGGAACAGCGGGCTGCCGCCGGGGGACTTGCCCCGCCCCGGCAGGCGCAGCCGGCGCCCCGACTGCTGGGGCGCCTCGGTCTCGGGCGCCGCGTCCTGGGTGGTGGTCGTCGTGTCAGACACGGGAACGGCTGGCCTTCCGGCGTACCTGTCGAGCTCTGCGGACCATGGCGTAACCCTGGGTGAGGGCGCGGTCCCTGGCGAAGTTGCGGGCGATCGCACGGCCCTCGACGAGTCGCGCGAACTCCTCGACTCCCGTACTGCGGCGGACAGTTACCCGCCGCAAGGCGTACGGTCCCTGGCGGCGCCGGGCGAGGTCGTTGCCGACGGCGAGTGCCTGCGCGAACCCGGTCTCCCGTACCGCCTGGCGCACCCGGCGGCTGGAGTAGCCGTACGGATACGCGAACGAGACGGGCACGGCGCCGAGTTCGTCGGCGACGATCTCCTTGCAGCGGACCAGTTCCGTGCGCAGGGTGTCGTCGTCGAGCTGGTCGAGCTGCGGGTGGGTGTGGCTGTGGCCGCCGATCTCGACGTCCGCGCCCGCGAGTTCGCGCACCTGGTCCCAGTCGAGCATGGTGTCCAGGCCGCCGCCGGTGTCGTGGGCGCCCCGGATCCAGCCGGTGGAGACGAACAGGGTGGACGCGAAGCCGTGTTGGGCCAGCGCGGGCAGGGCATGCCGGTGCACGCCCTCGTAGCCGTCGTCGAAGGTGATCAGCACCGGGCGCTCGGGCAGCGGCTTGCCGGAGCGCCAACTCGCGGCCAGATCAGCCGTGTTGATCGGCGTGAAGTCCAGGTCGCCGAGGAGCGCCAGCTGCTCGGCGAACGCCTCGGGTGCGACGGACAGTTCACGGGTGGCGTCGTTCGGGGCGGTGGCGACCGAGTGGTACATCAGGATCGGCACCGGTGTGTCACTCATGCCTGCCCGCCCCCTGTGTTCGTGCGGCCCCCGCGCTCGTGTGCGTCCCTCTCGATCTCCACCACCGCGTAGGTTGCCCCGCCGCGCCGGGCCCGGACACTCCCGACGACATACCCGCCCGCCGCCGTGAACACCCCGGCGACGATCGCGCCCGCTCGGCCCGCGCCGCCCGGACGGGCGAACACGGCGTCGCGCAGCCCGCGTACCACCCCGGCCGGCAGGACCCGGGTCGTGTACCGGCGCTCGGACTCAAGTCCCTTGTCGGCGCCGACACTTCGGGCCACCAGGGCCTTGGAGAGGCCCTCGGCGTAGGTGCGGGTGCGGAAGTAGCCGAAGTGCTCGCGCACCGCGGGCACCCGGTGGTGGATCACCGCCCGGTCGTCGATCAGGAGTACAGCGTCCGGCCTGGCCCGGGTGAGGCGGATGCAGAGCTCCGTCTCCTCGCCGCCCAGCGGGCGCTTGTCGCCGTCGCGGCCGATGCCGGTCGCGAAACCGCCGGCCGCGTCGAACGCCGTACGGCGGAAGGAGGCGTTGCCGCCCAGGACGTTGCGCACCCGGACCCGGCCCGGCGGCAGGCCCCTGTACGTGCAGCCCACCACCCAGTCGAACTCCTCGGGAAACCAGGCGGGTCGGCGGCCGGACGCCCAGATCGGCATCGTGCGGCCGCCGACGGCCATCACCTTCGGATCGGTGTACGCCTCGGCGAAGTGCCGCAGCCACTCCCGCTCGGCCACGGCGTCGTCGTCGAGGAAGGCGATGACCTCGCCGCGGGAGGCGGCGATGCCGGTGTTGCGGCCCGCGGACAGACCGCGCGGGCCCGCGTTCGCCAGCACGCGGACCTCGCCCGTCTCCTTCACGTCCTTGTACTCCCTGGTGAGCCGGTCCAGGAGAGCGGGGTTGTGGTCGACGACCAGCAACGTCTCCAGCGCGGGCCGCGACTGCGCCCGCACCGAGGAGACCGCCGCGAGGATGTCCTCCCAGCGGTCCTCGGTGTAGACGCAGATCACGACAGAGATGTCGGGACTGCTCAAGACACCTCTCCCCGGACCGATTTGAGCTGCGGGTCGAGCTGCGGTTCGAGGGTGTCGATCATCGTGGAGTGCGAACGACGGCGCAGCGCACGCCGGTTGGAGCGCTCCTTGAGGATCACCTTGAGCACCCGGATCCCGTCCCGCACGGCGCGCAGATTGCTCGTGCCGTGGATACGGAGATACTCGTGGCTGGGGATCTCCTGCACCTTGAGGCCGGCCTTGACCACCCGGATGTTGATGAGCGTCTCGATCTCGAAACCGGTGCAGTCGAGGTCGATCTTGTCGAGGCAGTGCCGCCAGAACGCGTTGTATCCGTAGCAGAGATCGGTGTAGCGGGCGCCGAACTTGCGGTTGACGATCGTGCACAGCGCCCAGTTGCCGAGCTTGCGGATGAACGTCATGTCGTCCGTGCCACCGCCGTTGGCGAAGCGCGAACCCTTGGCGAAGTCCGCGCCCGAGACGAGGGCGGAGACATAGCTGACGATCTCGTGCCCGTCGGCCGAGCCGTCCGCGTCGACCATCACGATGATGTCGCCGCTGCAGGCCTCGAACCCGGTGATCAGGGCATCCCCCTTGCCCTTGCCCTGCTGTTCGACGACCTTGACCCCGGGCCACAGCTCGCGGGCCACCTCGACGGTGTTGTCGGTGGAATTGCCGTCCACAAGAACCACTTCGTGTATCCAAGCGGGAAGTGTCTTGAAGACGTAGGGGAGATTCTCCGCCTCATTCATGGCGGGAATCACCACGCTCACCGGCGGTGTGATCGCCAGGTGAGAGGAGATCGGCCGGTATTTGGCCGACATTAACGGATCTTGGCCCGATGCAGCTGGGCGCAGAACAGAACTCACGAGTCTGGTCCCTCTCGTCCGGCGGACCGCCCGCCCCTGGGCGGCCCGGCTCTGTGCTCCGGTTCGAAAGGGGGGTTCTCACGGGCGCCACGGAGAAATGGATCTCCGTGCACGCGTGGTGAGCTGGCAAAACTGGTCGACCCCCGAAAAACATGAAAGCCGGCCGCGCGGACGACTCGGTCACAAAAGCGGTCACCGAGCACGGCACCCCCCTACCGCGCCCCGCCCCGGATTCATCGCGGTCCTTGAGCCCTCCCCTAGAGCCGCTCGATGATGAACCAGTGCGGGTGAGATGTACGACGGTATTGATGATTGAACCTGTATGGCAAGACCTGGAACGAGGCCTCACGTTTTTGTTGGTTTGACCGTTACACAACTTTGTCAGCCGTTGTACGGCCCGGCATATGCCGCATGAGTACCGGTAGCGATATCAGGCCACTGATCACCGCCACCGTGATGATTCCGCCGTCGACCGACCACCGGTGCACGGCCAGCATTCCCTGGGCCACCAGCATGTCGACGACCACCGCGCCCGCCACCGAGGTGAGAACACGGCCGAAGGGATCAAGTCCGCGCAACACCGCGGCGATGGCCGAAGCCGGCGCCGCGAACAGGAAGAACAGCGCGAACGGACCGCGCAACGGCGATCCCGAGTCGATGAGCGCGAGCAGCGCCCCGACTCCCCCCACGGCAACTGCCGCGCCCGCGAGCAGTGGTGCCAGGTCCCTCCCCGGTCCTGACCGCACTCGCTCGACGCCGTCCGTGGAAGCTCTCTTGATACGTAAGGTCTGCATTGGCGACTTTGCCCCCCAGCGCGCCGGATGCCGGGCTTCAATGTCGCGCAGCCGGGCTGGGCCCGTCAAGATGCGGAAGCCGTTCCCACCCGTTCGTGTGCACTTCAAACACGCGGTTCCGGAGGCACGGGACCACTCTCCCTTGGCATGCACACTTCCCGTCAACGCGCGTCGCTGCTACGACAGTTGTGGCAGAGATCCTGCTAAGGGAGGTTCCATGAGACGTTCCCGATTTACGGCATACGTGACCTCGCTCCTCCTGGCCGCCGGCCTCGCCCTCACCGGGGCGATGACGGCGCAGGCGTCCCAACTCGCCGCCACCGGCGGCTATGTGGCCCTCGGCGACTCCTACTCCTCCGGGGTCGGCGCGGGCAGTTACATCAGTTCCAGCGGGTCCTGCGACCGCAGCACCAAGGCCTACCCCTACCTCTGGGCGGCCGCGCATTCACCCTCGACCTTCGACTTCCTGGCCTGCTCGGGCGCTCGTACGGGTGATGTTCTCGCCAACCAACTCGGCACCCTCAGCGGCTCGACCGCCCTCGTCTCGATCAGTATCGGCGGCAACGACGCCGGCTTCACCGACGTCATGACGACCTGCGTCCTGCAGTCCGACAGCGCCTGCCTGACCCGGATCGCCACCGCGAAGTCGTACGTCGACTCGACGCTGCCCGGCCTCCTCGACAAGGTCTACTCGACGATCAGCGCCAAGGCGCCCGCCGCGCACGTGGTCGTGCTCGGCTACCCGCGCTTCTACAAACTCGGCACCACCTGCCTCGGCCTCTCCACGACCAAGCGCACCGCCATCAACGGCGCGGCCGACTACCTCGACGCCGCCCTCGCCAAGCGCGCCGCCGACCACGGCTTCACCTTCGGCGACGTACGCACCACGTTCACCGGCCACGAGATCTGCTCCGGCAGCTCCTGGCTGCACAGCCTCAACCTGCTGGACATCGGCGAGTCGTACCACCCGACCGCGGCCGGCCAGTCCGGCGGCTATCTGCCGGTCCTGACCGGCGCGGTCTGACGCTCTAGCCGTCAGAGGGCGTTGCCGAGTCCGACGCGGAGGCCCCGTCCGACGGGGTCTCCGCCACGCAAGTGACCGAGAACGGCACCGAGTTGGACTCCTCGTGCACCGGGCTGCGGATCTCGACACTGATCTCGTTCTTGAACGTCCCGCTGTTCGAGTACGTCGTCAGGAACACCCGGTCCTGCTTGGTCTTCCCGCCGCCCGACGGGAACGACAGTGTCTTCCAGCCCGGGTCGGAGACCGAACCGGTCTTCGTCACCCACCGGTAGGACACCTCCGCGGGCAGCTTCCCCACCGTGATGCTGGCCGTGAAGGTCGGCGCCTTCGCGTTCGGCGGCGGACAGGTCCCCGAGTACTCGGTGTTGCCGCCCTCCACCGTCGCCTTCACCGACTGCGGCGCCGACGAGGACTTGCTGCTGCTCGGGCTCGGCGTCTCGCTCGGGGCCGTCGTCCTACTGCTCGGGCTCGGCGAAGTCCCGTCCGAGGGCTGGCTCTTGGGGGTGCTCGACCCCTGGCCCGCGTTCGCGTCCTTGTTGTCGTTGTTCCGGTTGATCAGCGTGTACGTCAGCCCGCCGATCGCCAGCGCCAGCGCGACCAGACCCGCCACCAGCACGACGGCCGCCCGCCGGTTGCGGGGCGGTTCGTCCGCGGCCGTCGGCGTCGAGTAGGAGTCGGGCGGCGGCCCGAAGCCCTGCACCGGCTGCGGCGGCGTCCGCCCGTCCTGCGCGGAGTAGCCGTCCTGCGGATACCCCGCCATCGTCGGCGAGTACGGCGTCGTCGGCGCGGTGTACGCGTGAGGCGTACCGCCCGCCGCGACCAGCCGCAGATCCTGCTCCGCCTGCTCCGCGGACATCCGCTCGGCCGGGTCCTTGCGCAGCAGCCCCTCGATGACCGGGGTGAGCGGTCCGGCGAGCTGCGGGGGCGGCAACTCCTCGTCGACGATGGCGCGCAGGGTGCTCAGCGGGGTGTTCTGACGGAACGGCGAGTGCCCTTCGACCGCCGCGTACAGCAGCACACCGAGCGCCCACAGGTCGGACTCGGGACCGGGCGTACGGCCCAACGCCCGCTCCGGGGCGAGGAATTCGGGCGACCCGATGACCTCGCCCGTCATGGTCAGTGCCGAACTGCCCTCGACCATCGCGATACCGAAGTCGGTCAGCACCACCCGACCGTCGTTCGACATCAGCACGTTGGCCGGTTTCACATCCCGGTGCAGCACCCCCGCGTCGTGCGCGGCCCGCAGCGCGGCGAGCACCTCGGCACCGATGTGCGCGGTCCGCTGCGGCGTCAACGGCCCCTCGGCGTCCAGGAGATCGGCCAGGGACACGCCCCGCACCAGCTCCATGACGATCCAGGGGCGGCCGTCCTCCGTCGCCACGTCGTACACCGTCACCACATTGCGGTTGGCGACCCGCGCGGCCGCCCATGCCTCGCGCTCCAGCCGGGCGTACATCCGCTCGACGTCGTCGGACGCCAGTCCGCCCGGCGCACGCACCTCCTTGACGGCGACCTCGCGTTGCAGCACCTCGTCGCGGGCCCGCCACACGGTGCCCATCCCGCCCTCACCGAGGGGGGACAGGAGCCGGTAGCGGCCCGCGATCACACGTTCAGTGCCCGGATCTTCGGACATGGGCTCCCCCCATTCGCAGCCGGGCGAATTCTCGCCAAACGTAACTCAGCCGAGCGCTGATGCCGCCCCCTTGAGCACCAGTCCGACCCCGAGGGCCACGACGACGAGCGCCGATCCCAACGGCAAGGTCCTGCGGACCAGCACGGCCATGGGGCTGGTGGTCCAGCGGGGGCGCCGGTCCAGCACTCGGTTCATCCCTGTACCCAGCTTGACGACGGCGAATCCGGCGGCCGTGAGGGTGAGGGCCAGACCGACGCCGTACGCGACGACGAGCAGCAGCCCGAACCACGCCTGCCCGAGCGCTGCGGCCCCCACGAGGACGACCACGGCGGACGGGCTCGGCACGAGCCCACCGGCGAAACCGAGCAGGATCGTGCCGCGGACGGTGGGGGCGGTCTCGTGCGTGTGGGTGAAACCGCCGTGCGTGTGTTCTACGGCGTGATCGTGGTCGTGCGTGTGGCCATGGTCGTGGGGGTGGTCATGGCCGTGATCGTGGTCGTGCGGGTGATCGTGGCTGTGGTCGTCGTCGTGGCTGTGCGGGTGGGGGTGCGGGTGTGTCGCCGTGTGGGTGGCCCCGGCCGCGGTGTGCGCGGAGGCGAGGACCAGCGCTCGCTCGGGGGCCTTCGCGGTCTCGTGCCCGTGGTCGTGGTCGTGGTCGTGGGGGTGCGGATGTGGGTGGGGGTGCGAAGTGGCTTGTGGGCGTGGGCGGTTGCGCCAGGCGCGGCGTACGAGGTTGGCGCCGGCGAAGAGGACCAGGACCCCGCTCGCGATGCCGAGCCAGGCGATCACCGACGGGGTCGCGGCGGAGCCGGCCGTGACCAACAGGCCCAGGGCGACCACGCCGAGGGTGTGGGTGACGGTGACCGAGGCGGCGAGCGGGAGGACGTCCTTGAGCCGGGCGCGACCGCCCCGCGCCGCAGCCGTGGCCGCCATCAGCGTCTTGCCGTGACCGGGCGCGAGCGCGTGCATCGCGCCCAGGGCGATCGCGATGAGCAGGGCGAGGGCGGCGAAGCCGACGGTGAGGTGGTGGCGGGCCACCAGGTTGTTCAGGGCCTCCGTCCAACGGTCGGCGCCGCGCGGCAGCACGGAGGCGGCAGGCGGCTCGGACGTGGACTGGTCGGCGTCGGTGAGGGCCGGACCGCCCGGGCGCGCGTGCAGGGACGCGGTCGTCGTGTCGTCGGGGGAGGAGAGCAAGTCCTTGGGGTAGCTGGTGAGTTCGCGCGAATTCGACTTCTTCGCCACGTCCGACTTCGTGAGCGTCATCCGGTCGGCCCGCGCGGTGATCTCCCGCCAGCCCGGCCCGGTGGTCAGTCCCGCGCTGTGGAAGCCAAGCGTGACCGTGCTCCCCTTGGGCAGCGCGGCGGTCGAACTGCACTCCACCCGCAGGGTGTTGAGCCCGGCCTGCCCGGGACGCAGGCGCGCGGTACTGGCACCCGGGGTGAGGGCGACCGTACGCCCGTCGACGGTGACCTTGCTGCCCTCGGCGGCCTTGTCGCACCGCTGCCGGGCCCACTCGGTCATGCCCAACTGCTTGATCTCCGGCTTGACCTGGGTGGCCGGGATCTCGGCGAGGTCCTCGATGTGCGTGACGCGAAGCTTGCCGGGGGCGACGACGAGACCGTCGTAGCGGTTGACGGTGAAGTTGCCGAGGGGGTGCGCGCTCGCGGCGGCCGTGGGGACCAGGAGGAGCGCGCCGGCGGCGGTGAGGACGGCCGCGGCGGACGCCAACAGGCGGCGGACGGGCCTCACTTGGCGGCGGCGGACCGGCGTCACTTGGTCGCCTCCAACGCCTTGCGGGCCTTGGCGGCGCCCAGTGGCGAGAAGCCCGGGTTCAGCTTCAGGGCCTTGGCCAGGTGGGCGCGGCCGTCGGCCTTGTGGCCGGTGGCGAGTTCGATCGTGCCGAGGTGGTAGATGAACGAGGCGTTGTGGTAGTTCGTGGCCGTGGCCTGCCGGGCGTAGGGGAGGGCCTCCTTGTCGAGGCCGTTGACGTGCAGGGCCCAGGCGAGGGCGTCCGCGGTGTGCACGGTGTGGCGGCGGGCCCACTCGGCGCGGGCGGCCTTCAGGGCCGACTTGATGTCGCCGTGGTCGGCTGCGGCGAGCGCGGTGTCCAGGTCGGCGTTGACGCCGTTGGCACGGGCCAGCGCGATCCAGGCGTCGACGAGGGCGTACTGGTCCTCGGCCTTCGCCTTGTCGCCCTCGGCGCCCCGGCTCTCGTACAACTCGCCGAGTTCCACGAGGGGTTGGGGCAGCGGGTAGCGGGAGACGACCAGCTCCATGCCCTTGATGGCCTCGGCGCGGTCGCCCAGGGCGGCCTGGGCGCGGGCGCGGCCCTCCAGGGCGGGGAGGTAGTTCTCGTCGGCGGCGAGGGCGCGGCCGTAGTCGTTCAGCGCCGTCTTGTAGTCGCCCTGGTTCCAGGCGAGTTGGCCGAGTGTGGCGGCGACGTACGAGATGTCGCCGGGGGAGGTGGCGGCGGCGAGGGCCTGCTCCAGGACCTTGCGGGCCGTCGTCACGTCACCGCGCAGCTCGTGCACGTACGCGTACCGGGTGAACACCGGGACGCCGGGCTTGCGGGAGTCGGCGAGGTCGGCGGCCTTCGACGCGTCGGCGTAGCGGCCGAGTTCGACGAGGGCGTCAATCCGCGAGCACAGGGCGCGCTCGCTGTAGGGGTTCTCCTTCAGCACCTGGTCCGCGTAGGTCAGCGCCTGCGCGAACTCGTGCCGGGCGGCGGCGAGCGCGGCACGGCCCTCCAGCGCGTTCTCGTTGCCGGGCGAGATCTTCAACGACCGCTGGAACGCGGCCTGCGCCTGCGGATACCGGGACGGGTCGCCCTTCGTCCTCGCCTGCTCCACATACGCGAGCCCGAGCGTCGCCCATCCGTCGAAGTCCTTGGGCTGCGTGCGCAGATGGGCCTGCAGCGAGGCGATACTGGCGTCCAGGCTCCCGCTCGCCAGCAACTCCGGCGACACGGCACTGGACGCGGCGACCCCGGTGGCCCCGCTGTCCTTCGCCGCGCCGATGGCAATGGCCCCGGCGGTCATCGCGACCGCCAACAGGGCGGCACACCCGACGAGTTGGGCAGTCCGCCAACGACGGCCCGCGGCGGCCACCCGGCGTACGGCGGCGACGCGTTCGTCGTCGAGGTGGGGGTGCGTGTGGCTGTGGGGGGTGGTGGATCCGTCGGCGTGGTCGTGGTCGTGGTGATGATCGTGGCCGTGGTCATGATCGTGGTCGTGACTGTGGGCGGCGGCCGGTCCATCGGCGTTGCCGCGCACGGGAGTTGGGGCCTGGTCCGCGTCGTCGACGGTGGGGGTACGACCTTCGCGGGCTTCGGCGTCGGTGTCGGCGTCCTCGGAGGCGTCGGGAACCTCGGCACGGGCGTCGACCGCGGCTTGGGGCGTCTCGGCGCCCGGCGCCTGTGGCTCTTCGCCCCGCATCGGGCTGTCGACCGGCGCTGGATCCGCCCCGGACGCCGCCGCGACGGCTGCCGCAGGGGTGCCCGGGCTGTCGTCCGGCCCGGTGGCGGAGTCCGCGTCCAGGTCACTCTCCGGTCCGGCACTCGCCTTCGCGTTGCCCCCGCTCTCCGGCCCGGCACAAGCCGCTTCCCCGCCCTCGCCCCCCGAGTCGTCGCCCTCTTCCCACAGTCGCTCCCACTCCCGCTGTGTCGCCGCCGGCTGCTCGTCCTTCGGCGGCTTGTGGTCGTTCTCGCGCGGGGCCATGCCGTTCCTCCATCGCCTGGGTGGATCAGTGGTTCCGTGGATCTGCGGATCGGTGGATACGTGGGGATACGTGGGTCAAGTGCCGTACTGCTCAAGGAAGTCGTGGCCGTGTCGCGTCAGGGAGGTCGTGACACGGGGTGGCGCGGCCCGCACCGTGGGGGAAGTACTGTGCGGGCCGCGCCAGTCAGGGGGGACTAGTACGGGCGGTGGCTCATCCGGCGGCGCCACCACGCGACCGCCGCGCCGATCAGCAGGACTCCGGCCACACCGGAGGCCGCCGACGCGACCATCAGCATCATGTTGTTGCTGTTGGACGAGGAACCGGCCGGCTGCAACGCGTCGCCCAGCTGGTTCTTGACGTCGGTGCCGCTGCTCGTGCCCTTGGCGAGCGGACCGCGCGAACCCGAGGTGGGCTCGGCGACGTACGGGAAGTACTTCTCGAAGCCCTTGTCGTTCTTGTCGACCGCGTCGCCCAAGTCGTTCTTGGAGCCGACGAGTTCACCCTCCATGACCTGGAGCGCGGAGTCGATCACGTCGTCGGTGAGCCGGCGCCCGTTCGGGAAGCCCGCGTTGTCACCGTCGAGGACACCGAGGCGCTTGGGGTGCGCGGTCGGCTTGATCGACGTGTTGAGGCGCAGCATTTCCGACGGCTTCGCGTACGGCTGCTCGGTGTTGAGACCCTTGACGCCCGTGAGGAACACGCTGACGAGGTCGTTGCGCGGCTCGCTCGGCGCCTTGATCTTGTAGATCGACTCGATGAGCTTCGGGATCTCGGGCTCGGTCACGTTCTTCAGGAACTGCGCGTCGTCCTTGGGCTCGG
The DNA here is from genome assembly GCF_044457795.1 of Streptomyces sp. NPDC050528. Taxonomy (NCBI): domain Bacteria; kingdom Bacillati; phylum Actinomycetota; class Actinomycetes; order Kitasatosporales; family Streptomycetaceae; genus Streptomyces; species Streptomyces sp. NPDC050528. The sequence goes on from NZ_JBITHH010000011.1 coordinate 105,753, forward strand.
ACGCGTTGAACTTGTCCTTGTCCTTCTGCGGGTTGACGACCTCGTTGACCAGCGGGTTGCCCAGGCGCGAGACCTGCGTGTAGTAGCCCTTCGCGTTCTTGCGCTGGGTCGTGGAGTAAATACCCACGGTCGGGCGGGACTTGGACTGCCGGATCAGGTCGTTCGGCACCTGGAGGGCGATCGTGTTGACGTTGTAGCCCTTGAGGGTGTCGTTGCCGACCTCGCTCAGGTTGCCGCCGTAGAGCAGGTCGAAGACGCGCAGGTCCGCGAAGAACGGGTCGTCGGCCTGACCGGCGAAGGTCGCGCCGCCGTTCGTCGTCTTGTAGATCGCCTGCGAGCGCAGCTTGGCGTAGTCCGGCATCGACGCGTCGCCGACGTCCGAGGGCGCCGCCGGGATGTCGTCGGCGACCTTCGTCTCGGAGACCGCCTTGCCCTTCTTCAGCTTGATGAGCTCGACGTCGTACGACTGCGTGATGTTGAGGTCGGGGTCGGTGAGGCTGGTGACCGGACCCGTGTTGTAGAGGAACGTCTTCTTGTTCTTGATCTGCGTGCTGAAGGTGTAGCGGAAGATGAAGTCGTCCAGTGCGTCACCGTTGTTGTCGATGTGCAGGTCGTACTGGGCGTCGTCCGCGAACTGGTAGAAGTTCGGGCCGCCGGCGGGCTCCTCGAACGGTATCCAGTTCGCCACGATCGTCGTGGTGTCCGGCTTGTCCGGGCTGACGAACGCGTACAGGTCCGTGTTGTCGTACTGCGGGGTCCCCGAGATGAGGGGCGCCTCCCGGTGGGAGGAGGCCGCGGCCACTCCCGGTTCCAGCGCGGCCGTACCGGCGGCTGCGAGCCCCCCGGCGGCCAGCGCGCCACATACGAGGGCCGCGAGCTTCCTGCGTCCCGCACCGCTCCTGGAGATAGGTGTCATGCCGTCCGTCCTCAGTGCCAACTTGCCTGACGCTCGGGGATTCGGAGCAGGTGCCGGGGCGGATTGGTCGAACCTGAAAAGTTTTTTTGGCGCCCTCCAATCCGTCCCTTGACCCGCGTTTTGGGCGCGCTGATCCGTAACCCATCCGTAGAGGTGTTCGCTACGAACGCCTCGTGTGACGGGATGTGATGAGGGGATGGGCCGCGTGCGGTCGAAGAGTGGGGGACGAGTGGAGGCGGACGAGCTCCTGGTGCAGGTGGCGGCAGGTGATCAACGGGCCTTCGAGGAGCTCTACGGACTGGTGTCCGGACCGGTGTTCGGGCTGGTGCGCCGGGTGGTGCGCGACCCGGCGCAGTCCGAGGAGGTGTCCCAGGAGGTGCTCCTGGAGATGTGGCGGTCCGCCGCCCGCTTCGACCCCGGCCGGGGCAGCGCCCTGTCCTGGGTCCTCACCCTCGCCCACCGCCGGGCCGTGGACCGGGTGCGCAGCGCCCGCGCGGCCGGCGAACGCGAGCAGCGCGAGGCCCGCCGCTCCCACCACCCCGCCTTCGACCAGGTGACCGAGGAGGTCGAGGCAGGCCTGGAACGGCAGTTGGTGCGCCGCTGCCTGGACCGGCTCACGGCCCTGCAACGGCAGTCCGTCACCCTCGCCTATTACGACGGCTATACGTACCGTGAAGTGGCCGAGCGGCTCTCGCTGCCGCTGGGTACGGTCAAGACCCGCATGCGTGACGGACTCACCCGGCTGCGCGACTGCATGGGAGGTGTCGCATGAGCGTCTTCGCCCGACTGTTTGGCCGGGGGGATCTCCACTCGCTCGCCGCCCCCTACGCCCTCGACGCCCTCGAACCCGACGAGCGCCGCCAGTTCGAGAAACACCTCAGGGGCTGCGACCGCTGCGCCGAGGAGGTCCGCGCCATGACCGAGGACGCGGTCCGCCTCGCCTGGTCCACGGTCGCCCAGCCGCCGCTCGCCATGCGCGACCGGGTGCTGGCCGCCGTACGGCAGACTCCGCAGGAACCCGGGCCGCTGCGGGAACATCATGCGCGGGAACCGCGGACGCGGGAGTACACGCCCCGGCTGCCGGCGCACGTGTGGGGCACGCAGCCTCAGGCTTCGCGCGCCCGCGTGCCGCAACGCCGCCCGTTCTTCGTGCCGTTCGCCACCGCGACGGCCGCCGCCGCGCTCGTCGTGGCCTCGCTGTTCGCCGTGCAGGCGAACCGCACCCAGGACGAACTGAACGCCCAGCAGGCGCAGTCACGTGACATCGCACATGTTCTCGCGGCTCCCGACGCCCGTGCGACCACCGGCGCGGACGCCGCGGGCCGGAGCATCGGCGTGATCGCCTCCGCGTCGGAGGGGCGCGCGGTGGTCACCCTGAGCGGATACGGCGCGCTGCCGAGCGGGCGCGTGCGTCAACTGTGGCTGATGCGCCCCAATGTGCAACCGCGCTCCCTCGGGCTCTTCAAGGACGACACGCCCTTGGTGACCAGCGGACTCGACAAAACTGCAACATCACTCGCAGTGACCGTCGAGCCCGATGGTGGCTCAGCGCAGCCCACAACGCAGCCAGTTGTCCAACTCGCCCTGAAATCGGTCGGATTCGGAGAGTAATCAAGGAGGGGTCGTCAACACCCTTACGGGGAAGGTGAATCCCGAGACCTCGATACACGAGTGCTCGGTTGGGGCGATAGGGTTACCCTGCCCGGGCCGGGTGGAGTCGTACGCGGGTGGGGAGTGACATGGAACAGATAGTGCGCAGCAGGGCAAGGGTCCCTGCGATCACGTGCGGGAGCAGCGCGACCAGTTCGCGTCTTGACCGCCATCTCTCGGTGCTGGGCGGCCCTGTCGTCCCGCAGCGCGAGACGGCAGAGGCGACCTTGCTGATGCGTGAGCTGACCTCGCGTGACACCACGCAGGAACGCAGCGCCACAGGTACCCGAGTGAGCCGTGTCAAGCTCTTCGCGCCACTGCGCAGGCTGCGCCGCTCGCTGTTCGGCGGGCGCTGAGCAACTGCTCGGCGCCCCCGGGGAGTTCCCGGGGGCCCGCGCTCAGGCGACCACGCCGTCCCGGCGCAGTGCTGCGATCTCTACGTCCGCCATCCCCACGGCACGCAGCAGCGCCTCGGTGTGCTCCCCGAGCGCGGGCACGTCGCCCATCCGCGCCTCGCCTCCGCCCGGCAAGGTGATGGGCGGCAGCAGCGCCCGCAGCGGCCCGACCGGCGAACCCACCTCCCGCCACCGCTCCCGGGCCGCCAACTGCGGGTGCTCCGCCAGCTGTTGTACGTCCCTGAGCCGCGCGCAGGCCACACCGGCGCGCTCCAGCAGCCCCACGGCCTCGTCGGCACCCAGCCCACCCAGCGCGTCACCGACGAGGGCGTCGGTGCGCTTCCGGTTCACGACCCGCGCCGCGTTCGTCGCGAAGTCGGGATCGACCCCCAACTCCGGCCGCCGGATGACCTGTTCGGCCAGCCGCCGCCACTCCCGGTCGTTCTGCACCGACAGCAGCACCCGCCCGCCGTCCGCCGTGGGATAGGCGTCGTACGGCGCGATGACGGCGTGCGCAAGTCCCGTGCGCGCCGGGGGAGTTCCGCCGTGCATCGCGTGATGCAACGGATGCCCCATCCACTCCGCGAGGGCATCCAGCATCGACACTTCCACCGGTCCACCGCGCCCGGTCACACCCCGGCGCACGAGCGCCGCGAGCACCCCGGAGAAGGCGTACATGGCCGCCGCGATGTCGGCGGCCGGGATCCCCGCTTTCACGGGCCGCTCCGGCGTCCCGGTCACCGACACCAGCCCCGCCTCGCACTGCACGAGCATGTCGTAGGCCCGCTTGCCGGCGTACGGTCCGCTCGGGCCGTACCCGGAGATGTCCACGGCGACCAGCCGCGGATGCGCGGCACACAGCGAGGCGGCGTCGAGCCCGAGCCGGGCGGCGGCTCCGTGCGCGAGATTCTGCACGAACACGTCGGCGCCGGCGACGAGTTGACGGACGACGTCGATTCCGCGCGGGTCCTTCAGATCGAGCGCGATGGACTCCTTCCCCCGGTTGCACCACACGAAGTGCGAGGCCAGACCGCCCGCCGCCGTGTCGTAACCGCGCGCGAAGTCACCCCCGTCGATCCGCTCGACCTTGATCACCCGGGCGCCGAGATCGGCGAGCTGGCGGGTGGCGAAGGGGGCGGCGACGGCTTGTTCCACGGCGACGACGGTGATGCCTTCTAGGGGCAGCGGGAGGGCGTTCATGCCGGGGATCATGTCGTGGGGCTGACGGCTTTGTCATGCGGGAAGGATGATTCCTGTGGCCGATGCACCGATCGGCCGGTGCATCCATCCTCACCGCCGGAGGCGCGTGTGTGTGACCCCCACGACCAGCACGAACACGAGACGCCGACCGCCGCCGACCCGGTGATGGCGGCCTCCGCCCACCGCACCGCACCCACCTACGTCCCGCCCACAGGCCTTGCCCTCGACGGCCACGCCAAGACGACCGCGCTGGACTGGATCGCGGAGCACACGGACCGCATCACCGGCCTGAACTCCGAGATCTGGGAGTACGCCGAACTCAGCCTGCGCGAGTGGAACTCCTCCCTCGCCCAGGCCGCCTTCCTCGAACAGGCCGGATTCCAGGTCGAGTTCGGCACCGCCGGCTTCCCCACCGCCTTCACCGCGACCTACTCCCACGGCACCGGCGGCCCCGTCCTCGGCTTCAGCGGCGAGTACGACGCGCTGCCCGGCCTCTCCCAGCACAGCGGCGTCGGCCACCACGACCCGCGGGAGTACGTCCACGATCCCTTCGCGCCGGGCTACGGCCCCGGCCACGGCTGCGGCCACTGCGTCCTCGGTACGGCGGCGGCAGCGGCCGCGGCGGCCGTGGCGCAGGCCGCGCAACGGCACCAACTCCCGGTCACCGTCCGGTTCTTCGGCTCGACCGCCGAGGAGAACCTGATCGGCAAGACCTACGCGGTCAGCCAGGGCGTCTACGACGGCCTCGACGCCTTCCTCGACTGGCACCCCTCGACCTCCAACGCCACCGGCTGGAAGAGCAGCACCGCGATGACGGCGGTGACCTTCACCTTCCTGGGCGTGGCCGGTCACGGCGGCCATCCCCTGGGAAACAAGAGCGCGTTGGACGCGGCCGTGATGATGGCGACGCTCTCCGAGTTCCTGCGCGAGGAGAGCGTGGCGCCGAGCGGACGCCTCCACTGGGTGATCAACAACGGGGGTGACATCCCGAACGTCACGCCAGAGATAGCGGAGATCAGTTACTACGTCCGCGAGGGCAGCCCCGCCCGCGTCCAGGTCCTCCTCGACAAGGTGATCGCCGTCTCCGAGGCGGCCGCGAAGGCCTCGCAGACGTCGGTCCAGCACCGCATCACCGCCGCCTGCTGGAACCAACTCCCCTCCAGGGCCTTCGCGGAGCTGATGTACGACAACATGAGGCAGCTCGGCCCGCCCGAATTCACCGAGGAGGCACACCAGTTGGCGCGTGACTTGCAGGAGTCCCTCGGCCTTCCGCCGAAGGGCCTGCACACCGAGATCGCCGAACTCGCCCCGCCCAACCCCGTGTTCCTCGGCGGAGGCTCGACGGACGTCGCCGACATCAGCTGGAACGTCCCGACCGTCTCGATGGGCGCCGCCCTCGCCCCGATCGGCGCCAAGCTGCACACCTGGGCCCTCACGTCCTGCGCGGCGGCGGCACCCGGCCGGGCAACCGTCATCGCCGCCGCCCGGTATCTCGCGGCGACGGCGACCGACCTGCTCACCCAGCCGGAACAACTCAGGGCGATCAAGGCCGAGTTCGAGGAACGCACGGAGGGCGTCACATGGCGGACGGCGCTGCCCGACGGCTACGAACCGCCCATGTACGAACCCCCGGAGTGGTTCCTGGAGCGGACCGGCCAGACCTGGCCACCGGCCAACATCACCTGGCCGCCTCAACGGGTGGTCTCCCAGGAGAAGTTCGCGTCCCTCGGGCCCGAACTGCCCGCTCAGCAGTAGCCGTTCACCGCTCGCCGTGCGCGTACCGGCGCACGGCGAGCGGGGCGAACACCGCGATCAGCGCGGCGCACCACGCCAGCGACCCGGCGATCGGATGGGCCACCGGCCAGGCGGCGCCCGCGGGGACGGGGGAGTTGCCGAACAGGTGCCGCAGGGCCGTCGTCACCGCGCTGATCGGGTTCCACTCGGCCAACGCGCGCAGCCAGCCCGGCAGTCGGTCGGTCGGGATGTACGCGTTGGACAGCAGCGGCAGCATGAAGGTCGCGCTGCCGAGCTGACCGGCCGCCTCCTCGCTGCGCGAGGCCAGCCCGAGCAGGATGCCGACCCAGGCACAGGCGAACCGGAACAGCAGCAACAGGCCCACGGCAGCGGCGGCTTGGAGTGCCGACCCCTCGATCCGCCAGCCCACCGCGAGGCCGACCAGCAGGAACGGGACGGTGCCGGCCGCCGTGACGACCAGGTCGGCGGTGGCCTGCCCGAGGGGTACGGCGGCCCTGCTCATCGGCAGGGTGCGGAAGCGGTCCGTCACGCCCCGGTGCGAGTCCTGGGCGGCCTGGAACATGCCCGTCATGATGCCGTTGGCGGCGGTCGCCACCAGCAACCCGGGGACGAGGTAGGAGCGGTACGCGTCACCCGGCATCGCCAGCGCGCTCCCGAAGACGTACCCGAAGAACAGCAGCATCGTGATCGGCATGGACTGGGTGAGGATCACCAGCGCCGGGTTGTTCCGCACCCGGCGCAACTGCCGCCCGAGCATCGCGGTGCCGTCGTACGCCAGCGTGCTCATGCGGCACGCTCCTCGATGTCGGCGGGGGTGCCCGGTGCCGTGTCGGTGAGGCGGAGGAAGACGTCGTCGAGGGTCGGCGGTCGCATGCTCGCGTCGAGCAACGGCACGCCCGCCGCGTTGAGTTCGCGCACGAGCCGGGGGAGCGTGAGCGTCGGATCGCCGGTGACCGCGCCGACGGCGTTGCGCTCACGGTCGAACGACGGCTCGGCGCCGGTGAGTTGGTCGAGGACTCCGGCCGCCTTCGCCAGGGCGTCCGCGTGCGCGACGACGACCTCGGCGTACGTCCCGATGAGCGCCTTGAGTTGGGCCGGTGAACCGCTGTGCGCGACCCGTCCCCGGTCCACCAGGGCGATGTCGTCGGCGAGTTGGTCGGCCTCCTCCAGATACTGTGTCGTCAGCAGCACGGTCGTACCCTCCCTCTTCAAGTCCCGTACGGCGTCCCAGATTTGGTTCCGGCTGGCCGGGTCGAGCCCGGTCGTCGGTTCGTCCAGGAACAGCACGTCGGGGCGTCGTATGAGACTCGTCGCGAGGTCGAGGCGCCGGCGCATCCCGCCGGAGTACGCGGACGCGGGCCGGTCGGCGGACTCGGTCAGGCCGAAGCGGTCCAGTAGCTCGGCGGCGCGCTCCGCAGGACCCCGCACCCGGTGCAGCCGCGCGAACAGGCGCAGGTTCTGTCGGCCGGTGAGGTCGCCGTCGACCGACGCGTACTGGCCGGTGACGCCGATCCGGCGCCGGACGGCCGAAGCCTCCCGGACGAGATCGTGCCCGGCGATCCGCGCGGAGCCGGCGTCGGGCCGCAGCAGGGTGGTGAGCAGCCGTACGGCCGTGGTCTTGCCCGCGCCGTTGGGTCCGAGGACCCCGCAGACCGTGCCCTGCGCCACCGCCAGGTCCAGCCCGCGCAGGGCGTGCACGGCGCCGAAGCGCTTCTCCAGACCTTCACTAAGTACAGCGTACGTAGTAGTCATGGGTCGACCATAGCGCACTACGTACGCTGTACGTAACTAGCATGGTGTTCGAGGTGATGATCAATGGCGGACCGAGCGGCCGTACCCGAAGTGATCTGGGCGCGCCCCGAGCGTGCGGGGCGGGGGCCGAAGCCGGCGTACCGCCGCGCGGACATCGCGGCGGCGGCCGTGCGGATCGCCGACGGTGGGGGGCTGGACGCGGTCTCCATGCGGCATGTCGCGGCCGAGCTGGGGTGCGGGACGATGTCGCTGTACAACTACGTCCCCCGCAAGGAGGACCTGTACGAGCTGATGGTTGACGCGGTCAGCGGTGAGCACGAGGAGTGGGAGCCGTCGGGGGACTGGCGGGCGGACATGATCCGGGTCGCGCATCAGACGCGGACGTTGATGCACCGGCATCCCTGGCTGCCGCGGTTGATGTCACCGGTGTACGGGTTCAGCCCCAACGCGCTTCGGTATCTGGAGCATTGCCTCGCCTGTCTTGATCCGGTCGACGCGACGTACGGCACGAAGATGCAGCTCGTCGGGATGCTCAACGGGGTTGTGACGATGTATGTGAGCAATGAGTTGGCTACGGCTGAGCGGGTTCGGGCGTTGCCGTGGTCGGAGGATCAGGAGAACGCGGTGCGGATCGCGTATCTGGGGAGTCAGATCGCGGGTGGGGCTTATCCGCGGATGGCTGCGGCGTTCATGGAGGATCCGGGGCCGATTGATCTGGACGCGGTTTTTGATATGGCGCTGGGGAAGGTTTTGGATGCGTTTGCGCCGCGGGGGGACGGTTCGTAGACGGGTGCGGGTGCGTTGGGGCTGGTCGCGCCCACGCGGCGGAGCCGCATATCAAATACAGCCCCGCGCCCCTGGGGGGTTGCAGTGCCGTCAGATCAAAGCGAACTGGCCTTCCGGGCCCTCCTCGTGGTGGTCCAGGACCGATGCTGGGTGGCGGGTCCACTCCGGGGCCGGGAGTACGCCCGCCTTGCGTAGCTCCGCCGCCGTGATCTGGTCCGTCACCTCCAACTCCTCCTGCTGGGGCCGCAGTTCTGCCAGCAGGGCCAACACCGTGATCAGCTCCAGCAGTTCTGATGTCCACGTCTGTTGCCAGGTGCCCGGGCGGATCGCCGCGAGTGTGCCCGGATCGGCCTCCGCCGTCCGGGACGTGAACCACTGCTCCAGTACCCGTACCCCGCTCACCTCGAAGTCCCAGGACTCGGGTGGTACCGGGGAGATGCGGCCCTCGTCGAGGTGGAGGGTCTCCTCGTCGCGGTCGTAGTGGAGGGTGAGGGGGAGGGATGGGAGTGGGGCGCGGACGTAGGGGCGTCGGCCGCCGGGGAGTTTGGGGCGGTCGCCGTTGCGGCGCATCAGCCAGAGGAGGCGGTGACCCAACTCGACTCCGCGTGACCACAGTTCGGGATCCGAAGTCAGCGGTACCGCTGGTCCCGGGCGGGCCGTCGTCACCGTCCAGGCCAGGACGTCCGCCGGGGTGAGGGAGTGGCCGAGGTGGGTGGCGAGGTGGTCCAACAGGCCCGGCGCCAGGTTCGGTTCCTCGGCACCGGGGCGGCGGTAGAGGGGGCGGACGCGGCCCGGGCGGACCAGGGGGAGGATCGTGGACGCGAGGAGGATCGGGCCGGGGGCGCCTGCCACCGCCGGTGTCTCCACCACGAAGATCTGGCGTTCGTCCGCCACCCGCCACAACTCCGGTCGCGCCACGTCGATCAGACGGTGGTCGGGGATCAGCCACTGTTCGTCGAAGGGGGCGTGCAGGACGCGGATCGGTTCGGGGGAGGGGCCGGTGGCGCGGATCAGCTTCTCCGTGCCGCTGGGCTGGCCCGGGAGTTGGGACACCGCCGAGTGCAGGGTGCGTGAGCGCGTCGGCTCGAACAGCACGTCCCGCTCGGGGACTTCGGCCTTCACCAGCGCGTCCCAGCGCGCTTTCAGGGTTGCCGCGTCAGGCGCCGTCGGCCACCCCCGGCCGAGCCGGATCGGTGCGACGGACCACGGCATCAGGTCCGCGAGCAGCGGAGCGTCGTCGTGCGTCACGCCTGGCATCGTACGACGACGTCAGTTCGCGACGTCGAGGGTGACCGAGAAGGAGAACCGGTCCCCCCGGTAGTGAATGACAGCCACGTCCAGCACCCTGCCCCGGGCGTCGTAGGTGATCCCCGTGTAGTGCAGGATCGGGCTGAGCAGCGGGACCTGGAGGAGACGCGCCGTCTCCGGGTCGGCGAGGCGGGCCTCCACCGTGTCCGTGATGCGGCTGATGTCCGCGCCGACGACGTCCCGCAGGACCTTGGTCATCGGCCAGCGGATGAGGTCGTCCAGGTCGAGGCGTGCGGCCAGTTCGGGGCGGATGTGGTTGCGGGCGTGGTTCGTCGGCTCGCCGGTCTTCTCGTCGCTGCGGAGGCGGTGGTACGTCGCCACCACGGTCAAGTCCGGGAAGTGCTCGGCCAGTTCGGGTGGCACGGTCACCGGTCCGTGGTCCAGGAGTTCCGTCCTCATGCCGGACTGCTGGGCGACGATCGCGTCCACCGAGCCCAACAGGCGGACCGGCGTGGCCCGTTGGACGCCCGGCTCGATGAACGTGCCCCGGCGGCGGTGCCGGGTGATCAGGCCCTCGTCCTCCAACTCCTTCAACGCCTGCCGCATGGTGAGCACGCTGACGCCGTAGTGCCCGGCGAGTTGCTCCTCCGTGGGCAGCCGCAGCGGGTCCCGGGGCGAGCGGCCGAGTATCGAGGCGCGCAGGGACTGCGACACCTGGTACCAGAGCGGCAACTTGCGGTTCAGGACGATCGAGTCCGGGGCGAAGGAGGTCACGGGGCCATCCGTACCGGTAGGGAGGGATCAGTGCAAGAGCCGTAAACCGGTGGGGAATTGGGAATGGAATTGTCAGCGCGAGGGGCGGAAGTGCCGTTGCAGGCCCTGCCACACGCCGTCGTAACCCTGCTGGAGGTGCTCGGCCCGCGCCGCCTGGGCCGTCGCCGTCACCGGCCACCGCGTCTCGAACATGAACGCAAGCCCGTCGTCGATCTTCTGCGGGCGCAGCTCGGCGGCGCTCGCGCGGTCGAAGGTGTCCCGGTCCGGGCCGTGCGCCGACATCATGTTGTGCAGCGAGCCGCCGCCCGGCACGAAGCCCTCGGCCTTCGCGTCGTAGGCGCCCTCGATGAGGCCCATGTACTCGCTCATCACGTTCCGGTGGAAGTACGGCGGCCGGAACGTGTCCTCCCCCACCAGCCAGCGCGGCGCGAAGACCACGAAGTCGACCCCGGCCAGGCCCGGTGTGTCCGACGGAGACGTCAGCACCGTGAAGATCGACGGGTCGGGGTGGTCGTAGGAGATGGAGCCGAGGACATTGAACCGGCGCAGGTCGTACGCGTACGGCACGTGGTTGCCGTGCCAGGCGACGACGTCGAGGGGGGAGTGGTCGTAGGTCGCCGTCCAGAGGTTGCCGCAGAACTTGTTGACCACCTCGACCGGGCCCTCGACGTCCTCGTACGCGGCGACCGGCGCGCGGAAGTCCCGTGCGTTGGCAAGGCCGTTGGCGCCGATCGGGCCGAGGTCGGGGAGTTGGAAGGGGGCGCCGTAGTTCTCGCACACATATCCGCGGGCTGACGCGTCGAGCAGCTCGACGCGGAAGCGCACCCCACGAGGGATCAACCCGACCTGTCCCGGCTCCAGTTGGAGGAGTCCGAACTCCGTGCGCAGCAGCAGTCCGCCGCGCTCCGGGACGATCAGCAGCTCGCCGTCCGCGTCGCTGAAGACCCGGTCCATCGAGGCGTCGGCGTGGTACAGGTGCACGGCCATGCCGGTGCGCTGGGTCGCGTCGCCGTTGCCGCCCAGGGTCCAGAGGCCGGCCAGGAAGTCGGTGCCGGGGGTGGGGGCGGGGAGCGGGTTCCAGCGCAGGCGGTTCGGGTCGGGTGCCGTCTCCGTGAAGGGCGCCGTACGGAGGAAGCCGTTGTCGGCGCGGGTGAACGCGGGGTGCGCGGCCGAGGGGCGGATGCGGTACAGCCACGAGCGGCGGTTGTGCGCCCTCGGCTCGGTGAACGCCGTACCACTGAGCTGCTCGGCGTAGAGGCCGAGCGGTGCGCGCTGCGGGGCGTTGCGGCCCTCGGGGAGGGCGCCCGGCACCGCCTCCGAGCTGTGTTCGTTGCCGAAACCGGTGAGGTAGGTCAGCCCCTCGGCGGTCTTGCGTGCGTCCCCGCTCATGCCTGCTCCCTGCGATCTGATTCCTATGCATCACCGTAGGATTGCGGTTTCGCGGGCGCAAGGGGACGAGGGCGGTACGGCCGGAAAGGTGAGGGGCGCGGGCGGAAAATCCGACTCACGGAGACCAAGAACCAGCCTCCAGGGGGATCCGGCTGTCGGACCGGTGTTCTACTCTCCCCCGCATGTCGTGGTCGCGCGCACTCCTCACCGCGCTCGCGGTCTGTGCCCTCCTGCTGGCCGGATCGGCGGGCTGCGACTCCGGTGATGCCGCCGCGAAGAAGGGCGACGGGGTGTCGCCTTCGCCCGTGGGCAAGGTCCTCGACGACACCGACGAACAGGGCCGGCACTACCGCGAGGTGGACAAGAAGGGCGCGCCGGAGGTCGGTGTCGAGGTGGAGCCCGATGCCGTGGACGACAGCTGGGACGTCACGCTGACCGTGCGCGACTTCCGCTTCTCGCCCGCCGGCGTGAAGCCGCAGGCCGTCGCGGGACGCGGCACCGTCCACCTCCTCGTGGACGGCCGTACCGTCGCCAGCCTCCGCATCCCCGAGTACCACCTCGCGGCCGACCTCGTCCCGCACGGCACCCACCACGTCACCGCGCGCCTCTACGCCGACGACGGCACGGTGTGGGCCGTCCACGGAAAGCCGGTGCAGAGCACGGCGGACATCACGGCGTCGGCGGCCCAGGCCACGCCCGACGGCAGCAAGGTCCCCGGCTCCTCGCCGGCGCAGGGGCCGACACGGGGGTCGAAATGAGTGCTACGGACACCCAATTCCGTACTCAGGTACGAGCTTCACCTGACCGCGGCGGAAAGGCATCATGAAGCCCGTGCCCCACACGACATCGCTCCGGCGTGCGCCCGTGCAGCGGCGGAGCGCCGAACGGCTGACCAGGATTCTCGACGCCTGCGCCGACCTCCTCGACGAGGTCGGCTACGACGCGCTGAGCACCCGGGCCGTGGCCCTGCGCGCCGGTGTCCCCATCGGCTCGGTCTACCGCTTCTTCGGGAACAAGCGTGCGATGGCCGACGCCCTCGCGCAGCGCAACCTGGAGCGCTACACGGAGCGGGTCACCGAGCGCCTCAAGGAGTCGGGTGCTGAGGGCTGGCGGACGGCGGTGGACGCCGTCCTCGACGAGTACCTGGCGATGAAGCGCACCGCGCCCGGCTTCTCCCTTGTCGACTTCGGCAACCAGATCCCCATCGGCTCGGGCCACGCGGAACCCAACACCCGCGTCGCCGACCGCCTCACCGACCTCCTCTCCGGCTACCTCGCCCGCGAGCCCGACGAGGACCTCCGCCGTGTCTTCCTGATCGCCGTGGAGACCGCCGACGCCCTCGTCCACCTGGCGTTCCGGGTCGCGCCGGAGGGCGACGAGAAGGTCATCGCGGAGACGCGGGAGCTGCTGCGGGCGTATCTGGCACGGGTCCTGGACTGACCGGCGGCCCGACGCCGATGTGACGCGGGTTTCCGACGTCACCCCCGTCACCCCCTCGCCACCCTCCATACCGCTCGGTATGCTCGCCGCCAAGAGGCAACGAAGCCCTTGGGAGGCCCCGTGTCCCGCACCGCCCCGCGTATCTGCCCCCTGTGCGAAGCCACCTGTGGGCTGACGCTCACCATCGAGGGCACCCGGGTCACCGGCGCCCGGGGTGATCGCGACGACGTGTTCAGCCGGGGCTTCATCTGCCCCAAGGGCGCCTCCTTCGGCGCCGTCGACAGCGACCCCGACCGCCTGCGCACCCCGCTCGTCCGCCGGGACGGCGAACTGCGCGAGGCCACCTGGGAGGAGGCCTTCGACGCGGTCGCGGCCGGCCTGCGCCCGATCGTCGAGCGCCACGGCCCGCACGCCGTCGGCGTCGTCCTCGGCAACCCCAACGTGCACACGATGGCCGGCGCCCTCTACCCGCAGGTCCTGCTCGGCGCCCTCGGCACCCGCAGCGTCTTCACCGCGTCCACGGTCGACCAGATGCCCAAGCACGTCTCCTGCGGACTGCTGTACGGCGACGCCAACGCGATCCCGGTCCCGGACCTCGACCACACCGACCACCTCCTCCTCATCGGCGCCAACCCCCTTGAGTCCAACGGGAGTCTGTGCACCGCCCCCGACTTCCCCGGCAAGCTCAAGGCACTCAAGGCCCGCGGCGGCACCCTCACCGTCATCGACCCGCGCCGCACCCGCACCGCCAAACTCGCCGACCGCCACATCGCGGTCCGCCCCGGCGGCGACGCCCTGCTGCTCGCCGCGATGACCTACGTCCTCTTCGACGAACACCTCGTGGAGCTGGGGGAGTTGGCCCCGCATGTGGAGGGGGTGGATGAACTCCGCGCCGCCGTACGGGACTTCACCCCGGAAGCCGTGACCGGCGCCTGTGACGTCGACGCCGACGAGATCCGCGCCCTCGCCCGCGAACTCGCCGCCGCCCCAACTGCCGCCGTCTACGGCCGGATCGGCAGCTGCACCGTCCCGCACGGCACCCTGGCCAGCTGGCTGGTCGACGTCCTCAACATCCTCACTGGCAACCTCGACCGGCCCGGCGGTGCCCTCTTCCCGCAGGCCGCCACCGACCGGACGCCCCGGCCCGCCGGGCCAGGGCGCGGCTTCGCGCTCGGGCGCTGGCGGTCGCGGGTGAGTCAATACCCGGAGGCCAAGGGCGAGTTGCCGCTCTCCGCGCTCGCCGAGGAGATCGACACCGCGACCGCCGAGGGCGAACCGATCCGCGCGCTCGTCGCCGTCGCGGCGAACCCCGTGCTCTCCGCACCGGACGGCGCCCGCCTCGACAAGGCCCTCGACTCACTGGACTTCATGGTGAGCGTCGACCCGTACCTCAACGAGACCGCGCGCCACGCCGACGTGGTGCTGCCGCCGCCCCCGCCGTCCCAAAGCCCGCACCACGACTTCGCGTTCAACACCCTCGCCGTCCGCAACCAGGTCCGCTACACCCGCCCCGCGATCCCGCTGGAGCCCGGCCGGATGGCCGAGACCGAGATCCTGGCCCGGCTGGTCCTCGCCGCGAGCGGCATGCACGGCGCCGACCCGGCGGCCGTGGACACGATGGTCATCGACCAGACCCTCGGCAAGGCCGTCAAGGATCCCAACTCGCCTGTCCACGGCCGTGATTCGCGCGAGCTCAGCGCCCAACTCGCCGGCGACACCGGCCCCGAGCGACGGCTGGACATGATGCTGCGCCTCGGTCCCTACGGCGACGGCTTCGGCGTACGGCCCGACGGGCTGTCCTTGGAGAAACTCCTCGCGCATCCGCACGGCATCGACCTCGGCCCGCTCAAGTCCCGCCTCCCGCAACCGCTCAAGACCCGCAGCGGCAAGGTCGAGCTGCTGCCGCAACCGATCGTCGACGACCTGCCCCGCCTCCGGCAGGCGATGAGCGACCGTGCCGACGGACTCGTGCTCGTCGGCCGCCGCCACCTCCGCTCCAACAACAGCTGGATGCACAACGTGCCCGCCCTCACCGGCGGCACCAACCGCTGCACCCTGCACATCCACCCCGAGGACGCGGAACGCCTCGGTGTGGTCGACGGCGCGCCGGTCCGCGTGAAGGGCGCCGGGGGAGAGGTGACCGCCCCCGCCGAGATCACCGACGGGCTGCGGCGCGGAGTCGTGAGCCTTCCGCACGGCTGGGGACACGACCGTCCCGGCACCCGGCTCAGCCACGCGGCCACCGATCCGGGCGTCAACGTGAACCAGCTGCTCGACGGCAGTCAGCTCGACCCGTTGTCGGGCAACGCGGTGCTCAACGGAGTGCCCGTGGAGGTGGCCGCACTGACCGCACCGCTGTGACCTGGAGTTTTGCGCTTATTGCTCGCGCGTCAACATCTTGTTAACGCAGCTTTGCGCGACCTAACGTCGTCGGACCGCCGCCCCTGGTGGGAGTTCAAAGGCGAACGTTAGGTGTTCCACTCATGCTGACCATCCTCGGCTTCACCATGATCGCGACCTTCCTGGTCCTGATCATGCTGAAGAAGATGTCGCCGATCGCGGCGCTCGTCCTGATACCGGCGCTGTTCTGCGTCTTCGTCGGAAAGGGCGCCAAGCTCGGCGACTACGTCATCGACGGCGTCACCAGCCTCGCGCCCACCGCGGCGATGCTCATGTTCGCGATCGTCTACTTCGGCGTGATGATCGACGTGGGCCTCTTCGACCCGATCGTGCGAGGGATCCTCAAGTTCTGCAAGGCGGATCCGCTGCGCATCGTCGTCGGTACGGCGGTCCTCGCCGCGATCGTCTCCCTGGACGGCGACGGCTCGACCACCTTCATGATCACGGTCTCGGCGATGTACCCCCTGTACAAACGCCTGAAGATGAGCCTCGTCGTGATGACCGGCGTCGCCGCGATGGCCAACGGCGTGATGAACACGCTCCCTTGGGGCGGCCCCACCGCCCGTGCCGCCACCGCCCTCAAGGTCAGCGCCAGCGACATCTTCGTCCCGATGATCCCGGCCCTCGCCGTGGGCATGCTGGCGGTCCTCGTCCTCTCCTACGTCCTCGGTCGCCGCGAGCGCAAGCGGCTCGGCGTGCTGACGCTGGACGAGGTGCTCGTCGAGGAGCCCGCCGAGTCGGAGACGGTCCTCGTGGGCGCCGGCGGCGACAATAAGGGCCTGGCGGCAGGCAAGGGCGACAACAAGCAGGCGGCGAGCGGGAGTTCGGGTTCAGGCACGGACGCCGACGCCGAACTCCCCGACGAGGACGAGGGGTTCCAGGGCCTCGACCCCGACAGGCCCACCCTGCGCCCCAAGCTCTATTGGTTCAACGCGCTGCTCACGGTCACCCTGCTCGTCGCCATGATCATGGAGTGGCTGCCGATCCCGGTCCTCTTCCTGCTCGGCGCCGCCCTCGCCCTGACCGTCAACTTCCCCCACATGCCCGACCAGAAGGCCCGTCTCGGCGCCCACGCGGAGAACGTCCTCAACGTCTCCGGCATGGTCTTCGCCGCCGCCGTCTTCACCGGCGTGCTCCAAGGCACCGGCATGGTCGACCACATGGCGACCTGGCTGGTCGACAACATCCCCGACGGCATGGGCCCGCACATGGCCTTCGTCACCGGCGTGCTGAGCATCCCGCTCACGTACTTCATGTCGAACGACGGCTTCTACTTCGGCATCGTCCCGGTGCTCGCCGAGGCCGGCAACGCCCACGGCGTCTCGACCCTGGAGATCGCCCGCGCCTCGCTCGTCGGTCAACCGCTGCACATGTCCAGCCCGTTGGTGCCCGCCGTCTACGTCCTGGTCGGCATGGCCAAGGTCGAGTTCGGCGACCACACCCGGTTCGTGGTCAAGTGGGCCGCCCTGACATCGCTCGTCGTCCTCGGGGCAGGAATCCTGTTCGGCATCATCTGACCGACCTCGGCATCGTCCGACCGACGGGACAAGGGACTTCACCATGGCGCCCGGCAGGAACCGCGGCTGGCTGCTCCGCCTCGTCATCGCCTTCAGCTTCACGCAGGGGGCGGTGTCGATGGCCCGCCCCGCCGTCTCCTACCGGGCCCTCGCGCTGGGCGCCGACGAGCGGGCGATCGGCGTCATCGCGGGCGTGTACGCACTGCTCCCCCTCTTCGCCGCCGTACCGCTCGGCCGCCGCACCGACCACGGCCGCTGCGCACCCCTGCTGCCGGTCGGCGTGGTCCTGATCTCCGGCGGCTGTGCGCTCAGCGGACTCGCCAACTCCCTCTGGGCGATGGCGATGTGGAGCGGCGTGATGGGCCTCGGCCACCTCTGCTTCGTGATCGGCGCCCAGTCGCTGGTCGCCCGCCAGTCCGCCCCGCACGAACAGGACCGCAACTTCGGCCACTTCACCATCGGCGCCTCCCTCGGCCAGCTCATCGGCCCCATCGCCGCAGGCGCCCTGATCGGCGGCTCCGACATGGCCGGCACCAGCGCGCTCGCCCTCCTCGTCGCGGGAGCGGGCGCCGCCGTATCGTTCACGTCGCTGTGGCGCATCGAGGACCGTACGGCCGTCAAGTCCCGTACGGAGCAAGGCGATCGCGTGCCCATGCGGAGCATCCTGGGCGCCCGGGGCGTACCCGCCGGCATCTTCATCAGCCTCTCCGTGCTCTCCGCGACCGACATCCTCACCGCCTACCTCCCGGTGGTCGGCGAGCACCGCGGCATCGCGCCCTCCGTGATCGGCGTCCTGCTCAGCATCCGCGCGGCGGCCACCATCGCGTGCCGACTGGTGCTGACCCCGCTGCTCCAACTCCTCGGCAGGGCAGCGCTGTTGACCGCGACCTGCCTCCTGGCGGGCGTCCTGTGCGCGGGCATCGCGCTCCCGCTCCCGGTGTGGGCCATCGGCCTGATGCTCGCGATCCTGGGTTTCTGCCTGGGAGTCGGCCAACCCCTCTCGATGACGACGGTCGTCCAGGCCGCCCCCGACGACGCCCGCTCCACCGCCCTCGCCCTACGGCTGACCGGAAACCGCCTCGGCCAGGTCGCCGCGCCCGCCGGTGCGGGTCTCGTCGCCGGAGTCGCTGGCGTGGCCGCGCCGTTCGTAATGCTCGGTGCGCTGCTGGTGCTGTCGGCGGGGGTCGCGCTGCGCTCACCGGGCGGGTCGTCGCAGGGGCGTACGGCACCCCGCGGGGTGCGGCGGGCGGGGCCTTCCTTGAGCCAGAAGGGCGATATCCAGCGATAACTGACGGCGCGTACGGCGCTGCGCACGCGTTCGGCGGGCCGAACGTGAAAAGGAATCAGGTTGAAGAGTGATTCGTACGATAATCGCCTGATTCGGAGGGCTGTTCATGCCGACCTCATTCCTGCCCCGTCGAGCCGCCGCCTGGACGGTTCTCGCCGCCGCGGCAACCGTCGCCTTCGGTGCGCCCGTCGCCGTCGCCGCCCCCGGTGACAACGGAGACGTCAAGATCCACGAGGTGGGCACGCCCTTCGACGACCAGCGCAACCAGCCGAAGGTCTGCGACTTCTACCTCGACGCGTTCAACTTCGACACGGTCCAAGAGGTCACCTGGTCCATCGAGACCCAGCCGTCGATCCCGGGCGGCGCGACCCGTTCCGGCTCCATCACGCTCACGACCGGCACCGGCCACACCATGCCCGTCGCGACCCTGCCGAACGGCATGTACAAGCTGACCTGGAACTTCGTCGGCGAGAACGGCAACGGCAAGCACAAGGTCTTCCAGGTCGACTGCCCGTCCCCGCCGCCCGGCGGCACCGGCGGCACGACCGGCGGAGGCACGGGCGGCACGGGCGGAGGCACGGGCGGTCCCAACGGCGGTCCGCCCGCCGGTGGCGGCGGGCTGGCCAGGGACGCGGCCCTGTCCCCGCTCGCGGGCGCCGCCGCGGTGGGCCTGACCGCGGTCGGCGGGGCGGTCTGGTTCCGGCTGCGTCGCCGTCCCCACGGTGCGTCCTGAGCGGATGCGATGAACTCCGGCTCTGCCCCGCGCCCCACCCGGGCGCGGGGCGCTGACCCCATGCGCCCGCGCCACGGGCCGCGACCGGCCGCAGGCGATCGGCGGCCCCCTGCCCGAACCTTCCGGGAGGCGCCCGGCCGCACCGCCCCCGGCGTGGTGCGGTACGGCCGGCCCTGGCACCGGACACGCGCCTTCCGGCTCGTGCGGACGCTCGTGCTGGCCGTCGTCATGATGGTCGGCGGCGCCCGGTGTGCCGGCGGGGACACCTCCCGTCCGGTCCGGGCGACGCCGCCGGCCACGGACCTCCGCACGGACGCGCGCGGCGGCCGACCGGTGCCCACGGCAAGCCCGTCGGCACACCCCGCCCCCCGCCCCGCCCGCCCGGCACCCCCACCTCACCCCCTCCCGCACTCCCGCGCGATCACCCTCGCCATCCCCTACCTCGACGTCGACGCCCCGGTCATGCCCCTCCGGCTCGACCGCGGCCACCGGATGTCCGCACCGCCGGGCGACGACCCGAAGCGGGTGGGCTGGTACGCCGACGGGCCCTCCCCAGGCGAGCAGGGCACCGCCGTCGCCGTCGGCCACCTCGACACCATGACCGGCCCCGCCGTCTTCGCCGGCCTCGGCGAACTCAAGCCGGACCATCTGATCGAGGTCCGGCGCGCCGACGGACGGACCGCCGTCTACACGGTCGACGCGGTACGGACGTACGAGAAGGCGCACTTCCCCGACCGGGAGGTCTACGGCGCCCGCGGGCGCCCGGAGTTGCGCCTGATCACCTGCGGCGGCGGTTACGACCGCAGGACCGGCTACACGGGCAACACCGTCGTCTTCGCCCATCTCGTCGCGACCCGTGAGCGCGCCCGGACTGGCTGAAGATGACCGTCCGTTTTCTCACCACCCGGACCGACAAGCCCGATCCCGTCCGGTCTCTTCCCCCGGGTGCGCACATTCCGTTAGCTTCCGTGACTCACAAGCCTCGTACGACCCGTGCGAGGTGTCCGGATCGCGGAGCACCGTCGCCCAAGTGAGCCCCCGGGGGCACTCGTCATGACACGCGCCATCTCCCTGCACGACGTGAGCAAGGCCTACGCGCGAGGCGTCCGCGTGGTGGACCGGCTGTCCCTGGACATCGCGCCGGGGGAGTTCCTCGTCCTGCTCGGGCCGTCCGGGTGCGGCAAGTCGACCGTGCTGAGGATGATCGCGGGCCTGGAGCAGATCGACGAGGGCGAGTTAAGACTCGACGGCGAGTACGCCAACGAACTCGCCCCGTCCGAACGGGACATGGCGATGGTGTTCCAGAACTTCGCCCTCTACCCGAGCATGACCAGCCGCGACAACATCGGCTTCCCGCTGCGCATCGAGACCCCCGGTGAGGACCCGCGCGCCCGCGTCGACGCCACCGCCCGCATGCTCGGCATCGAGGACCTCCTGGAGCGCTTCCCCAGCCAGCTCTCCGGCGGCGAACGCCAGCGCGTCGCCATGGGCCGGGCCATCGCCCGCCACCCCTCCGCGTTCCTGATGGACGAGCCCCTCTCCAACCTCGACGCCAAACTCCGCAACCACCTCCGCGCCGAAATCTCCTCCCTCACCCGCAAGTTGGGCGTCACCACGGTCTACGTCACCCACGACCAGGCCGAGGCCATGTCCCTCGGCGACCGGGTCGCCGTCTTGCGCGGCGGGGTCCTCCAGCAGGTCGGCACCCCGCGCTCGGTGTACGCCCTGCCCCGCAACATCTTCGTCGCCGCCTTCATCGGCACCCCGCGCATCAACCTTCTACGCGGCCTGGTCCGGGCCCCGTTGGACGGCGCGATGACCATCAGCCTCGGCAAGCAGTACCTCCGGCTGCCCGAACCCCTGTGCCTGGACCACCAGTTGCTCCGCGTGCAGCAGGGCCGCGAGGTCATCGTCGGCCTGCGCTCCGAGGCGATCCGTATAGCCAAGCCCGCCGCCGCCCGCCCCGGTGAGGTGGCGATCAGCGGCCTGGTCGAGCACGTGGAGTTCCAGGGCCACGAGGTCCTCGTCCACTTCAACACCGGCTCCCGGCCCGCCGTCGTACCGGAGTTGGAGGCGCCGCGCCCCGCCCGCCCGGTCCGTCGCCGCCGACGCGAGGGCGGTGTCCTGGACCGGCTGCGGGGACGCGCGGGCGCACTGCGCGCCGGACCGGTGGTGGTCCTGGACCCCTCGACGGCCCCGGAATCCGACCCCATGCCGCCCGAGGGCCGCCTCCCCGGCGACCTCGTCGTCCGCACCACCCCCGACATCGAACTCCGGCACGGCATGCAGGTCCCGCTCCTCGTCGACATCGCCCACCTGTTCGTCTTCGACCAGCACGGCGAACGGATCTCCCCGGCTCCGGCGCGGCTGCCCGACCTGGAGGAGTGACGCCCGGTACGGATAGGTGCATGACCCTGCACTTCACCCGAAACCGGGCAGCCCTCGCGATCGCCGGCCTCCTCCTGGCAGCCGCGGCCCCCACCGCCTACGCGAGCCTCGACACCGAAACCGCGCCCGCGATCGCCCCCGCGTCGACACGCGGAACGCCGTACGTCGAGACGCAGCTCTTCTTCGGCACCGAGCGGCCGGACGGTGGACCGGCCGTCACCGACCGGCAGTTCATGGCCTTCGTCGCCAAGGAGGTCACGCCCGACTTCCCGGACGGGCTGACCGTGCAGAACGGGCGCGGGCAGTGGCGGGACGCGAACGGGAAGATCGAGAAGGAGCGGTCGTACGAGCTGATCCTGCTCTATCCGGTGAAGGCGGCGGCCGCGAGCGACCGGAAGATCGAGGAGGTCCGGCGGGCGTACGAGAAGGCCTTCGCGCAGGAGGCGGTGGCCCGGGTGGACGACCGGACGCGGGTTGATTTCTGAGGTGATCCGGTGTTGGGACCTGAGGTGGCGGGTGTCTGTGACCCCGGGTCTCTGGCGCCGGAAAACTAACACCGCTAGTTTGTGAGGCGGACGACGACGTCACGCCCGGGAGGCAGCACGATGAAGGCACACGACGGCATGTACATCGACGGCGCCTGGCGCCCCGCCGCGAGCGGGGACACCATCGACGTGGTGAACCCGGTCGACGAGCAGGTGATCGACCGCGTCCCGGCCGGTACCGCCGCGGACATCGACACCGCCGTACGCGCCGCCCGTGCCGCCCTCCCGGGCTGGGCCGCGACCCCGCCGGCCGAACGCGCCGCGCGCCTGGGGGAGTTGAGGGACGTCCTGGTGAGCCGCAAGGACGAGATCGCGGAGACGGTCACCGCCGAACTGGGCTCACCGCTCGCCTTCTCGCAGGCCGTCCACGCGAGCGTGCCGATCGCGGTGGCGGGTTCCTACGCCGAACTCGCCGCGACCCACGCCTTCGAGGAGAAGGTCGGCAACTCGACGGTCTACCAGGAACCCATCGGCGTAGTCGGCGCGATCACCCCCTGGAACTACCCCCTCCACCAGATCGTCGCCAAGGTCGCCCCCGCCCTCGCGGCAGGCTGCACGGTGGTGCTCAAGCCGGCCGAAGACACCCCGCTCACGGCCCAGTTGTTCGCCGAGGCGGTCGACGAGGCGGGCATCCCGGCGGGCGTCTTCAACCTCGTGACGGGCCTGGGTCCGGTGGCCGGCCAGGCATTGGCCGAACACCCCGGCGTCGACCTCGTCTCCTTCACCGGCTCCACGGCGGTCGGCCGCCAGATCGGCGCGACGGCGGGTGCGGCGGTGAAGAAGGTCGCCCTCGAACTGGGCGGCAAGTCCGCCAACGTCATCCTCCCGAGCGCCGACCTCGCCAAGGCCGTCAACGTAGGTGTCGCCAACGTGATGTCCAACTCCGGCCAGACGTGCAGCGCTTGGACCCGGATGCTGGTCCATCGCGACCAGTACGACGAGGCGGTGGAACTGGCGGCGACGGCCGCCGCCAAGTACGGCCCGCGCATCGGCCCGGTCGTGAACGCCAAACAGCGGGCGAGGGTGCGGAGTTACATCGAGCAGGGCGTCGCCGAGGGCGCGAGGCTGGTGGCGGGCGGCCCCGAATCCCCTTCCCCGCAGGGCTACTTCATCAGCCCGACCGTCTTCGCCGACGTGACCCCCGACATGACGATCGCCCAGGAGGAGATCTTCGGCCCGGTCCTGACGATCCTCCGCTACGACGACGAGGACGACGCCGTGCGTATCGCCAACGGCACGGTGTACGGCCTCGCGGGTGCGGTGTGGGCCGGTGAGGAGGCCGAAGCGGTGGAGTTCGCGCGGAGGTTGGAGACCGGGCAGGTGGACATCAACGGCGGGCGGTTCAACCCCCGGGCTCCGTTCGGGGGTTACAAGCAGTCGGGTGTCGGCCGGGAGCTCGGCGCGCACGGGCTGTCCGAGTACCTCCAGACCAAGTCCCTTCAGTTCTAGCCCTGTCAGCCCTGTCAGGAGGCCTCACATGGTCCGCGCCGCCGTACTGCCCGCCGTGGGCGCTCCGTTGGAGATCGCCGAGATCGACCTCCCGGACCCCGGCCCCGGCCAGGTCCGCATCCGCCTCGCCGCCGCCGGGGTCTGCCACTCCGACCTGTCCCTGACCAACGGCACGATGCGTGTGCCGGTCCCGGCGGTCCTCGGTCACGAGGGCGCGGGCACGGTCGTAGCCGTGGGGGAGGGCGTCACCCATGTCTCACCCGGCGCCCCGGTCATCCTCAACTGGGCCCCGTCCTGCGGCACTTGCCACGCCTGCACCCTGGGCGAGGTCTGGCTCTGCGCCAACGCGCTCAACGGCGCGGCGGACGTCTACGCCCACCGCACCTCCGACGGCAGCGACCTCCACCCCGGTCTGAACGTGGCGGCGTTCGCGGAGGAGACGGTCGTAGCGGCGTCCTGTGTCCTGCCCCTACCGGACGGCATCCCGCTGACGGACGCGGCACTGCTCGGCTGCGCCGTCCTCACCGGCTACGGCGCGATCCACCACTCGGCACAGGTCCGCGAGGGCGAGACGGTCGCGGTGTTCGGCGTCGGCGGGGTGGGCCTGGCCACCCTCCAGTCGGCCCGGATCGCGGGCGCCACGACGATCGTCGCGGTCGATGTCTCCCCGGAGAAGGAGGAGTTGGCCCGCGCGGCCGGGGCGACGGACTACGTGGTCGCCTCCGAGAACACGGCCCGCGAGATCCGCGCCCTCACCGGAAAACAGGGCGTCGACGTCGCCGTGGAGTGCGTGGGCCGCGCGGTCACCATCCGCACCGCTTGGGAGTCCACCCGCCGAGGCGGCCGTACGACAGTCGTCGGCATCGGCGGCAAGGACCAGCAGGTCACCTTCAACGCCCTCGAACTCTTCCACTGGGGCCGGACGTTGAGCGGCTGCGTCTACGGCAACTCCGACCCGGCGAAGGACGTACCGGTGCTCGCCGAGCATGTCCGGGCCGGACGGCTGGACTTGGGGGCGCTGGTGACGGAACGGATCGGGTTGGACGGGATTCCGGGGGCGTTCGAGAACATGGTGGTTGGGAAGGGTGGGCGGGCGTTGGTCATCTTCTGACCAGGTGTTCGGTGAGGGGGCTGGGGCGGCGGGCGCCCGCTGGTGGGCGGTTCCTCGGGCGGGGTGATTCGCTGGTGGGCGCTACCGAGGGCGCTGGTCGCTTTCTGGCGGGCGGCTCCCCAGGGGACGGCAACTTGTGGCGGGTGCTTGTGCGGGCGTCTGTCATTTCCCGGCAGGCGCCTGCCGGGGCGCCGGTCACTCGCTGACGGGGTTTTCTCAGCCGACGGGCACCGGCTGGCGGGTGTTTCCCGGGGGAGCGGTGACTCTCTGACAGGTGCTTCCGCAGGCTCCGGTCGCTTTCTGGCAGGCGCTTCCCCGGGTGCCGGTCTGTACTGACGGGCGCTTCCCCGGGGGCCGGTCACTTACCGACAGGCGCGTCCTCGGTCGGCGGCTCGGCCCTGACCACTGGAGTCGCCTCCGCACTGGTATCCACGCCCGCAGCTGTCCCCGCACCGGCATCCGCATCGGCACCCGCAGCCACACCCGTCCCTGCCCCCGCCCCCGTACCCGGCCCCGCCCCCTGTACTGCCGTCCGCGCCCGGGACCGCGACACAGCCACACCCGCCAGACACAGCACCCCACCCCCCAGCGTGAGCAACCCCGGCACCTCGCCCAGTACCAGCCACGACATCAGGACGACCAGGGCGGGCACCGCGTACGTCGTCGCGCCCATCTTGCTGGCGGTCGTCCTGGCGAGGGCGTACGCCCAGGTCGTGAAGGCGAGGGCGGTCGGGAAGACGCCCAGGTAGACCATGTTGAGCGTGGCGGAGACGGGCGCGTCGGCCGCCTGATGGACGAGCTGCCCGGCGAACGGCAGACACATCACCGCGCCGACGAGACACCCGAACGTAGTCACCTGGAGCGCGCTGGCCCGGGCGAGGGCCGGCTTCTGGGCGACAACCCCACCGGCGTACGCGACCGCGGCGAGCAGACACAGCACCACACCGAGCACGGACGAACCGCCGTCGCCCGACATCGACAGCCCCACGGTCACCGCACCGGCGAACGACACCGCCATCCCCGCGAGCAACCGCGGCGGCATCGCGTCACCGAGGAGCCGCGAGCCGAGCAGGGCGATGAGGATCGGTCCAATGTTGACGACGAGGGCGGCGGTACCGGCGTCGACCTGCTGCTCGCCCCAGTTCAGGACGACCATGTAGAACCCGAACCACAGCACGCCCGATATGGCGATCCCCCGCCACGCGGACCGCGGCGGCACCCCTCCCCGCCGTACGAGAGAGATCACGCCCAGCGTCAGCGCCCCGCTCGTCAGCCGCCCCAGCGCCAGCGCGCCCGGCGAGTAGGCGGACCCCGCACTCCGGATGGACACGAACGCGGAGGCCCACAGCACGACGGTGACGACAGCGGCTGCGGCGGCTGCCCGTTCGGGACGGAGGAGGGATTTCGTCATGCGTACGAGGTTAGGCGGCGACAGGGTCGTACCGCTGGCGGAATTCGGACGCGATCGTCGGGGACGGCGCGTGGTGCCTGGGAGGTGATTTATCTTGCCTATGAGGCTTGACGGCGAACCTGACCGAGGGGCAGAGTCCACAAGACGCGCAGACATGCGCCGACGCATGGCGACACGTACTGATACATACCGATACCTATCGATACGTACCGACAGGTGAGGACGGGTCCGATGAGCCACCACTCCGTACCGAAGCAAGTGCATCGCCTGTGGTCGACCGCGCACGAGCCCGTGCTGGAGGTCGAGGACGGCGACACCGTGGAGTTCGACCTCACCGAGGCCACGGACGGACAGTTCGACCCGACGTCGACGGTCGATGCGGTGGCCGGTTTCGACTGGGACCGGGTCTATCCCCTGGCCGGCCCCATCCTGGTCAAGGACGCGGAACCGGGTGACGTTCTGGAGGTGGAGTTCCTCGAACTGCGGTCGGTGGACTGGGGTTGGACGGCGGTCCTGCCCCAACTCGGCCTGCTCACTGAGGACTTCCCCGATGCGCACCTCCACCTGTGGGACCTGACCGGCGGAGACACGGCCAACTTCCTGGACGTGGCCGACATTCCGATCCGCCCGTTCTGCGGGGTGGTTGGGGTCTGCCCGGACGTCACCGAACCCCAAAGCGTCCTGCCCCCGGGCCACTTCGGCGGCAACGTCGACTGCAAGGACCTGGTGGTCGGCACCAAGCTCTACCTCCCGGTCCAGGTCTCCGGCGCCCGCCTCAGCCTCGGCGACCCCCACGCGGCCCAGGGCGACGGCGAGTTGTGCGTGAGCGCGATCGAGGCGTCCTTGTCGGGCGCGGCCCGCATCCGCCTCCACAAGGACCGCCGCATCCCGGCCCCCCAATTCGAGACGCCGGGCCCCCTCCACCCGGACCCCGCCCGGGCCGGCCACTACGCCACGATGGGCGTGGCCCCCGACCTCATGCGAGCGGCCCAGGACGCAACCCGGGCCATGATCGACCACCTGGGCACCCGCTACGGCCTCGCCCCGATCGACGCCTACGTCCTGTGCAGCGTCGCCGTGGACCTACGGATCACAGAGGTAGTGGACGCCCCCAACTGGATCGTCACGGCCCACCTGCCGAAGGCGATACTCCGGCCCTTCTGAAGCGCGGGAGGCGCTGCCCCCTTAGGGGCGCGGGGCTGTATCTATTTGCGGCTCCGCCGCGTGGGCGCGACCAGCCACGACGCGTCGGCACACGGCAGACCACAGAAGTCCCCACCCCAGTAGCCGCGCCCTATCGCCCAGCCACCTCCGAGAACTGTCGCGCCAACCCCTCCAGCAACGCCGCCAACCCCACCTCGAACGCCCGCTCATCCACCTTCTCCTGCTGCTCGGCAAGAAGATGAGCCTGCCCAAGATGCGGATAGTCGGCGGGATCGTACGCACTCTCGTCGTCCACGAACCCCCCGGCGAACGACCCCAGCGCCGACCCCATGATGAAGTACCGCATCAACGCCCCGATCGACGTGGCCTGCGCCGCGGGCCACCCCGCGTCGACCATCGCGCCGTACACCGCATCCGCAAGCCGCAACCCGGCCGGTCGCCGCCCGGGCCCGGTCGCGAGCACAGGCACGATGTTCGGGTGGTCGCGCAACGCGGACCGGTACGACACGGCCCAGTCGTGCAGCGCCGTACGCCAGTCCCGCCCGTCCTCGAACATCGACAGATCGACCTGCGCGCTGACCGAGTCGGCGACCGCCTCCAGAATCTGGTCCTTCGTGCGGAAGTGGTTGTACAACGAGGGCCCACTCACCCCCAGCTCGGCAGCGAGCCGGCGCGTGGAGACGGCCGCGAGGCCCTCCGTGTCCACCAGCACCCGCGCCGCCTCGACGATCCGGTCGGTACTGAGCAGGGGCTTGCGCGGTCGGGCCATGCCGCACATAGTAGGGCTGCGAGAGTCAAACTAGCAGTGCTAATTTAAATGTGCAGCAGTCGATGTTCGGCCTTCCACTTGGGGTGACACGCAATGAACCTGGAGCTCAGCGAGGAGCAGGAGGCCGTACGGCGGCTCGCCAAGGACTTCGTGGACCGCGAGATCGCCCCGCACGTCATCACCTGGGACCGCGCGGAGGAAGTCGACCGCTCGATCGTCAAGAAGCTCGGCGGGGTCGGTTTCCTGGGGCTGACGGTCGACGAGGAGTACGGCGGCTCGGGCGGCGACCATCTCGCGTACTGCCTGGTCACCGAGGAACTCGGCCGCGGGGACTCCTCCGTGCGCGGGATCGTCTCCGTGTCGCTGGGCCTCGTCGCCAAGTCGATCGCGGCCTGGGGCGACGAGGAGCAGAAGCGGCGCTGGCTGCCGGGGCTCACCTCCGGCGAGTACGTCGGCTGCTTCGGGCTCACCGAACCCGGCACCGGTTCCGACGCCGGCAACCTCACCACCCGCGCGGTCCGGGACGGTGGGGGCACCTCCCGGTCGAGCGGAGCCGAGAGTGGGGGAGACTACGTCATCAACGGCACCAAGATGTTCATCACGAACGGGACTTGGGCCGATGTGGTGCTGTTGTTCGCGCGCTCGACCGACGCCCCGGGACACAAGGGCGTCTCCGCCTTCCTCGTCCCGACCGACACCCCCGGCCTCACCCGCCGCACCATCCACGGCAAGCTCGGCCTGCGCGGCCAGGCCACCGCGGAACTCGTCCTCGAAGACGTCCGCGTCCCCGCCTCGACGATGCTCGGCCCCGAGGGCAAGGGCTTCTCGGTCGCCATGTCGGCGCTGGCCAAGGGCCGGATGTCGGTCGCGGCGGGCTGCGTCGGCATCGCCCAGGCCGCGCTCGACGTGGCGCTGCGCTACGCCGGTGAGCGCGAGCAGTTCGGCAAGCCCATCGCGCAGCACCAGCTCGTGCAGGAACTGATCAGCGACATCGCCGTCGACGTGGACGCGGCCCGCCTGCTGACCTGGCGGGTCGCCGACCTCGTCGACCGCGGGCTGCCCTTCGCCACCGAGTCCTCCAAGGCCAAGCTCTTCGCCTCGGAGGCCGCCGTCCGCGCCGCGAACAACGCGCTCCAGGTCTTCGGCGGCTACGGCTACATCGACGAGTACCCGGCCGGCAAGCTGCTGCGCGACGCCCGCGTGATGACTCTCTACGAAGGCACCAGCCAGATCCAGAAACTGCTCATCGGGCGCGCGCTGACGGGTGTTTCCGCGTTCTGAAGACCCGTTCTGAGTACGTGAGTTGAGTATCCGAGCGGATGTCCCGCGGGCCGTGGCCGCCGATGCTTGACCCATGAGCGAAGCATCGGGCAAACCGCAGAACACGGCCGCCTTCTACGGCCAGGCCGTCGCGTCCTTCTCCGTCGCCATCGCGGCGACCGCCATCGGCATCTTCAAGCTGCACGCCGACGCCTGGGTACGGGCCTTCCTCGCGATCGCCGTCCTGTATCTGGTCACCTCCTCCTTCACCCTGGCCAAGGTGATCCGGGACCGGCAGGACGGGGCGCGCAGCGCGTACAACCCGTTCGAAAAGCTCTGAGCGGGGAGACTAAGCGCTCGCTCAGGTTCGGCGGTATGGTGGAGCCCTTGTCATCGAGAGGGGTTCACGAGCGATGAGTACGGCGGAGGAGACGACCGCGGGCGACCCGCAGGCCTGGGCAGAGGTCACGCCCGACGCGGCCCGGCGGCTGCTGATCGCCGCCGTGGAGGCCTTCGCCGAGCGCGGCTACCACGCGACGACCACCCGGGACATCGCGGGCCGCGCCGGGATGAGCCCGGCCGCGCTCTACATCCACTACAAGACCAAGGAAGAGCTGCTCCACCGCATCAGCAGGATCGGCCACGAGAAGGCCCTGGAGATCCTGCGGACGGCGGCGGGGCGCGAGGGCAGCGCCGCCGAGCGGCTCGCGGACGCCGTGAGCTCCTTCGTGCGCTGGCACGCGGGCGGGCGCACCACCGCGCGGGTCGTGCAGTACGAACTCGACTCGCTCGGCCCGGACGCCCGCGCCGAGATCCTCGCGCTGCGCCGCCAGGTCGACGCCGAGGTGCGCGGGATCGTCGAGGACGGGGTCGCCGACGGCTCCTTCGACGTGCCGGACGTGAAGGGCACCACCCTCGCGATCCTGTCCCTGTGCATCGACGTGGCCCGCTGGTTCAGCCTCGACGGCCCCCGGACGCCCGACGAGGTCGGCGCGCTCTACGCCGACCTCGTGCTGCGGATGGTGGGGTCCAAGTAGCCGCCGTGGCGGGGGAGTCGGTGTCGCTCAGAGGTAGTAGCGCGACACCGACTCGGCCACGCACACCGGCTTGTCGCCGCCCTCGCGCTCCACGGTGAACGCGACGGTCACCTGGACGCCGCCTGGCACGTCGTCGACGCCGGTGATCTTCGCGGTGGCGCGGAGCCGGGAGTCGACCGGGACCGGGGCGGGGAAACGCACCTTGTTCGTCCCGTAGTTGACGCCCATCTTCACGCCCTCGACCTTGATCAGCTGCGGTCCGAAGAGCGGGAGGAGCGACAGGGTGAGGTAGCCGTGCGCGATGGTCGTCTTGAAGGGGCCGGCCGCCGCCTTCTCCGGGTCGATGTGGATCCACTGGTGGTCGCCCGTCGCGTCCGCGAACAGGTCGATCCGCTTCTGGTCGATCTCCAGCCAGTCGGTGTGCCCCAACTGCTCGCCGACCGCCGCCCGCAGGTCGTCGACGGAGGTGAAGATCCTCGGCTCTGCCATGTCCTGTCCCGGCCTCTCACGTCATCCAGCACGCCATCACGTCATCACATGCCTAAGCAACTGCTTAGCATGGTCGGATGCGGGGCCCCTGTCAACGGACCACGGGTGTGATGCGATGGGTAGGCTCTGACGGGTGCCTCAGATCCCCGAGAAGATCCACGAGCTGTCGGTCGGCCAACTCGCCGCACGCAGCGGAGCCGCCGTCTCCGCCCTGCACTTCTACGAGGCCAAGGGCCTGATCAGCAGCAGCCGCACCACGGGCAACCAGCGCAGGTACACCCGCGACACCCTGCGCCGGGTCGCCTTCGTGCGGGCCGCCCAGCGCGTCGGCATCCCGCTGGCCACCATCCGCGAGGCGCTCGCCGAACTCCCCGAGGAGCGCACCCCGACCCGCGAGGACTGGGCCCGCCTCTCCGAGGCCTGGCGCTCCGAACTCGACGACCGCATCAAGCAGCTCAACC
Source organism: Streptomyces sp. NPDC050528 (assembly GCF_044457795.1). Lineage (NCBI taxonomy): Bacteria > Bacillati > Actinomycetota > Actinomycetes > Kitasatosporales > Streptomycetaceae > Streptomyces > Streptomyces sp. NPDC050528. The sequence continues at coordinate 137,080 of NZ_JBITHH010000011.1, forward strand.
GCCTCCGCGACCACCTCACCGACTGCATCGGCTGCGGCTGCCTGTCCCTGGCGAACTGCGTCCTGTCCAACCCGGACGACGTGGTCGGCGAACGGGGTGCGGGTTCACGCCTGATGACGGAACCGGGGGACCGCCGAAAGGCCCGCGCCCCTCGGGACCGGGATCCCGAGGGGCGCGACTGAGGACGGCGCTCACTCGTACTCGGTGCCGCCCTTCCGCGTCAGATACGCCGGACTGACGGCCTTGGCGATCGCCCGTCCACCGGTCACCGCGCTGTACCGCTCCACCGCCGGACGGATCACCACCCCCTCGCGCAGATGCAGCCCGCTCCCGGACACGGTCTCCCGCCCGCTCGCGACCTCCAGCACCCGCTCGATGTCGTACGGCCCCTCGTACAGCCTTGGCACCAACGGCAGCTCCCCGTCGAGGAGTTGGGCCAGTTCGGCCGCGTCCAGCCATCGGACGGCACCGTCGATCTCCGCGGACACGTCGAACGCGGCGTACCCGAGCGTGGCGCGTCGCCCGTCGGCGCCGTACGTCAGGTCCTGCACGCCCGCGCCGTAGACCTCGCCGAAGATGCCGACCCGGCGCGCGCCGAGCCGTTCGGCGAGCCGGGCTGCGGCCTCGGGGACGCCGCGACCGCGGACGGCTCGCCAGTACAGGTTGCGCGGATCCTCTTTCAGGGCAAGGGACTTGGCGCCGAAACCCTTCGAGGAGACCTGTACGCGGCCGCCCTCCTCCTCGGGGAAGTAGGTCAACAGGCAGGCGGAGCCGTGGAGTTTCTCGGTCAGGACCACAGCCTCGCCCGGTTCGAATATCCCCGGAAACCGCTGGATGTTCTCGATGTCCACCCAGGGCAGCAGATCGGGCGCGGACTCGACGTCACCGTTCATCGTGGGCGGGATCGGCGGTACCCACTTGACGATGCCGAGCCGCTCCGCGAAGTCCGTGCCGTCCAGGGCGGCTTGGGCCAGATCGACGTCGGCGAGGGCCTTCGGCCGGCACACGATGCCCTGCGACAGCTCACCGCGCAGCCGCACCGCCCTGACCCGGTCGGCGTTGCTCCCCGCGAGGCGTCCGGTGAGCCCCAACTCCTCGATCAGCTCGGCCGGGAGCACGGCCTGCTCCGGGATGTAGACGGCGGTCTCACCGGTGCGGAACGCGCCCTTGGCGACAACGGCTCGGTACAGGCCGACCTGGGCCAGTTCGAGGGCGTCGGCGTTCGGGTGTTCATGGACGGTCAGCACTTCGGCGGTGACGCGCAGCGTCGACATCGGGACTCCTCGTTCCGGTTCCGTGGGTCGTTCTCAGGTGTGTTTCATCGCCCTCAACTGTCCTGATCCGAAAGGAGTGGAGCGACCGGATTACCGGCTGCTATGGGCCGTGTCGAAAGTGGTTGGTTGGGACGGTGCGGCCTGTGTTTCCATTCCGGGGTGACCATCGAGCGCCCCGAAGTACCAGGTGGGAGGCCGGACCCCGGCGTCCGGGAGAGGACCGATGACGATGTCGAGGACTGCGTGCGGATCCTCGCGGAGGTCCACGCTCGCGACGGCTATCCGGTGAACTGGCCCGACCGGCCCGGTGAGTGGCTGTCGCACGGGCCCTCGCTGGGGTCCTGGGTCGCCGAGCTCGACGGCCGCCTCGTCGGGCACGTCAGTCTGTCGCCTGCCGGCGAAGGCGATCTGGCACCGGTGCTGTGGAGTGAGCGGCAGGGGGTGCCGCCGGGTGCGGCCGCCGTGGTCGGCCGGCTGTTCGTCGCCCCGGAGGCGAGGGGACACCGGATCGGCGCACTGCTGATCGGCCGGGCCGTACGGGAAGCGCGGCGGCACGGCCTGCATCCGGTGCTCGACGTCGTGACCTCCGATACCGCCGCGGCCGCCCTGTACGAGCGGCTGGGCTGGGAGCTGCTGGCCACGGTCGAGCAGCGGTGGAGGCCGCACCAGACGGTGGCCGTCCACTGCTACGCGGCGCCGTCGTGAGGTGATCCCGCGTCTCCGCTCATGGACATCCGTACTGGACCAGCCCCGCCGTGACCAACTGAGCGTTCGACAGCGCCCGTTCCCCGTTCGGCAGGAACAGCGTGTCCTCCAGGCCGATGCGCGTCGCGAGCCCCAGCCGTCCCGCGAGCCGGAGCACCGGCCAGGCGCCGCCGTTCTCGCCGTGCAGGAGCACCGGGCGGCCGTGGTCGGAGTCGAGGTCGGAGAGGAGGGCACGCGCGGACGCTTCGGCCGTCTCCGAGTCCGGGTCCGTCACCTCCGCCAGGACCCGCAGGACCTTCGTGCGGAGCGGTGAGACGGCGAACCGGGACGCCCCGTCCGTCCCGGACCAGATGCCCGCCTCCACGCCAACGCCCCGGTCCAGCAAGGCCGTTGCGACCTCCTCGGCGCCCGGCTCGTGCCAGTTGACGGAGGCGTGGTCGGGCAGCACCGTCCAGCTCCGCACCTGCTCCAGCCGTGCCGCCGGCTCCGGTTCGGCCCAGGCGCCCGTGGTCACCCCGATCGGCACGGGCACCCGCGCCCGTATCGCCTCAAGCGTCACCGCGAGGACGCGCGGCGACAACGTGTCCTGTCCGCAAGGGGACTTGGGATGAAGGTGGACATCCGTGGCCCCCGCCGCGACAGCCTCGACCGCGGAGTCGGCCAACGCCCCCGGCGAGACCGGCACCATCCAGCCGTCGGTGGCCCCACGGGCTCCGTTGAGACAGACCTGCACCATGCCTCGATGGTGCCATCCGCCACTGACAACGACCGTCCGTCGGCCGTCCGGAACCCTCACCCGCGCACGCCGTCGGCAGCCCCCGCCGTTGCACCGGCAAGCGCAAATCGTCCGAGCCTTCGCCTGAGTCGATCCGGGTCGACCCGGATCAAAAAGGGGGTGCGGCATCCCCGGCGCACCCCTGGCGCCCTTCTTCGATTGCCCCGGTTCAGGCCGACATCAGCAGCCGTCCGCGCCTGGCGTAGGCCAGGGCCTCGGGCGTGAGCACCGGACGCGGTACGACGATGCCGCAGTCCGTGCAGACCGGGCCCGAGGAGGGTTCGTGGGCCAGGTCGTACTTCCACTGGAGGCGCTCCCCGGCGCACACCGGGCACACGGAACCCGGTTCGCGCTCCAGGGCGGCGATCAGCCGTCGCAGCACCTCGGCCAGTGGTTCATGGGGGTGGAGGCGTGGGTCGTCGCACCAGGCGACACCGAAGCCGCCCCAGGTCAGCCGGTGCCAGTCGTCCACGGTGCCCGGGCGGCGGAGCCCGTCGTGCTTCTCCTTCTTGCGGCGTTCGGCGAACCCGACCTCGTAGGCGAGCCAGACCTTGCGCGCTTCCTCCAGCTCGTCCAGTGCGGCCACGAGCCGCGCCGGGTCGGGGGAGCGGTCCTCGGGTCCGAACCCGGCCCGGGAGCTCAAGTGGTCCCAGGTCGCCCTGTGCCCATAAGGGGCGAACCGCTCAAGGCATTTGCGCAGCGAGTAGCGCCGCAGCGCCAGATCGCACCGAGGGTCTCGCACCTGTCTCGCCAGACTCCGGAAACCGGCCATCGCCCTGCACCTCCGTCACACCTGCACCTGTACTTCGGTCACCTCGGCGTCGTCGTACGGACGTCGCCGAATAGACGTATCGACAAGCGATTTGGCTCCATCCGATTTCCGATGCCCCCCATAAGCTGCTTGCCCGGATCCAAAACTTGACGCATGTTCATCTTCAATCTCGGGGATACCGGCGGTAACGTCCGGCACCACCCCCGTCGGTAGGAGCTGCCATGCCACGGCGCACCCCGCGTAACTTGCTCGACAGACTGAGAACTCCCGGCAGATTCCCCGGGTTCCTGAAGACCGCATCCGTATGCGCCCTCGTTGCCGCCCTTTTGTCTCCTCTTGCCCAGGGGACGGCCTCGGCGGCGACGCCGTCGGCCACGGTGGCGTCGAACGACTACTGCGGCGGCCAGTGCTCGGACATCCTCCCGGCCGGCGAGAACGGCAACGCCACCCTCGCCCAGATCCTCCTCAACCAGGCCTTCGGCACCCAGCCCTCGCACGCGGAAGACCAGCTCGGGCCCTATGCCAACCTGGCCACCGGTGCCTCCACGCTGACCGACGCGAAGATCAACAACTTCTTCAACGACGCGTCGTTCGGGGTCGCCTCCGACCAGGTCGCCTCGACCGAGAACCCGAGCGGCCGCACCGACGTCACGATCGTCCGTGACAAGAAGACCGGTGTGCCGCACATCACAGGCACCACGCGCTACGGCACCGAGTACGGCGCCGGATACGCGGCCGCCGAGGACCGGCTGTGGCTGATGGACGTGTTCCGTCACGTCGGACGCGGCGAGCTCACCACCTTCGCGGGCGGTGCGGCCTCCAACCAGGGGCTTGAGCAGGAGTTCTACCGCAACGCCCCCTACACCGAGGCCGATCTGCAGTCCCAGATCGACAACGCCGTCGCCAACAACGGCGCCCGCGGCCAGCAGGCACTCGCCGACGCCAACGCCTATCTGGCCGGCATCAACGCCTACATCGACGCCTCGGACAGCGGTCGCTACTTCCCCGGCGAGTACGTCCTCACCGGGCACAAGGACGCGATCACCAACGCCGGCACGATCGACCACTTCAAGATCACCGACCTGGTCGCCCTCGCCTCCGTCATCGGCACGCTCTTCGGCTCCGGCGGTGGCGGCGAGGTCAACAACGCGCTGTCGCTGATCGCCGCCCAGTCCAAGTACGGGGTGGAGGAGGGCACCAAGGTCTGGGAGTCGTTCCGCGAACGCAACGACCCCGAGGCCGTGGTCACCGTCCACAACGGCGAGAGCTTCCCCTACGCCACCAAGCCCACCACCGCCGTCGGCGCGGCCATGCCCGACGCCGGGTCGGTGGTCCAGCAGCCACTGGTCTACGACGCCACCGGCACCGGAGCCGGCTCCAGCGCCACGGCCGCGGCCAAGGCGGCGGCCACCACCGCCCTCAGCTCGGCCAAGCGCGGGATGTCCAACGCCCTTGTGGTGAGCGGCAAATACACCGCGAGCGGCCATCCCATCGCCGTCTTCGGACCCCAAACCGGTTACTTCGCCCCGCAGTTGCTCATGCTCCAGGAGATCCAGGGCCCGGGCATCAGCGCCCGCGGCGCCTCCTTCGCGGGGCTGAGCATGTACGTCGAACTCGGGCGCGGCCAGGACTACTCGTGGAGCGCGACCACGTCCGGCCAGGACATCATCGACACCTACGCCGTCGAACTCTGCACCGACGACTACCACTACCTCTTCCACGGCACCTGCACCGCGATGGACGAGGTCCAGCAGGCCAACTCCTGGACGCCCACCACGGCCGACGGCACGGCGGCGGGGTCGTACACGATGAAGGTCTGGAAAACGAAGTACGGGCCGGTCGAATACAGAGCGACCGTCGGCGGGAAAAAGGTCGCCTACACGACCCTGCGCTCGTCCTACATGCACGAGGCCGACTCGATCATCGGCTTCCAGATGCTCAACGACCCGGACTACGTGAAGAGTCCGCAGACCTTCCAGACCGCCGCGCAGCACATCAACTTCACGTTCAACTGGTTCTACGCCGACTCGCAGCACACCGCGTACTACAACAGCGGTGACAACCCGGTCCGCGCGAGCGGTGTCGACGCCGAGTTCCCGGTGTGGGCGCAGTCGGCCTACGAGTGGAAGAACTGGGACCCGACCACCAACACCGCCGACTACACGCCGGCTTCGCAGCACCCCAACTCCATCGACCAGGACTACTACATCTCCTGGAACAACAAACAGGCCGACGACTACACCACCGCCTCCTGGGGCGACGGCTCGGTCCATCGCGGCAACCTGCTCGACGACCGCGTCAAGAAACTCGTCGCGGCGGGCGGTGTCACCAGAACCGCGCTGGTGAAGGCGATGTCGGACGCCTCCCTTGAGGATCTGCGCGCCGAGGACGTGCTGCCGAAACTCCTCCAGGTCATCAACAGTTCGACGGTGACCGACACCACGGCAGCGGCGGCCGTCAGCAAGCTGTCCGCGTGGGTCACGGCGGGCGCCAAACGCACCGAGACGTCGGCCGGTTCGAAGACCTATGCCAACGCCGACGCGATCCGCATCCTGGACGCGTGGTGGCCGGCCCTCGTGCAGGCCGAGTTCCAACCGGGCCTCGGCAGCGACCTGTACACGGCCTTCACCAACAACCTGTACATCGACGAGACCCCGTCGGCCGCCCACGGCCCGACCGGCGCCCACGCCGGCAGCTCCTTCCAGTACGGCTGGTGGAGTTACGTCGACAAGGACATCCGGGCGGTGCTGGGGCAGACCGTGCAGGGCGGCCTCGCGCAGGAGTACTGCGGCGGCGGCAGCCTCAGCGCCTGCCGGGACATCCTGATCAGCACCCTGAAGACCGCGGCCGGCCAGACGGCGGCCCAGGTCTACCCGGGTGACAGCCTGTGCTCGGCGGGCGACCAGTGGTGCGCCGACTCGATCGTCCAGCGCACCCTGGGCGGCATCAAGCACTACAACATCAGTTGGCAGAACCGGCCCACCTTCCAGCAAGTGGTGGAGTACACGTCACACCGGTGACGCCGATGCCGCGGCGGGCCGGGTGATCCGGCCCGCCGCGAGCACCACCCGGGCGAGTTCGGGGTGCACGATGTCGCTGTGCGCCCCCGTCGGCGGTGCGCCGTGGCATACCACCGCGCAGGCGTCGACGTTCACACAACCCGACGTGGGCAGCGGGGAGTTGAGGGCGTCGGCCAGGCTCAGCGCGAGGGTGCCCGGCACCGCCCGCACCCCGTCGTGACCCATCGCGCCCCACTTGTCGCCCAGCACCCGGACGATGTCGACGGCCGCGAACGAGCAGTCGTCGTCCGCCATCCGCGAGGCCAGCGGATAGATCGTGCCCAGCGCCGAGTCGCAGTGCGAGTAGCAGCACACGAGGGGGCCGTCGACACGGTTCTGCTGGCCTTGAAGGACACCGCCGGTACGCGGGTCGTCCGGCAGCCGGGCCGCGAACGCGTAGTGGGAGAAGGCTCCTTGGAGCAGCGTCACCGACTTGACCGAGTGCACTCCCTCGGGCAGACCCCGGAGCGCGAACGACACCAGCCGCCCGCCGAAACTGTGCCCCACGAGATGCACCCGCACCTCCGGCGCCACCGCCGCGAGTCGCCCGATCGCCGGGCCGAGCCCCCGCTCACCGACCGTGCCCGCACGTCTCTTCATCGCGTAGTACGCCGCCTGCCGCAGCAGCTCCCGCGCACCCTTCCACGGGTTGGGCAGCGCGAACTCCGTTACGGGGCCCGGGGACTGGGGCGCCGCGAGATGCGCCAGCGCCTGCGCGAACTGCTCGCACACCTCGGCCGTGCAACCGACGGCGAACATCCGCGGCTCGCACTGCGGGACCCCCTCCGCCAGCGTGTCCGCCCCGAACAACGCCTGCGGCCCCGGCGGCACCACCTCCACCAGCGTCCGCACCAGCCGCCCGAACTCCTCCAACTCGGCGTCCTGCGGCGGCTGTTGGTCCAGCATCCGGGCGATCTGGTCGATCACCGGCGCCTTGCCGGGGAAGGTGTCGAGGAGGGCGTGCCGGGTGTCGGCGTCGAGGGCGGGACGCGTCAACTCGGCTGCGGCTGCCGGTGATTGCGGGAAATCCGGAATCAGCTGGTCCGGGAACTCCATGGATGGCCAGATCACGCCTACGTACCCGATCTTCGCCTTCGGTGCGAGGCGTGGAATCGGGGCGAAGAAGCGGCTGTAGAGCCGGGTCGCGCCGGCGCGTTGGCTGTTCCACCCGTGCGAGAAGACGATCAGGTCGCCGATCCCGCGCTGCCGCACCTCGCGCAGCAGCCGGTCGCGTTCTCCCTGGTCGACGTCCCCGTCGGCGTCGAAGGTCAATTCCCAGTAGGGGCTCACACTCATCGCCGGATCCGCCATGACCGGCCTCCTCGTTCCCCGAAGTGGTGCGATGTGGGCGCATCGTCCCGCTACCGGTGAAGATTGGCCATACGTCGCGACTCACTTGTAGAGGAGGTATTCAGTTCGAACCCGTCGGAACGCCCTCAACTCCTCCTGCCAGCCCGCCACCACGTCATCCGTGCCGGCGCCCGCGTCGATCGCCGTCCGCACCCGGGCGGACCCGGTGAGCTTGTCGATCCAGTTGTCCGAGCGCCAACTGAAGCCGCTCCAGACCTTCTTGGCGGTCACCAGCAGCGCGATGCCGGTGCGGACGGGGTCGTACGCGGCTCGGTCGTGGATGTGGATCTGGACTCCGCCGACGGTCTTGCCCTGGAACTTGGAGAAGGTGGGGGCGAAGTAGGCCTCCCTGAAGTGCACGCCGGGCAGGGCGAGTTGATTCGCCTCGGCGGCCCAGCGGCCGTCGATGCCCTCCGCTCCCAGCAGTTCGAAGGGGCGGGTGGTGCCGCGGCCCTCGGAGAGGTTCGTGCCCTCGAAGAGACACGTTCCCGAGTAGACGAGTGCGGTGTCCGGGGTCGGCATGTTGGGGCTCGGCGGTACCCACGGGAGCGACCAGGCGTCGTAGAACTCCGAGCGCTTCCAGCCCGTCATCAGTACGGTCTCCAGGGGGACGGGCTTTGTCAGGAACTCCCCGTTGAACAGCCGGGCCAGCTCCGCGACTGTCATGCCGTGTGCCTGCGAGATCGGCTGTCTGCCGACGAAGGTCGCGAACTCCCTGTGGAGGACCGGGCCTTGGGCCGATCTTCCAGTCACCGGGTTGGGGCGGTCCAGGACGACGAAGCGTTTGCCGGCGAGTTGGGCTGCCTCCATGCAGTCGTACAGGGTCCAGATGTAGGTGTAGAAGCGGGCGCCCACGTCCTGGATGTCGAAGACGATGGTGTCCACGGGGGCGGTCCTGAAGATGTCGGCCAGGGGTTGGCCGCTCTTCAAGTACGTGTCGTAGACCGGGAGTTGGGTTGCCGGGTCGGTGTAGTGGCCCTCGGAGCCGCCGGCTTGGGCGGTGCCTCTGAAGCCGTGCTCTGGGCCGAAGACCGCGGTGAGGTTCACGTGGGGGTTGGTGTGCATGACGTCGACGATGTGGTGGGCGTCTGCGGTGATGCCGGTGGGGTTGGTGACGATTCCGACGCGTTGGCCCTTGAGCTGGGCGTAGTCGTTTGTGGCTAGTTGTTCGAAGCCGGTGCGGAGAGTGCGGGGCTTGGAGTGGGCTGGGGTGAGGGTTGCCGCCGGAGTTGCTGCCAGGAGGGTTCTTCTGGTGAGGGGCATGTGGGCACGGTATGAGCTGCCGCGTGCAGTTCGTAGGGTGCGGGCCGTTTGTGGCTGGTCGCGCCGTTCCCCGCGCCCCTAAAAACTTTCCCTTCCGGTGTTACATACCGACCGGTTAGTCTGGCTGGGCAGTGGAGCCGCAGTCGAAGGAGACCGATGGTGGAAGCCGTTCAGGGTGCCGGGGTAGTTGTCACGGGGGCTGGGGGTGGCATCGGGGCTGCGCTTGCGCGGCGGTTCGCTGCCGAAGGGGCCCGGGTCGTGGTGAACGACCTTGATGCCGACCGTGCGAAAGCCGTCGCCGACGAGATCGGGGCCATCGCCGTGCCCGGGGATGCCTCCGCCGTTGTGGGGGAAGCCCGGGACGCTCTTGGCGGGACCGTCGACATCTACTGCGCCAATGCCGGGGTCGGCTCCGGCGGGTCGGAAGCCGCCGGTGAGGCCGTGTGGGCGCTGGCCTGGGACGTGAACGTCATGGCTCATGTGCGGGCCGCCGAGGCGTTGATCCCGGGGTGGCTGGAGCGGGGCGGCGGGCGGTTCGTGTCGACCGTGTCGGCCGCCGGGCTGCTCACCATGATCGGGGCCGCGCCCTACAGCGTCACCAAGCACGGTGCGTACGCCTTCGCCGAGTGGCTGTCGCTGACGTACCGGCACCGTGGGATCAAGGTCCACGCGATCTGTCCGCAGGGTGTGCGTACCGACATGCTGGCCGCCACCGGCAGCGCGGGTGACCTGGTGCTTCAGCCGACTGCCATTGAGCCCGATGTCGTTGCCGATGCTCTGATGAAGGGGATCGAGGAGGACCGGTTCCTGATCCTGCCGCACCCCGAGGTCGCCGGGTACTACCAGGCCCGAGCCGCCGAACCCGATCGCTGGCTGACCACCATGAACCACATCCAGCAGAAGTGGGAGGCCGGAGAGTGACCGACTCCCTGTATGCCGCCAAGCCCTGGGTGGGGCTGCTCAACGAGGCCCAGCGGGGGCCGATCAGTCCTGATGACTCCCTGGTGCATGCCTTGCGCCGGGTGGTGGGGGAGACCCCTGACCTGACTTTTCTCACCTACTTCGACGGGCGGCTCAGTTATCGCGAGGTCGACGCGCTGAGTGACTCCGTAGCCGGGTACCTGGCCGCGCGGGGGCTGGAGCAGGGTGACCGGGTCGCCATCCTGTTGCAGAACTCGCCGCACTTCGTGATCGCGCTGCTCGGTGCCTGGAAGGCGGGGGCGATCGTCGTGCCCGTCAACCCGATGTACAAGTCGGGGGAGGTCACCCATGTGCTGCGGGACGGTGAGGTGGCCGCGCTGATCTGTACCGACCGGGCCTGGGAGTCGTATCTGCGCGAGACGGTCGCGGCGGTCGAGGACAGCGGGTCTCCCGTGCGGATCGTGCTCACCGCGTGCGAGTTGGATTTCCAAACGCGCAACGACGCGCGCGTGCTCACCTTCGAGCGGCTTCCGCAGGCCGCCGACGCCGAGGACCTGGTGGCCGTGGCCGAGGCGGGGCACACGGCGCCCGACGGGCGTGAACCGGCGCCTGCGGACATCGCGTTGATCAGTTACACCTCGGGGACGAGCGGTGCCCCCAAGGGCGCCACCAACACCCACGCCAACATCCTGTACAACGCCGAACGGCAGCGGACCGGGCTCGGGCTGCCGGACGCGCCGGTGTACTTCGCGATGGCGCCGCTGTTCCACATCACCGGGATGGTGTGCCAGCTCGGCGCCTCGCTCGTCAGCGGGGGCTCGCTCGTGCTGGTGTACCGGTTCGAGGGCGGGGTCGTGCTCGACGCGTTCGCCGAGCACAAGCCGCACTACACGGTCGGCCCGTCCACCGCCTTCATGGCGCTCGCCGCGCACCCGGGCGTCACCCCGGACCACTTCGCGTCCTTCCGGAACATCTCCTCCGGCGGCGCCCCGGTGCCGCCCGCCCTGGTGGAGAAGTTCCGGGCCGGCTTCGGGCCGTACATCCGCAACGGCTACGGCCTCACCGAGTGCACCGCGCCCTGCGCCTCCGTACCGCCGGACCTGGAGGCGCCCGTCGACCCCGCGTCCGGGACGCTGGCCGTGGGCGTGCCGGGGCCCGACACCCTCGTACGGATCGTCGACGACCTGGGCGAGGAGGTCCCCTTCGGGGAGCAGGGCGAGATCGTCGTGCGCGGGCCGCAGGTCGTGCCCGGGTACTGGCGGCGCCCCGAGGCCACCGCCGAGACCTTCCCGGACGGCGAACTGCGCACCGGGGACATCGGGTTCATGGACCCGCAGGGCTGGCTGTACGTCGTCGACCGCAAGAAGGACATGATCAACGCGTCCGGCTTCAAGGTATGGCCGCGCGAGGTCGAGGACGTGCTGTACACCCATCCGGCGGTGCGCGAGGCGGCCGTCGTCGGCGTCCCCGACGGGTATCGGGGTGAGACCGTGAAGGCGTACATCAGTCTCCGTCCGGGCGCCGAAACCGACCCCGATGAATTCGCCGTGTACTGCAAGGAGAGACTGGCCGCCTACAAATACCCCCGCCAGGTGGAGATCCTGCCCGACCTGCCGAAGACGGCAAGTGGGAAGATCCTCCGGCGGGAACTGCGTTCCCGGTCGCACGACAGCGAGTGAACAGTCAGAAAAGGCAGGTGGCGGCAGTGCCCAGGACGACCGACGGAGACGGGGCTCCTGTCCCGCAGCGGCTCCTCGCCGCCGCCACCCGACTTTTCGCCGAGCAGGGCTACGACCGCACCTCGGTGCAGGAGATCGTCGAGGCCGCAGGCGTCACCAAGGGGGCGCTGTACCACTACTTCGGCTCCAAGGACGACCTCCTGCACGAGGTGTACGCGCGCGTGCTGCGCGTCCAGCAGGAGCGCCTGGAGGTGTTCGCGACCGCCGACGAGCCGATCGAGAAACGGCTTCGGGACGCGGCCGCGGACGTCGTCGTGACGACGATCGACAACCTCGACGACGCGTCGATCTTCTTCCGGTCCATGCACCACCTCAGCCCGGAGAAGAACAAGCAGGTGCGCGCCGAGCGCCGGCGCTACCACGAGCGCTTCCGCGGGCTCGTCGAGGAGGGCCAGCGCGCGGGCGTCTTCTCCACGGCGACCCCGGCCGACCTCGTCGTCGACTACCACTTCGGCTCGGTCCACCACCTGTCGACCTGGTACCGCCCCGGCGGCCCGCTCACCCCCCAGCAGGTCGCCGACCACCTCGCGGACCTGCTGATGCGGGCGCTGCGCCCGTAGGTCTACGGCCCGGGAGGCGGCGCGAGCCCCGCCTCGCGGGCCCAGGCCGCCGCCTCCGCGCGGTCCGCCACGCCCAGTTTGGCGAGCACCGCCGACATGTGGTTGCTGACCGTTTTCGGGGACAGGCCCAGGCGGGTGGCCACCGTCGCGTTGGGCTGGCCGTCGGCGATCAGGGCGAGGACGTCCCGCTCGCGCGGGGTGAGGGTCGGGCACGGGTCGGGGCGGTCCGGGAGTCTGCTCAGATGGCCGAGCACGCGCCTGGCGACACCGGGGCCGAAGATGGCCTCGCCCGCCGCCACCGCCCGGATCGCCCGGACGATCTCGTCCTGGCCCGCGCCCTTGAGGACATAGCCCAGGGCGCCCGCCCGCATCGCGGCGAACACCGAGTCGTCCTCCTCGACCATCGTGAGCATCAGCACGGCCACCCGGGGCGCCACGCGGCCGATCTCCCGGGTCGCCTCGATGCCGTTGAGGTCCGGCATCCGGATGTCCATCACCACCACGTGCGGGCGCAGGGTCACCGCCGCCCGTACCGCCTCCCGCCCGCTCGCGGCGACCCCGACGACCCGCACGCGCGGGGTGCCGTCCCGCACGGACTCCAGGAGTGCGGCCAGTCCGGTACGGACCACGGGGTGATCGTCGGCGAGGACGACGCGCAGGGTGTCCCCGCCGTCCTCGTCCTCAGGTTCCATCCCCATCACATCGCCTCTCCCAACGGCAGCGTCGCCACCACCCGCCCCCGACCCGCCACACACCGGCCGCCCAGCTCCGCCGCGCGCTCCTGCATCGACGTGATGCCCACGCCCGGCGTCCACGCGGTCTCCTCGTCCGCCGGCGAACCGTCGTCGCACACCTCCAGGCGCAGTCCGTCGCCGATCTCGATGTGCAGGTCCACACGGGAGGCCCGGGCGTGCCGCGCCGCGTTGGTCAGCGCCTCGATCGCGATGCGGTACGCGGCCACCTCCACGGCGGCGGGCAGCGCGGGCAGCCGCTCCGGGGCCCGGACCCGCACCTGGATCGGGGTGCCGTCCGCCCGCCAGGACAGCCGCACCGCACGTTCCCGCAACGCGCCCAGCAGCCCCAACTGGTCCAGATCCGGCGGCCGTAGACCGTCCACGAGTCGGCGCACCTCCGCGACCGCGCCCCCGACCTCGGCCCGCACCTCGGTGAGCAGCGCCGCCGCCCGCTCCGGATCGAACGTCAGCAGATTGCGTACGGCGTCGGTCTGGAAGGCGGCTCCGGCGAGCGTCGGCCCGAGCCCGTCGTGCAGATCGCGGCGGATCCGGCGGCGTTCCTCCTCGCGGGCGGCGACGATCCGTTCGCGGGAGTGCTGGAGTTGGCGGGTGAGGTCGGTGGCGTGCAGGGCGGCGGCCAGCGGTACGGCGAGGAGTTCCAGGACCGCCAAGTCGGCGGTGGCGGGCTGCTGTTCGCCGGGGCGCAGGCCGATCACCAGCGCGCCGACGGTCCGGCCGTCGTAGTCGAGGGCTATGGCGTGGATGCGTTCACCTGGTTCGCCCCAACTTCCGTCCGTCACCCCGGACTTCGACTCCACGCACACGTACGGCAGCCGCAGTGCCTCGCCGACCGCCTCCGGGACCGCGCCGACGCCGGTGCCGGCCAGCCGTTCGCCGATGCGGGAGACCGCGCGCACCGGGTCGTGCCGGTCGCCGTACAGGGCGTGGTCGACCATGCGTTGGAGAAGGCGGCGGGCGGGTTCGAAGCCGAGGGCGAGGGTGACGGCGATCAGGGCCGGGCCGAGCAGCGCGGGGTCGGGGTTGAGCAGGGCCTGGACGGAGGTGACCAGGCCGACGTAGGTGATGGCCACGCCGACCGTGAGCGCGCCGTAGAGCAGGCTGCGGGAGACGACGAGGCGGATGTCGAGGAGCTCCTCGCGGACCACGGCGATCATGATGGCGGTCGGCAGGAACAGGGTGCAGCAGGATGTGTAGACCGCCGGGAAGCCCATGATCTGCAGGGCCACGCTCAGCGCCAGGGGCAGCATTCCCGCGATCAGCCACAGCAGTCGGCGGCGGTCCTGTTCGCCGCCGCGCCGGTAGCGGACGACCATGACCGTGAACACGGCGGCCAGCACCAGGCAGGCCTTGGCGGTCTCGATGTCGCGCAGGACCGGCATCCAGCCGTGCGGCACCGGGAGGTAGGAGGGCTGCGCCGGTGTGCCGCGGAACAGGCCCCAGTCGTCCCGCGCCCAGATGGCGAAGTCCAGGGGGGAGGAGAGGAGTTGGGCCACCAGGGCCCAGCGCCAGCGGCGGTCGGGCAGGTGGCCGTCGGGGAACAGGAAGAAGACGAGCACGAACGCCGTGGAGCTGCCGAGGATCCAGGTGTGGCGGCCGATGGTGGTGAGCGCGTGCAGCAACTCCGGTGACCAGCCCAGCCGTAGGCCCTCGACGGCCAGTCCGATCGACATCCCGGTGAACGCGTGGCCCAGCCCGTACGCGATCAGCAGCCAGCCGATGGGGTTGCGCGGCCGGTGCAGTGCGATCACCGTGCCGCAGACCGGGTAGGCGAGACCGACCGCGAGGTCGACGACCATGTCGTAGCGGATCACGTCCGCGGTGGAGACCCCGGCCGCCCCCAACGCGACTGCCCCTACGGCCACTTGGAGTGCCGCCAGCCCCAGGAGTACGTACGCCGTGGCCGTGCGGAGCGGGGTGCGGCCGTCGCGGTCGTCCATGCGTCCCATCGTGGGGGCGCGGCGCCCGGGTGTCTCGGGAACGCTTCCCGGTCCACCCGGGAGAAGTCCCCGGTGATGCCCGGGGGCTTCCCCTCAACTCCCGGCCGTCGGTGGGGCGATGCTCGTGGCAGCGGGACGGCGGACACCTCGCCCGACCGATCGACCAGAACAACGGGGGAAACACCATGCTGTCAACGAAGCGGCGCCTGACCGGCGTTGTCCTGGGCTCCCTGCTCGCGCTCGGCGGGACGGCCGCGGTGCCGGCCGCCGCGCAGACACCGGCGCGGGCCGCGTGCGGCATCGCCGTGAACGAGGCCCACATCTACCAGCGTTGGAGCGCGCTCGGTGGGGCGAGCGGTTGGCTCGGGTGTCCGACCACCGGCACCAGGGACGTGTACCTGAACGGCGCCTACGCCGGGAAGCGCCAGTACTTCACCTACGGCACCGCCACCTGGTCGCCGCGCCAGGGCTCCAACATGGTCGTCGCCGCGTGGGAGGACCGCGGCTACGCCTACTTCAACTGGGGCACCACCGCCCCGGAGCACCGCTACGACTCGTTCCTGGTCCGCTGGACGAGCGCCTCCGACCCCGGGGGCACCCAGCGGGAGTTCGGCGGCGGGACGGCCGGGCGGATCCGGGTGCTGGAGCGGAACACCGGCGCCTACGTCTTCACCGTCGAGGGGTGCGACATCGGGACCTTCGGTCACACCTGCCGGCAGGGCTGGACGTTGAGGGCGAGCACGCCCAACTGACCATCCACCTCGGGGGAATGAGGCTGGAGGGGTGCGCACACCGGATATGTGGACCGGGTGCACATCCCTCCAGTTCTCGCGGTCTTGCCGACAGGTACTACAGGTACTTCTTCAACTCCCGCCGCGCCAGCGACCGTTGGTGCACCTCGTCCGGGCCGTCGGCCAGCATCAGGGTGCGGGCGCTCGCGTACAGCTCGGCCAGCGGGAAGTCCTGGCTCACCCCGCCCGCGCCGTGCAGCTGGATCGCCTTGTCGAGGATGCCGACCACCGTGCGGGGTGTGGCGATCTTGATGGCCTGGATCTCCGCGTGGGCGCCCTTGTTGCCGACCGTGTCCATCATCCAGGCCGTCTTGAGGACCAGCAGCCGTAGTTGCTCCACGGCGACCCTGGCGTCCGCGATCCAGTTGTGGACCACGCCCTGTTGGGCCAGCGCCTTGCCGAACGCCACGCGGGAGACGGCGCGTTGGCACATCAGCTCGATCGCCCGCTCGGCCATGCCGATCAGGCGCATGCAGTGGTGGATACGGCCCGGGCCGAGCCGTGCCTGGGCGATGGCGAAGCCGCCGCCCTCCTCGCCGATCAGGTTTGTCGCCGGCACGCGCGCGTGGTCGAAGATCACCTCGGCGTGGCCGCCGTGGGAGTGGTCCTCGTAGCCGAAGACCTGCATCGCGCGCTTGACCGTGACGCCCGGGGTGTCCCGGGGGACCAGGATCATGGACTGCTGGCGGCGGATGTCCGCGCCGTTCGGGTCCGTCTTGCCCATCACGATGAAGATCTTGCAGTCCGGGTTCATCGCCCCGGAGATGTACCACTTGCGGCCCGTGATGACGTAGTCGTCGCCGTCGCGCTCGATCAGTGTCGTGATGTTCGTGGCGTCGGAGGAGGCTACCTCCGGCTCTGTCATCGCGAATGCCGAGCGGATCTCGCCTGCGAGGAGTGGCTCCAGCCACTGCTTCTTCTGCTGCTCGTCGCCGAACTGGTAAAGCACTTCCATGTTGCCGGTGTCCGGGGCCGCGCAGTTCAGCGCGGTGGGCGCCAAGTGCGGGGAGCGGCCGGTGATTTCGGCCAGCGGGGCGTACTGGAGGTTCGTGAGGCCGGCGCCGTACTCGGAGTCCGGGAGGAAGAGGTTCCACAGGCCCTGCCTGCGGGCCTCCGCCTTCAACTCCCCTACGACAGCGGGGGTGTCCCACGGTGAGGCGAGCCGGGCGCGCTGTTCCTCGGCCACTGGCTCGGCCGGGTAGACGTACTCGTCCATGAAGGCCAGGAGCTTGGCGCGCAGTTCCTCGGTGTGTGCGTCGTACGCGAAGTCCATGGTGGATCAGCCTTCCTGAAGGGTGGTCAGGCCGTGCTCGATGAAGACGGGTACCAGTTCGCCGATGCGGTCGAAGCCGCGGCCGACCGTCTGGCCCAGGGTGTAGCGGTAGTGGATGCCCTCCAGGATCACGGCGAGCTTGAACCACGCGAATGCCGTGTACCAGGAGACCGCCGAGACGTCGCGGCCCGAGCGGGTGGCGTAGCGCTCGATCAGCTCGGCGGGTGTGGGGTGGCCGGGGGCCGAAGCGGTGGTGGAGATCGGAGAGTTGGGGAGGTCCAGCGGGATGCTGTACATCACCAGCAGGCCCAGGTCGGTGAGCGGGTCGCCGAGCGTGGACATCTCCCAGTCGAGGATCGCCTTGATCTTGTCGTCCTCGCCGATCAGGACGTTGTCCAGGCGGTAGTCGCCGTGCACGACGGCGGGGCTGGGGGAGGTGGGGAGTTGGTGGCCCAGGGCCGCGTGCAGCTCTTCGACTCCGGCCAGCTCGCGGTTGCGGGAGGCGTCCAACTGCTTGCCCCAGCGGCGGAGTTGGCGGTCCAGGAAACCCTCGGGGCGGCCGAAGTCCGCGAGGCCGACCTGGGAGGGGTCCACCGCGTGCAACTCGACCAGGGTGTCGACCAGTTCGAGCACCGCGCCCCGGGTGCGGTCGGGGCCGAGCGGGGCGAGGTCGTCCGCCGTGCGGTACGGGGTGCCCTCCACGAACTCCATGACGTAGAACGGGGCTCCGAGTACCTCGTCGTTCTCGCAGAGGAGGATGGGGTTCGGTACCGGGACGTTCGTCGGGTGCAGGGCGCTGATCACGCGGTGCTCGCGCTTCATGTCGTGCGCGGTGGCCAGGACGTGGCCGAGCGGGGGGCGCCGTACGACCCACTTCGCGGTGCCGTCGGTGACCGCGTAGGTGAGGTTCGACCGTCCGCCCTCGATCAGCCGGCCGGACAGGGCGCCGGTCACCAGACCGGGCCGCTCGCGGTCGAGCAGACCGCGCAGGCGGTCGAGATCGAGTCCGGGCGGGTGGTCGGGGCTCATACATCACTCCTGTGAATGGAGGAACACGTCTTCCCCCATCATGCCGACCGGTCGGTATGTCGTCCAGTAGGGGAGCGGAACGTGCAACGTGATCGGGGCCACGATAAGCCGACAGCTCCCCGCGCTGGGCGACGGGGAGCTGTGCGTCGGTGGTTCCGGGGGGTTTCCCGTTGCGGATGTCCGCTCAGTGGTCGTCCCAGTGGCCCTCGTGCAGGGCGTGGCGGTGGCCGTCGTGGACGTAGTCGACGTGGTCGCCGTGCAGGACGCTCTCGTGGCCGCAGTCCTGGCCGTGCTGGTGCGCGTGTTCCTGGTGGGCGACGTGGGCGCCCGGCTCGCACTCGTCCCAGTGGCCGCCGTGCTCGCGGTGCAGGTGGCCGTCGTGGGCGTAGTCGACGTGGTCCCCGTGCGGCACCGCGGGGTGGCCGCAGTCCGGGCCGTGTGTGTGGGCGTGGGAGTTGTGCTCCAGGTGAAGGGTGGTCATGGTGCTCACCTTCGGAAGTGCGGGCGATGACGTCGGACAGGGTGCCACGGGAAACGGGCATATCGGGTGAACCGGGGTTTGTTCGCCCGCAGGTGTGTTGTGGGGTCGGGGTCGTGGCGGTACGGCGAGCCCGCCGCCGGTCGGGCCCTTTGGTTTCTCGCCATGGTTGAACGGGTTGGTGCCGGCTGAGCGGCGGGCTGCGCCGTACCGCCACGACCCGCTCCCGTCTCGTCGGCGGCTGCGGGTGCGGGTGCGTGGGCCGTTCCGAGCCCCTCAATACACAAGTGCCGCCGCGCATACCGCCACGGCCACCGTGCACAGCACTGCCGCGGTGGCGTGGCGTGGGGACAGGGCTGGAGGGATGCCGCCTGCGGCGAGGGTGCGGATGCGGTGGTGGGCGATCGTCAGGAAGCCGAGCCACAGGGCGCAGCAGAGGGTGCAGATGATGATTCCCTCTGCGCGTACTCCGCCGTGCAGGGACGCCTTCATCGCCAGGACCGCGGCTACCGTGCTCGACAGGGTCGTACGGCGCCAGGCCAGGCGGGTGCGTTCGGGTTGGAGGCCCGGGTCGCGGTCCGGGGTCGGGGGGCGGGTCATCCGGCCCAGCCGGCCAGGACTACTACGACCATCGCCACGGCCACGATCGCTACGGCGATGCTCAAGAGGGCGGGGAAGCGGGAGACCGGGAGGTCCTCGCCCCTGCGCATCGCCCGTTCGCAGCGGACCCAGTGGTTGACCGCGCGGAGGGAGCACAGGACGCCGGCCGCCAGGAGTGCGAGTGCCAGACCGGCTCGCCAGGCCCAGCGCAGGTGTGGCAGGAACTGGTCCACCGCGAAGCCCCCGCCGATCAATGCGAGGGCGGTGCGCAGCCAGGCCAGGAAGGTGCGTTCGTTCGCCAGTGAGAAGCGGTAGTCGGGGGTTGCGCCTTCCTCGCCGATCTCCTGGGGTGCGAACCACAGTCGGACGTTCCGTGCAAAATCGATCACGGGCAGGACCCTATCCGGCCGTTTCCTGCCGGTGCGCCTTGAGGCGGGCGTAGGCCGCCAAGCCGTCCGGTACCCATTCCCAGTCGTTCAGCCGTCGCTCGATCTCGCCCTCGTCGAGGAAGTCGTGCCAGGCGACCTCCTCCACCTGTGGGCTGACCGGCACGTCGCAGCGCACCTCGTACACCGCCGACCACCAGGTCTGGCCGGCGCCGTCGTCGTACAGGAACTTGAAGAGGAAGGTGGGGCGGGGCAGGCCGTCGACGCCGAGTTCCTCCTCTGCCTCGCGCAGTGCCGCGTCGTCGTAGGACTCGCCCGCTCCCACCACTCCGCCGACGAACATGTCGTAGAGGGACGGGAAGACGAGTTTGGTGGGGGTGCGGCGGTGGATGAAGACGCGGTCGTGTGCGTCGCGGGTCTGGATGAAGACCGCTCGGTGGCGTAGGCCCTGCGCGTAGGCCTCGCCTCGGGGGGATTGGCCCACGACATGGTCCTGCTCGTCGACGATGTTGAGGATTTCGTCAGCCGGGTTCATGCCCTCATCAAAACAGGGGGCAGGCAGGTTGTCTCAGTGCGGCTGGAGGGCCGGGGTCTGCTTCGGCTTTGTTGTGCCGCGGGGCATTGCGGGGTGCATGCCCAGGAGCAGGATGCCTACGACGATTCCGGCCAGGCCTGCCGCCTCCCAGGCCAGGGCGCCGGTGTCGGCGCGGAGCCTGTCGCCCAGGAAGCCCACTCCGCAGATGATGCCGGCCAGTGGCTGGGCCGCGGTGAGGGCCGGGAGGGACATGCGGAGGGGAGCTGTTTCGAAGGCGCTCTGGACCAGGACCAGGCCGGTCACGCCGAGCGCGAGCACGCCGTACGGCTGCCAGCCCGTGAGGAGTTCGGTGAGGCCGCCCTCGGTGAAGCGCTGGCCGCTGACGCGGGTGAGGGCGTCCTGGACGCCGTAGAGGAGGCCGGCCGCCAGGGCCAGGAGGACCGGGGCCGAGCTGAGGCGGGAGCGTTTGGCGTACGTCGTGAGGAGGAGGGCCAGGCCCACCATGACGCCGATGATCAGCCAGTGGCGGAAGGGGTCGGTGACCGCCGTGCCGCTGCGTGGTTCGCCCGCGACGATGAACGTCGTGACGCCGCCCGCCAGGAGTGCCAGGCCCGTCCAGCCCTGGCGGCCCAGGGGTTGTCGGGTTTGCTTGCGGGAGAGGGCCAGGGCGAAGAGGAGGTTCGTCGCGAGGAGGGGTTCCACCAGGGAGACCTCGCCCTTGCTGAGCGCTATCGCGCCCAGCACCATGCCCGCGATCATCAGGCCGATGCCGCCGAGCCAGCGCGGTACCCGCATCAGGTCGAGGAGCAGTCTGGGGGAGAGGAAGTCGCTCAGGGGTGCCTGCTGGGCCACGTTCTGCTGGAGCACGAACCCGAAGCCGAGGCAACAGGCCGCGCTCACGGAGAGCATCAGAACCAGTAGGGACACGCTGCGTACCTCGATCGTCAGGCCGGGCTACGGGGTGCGTTGGGGCGACTGTAGCTCCCCAGGGCCCGGCTTGCCCCCGGGAGTCCCGGAAGCGGGCGGTTGACCCGGTCACGATGCTCTGACGACCGTGGGCACGATCGGAGGCTGCGGCGGGACCGTGCTGCCATCGTCCGCCGTCGTGCGCCCGAGCGCCATGGCCTACGCCACACCGGTGACCCGTGAACGGTTGGCAGCGTACCGTCCCGGGTAGGGGGTTGAGCCACAAGTGCCGCTTCTGTAAGGGAAGTTGACAGGTGTAACAACGGTTCGGCACTTGACGTGAAGTATTGGTGGAGGGTTTGCTGTGCGTGATCGGCCGATGGCAGGCCGATGTCCCGCAGCGTCGCGTGAGGATCGTGAGGAATACCCGGGTGTCCCCACCCCCGCCACCCCTCGGACGCCGCCACAAGCGCGCCTCCCAGGCCTTCGACGCCGCGCTCGACGACACTGAACTCGTCGCCGCGCGGGCCGCGTTGGCCCAGGGCCGCTGGCAGGCGGTGCGTGGTCTGCTCGCCCAGACGGGCGACGACTGGGACGCCCGCGCCCACCGCGTCACCGTCCTCGCCCTGGAGTCCTACACCGCCGCCTGGGCCCGCGACTGGCTGCTCGCCGAACCCGAGTCCGGTGACGCCTCCGTGCTGCTCGCCCTGGCCCTGGTGCAGCGCACGCTGGCGGGCAAGGAGAAGCCCGTGCGTGCTCGTGAGGCCTGCCGTACGGCCTCCGCGCGGCTGCCCGACGATCCGACGCCCTGGCTCGGACTGCTCCTTCTGGAGCACACCCTCGGGACCGACGAGGGTGTGGTCCAGCTCTTCGACGAGGTTCGCCATCGGTACGCCGACCATCACCACGCGCACCATCTGATGGTGGCCCGGCTCGCCGAACGCCGTGCCGACGCGGGCGTCGACCCGCTGCACGAGGTCTACGACTTCGCCTACTGGGCCTCCGAACAGGCCCCCGCCGACTCCCCGCTCGCCATCCTGCCGGTCATCGCGCACGCCGAGCGCTACCGCGTACTCGCCGCCGCCGGCCTCGAACCCGCCGACCCGGCCGCCTCCGGGCACTGGACCGGACGCCGGGCCCGGCAGGTCATGAAGGCCGCCTTCGACTGGTGGCTGGAGTGGGAGCACGAAGGTCATCCGCGCCGCCTGGTCGACCTCAACTTCCTTGCCCACGCGAAGTGTTGCGAGGGCCGAAGTGCCGAGGCCGCCGCCCTGTTCCATCGCATCGGGGAGCATCCGACCCCGGCCCCGTGGTCCTACCCGGACCGTGACCCGCTCACCGCCTTCCGTGCCGCCCGCGACAGCGCGCTCGGGACGTCGTAACGCCGTCGTATCGATGAAACGCATCCGTCGCGACGCCTCCGTCGCGAAGCAACGCACCCGCACCGATGAAACGAACCCGTAGCAACGCCCCCGTAGCGACCCCGAAAGGACGTTCCCGCCATGACGACGGGCAGTTCCAGTACGAGCAGCGCCACCTCGGACGGCGGAGGTAGCGGCACCGGTATCAGCACGTTCAGGGGGCAGGAGCGCGCGCTGCGTGCCGACCGCCTCGGCACCGGGGGGCTGCTGCTCTCCGTGCTCGCCGCCACCGCCCCTCTCATGGTGGTTGCGGGTGTCATGCCCACCACATTTGCGGTGATGGGGATCGAAGGGCAGCCGCTGCTCTTCGTCCTTCTCGGCGTCGTCCTCGTCCTCTTCAGCGTCGGGTACGCCGAGATGAGCCGGCACGTCCACAACGCGGGCGCCTTCTACGCGTACATCTCCCGCGGTCTCGGCGGCACCGCCGGCGCGAGCGCGGCCCTGGTGGCGCTCGTCGCGTACAACGCCCTCCAGGTCGGCATCTACGGCATCTTCGGCTTCGAGGTCTCGGGGCTGTTCTCCACCTACGCCCATCTTCAAGTGGCCTGGTGGATACCGGCGTTGGTGGCCGTGGCCGTCGTCGGCGGACTCGGCTGGCTGAAGATCGACGTCAACGCGCGCGTGCTCGGCGTTCTGCTGATCGTCGAGGTCGCGCTCGTCGTCATCTTCGACATCGCGGCCGTCGCCGACCCGGCCAAGGAGGGCCTGTCCCTGCACGCCTTCAACCCGGACACCCTCAGCGGCGCCGGCGTCGGCACCGCCCTGTGCTTCTGCATCGCCGCCTTCCTCGGCTTCGAACAGGCCCCGGTCTACGCCGAGGAGACCAGCCGCCCGCACATCCTCGTGCCGCGCGTGATGTTCCTCGCCGTCGGTGGCGTCGCCGTCTTCTTCGCGCTCAGCTGCTGGGCGCTCACCGTCGCGACGGGGCCCTCGCAGATCGTCGGCGTCTCCCAGAAGCAGAGCGCCGGACTGCTCTTCTACCTCACCGAGTCGCGGCTCGGCGGCACCTTCACCGACGTGCTCCACGTCCTGTTCGTCACCGGCATGTTCGCGGCGATGCTCAGCTTCCACAACGTCGTCGCCCGCTATGCCTTCGCCATGGGCCGCGAGGGCCTGCTGCCGTCCGCGTTCGGCCGTACGACGGGCTCCAGCGGTGCGCCCGGCACCGGCTCGCTGCTCCAGACCGCCGTGTCCGCGGTGATCGTGGTCGTCTTCGCGATCGTCGACGACAAGCCCACCGGGGACCCGACCGAGCCGGTCCTGCACCTGTTCACCTGGTTCGGCAACATCGGCGCGCTCGGCGTGATCCTGCTGATGGCCGCGGCCTCCCTCTCGGTGATCGTCTTCTTCGCCCGCCGCGGCTCCGCCGGCGCCCAGGCCTGGCGGCTGGTCACCTCCGCGCTGGCCGGTATCGCGCTCGTCGTGATCGCCGTCTACACGGTCAAGGACTTCGACGTCCTGGTCGGCGCGGGCCCCGGTTCGTCCCTGAGCTGGATCCTGCCCGGCATCGTCGTCCTGGCCCTACTCGTCGGCCTGGCCCAGGGGCTGTTCCTGCGCGCCCGCAACCCCGAGGCGCACGCCCGCATCGGGCTCGGCAACGAGGCGTTCCAGCTGGAGAAGGCGGCCGGGGAGGCGTCGTAGCGCATCCGCGTTCTTGGAGGGATCTCTGAGAAGCACGTAAGAAGTGGTTACGGAAGTCTGACGGGCACCCGCTATCCCTGGCCGCGCCGGGGTCGCGGGTGTTCGAATGACTGGGTGAAACCTGAACCGACCGAGCCCGATCCACCCGAGGAGGAGAAGGCTGAGGGCCGGCCGCTCGGCCGCCGGGTCCTCCTCGGCACTCTCGGTCTGGGCGCCCTCGGTGTCGTCACCGCGCCCGCCCTCCAGAAAGGCATGGAGGGGTTCCTCGGCGCGATGTCCGGCAAGGACCCCACCGGGCTGACCGGACTGCTCCCGAACGGCGGCGGCTTCCGCTACTACTCGGTCACCGGGTCCGTGCCGAACAAGAACGCCGAGAACTACCGGCTGACCGTCGACGGCCTGGTCGACAAGCCGACGTCCTACACCCTGGCCGACCTGCGCGCGCTGCCGCAGACCCGGCTGGTCAAGGACGTCCAGTGCGTCACCGGCTGGCGGGTCCCCGGGACCCCCTTCGAGGGGGTGCGCCTGTCCCGGCTCCTGGACGCGGCGGGAGTGCGTGCAAAGGCCGGGGCGGTGCGCTTCACCTGCTTCGACGGCGCCTACACGGAGAGCCTGACCATCGAGCAGGCCCGGCGCTCGGACATCCTGGTCGCGCTGCGCATGCAGGACAAGCCCCTCGGCCACGACCACGGCGGCCCGGTCCGCCTCTACGTGGCTCCCATGTACTTCTACAAGTCCGCCAAGTGGCTCTCCGGCATCACGGTCACCGAGCATGTGAAGCCCGGCTACTGGGAGGATCGGGGCTACGACGTCGACGCCTGGGTCGGCAAGTCGAACGGACGCGACGATGACCCTACGAGCTGAAGCCCAGCCCCCGCAGACGGAACCGTCGGCCCGCGTCCGCCGCTTCGGCCGCACCGAGCGCTGGGTGCACCGGACCACGGCCGCGCTGATGGGCATCTGCGTGGCCACGGCGGCCTGTCTGTACATCCCGGAGTTCGCCGAGCTGGTCGGCCGCCGTGAACTCGTCGTCCGCATCCACGAGTTGGCCGGGGTCGCGCTGCCTGTTCCGGTGCTCTTCGGCCTCTTTTCCCGCGGCTTCCGCGTCAACCTCGGTTTCCTGAACCGCTTCGGCCCGCACGACCGGGTCTGGTTGCGCGGCGCCCTGGTGCGCGACAAACGCCGATCGGCGCGCCCGGCGGGCAAGTTCAACGCCGGCCAGAAGATCTACGCCAACTGGATCGCCGGCGCCAGCCTGGTCATGCTCGGCACGGGTCTGATGATGTGGTTCACCCACCTCACCCCGATCATGTGGCGCACCAGCGCGACCTTCGTCCACGACTGGCTCGCCCTCACGATCGGCATCGTGCTGGGCGGACACATCGGCATGGCACTTGGGGATCCGGAGGCCAGGGCGGGGTTGCGCACGGGCTCGGTCAGCCGGGACTGGGCCAAGCGCGAACACCCGCTCTGGAAGCCGTAGTTGGGGCCTTGGGGTGACATGCCGGTCGCTCGGCTCAGCCCCCGAAGTCCAGCAGCACCTTGCACGACCGGCTCCGGTCCGCCGCCAGCGCGAACGCCGATTCCGCCTCCCGCACCGGCACCACCGCGCTGACCAGGGCGTCGAACGCGGGCTCCACGGCGAGGAGTTGGAGCGCGTCGTTGAACTCCTCGTC
This sequence comes from Streptomyces sp. NPDC050528, assembly GCF_044457795.1. Classification (NCBI taxonomy): domain Bacteria; kingdom Bacillati; phylum Actinomycetota; class Actinomycetes; order Kitasatosporales; family Streptomycetaceae; genus Streptomyces; species Streptomyces sp. NPDC050528. Next base: position 162,926 of record NZ_JBITHH010000011.1, read on the forward strand.
GAAGCGGAACGCGCCCCGGAGCTCGATCTCCCTGCTGACGACCAGGTTTCCGGCGAACGGACTCTGCCCCGGCGGCAGCATCCCGAGCTGCACGACGACCCCGCCCCGCCGCACGAGCCGCAGGCAGGTGTCGAGTCCGGCCGCGACCCCGGACGCCTCGATGGCGACGTCCACCTCGGACGGCCACCCGGAGTCGTCCAGGTCGTCGGCCCGTACGACGGTGTCGGCGCCGGCCGCCGTGGCGTACTCAAGTGCCGCCGGGAGCAGGTCGGTTACCGTCACGTGGGCCGCGCCGGCCGCCTTCGCCGCCGCGACGACCAGACAGCCGATCGGGCCCGCGCCGGTGACCAGGACATGGCGTCCGGTCACGTCCCCGGCGCGTCGTACGGCGTGCAGGGCGACGGAGAGCGGTTCGGCGAGGGCGGCCCGGCGCAGCTCCAGGCCCGCCGGGATCGCCCTCAACTGCTCGGCAGGGAGCGTGACTTGGGCCGCGAAACCGCCCTGTACGTGCGGGTAGCGGGCCGCGCTGCCCAGGTACGCGGTGTCCCGGCAGACGTTCCGGCGACCGTCCACGCACTCGGGGCAGACCCCGCACGGCGTGGCCGGGTGCACGGCAACCGCCGTACCGGGGACGGGACCTGTGGCCCCGGGGCCGTAGGACACGACCGTGCCGACCACCTCGTGGCCGAGCAGCATCGGTTCCTTGAGGCGGAAGTCGCCGACGCCGCCGTGGCGCCAGTAGTGGAGGTCGGAGCCGCAGACGCCGCCGTAGCGGACGGCGACCAGGGCCTGGCCGGGGCCGGGCTCCGGGACCGTCAACTCGTCGACCCGCAGGTCATCCTGACCATGAATCACACAACCCAGCATGTCTGGACTCCCGTTCTCTACAGCACGCTCGTCATGCCGCCGTCGACGTACAAGATCTGTCCGCTCACGAAGTCCGCGGCGGGGGACGCCAGGAACAGCACCCCGCCCACCAGGTCCTCCGTGCGGCCCCAGCGTCCTGCCGGGGTCCGCTTGCGCACCCAGGCGCTGAACTCCTCGTCCTGGACGAGGGGTTGAGTCAGTTCCGTCTCGATGTAGCCGGGGCCGAGACCGTTGACCTGGACGCCGCGCGGGCCCCAGTCCGCGCACATGCCCTTGGTGAGCATCTTCAGGGCGCCCTTGGTGGCCGCGTAGGGCGCGATGCCGGGGCGCACCACCTCGCTCTGCAGCGAGCAGATGTTGATGATCTTCCCGTGGCCGCGTTCCGTCATCCGGCGGGCCGCCTCACGGCCGACCAGGAACGCGCTGGTGAGGTTGGTGTCGATGATGCGATGCCAGTCGGAGTCGGTGAACTCCAGCAGCGGGGCGCGCAGTTGCATGCCCGCGTTGTTGACCAGGATGTCGAGCGGGCCGACCCGGTCCTCAACGTCCTTGATTCCGGCGGCCACTGACGGACCGTCGGTCACGTCGAAGGCCGCCGTGTGGACATCGCCGGACAGCTCGGCGGCGGCCTTGGTGAGACGTTCGCCGTCCCGGCCGTTCAGGACGACCGTGCAGCCGGCCTCCAACAGGCCCTGGGCCAGGGCGAGTCCGATGCCCCGGCTGGAACCGGTGACCAGGGCCGTACGGCCACTGATGTCGAAGAGAGGATGACTCATTCCCGTACCCCTAGATGATCAGCGAGAGGAGGAGGACCAGTCCGCCGGCGACGACCGAGATGATCGTCTCCATGACGGACCAGGTCTTGAGGGTCTGGCCGACGCTCAGGCCGAAGTACTCCTTCACCAGCCAGAAACCGGCGTCGTTGACATGGCTGAAGAAGACCGAGCCCGCGCCGATCGCCAGCACGAGCAGGGCGGTGTGGGTGGTCGACATGTCGGCGGCCAGCGGGGCGACCAGACCGGCCGCCGAGATCGTGGCCACCGTCGCCGAACCGGTCGCCAGCCGGATCGCCACCGCGATCAGCCAGGCCAGCAGCAGCGCCGGGATCGACCAGTCCTTGGAGATGTCCAGGATCATCTGGCCGACACCGGAGTCGATCAGCGTCTGCTTGAAGCCGCCGCCCGCGCCGACGATGAGCAGGATGCCCGCGATCGGCATCAGGCCCTTCTCGACGGTCGTGGAGAGGCGCTCCTTGGTGAAGCCCGCCGGGCGGCCCAGCGTGAACATGCCGACGATGACGGCCGCGAGGAGCGCGATCAGCGGCGAGCCGATGACGTCGAAGACGCGCTGCACGGTGTGCGTGGGGTCGTCGATGATGATGTCGACCAGGGCCTTGGAGAGCATCAGCACGACCGGCAGCAGGATCGTGGCGAGGGTCGCGCCGAAGCCGGGACGGTTCTTCACGTCCTCGGACGGGCGGGCCGGGAGCATCCGCTCGGGGGCCTGGACGTCCACCCAGCGGGCGGCGACCTTGGAGAACAGCGGGCCCGCGATGATCACGGTCGGGATCGCGACCAGGACGCCCAGCGCCAGGGTCAGACCGAGGTTGGCCTTCACCGCGTCGACGGCGACCAGCGGGCCGGGGTGCGGCGGGATCAGCGCGTGCATGACCGACAGGCCGGCGAGGGCCGGGACGCCGATGCGCATGAGGGAGTAGTTGCCGCGCTTGGCGACCATCAGCACGACCGGGATCAGCAGCACGATGCCGACCTCGAAGAACAGCGGCAGCCCGATCACCGAGGCGATCAGGACCATCGCCCACGGCATCGACCGGGGGCTCGCCTTCGCGAGGATCGTGTCGACGATCTGGTCCGCGCCGCCCGAGTCGGCGAGCAGCTTGCCGAGGATCGCGCCCAGCGCGATCAGCACGCCCACACCGGCGACGGTCGAACCGAGCCCGGTGCTGAAACTGGTGATGACCTTGTCCAGCGGCGCCCCGGCGAACGCGCCGAGCGCGAGCGAGCCGATGGTCAGCGCCAGAAAGGCGTGCATCTTGAACTTGGTGATGAGCAGGACGATGACGGCGATGCCCGCCAGTACGGCGATGCCCAGCTGAGCGTGGCCGGCCGAGGTGATGGGCTCGACGGGGTCCGCTGCCAGCATCTCGACGCTGAGTCTGGTCACGGTGTTTCCTCGCGGATACGGGGGATGGGGTGGCAGGTGCCAACCGGATACAGGGGTGGGGCTTACGGGTACTAGGGGGTTGGCTCGGGGACCTGTTCGAGCGCGGTCATGGCCCGCTCGGCGATCTGCTCCGGGCTGCCGGTGACGTCCACGGCGACGCCCGCCTCGTCCGCCTCCAGCGGCTGGAGCGTGGCGAACTGCGAGTCGAGCAGCGCGGTCGGCATGAAGTGGCCGTGCCGGTGCGCCATCCGGTCCTCGATCAGCGCGCGGTCACCGGTGAGGTGCACGAAGACGACCCCAGGGGCCGCGGCGCGCAGCCGGTCACGGTACGACCGCTTCAGCGCCGAGCTGCTGACGACCCCGCCGAGCCCCGCGCGCCCGTGTGCCCAGTCACCGATGGCGTCCAGCCACGGCCACCGGTCCTCGTCGGTCAGCGGGACGCCGGCCGACATCTTGGCGATGTTGGCCTGCGGGTGGAAGTCGTCGCCCTCGGCGTACGGAACGCCGAGCCGGGCCGCGAGCAGGGGACCGATGGTGGTCTTCCCAGTGCCCGCCACACCCATGACCACGACGACATGGGGGGTACGCATGGCTGCCTCACTGTCTCCGTCGACACCTGATGTCGATCCCACTGAAACCGATTAGGTACGACGAATTCAAGAGTCTGTGACATATAAGTCTGACTTTTTGGTTCCGTGACGCGCCCCGTACGCTGAGTGCATGACCACTCCGGGCCGCGGGTTGCACGGCCGCGTACTCGACTCCCTGGGCCCCGCCATCACCGCGGGCGCCTACCCGCCGGGCAGTGTCCTGCGCACGGACGAGCTCGCCAAGGACTTCGAGGTCTCCCGCTCCGTGATGCGCGAGGCGGTCCGCGTCCTCGAATCCATGCACCTGGTCGAGTCCCGCCGCCGCGTGGGCGTCACCGTCCGCCCCAAGGCCGAGTGGAATGTCTACGACCCCCAGGTCATCCGCTGGCGCCTGGCCGGCGCCGACCGCCCGCAGCAACTGCGCTCACTGACGGTGCTGCGCTCAGCGGTGGAGCCGATCGCGGCGGGCCTGGCTGCCAAATTCGCCACGGCGGAGCAGTGCGCGGAACTCACCGAGTGCGCGATCGGCATGGTCGCCAACTCCCGTGGCCACAAGCTGGAGGCCTACCTCGTCCACGACGTGGCCTTCCACCGGGTGATCCTCGCCGCCTCCGGCAATGAGATGTTCGCCCGCCTCGGCGACGTCGTCACCGAGGTCCTCGCGGGCCGCACCCACCACGAGGTCATGTTCGAGGACCCCGACCCGGCCGCCGTCACCCTCCACGTCCAGGTCGCGGAGGCCGTCCGCGAGGGCGACGCGGCCCGCGCGGAGTCGCTGACCCGCGAGATCACGGTGGGCGCGCTTCAGGAACTGGACATCCTGGCGCCGTAGTTGTGCTGCGGGCGGCTGTAGTTGTTCTTAGTCGTCCAGGAACTCCCCGTCCAGATACACCCAAGCTCCGTCGACCCGCTCGAACCGGCTCCGCTCATGAATCGCGCCGCCCTGGTACGAGGCCCGGAACGTCACGGTCCCTGCGGAGTGGAACGCCGACCCGCCGGTCTTGTCGATGATCTCCAACCCCGTCCACCGCATCCCCGGGTCGAGTTCGAGGGGAGCGGCGGGACGCGCCCGAGGGTGCCAGGTGCGCAGCAGGTAGGGCGCGTCCAGCCGCACGAAGGCGGCGTAGCGGGAGCGCATCAGGGCCTCGGCGGTGGGAGCGGCGGCGCCGGAGTGGTACCGGCCGCAGCACTTCTCGTAGGGGTCGGGGAGGCCGCAGGGGCAGGTGGGGCGTGGGGTCATGGGCATATTGTGCCGGGGCTACGTTCGCGGGCGCTCAGGGGTGACGCGGAGTGGCAGCCGGACGTAGGCGTCCTCGGGCAGCCTCACCTCCTTCTCGCGGGTGAGAGTCGCGCAGGCCAGGAGTGGCAGCGGCTCGCGGTCAGGAGCGTCGGTGTCCTCGTACGCGGGTGCCGCACCGATGAACTCCACGAGGAGGGCGCCGGTGACCCGGGTCCCGATCTGCCGCACGAAGTTCGCCGGGAGCGTCCACTCGACTCCCTGGTGCAGGATCCCGCCGGGACTGCGGTGCACTCTCTTGACGAACCACTCCTCGTCCCGCATCTGCGGCGCACTGCGCGCCCTCAGGTGGGCCGCGGCGGAGGTCATCGCGTTGATCTCGGGGAAGCCGGCCAGATCGGCCGTGAGCTTGCCGGCGGCCTCCAGGACGGGGCCGGCCGCCCGCAGGTCTCTGGCCAGGGTGTTCCGCCACGCCCGCTCGTCCGCCACCGGCGGCAGGTGGTACACGACGGCCTGGACATCCTTCACCCGCCAGCCGCTCATGGCCGGGAACAGCAGCGTGACCTTCACGGACGGCGCCTCGCCCTCCGTGTACCCGAGCGACCACACGTAGAGATACCCGGTGAAAGGGCGCGCGGTGTCCGGTCCCGTCGCGAACATCTGCTCCAGCGGGACGGATTGCGGCTCGGTCTCCCCGTAGACCTCCAGCCACTCACCCGTCTCCGCGAAGCCCCGGCTCCATGCGGCTGCCATGACCTCACCCCCGTGAAGTCACTTGATACTCCGTCAGCTCCCCACCCGCAACGGAACCGACACCTCAGACCGCGATCCCCGTCTCCGCCGAAGGCATCGGCGGCAACGCCCCCCGATACACCCACGCGTCGAAAAGCTGGTCCAACGGCTCGGACGTGAACCGGGACGCGTGGGACGTGAACGTCGCTGTCGTCACCGTGCCGTTGCGGTGCTGGTTGGCCCAGCCGCGCAGCATGCGGAAGAACGCGATGTCGCCCAGCGCGCAGCGGACCGCATGGACGGTGACGCCGCCGCGTTCGTAGAGGCGGTCGTCGAACATGGACTTGCGGCCGGGGTCGGCGAGCCGCAGGTCCTGGGGGAGCGTGGAGAGCAACCGGTGTGCGGCGGCGGCGTGTTGATGGGCCGTACGGCCGCCCGAGCGCTCGGACCACAGCCACTCCGCGTACTTGGCGAAGCCCTCGTTCAGCCAGATGTGGCGCCAGTCGGCGATGGAGACACTGTTGCCGAACCACTGGTGGGCCAGCTCATGCGCGACGAGCCGTTCCGAACCCCGGGCGCCGTCAACGTGGTTGGCGCCGAACAGCGACAACCCCTGTGCCTCGACGGGGACATCGAGCTCTTCCTCGGTCACGACGACCGCGTACTCGTCGAAGGGGTACGGCCCGAAGATGTCCTGGAACAGCTCCATCATCGCGGGCTGTCGCGCGAAGTCCCTTGAGAATTCGGGGAGTAGGTCGGAGGGGATGTGTCCGTGCTGGGGGACCCCGCCCAGACCCGGGTCGCCCAGCAGCACCGTCTGGTACTTCCCGATCGACAGGCCGACCAGATAACTCGACGTCGGCGCCGACTGCTCGTACACCCAAGTGGTCGTAGAAGCCTTGGTGGTTCGGGTCAGCAAACGCCCGCCCGCCACCACCGCGTACGCCGACGGCGTCGTGATCGAGATCTGGTACGACGCCTTGTCCGCCGGGCGGTCGTTGCACGGGTACCAGGACGGCGCCCCGATCGGCTGGCTCGCCACCAGCGCGCCGTCGGTCAACTCCTCCCAGCCCAGGCCGCCCCAGGGGCTGGCGACCGGCTTCGGGTTGCCCGACCAGTGCACCTCGACGGTGAACGCGGCACCCGCCCGCAGCGGCTTCGCCGGTCGCACCCGGAGGCGGCCGCCGCGGTGCGTGTAGTGCGGCTGGCGGCCGTCCACCCGGATCCGGCCGATCTTGAAGTCGCCCAGGTTCAGCTGGAATTCGGGCAGCGGCGCACGGCCCGCTATGGCGTTGATGCGCGCTGTGCCGGACAGGCGGTTGGGGCCGGGACGGTAGTCCAGCGCGAGCTCATAGCGATGCACCCGGTAGCGGGCATCGCCGTTTGCCGGGAAGTACGGGTCCGGACCTGCCGCCTGCTGAACGGTCACTGCTGCGTCTGCTCCCTGCGCTGTGCTCGTATCTCGTACCCGTGCACCGCCCTCCGAAGCCGACGCCGCGTGACCTGTGTTCAGGATCGCCATGACTCGATCGGATTGCCCAGCCAGCGGGTGTCGTCCGGGACGGACTCCCCCGCCATCACGAGTGACGCGGGCCCCAGAGTGGTACGGGCCCCGACCTCGCTGCCGGGCAGGACGATTCCGCCAGGACCCAGCGTCGCGCCCTCACGGAGGACCACAGTATCCGTCCGCAAGATCCGGTCGTGGAAGAGGTGGGTCTGGAGCACACAACCACGGTTGACTGTGGAAGCGTCCTCCAGGGTCACCAGGTCGGTCTCGGGCAGCCAGTAGCTCTCCACCCAGACACCCTTGCCGATGTGCGCCCCGAGCCCGCGCAGCCACGCCGTCAGCACCGGGGTGCCCGGCACGGAACCGGCCAGCCACGGCACCGCCACGACCTCGACGAAGGTGTCCGCCAGCTCGTTGCGCCACACGTAACCGCTCCACAGTGGGTGCTCGTTACCGCGGTGCCGACCCACGAGGGTCCACTTGGCCACGATCGAGATCAGCCCGGCCAGCGCGCCCATCGCCAGCAGCACGAGCCCCGACAGCAGCGGCGCCCACACCCCCAGCGCGCACAGCGCGGCGACCGTCAGCACGGCGAGACCCGCCGAGCAGAACACCGGCACGATCCGGCACAGCTCGACAAGACCGCGCGCCCACAGCAGCTTGGCCGGCGGGTCGTACGTCCGGCTCTGGTCGCCGCCGCTCGTGCTGCGCGGCAGCTTCACCGGCGGCAGGCCCAGGTACGACGTGCCCTTCTTCGCCTTCTTCGGCGTCGCCGACAGCACCCCGACGAGCCCGCCGTCCGGCACGCTCCGCCCGGGCGCGGTCATCCCGGAGTTCCCGAGGAACGCCCGCCGCCCGATCTCGGCCCGCCCGATGTGCACCCAGCCACCACCGAGTTCGTACGGCGCGGTCAGCGTGTCGTCGGCCAGGAACGCGCCCTCGCCGACCGTGGTCAGGCTCGGCAGCGCGAGCACGGTCGACACCTCGGCGCCGCGCCCGATCCGCATCCCGAGCAGCCGCAGCCACACCGGCGTGGCCAGCCCGGCGTACAGCGGGAACAGGGTCTCGCGGGACAGGTCCATCAGCTGCGTGACCGTCCACGCCTGCCAGCCGATCCGGCTGTGCGTCGGGTGCGTACCCTCGCGCAGGCCGAGGCTGAGCAGCCGTACACCGATCAGGATCAGCAGCGCGTACGTCAGGCCGAAGGCCAGCGTCGCCGGGACCAGCGCGACCGCCGCGCCCCGCAGGGCCGCGCCGAGACCGTCACCGGGCGGGATGAACGCGCTCGCCACTAGTAGCGCCACGGCACCGGAGACGACGGGGAGCATGGTGAGCGCGAAGCCCGTCACGCCGTACATCACCCGCCAGTACGTGCCGCGCTGCGGGCGCTCCTTGGGCCAGTTGCGCTTGGCCTTGCCGAGCTTGACCGCGGGCGCGCCCGCCCAGCGCTGGCCGGTCGGGACCGTGCCGGTGACGGCTGAACCCGGCGCCACCTCGGCCCGCTTGCCCACCCGGGCGCCGGGGAACAGCATGCTGCGCGTGCCGACGACGGCGTGTGCGCCGACCTTGACCGGGCCGATCTCCAGGCGGTCGCCGTCCAGCCAGTAGCCGGACAGGTCCACCTCGGACTCGACGGCGGCACCGCGGCCCAGCTTGAGCATGCCGGTGACCGGCGGGAGGGAGTGCAGGTCGACGTCCTGGCCGATCTTGGCGCCGAGGGCACGTGCGTACCGCTCCAGCCAGGACCCGGTCAGCCCGGTCGCCCCGCTGAACTCGGCCAGCCGCTCCGCCGCCCACAGCCGCAGATGGACGCTGCCACCACGGTCGTAGCGACCCGGCTTCACGCCGCGCAGCAGCAGGCGTGCACCGCCCGCGGCGATCGCGAGCCGGCCGGGCGGGCTGAAGAGCAGGAGGGCGCCCGCGGCGACCAGCCACCAGGAGGCGGTCGGCAGCCAGGCGTAGCCGTTCAGTACGTTGCCGAGCGCGGCCAGTGCCACGGTCCAGCGCAGGCCGACGAGGGTGAACAGGGGGACCAGCGCGAGGAGTTGGACCACCTTGGCGCGGGTCGGGACCGGCGCGATCACGCGCGCGGTGCCGTCGCCCTGCGCCGAGTCTTCGAGGTGGCGGGCCAACTTCCGCAGCGTCGGCTGCTGGTAGATGTCGAGGACGGCCGCGCTCGGGTACCGGGTGCGCAGTCGGGTCGTCAACTGGGCGGCGGCCAGGCTGCTTCCGCCGATCGCGAAGAAGTCGTCGGCCGCGCTGCTCACGGGGATGCCGAGCACCTCGGCCCACTGCTCCGCGAGCCAGGCCTCCGTGCCGTAGAGCTGCTCCTTGGCGCCGCCGGGCTCCAGACCTTCGAGCGGCCAGGGCAGCGCGTTGCGGTCGACCTTGCCGGAGGTGCGGGTCGGGAGGTCCTCGACCGGGGCGATCAACGGCACGAGGGCGGCGGGGAGTTCGGCCCGCAGCTTCTCCACGGCGGCGGCCTGGTCCCAGCCCTCCTGGGTGACGACATAGCCGACGAGGAGTTGGTTGCCGCTGCGTGCGGTGCGCACGGCGGCGGCCGCTCCGGCGACTCCGGGGAGTGCCTGGAGAGCCGCGTCGACCTCGCCCAACTCGATCCGGCGTCCGCCGAGTTTGATCTGCTCGTCTGCGCGGCCGAGGAAGATCAGCCCCTCGGGCTCGGCCTTGACCAAGTCGCCGCTGCGGTACGCCCGTTCCCAGCCGAGGGACTCAAGAGGCGCGTACTTCTCGGCGTCCTTCTCGGGGTCGAGGTAGCGGGCGAGACCGACCCCGCCGATCACCAACTGGCCGCTGCCGCCCATCGGTACGGGCACCCCGGCCTCGTCGACGACGGCCAACTCCCATCCGTTCAGGGGGAGTCCGATACGGATCGGCTCGTCGCCGGTCATCAGGGAAGCGCAGGCCACGACGGTCGCCTCGGTCGGCCCGTACGTGTTCCAGACCTCGCGGCCTTCGGTGACCAGGCGCTGCACCAGCTCGGGCGGGCACGCCTCGCCGCCGAAGATCAGCAGGCGTACGTCGTTCAGCGCCTCCGGCTCCCACAGGGAGGCCAGGGTCGGCACGGTCGAGACGACGCTGATGTCCTGGTCGACCAGCCAGGGGCCGAGGTCGGCGCCGCTGCGGACCTGGGAGCGGGGGACGGGCACCAGACAGGCGCCGTAGCGCCAGGCCAGCCACATCTCCTCGCAGGACGCGTCGAAGGCGACGGACAGCCCCGCCATGACCCTGTCACCCGGACCGATGGGGTCCTCGGTGAGGAACAGGGCCGCCTCGGCGTCCACGAAGGCCGCCGCGCTGCGGTGGGTGACGGCGACGCCCTTGGGCTTGCCGGTGGAGCCGGAGGTGAAGATGATCCAGGCGTCCTGCTCGACACCGGGCCGGGCGGCCGGCACCTCGCTGTGTCCGAGGACGGTCAGCGCGTGCTCGGCACCGATGACCGCGCGGACGTCGGCTTCGCCGAACACCAGCTCGGCCCGCTCGTCCGGGTCCTCGGCGTCGACGGGGACGTAGGCGGCACCGGCGGCGAGGACGGCGAGGATCGCGATGTAGAGGTCGTTGGTCCCGGAGGGCACGCGCACGCCGACCCGGTCGCCGAGGCCGACACCGGCCGCGGCCAGGGTGCGGCGCAGGGTCTCCACCTCGACGGCCAGCGCACGGTAGGTGAGGCGGACGGTGCCGTCGTCCAGGGCGAGCTCGTCGGGATACGACCGCACGGACGCGTCGAAGACGTCGACGAGCGTGCGGGCCGAGGCGGCCGGCGCCGCGGAGAAGCGTGCCGTATCGCCGAACTGTGTGCGGATCTCTTCGTCAAGCCCGAGAGCACTGCTCTCGTGTATGGCTGCCATCGGTCCTCGCGTCTCGAACCCGGACAACTCCGGGGTGCTGGCGGGCCCGCAGGTATGCCTGGGGTTGTCCGGCTCCAGCTCCGTTCCGTAACAAGCCGGAAATTTTAGTACGACGCTAGGCTCCGGGCCTGCCGACGGCCACTCGGGGGAGCCGAACGGGGGCGCTCCGTGAGCGTCCGGCAACGCTCTGACCTGGTGATCTTCGAAGCGAAGGAGACATCCCCCACAAATGCGACGAGGGCCGCGACCTTGGTGGTCGCGGCCCTCGCCTGCGATGTGTCCGAGGGGGGACTTGAACCCCCACGCCCGATAAAGGGCACTAGCACCTCAAGCTAGCGCGTCTGCCATTCCGCCACCCGGACAAGGTGTCTGTCGCGCGTGGTTTCCCCCGCGGCGACGAAGGAAACATTACCAGGCTTCCAGGGGTGGCCGATCACCCCCTGTTCCCGCCCGCGTCCCGCGTGAACGGCGTGTGACGGGCCGGGACCGCCCTTGGGGTGCGGTGCGGTGGGGAGAGAGGATGGGGGAGACCACCAGCAGTGACAGTGGGAGGAAGCAGCGTGAGCGACACGGACACGGCCAAGGGCGTCACCGGTGAGGACGAGGTCGTGGACCTCTGCCGCGAGCTGATCCGGATCGACACCAGCAACTACGGCGACCACTCGGGCCCGGGTGAGCGCAAGGCGGCCGAGTACGTCGCCGAGCAGCTCGCCGAGGTGGGCCTCGAACCGAAGATCTTCGAGTCGCACCCGGGACGCGCGTCCACGGTGGCCCGGATCGAGGGCACGGACCCCTCCCGGCCCGCGCTCCTCATCCACGGCCACCTGGACGTCGTACCGGCGAACGCGGTGGACTGGACCCACCACCCCTTCTCCGGCGAGGTCGCGGACGGGTGCGTGTGGGGGCGCGGCGCGGTCGACATGAAGGACATGGACGCGATGACCCTCGCGGTCGTCCGCGACCGGCTGCGCAGTGGGCGCAGGCCCCCGCGCGACATCGTGGTCGCCTTCCTCGCGGACGAGGAGGCGGGCGGTACGTACGGTGCGCGGCACCTCGTCGACAACCACCGCGAGCTGTTCGACGGCGTCACCGAGGGCATCAGCGAGGTCGGCGGGTTCTCGTTCACGGTGAGCGAGGAGCGGCGGCTCTATCTGATCCAGACGGCCGAGAAGGGCATGCACTGGATGAAGCTGACCGTGGCCGGTACCGCCGGGCACGGGTCGATGATCCATCGGGACAACGCGATCACCGAGCTGTCGGAAGCCGTCGCGCGGGTGGGCCGGCACAAGTTCCCGGTGCGGGTCACCAAGACGACCCGGGCCTTCCTCGACGAACTCGGCGACGCGCTCGGCACCCCGCTCGACCCCGAGGACATGGAGGCGACCCTCAAGCGGCTCGGTGGTATCGCCAAGCTCATCGGGGCGACCCTGAGCAACACCGCCAACCCGACGCAGCTGAACGCCGGTTACAAGGTCAACGTCATTCCCGGCGAGGCCACCGCCAACGTCGACGGGCGTTTCCTGCCGGGCCACGAGGAGGAGTTCCTCGCTGACCTCGACCGGATCCTCGGCCCGAAGGTCAAGCGTGAGGACGTGCACTCGGACAAGGCGCTGGAGACCTCCTTCGACGGGCCACTGGTCGACGCCATGCAGTCCTCGCTGCTCGCCGAGGACCCGACCGCGAAGGCCGTCCCGTACATGCTCTCCGGCGGTACGGACGCCAAGTCCTTCGACGACCTGGGCATCCGCGGCTTCGGCTTCGCGCCGCTCAAGCTGCCGCCGGAGCTGGACTTCGCGGGCATGTTCCACGGGGTCGACGAGCGGGTGCCGGTGGAGGGGCTGAAGTTCGGGGTGCGGGTGCTGGACCGGTTCATCGACGCGTCCTGAGGCGTGTCACGAGACGTGTCCTCAAACACCGGTCGGCGTCGGTTGACGCCGGAATTCGACCGCGCGTACGGGGGTGACCGGGAAGAGTGAATGTGCTCATAAGCTCGTAGCTCCATTACTCCCTCCTCGTTACAGGTGATGCGATCGGCAACACGAGATCGCTTTTGCCAACAAGGAGGAATAATGATCAAGAAGGTCGTCGCCGCTGCGGCTGCCACCGGTGGCCTGGTTCTCGCGGGTGCGGGTCTGGCCGTCGCCGACTCGGGCGCTCAGGGTGCCGCTGTGCACTCCCCGGGTGTCGTTTCCGGCAACGTCATCCAGGTTCCCGTCCACGTCCCGGTGAACGTGTGCGGCAACACGATCTCGGTGATCGGTCTGCTGAACCCCGCCTTCGGCAACACCTGCGTCAACAAGTGACGTCGCCCCTCTAGGGGGTGACCACGTCCTCGGCCCCGGAGCGCGCGCCATGCGCTCCGGGGCCGACGGGATTTTCGCGTCTTTGTCGCGGCCTTTCGCGCTCCCTATCGCTGGGAGAGACGCGACCAATTCAGGTCAGGATTGAAGGCAGGGGGGAATTCAGCAATGCGACAGGTCACTCGAAAAAGCTTGATGACCGTGGCGGCCGCGACCGGGGTGATCGCCGCCGCGGGCGGTGTCGCCCACGCCGACTCGGGCGCCGCGGGCTCCAGTTCGGAGTCGGCCGGCGTACTGTCCGGCAACACCGTGCAGGCACCGGTGCACGTGCCGGTCAACGTCTGCGGCAACACCGTGAACGTGGTGGGGATCCTCAACCCGGCGGTCGGCAACAAGTGCGGCAATCCGGGCGGGGGCAGCGGAAGCGGTCACGGGAGTGGCGGCCACGGTTCGTCGGGCGGGTACGGAAACTCCGACGGGTACGGCGACTCCGGGGGCTACGGCGGCTACGGCTCGTCGGGCGGACACGGCGGCTCCGGCGGACACGGCGCGCACGGCGGCTCAGGGGGCTCGCACGCCGGCGGACACGCCTCGAACTCACCCGGTGTCGGCTCCGGCAACCACGTCCAGGTACCGATCGACGTCCCGGTGAACGTGTGCGGCAACAGCGTCGACGTCATCGGCATCGGCAATGCCGTCACCGGCAACGACTGTGCGAACGACGGGAGTTGGAGCGGGGGCGGGCACCACGGCGGCGGCCATGACCACGGGACGCCTCCCGGGGGTGGCGGTCACCACGGGGGTGGTCACAACGGGGGTGGTCATGATCACGGGACGGCTCCGGGCGACGGTGGCCATCACGGTGGCGGGCACCACGGCACGCCTCCCGGCGGAGGCCATCACCACGGGGGCGGTCACCACCAGGGCGGTGGTCATCACCACGGCACGCCCCCGGGCGGCGGTCACGGCACGACCCCACCGGGAACTCCGGGTCACCCGGGTACGCCCACCCACCCGGGCACTCCCGGCACGCCCACCCACCCCACCTCACCGGGCACCTCGCCGATCAAGGGCGGTCAGACGCCCATCGGTTCCGTGCACGTGAACCAGCCCGGTGCGCAGTCCGGCGTCCGGTCCCCGGGCGGCGCGCAGCTCGCGCACACCGGCAGCGAGCTCCCGCTGGGCCTCGCCCTGCCGGTCGGCGCGGGTGCGCTGCTCGCGGGCGCGGTGCTGTACCGCAAGGCGCGGGCCTCGATGTAGCTCCCGAACACATGTGATCTGCGCAACGGAGGGGCCCCGCACTGTCGGGGCCCGCTCCGTTTCGCCCGGCTCAGCTCACCACGTGGCGCGCACCTGGCGGATGATCCGCCGGCGCAGCCGCACCCTGCGACTGCCGTCGCGCAGCAGGCTCAGTCGGTCCAATTCCCAGTGTCCGTACTCGGCATGGTCCGTCAGCAGACGTGTGGCGTCCTTGCGGGAGACCCCGCGCGGTACGTACACGTCGACAAATTCGTATTCCGGCATCGCATCTATTGTGCGGGCAGAGCCCCGGTACGGATAGCGTCTGCACTATGTCTGATGCTGCGCAGCCCACCGCTGCCGAGGTACGCGCCGCCGCCGAGGCGGTCAAGACCGCGCTCGACCGCCACCTGGCCGCGGTCGAAGGCCGGTCGGGGGAGGACGACCCGGCCGTCTACGAGGCGTTCAACCAGCTCGCCGCGGCCGCCGAGGTCTACGACGAGCTGCTCTACGACCGTTATGACGAGGTCACGCCTTTCGAGATCCCCGGTACGGAAGACTCCCTGCCGCCGTACACCGGCCCCGAGGAGCCGAACGCGGTGAGCGTGCTGATCCGCCGTGACTACGCCGTGGCGGAGCCGCAGCGGCTGCTGGCCCAGGCGCAGCGGGTCGAGGCCGCGGTCGGCGACGGCACGGGCACGGAGGCCTCCGCCACGATCCACGGTGCGCTGGGCATCCTCTTCGACGAGTTCGAGGCGGACGAGATCGCCTCCCGGCCCAAGGAGTTCGGTCTCGAAGAGGGCGACTCCACGCTCTGGGTGACCGCCGCCGACGAGACGGCCGACCCCGGCGCCTGGCTGGAGGCCCCCTTCGAGGGCGTCGATCCGCAGCGGGTGGTGTGCCGCTTCGACGTCAGCGCGGTCTTCGACGACGAGATCAACGACGAGATCGACGACATCGACGAGGTGGACGAGGTCGAGGACGAGCTCGATCCCGACCTGGACGCGGATCTGGACGAGGACGAGGACCTGGAGGCGCTGGAAGCGGACCGCTGACCGCGCCCGGCTGTTGAGACGACGACGGCGGCGGTCACCGAAGGACTCCTTCGGTGACCGCCGCCGTCTGTCGTGCGTGCCGCCCGGGCTCAGACCTCCGCGGGGACCTGCGGTCGCAGCAGCACCGGCAACCGCGTCGTCCGCGGCTTGGCCGGGACCTCGGCGACGGCCCGGGGCAGCGCCTGGTCCACGCCGTGGACGACGGACAGATGCCGGTCAGCCCGGCTGAACGCCGTGTACACCCAGGGCCGGCTGAGCGCCTGCGCCGCGTCCCCGGGCAGCACCACGACCACCGCGGGCCACCGCACTCCCACCGCCTGGTGCGCGGTCAGCGCCCACCCGTGCCGCACGGACTGCTCGACCCGCTCCTTCGGTACGACGACGGGCCCGCCGGGGCACGCCAGGTGCAGCCCCTCGGCGTCGGCGTTCACCACCCGGCCCGGGATCGTACGGCCCGGGGTGGGGGAGTACGCGATCCGGTCGCCGGGGTCGAAGCCGCCGAAGCGGCCGGGGCCGGGGTTGAGCCGTTCCTTCAGTGCCACGTTGAGGGCACGGGTGCCGGCCGCGCCGCCGTGGCCCGGTGTGATCACCACGGTCTGCTCGGCGGGGACGCCGATCACGCGCGGCACCGAGTCGGCGACGAGCTGCACGGTGCGGTGCACGGCCTCACCGGCGTCGCGCACCGGCACGATCACGACCTCCTTGCCGGGGGCCTCCACCTGGTTCAGCTCGCCGATGCCGATGCCCGAGACGAGTTCGCCCACGGGACCGAGATCCGGTCGCCGCGAGACGACCTGGGGGCAGGCCTTCGACGCGAGCAGATCGGCGAAGACCCGCCCGGCACCCGTCGACCACAGCACCGCCGGGTCCCCGGCCAGCACCAGCCGGGCCCCGTCCGGCAGTGACTCGGTGAGCAACGCCGCCGTCTCCACGTCCAGTTGGGGCGCGTCGAGCACGACGAGCAGATCCAGGTCCAGGGCACCGTCCGCGTCCCGCCCGGGACCTTCGACACGGGACAGGAGTCCGGCGACGGTGGCGGCGCGGGGGCCGTCGACCGACTCGGCCGACGGGGAGCCCTCGGCCTCGGCGGACCCGGCGAGCAGGGCGGCGAACCGGTCCCGCCCGACCGGACTGTGGGCGGCGGCCCAGGCACGCAACCCGAACCCCGCCGCCGCGCGGAGCAGCGCCGCCGGTTCCTCCAGGGACGCCTCCCCGCCGGTGTGGAGGACCAGGCCATGGCCCGCGACCGCGCGGATCAGCTCGCCGGTGGAGCCCTTGGCGGCACCCGCCTGCTCCCAGTCCGCCGCCGAACCGTCCTCCTTCGGCACCGAGTTGATCAGCTTGGCGAGTCCGTCGGCGAGGCTCTCCTCGGCGAGCGCGTACCGCTCCAGGCCGATCAGCACCCGGACCGGACGCTCCTCCACCTCCGTGTCCTCGTCGGACGCGTCGTCGGTGCGCTGCACCGGGACCGCGGGCTCGTCCAACGCGTCCTGGAAGACCAGCACTTCACCCTCGGCGATGGCACTCTGCGTCGCCGCGTCCGGGTCGGGCACGCCCTGCTTGGCCAGTGCGGCCGTCAACGCCGAGGCGTCCAGGGCCGTATGCCCAGCCAGCGCCGCCTGCTCCAGCAGCCAGCCGACGACCGCACGGCCCCGTCGCTCGTCGTCCGGCGCGCACCCGTCGCCGAGCAGCGCCCGCGCGAACCCGTCGGCCTGCTCGGGCCGTACACCCGGGACGCGCAGCAACTGCCAAGGATCCTCGCGGAGTTGATCGTCCCCACCCTCGCCGAGGGTCGCCGCGACCTGTGCCGCGAGCGTCTCGGGCGCGCCGCCCTCGGCCAGCACGAGCCGTACGGACTCGACGGTCTCGGTCGCGGGGGCGCCGGGCTCGGTCGGGACGGGCTGGGGCGGTCGCACCGCTTCGGGGGCGGCGGAGCGGCGCGGGGTGGGCTCCGGCTTGGCGAAGGGGGTGGTCACGGGCTTCTCGCCGCTCTCCACGGCCCGTACCGCCGCGAGCAGGTCGGCGGCCGTCCCGCTGAGCTTGGTCCCGGCCACGATGGGCCCGGCCTTCTCCGCCTTCCGCCGCTCGATCCGCTCCCGCTCCAGTTTCTGTGCCGCCAACTCGGCCGCGGCCTCGGACAGTTCGGGGGCGGCGGCCTCGGCCTTGGCCTCACCGGTGGCCTCGGCGTCCGTGCCCTCGCTGCCCTCGGCGCCTTCCCCGGCGTCCGCGACCACGTCCGCCCCCGTGCTCTCGGCGCCCTCCGCGCCCTCCGTGCCCGTGTCCTCGGACGGCGAGGTCTCCGTGGTCTCCGGGTCCGTGCTCACAGCGTGCTCCAGTCGTGATCGGGATAGCGGTGCAGAGGCGCCGACACATCGTCGAGCGCTCGGCAGATCTCGTCAGGAAGACTAAGCGCCTCCACTGACAATGCGGCCGTGAGCTGCTGCGCGTTGCGCGCGCCGACGATCGGGGCGGCCACCCCGGGCCGGTCGCGGACCCAGGCGAGGGCGACTTGGAGCGGCGTCACGGCGAGCCCGTCCGCGGCGATGGTCACCGCGTCCACGATGCGCGTCGCCGCGTCGTCGAGGTACGGCGCGACGAACGGCGCCATGTGCTCCGAGGCCCCCCGCGAGTCGGCCGGCGTCGCGTGCCGGTACTTGCCGGTGAGGACCCCGCGCCCGAGCGGCGAGGAGGGCAGCAGCCCGATGCCCAGGTCGAGCGCGGCCGGCAGCACCTCGCGCTCCACGCCCCGCTGCAGCAGCGAGTACTCCAACTGCGTGCTCGCCAGCCGCGTCCGCGTGCCCGGCGCCGCCAACTGCCAGGTCGCCGCCTTGGCCAGCTGCCAGCCGCAGTAGTTCGAGACGCCCGCATAGCGCGCCCGCCCGCTGCTGACCGCCAGGTCGAGGGCCTGGAGGGTCTCCTCCAGCGGCGTGAACGGGTCGAAGGCGTGGATGTGCCACACGTCGACGTAGTCCGTGCCGAGGCGGGCCAGCGAGGCGTCCAGCGCGGCCAGCAGATGACCGCGCGAGCCGTCGAAGCGGCGGTCGGGGTCGGGTACGCTCCCCGCCTTCGTCGAGATGACCAGGTCCCGGCGCGGCACGAGCCCTTCTATGAGCTGTCCGAGCAGGTACTCGGCCTCCCCGTCGCCGTACACGTCCGCCGTGTCGACCAGGGTGCCGCCGGCCTCCCAGAACGCCTTCAACAGGTCCGCGGCGTCGTGCTCGTCGGTGTCGCGCCCCCATGTGAGGGTGCCGAGTCCGATCCGGGACACACGAAGGCCGGTACGGCCGAGATGCCTCTGCTCCATGAACGCCGAGATTACTGGCCTGAACCTGCGGTGTGGTTGCCTGTGGATAACCGATTTCCACGATGATCCACAGTCCCCCGCAGGGCACGCTCCGTGACCGCTCACCGGCACCCGTCCTGTCCGCCCCGGCCACCGCGCGCTAGGGTCGGCACAACAGCGACGTTACTGATCGGTAAGGGGTCTGCCATGCAGCTCGGGATCAACCTCGGCTACTGGGGTGCCGGAATGGACGGCGACAATCTCGCCGTGGCGCAGGAGGCCGACCGCCTCGGCTACTCGGTGTGCTGGGCCGCCGAGGCCTACGGCTCCGACGCGGCCACGGTGCTCACCTGGGTCGCCGCGCAGACCGAGCGCATCGACGTCGGCTCGGCCATCTTCCAGATCCCGGCCCGCCAGCCCGCGATGACCGCGATGACCGCCGCGACCCTCGACTCGCTCTCCGGCGGCCGCTTCCGCCTCGGCATCGGCGTCTCGGGCCCGCAGGTCTCCGAGGGCTGGTACGGCGTCAAGTTCGACAAGCCGCTGGCACGCACGCGTGAGTACGTCGAGATCGTCCGCAAGGCGATGACCCGCGAGCGCCTGTCCTACGACGGCGAGCACTGGACGCTGCCGATGCCCGGCGGCCCGGGCAAGCCCCTCAAGCTGACCGTGCACCCGGAGCGCGAGCACATCCCGCTCTACATCGCGGCGATCGGCCCGAAGAACCTGGAGCAGACCGGCGAGATCGCCGACGGCGCGCTGCTCATCTTCCCCTCCGCCGAGCACCTGGAGGACACCGCCATCAGGCACCTGCGGGCCGGGCGCGAGAAGGCGGGCAAGACCCTCGAAGGCTTCGACATCGTCCCGACGGTCCCGCTCGCCTTCGGCGAGGACAAGGATGTCGAGAAGCTCGCGGACACCTTCCGCCCGTACACCGCCCTGTACGTCGGCGGCATGGGCAGCCGGCAGCAGAACTTCTACAACAAGCTGGCCCAGCGCATGGGCTTCGAGGCGGCCGCCGCCGAGATCCAGGACAAGTACCTGGCCGGCGACAAGGACGGCGCCGCAGCGGCCATCCCGCACGACCTGATCGACAAGACGACGCTGCTGGGTTCCGTGGACCGCATCGCGGACCGGATGAAGGAGTACGCGGCGGCCGGCGTCACCACCCTGACGCTCTCCCCGGCGGGCTGGACCCTGGAGGAGCGGATCGCCGCCCTCCGCGCCGGAACCGAGGCGCTGGAGCGCGCGGGGCTCGCGTAACACGGCTCTGCCGTACGGAAGTTTTCTACGGCCGTGGTGGGGGCTCGGGGGGTCTTCCCCGCCACGGCCGTCACGGGGAACAACGCGCGGCGGGCCGTGCGGTTACGCCCCCGTAGGGACATCCGTAGTCCTCCTTTTGGCGGAGTTGTCCGACACTGCTGTTGCAGCACCTCTGACGTCGCATTTGACTCGTTCTTTGCGGAGTACGGCGGAATCCTGCATGGAGGTGCGTTGAGGTGCTGTCGGCCAAGAGTCTGTTCCAGGAGATCCTCGACAACGACGAGTCGTTCCGGCTGTTCTGCTCCATCGCGGCCAGCGGCGAGTCCCAGGGCGGCTGGGAGAACGGGCGCATCGCCCTCCTCGTCCCGCCGACCGAACGCGACCTCGCCCCCAAGATCAGTCGGCACGGCGCCGACGAGGACAAGCACGGGCGCATTTTCAACGCCCTTCTGAAGAAGCGCGGCCTCCAGCCCGTACCCGTGCCCGCCGACACCGACTACACGATGCTCCTGGAGCGGCAGGGCATCGGCCTCGCGCACGAGAAGCTCAAGGGCGAGAGCGCGCTCACCGTCCAGGACGTCGTCACCTACCTCGCGCACAGCCGCGTCACCGAACAGCGTGCCTCCGAGCAGATGGACCTGCTGCGCAAACACTTCGCCGACCACCCCGACCTCGGCCGCGCGGTACGGATGATCTCGAACGACGAGGACAACCATCTCGCCTACTGCCACGAGGAGTTGCTGCGCTTCGCGGCCGCCGGACACGGCCGCGCCATCCAACGCACGCTCCGGGAGTGCGCGTTGGCCGAGATCCGCGTCTACCGGGACGTCAGCCTCGCGGTGATGGCCCACATGGGACGCGTCCTCGGCTGGCCGCGCGCCAAGTCGGCCGCGCTCGCCGCCGGCATCCACGCCGTGTACGCGTACGAACGGCTCGGCGGCTGGCGGCGGATGGTGTCCCTGAGGATGCCGGAACGCCGCGACGCCCTCGGCGGACCGGCCACCGCCGCCCCCGAGTTCGCGTAGGTCCAGGAAGCGCTCTACAGCCAGCCGCGCCGCTTGAACGTCCGGTACAGCAGCACCTCCAGGGCGGCCATCAGCAGGATCACCGCCGGGTACCCCCACAGCCAGTGCAGCTCGGGCATGTGGTCGAAGTTCATGCCGTAGATCCCCGCGATCATCGTGGGGACGGCGGCCATGGCGGCCCAGCCGGAGATCTTCCGCATGTCGTCGTTCTGCCGGACGCTGGTCTGCGCGAGGTGCGCCGACAGGACGTCCGAGACCAGCCGGTCCAGGCCCTCCACGGACTCGTTGACCTTCATCAGGTGGTCGTTGACATCACGGAAGAACGGCCGCGACTTGTCGTTCACGAACGGCACCCGGTCCCCGGCGAGACCGACGCCCGCGAGCCGGGCCAGTGGCATCGCCAGCGGCCCGGTGGCCCGGCGGAACTCCAGGATCTGCCGCTTGAAGGTGTAGATCCGCGAGGCCGTGGTCCGCGAGCCGCCGCCGGTCGGCGAGAACACCGCCGCCTCCAGCTCCTCCAGGTCGGTCTGCAACTCGCCCGCCACGTCCACGTAGTGGTCGACCACCGCGTCCGCGATCGAATACAGCACCGCCGTCGGCCCGTGCCGCAGCATCTCCGGCTCCTCCTCAAGACGGTGCCGTACGGCCGCCAGAGGGGCCTCCATGCCGTGCCGGACGGTCACTACGAAGGAGTCGCCCACGAAGACCATGACCTCGCCGGAGGTGACGACGTCGTCGTCCGCCTCGTAGCCGACCGGCTTGAGGACCACGAACAGCGAGTCGTCGTAGACCTCCAGCTTGGGGCGTTGATGCGCGGTGAGGGCGTCCTCGACGGCCAGCGGGTGCAGCCCGAACTCCTCGGTGACCTTGTCGAACTCCTTCTCCGTGGGCTCGTAGAGGCCGATCCAGACGAAGGCGCCGCCCACCCGACGACAGTGGTCCAGGCCGTCGGAGAAGTCGCCGGGGCCCTCCGTCCGGCGTCCGTCACGGTAGATGGCGTAGTCCACGATCACGGTGCGTATTCTCCTGCCGTCCCGCCGAAGACGCACCCGCACGTGCGCCTACCCTTGGCCCCATGCCCACGTTGATCCTTGTCCGGCACGGACGTTCGACCGCCAACACCGGGGGAGTGCTCGCCGGCTGGACGCCCGGAGTCGCGCTCGACGAGCGGGGCAACGCCCAGGCCGCCGCGCTCCCCGGACGGCTCGCCGCGCTGCCGATCGCCGAGGTCGTCGCCAGCCCGCTGCAACGCTGCCAGGAGACCCTCCAGCCCCTCCTCGACGCCCGCCCCGACCTGCGGCTGCACACCGAGGAGCGGATCGGGGAGTGCCACTACGGGGACTGGTCCGGCCGCAAGCTGGCCGAGCTGATGGACGAGCCCCTGATGGAGGTCGTCCAGTCGCACCCCTCGTCGGCCGCGTTCCCCGGCGGCGAGTCGATGCGCGCGATGCAGACCCGCGCGGCCGAGGCCGTACGCGAGTGGAACGCGCGCGTGGAGCGCGATCACGGCGCCGACGCCGTCTACCTCATGTGCTCGCACGGCGACATCATCAAGTCCCTTGTCGCGGACGCACTCGGACTTCATCTCGACCTCTTCCAGCGGATCTCTGTAGAACCGTGTTCCATCACCGCGATCCGTTACACCCGTCTCAGGCCTTTTCTCGTACGGCTCGGGGACACGGGTGATCTCGCGTCCCTGGCGCCGCGGGAGGAGCCCCCGGGCGACCAGGCCACGGTCGGGGGCGGCGCGGGCGCACCGTGATCGTCGGCCGCAGTAGGGTGAAGCGGTCGCAGTAGCGCCGCACTTGTCAGCAGTCGATTCCAATGGAGACAGGACGTGTCCCGTCAGGTGTTCCTCTACGACCCGCCGGACCGCTTCGTAGCCGGCACGGTCGGACTGCCCGGGCGCCGTACGTTCTTCCTCCAGGCCGCCTCCGGTCCTCGGGTGACCAGCGTGGCCCTGGAGAAGACGCAGGTCGCCGCGCTCGCCGAGCGCATGGACGAGCTTCTGGACGAGGTCGTACGGCGCAGTGGCGGCAGCGCCGCCGTCCCGGCCGTCACCCCCACCGAGATCTCCGACACCCGCCCGCTGGAGACCCCCGTCGAGGAGGAGTTCCGCGTCGGCACCATGGCGCTCGCCTGGGACGGTGAGGAGCAGCGCATGATCGTCGAGGCGCAGGCCCTCGTCGAACTCGACGCCGACACCGACGAGGACCTCGCCGAGGCCGAGGAGCGCCTCCTCCAGGACGAGGAGAACGGCCCCCCGATGCTGCGGGTCCGCCTCACCGGAGCCCAGGCCCGCGCCTTCGCCAAGCGGGCCCTGGACGTCGTCAACGCCGGCCGGCCGCCCTGCCCGCTGTGCAGCCTCCCGCTCGACCCGGAAGGACACGTATGTCCGCGCCAGAACGGATACCGCCGCGGAGCGTGACCACGGCCGAGCTGTTGTCCAAGGGTGAGCTGAAGGTACGCGGACGCATCCGCGAGGCCTCGAACGCGGTGCTGTTCTGCTCCGTGACGTACGAGGGCCGCGAGGCGTCCTGCGTATACAAACCCGTCGCCGGGGAGCGCCCCCTGTGGGACTTCCCCGACGGGAACCTCGCCCAGCGGGAGGTCGCCGCCTACGAGGTCTCCGAGGCGACCGGCTGGGGCCTCGTGCCGACCACCGTGCTGCGCGACGGCCCGTACGGCGAGGGCATGTGCCAGCTGTGGATCGAGACCGCGGCCGAGTCCGAACTGCTCGCCCTGGTCGACGCCGAGGAGCCCGAGGAGGGCTGGAAGGCCATCGGCCTCGCCGAGGTCGGCGAGGGGAAAACCGCCCTCCTGGTGCACGCCGACGACGAGCGGCTGCGCCGGCTCGCCGTCCTCGACGCCGTCATCAACAACGCCGACCGCAAGGGCGGCCATCTGCTGCCCGCCGACGAGGGGCGCCTCTACGGCATCGACCACGGCGTCACCTTCAACGCCGAGAACAAGCTGCGCACCCTCCTGTGGGGCTGGGCGGGCGAGCCGCTCACTCCGGAGGCGATCGACGTCCTCCAGGCGCTCAGGGAGGCGCTGAGCGACGGCGGAGGGCTCGCCGCGAAGCTCGCCGAGCTCATCACCGACGTAGAACTCGATGCCACACGCGCGCGTGTCGACGCGTTGCTCGCGGACGGGAAGCATCCCGAGCCGAGCGGGGAATGGCCGGCCATTCCGTGGCCGCCGGTGTAGCAGCACGGCGGTCACGGTCGCGCAAGAGTGCCTTACCGGTCATCCGGCCTGGTCCGGTTCGTAAACGGATCATCCGTCCGGTTACGCTCATGACATGTATGCCTGGCCCGCTTCTGAGGTCCCCGCCCTTCCCGGCAAGGGCCGCGACCTCCGGATCCACGACACCGCGACCGGCGGTCTGGTCACCCCCGACACCGGTCCCGTCGCCCGTATCTACGTCTGCGGCATCACGCCGTACGACGCCACCCATATGGGACACGCGGCGACCTACAACGCGTTCGACCTCGTGCAGCGCGTGTGGCTCGACACCAAGCGGCAGGTTCACTACGTCCAGAACGTGACCGACGTCGACGACCCGCTCCTGGAGCGCGCCGTGCGCGACGGCGTCGACTGGGTGGCCCTCGCCGAGCAGGAGACGGCGCTCTTCCGCGAGGACATGACCGCCCTGCGCATGCTGCCCCCGAAGCAGTACATCGGCGCGGTCGAGGCGATACCCGGCATCGTGCCGCTCGTGGAGCGCCTCAGGGACGCCGGTGCCGCCTACGAACTCGAAGGCGACACCTACTTCTCCGTCGGGTCCGACCCCAACTTCGGCAAGGTCTCGAACCTCGACGCGGCCGCCATGCGCCTGCTCTCCGCCGAGCGCGGCGGCGACCCGGACCGCCCCGGCAAGAAGAACCCGCTCGACCCGATGCTCTGGATGGCCGCCCGCGAGGGCGAACCGAGCTGGGACGGCGGCTCGTTGGGCCGCGGGCGCCCCGGCTGGCACATCGAGTGTGTCGCGATCGCCCTCGACCACCTCGGCATGGGCTTCGACGTGCAGGGCGGCGGCTCCGACCTCGCCTTCCCGCACCACGAGATGGGCGCCTCGCACGCCCAGGTGCTGACCGGCGAGTTCCCGATGGCCAAGGCCTACGTCCACGCCGGCATGGTCGGTCTCGACGGCGAGAAGATGTCGAAGTCCCGGGGCAACCTCGTCTTCGTCTCCGCGCTGCGCCGCGACGGCGTCGACCCGGCCGCCATCCGGCTCGCCCTGCTCGCCCACCACTACCGCTCCGACTGGGAGTGGACCGACGGGGTGCTCGCGGACGCGGTCGCCCGGCTCGGACGCTGGCGTGCCGCCGTCTCCCGGCCCGACGGCCCCTCCGCCGTCACGGTCGTCGAGGAGATGCGCGAAGCCCTCGCGAACGACCTGGACGCCCCGGCCGCGCTCGCCGCGGTCGACCGCTGGGCGGCTCTCCAGCGGGACCGGGGCGGCAGCGACGAGGGCGCCCCAGGCGTCGTGTCCCGTGCCGTGGACGCCCTGTTGGGCGTGGCCCTCTAGCAACAGCCCACAGAACAGGGGCGGTTCCTCCCACCCGGGAGGAACCGCCCCTGTCTCACACCCTGTTGACCGGCGGACTCACTCCTCGGAGGAGTCTTCTTCGTCCGCGTCGGCATCCGGCTCCGGCTCCGTGTCCGGCTTCGCGGGTCTCGTCGGCTTCGTACGGCCGGGGTTGTCCCGCAGATACGACGCGCTGTCGCTGCCGTCCGCCGTGGCGTGACCACCGGGCGGCGGGTTGCCACCGCCGTCCCGCCGCCGCAGATAGCGTTCGAACTCACGCGCGATCGCCTCGCCCGACGCCTCAGGCAGCTCCGCGGTGTCGCGGGCCTCCTCCAGCGTCTGCACGTACTCGGCGACCTCGCTGTCCTCGGCGGCCAGCTGGTCCACGCCGACCTGCCAGGCGCGCGCGTCCTCGGGCAGCTCGCCCAGCGGGATGCGCACGTCGATCAGGTCCTCCAGGCGGTTGAGCAGCGCCAGGGTGGCCTTCGGGTTGGGCGGTTGCGACACGTAGTGCGGCACCGCCGCCCACAGCGACACGGCCGGTACGCCCGCGTGCGTGCACGCCTCCTGGAGGATGCCGACGATCCCGGTGGGACCCTCGTACTTGGTCTCCTCCAGGTCCATCCGCTGCGCCAGGTCCGCGTCCGACGTGGTCCCGCTGATCGGCACCGGACGCGTGTGCGGGGTGTCACCGAGCAGCGCGCCCAGGATCACCACCAGCTCCACGCCCAACTCGTGGGCGAAGCCCAGCAGTTCGTTGCAGAACGAGCGCCAGCGCATCGACGGTTCGATGCCTCGGACGAGCACGAGATCACGCGGCTTCTCGCCGCCGACCCGGACCACCGAGAGGCGTGTTGTCGGCCAGGTGATCTTTCGCACGCCGGCGTCCATCCACACCGTGGGCCGGTTGACCTGGAAGTCGTAGTAGTCCTCGGCGTCCAGCGCCGCGAACACCTCGCCCTTCCACTCTCTGTCCAAGTGCGCGACCGCGGTGGAGGCGGCGTCGCCGGCGTCGTTCCAGCCCTCGAACGCGGCCACCATCACTGGGTCGATCAGCTCGGGAACCCCCTCCAGCTCGATCACCCAGCGCCTCCTTCCGATCTGCCCTCACGTACGCCCCAACCTTACGGCGTCCGACGGGGGCGCCCGCAGCCCCCTTGCACGGGGGAGTGAACCCATGCCTGCCCCGTCCGGGACGGTCGAACACACAAGATCGCCATCCTGTGCGGACCCGTCCCGGCCGGTCACTCCTCCGATGGATCAGCGGGGCGGATCACTCGATCACAGGGTCGAACGCAGCCACTGCTCCACGCTCGCGATGTGCACCGTCGCCCACGACCGCGCCGCCTCCGCGTCCCGGTCGCGCAGCGCGCCCAGGATCGCCCGGTGCTCGTGCAGCGTGCGGCTGACCGCGTCCTCCTGGGTCAGCCCGCGCCAGATCCGGGCCCGCGTGGTGGGCCCGGACAGACCGTCGAGAAGCGAGCACAGCACCGAGTTGCCGGAACTCTGCACGATGCCCCGGTGGAACTCCAGGTCGCACGCGACCAGTTCCTCCACCGAAGGGGCGCCGCCCAGCGCGTCCAACTGGGCGGAGAGCGCGTCCAGTTGCTGCTCGCTGATCCGCAGTGCCGCCATCCCCGTGGCCGCCGGCTCCAGGATCCGCCGTACGGACAGGAATTCGAGGACCGTGTCGTCGCGGTGGAAGTCGACGACGAAACTCAGTGCCTCCAGCAGGAGTTGGGGATCGAGGCTCGTGACGTACGTACCGTCGCCCTGCCGCACGTCCAGGATGCGGATCAGTGACAGGGCGCGCACGGCCTCCCGCAGGGAGTTGCGGGACAGGCCCAGTTCGGCCGCGAGTTCGCTCTCCTTGGGCAGCCGGTCCCCGGGACGCAGCGCGCCGGAGACGATCATTCCCTTGATTTTCTCGATCGCCTCATCGGTGACTGCCATGATCGGCCTCTCTCTTGCTCAGACGTCCGATGTATCAGGTGCATTATGCGGGTTCAGCAGGCTGAACGGGAGGGAAATCCACAGCTCAGACAAGTGCTTCGAGCTCCGCGAGCACCGCTTCCTCGTCCAGCGTGCAGAGTGTCCGGTTCCGCATCAGCACCCGGCCGTCCACCACCGTGTCCCGTACGTCCGCCGAGTGCGCCGCGTACGCGAGCGTCGACCATGGGTCGTGCAGCGGCCGCAGATGCGGCGCGTCGAGATCGAGTACGACGAGATCGGCCCGCTTCCCGGCCTCCAGCGAACCCAGGTGCTCACCCAGGCCCAGCGCCCGCGCACCCTCGATCGTCGCCATCCGTACGGCCTGTTCGGCACCGACCGCGGTCGGGTCACCGCCCGCCTTGTGCACGAGGGCGGCCTGCCGTACGGCGCCCAGCACGTCCAGCGTGTTGGAGCTGACGGCACCGTCCGTGCCCAGCCCGACGGTCACGCCCGCGCTCAACAGCCGTGGCACCGGCGCGATGCCACACCCCAACTTCAGGTTGGAGACGGGGCAGTGGGCGACCGACGTTCCGGTGCGGGCCAGTGCCGCGATCTCCGGGCCGGTCAGGTCCACGGCGTGCGCGAGCAGCAGATCGGGACCGAGCAGCCCGAGCGAGTCGAGCAACTCCACAGGCCGCTTGCCGTACTTGACCTCGACGGTGGCGACCTCGGTCGGGTTCTCCGCCGCGTGGATGTGCAGCAGCGCGCCGAACTCCCGTGCCAGGGCGGCGATGTCGACGAGCTGGTCGGGGGCGAGGGTGTAGGTCGAGTGCGCGAACAGGACCGGTCGCAGACCGGGGCGTGCCTCACCCCGGGCCACCAAGTCCCGCCGCGCCCAGTCGAGTCGGTCCTCGTAGGCGAGACGGTCCGGCGGTTCCGGTACGTCCATGAAGGTGGGCCCGGTGTGCAGTCGCCAGCCCGTCTCGCGCGCCGCCTGCTCGGCCGCCTCGTGGAACCAGTACATGTCCAGCGCCGAGGTCACCCCGGCCCGCACGCTCTCGGCCACCGCGAGCCGCACCGCCGCCGCCACGTTCTTCGGCGTCAGCAGCTCGGCCTCCCACTTCAACACCCGCTCCAGGAAGCCCTGGAGAGTGACGTCGTCGGCGCGACCGCGCAGCAGCGTCATCGCGAGGTGGGTGTGCGTGTTGATGAGTCCGGGCAGGACGAGACAGCCCGACGCGTCAATGGACTCCGCCGCTGTGAACCGAGTTGTCAGCTCCGCGGCCGGTCCTACGGCGACGATCTCGCCCTCGTGGACGGCAACTGCCCCGTCCCGTACGACCGTTCCGGCCTCGTCGACGGTGAGGACGTCGCCGCCGTGCACCAACAGGTCGATGTTCAAGGTGCTCACGCCGTCAACTCCTCGCCCTCGGCGAGCAGTCGGAGCGCCTCCAGGGAGACGATCGCCCCGCGCTCGACCCCGGCCGCGACGACCTCCCGGTGCGGGTCGTACCCGCCGGTGGTCTCCGCGTCGACGAGTTCATCGGCGTTGGCACCGTCGATGACCAGCACCCCGCCCGCGACAAGACCGCGCAGCGAGGCCGTCACCAGCAGCGCCGACAGCTCCATCTCGATCGCCGCGAGCCCGGCGCCGTCGTAGGAGAAGAGAGGGAGAAGGCCCGGCTGGAAGGCCGCTCGGGTCCAGACGATGCCGCGGTGGTGCGGGGCTTCGGCCTCGCGGGCCGCGCGCTGGAGGGCGAAGACGGCCTCGGGGGAGGAGACGGCCGGGTACTCCGGGGGGAGGAGTTGCTGGGTGACGCCGTCGTCGCGTACGGCCGCCTCCGCGATGACGAGGTCGCCGTCGCCGATGCCGGGCTTCATCGCGCCCGCCGTGCCGAAGCGCAGGAAGGTGCGGACGCCCGCGTCCGCCAGCTCCTGGAACAGCAGGATCGCGCCCGGTCCGCCCACTCCGTGCGAGGCGACGGTGACCGGCAGACCCTTCCAACTCCCGCTGAACACACGGTATTCGCGGTGGTACGACACCTCCTCGGCACCGTCCAGCAGCGCGGCGACGGCGGCGGCGCGCGCCGGGTCGCCGACGACGACCGCGTGCACGGGAAGCCCGGTGCGAGGAATGCGGGTGATGGGCAGCAGGTCCTGCGTCATGTGGTGGCTCCGGAAGGGGAGTTGGCGGTACGGCGACGGCGGCGGGCCGTCGAGAGGAAGAGGGCGACGAGCGTCACGACGTACGGCGCGGCATCCGTGGCCTGTTGGGGCAGGCCGACGCCCTGGAGGCGGAAGCCGGCGGCCTCGGCGAGACCGAAGAGCAGCGCGGCGAGCAGCACGCCGACGGGTGCCGCGCGGCCGAGCATCACCGCGACGACCGCGATCCAGCCCCGGCCCGCCGTCATGTTCTCGGAGAACAACGTGACGTTGCCGAGTGCGAGTTGAGCCCCCGCGAGCCCGCACAGGACTCCGGAGATCAGCACCGCCGCGTACTTGTACTTCGCCGGGCTCACCCCGAGCGTGGCCGCCGCGTCCGGTGCCTCGCCAACCCCGCGCAGCCGCAGCCCCCACATATGCCGGGACAGCATCAGCGCGGCCACCGCGACCGCGACGAACGCCAGATACGCGAGCGGGGTGAAGCCACCGACCAACGGCAGCCCGGCAAGTGACGGATCGTCGAAAGTGCCCTGCACACCGAAGACCGTACGCAGCAGGAAGCTGGTCAGGCCAACTGCCAGGAGATTCATGGCGATTCCGAGAACGACCGCGTCCCCGCGCAGAGTTACCGCGCCCACGGCCAGGATCAACGAATACGCGGCTGCCGCGAGGGCGGCGGCGAGGACGCCGAGCCAGGCGCTGCCCGTGAACCAGCTCGTGGCCACCGACGTGAAGCAGCCCATCAACATCATGCCTTCGAGGCCGATGTTGAAGACGCCCGCACGCTCGCACAGGGCACCGCCGAGCGCGGCCAGCAGGATCGGGGTCAGCGCGCGCAGCGCCGACATCAGCAGATCGGAGTCGAAGAACATCACGCGGCCCCGATCTTCTGAGAGGTTTCCGGAGAGGCTTCCTGAGAGCCCTCGTGCGGGTCTTCCTGAGCGCGTCTCCTGAACCACCCACCGGGGAAGCGCAGTCGGGCCGCCAGGAACACGATCACGATGGCCTGGAGCACCTGTGTCAGCTCGCGCGGCACCTCGGTCGTCCGCTCCATCGCCAGGCCGCCGACCGCGAGGACGGCGAAGAAGAAGGAGGCGACGACCGTGCCGAGCGGCGCTGCGGCGGCGAGCAGAGCGGCTGTAAGTCCCGTCCAGGTGTAGCCGGGTGCGGTGAGCGAGCCGTCGACGAAGCGGTACGGGAAGCTCAACACCCCGATGGCGCCCACGAGTCCGGCCAGTGCGCCGGAGACGGACATCAACTTGAGGGTCAGGCCCCGGCGTTCGACGCCCGCGTAGGCGGCGAAGCGGGAGTTGAGGCCGGTCATGCGGATCTCGTAGCCGAACGCCGTGCGCTTGTCGGTGAACCAGTAGGCGGCTGCCGCGAGGACCACCAGGATGAGCCCGACGGTGACCGTCGAGTCGCCGAACGCGGGCAGTGCCACGCCGTCGGGCATCGCGCGGGTCTGGGGGAGGCTGGAGCCGGGTTCCTTGAGCGGGTAGCGCGCGAGGTAGGAGGCGAGCGAGACCGCCGGGTAGCTCAGCAGCAGGCTGCTGACGAGCAGGGGGACACCGAGGCTGTTCTCGCACAGGGCGGCCAGGGCGGCGTAGGCGGCGCCTGCTGCCATGCCCGCGAGCAGCGCCAGGACGACGGTGAGCGGGGCGGGCAGCGGCGAGTACAGACCGGTCACGGCTGCCGTGATGCCGCCGAGGACCATCTGTCCGTCGCCGCCGAGGTTGATCAGCCCGGCCCGCAACGGGATCGCCAGCGCGAGCGCCATGCCGAGCACGCTGGTGCCGGTGCTCAGCGTGGAACCGATGCCGTCCGCGCCGAGCGAGCCGGTGAGGACGGCGCCGTACGCCGTGATCGGGTCCGCGCCGGTGCCGACGAGGAACAGGGCGCCGATGACCAGGCCCGCGAGCACGGAGAAGGTGATGGGGGAGCGCAACACCCCTGAGATGCGCGGTATATGAGTGTGCGTCATGTCAGTCGACGACCTCCGTCGGCGCTACGGTCCCGCCCGCCATGGCGAGCCCCAGCGCCCGTTCGTCGGCCTCGTCCTTCGTGTACGTCGCGGTGACCCGGCCCTCGTACATGACGAGGACGCGGTCCGCGAGGCCCCGGATCTCGCTCAGTTCGGCGGAGACGAGGAGGACGGCGTGACCGGCGTCGCGGTAGGCGACGATCTGGTCGTGGATGTTCTGGATGGCGCCGATGTCGACCCCGCGCGTGGGCTGCTCGACGAGCAACAGCGGTGCGTCATGGGCGAGTTCGCGGCCGATCAGCAGCTTCTGCAGATTGCCGCCGGACAGCGCGGAAGCCGGCACCTCCGGGGTGGCCGCCTTGATACCGAAGCGCTCGATCAGCCGCCCGGCGTGGGCACGTACGGATGCGGGCGGCAGAAGTCCCTTGCTGGACAGGGATGTTCGGTGGTGCCCCATCGCGAGGTTGTCCGCGACGGAGGCCGCCGGTGCCGTACCGACCGCGTGCCGGTCCTCCGGGACGTAGGCGAGACCCTGCGCACGGCGCTCGGTGGCCGAGGCGTGGGTGATGTCCCGGCCCTTGAGACCGACCTGTCCGGAGGTGACCGGCCGTAGCCCGGCCAGCGCCTCGATCAGTTCGCTCTGTCCATTTCCGGCGACGCCCGCGATGCCGACGATCTCCCCGGCGTGGACGGTGAGTCCCACTCCGTGGACGGAGTCCGTGGTGAGGTCGGTCACGTCCAGCACCACGTCACCGGCGGTACCCGGCGCGTGCACGCGGTCCAGCTCCACCGCGCGGCCGGTCATCGCGGCGGCGATCTCGTCGGCGGAGGTGTCCGCGGTGACCAGGCGAGCGACGACTCGGCCGTCCCGCAGGACGGTCACGTTGTCGCTGCCTTCGAGGACCTCGCGCAGCTTGTGGGTGACAAGGATCACCGTACGACCCTGCGCGGCCAGCGACTTGAGGACCGCGAACAGGGCATCCGCCTCGGCCGGAGTGAGCACGGCGGTCGGCTCGTCGAGGATGAGGGTACGGGCGCCCCGGTGCAGCAGCTTCAGGATCTCCACGCGCTGGCGCAGCCCGACCGGCAGCTCGCCGACCCGGGCGTCCGGATCGACGGCGAGCCCGTGCTCCTCCGCCAGCTCACGTACCCGGCGGCGGGCGGCGGCCCGGTCCACCAGGCCGAAACGGCGCGGCTCGGCGGCGTAGACGACATTCTCGGCGACCGTCAGCGAGTCGAACAGCTTGAAGCTCTGGTGGACCATGCCGAGCCCGGCGGCCATGGCGGCGCTCGGGTCGCCGAAGGTCACCTCGCGCCCGTCGATCCGGATGGAGCCCGCGTCGGCGCGCTCCATGCCGTAGAGGATCGACATGAGGGTGGACTTGCCGGCGCCGTTCTCGCCCATGAGGGCGTGGATCTCGCCGCGGCCGACGGTCAGGTCGACGTTGTCGTTGGCGAGCGTGCCGGGGAACCGTTTGGTGATTCCCCGCAGCTCGACCGCTGGGTCAACTGGCGGCCGGGTCATCGACCTTGAGCTTTCCGGAGACGATCTGGTCGCGCAGCGCCTTCACCTTCGTGAGGACGTCCTTGTGCTGGGCGATCACGCACTTCGACGAGTCGACGCCTGCCTCCAGACCGGTGAGGCTGATGCCGCCCTCCTTCAGGCCGTACGACACCGAGGTGCCCGTCTTGCCCGCGAGGACCTGCTCGACGCCCTTCTCCACGGCGACGTCAGTCTTCTTGATCACGTTGTCGACGACGGTGCCGGGGGAGGAGACGCACTGGTTGACGTCGACGCCGTACGCGAACGCGCCCTTGGCCTTCGCGGCCTCGAAGACGCCGTAGTTGCCGGCCGCGGCGGCCGCCATGATCTGGTCGGTGCCCTTCGACAGAAGGGA
The DNA here is from genome assembly GCF_044457795.1 of Streptomyces sp. NPDC050528. Taxonomy (NCBI): domain Bacteria; kingdom Bacillati; phylum Actinomycetota; class Actinomycetes; order Kitasatosporales; family Streptomycetaceae; genus Streptomyces; species Streptomyces sp. NPDC050528. The sequence continues at coordinate 196,582 of NZ_JBITHH010000011.1, forward strand.
GTTGGCCTGCTCCTTGGCGCGCGCCGAGTCGTCGAACGGGGACTGGCCGCCGACGAAGCGCGTCGACGCGGACGTCTTGGCGGCGACCTTCTTGGCACCGGCCGCGAACGGGTCGCTGTAGCGCCGGAATTGAGGCGTGTCGAGCACGTCCACCGCGCCGACCTTGCCGCTCTTGCTGAGCAACCCGGCCTCGGCGCCCGCGAGATAGACACCCTCGTGCTCACGGAACACCGCGCACGTGACGTTCTTGAAGGTCTTCGTCGTGCACGCGTCGATCATCAGGAACTGCTGCTTCGGGTGCGCCTTCGCCTGCTGCGCCACGAGGTCCGCGAACTCGAAGCCGACCAGCACGATGACGCTCGGGCTCGCGTCCACGGCGGCCTGCACGTTCTGCTGCTGGGACGCGGTGTCCGTCGACTCGTAGACCTTCTCGGTCCCGTCGTGCGTCTTCGCGGCGGCCTTCACGCCGGTGACGGCGAGCTTCAGGAACTCGTTCTGCCCGACCGCGTCCGGCGTGACCAGCGTGAACGACTTACCGCTGCCACCGCTCGCGCTGTCCGAGGCGTCGGTCTTCGCGGCGGCGTTGCAGGCGGTGGCGGCGGTGACCATGAGCGTGGTGGCGGCGACGAGCTGCAGGGTGCGACGTGATCTGCGGAGCATGGGGACCTTCCGGGGTACGGCAAGGCGCGCTCCGGCGGGAGCGCGTGCGACCAGATGGTGAGACGGGAGGAGACGAGGGGTGGACGCGAGAGGGACAGGTCAGCGTCGACAGCAGTCGCTCGCGCAGCGGCCGTGATCGAGGAAACGGCGCATGGTGAGCAGCACACGTCCTCCTTCGTCTCGGCCTTCGGGCTGCGGGTGCTGGACTTTAACATTCGTTTTGAGACACCCGCTCGACTGTCTCGAACTGTGGTTCTTCCAGGTCATGTACGGTGTCCGACACCATCGGAACAGCAGGAGTGTCCCGTTATGTCCCAGGAATTGCGCGCGGTCGACTGGACCGGCACCGGTCTCGCACTTATCGACCAGACCCTGCTCCCGCACCGCAATGAGACGATGACTGTCCACGATGTGGACACCCTGGTCGACGCGATCCAGCGCCTCGTGGTGCGCGGCGCCCCCGCGATCGGCGCGGCCGGCGCGTACGGCGTGGCGATCGCGCTCATCGAGGGCGAGCGCAAGGGCTGGACCGAGGCCGAGACGCGCGCGGCCATAGCCCGCGTCCGCGAGGCCCGCCCCACCGCGGTCAACCTCATGGCAGGCGTGGACCGGGTCATGACCCGTTTCGAGGAGGGCCTGGACGCAGTGCTGGAAGAGGCCGCCGCAGTCCAGCGCGAGGACGTCGCGGGCAACCGCGCGATGGGCGTGTTCGGTGCGGACTGGCTGGTCGAAAGGCTCCAACAGGCTGGCGTGGACCGCCCGTTGAGGCTCCTGACGCACTGCAACACGGGCGCGCTGGCGACGGCCGGCTGGGGCACCGCACTCGGCGTCATCCGCGAACTCCACGCGCGCGGCCTGGTGGAGGTCGTCTACGCCGACGAGACCCGCCCCCTGCTCCAGGGATCACGCCTGACGGCTTGGGAGTTGGTCCAGGAAGGCATCCCGCACTACGTCCAGGCCGACGGCGCAGCCGCCGGCACCATCCTGCGCGGCGAGGTCGACGCGGCGATCGTCGGCGCGGACCGCATCGCGGCCAACGGCGACACCGCGAACAAGGTAGGCACGGTGGGCGTCGCGCTGGCCTGCGCCGACGCGGGTATCCCGTTCCTGGTGGCGGCCCCGACAACCACGGTCGACCTCTCCACCAAGACCGGCGACGAGATCCACATCGAACTCCGGGGCGAGGCCGAGGTGTTGGAGTGGTCGGGAGTGCGCACGGCTCCCGCCGAGTCGCGCGGCCACAACCCCGCCTTCGATGTGACACCGGGCCGCCTGGTGACCGGACTGGTCACGGAGCGGGGCGTGTTGGAGGTCTCGGCCGGTGAACTCCCCGGTGACCGGCTGAAGTAGCAGAAAGGGACCCCTGCAAACAGGGGTCCCCTCGACTCTCGGATCAGCGCTGCGTGAGCTCCAACTCCAGCAGCCACTCCACTACTTCGGTGTGATGCCGCGCCTGCCGCGCATCCGCACCCCACACATACAACCCGTGCCCGGCCACGACCACCGCCGGCATCCGAGGATCCCGGGCCGCCTCCAGGCGATCGCCCAGCACCTTCATGTCCTGGCTGTTGGCGATGACGGGCAGGGGCACCTCGACATCGTGCGCGGGCTGCCCCACACCCTTGAGCATCTCGACGTCCTTGAACACGATCCCGCCCGGCTCGCGCCGCCCCATCGCGACGGACGCCACGGTGTGCACGTGGACCACCGCACCCGCACCGGTCAACGCGGCGACGCGGGCGTGCAGTTCGGCCTCGGCGGAGGGCCTGCCACCCCGGACGGCCGCACCGTTCCCGTCCACCAACACCACATCCGCAGGCGTCAGTTCACCCTTGTCGTGCCCACTAGCAGTCACCGCCAGCAGCAGGGGATCCCGGCCCACGACCACCGACAAGTTGCCGGAGGTCCCCCTCATCCAGCCGAACGAGGCGAACCGGGCGGATTCGGCGGCGAGTTGAGCCCCCGCCTCCTTCAGGTCGAGGTCACTGATCTCGCTGCTCACGTGGTGCTCCTTGAACTGGTGATGCCGATCTCGTCGAACGCCCCCGCCTGCGCGTGGTCGCCGACGCCTTGCTCGAAATACGGTTCGCCCGGCCGCCGTACCCCCACCGCGTGCCACCCCGCGGACACGGCCGCGTCCAGCTCGCCGGGCCGGTCGGAGAGGAAGAGCAGCCGGGACGGCTCGACACCGGTCGCCTCCGCGATACGGCGGTACGACTCCGGCTCCTGCTTGGGACCGGCGTTCTCCGTGTCGTAGAGCCCGGAGACCAGCGGCAGGAGGTCGCCCTCCGGGGTGGAGGCGAACCACGCGCGCTGCGCGGCGACCGAGCCGGACGAGTAGACGTACAGCCGCAGGCCCGCCGAGTGCCAGGCGCGCAGGGCCGGTACGACGTCGTCGTAGAAGTGCGAGACGAGGTCGCCGCGGGCGAAGCCCTCGGACCAGATGATGCCCTGGAGGGTCTTGAGGGGCGTGGCCTTGCGGTCCTCGTCCAGCCAGGAGTTGAGGGTTTTCTCGATCTGTACGGCGTCGGCGTCCGGGGTGTCCGTCAGCTCGCGGACCTGCGCGATCGCGCGGGCCACGGTGGGGTCGTCGGCCCGGTCGGTGAGGAGGTCGGCGAAGCGCGAGCGCGAGTACGGGTACAGGACGTCGACGACGAAACCCGTGGCGCTCGTGGTGCCCTCGATGTCGAGCACCACGGCGTCCACGGTGAACTGCAAGGTCACGCGGCGGCCTTGTCCTGCTGGTAGCCCGCGTCGATCGTGTCGTAGTCGGGGAAGCGCGAGGCGATGGTCGAGCCGGTGAAGTTGCCGACCCAGCCGTCCTCCTCGTGGAAGAAGCGGATCGCGGTGAAGGCGGGCTTGGTGCCCATGTCGAACCAGTGGGTGGTGCCGCGCGGCACGCCCAGCAGGTCGCCCTTCTCGCAGTAGACGGCGTGCACTTCGCCGCCCACGTGCAGGTAGAAGATGCCGGAGCCGGAGACGAAGAAGCGGACCTCGTCATCGTCGTCGTGCGTGTGCTCCTGGAGGAACTTCGCGCGGGCGCCGGCCGCCTTCGCCGGGTACTCCGGGTCGTCGCTGGGGTGCAGGCCGAGGACGTCGACGGTGGTGAAGCCCTCCTCGGCGTTCAGCTTGTCGATCTCCGGGCCGTAGGCGGCGAAGACGGTGTCGCTGTCGGCGTCGGCCGGGACGTCCTCGCGGATCGGCCACTGCTCGTAGCGGACGCCGATGGGGGCGAGCGCGGCGGCGATCTCGACGGGGTCGGCGGTACGGCGCACGAGGGTCTCGGGGCCGGACTCGGACCAGGTGGTGAGCAGCGTCATGGGAACAACTCCGAAAAGTGGGAGGGATGTCCGGATGCTGGGACGAGCACCGGACGGGTGGGGGAGGAGAAGTCGGGGCGGCGAGCGACGGCGGCGGACAGCCGGTCAGCCCGGACACCGTGCGTCGGGACAGCACCGCGTGCAGCTCATGGGCGGTGTCGTCGCGCGGGGTGTCGTCATCGGGGCCTCACTGTGCCGGGTCGGGAGCCGGTCCCGTGATGGTAACCGCCGCCGGTGAACGGACCGGGTGTGACGTAGTCGTTGTCTCACCCTTTGAGAAACCGCTTCCATCCCTTTGACCAATGGCCGAAAACATTCTCATGATCTCCTTATGAAGACGCTGCTGCTCGTGCGGCGGCTGTACGTGGACTTGCTCCGGTCGACCACAGCCAGCTGTCGCTGACCACACCCGGAGCCCGCCGCGCCCCCATCTCACGGGGCGCCTGCCGCCTGTCCACTATGCGTACGGTGGCGCGTTCTCGTCCCCGGCTCCGGGTCAAGCACTCCCTTCCTTCACCCCCTCCGCACCACCCTGCGTATCCCTGCACCTGGAGCCCCTGATGTCCCGTACCCGCGTCCCCCTCGCCGCGCTCTCGCTGGCCTCCGTCTCCGCCCTCCTCCTGGCGGGCTGCTCGCAGTCCACGGACGCCTCGAAGAGCAGCGACGACACGGCCGCCTCGGCCTCGGCCGCCACGGGCAAGAGGCCGGCCCCCTTCAGCAAGGGCACGGTCAAGGTGGCGCTCGTGCGGCAGAGCGGCGCCGGTGACTACTTCGAGCAGTGGGGCAACGGCGCGAAGGCGCAGGCCAAGGCGCTCGGCATCGACCTGACCGTGTACGACGCGCAGGCCGACAACGCCAAGCAGGCCACCGACCTGTCCTCGGCGATCAACTCCGGCGCGCAGGCGATCATCGTCGACCACGGCTTCCCCTCGACGATCCAGCCCGAGATCGACCAGGCGGTGAAGAAGGGCATCAAGGTCGTCGTCTACGACGTCGACCAGACCAACAAGTCCGTCATCAGCACCGAGCAGGACGACGCGAGCATGGCGAAGGCCGTTCTCGACGTGATGGCCAAGACGGTCGGCAAGAACGCCAAGGTCGGCTACGTCAACGTCGCCGGCTACGCGGCCCTCGACAAGCGCAACTCCGTCTGGAAGACCGCCGTCGACGCCAACGGCTGGAAGCAGCAGTTCAAGGTCGGCAAGGTCACCGACTCCACGGCCACCGACAACGTTCCCCTGGTCTCCGCCGCGCTGACCCAACACTCCGACGTGGCAGGCGTGTTCGCCCCCTACGACGAGCTCGCCAAGGGCACCGTCCTCGCCGTGCAGAACAAGAAGCTCCAGAGCAAGGTGAAGGTCTTCGGCGCGGACGTCTCCAACGCCGACATCCAGAACATGACCGCCGCGAACAGCCCGTGGGTCGCCACGGCGGGCACCGACCCGTCGGCGGTCGGCGCGGCCGTCGTCCGTACGGCGGCCCTTGAGTTGGCGGGCCAGTTGAACAAGACCACCGTCGACTTCCCGGCCGTCGCCATCACCCAGGACTTCCTGCGCAAAAACAAGATCGAGAACATGGACCAGCTGCGCGCGGCCCTGCCCGCCCTGAACCTCTCCAAGGTGAGCACCGCGGACTGGATCCCCAATGTCGCCCACTGATACGGGAGTTGAGGGGGCGGTCGTCGACGCCGCGGTCTCGCTCCGCGACGTCAGCATGGCCTTCGGCGGCAGGACGGTACTGGCCTCCGTCTCCCTCGACATCGCACCGGGCAGCGTGGTCGCGCTGCTCGGTGCCAACGGCGCGGGCAAGTCCACGCTGATCAAGATCCTGTCGGGCGTGCACACGGACCACGGCGGGGAGGTGCGGGTCGCAGGGGAGCCCGCAGCTCTCCAATCCCCGTCGGCCGCCCGGCAGTTGGGCATCCAGACAGTCCACCAGCGGATCGGCGAGGGCATCGTGCCCGGCCTCACGGTCGCCGAGAACCTGGTCTTCGAGGAGCTGGCGCAGAAGCGCGGCAACCCGTTCCTGAACGGCCGCCGCGTCCTGGCCCGCGCCCGCGAGATCCAGGCCGCGCTCGAACTCGGCTGGAGCGACGCGGTGTTGCGCCGCGACGTCACCGAACTGGGCATTTCCGACCGCCAGTTGCTGATCCTGGCCCGCGCCCTCGCCACCCGCCCACGGCTGCTCATCCTCGACGAACCGACCTCGGCACTCTCCGCCGCCGAGGCCGAGCGGCTCTTCGCCCTCGTCGAGAAGATGCGCGACGACGGCATCGCGGTCCTCTACGTCTCCCACCGCCTCGGTGAGATCGACGCGCTCGCCGACCGCCTGGTCGTCCTGCGGGACGGCGGTCTCACCGACGACCAGGTCAAGCCCTTCGACTGGGACAGCGCCCTGCGCGCGATGCTCGCCCAGGCCCACGAGGCGACCAGCGCCCGCCCGCAGCGCAGCGGCGAGCATGGCGACGTCGTCCTCGCCCTGCACGGCGTCCACCTCTTCGAAGGCCGCGCACCTCTCGACCTCGACCTCCGCGCCGGTGAAGTCACCGGTGTCGTAGGCCTGTTGGGCGCCGGCAAGACCGAACTGGCCCGCGGCCTCTTCGGCGCCGAGCCCTTCCCCACCGGCACGGTGGAACTCGACGGCAAGCCGTACACCCCTCGCCGCCCGTCCGACGCGATCCGCGCCGGCGTCCACCTCGTCCCCGAGGACCGCCACGCCGACGCGCTCGTCCCCGGCTGGTCGGTGGCCCAGAACATCTCGCTGCCGTTCCTCAAGTCCCTGTCCCGGGCCGGGCTCGTGAACACCGGGCGGGAGGACGCCCTGGGCCGCGAGACCATCGACGCGCTCGGGGTCGTCGCCCGCGACGAGCACAGCACGGTGGAGGAGCTCTCCGGCGGCAACCAGCAGAAGGTCGTCGTCGGCCGCTGGCTCGCCGAGACCCCCCGCGTCCTCATCCTGGACGAACCGTTCCGAGGCGTGGACATCGGCGCCCGGCGCGACATCGGCCGCCGGGCGCGAGCGCTGGCCGCGGAAGGCGCGGCTGTGCTGGTCCTCTCCGCCGATGTGGACGAGGTCCTGGAGATCGCCGATCGGGTCGTCGTGCTGGCGGCGGGCGAGGTCCATCTCGACGCGTACGGCGAGGACGCGGAACGCGATCGCGTGATCCAGACGATCTCGGCGTCCGTGTGATGGGGGCGGACCAGTTCGGCGGAGCCGGTGTGATGCCCGCCCCACGAGAAGCCCCGCGCGAAGCCCCACGCCCCGCGCCGCACGCAGCCGCACTCACAGCCACGGCAGGAAGTACGCCATGACCACCACCCAGAGCACCGAGGTCCCCACGAAGCCGGTGACCGGGCCCGGGGACTCCCTCGGCCCGCGCGTCCAGAACGCCGTCATCAAGTACGGCTTCATCTTCGTCACGGTCGCGCTCTTCCTGTACTTCGCGCTGAGCGAGGGCTCCTTCCGGGAGTCGGCGACGATGCTCGACACGCTGCGGTACGTCTCCGTCGCCGCGATCCTCGGTCTCGGTGTCACCCTCACCATGGCGGTCGGCGGGATGGACATGTCCGTCGGCGCGGTCGCCGGGCTCGGGGTCACCGTCGCCGCGAAGACGATGGTGACGTACAACCAGGTCGGCACGGTCGCGATCCTCGCCGTGATCGCGGCGGGTGCGCTCGCCGGGCTGCTGAACGCCCTGCTCATCGTCGTGATGAAGATCCCGGACATGCTGGCCACGCTCGGCACCATGTTCGTCATCCAGGGCACCAAACTCATCCTGGTCGACGGCCAGTCCATCTCCGCCGGCATGACCGAGTCCGACGGCAGCACGGCCCCCGGCAAGTTCACCGACGGCTTCCTGCGCATCGACCGGGGCACGCTCCTCGGTATCCCCATCTCCGTCCTGATCTTCGGCGCGTTGACCGTCGTGGCCTGGGTCTTCCTGGCCCGCACCCGCTGGGGCCGCGTCCTGTACGCCATCGGCGCCAACCCCGAGGCCTCCCGCCTCGCGGGCATCCGCGTCGGCGCGTACCGGGCCCTCGCCTACGTCCTCTCCGGCGTCCTCGCCTCGATCGGCGGCCTGATCCTGGCCTCGCGCATCGGCCAGGGAGACGTCAGCGCGGGAACGTCCCAGCTTCTGGAGGCAGTTGCCGTCGCGCTGGTCGGCACCTCGGTCCTCGGCAGGGGCCGCCCGAACGTCTGGGGCACAGCCCTCGGTGCCGTCCTCATCGGCATCATCACCACCGGTCTGACGATCAAGGGCCTGCCGTACTACACCCAGGACGTCGTCGAGGGCGCGGTCCTCATCCTCGCCCTGGTCTTCAGCTTCACCCTGTCCAAGCGCCGCACCGCATAAGGAAGTTCGAGGAGTTCGTACGATGGGCTACCGCATCCTGGAGACCGACGACATCCCCGGCTACCTGCACGAGCGCGGCCACTGGGGGGACGTGACCGACATCCACGTCCGCGAGGTGTCGGACGGCAACATGAACCGGGTGTTCCTCGCGTCGAACGCCGACGGCAGCCACAGCCTCGCCGTCAAGCAGGCGCTGCCCTGGGTGCGGGTCGCCGGACCCTCCTGGCCGATGAGCCCGGAGCGAGCCGACGCCGAGGCCCGGGCCTACGAGCAGGTCGCGCGGGTCGCCCCCGACAAGATCCCGGCGATCCACGGCTACGACGCCGACAACTACGCCCTCGTCATGGAGGACATGTCCGACCTGGAGGTCCTGCGCACAGTCCTCAACGAGGGCGCGTCCTACGGCCCCGACACCTCGGCCAGGATCGGCGAGTTCGTCGCCCAACTCGCCTTCGCGACCAGCGACTTCGGCATGCCGTCCGCCGAACGCAAGGCGCTCATCGCGACCTCGGTGAGCCCCGAGCTGTGCAAGATCACCGAGGACGTGGTCCTCTCCGAGCCGTACATCGAGCACGAACACAACCACTGGCTACCGGAGTTGGCCGACCTGGCCGCGGAGTTCCGCGCCGATGCGCGCCTTCGCACGGAGGTCGCCGATCTCCGGTACACCTTCATGACGAGCGCCCAGGCTCTCCTCCACGGCGACCTGCACACCGGCAGCATCATGGTCGGCGAGCGCGAGGGCGCCCCGGTGGTACGGGTCTTCGACCCCGAGTTCTCCTTCGTCGGCCCGATCGGCTACGACCTCGGGCTGTACTGGGCCAACGTGCTGGTGGCGGAGGAACGGGCGCGTGAGCTGGGTACGTTGACCGACCACGGCGATCAACTCGCCCTCTCCTGGCAGGCGTTCGAGACCGAGTTCCGCCGCCTGTGGCCGACCCGGGTCGACTCCTTCTTCGACGACGCCTACCTCGACCGCTTCCTCTCCCGCGTCTGGACCGACTCGGTCGGCTACGTCGGCACGGAGATCGTCCGCCGCATCATCGGCTTCGCCCACCTGACCGACCTGACGACGCTGCCGGACCCGGCGCCGGCGTCCCGGCGGACGTTGCTGCTGGGCCGTGAACTGATCGTGCGGCGGGGGGAGTTGACGTCACCGGAGGCGATCCGGGGACTGGTCTGAACTTCGCCGGGGAGCGGGGCCCCGGCGCGGCGCGACGCCACCCGTCGGTCGTACGACTCCCGCGGCTGCGGCGAGACGATCACCGGGATGAGCCGCCTGGACCGGTCCCGGCCCGCCTTGACCTCACCCCCTTCAGGCTCCGGCCCTCGTCAATTCCCGCCCTGCACCGGCCGGTTCCGTGCCTCGCGCGGTCTCGACGGACCGGCCGTCTGCGGAGGAACGGGGGCCTCCGGAGCCGTACCGTGACCCGCGAGGTACGACTGGAGGCGTCGGTGCCGGAACTCGAAGCCCGCGCCGGACTGCCGTAGGACACCGCGGTGGTGGGCGTCCTCCAGGAATGTCATCAGGCGCCACGGCAGGCGGCCCGTCGCCGCGAGCCAGGCCCGGGCCACGGCGAAGCGGCCCCACGCGCTCAGGGCCAGGGCCGCCGAGCCCAGCGGAAGCCACAGCTGGGTTCCGATGTGCACGAGCCCGCCCCAGTCGCCCGGCAGAGCCACCACCGGGACACAGACGACGGCCACCAGCAGCGCGACCATGCCGCCCCGGGTGAAGGACGCCGTACGGTCCGTACGCAGGGAGGAACCCGGACCGGCCGCGCGCATGACGTCCGACGGGACGCTCAGCGCGCGGTAGACCCCGCACACGCAGCCGCCCACGATCCCGATCAGTACCCCGCCTGCCAGCAGCGGCGGCAGACAGCGCCCCAGCACGCCCGACGCCGGGCTCGCGGTGAGCCAGCCGCGCGCCGGCTCCGGCAGCACGGACCGCAGGTTCGCCGCGTACACCGTCGTAGGGGAAGGGGGCCGACTCGCCGTGTGGTTCTCCAGGTCCATGCGGACCACCACCGCGCCGTCCCGGGACTCGAAGACCGTGTGCCGTGCGGTGAAGGGGACACAGCGGCGGTCGCGGAGAAGGGGGATCGCGCAGTCGGGGGGCCGTGTGCCCTCGGGGTAGGCGATCGGCCGGGCGCCGTTGCCGGGGATCAGCAGCGTGCCGCGCAGTTCGTCGTCCGTGGTGGCCGTCCGCAGGCCGGGCCGTCGCTCGGTGAAACTCCAGCCGTCGATCCTCCGGGCCGCCAGGTCGGCAGGGGAACCGGACTTCAGCAGGGTCACGCCGACCGCGGTGAGTCCCGCCGCCGTGCACGCCGTGACCCCGATCAGCAGCGCGGCGGCGGTGCCCCGGACCGCGCCCTTGGCGAAGCGCCGGGCGACCCGGCCGGCCCGCGCCGGATGCCCGGAGTCCTGACCGGCCCGGCGGCCGGCGCTCACCAGCAGGGCAGCGCCCGCTCCCGCGCAGGTGAGGCCGACCAGCCCGGTCCAGGCGTTGCCGGACCAGCCGGCCAGTACCGCGCCCGCCGCACCCAGCCCGGCCGGCAGCAGCACGGCCCCGCAGATGCGGGCCACCGCACGGCCCGCGCCGCCGTTCCAGGGCAGACCGAGCGGCACCGGGTGGCGCGGCAGCCCGGCGATGCCGAAGAACAGGGTGAACAGGAGGGAGAAGAGGCAGCCGCCGAACAGATCGGGTACCCAGCCGTCCGTCACCGCGCCGAAGCGGAAACCGAACCGCAGGTCGTCGGCCCAGGCGAAGCCCGCCCACAGCAGGGAGCTCACCGCGGCGGTGATCAGCGTCCGACGGGCGAGGGCCCGCCGGTCGGGCGGTGCGTCCCGCGAGGGCAGCAGGAACGCCTCCCCGAAGGCGAAACCCAGGGTCTGGCCCGCGAGGGTGGCGAGCACCGACGCGAGATCCTCCACGCCCGCGAGCTCGTTCGCCGCGCGGGCGATCGAGATCGGCAGCACGATCAGGGACAGCAGCGCCAGCGCCAGCAGCCCGGGCGCCAGGACGGACACGGCACGCGGCAGCATCGACTCCAGCTCCCACCACGCCAGCCGCCCGGTGCCGCGCCGCTCCAACGCCCTTGCCAGCACGGTGAGTCGGCGTACCGCGTCGGTACCCGCCGACGGCCCGGCGTCCGCGAACGCGGCGGGCACGAACGCCCCCAGCAGATGCTCCTCGACGGCCTCCACGGTCGAGAAACGGTCCGGGTCGAGCAGCTCGGACGGATCGCGCCGGGTGTCGCCGTAGACCGCGCGGGCCAGCGCCACCATGAGGGGCGTGGTGAGGGCTCGCGCGGCCGGTGCGTGCGGCCGGGCGGCGAGTTCGCGCAGCACGGGCGTCCACACGGTGCCGGGTTCCCCGTCCTCCGAACGCAGCGGACGTGCCGTTCGCTCCAGATGGGCCCCGGACCGATCCGGGCCCAGCGGCTGCAGCTCGACCACCTCGGCGGCCGTCAGTACGTCACCCTCGGTCACCGCCTTCGCCCACGCCTCGGCGCGGCTGGTGAGCAACAGCGGGAGATCGTCGTCGAGTTCGGCGTTGATCCGCCGTACGGCCTCCCCGTAGGCGGGCCGGGCCAGTTCGTCGAAGCCGTCGAGGACCGGCAGCACGAGCCCCGCGTCGAGGAGACCGCGCGCGAGGGTGTGCCGTCCGTCGGCGACGGCGGCCAACGGGCGGTGTTCGGCGGCCAGTTGCTCGGCGAGCCAGTCGCGCAGAGCCGTCCGCCGAGGGTCCCAGCCGGCCAGCGGGAAGATCACCGGGACGGGACCGCCGGGCCGCCGCGCGGCGAGCCGGCCCAGGACGAAGCGCATCGCCAGCACGCTCTTGCCCGCCCCCGGACCGCCCAGCACCACCAGCCGGCGCCCGGGCAGCGCGGCGAACGACCTGGTGACGTCCTCGATCCGGTGCCCCCGGGGCGCGGGCAGGACCTGGGCCCGCCGGACGTTCTCCGGGTGATCGGCCAGCCACCGCTCGGCGGGGGCCCAGGCCACGTCCAGCGGAGCGGGATCCTGCAGCCGCCGCAGCCTGGCCTCGGCGGCCCACTGCTCCCGTACGGCCTCGGCGAGCGCGTCGGCGGCCCGTCGCCGGTCCTGGTCGGCCGAGTGCGGGACCGGATCGGCGTCGCCGCGCAGCACGTCGGCGACGAGTGCCGCGACCGACACGAACGCGCCGATCGCCGACACCATCACCCCCGCGGTGGCGGCATCCCGCCACCACAGCCGCAGCACGGCCGCCAGCGCCACGAGCGCGCCCCCGCACACGGCGAACCCGAGACGTCGCCGGACCCGGGCACTGTGCCATCCGCCTTGCATACGACCGCTGCTTCCCGGGCCCCATCGCCCCACCGCTGTCTCGGAACCAACCGGTCTAACGGCCGGACGAGCGACGAAATACCGGTCGACTTCCCGGGTGAGGGAGCGCGCGGAATCATCCGAGGGGCGTGCGGAAGCGCGAATCCCGGTCCGGGCATGGGCCGTTGGCACGCCTGAGCGGCATGCACGGGACATGGCGGAGGGGCGGCTCCGGTCCGGGAACCGCCCCTGTCACGCCGTTGCGCCTACTGCGTGAACGCCTACTTCTTGTCGAGCAGGTCCTGCACCTTCGCCCGCACCTCGTCCGTGGCCAGGCCGCGGATCGTCAGGGTCGTGCGGCGGCGCAGGACGTCGTCCTGGGTCTCGGCCCACTCGTGGTCGCGGGCGTAGACGACCTGCGCCCAGATCTCGGGGGCGTCGGGGTGCACGCGCTGCCCCAACTCCGGGTTCTCGTTGGCGAGTCGGGCGATGTCGAAGGCCAGGGAGCCGTAGTGCGTGGCCAGGTGCTTCGCCGTGTCGGCGGCCATGCGCGGGCCCGGGGCCGGGTTGTCGACCAGGAGACGGTGGGCGACCGCGCGCGGGTTGGCGACGCCCGGGAGCGGGAGCTTCTTCGGGAGGGAGGAGATCGGCTCGAAGTCCTCGCCGAGCGGGCGGCCCGGGAGAGCCTCCAGCTTCTGCATGACCGTACGGCCGATGTGCCGGAAGGTCGTCCACTTGCCGCCCGCGACGGACAGCATGCCGCCCTTGCCCTCGGTCACCACCGTCTCGCGCTTGGCCTTGGCCGTGTCACCGGGGCCGCCCGGCAGCACGCGGAGGCCCGCGAAGGAGTACGTGATCAGGTCACGGGAGAGCTGCTGGTCGCGGACCGAGAACGCGGCCTCGTCCAGGATCTGGGATATGTCCTTCTCGGTGACCGAGACGTCCGCCGGGTCGCCCTCGAACTCCTCGTCGGTCGTGCCGAGCAGGAGCATGTCCTCCCAGGGGAGGGCGAAGGTGATGCGGTACTTGTCGATGGGGGTCGCGAGCGCGGCCTTCCACGGGGACGTCCGCTTCAGGACCAGGTGCGCGCCCTTCGACAGGCGGATGGACGGCGCCGCGTTCGGGTCCTCCATCTTGCGCAGGTGGTCGACCCACGGGCCGGTCGCGTTGAGCACCAGACGGGCGCTCACGCCGAACTCGTCGCCGGAGGTGGTGTCGCGCAGCTCCGCGCCGGTCACCCGGCCCTGGGTGAAGCGCAGGCCGGTGACCTCGGCGTGGTTGAGGACGACCGCGCCCGCCTCGACGGCCGCGCGGACCGTCATCAGCGCCATGCGGGCGTCGTTCATCTGGTCGTCGCCGTACACGGCCACGGCCTTGAGGTTCTGGGTGCGCAGCTCGGGCACGTCCTGCGCCGCCTTGGCGGGGGACAGGAGGTGGCCGACGCCGTCGCCGAACGCGGAGAGCGCGGAGTAGGCGAAGACGCCCGCCCCGAGCTTCGCCGCACCGTGCGGACCGCCCTTGTACACGGGGAGGTAGAACGTGAGCGGGTTCGCCAGGTGGGGAGCCACCTGGCGGGAGACCGCGCGACGCTCGAAGTGGTTCTCCGCCACCAGCTTCACCGCGCCGGTCTGCAGATAGCGCAGACCGCCGTGGAGGAGCTTGGAGGAGGCGGAAGAGGTGGCGCCGGCGAAGTCGCCGGCGTCGACCAGGGCCACCCGCAGCCCGGACTGCGCGGCGTGCCAGGCGGTGGAGATGCCCAGGATGCCGCCGCCGATGACGAGGAGGTCGTACGTCGCCTTGGAGAGCTGCTCCCGGGTCTCGGCCCGGCTCGGGTTCGAGCCGGAGGCCGGGTGCGTACCGAGGGCAGGCACGGACTGCAGGGTGGACTGACTGGTCATGTGGGGTTCTTACTCCTCGTCGTCGAGCCAGCCCATGGTCCGCTCCACGGCCTTGAGCCAGCTCTTGTACTCACGGTCGCGCTTCTCCGCGGCCATGTTGGGGGTCCACTCGGCGGCCCGGCGCCAGTTGGCACGCAGGTCGTCGGTGCTGGTCCAGAAGCCGACGGCGAGACCGGCGGCGTAGGCGGCACCGAGGCAGGTGGTCTCGGCGACCATCGGGCGCACCACGGGGGCGTCGACGAAGTCCGAGAGCGTCTGCATCAGCAGGTTGTTGGAGGTCATGCCGCCGTCGACCTTGAGCGCGGCGAGCTCGACGCCGGAGTCCTTCGTCATGGCGTCCGTGATCTCACGGGTCTGCCAGGCGGTGGCCTCCAGGACGGCACGCGCGAGGTGCGCCTTGGTCACGTACCGGGTGAGACCGGCGATCACACCGCGGGCGTCGGAGCGCCAGTACGGGGCGAACAGACCGGAGAAGGCCGGCACGAAGTAGGCGCCGCCGTTGTCCTCGACCGAGAGCGCGAGCGTCTCGATCTCGGCGGCGGTGGAGATGAGGCCCATCTGGTCGCGCATCCACTGCACCAGCGAACCGGTGACGGCGATCGAGCCCTCCAGGGCGTAGACCGGCGCTTCGTCGCCGATCCGGTAGCCGACCGTGGTCAGCAGGCCCGAGTAGGAGTTGATGATCTTCTCGCCGGTGTTCATCAGCATGAACGTGCCGGTGCCGTACGTGGACTTGGCCTCGCCCTCGGCGAAACAGGTCTGGCCGAACAGGGCCGCCTGCTGGTCGCCGAGCGCGGAGGCGACCGGGATGCCGCCGAGCAGGTCGCCGAGCTTGCCGCCGGTGACCTCGCCGTAGACCTCGGCGGAGGAGCGGATCTCCGGGAGCATGTTCATCGGGACGCCGATGGACTCGGCGATCTTCTCGTCCCACGCCAGGGTGTGCAGGTTCATCAGCATGGTGCGGGAGGCGTTGGTGACGTCGGTGTAGTGCTTGCCGCCGTTGACACCGCCCGTCAGGTTCCAGATGACCCAGCTGTCCATGGTGCCGAAGAGGATGTCGCCGGCCTCGGCGCGCTCACGCAGGCCCTCGACGTTGTCGAGCAGCCAGCGGGCCTTGGGCCCTGCGAAGTACGACGCGAGCGGCAGGCCGGTCTCGCGGCGGAAGCGGTCCTGGCCCACGTTGCGGCCGAGCTCCTTGCAGAGCGCGTCGGTGCGGGTGTCCTGCCAGACGATGGCGTTGTGGACGGGCTCACCGGTGTTCTTGTCCCAGAGGAGAGTCGTCTCGCGCTGGTTGGTGATGCCGATGGCCTTGATGTCGTCGCGGGTGATGCCGGCCTTCTCGATGGCGGAGGCGACGACCTCCTGGACGTTGGTCCAGATCTCGGTGGCGTTGTGCTCGACCCAGCCCGGCTTCGGGAAGATCTGCTCGTGCTCCTTCTGGTCGACGGAGACGATACGGCCGTCCCGGTCGAAGACGATGCAGCGGCTGGAGGTCGTGCCCTGGTCGATGGCCGCGATGAACGGTCCGGCGGTGTGCGCGTCGGTCACTGTGTGCTCCTGAGGGGTTCCGTGGTCATGAGGACTGGTTCTACTGCTGCTTCAGTGCTTGGAAGTGCTGGGAATTCTGCTTCTAAGCAAAAGCGAGGTTGTAGATGCCCGCAGCGATCGCGCCGCCGATCAGCGGTCCGACGACCGGGATCCAGGCGTAGCTCCAGTCGGAGCCGCCCTTGTTGGGCAGCGGCAGGAGCGCGTGCACGATGCGGGGGCCCAGGTCACGGGCCGGGTTGATGGCGTAACCGGTCGGGCCGCCGAGCGACAGACCGATGGAGACGACCACGAACGCGGTGATCAGGGCGCCCAGGGTGCCGAGACCGTTGCCGTTGGCGTTCAGACCCTGCGTCAGGATGGCGAGGATCAGGACGACGGTGCCGATGATCTCCGTGGCCAGGTTCTGCACCACGTTCCGCACCTCGGGACCGGTGGAGAAGATGCCCAGGACCGGTCCCGCGCCCTTCTCCTCCGCCTCCACGGACTTGGCCGCCGGCTCGCCGACGATCTCCTTGTCCGTGAGGTGGGCCTGGAACTGGCCGTAGTAGGCCACCCAGACCAGGGTCGCGCCGATCATGGCGCCGAGCAGCTGCCCGGCCCAGTAGATCGGGACGTTGTCCCAGCCACCGTCCTTGATCGCGAGTGCGAGCGTCACGGCCGGGTTGAGGTGGGCACCGGAGAGCGGTGCCGAGATGTACACGGCCGTCATGACGGCGAAACCCCACCCGAAGGCGATGGCGAGCCAGCCGGCGTTACGGGCCTTGGAGGCCTTCAGCGTGACGGCGGCGCAGACGCCACCGCCCAGCAGGATGAGCACGGCGGTACCTATGGTCTCGCCGATGAAGATGTCGGAGCTGGACACCCGCGACTCCTTTGTCCTTCGTCCAGGGAAGCCGAACCCCGGGTCCCGCCGGGGGTTCGTGCGCCCTCGGGGGTGAGAGCGATGCCGGCCTTTGGCGTTGCCACACTCTAGCGCGTATTGCCGGTAGGTGTTCGACAATGCCGACCGATGGACGGGAGTCTTGCTCCGGGGTTACGGGCGCGTCAAGAGTGCTGTTATCGAAAACACGATCGTTATTGATTGCTGTGGGCTATCGATCTTGCGAGCGATGCGGACGGCAGTCAGACGGACACCGTGTGTGGCGATTTGCTGTTTTGACCGGCTTTGTCGTCCAGAGTACGACTGAAACCGGAACGTCCCCCTGGACGTTCCGGTCTCTTTTGCTGTGAATCCGGTACCGGATCCGGACTGGTCAGAACCGCCCGGCGCCGAGATCCCGCGACACCGCGCGGGCGCAGTCCCGTACCGCGGCGATCAGCTCGGGGCGCAGCGCGCCGTCCTCGTCGGGCCGGCACAGCCGTTCCACGGCGCCGGTGATGCCGACCGCGCCGACCGGCATGCGCCGCCGGTCGTGGATGGGCGCGGCGATGGACGCGACGCCCTCCCAGGTCTCCTCGACGTCGGCCGCGTACCCACGCGCGCGTGTCACGTCGAGGACGTGCTCGAAGTCGGCCAGCTCGGACACCGTGCGCTCGGTGAACGGCTTGCGGTCGGCCTCCAGGACCTCGCTGTGCGCGACCGGGTCGTAGGCCGACAGGACCTTGCCCAGGGCCGTGGAGTGCAGCGGCTGCATGGCCCCGATCTCCAGGACCTGGCGGCTGTCGTCGGGGCGGAAGACGTGGTGCACGATCAGGACGCCGTGTTGATGCAGCACCCCTAGGTGCACGCTTTCGCCGCTGGAGCGGGCCAGGTCGTCCGTCCAGACCAGGGCGCGGGCCCGTAGTTCGTGGACGTCGAGATAGGTGGTGCCCAGGCGCAGCAGTTCGGCGCCGAGCTGATAGCGCCCGGAGACGTCGTCCTGCTCCACGAAGCCCTCCTGCTGGAGGGTGCGCAGGATGCCGTGGGCCGTGCCCTTGGCGAGACCGAGCGACGAGGCGATGTCCGAGAGGCCGAGCCGTCGCTCGCCGCCCGCGAGCAGGCGCAGCATCGCGGCCGCCCGTTCGAGCGACTGGATGTTCCGTGCCATCGCCGTACTGCCTCCGTCCCGTTCGACCGTCGACGCGCGACGTTGCTGCCGCCGTTCGGCAATGTCGAACACTACCGGTCCATGCCGACCTCCCGCTAATGGTCGGCCGATTCCTGTTACGTCTCCCGTTACGTCGCTTGTCGCGAGAACCTAGACGGGGTTGACCCGCACGTCACCCCGGTCCGCGTCCCCGTCACCCCGGTCCGCCCCATGGACGCTTCGAGCATCCTCGGGCCCGACCCCGTTACCCTGGCGACGTGCACGCTCCCCGGGGAGTTCCGTGAGAGGTTCCCAGGGAAGCCGCAAAGCCGACAGCCGTCGCATTCCAGGGAGCCCCTTCATGGCCTCGTCGCCACTGACCCCTTCTGCCGACAGCCGGACCCGTGTGTCCGCGCTCCGAGAGGCACTCGCCACCCGCGTGGTGGTCGCCGACGGAGCCATGGGCACCATGCTCCAGGCACAGGACCCCACGCTCGACGACTTCGAGAACCTCGAAGGCTGCAACGAGATCCTGAACGTCACCCGCCCGGACATCGTCCGCTCGGTCCACGAGGAGTACTTCGGCGCGGGGGTGGACTGCGTCGAGACGAACACCTTCGGCGCGAACCACTCCGCGATGGCCGAGTACGACATCCCCGAGCGCGTCCACGAACTCTCCGAGTCCGGCGCCCGCATCGCCCGCGAGACCGCCGACGACTTCACCGCCCGCGACGGCCGCCAGCGCTGGGTCCTCGGCTCGATCGGCCCCGGCACCAAGCTGCCCACCCTCGGCCACATCGCCTACGGCACACTCCGCGACGGCTTCCAGGCCAACGCCGAGGGCCTGCTCGCCGGCGGCGCCGACGCCCTGATCGTGGAGACCACCCAGGACCTCCTCCAGACCAAGTCGTCGATCCTGGGCGCCCGCCGCGCCATGGAGGCGACCGGCGTCGACGTACCCCTGCTCGTGTCGATGGCCTTCGAGACCACCGGCACCATGCTCCTGGGCTCCGAGATCGGCGCCGCGCTCACCGCGCTCGAACCCCTCGGCATCGACATGATCGGCCTGAACTGCTCGACGGGCCCGGCCGAGATGAGCGAGCACCTGCGCTACCTCGCCCGCCACTCCCGCACCCCGCTGCTCTGCATGCCGAACGCGGGCCTGCCCATCCTCACCAAGGACGGCGCCCACTTCCCGCTCGACCCCGAGGGCCTGGCGGAGGCGCAGGAGCACTTCGTCCGCGACTACGGCCTGAACCTGGTCGGCGGCTGCTGCGGTACGACCCCCGAGCACCTGCGCCGGCTCGTCGAGCGGGTCCGTGAGGCCACGCCCACCGAGCGCCACCCGCAGCCCGAGCCGGGCGCCGCGTCCCTCTACCAGACGGTCCCGTTCCGCCAGGACACCGCCTACATGGCGATCGGCGAGCGCACCAACGCCAACGGCTCGAAGAAGTTCCGCGAGGCCATGCTGGACGGCCGCTGGGACGACTGTGTGGAGATGGCCCGCGACCAGATCCGCGAGGGCGCCCACATGCTGGACCTCTGCGTGGACTACGTCGGCCGCGACGGCGTCGCCGACATGGAGGAACTCGCCGGCCGCTTCGCCACCGCCTCCACCCTGCCGATCGTGCTCGACTCCACCGAAGTCGCGGTCATCCGGGCCGGGTTGGAGAAGCTCGGTGGCCGCGCGGTCATCAACTCCGTCAACTACGAGGACGGCGACGGCCCCGAGTCCCGCTTCGCGAAGGTCACCAGGCTGGCGCAGGAGCACGGCGCCGCGCTCATCGCGCTGACCATCGACGAGGAGGGCCAGGCCCGCACCCCCGAGCACAAGGTCGCCATCGCCGAGCGGCTGATCGAGGACCTCACGACGAACTGGGGCATCCACGAGTCGGACATCCTCATCGACACCCTGACCTTCACCATCTGCACCGGCCAGGAGGAGTCCCGCGGCGACGGCATCGCCACCATCGAGGCCATCCGCCGCCTCAAGGCCGCTCACCCCGACGTCCAGACCACACTGGGCCTCTCGAACATCTCCTTCGGCCTCAACCCGGCCGCCCGCGTCCTGCTGAACTCGGTCTTCCTCGACGAATGCGTCAAGGCCGGCCTCGACTCGGCGATCGTGCACGCCTCGAAGATCCTGCCGATCGCCCGCTTCACCGAGGAAGAGGTGCAGACGGCCCTCGACCTGGTCTACGACCGCCGCGCGGAGGGCTACGACCCGCTCCAGAAGCTGATGGCCCTCTTCGAGGGAGCCACCACCAAGTCCCGGACGGCGGGCCGCGCCGAGGAGTTGGCCGCACTCCCGCTGGACGAGCGGCTCAAGCGGCGCATCATCGACGGCGAGAAGAACGGCCTGGAGGCCGACCTCGCCGAGGCGTTGCAGACCCGCCCCGCCCTGGACATCGTCAACGAGACGCTCCTGGACGGCATGAAGGTCGTCGGCGAACTCTTCGGCTCCGGCCAGATGCAGCTGCCGTTCGTGCTCCAGTCCGCCGAGGTCATGAAGACCGCGGTCGCCTATCTCGAACCGCACATGGAGAAGTCGGACGCCGAGGGCAAGGGCACCATCGTGCTCGCCACGGTGCGCGGCGACGTCCACGACATCGGCAAGAACCTCGTCGACATCATCCTGTCCAACAACGGCTACAACGTCGTCAACCTCGGCATTAAGCAGCCGGTCTCCGCGATCCTGGAAGCCGCCGAGGAGCACCGCGCCGACGTCATCGGCATGTCGGGACTCCTGGTCAAGTCCACGGTGATCATGAAGGAGAACCTCCAGGAGCTCAACCAGCGCAAGATGGCCGCCGATTACCCGGTCATCCTGGGCGGCGCCGCGCTGACCCGGGCCTACGTCGAGCAGGACCTGCACGAGATCTACGAGGGCGAAGTCCGGTACGCCCGCGACGCGTTCGAGGGCCTGCGCCTGATGGACGCCCTGATCGGCGTCAAGCGCGGTGTCCCCGGCGCGAAGCTGCCCGAGCTCAAGCAGCGCCGGGTGCGGGCGACCGCGGCCGTGGAGGTCGAGGAGCGCCCCGAGGAGGGGCACGTCCGCTCCGACGTCGCCGTCGACAACCCGATCCCCACCCCGCCGTTCAGCGGCACCCGGGTCATCAAGGGCATCCAGCTCAAGGAGTACGCCTCCTGGCTCGACGAGGGCGCCCTCTTCAAGGGCCAGTGGGGCCTCAAGCAGGCCCGCACGGGCGACGGCCCGACGTACGAGGAGCTCGTCGAGACCGAGGGCCGCCCCCGCCTGCGCGGCCTCCTGGACAAGCTCCAGACCGACAACCTCCTCGAAGCGGCCGTCGTCTACGGCTACTTCCCCTGCGTGTCCAAGGACGACGACCTGATCATCCTGGACGACCAGGGCAACGAGCGGACCCGCTTCACCTTCCCGCGCCAGCGCCGCGGCCGCCGTCTCTGCCTGGCCGACTTCTTCCGCCCGGAGGAGTCCGGCGAGATCGACGTCGTCGGCTTCCAGATCGTCACCGTCGGCAACCGCATCGGCGAGGAGACCGCCAAGCTCTTCGAGGCGAACTCCTACCGCGACTACCTCGAACTGCACGGCCTGTCCGTCCAGTTGGCCGAGGCACTCGCCGAGTACTGGCACGCGCGCGTGCGCTCCGAACTCGGCTTCGCCGGCGAGGACCCCACCGACGTCGAGGACATGTTCGCCCTCAAGTACCGGGGTGCCCGCTTCTCCCTCGGCTACGGCGCCTGCCCCGACCTGGAGGACCGCGCGAAGATCGCCGACATGCTGGAGCCGGAGCGCATCGGCGTCCACCTGTCCGAGGAGTTCCAGCTCCACCCGGAGCAGTCCACGGACGCGATCGTCATCCACCACCCGGAGGCGAAGTACTTCAACGCGCGCTAAATCCACCGGCGCACGGAGCCGAATCCACGGGCAGACGGAGCTGTGTCCACAGGCGCCCGGAACGGACGAGCACACTGATCGGATAAGTCGTACACTGGTCGGTCCACCGCAGGCCGGTCGCCCTTGTTGGTATCAGGGGCGGCCGGCCTGATCGTCCCTCAAGGAGGTGCGCCAGGATGACCAGCACGGTCCCCGCGCTCGGAACCCGTACGGCCGAAGGCTCAGCACTCCAGGCCGTACTCCTCGACATGGACGGAACCCTGGTGGACACCGAGGGCTTCTGGTGGGAGGTCGAGGTCGAGGTCTTCGCGGCCCTCGGGCACACCCTCGACGACTCCTGGCGCCATGTCGTGGTCGGCGGCCCCATGACCCGCAGCGCCGGCTTCCTCATCGAGGCCACCGGCGCCGACATCACCCTCGCCGAGCTGTCCGTCCTGCTCAACGCGGGCTTCGAGGACCGCATCGGGCGCAGCCTGCCGCTGATGCCGGGCGCCGCCAGACTCCTGGCCGAGCTGGCCGAGTACGAGATCCCGACGGCCCTCGTCTCCGCCTCGCACCGGCGCATCATCGACCGCGTTCTGACCGCGCTCGGCCCCCAGCACTTCGCGCTGACGGTCGCCGGCGACGAGGTCGCGCGCACCAAGCCGTACCCCGACCCGTACCTCCTCGCAGCCTCCGGACTCGGCGTCGACCCGGCCCGCTGCGCCGTCGTGGAAGACACCGCGACCGGTGTGGCGGCGGCAGAGGCGGCGGGCTGCCTGGTGGTGGCCGTGCCGTCCGTGGCGCCCATCGCCCCGGCCGCCCGGCGCACCGTCGTGACCTCCCTGGAAGTCGTCGACCTGGCATTTCTGCGCGGACTGATGACCGACTGATGACGGAAATGCGCCTGCCGTTCACCGAGCGTGCAAAGTCCATTGGGAAAGGAATTCGGACGTGGTCGACCGGCCGAATTCCGGTACTCCCCAAGTGAGTTGACGGGTGTGAGGTTCCCCACGTGCAGGAGGGTCGACAACAGTGTCACCCTGTGCTGTTCACCCCATTTCTGAGGCCGATCAAGCACCCTTGTGTCCCGATTGGTGAAACCCTGCACTAATCCTTCCCTCGACGGGTTTTCGGTGCGTCCACAGCCGGTTCCGCTGCGTGATGGGAACTCGACTACGGTGACCGCGAACCCCTGTGCGGGTGCGGACTAATCTCAACGCGAGAACATCGCCCTTACCCCCGTGATCGACATCACCACCCCATGTATGTCGGGTACACGGACTCGAACAGCTCTGGAGAAACTCCCGCATGAACCGCAAGACTTTGGTGCTGCCGGCCGTCGTCGGCCTGCTCGCGCCGGTGCTCGCCGCGTGTGGCGGCTCCGGCAGCGGGAGTTCCAGCGACGATGCGATAGTCGTCGGCACCACGGACCGGTTCGAGGCGACGAAGGATGCTCCGGCGCCGCTCGACCCCGCCTACGCCTACGACGTCGGCACCTGGAACATCCTGCGCCAGACCGTGCAGACCCTGATGATCCAGCCCAAGGGCGAGGGCGACCCGGTCCCCGAGGCCGCCCAGTCCTGCGGCTTCACCGACACGGGCAACGAGCGCTACGCCTGCACCCTGCGCGAGGGTCTGAAGTTCGCCAACGGCGACAAGATCACCGCGGAAGATGTGAAGTACTCCATCGACCGCGCGATGCGCCTCAAGGCCGACAGCGGTGTGTTCGCCCTGCTGTCGACCGTCGACACCGTCGAGACCCAGGGCGACCGCGACGTCATCTTCCATCTGAAGACGGCCGACGCCACATTCCCGTACAAGCTGTCCACTCCCGTCGCCGGCATCGTGAATCCGGACGACTACCAGAAGGACAAGCTGCGCGACGGCTTCGGCGTCGACGGTTCCGGCCCGTACACCCTCTCGGTCTCCGAGAAGGACGACGCGATCACCACCGCCACGTTCACCAAGAACCCCAATTACAAGGGTGCTTTGAAGGTGAACAACAGCAAGGTCGAGATGCGTTCCTTCGCGGACGCCGACGCCATGGGCAGCGCGCTCAACAAGGGCGACATCGACGTGATGACGCGCACCATGTCGCCCGAGCAGATCGAGAAGCTCGGCGACGACACGGACGGCGACATCGACCTCGTCGAGATGCCCGGCCTCGAAATCCGCTACCTGGGCTTCAACACCGAGGCCGAGACCGTGAAGTCGAAGGCCGTACGCGAGGCGATGGCCCAGGTCATCGACCGCGGCGAACTCGTCTCCAAGGTCTACGGCACAGAGGCCGAGCCGCTCTACTCGATGGTCCCGGCGACCATCACCGGCCACTCGAACTCGTTCTTCAACAAGTACGGCGACCCGAGCGTCACCAAGGCCAAGTCGCTGATGGAGAAGGCCAGCATCACCACCCCGGTGAAGCTGACCATGCACTACACGACCGACCACTACGGCTCGGCCACCAAGGAAGAGTTCGAGCAGCTCCAGAAGCAGCTCAACGCCAGCGGCCTGTTCGACGTCAGCATCCAGGGCAGCCCCTGGTCGACGTTCCGTCCGGCCGAGCAGAAGGGCAAGTACGACGTCTACGGGATGGGCTGGTTCCCGGACTTCCCCGACGCCGACAACTACCTCGCGCCGTTCCTCGACAAGGACAACACCCTCGGCTCGCCGTACGTCAACACCAAGATCAGGAACACGCTGATCCCGGAGTCCCGCCGCGAGGCCGACCGCCTCGCCGCCTCCAAGGATCTGACGTCCATCCAGGACATCGTCGCCTCCGACGTCCCGCTGATCCCGCTGTGGCAGGGCAAGCAGTACGTCGCCGCCCGCGACGACGTCACGGGCACCGCGTACGTCCTCAACTCCTCCTCGACCCTCCAGCTCTGGGAGCTGGGCCGGGGCGTCAGCAACTGACAGCGCGGGCGCGCGCGTTGAACAAGCTCAAGTAAGTAACCAGTGGCCGGTCCCGCCGAACATGGCGGGACCGGCCACTGGTGTGTAGGCCGTGTTCTGCTTCGGTGGAGTATGCAAAGTGTGCAGGGCCGAGGCCGACCCGGGCCCGCACCCGCCCGCACACACGAAGAGGGCGCCCCTGTCAGGAAGGGGCGCCCTCTTCGTACATGTACCGGTGTGCGGGTGTACCGGCGTCTATTGCGCGCCGGGGCGCACCAGCCCGCTCTCGTACGCGTACACCGCCGCCTGCACCCGGTCGCGCAGGCCCAACTTCGTGAGGACGTGCCCCACATGGGTCTTGACGGTGGTCTCGCTGACGAACAGGTCGGCGGCGATCTCCGCGTTCGACAGCCCGCGCGCCACCAGCTTCAGCACCTCGACCTCGCGTTCGGTCAACGTGTGCAGGGCGTCCGGGACGGGTTCGTCACCGGACGGGAGATGACCGGCGTACTTGTCGAGCAGCCGCCGCGTGATGCTCGGCGCGAGCATGGCCTCGCCGGCGGCCACGACCCGGATCGCCTGCACGAGTTCGTTGGCGGGCGCGTCCTTGAGCAGGAAGCCACTGGCGCCGGCGCGCAACGCCTCGACGACATACTCGTCGAGATCGAAGGTCGTCAGCACCAGCACCTTCGCCGGACCGTCCCGCCCGGGACCGGTGATCTGCCGGGTCGCCTCGACCCCGTCCATCCGCGGCATACGGATGTCCATCAGCACCACATCGGGCTGCAGGGCCCGCACCTGGTCGAGCGCCTGCAGACCGTCACCGGCCTCACCGACGACCGCGAGATCCTGCTCCGCCTCCAAAATCATCCGGAACCCGGTTCGCAGCAGCGGCTGGTCATCGACCAGTAGGACGCGGATGGCCACGTGAATCTCCTTCGCTAGCCCGGCCCCATTCTGCCCTGCGGGACGGCGGGCGACTCGACCGGCCTTGGGGGCGGCTGTCGGGTCTTGGCGAAAGGGGGTGTCGGAACACGGTTGGCTGTGTCCGGGCTTGTGGCGGGGGCGCCGTACGAGACTTCCGGCGGAAGCCCGGCCCGTCGCCTACGACCCCTCGGCGGAGAGACCGTCCGCGGCCCCCGGACCCGAGGCACCTTCAGCGGAGACACCGCCCGCCGCCTCGACACCTCCGTCGGAACCGCCGTCAGCCCTCCGCACCGGCAACGGATACGGCGGGGGAGTGCCCCCGAACTCCGGGCACACCGCCTGGTGGTCGCACCAACCGCACAGCTTGGTCGGGCGTGGGCGCCAGTCGCCCGTCTCCGTGGCGAGGCGGATCGCCTCCCACAGGGCCAGCAGCTTGCGCTCCACCCGCTCCAGGTCCGGGAGGACGGGGTCGTACGTCACGACGTCCCCGCTGCCCAGATACACCAGCTGGAGCCGCCGCGGCACGATCTGCTTCAGGCGCCAGACCACCAGGGCGTAGAACTTCATCTGGAACAGCGCACCCTCGGCATACTCGGGCCGAGGCGCCTTGCCCGTCTTGTAGTCGACGATCCGCACATCACCCGTGGGAGCCACATCGACCCGGTCGATGATCCCGCGCAGCTTCAGCCCCGAATCCAGTTCCGCCTCGACGAACATCTCCCGCTCGGCGGGCTCCAGCCGCGTCGGGTCCTCCAGGGAGAACCAGCGCTCGACCAACCGCTCCGCCTCCCCGAGCCACCGCGCCAGCCGCTCGCCCTCCGGATCATCGGCGAACAGCTCCACGACCTCGGGCCGCGACTCCCGCAGCCGGTCCCACTGCCCGGGAATGAGCGACTTGGCCCGCGGCGCCGTACGCTCGGCCGCCGGCGCGTCGAAGAGCCGCTCCAGCACCGAGTGCACCAAGGTCCCCCTGGTCGCCGCCTCGCTGGGCTTCTCCGGCAGCCGGTCGATCACCCGGAACCGGTACAACAACGGGCACTGCATGAAGTCGCTGGCACGCGAGGGCGACAACGAGGCCGGCGCTATGGCGACGCGCTCGACCACGCCCACCGTCCCCGTCTCCACCGTCACTGCCGCAGCCGGCTCCGCCGCCGCGCTCTCGTCGCCGACTGTCCCCGCGACGCCCTCCGCACTGGTCTCCATGCCCACAGACCTTACGGCCCGCCACTGACAGTGACCCGATCCCGGCCGACGCGCCCGCCGCAGCCGGGGAAACGCGGGGGGTGCCGGGGCGGAACGCGTCGCGACCGCCGCATACCATCGACCCGAGACCCCTCCGCCCGGCTGGCGCGGAGGATGCTTCGAACGAGGGGACACCGTGGACGAGAGCGGCGGGAGCGGGCAGCCGCGGTCCGGCACCAACGAGCCGACCGAACACGCCACGGGCGCCACGACCCCCACCCCCGGCACCCCCGAACCGAAACCCGACGACTCCACCCAGCCGAAGCCCGGGACGTCCCCTCAGGAACACAGGGACGCGAGCGCGTCGCCCGGCCAACACGGCAGTACGACCCGGGCGCCCGAGAACCCCACGGACGCAGACACCTCGTCCGGAGAGCGCCGGGCCAGGGATACGTCGTCCGAGGCCCGCAGGGCCGGGAGCACGTCGTCCCGAGAGCGCCGGGATGCGGGTTTGTCGTCGGGGGACGGCCACGACGCGAGCACGCCGGCCCAGGTCCGCTCCAACGGGACCACCTCGTCCGAGGAGCAGGAGCCTGGCACTGCGGAGGCGTCCTCACCGGACCACGGGGCTGCGAACACGTCGTCCGACGAACCTGAGGCCACCCCCGCGTCGCCCCAGGACCGCGACCACGTGCGCTCCTCGTCCGAGCCCCGCGAGGACGTGAACGCTTCGCCCGGGGACCGCGAGGAGGCGACCACGCCGCCCGAACACACCACGCGCGACGGCGACTTGGAGCCGGGCACACCGTCCGGGCCTGCCGCGGAGGATCGTACGGAGCCGGGATCACCGTCCCGGTCGACCGCGAACGGAGTCCCGGAGTCGGACACTCCCGCAGGCTCCTCCGACCCCACCACGCACGGCGGTACGGAGACGGAAGCGCCCTCCGGAGCCACCGCGCGCACCCGTACGGAGACAGACGGCACGTCCGCGCCCGAGGCGACCGGCACCTCGCCCGCCCCGACTCCCGCCCACCTGAACGGTGAGCCGAAACGTGACGGCGCCCCCACGGGCAGCGACCACGACCACACCCCCAGCCACCCGAACCTCCCCTACGCCCACACCGACCCCAACGCCACCCCCCGAGTCGCCAAGGGCCGCCCCCCGCACCGCCCCAAGGAACCCGGCGGCGGCATCCTGATGGGCCGCCCCTTCGGAGTGCCCGTCTACGTAGCACCCAGCTGGTTCCTCGTCGCCGCGCTCATCACCTGGGTGTTCGGCGGCCAGCTGGACCGCGTGCTGCCCGAACTCGGCGCCGCCCGCTACCTCGTGGCCCTCTTCTTCGCCGTCGCCTTCTACGGCTCGGTCCTGGTGCACGAGCTCGCCCACACCGTCGCCGCACTCCGCTTCAAACTCCCGGTCCGCCGCATCCAGTTGCAGTTCTTCGGCGGAGTCTCCGAGATCGAGAAGGAGGCCGAGACCCCCGGCAGGGAGTTCGTGCTGGCCTTCGTCGGCCCGCTGCTCTCGCTGATCCTCTCGGGCATCTTCTACCTCGCCATGCTGCCCACCGAACCCGGCACCGTCCCCGGTGTCCTGCTGGCGGGACTGATGGTCTCCAACCTCATCGTGGCCGCCTTCAACCTGCTGCCCGGCCTGCCCCTCGACGGTGGCCGCATGCTCCGCGCCGTCGTCTGGAAGATCACCGGCAGACCCATGAGCGGCACCATCGCCGCCGCCTGGGTCGGCCGCGCCCTCGCCGTCTCCGTCCTGATCGGCCTCCCGCTGCTCACCCAGACCGGCGCCCTCGGTACCAACACCGAGGACATCAGCGGCATGGACACCGTCACCGACGCCCTGCTCGCCGCGATCCTCGCCGCGATCATCTGGACCGGCGCCGGCAACAGCCTCCGTATGGCCCGGCTGCGCGAACACCTCCCGGAACTCCGCGCCCGCAACCTCACCCGCCGCGCGGTCCCCGTCGAGACCACCACCCCGCTCTCCGAGGCCCTGCGCCGAGCCAACGCCGCCGGCGCCCGCGCCCTGGTCGTCGTCGACGCCGACGGCCAGCCCCTCTCCCTCGTCCGCGAGGCCGCCATCGTCGGGGTCCCCGAGCACCGCCGCCCCTGGGTCACCGTCAGCGGCCTCGCCCAGGACCTCACGGACGGCATGCGCGTCTCCGCGGAGCTGGCCGGAGAGGACCTCCTGGACGCCCTGCGCGCCACCCCTGCCACCGAGTACCTCGTGGTCGAGGAGACCGGCGAGATCTACGGCGTCCTGTCCGCCGCCGACGTGGAGCGCGCCTTCGTGAAGGCCATGGCCCGCCCCAACTGACGCACGCACGCGTGGTCGGCGGCCCCCGTAAACGCCGGTAGGCTGGTCACATGTCCGAACCGACCGGTGCCGCCCGCAGGCGCGGGCCCTTCAAGGTCGGGGACCAGGTTCAGCTGACCGACCCCAAGGGCCGCCACTACACGTTCACGCTCGAAGCCGGGAAGAATTTCCACACCCACAAGGGTTCCTTCCCGCACGACGAACTGATCGGTGCTCCCGAGGGCAGCGTTGTCCGCACCACCGGCAACGTCGCCTACCTCGCGCTGCGCCCCCTGCTCCCCGACTACGTCCTGTCCATGCCCCGCGGCGCCGCCGTGGTCTACCCCAAGGACGCGGGGCAGATCCTGGCCTTCGCCGACATCTTCCCCGGCGCACGCGTCGTGGAAGCGGGCGTCGGCTCCGGCTCGCTCAGCAGCTTCCTGCTGCGCGCCATCGGCGACCAGGGCATGCTGCACTCCTACGAGCGCCGCGAGGACTTCGCCGAGATCGCCCAGCAGAACGTGGAGCGCTACTTCGGCGGTCCGCACCCCGCCTGGCAGCTCACCGTCGGCGACCTCCAGGACAACCTGTCCGACCTGGACGTCGACCGCGTCATCCTCGACATGCTCGCCCCCTGGGAGTGCCTGGAGGCCGTCTCCAAGGCCCTCGTGCCCGGCGGCATCCTCTGCTGCTACGTCGCGACCACCACCCAGCTCGCGCGCACCGTCGAGTCCATCCGCGAGATCGGCTCCTTCAACGAGCCGACCGCGTGGGAGACGATGCTCCGCAACTGGCACGTCGAGGGCCTGGCCGTCCGCCCCGACCACCGGATGATCGGCCACACCGGCTTCCTCCTCACCGCCCGCCGCCTCGCCGACGGCGTCGAGCCCCCCATGCGCCGCCGCCGCCCCGCCAAGGGCGCCTACGGCGAGGACTACGACGGCCCGAACGCCGCCGGTGGTGCCGCCGGCCGCTGAGCCGCACACACGGGCGGCCCTGTGCCGCACTCAACGCACGAACGCCGTGGCCGAGTTCCCGGAAATCCTCCGGAACTCGGCCACGGCGTCTTTCATCTGACGCACCGACTTCTGACGTTTCGACGTCGTCTGACCCTCCCGTGCGACCGGGCGAACGAACTGTCGACCCCGCCGTTCCCCCGCACCGTGGTGTGTGGCAGCATGCAGGCCACCCCCACCGGCACAGCCCTCACAGGAGACACTCCTAGTGCAGCACTCCGCCGTCCCGGAACTGGAACTGGCACACACCACCACCCGCCCCATCCACTGGGTCGCCACCGCCACGGCTCTCGCCGGCGTCGTGGCCCTCTCCGCGGGCCTGCAACCCGACTCCGCGCACGCCGCCCAGGCCGCCGGCCCGCAGACCAAGTCCGCGCCCGCCATCACCTCGGCACCCGCGACCACCGGAGTCGCCTTCCCCATCGACTGCGGCCCGCTGAAGGTCGTCGTACAGAAGAAGGCATCCGGAGACCTCGACGGCGACGGCCGGCCGGAGACGGTCGCCGTGGTCCACTGCGACGCGGGTATGGGTACCCCGCCCGACGGCGTCTACGTCCTTACCCAGGCCGCCGGCGCCGCGAAGCCGCGCGTCGTCGCCACCCTGGTCGCCCCGAAGTCCCGCGAGACCGTCACCGACTTCTCCGTACGCGACGGCGCCGTGGTCACGACCCTGCTCGGCTACTCGACGGAGGACGTGCCCAGTTGCTGCCCCGACGTGAAAGAGACCGCCAAGTGGCAGTGGCAGAACGGCGAGTTCGTCCGCTCCACCCCCGGCAACTCCCAGAACGTCTGACCTGACGGCCCGCCGAACCTCAGGCCGCGTCGGGCCCGTACACCTCGACCCGGTCCGCGACCCGGCGCACATGGATGCAGTCACCGGGGCACTCCTTGGCGGAGTCCACGACATCGACCAACAACGGCAGCGGCACGAGCGTGGTGGCGCCCTTGTCCTGCAACAGCTCGTCGTCCGGGCTCTTCACATAGGCCAGACCGTCGATGTCCAGCTCGAAGACCTCGGGGGCGTACTCGGCGCAGATGCCGTCGCCGGTACAGAGGTCCTGGTCGATCCAGACCTCCAGCGCCTCGCCGTCGGCCGCGGCCTCGTCCTGCACGGTGATGTCTCCTGTTTCCGCCGGGTGTTGAACATCGTCGACCCTACCTCCGCCCGCCCGAACGACCTTTCTCCGCGATCCCAGGTTTCACGCCCTCGCATGACGGACACTGTCCGCATGGACACTCTCAGTCAGGGGCGCCTTGGCCGGTTTCCGTCGGGCGCGGAACGCGCCCGCACGGCAACTCACGTCCACCGTGAAGGGTTTTGACCAACCCGGCCTTGGAACTGTCGGCTTCTGAATCACGTTGAGTGGGTATCCACACGGCGTGAGGGAGAGCGCAGGGTGACCGACGACACACCTTGACAGTCTTTGTGATCTAGGGGTTTCAATCGACACCCACCCAGGTAGGGTCTGGAAGCGTCCAGCTCCCCTTGGAGGAGGTGAGGACCGTGGCAGCCCACGACGACGACATGAACCGCGGCATCCGCCCGGGACGAGGGTCCGACGACCCGTCCGGGCAGATTGCCTACCTTGAGCAGGAGATCGCCGTCCTGCGACGTAAGCTCGCCGACTCTCCGCGACACACGAGGATTCTCGAAGAGCGGATCGTCGAGCTGCAGACCAATCTGGCCGGGGTGTCCGCCCAGAACGAGCGACTCGCCAACACGCTCCGTGAGGCCCGCGACCAGATCGTGGCCCTCAAGGAAGAAGTCGACCGGCTCGCACAGCCGCCGGCCGGCTTCGGTGTCTTCCTCGTGG
The DNA here is from genome assembly GCF_044457795.1 of Streptomyces sp. NPDC050528. NCBI lineage: Bacteria > Bacillati > Actinomycetota > Actinomycetes > Kitasatosporales > Streptomycetaceae > Streptomyces > Streptomyces sp. NPDC050528. The sequence goes on from NZ_JBITHH010000011.1 coordinate 228,674, forward strand.
CCAACGAGGACGGCACTGCGGACATCTTCACCGGCGGTCGCAAACTGCGGGTGAACGTCAGCCCAAGCGTGGAACTCGAAGAGCTCCGCCGCGGCCAGGAAGTAATGCTCAACGAAGCGCTCAACGTGGTCGAGGCCATGGAGTACGAGCGCGTCGGCGACATCGTCACCCTCAAGGAGATCCTGGAGGACGGCGAACGCGCCCTCGTGGTGGGGCACACCGACGAGGAACGGGTGGTGCGGCTCGCCGAGCCGCTGCTGGACATCACCATCCGCCCCGGCGACGCCCTGCTGCTCGAACCCCGTTCCGGCTACGTCTACGAGATCGTCCCGAAGAGCGAGGTCGAGGAACTCGTCCTCGAAGAGGTCCCCGACATCGGCTACGAGCAGATCGGCGGTCTGGGCGGCCAGATCGAGATGATCCGCGACGCGGTCGAACTGCCGTACCTCTACCCCGACCTCTTCAAGGAGCACGAACTGCGGCCGCCCAAGGGCGTCCTGCTGTACGGGCCTCCCGGATGCGGCAAGACGCTCATCGCCAAGGCCGTCGCCAACTCGCTGGCCAAAAAGGTCGCCGAGGTCACCGGCCAGGCCACCGGCAAGAGCTTCTTCCTCAACATCAAGGGCCCCGAGCTCCTCAACAAGTACGTCGGTGAGACCGAGCGGCAGATCCGCCTCGTCTTCCAGCGCGCTCGTGAAAAGGCCAGCGAGGGCACCCCCGTCATCGTCTTCTTCGACGAGATGGAGTCCCTCTTCCGCACCCGTGGTTCCGGTGTCAGCTCGGACGTGGAGAACACCATCGTCCCCCAGCTGCTCGCCGAGATCGACGGCGTGGAAGGCCTGCAGAACGTGGTCGTCATCGGCGCCTCGAACCGCGAGGACATGATCGACCCCGCCATCCTGCGCCCCGGCCGCCTGGACGTGAAGATCAAGATCGAGCGTCCCGACGCCGAGGCCGCCAAGGACATCTTCGCCAAGTACCTCACCGAACGCCTCCCGCTCCACCCTGAGGACGTCGGCGAGCACAGCGGCGACAAGACCACCACCGTCCAGAGCATGATCCAGACGGCCGTGGAACACATGTACACGGAATCCGAGGAGAACCGCTTCCTGGAGGTCACCTACGCCAACGGTGACAAGGAAGTCCTCTACTTCAAGGACTTCAACTCCGGCGCCATGATCGAGAACATCGTGGGCCGGGCCAAGAAGATGGCCATCAAGGACTTCCTCGACCACAAGCAGAAGGGCATCCGCGTCTCGCACCTCCTCCAGGCGTGCGTGGACGAGTTCAAGGAGAACGAGGACCTGCCCAACACCACCAACCCGGACGACTGGGCCCGGATCTCCGGAAAGAAGGGCGAGCGGATCGTGTACATCCGTACGCTCATCACCGGCAAGCAGGGCGCCGACACCGGACGCTCCATCGACACGGTGGCGAACACCGGTCAGTACCTGTAAAAAGCAGGGCGGCTGCGGGTGCCCTAAGCGGGTACCCGCAGCCGACTGTTTTTCAGGCCATGACCGAACAAGGGGCGCGCGAGGCAATGACGCAAATGATCTCCCCACCAGCGCAAAGCCGTTCTAGGCTCTTCGGTACCGCCGAGTCGCGCAGTGCGGGGACGGGCACCGCACACGCACCGGAGCGCCAGCGGTACTTGAGCAGCGTCCCCGACCGAGGGCGCCGCCGGGCAAGGAGGGCCGCATGACCGTACGGCGAGTAATGGGCATCGAGACGGAGTACGGGATCTCCGTCCCCGGCCACCCCAACGCCAATGCCATGCTCACCTCGTCCCAGATCGTCAACGCCTACGCGGCGGCGATGCACCGGGCGCGGCGGGCCCGCTGGGACTTCGAGGAGGAGAACCCGCTGCGGGACGCGCGAGGCTTCGACCTCGCCCGGGAGGCCGCCGACTCCAGCCAGCTCACCGACGAGGACATCGGCCTCGCCAATGTCATCCTCACCAACGGCGCACGGCTCTACGTCGACCACGCACACCCGGAGTACAGCTCCCCGGAAGTCACCAACCCCATGGACGCCGTCCTGTGGGACAAGGCCGGCGAGCGCATCATGGCGGAAGCGGCGGAGCGAGCCGCCCAACTCCCGGGCGCCCAGCCGATCCACCTCTACAAGAACAACACCGACAACAAGGGCGCCTCGTACGGCACGCACGAGAACTACCTGATGAAGCGGGAGACCCCCTTCTCGGACATCGTGCGCCACCTGACGCCCTTCTTCGTCTCCCGTCAGGTCGTCACCGGAGCGGGCCGCGTCGGCATCGGTCAGGACGGGCACGAGCACGGCTTCCAGCTCAGCCAGCGCGCCGACTACTTCGAGGTTGAGGTCGGCCTGGAGACCACCCTCAAGCGCCCGATCATCAACACCCGCGACGAGCCGCACGCGGACGCCGAGAAGTACCGCCGGCTGCACGTGATCATCGGTGACGCCAACCTCTCCGAGATCTCGACCTACCTCAAACTCGGCACGACAGCCCTCGTCCTCTCCATGATCGAGGACGGCTTCATCGCCGTCGACCTGGCCGTGGACCAGCCCGTCCGCACCCTCCACCAGGTCTCCCACGACCCGACCCTCAAGCGCCTGGTCACCCTCCGCAGCGGCCGGACCCTCACCGCGGTCCAGCTCCAGATGGAGTACTTCGAGCTCTCCCGCAAATACGTCGAGGAGCGCTACGGCTCCGACGCGGACGACCAGACCAAGGACGTCCTGGCCCGCTGGGAGGACACGCTCAACCGCCTGGAGAACGACCCGATGAGCCTGGCCGGCGAACTGGACTGGGTCGCCAAGCGGGAACTCATGGAGGGCTACCGGCGCCGCGACGGCCTCGACTGGGACGCGGCCCGCCTCCAGCTGGTCGACCTCCAGTACGCGGACGTACGGGCCGAGAAGGGCCTCTACAACCGCCTGGTGGCCCGCGGCCGCATCAAGCGCCTGCTGGACGAGGACACGGTCGAGCGGGCGCGTACGACGCCTCCGGAGGACACGCGCGCGTACTTCCGCGGACGCTGCCTGGAGCAGTACGCCGACGATGTCGCGGCCGCCTCCTGGGACTCCGTGATCTTCGACCTCCCGGGACGGGACTCGCTCCAGCGCGTCCCAACCCTCGAACCGCTTCGCGGAACGCGTAATCACGTCAAGGAGCTCCTTGACCGCTGTCGTACCGCGGAAGACCTGGTCAGGGTCCTGTCGGGCGGCTGACAGGACCCTCGGGTCCGGGGCGCCGGACAGGGTGGAATGTCCGGTGGCCGGGAATCATCGAGGTGGCCGCCGTACGTTGTAGGAACTGCGGGGCCGATGTCAGTCCCTGCAAGTAGGGTCTGATCAAGAACGTCGAACCGAGCGGGGTGAGGGTTATGGCGACCAAGGACACCGGCGGCGGACAGCAGAAGGCGACGCGCTCCACGGAGGAGGTCGAGGAGCAGGTCGAGGAGGCACAGGCGACCGACGACCTCAAGGAGCGCCACGAGAAGCTGAGCGACGATGTCGACTCGGTTCTGGACGAGATCGACGATGTCCTAGAGGAAAACGCAGAGGACTTCGTTCGAAGTTTCGTTCAGAAGGGTGGCGAGTAGCCTTCGAATTGAAGGTCACGGGGGGCTCGGGTTGGTAAGTGAAGAGGGTGCGAAGCGCTGCTCGCGGTGTCAGCAGTACAAGCCGCGGGCGGACTTCGCGCGAAATGTGGCAATGCGGGACGGCCTGCAGGCCTACTGCCGTGAGTGCGCAGCGGCTTACCACCAGGAGCGGCAGGTGGCCAAGGGGTGCAACGTACGGCCGAGAGTGAGTACACCCGAGGGCCACAAGCACTGCCGCACGTGTGGCGAGGTAAAACCGCACAGCGAATGGGATCGAAACCGTAGTGCTTCGGACGGCCTGGCAACGCTCTGCAAGGCATGTAAGGCGGTGAAGGGCCGCGCGGGCCATTTGAAGCGCAACTACGGACTCACCGAAGCCGAACGTGACGCGATGGTCGCCTCTCAAATGGGGCTCTGCGTGATCTGTTTGAAAGCTCCTGCGGTTCATGTGGATCACTGCCACGAGACGGGTAGGGTCCGTGGCGTACTGTGCTTCAACTGCAATTCGGCCATCGGCAAGTTGGGAGATGATCCCGACGCTGTTCGTCGGGCTGCCGCCTACTTGGAAGGATCCTCGTGGAAGCCAACACTCGTAGCCCCGGGCGTCTACCAGCTGCCTTCCTGACGCCTGGGTCGTCGTCCTTCATGGATTTCCTCTCCGACCACCAGCCGGAGATGCTCCCGGGCAACCGCCAACTGCCGCCCATGCAGGGCGTCATCGAGGCTCCGCACGGCACGACGATCGTCGCCGTGACGTTCCCCGGTGGCGTGGTGCTTGCCGGTGACCGGCGGGCCACCATGGGCAATGTCATCGCGCAGCGGGACATCGAGAAGGTGTTCCCCGCGGACGAGTACTCGGCCGTCGGCATCGCCGGCACCGCCGGGCTCGCCGTCGAGATGGTCAAGCTCTTCCAGCTGGAGCTGGAGCACTTCGAGAAGGTCGAAGGCGCCCAACTCTCCCTGGAGGGCAAGGCGAACCGACTGTCCACCATGATCCGTTCCAACCTCGGCATGGCGATGCAGGGCCTGGCCGTGGTCCCGCTCTTCGCCGGTTTCGACGTGGACCGCGGCGTCGGCCGCATCTTCTCCTACGACGTGACGGGCGGCCGCTCCCAGGAGCACGGCTACGCGGCCACCGGCTCCGGCTCGGTCTTCGCGCGCGGTGCCATGAAGAAGCTCTTCCACGACGGCCTGACCGAGGCCGAGGCCACGACCCTGGTGGTCCAGGCGCTCTACGACGCGGCCGACGACGACTCGGCGACCGGTGGTCCCGATGTCGCCCGCCGGATCTACCCGATCGTCACCGTGATCACCGAGGACGGTTTCCGCCGGCTCACCGACGACGAGTCCTCCGAGATCGCCCGTTCGATCCTGGAGCGGCGACTGCAGCAGCCCGACGGCCCGCGCGCCGCGCTGCTCTGACGCAGGGCCCGTTCTCATCAAGGTGATCCAGTGACTTCGACGGAACTTTAAAGAGAGGGACGGATACCGGTGTCGACGCCGTTCTATGTCTCACCCCAGCAGGCGATGGCCGACCGGGCGGAGTACGCCCGCAAGGGCATCGCCCGTGGCCGCAGCCTGGTCGTGCTGCAGTTCGCCGACGGCATTGTCTTCGTCGGCGAGAACCCGTCCCGTGCGCTGCACAAGTTCAGCGAGATCTACGACCGGATCGGGTTCGCGGCCGCCGGAAAATACAACGAGTACGAGAACCTGCGGATCGGCGGCGTCAGGTACGCCGACATGCGCGGTTACACCTACGACCGGGCGGATGTGACCGCCCGAGGCCTCGCCAACGTCTACGCCCAGACGCTCGGCACGATCTTCTCCAGTGCGGCCGAGAAGCCGTACGAGGTGGAGCTGGTCGTCGCGGAGGTCGGGGACACTCCCGACGGCGACCAGATCTATCGGCTGCCGCACGACGGTTCGATCGTGGACGAGCACGGCTCGGTCGCGGTCGGGGGCAATGCCGAGACGATCAGCAGCTATCTGGACCAGCGCCACCGTGACGGCATGACGCTCGCGGAGGCGCTCAAGCTGGCCGTGCAGTCCCTGTCCCGTGACACGAACGGCAGTGAGCGGGAGATTCCCGCCGAGCGCCTGGAGGTCGCGGTCCTGGACCGTACGCGTCCGCAGGCCCGTAAGTTCAAGCGCATCGTCGGCCGTCAGCTGTCCCGCCTGCTGGAGGGCGAGAACGCGGACACGTCGTCGGAGGAGTCCGACGCCGACGACGAGGAGTGAGTCGACCTCACGCAGCCTCTCGCGCGCCCCGGCCGGTCATCGGCCGGGGCGCGCGGCGTTGCGGGGGCCACAGGGGCGTCAGGGGGCGCCTGGTGGCGCCGTAGAGCCTCGGACGACCAGTTCCACCGGGATGTCTCCCTCCTCCGGTACGCGGCCGTCCAGGACGGCCAGGAGGGCGCGCATGCCGTGTTCGCCGAAGAGTTCGGCGTCGAGGTGGACGGTGGTGAGTTCCGGGTCGATGGCAGTGGCCAGGGCGAGGTCGTCGAGGCCGGTGATCGAGAGGTCGTCGGGGATGCGCAGGCCCAGGCGGCGGGCGGCCTTGTAGGCGCCGGCGGCGAGTTTGTCGTCGTCGCAGACCAGGGCGGTCACTCGCGAAGCGGGGTCCGCGAGCGCTGCCTCGGCCGCGGCCAGGGCGCCCTCGATCGAGATGGGGGCTCGGGTCGTACGGACCGTGGTGCCCGCGAACTCGGCGACCCGTGCGGCCAGTTCACGCGCGCGTACCTCGAAGGTCCAGGACGGGACGTCGGCGGCGAGGTGCAGGAAGTGCCGGTGGCCCAGGGTCAGCAGGTGGTCGGCGACCTGGCGGATGCCGTCGCCGATGTCCAGGTTGACGGTGGCGGCGCCCAGGCTGCCCTCCGGGTCACTGTCGAGCATGACCAGGGGGAGCTGGTCGCCGCGGATCGCGGTGAGGGCGTCGGCGGCCATGGAGGAGGCGATGACGCCGTCCAGGGCGGCCTGGGCGGAGGCGAAGGGGTCGCGGGCGGGGCCGATGCCCTCGGGGGAGGGGTAGAGGACGACTCCGAAGCCGTTTTCGGCGGCGACGCGGGCGGCGCCCGTGTAGACCCCGGCGAAGAACTCCGTCGTCAGCACCGGGACCACGAGCAGGACGGTGCGGGTGCGGCCCAGGCGGAGGTTGCGGGCGGCGAGGTTGGGACGGTAGCCGAGGTCGCGGGCGGCCTCGCGGACGCGTTCGGCGGTCGTGGCGGAGACCCGGCCGCGCCACTTGTCGCCGAGCACCAGGGAGACCGCGGCCTGGGAGACGCCGGCGGCCTGCGCGACGTCGCGGCTCGTGGGGCGGGTGTTGCCTGGTGCCACGGTCGGCCTGCTCCTTGGTGAGGATCCGTAGGGACTCCGTATGGACGCGTGAACAGCGCACATGGTACGTATGACAGACGACGTTATACGTAAAACCTCATGGGTGACGGTGAGGGGGAGGGCGGTTCGAGGCCGTGGGATATCTGGAGATCCTCAGGGCGAGGCACGCCACCCGCCTGCTGGTGGGCACGCTGGTGGGCCGGTTGCCGAACGCCACCGCGGCGATCGCGATCGTGCTGTTCATCCGCGCGGAGGGCGGCACCTACAGCCTCGCGGGCGCGCTGGCGGCCGTCTACGGGATCGCCAACGCGGTCGGACAGCCCCTCCTGGGACGCCTGGTGGACGTCCATGGACAGCCGCGCGTGCAACTGCCCGCCGCGGTCCTGTCGGCGCTCGCGATGACCGTCTTCGCCTTCTGGGGCACCGATCCGCTGCCGCTCGCCTACGCAGCCGTAGCCGCCGCCGGGCTTTTCGCGCCTCCCCTGGAGGGCGGTCTCCGGGCGCTGTGGCCGGCCGTGCTGCGCCGGGAGGAGCAGGTGCACACGGCGTACGCCATGGACGCGGTCGCCCAGGAAGTCATGTTCACCGTGGGGCCGTTGCTCGTGACGGTGTTCGTGTCCCTGTGGTCCGCCCCCGTGGCGCTGCTCGTGCTGAACGTCATCGGGGTGCTGGGCGCCCTCTCCGTAGTCGTCTCGCCCCCCTCGCGCGCGTGGCGCTCGGCTCCGCGCGAGGCGCACTGGCTGGGCGCCCTGCGCTCGCCGGGACTCCTCGCGCTGCTGGGCGCCTTCCTGTTCGTCGGGATGGCGCTCGGCTCGATCACGGTCGCGTCCGTGTCGTACGCCGACGGGCACGGCGGTGACGTGGTCTACGGCTGGCTGATGGCGGCGATCGGGCTGGGGGCGCTCCTCGGTGGGACCGTCTACGGGGCGCGGCAGTGGACCGGGGTGCCCGAGCGCCGACTGCGGGTCCTGGTGGGGCTGCTGGCGGTGTGTTACCTGCCGTTGATGCTCATGCCGGGCGCGGTTGCCATGGTGCTGCTCACCGTGCTCGCCGGGGTGTTCCTCGCGCCAGCCCTCGCCTGCGCCTTCATCATCGTCGACCGGCACGCGCCCAAGGGTACGGTCACCGAGGCTTTCTCGTGGCTTGTGACGACGTTCACCGTGGGGGCGTCGGTCGGAACGGGCGTCGCGGGGCCGGTCGTACAGGCCGGTGGGGCGCTGTGGGGGTTCGCCGTGCCGGGGGTCGCGGGGGCGGTGTCGTTGCTGGTCCTGGTGGCCACGGGGCGGGTCCTCGCAGCTCCCGCCGGGGGTGCGGTGGTTGCGGCTTCATCGGAAAATGATCCAAATCGAGCTGTCGAACCCCGTTTCAGCACAGGGGATCGGGCGTAATGTTCACTCATGGACCGCCGCATTTTCGGGCTGGAGAACGAGTACGGCGTCACGTGTACGTTCAGGGGACAGCGGCGTCTGTCTCCCGACGAAGTGGCTCGGTACCTCTTCCGCCGTGTCGTGTCATGGGGCCGCAGCAGCAATGTCTTTCTGCGAAACGGCGCCCGGCTCTATCTCGACGTGGGCTCACATCCGGAATACGCGACCCCCGAATGTGACAACGTGACCGAATTGGTCACCCACGACAAAGCCGGCGAGCGCATTCTCGAAGGACTCCTGGTGGACGCCGAACGACGCCTGCACGAGGAGGGAATCGCGGGCGACGTCTACCTCTTCAAGAACAACACCGACTCGGCGGGCAACTCGTACGGCTGCCACGAGAACTACCTGGTGGCACGGCACGGCGAGTTCTCCCGGCTCGCGGACATCCTCATCCCGTTCCTGGTCACGCGTCAGCTTCTGTGCGGCGCGGGCAAGGTGCTCCAGACTCCGCGCGGCGCCGTGTACTGCGTCAGCCAGCGCGCCGAACACATCTGGGAGGGCGTCTCCTCGGCGACGACGCGTTCCCGGCCCATCATCAACACGCGGGACGAACCGCACGCGGACGCCGAGCGCTACCGCCGTCTCCACGTCATCGTGGGCGACTCGAACATGTCCGAGACGACCATGCTGCTCAAGGTCGGCGCCACCGACCTGGTGCTGCGCATGATCGAGGCGGGTACGGTGATGCGCGACCTGACCCTGGAGAACCCGATCCGGGCGATCCGCGAGGTCAGCCACGACATCACGGGCCGGCGCAAGGTGCGTCTGGCCAGCGGACGCGAGGCCTCCGCGATCGAGGTGCAGCGCGAGTACTACGAGAAGGCCGTGGACTTCGTCGAGCGCCGCGGCATCCGTACGGGCACCGTCGAGCAGGTCCTGGAACTGTGGGGCCGCACGCTCGACGCGATCGAGGCCGAGGACCTCGACCGGATCGGCACCGAGATCGACTGGGTCATGAAGTACCAGCTCATCGAGCGGTACCGGGCGAAGCACAACATGACCATGTCCCACCCCAGGGTGGCGCAGATCGACCTCGCCTACCACGACATCCACCGTCGCCGAGGGCTCTACTACCTCCTGGAGAGGAAGGGCCAAGCCGCCCGGATCTGCAACGACTTGAAGATCTTCGAGGGCAAGTCCGTTCCGCCGCAGACCACTCGGGCCAGGCTCCGCGGCGACTTCATCCGCAGGGCTCAGGAACAGCGGCGGGACTTCACCGTCGACTGGGTCCATCTCAAGCTCAACGACCAGGCCCAGCGCACGGTGTTGTGCAAGGACCCGTTCCGTTCCGTGGACGACCGGGTGGAGAAACTGATCGCCGGAATGTAGGCAAAAACATCCGGATACCGACGTCCGGATACATATTCGGTACGCCACACGGGCCCCGTACGTTTCACGTACGGGGCCCGTGCCACGCCGTAGAGTTGCGCGCACGCCATCAACAAGATCGACCGATACGAGGCCTTCACCGTGCGCCGACGCTCCGTTCTTATCGCTGTTCCCGCAGGACTTGTGACGATCGCGGGGTGCGGTGACAGCGATTCCTCTTCCAGCAAGGCCAGTGCGTCGCCGTCGCCCTCGCCGTCCGCCTCGGCCTCGACCGTGCCGCCGCCGAAGCTGGTGGACGGTCCGCTGCCGGCGATCACCGCGGGCACGAAGTTCGACGAGAAGCCGACCGTCGCCAAGGGCAGTGGTGATCCGTCGAAGAACCTCGCGGTGAAGACGGTGATCGCGGGCGGCGGCAAGGCCGTTGCTGAAGGCGACTTCGTCAAGGTGAACTACCTGGGCCAGATCTGGTCGACGGCCAAGATCTTCGACAACTCCTACGACCGCAACACCTCGTTGGTCATCCAGCTCGCCCAGGGCGGCATCATCGACGGCTGGCGCTACGGCCTCGCGGGCAAGAAGGTCGGCAGCCGCGTCGAGATGGCGATCCCGCCGACCTGGGGCTACGGCACGGCGGGCAGCCCCCAGGCGGGCATCAAGGGCACCGACACGCTGGTCTTCGTGATCGACATCCAGGACGCCTTCAACGCCAAGAGCTCCGCCAAGGGCACGACCGTCGCGCAGTCCGACGCGGATCTGCCCAAGGTCGGCACGAACACCGACGGCAAGGCCCCCTCGGTTACCGTCCCGAAGGTGGACCCGCCGAAGAAGCTGGTGTCGAACTACGTCCTGGAGAGCGACGGAGCCGTCGTCAAGGAGGCGCAGTCGATCCTCTGTCAGTTCAAGGGCGTGGTCTGGAGCACCGGCAAGGAGTTCGAATCGACGTACTCCCAGGGCCGGTTGAGCCAGTTCGCGATCAAGGACATGGAGTCGGTCGTCAAGGGCCTGGCCCAGGGCATCACCGGCAAGAAGGTCGGCAGCCGCGTCATGATCGTCGCGCCCGCCGACCTGGCCTACGGCGACACCCCGCCGAGCGGTGGCGCCATCAAGAAGGGCGACACCCTGGTGTTCTCCGTGGACATCCTCGCGGCCATGTGACCCCTGCCGGTCGGGGCCTGGCCGGAGCGCGAATTCGGCCGGTCTGCGAGACTGTCCCAGTTGCCTTGTCGTACACAAGCAGGAGCCAGAGACGTGAGCATCGAGAAGCCCGAGATCGACTTCCCGGAGGGCGAAGCCCCGGCCGACCTGGAGATCAAGGATCTTTGGGAGGGTGACGGCGAGGTCGCGGTGGCGGGCCAGAACGTCACCGTCCACTACGTGGGCGTGTCCTTCAGCACGGGCGAGGAGTTCGACGCCAGCTGGAACCGCGGCACCCCGTTCAAGTTCCCGCTCGGTGGCGGCCGCGTCATCAAGGGCTGGGACCAGGGCGTGCAGGGCATGAAGGTCGGCGGCCGCCGCCAGCTGACCATCCCCTCGCACCTCGCCTACGGCAACCAGAGCCCGACCCCGGCGATCAAGCCGGGCGAGACCCTGATCTTCGTGGTCGACCTCATCGCCGTCTGATCACCGGTTCCGACCGGACCCGATCACCTGGGGCCCATGCCTGTGAGGGCATGGGCCCTCGGCTTTTGCCAGGCCTGCGCGGGGCGGTACGGTCATCGTTCGTAAGCACATACAGGGAGGCGAAGGGCGTCGATGGCCATTGCCAAGGCCGAGCGGCTGATGAACCTCGCGCTGTGTCTGCTCGGGACGCGGCGGCCGCTCAGCAAGCGTGAGCTGCGCGAGTCCATCGAGGCGTATCTGGAAGCGGGCTCCGACGACTCCTTCAACCGGATGTTCGAGCGCGACAAGGACGATCTGCGCGAACTCGGGCTCGTCATCGAGACGGTGGAGAACCTGGACGGCGAGGTCGGCTATCTCGCCCGCCGAGACAGCAACCGCCTCCCGCCCATCACCCTCGACGCCGAGGAGGCCGCCGCGCTCGGTCTCGCCGCCAAGGTGTGGCAGCAGGCCCGGCTCGCCGGCGCCGCGAGCGGCGCCCTGCAGAAGCTGCGCGCCGCCGGGATGCCCGAGGATCTCGATCCGTACGAGCCGCACGGCGCCCTGGAGCCGCGCATTCCGGTGCACGAGGCGTCGTTCGAGCCGCTGATGCTGGCCTGCCGCGACCGCCGCCCCGTCGTCTTCGACTACCGCAAGGCCACCGCCGCCCGCCCCGAACCCCGCACCGTCGAGCCGTGGGCACTGGAGTGCTGGCGCGGCCACTGGTACCTCGCCGGCTGGGACCGGGACCGGGGCGCCGAGCGTGTGTTCCGGCTGTCGCGGATCACCGGCAAGGTGCGGTCGCGCAACGGGCGGTTCACCGCGGACATCCCCGACGTCGTCACCGTGCGCGAGACCGTCGCGAGCTGGGCGGGGGAGACCGCCGACCGCTCCGCGCTGATCCGGCTGCGCACGGGCTCCGGTTACCCCTTGCGGGCGAAAGCGACGGCGGTTCGGGAACTCGGGGACGGCTGGGACGAGTTGGAGATTCCGTACGGCCACGGGCTGGACGCCTGGCTGGTGGAGTTCGGGCCCGACGTGGTCGTCCTGGAGCCCGCCGAGCTGCGGGCCGACGTGGTGGACCGGCTGCGTGCCGTGGCCAAGGGCTGAGGGGGAGCGGAAGAGAACTGTGGCAGGCAAACCGGTCAGGCCCGTCAACGCCATCGACCAGACCCGGCGGATGCTCTCCCTGGTGACCTACCTGAAGGAGCGCCCCGGGGCACGTATCGAGGACGTCGCCCGTGCCTTCGGGATCACCGAGGACGAGCTGGTCTCCGACCTCGACGTGCTGCCCATGTGCGGGACCAGCTTCCGGGGCGGCGACCTGCTGGACATCGACACCGACGGCGACCGCATCTGGTGGCACAACCCGGACGACGTCGCCGAACCGCTCCGGCTCGCCGCCGACGAGGCGACCGCGCTCCTGGTCGCCGCCCGCGCCGTATCGACCCTCCCGGGCCTGCGCGAGAGCGACCGGCAGGCGCTGCTGCGGGCCAACGCCAAGGTGGAGGCGGCGGCCGGCGAGGCGGCCGGGGCCAGCGCACGGCTCTCGGTGACCTTCGAGTCCGAGGGCGGGGTCTTCGCCGACGTCGACCGCGCGATCTCGGAGCGCCGCCGCCTGTGGATCCGCTACTACTCGCCCGCCCGCGACGAGTTGAGCGAGCGCGAGATCGACCCCATCCGGCTGGTCAGCGTCGGGCACACGTACGTGGAGGCCTGGTGCCGCCGCTCCGAGGCGCGCCGTACCTTCCGCCTCGACCGGGTCGCCGAGATCAAGATCCTCGACGAGCCGTCCGCCCCGCCCGAGATCGAACTGCGGGACCTGTCCGAGGCGCTGGTCCAGCCCGCCGCCGAGGACCCCGAGGTCGTCGTGGAGGTCGGTCCGGGTGGCCGCTGGGTCGCCGAGTACTACCCGCACGACAGTGCCGATGAGCTTCCCGACGGCGGGCTGCGTATTACCTTGCGCACCCCCGACCCCACGTCCCTGAGACGCCTGGCCCTACGGCTCGGGCGCGACGGGCGGATCGTCTCCCCGAGCGACCTCGCCGACAGCGCCCGCCGGGCCGCCCGCGAGGCGTTGGAGGCGTACGACGGTCCGCAGGGTGTTGTTGACGCAGTGCACGGTGTTGACGAGAGGCAGGAGCAGGGGCTGTGAGCGAGTCGACGATGACGGGTGTCTCGGGTGCCCAGGGTGGTCCGGAGATGACGGTGGCCGCCGCGTTCGCCGGGATGAAGAGTGTGGTGCCCGTGATGTTCAGAGCGGGCTGCCCGGACTGCCGGAGCAACTTCGAACTGGCGGCGAGCGCCCTGCGCCTCGCCATCGGCGCCACCAGCCGCACCACCTTCTACTCCTTCACCTGCCCCGACTGCGGCGCGGCCGTACGCAAGCCCGCGGGCGAGCGGATCGTCGAACTGCTCACCGGCGGCGGGGTCAGGACCCTGCGGCTGACCTCCGTCGGGTAGCAGGGTCTAGGCTCGCCCCATGTTCTGGGCGATGGTCGCGGTAGCTGTGGGTTTCCTGGGTCTCGCCGTGCTCGGCGTGCTCGCCGTCCGGGTCTTCCTGGAGGCGCGGCGGCTCGGACTCCAGGTCACGGACGCCGCCCACCGCATCAACCGGGCGGCCGAGGACCTGGAGCGCGCGGCGGCGTCGACGGCGCGTTCCGTCGACGCACTGTGAGTCACATATGGGCGAGGTGTGAGTTGGGCGCCGCATGCGCTTCGGGTCACTTTGCCCTGTCACGTTGTCCGTGGGGGCGGGTACGCTGCTGATCGCGGTCCGGATAACGAGGCCCGGAGCGCGGACCGGGAGTACGCACGGGGATTGCCTCACGTTTACCCCTGAGCGTTACGATCGCTGGCAGCACGCAGGTCGGACAGACGTCCGACCGATCGGACAGCACCCCACCCCAGCCGCCTCGGTGAGAAGGTAAAGACTTATGTTCGGAAGGCTCGGAGCTCCCGAGATCATTCTCATCCTCGTCGTCATCGTGCTCCTGTTCGGCGCGAAGAAGCTTCCGGACATGGCCCGCTCGCTCGGCAAGTCCGCCCGCATCCTCAAGAGCGAAGCCAAGGCGATGAAGGAAGAGGGCAACACCACGCCCACCCCCGCCGGCCCGCCGAACACCGACGAGTCCGTGCAGCGCACCATCCAGGCCTCTCCCGGCGACGTGACCAGCGCCCGCCCGGTCACCGAGCCGTCGGACACGACCAAGCGCTGACGCAGGGCCGGGACCCCCTCGGCCTGCCGCACGAGATGAGGACGTGGGTTGCCTAAGTCTGCCCGCAAGAAGGAGAAGGACCCCGAGGGGCGGATGCCCCTCGCGGACCATCTGCGTGAGCTGCGCAACCGGCTCGCGAAGGCGATGCTCGCCATCATCGTGGTGACCTGCGTGGCCGCCTTCTTCTACAACGACATCGTCAACATCATCACCAAGCCGGTGCTGGACTCGGTCGGTTGCGCCTCCACCTTCGAGGAACTCCAGAAGGCGGGCGACAAGACCCACCAGTGTGCGCAGATCACGATCAACGGTCTGCTGACACCGTTCACGCTGGCGTTGAAGGTGTCCCTGATGGCCGGTGTCGTCCTGGCCTCCCCGGTCTGGCTGTACCAGCTCTGGGGCTTCATCGCCCCGGGCCTGCACAAGAACGAGAAGAAGTACGCGCTCTCCTTCGTCGGCACCGGCGTCCCGCTGTTCCTCGGCGGCGCCTACTTCGCCTACAAGGTGCTGCCCACCACGGCGAAGGTCCTGATCGGCTTCACGCCGAAGGACGTCAACAACCTGCTGCCGCTGGACGATCTGCTCGACCTGGTCACGCGCATGGTGCTGGTCTTCGGCCTCTCCTTCGAGCTGCCGCTGCTGCTGATCATGCTCAACCTCACGGGCGCGCTGACCGGCAAGCGGATGCTCGGCTGGTGGCGCGCGATGATCCTCGGCATCACGGTCTTCGCGGCCGTCGCCACCCCCAGCACCGACCCGCTGACCATGCTGGCGCTGGCCGGCCCGATCTGGGTGCTGTACTTCGGCGCGGTCGTCTTCTCCCTGCTCAACGACCGGCGCAAGCGCCGTCGCGAGGCGGAGGGACCGGACGACGACGAGGCCTCGGACCTGGATCTCACCCCCGAGGACATCGGCGACGTCGAGACCGTCTCGGCCGGCCGGGCAGCCCTGCCCGAGCAGGCGAGCGGCACGGGTTCCGACCGGGTCAACGGCTATGACGACGTGACCTGAGCACCTCCCCACATCACCGCCGAGACCGGCCGTTCCCGCAGTGCGGGCGGCCGGTCTCCGTGTGTGGAGGACCCGTGGGAACGGATAATGATCGTCCTGTTGTCAGTGGCGCCCGGTACGCTCGAAAGCACGATGACAGAGGACCTCTCCCCGGCCGAGCGGTACGCGGCAGCCCGCCTGCGGGCAGCCGAGCAGGCCACCGCGCTCGCGGACTTCCGCGAGATGTACGACTTCGGTCTCGACCCCTTCCAGATCGAGGCCTGCCAGGCGCTCGAAGCGGGGAAGGGCGTGCTGGTCGCGGCGCCCACCGGCTCCGGCAAGACGATCGTCGGCGAGTTCGCCGTCCACCTCGCCCTCCAGCAGGGCAAGAAATGCTTCTACACCACGCCCATCAAGGCGCTGTCGAACCAGAAGTACGCCGACCTGTGCCGCCGTTACGGCGCGGACAAGGTCGGCCTGCTCACCGGTGACAACAGCGTCAACTCCGAAGCCCCGGTGGTCGTCATGACCACCGAGGTGCTGCGCAACATGCTGTACGCCGGTTCGCAGACCCTCCTCGGCCTCGGCTACGTGGTCATGGACGAGGTGCACTACCTCTCCGACCGCTTCCGCGGCGCCGTATGGGAAGAGGTGATCATCCACCTCCCCGAGTCGGTGACCCTGGTCTCGCTCTCGGCGACCGTGTCGAACGCCGAGGAGTTCGGCGACTGGCTCGACACCGTCCGCGGCGACACCCAGGTGATCGTCTCCGAGCACCGGCCCGTGCCGCTGTTCCAGCACGTGCTCGCCGGGCGGCGGATGTACGACCTCTTCGAGGAGGGCGAGGGCAGCAAGAAGGCCGTCAACCCCGACCTCACCCGCCTGGCCCGCATGGAGGCCCAGCGCCCCTCGTACCAGGACCGCAAGCGCGGCCGTGCCATGCGCGAGGCCGACCGGGAGCGGGAGCGCAGATCGCGCTCGCGGGTGTGGACACCGGGACGCCCCGAGGTCATCGAGCGGCTGGACAACGAGGACCTGCTGCCCGCCATCACGTTCATCTTCAGCCGCGCCGCCTGCGAGGCCGCCGTACAGCAGTGTCTGTACGCCGGGCTGCGGCTCAACGACGACGAGGCGCGGGAGAAGGTGCGGGCGCTCGTCGAGGAGCGCACGGCGTCCATCCCGGACGAGGACCTGCATGTCCTCGGGTACTACGAGTGGCTGGAAGGCCTGGAGCGCGGTATCGCGGCCCACCACGCGGGCATGCTGCCGACGTTCAAGGAGGTCGTCGAGGAGCTGTTCCTGCGCGGGCTCGTCAAGGCCGTGTTCGCGACGGAGACGCTGGCGCTCGGCATCAACATGCCCGCGCGCTCGGTGGTGTTGGAGAAGCTCGTCAAGTGGAACGGCGAGCAGCACGCCGACATCACCCCCGGCGAGTACACCCAGCTGACCGGCCGGGCCGGCCGCCGCGGTATCGACGTCGAGGGCCATGCCGTCGTCTTGTGGCAGCGCGGGATCAGCCCCGAGCACCTCGCGGGACTGGCCGGCACGCGTACGTATCCGCTGCGCTCCAGCTTCAAGCCGTCGTACAACATGGCGGTCAACCTCGTCGAGCAGTTCGGGCGGCACCGGTCGCGGGAGCTGCTGGAGACGTCCTTCGCGCAGTTCCAGGCGGACAAGTCGGTCGTCGGGATCTCACGGCAGGTGCAGCGCAACGAGGAGGGCCTGGAGGGCTACAAGGACTCCATGACCTGCCACCTGGGCGACTTCGACGACTACATGCGGCTGCGTCGCGAGCTCAAGGACCGCGAGACCGAGCTGGCCCGGCAGGGCGTGGCGCTCCGGCGCGCCGAGTCCGCCGTCGCGCTGGAGAAGCTCAAGCCGGGCGACATCATCCATGTCCCGACCGGCAAGTACGCGGGCCTGGCACTGGTGCTGGACCCGGGGCTGCCCGCCGGGCGTTCCAACGGGCATCGCGGATTCGAGCAGCATGACGGGCCGCGTCCGCTGGTTCTGACGGTGGAACGGCAGGTGAAGCGGCTCGCGTCGATGGACTTCCCCGTCCCCGTCGAGGCGTTGGACCGGATGCGGATCCCGAAGTCCTTCAACGCCCGTTCCCCGCAGTCCCGTCGGGACCTCGCCTCCGCGCTGCGCACCAAGGCCGGGCACATTCCGCCGGAGCGGGCCCGCAAGCAGCGGTCGCAGGCCGCGGACGACCGGGAGATCGCGCGGTTGCGTACGGCGATCCGGGCGCATCCGTGTCATGGGTGCAGCGACCGTGAGGATCACGCGCGGTGGGCCGAGCGGTATCACCGGCTGCAGCGGGACACGACGCAGTTGGAGCGGCGGATCGAGGGGCGGACGAACACGATCGCCCGGACCTTCGATCGGATCGTTGCGCTGCTGACCGAACTGGATTATCTGCGGGGCAACGAAGTCACCGAGCACGGGAAGCGGCTTGCCCGGCTGTACGGCGAGCTTGATCTGCTCGCCAGTGAGTGTCTGCGTGAAGGGGTTTGGGAGGGGCTTTCTCCTGCCGAACTTGCCGCGTGTGTCTCTGCGTTGGTGTTCGAGGCTCGGGTCAGTGACGATGCGACTGTGCCCAAGGTGCCGTCCGGTGCGGCCAAGGCCGCGCTCGGGGAGATGGTGCGGATCTGGGGGCGGCTTGATGCCCTTGAGGAGGATTTCCGGATCACTCAGACCGAGGGGGTTGGGCAGCGGGAGCCTGATCTTGGGTTTGCCTGGGCCGCGTATATGTGGGCCAGTGGGAAGGGGTTGGACGAGGTTCTTCGGGAAGTGGAGATGCCGGCCGGGGACTTTGTTCGGTGGTGCAAGCAGGTGATCGATGTGTTGGGGCAGATCTCTGCTGCGGCGCCGGTTACTGGTGGGGAGGCGTCTTCTACCGTGGCCAAGAATGCGCGGAAGGCTGTTGAGTTGTTGCTGCGGGGGGTTGTGGCCTACTCGTCCGTGGGGTAGCGGTTTGGGGGCGGGCGCGGGTGCGTTGTGGCTGGTCGCGCAGTTCTCCGCGCCCCTAAAAACTCACCGGTCCAGGTAGGTTCGCCAGGCGCCGTAGCTGGTGATGTCCTCTGCGTCTGTCAGCGCTGCCGGTTCGCAGAGGAAGCCCGGCACCCTTGTGCCGTCCGCCAGTTCTACGCTGCCCAGCGTCATTGGGCGGGGCAGGCTTGCCAGTAGGCGGCCCAGGCCTTCTGCCGGTAGGTGCCATACCTCTGTCTCTATCGCCGCTCCTCCCTCGCCGACGTGAACCAAACCCGGCTTGGGTGGAGTTGTTGCCAGGGCATGCAAGCGGTAGACCGGGGCCGTCGTGGTCGTTCGGTCCAAACGGGCGCCCAGGGACAGGAGTTGGGGGTTCAGGGGCTGACCCGTCAAGTGGGCTCCTACTACTGCCAGTTGCACCGAGGGATTCAGCTCGCGTGCTATCTGTCCCAGGCGGTCGTCCGTGAATGCCGGGCCGATCAGCATGACGCCGAAGGGCAACCCGTTCACCTCGCCGGACGGGACTGCTGCCGCCGCCAGGTCGAAGAGGTTCGTGGAGTTGGTGAAGCGGCCCAGGCGGGCGTTGGCGCCGAGGGGGTTGGCCGCTACCTCGGCAAGGGTGGGGTGGCCCGGGGTTGTCGGGAGCAACAGGGCGTCTGCGTCTGCCAGTTCGGAGAGGGCTTGGGCTCGTAGGGCGGCCAGGCGTTCCTCGTCCGAGTACAGCTGGTGGGCCGGGATGTCTCGGGCTCGGGTGATGATGCCGGTGACCGTGGGGTCCAGGCCCTCCGTGCCGTCCGCTATTGCCTTGTCGACAAATGCCCCTACCGCTGTGTAGCGCTCCGCCACGAACGCGCCCTCGTAGAGCATCGCCGCCGCCTCCGTGAACGGGGTGAGGTCCAGGGTGCGGATCTCGGCGCCCGCGTTGGAGAGGCGGGTTACTGCCTCCTCGTAGGCCTCCGCCCAGCCCTCGTCCAACTCGCCCAGTTGGTCTCGTGGCGGGACCGCTATGCGCCAGGGGCCCGGGGCGCGTTGGGAGAGGGGCGGGAGGGCGCGGGTTGGTGGGGAGGTCATGAAGGACAGGGCCTGTTCGGCCTCGGGGAGGGTGCGGGCGAAGACCGTCACGCAGTCGATCGAGGCGCAGGCCGGGACCACGCCCGCCGTCGGGACCAGGCCCCGGGTGGGCTTCAGGCCGACTATGCCGTTGAAGGCGGCGGGGACCCGGCCCGAGCCCGCCGTGTCCGTGCCGAGGGCGAAGTCGACGATGCCGAGTGCCACGGCAACCGCCGAACCCGCGCTGGAGCCGCCGCTGATCCGTTCCGGGTCGTACGCGTTGCGGACCGCGCCGTACGGGGAGCGGGTGCCGACCAGGCCCGTGGCGAACTGGTCGAGGTTCGTGGTGCCGAGCACGATCGCGCCCGCCGCGCGAAGGCGGGCCACCACCGGGGCGTCGGTCGTCGGCTCGTAGGCGTATGCCGGGCAGCCTGCCGTCGTGGGTAGGCCGTGGACGTCTATGTTGCCCTTGGCCGCGAACAGGCGGCCCGCGAGGGGGAGTTGCTCGCCCGCCGCCACGCGCGCGTCCAACGTCTTTGCCTCTTGCTCGACCTCCGTCTGCGGGCGCAGGTCGATCCAGATTTCGGGGCGGTTCACCGCCTCGATGCGGGCGTAGGCGGCGCGGACTCGGGACACGATGCTCGACATCTCTTCTTGCTCCTTGCGGTTCGGCTCGCGGGTTCGACGTCCGGGCTCAGCTTGCGGGGGCCAGGACCAGCAACGCCGTTCCCGCCTCGACCTGGTCGCCGGGCCTGGCCAGGATCTCGGTCACCACGCCGGCCATCGGGGCGTGGACCCTGGACTCCATCTTCATCGCCTCCAGGGCGAGGAGGGGTTGGCCCGCCGTCACCTCGTCGCCCGGCTCCACGTTCAACTGCCAGACGGACGCGGCGAATTCGGCTTCCACGAGGCGTCCGCCCGCCGGGATCGTCACCTCGGCCTGCGCTGGTGCCGGGGCGGCTGCCGCCTCCGCACGCGTGAACTCGCCCGCCGCCTCCCAGGCATCGCGTTCCGCGCCGAACGCCGTCTGCTGGCGGGACCTGAACTCCGCGATGGACTCGGCGTTCTCGGTGAGGAAGGACTCGTACTCGGCGAGCGAGAACGTGCCCTCCTCGATGCGCGGGACGAAGCGGCCGGAGGTGATGTCGGCCCGGAGTTCGAGGAGTTCGTCCGGTTCCACCGGGTACCACTTGATGCGGTCGAAGAAGCGGAGCAGCCACGGGGAGCCCGGTTCGAACGCGCCGCGTTGCTGCCACCCCGACCAGACTTGGGTCGTCCTGCCCACGAACTGGTAGCCGCCGGGGCCCTCCATGCCGTAGATGCAGAGGTACGCCCCGCCGATGCCGACCGAGTTCTCGGCGGTCCAGGTGCGGGCCGGGTTGTATTTGGTGGTGACCAGGCGGTGGCGCGGGTCCAGAGGGGTTGCCACCGGCGCGCCCAAGTAGACGTCTCCCAGGCCCAGTACGAGGTACTCCGCGTCGAAGACCGTGCCGTAGACGTCCTCGACCGAGTCCAGGCCGTTCACGCGGCGGATGAACTCGATGTTCCAGGGGCACCAGGGGGCGTCGTCGCGGACGCCTGCCATGTAGCGGGCGATCGCCTCGCGTGTTGCCGGGTCGTCCCAGGAGAGGGGGAGGTGGACCGTGCGGGAGGGGACGATCAGTTGGTCGGTGGGGGGTAGGGAAGCTGCTATCTCCCTTACGGAGGACAGGAGTTCGGACTGGGGGAGGCGGGTCGGGTCCGTTTGGATCTGGAGTGAGCGGATGCCTGGAGTGAGGTCCGTGACGCCCTCGAAGTCGGCCTCCGCCACCGCCTCCATCAAGGCGTGGACCCGCATGCGTTGTGCCAAGTCCAGTTGCATGGGGCCGAATTCGACGAGGAGGTTGTCGTCGCCGCTGCGGCGGAAGGTGACGTCTCCGTCCCGCGCCAGGATGCCGCCGTCCACGATGGCGGGGCGGGGTGAGCCGTCGACGTTCACCGGGAGGAAGCGGACGGTGTCACCTGGCCTGAACTGGCCCAGTTTCCAGCGCTCTTGGGTGATGACCGTCGCCGGGCAGACGAAGCCGCCCAGGGACGGGCCGTCGGGGCCGAGCAGGACCGGCATGTCGCCCGTGTAGTCGACGGCGCCCACCGAATACGGGGTGTCGTGGATGTTGGACGGATGCAGGCCCGCCTCGCCGCCATCCGTTCGGGCCCAGCGGGGCTTCGGGCCGACCAGGCGGACGCCGGTGCGGGCCGAGTTGAAGTGGACCTTCCAGTCGGCCGCGTAGAAGTCGTGGATGTCGTCCTGGGTGAAGAACTCCGGTGCCGCGTGCGGGCCTTCGACCGCCGCAACATCCCATACGGCGCCGAAAGTTGGGCGGTCGGCGGTGGGTACGGGTGTGCCCTCGGTGCTCGTGCCGCCGTGCAGGACGTCACCCGTGCGCAGGGCCCGTCCGCCGTGGCCGCCGAAGCGGCCCAGGGTGAAGGTGCTCGCGCTGCCGAGGAAGGCCGGCACGTCCAGGCCGCCCGCGAACAACACGTAGGTGCGCAGACCGTGTTCGGCGGGAGTGCCGATCTCCAGGACCGCGCCCGCCGGTACCGTCACCGGTTCCCACTGCGGGACCGGGGTGTTGTCGATCGTCACCGGTGCCGGGGCGCCCGTCACGCACACCGTGGTGGCGTGCGTGAACCTCAACGTCGGTCCCTGGAGGGTGCATTCGAGGCCGGGGGTGCCCTCCTCGTTGCCGAGCGCGCGGTTGCCGAGGCGGAAGGAGAGGTCGTCCATCGGGCCGCACGGGGGTACGCCGACCTGCCAGTAGCCGGTACGGCCCGGCCAGTCCTGGACGGTGGTGAGGGTGCCGCCGGAGACGATCTCGATGCGGGGGGTGGGGTCCGTGACGGTGGTGAGTGTTGCCGTGGAGTGGGTTGCCGTGCGGAAGTCCGGTTCCGCCAGCGCCGCCCGGACCAGGCCCAGGTTCGTCTCGATGCCGTCCACTCGGGTGCGGGCCAGTGCCTCGTCGAGGCGCCTGAGCGCGTGGGCGCGGTCGGGGCCGTAGGCGATGACCTTCGCGAGCATCGGGTCGTACGACGTCGTCACCTCGGTGCCGGTCTCCACCCAGCCGTCGACGCGGACGCCCTCCGGGAACTCGACCCGGGTCAACAGGCCCGCGCTGGGCCGGTGTTCGCGGGACGGGTCCTCGGCGTAGACGCGGGCCTCGACGGCGTGGCCGCGTGGGGAGCCCGGGTCGCGGACGACGTCGGGCTCGCCCTGGGCCAGCCGTAGCATCCAGGCGACCAGGTCGACGCCGTAGACCTCCTCGGTGACCGGATGTTCCACCTGGAGACGGGTGTTGACCTCCAGGAAGTAGGCCTCCTCGCGCCTCGCGTCGTAGACGAACTCGACGGTGCCTGCGGAGCGGTAGCCGACCGAGGCGCACAAGTCGCGCGCTGAGGTGGCCAGTTGGGTGCGGATGTGGTCGGGGAGGCCCGGTGCGGGGGCTTCCTCCACCACTTTCTGGTTGCGGCGTTGGAGGGAGCAGTCGCGGTCGCCGAAGGTGACGACCTTGCCCTTGCCGTCGCCGAAGACCTGGACCTCGACGTGGCGGGCGTGTTCGACGAGGCGTTCCAGGAAGACGCCGGCCGAGGAGAAGGAGGCGGCGGCCACGCGCTGCACCCGGTCCCAGGACTCGGTGAGTTCGGCGGGGGAGTGGCAGGCCGACATGCCGATGCCGCCGCCTCCGCCGGTCGCCTTCAGCATGACGGGGTAGCCGATCAGGGCTGCTTGGGTGAGCGCCTCGTCCGGGTCCGCCAACAGGCCTGTGCCTGGCGCCAGTTGGACACTCGCCGCCTCGGCTGCCGCTCGTGCCGTGTGTTTCGCGCCGAACAGCTCCAACTGCGCGGGAGTCGGGCCGACGAACACGATCCCGGCGTCCTCGCAGCGCCGTGCGAAGGCCGCGTCCTCGGAGAGGAAGCCGTAGCCCGGGTGGATCGCGCCCGCGCCCGTGTCCTTGGCCGCCTTCAACACCAAGTCGGCGTCCAGGTACGACTCTTTGGCGGGGGCCGGGCCGAGTCGTACCGCCTCGTCGGCGAGGCGTACGTGGGGTGCCGCGCGGTCGGCGTCGGAGTACACCGCGACCGTGCGCAGGCCGAGTTCGCGGGCCGTGCGGATGATGCGGACGGCGATCTCGCCCCGGTTGGCGATCAGCAGCGTGTCGAAGGTCATCCGGCATCCCCTTGGGCGGCGGCCCCGGTGATCGTCATCTCCACTGCCGTCGGCTCGAAGCCGTTGCAAGGGTTGTTGATCTGGGGGCAGTTGGAGACCAGCACGAGGACGTCGCGTTCGGCGCGCAGGGTCAGTTTGAGGCCCGGGGCGGAGAGGCCGTCGACGATGCCGAGGGTGCCGTCCTTCTCGACCGGCACGTTCATGTACCAGTTGATGTTGGAGACCAGGTCACGCTTGCCGAGGCCGTAACGGGCGCCCTCCGCAAGGAAGTTGTCGACGCAGGCGTGCTGCGACCAGGTGTGGTGGCCGTAGCGCAGGGTGTTGGACTCCTTGGAGCAGGCGCCGCCGACCGTGTCGTGGCGGCCCACCTCGTCGTCCGTGACCGTCATCAGCGGGGTGTGCTCGTTGGACATCAGCACGCTGCCGGTGGTCAGGAAGAGGTTGCCCTGGGCGTGGATCGTGTCGGGGGCGCTGTAGCGGACCGACGTGTCGTGGGCGTCGTAGACGAGGAAGTCGACGGCCTGGTTGCCGTGCAGGTCGGTGATGGTGAGGGTCTCGCCGGTGCGGATGATGGCGGACCAGGCAGCGCGGGCCGGTACTTCCACCGTCTTCACGGCCGGTGCGTCCTCGGTCTTCATATGAGCCCCCTCGCGGCAAGGAATTCGGCGGTGTTGAGGAAGGCGCGGCGGCCTTCGGGCGTGGCTTCCCACAGCGGGTCGCCCGGCTTGGTCGCCTCGGCGCGCCAAGCCAGCACCTCCAGCGGGGAGTTGACGTAGTCGTCGCGCGGGTCGGCCGGGTGCGGGACGTTCGCGAGCAGTACGGTCACGTCCTGTTCGGCGCGCAGGGTCACGCTGCCGCCGGGGCCGGTCGAGCCGGTGAAGTCGAGGGAGCCGTCGTCGCGGACCTCGACGCCCTGGAAGAAGGAGAGCGAGGGCGGCAAGTCCCGTGGTTCCAGGCCGTTCTTGGCGGCCGCGAGCTTGAACAGCTCCCGCCCGGCGGGGGAGTCGGACTGCGGGGTGCCGTCGCCGTAGCGCTCGGTGTTGCGGACCAGGGTGGAGGTGCCGCACAGCGCGTCGTGCCGGCCGGAGGTGTCGGCGACGAGGGAGGCGAGGACGCGGCCCTGGTCGGAGAGGAGGAGCTGGCCCTCGCCGAGGTAGGCGTTCCACTGGACC
This sequence comes from Streptomyces sp. NPDC050528, assembly GCF_044457795.1. Classification (NCBI taxonomy): domain Bacteria; kingdom Bacillati; phylum Actinomycetota; class Actinomycetes; order Kitasatosporales; family Streptomycetaceae; genus Streptomyces; species Streptomyces sp. NPDC050528. The sequence goes on from NZ_JBITHH010000011.1 coordinate 253,574, forward strand.
TTGACCGTGTCGGCGACGTTCAGGCGCTCCCACGGGCGGTCGGCCGCGTAGAGGAGCAGGTGGGCGCAGGCGTCGCCGCGCAGGTCGGTCAGGCGGAGCTCGGTGCCGCGGGCCAGGACGCGGTGGGTGTAGTTGCCGCCCGCGACCGTCTCGGCCCACACCAGGTGGCCCGCCTCGCAGGGCGGGGCCGGCCAGTCGCCGGCCGGGACGACGGGCATCGCCTCGGCCCGGGTGCCCTCCTGGGCGCGGGCGTGGTCGCGGGCTCCGTAAGTGGTCGCTGTCGCCATCGCGGGGGACCTCCGGCTGCGGGGACGTCGTGGTCGTGCGGCATTTCTGTCGCTCGACAGAAATTAGGAGGCCGTGGGGTCGCCGGGATTGCCCGGGTGTTGCCGGTCGGTTACCGAGCCCTCACGAAGATCACCCGGCGTTCGGTGGAGGGTCGCCGTGCGGGGCCGTGTGCGAGGATCGAACGCATGGGGACACCAGGTGCACAGGGGGGCCGCCGGGTCGGCAGGCCGCGGGCCGATCAGCGGCCGGACAGTGGACTGTCCCCGCGTGCCGAACTCCTCGCCGCCGCCGCCGAGTTGTTCACCACCCGGGGCTACGCCGCCACCACCACCCGGGCCGTCGCCGAGCGCGCGGGCATGCGGCAGGCGTCGATGTACCACTACGTCTCCGGCAAGGAGGAGCTGCTCGCGGACCTGCTGGAGTCCACGGTCACGCCCTCGCTGACGTACGCCCGGGAACTCCTCGCGGACGACGCGAGCCCGGCCGAGGGTCGGCTGTGGGAGCTGTGCCGCACCGACGTCGAGCTGCTGTGCGGGGGTTCGCACAACCTCGGCGGGCTGTATCTGCTGCCCGAAGTACGCGCCGAGCGGTTCGCCGGTTTTCATGCCGTTCGTGCCGAACTCAAGGACGCCTACCGGCAGTTGCTCGCCGCGACCGCGGCCGGTGGCGCGCTCGCCAAGAGCGAGTTGGAGCTGCGGACGGATCTGGTGTTCGGGCTGATCGAGGGTGTCATCCTCGTGCACCGTTCCGATCCCGAGCGGCCGGTGTCCGCCTTCGCGGAGGCGACGGCCGACGCCGCGTTGCGCATCGCGGGCATCTGAGCCGGATTTCGGGCTGAACCCGAGCCGGAACCGGGGCTTCACTCATTACGGTGAGTGATTTTCGTATGCCCGTTCGCCGTGACTCGCTGTGTGCGATTGAAGCCACAGCGTGTAAATGGGCTGAGGGTACTCCCCTTCCGTGTCCCTTTTCAGGGGCTTGCTGAATATGACACAGCGGTGATCCGGTCGGACTAAGCTCGCCCGCAGCGCACCGAGTTGGGCTGTATTCGTGCGCTTGTTCCCAAACATGCAAAAGATACAGAAGCTCCCCCCGGATTTCCCCCATCCCCCCAGCCGACCTGTCTTTAGAGGGCATACATGGTGAGTGTTCAATCGCCCCCCGGTGGCCGTGAACTTCCCTACGCGCGCGTGCTGTTGCCGCCTGCCATAGTGATGGCCGCGGCGACCGGGGCCGCCGTCGCCCTGGTGGCGGGGCCCGCCCGGATCGCCGTCGGCTGGTGCGGAGCCGTCGCCACCCTTCTGGTGATCGTGACGGCCGCCGAAGCGGTACGCCGCGGACGCAACCTGCGGGACCTGCGCGCCCAGCATGACCGTCACGCTGCGTATCTGGAACGGCGGCTGGCCGACCAGAACACGGAGATGCTCCGGCTCGGCAAGGAGATCCTGCCCGCCACGCTCTACCGGCTCAGCAGTGGAGAATCCCCCGGAGAGGTGATTCGGCAAGTCGTCGACGCCGATCCCGACTGGCGGCAACTTCCCCAGCCGCAGCGCGACTTGCTGAGGACCGTGCTCAACATCGTGCAGCGCGAGGAGAACATGCGTGACTCCGCGCAGCGTTCCTTCGTCAGCATCGCCCGCCGTGTCCAGGCCATCGTCCACCAACAGGCCAAGGAACTCCGGGAGATGGAGGAGGACCACGGCCGTAACCCCGAGGTCTTCGACGACCTCCTGCGCATCGACCACGGCACCGCGCTGATCGGCCGTCTCGCCGACTCCATCTCGGTGCTCGGCGGTGGCCGCCCGGGCCGTCAGTGGCCCGAACCGGTGCCGCTGTACAGCGTGTTGCGCGGCGCGATGTCCCGCATCCTGGAGTACCGGCGCATCGAGCTGCACTCCATCGCCAAGGTCAACATCCGCGGCATCTCCGTCGAGCCGGTCATCCACGCGGCGGCCGAACTCCTCGACAACGCCACGCGCTACTCGCCCCCGCAGACCAAGGTGCACGTCACCGCCGTAGAGGTGCAGACCGGTGTCGCCATCGAGATCGAGGACGGCGGCGTCAGCCTCAGCGAGGAGTCGCGGGCCCGGGCCGAGGGCATGCTGGAGCGCGCCAAGGCCGGCACCGACCTCCAGGACCTGGGCGAGAGCCCGCGCCTGGGTCTCGCCGTCGTCGGGCGGCTCTGCGCGACGTACAACATGCAGATCTCGCTGCGCGCCTCGGCGTACGGCGGCGTCCGTGCCGTCCTCATCGTGCCCAGCGAGATGCTCACCCCCGGCACCGCGCCCGGACTCGCCCACGGCATCGGCGCCACCGCCCTGCCCAAGGCGGAGCTCGGCGCGGTCGACGGTCCCAAGCGCACGATCAAGCGGCGCCGACCCACGAGCCCGCGCATCCCGGCCTCGGTGAGCATGGAGGACGAGGTTCCCGAGGTCACCGAGTGGACGGCGGGCGGCCTGCCGCAGCGCCGCAGCCGGGTCAAGGTCCCGCTCGCGCAGCGGTACGCCGAACAGGCCGCCGCCGAGCGCGCCGAGGCCGCCGCACGGGAGGCCCGCTCCGCCTGGGGCACGCCCGAGCCCGAGCCGGAGAAGAAGGACGAACCCGAACCGGGCCTGTGGGTCGAGGCGTTCATGGAAGGCCTCAAGGGTGACCCGGACCCGACCGCTTTCACCCAGAAGACCGAGCCGGCCCGTGTCGAGGCCGACGACGAGGGGGACCTCAAGTGATCCAGCAGCGAGCCAACTTCGACTGGATGCTGAAGGATCTCGCCGACGGCGTGCCCGGCATCCAGCAGATCGTGGTCCTGTCCGCCGACGGGCTGCGCATCGCCCGCTACGGCGGCGATCCGGACGCGGCCGACCGCGTCGCCGCGGCCTGTGCCGGACTGCAGAGCCTGGCGGGTGCCGTCGCCTCCGAGATCCCGGGCAGCGACGGCCGGATGAAGATGGTCATCATCGAGATCAACGGCGGCTACTTCTATCTGATGGCTGCGGGCGCCAACGCCTACCTGGCCGTCCTGTCCGACGTGGTCGCCGAACCCGGCCTGATGAGCAACCGCATGCGTGACCTCGTCGTCAGAATCGGCGCCCACCTCACCAGCCCGCCGAGGCGCAACGGGCAGACCGTATGACTCCTCCGCAACGCCAGCGGCGACAACCCGCGGAGAAACCGCCGCCCGAACCCGGGAAGAAACAGGGCGAAGGGAAGATCCCGGAGCGGCTGTACGTGCTCACCGGCGCGACCGAGGACGGTGACCGGGCCGAACTCGACCTGGTCACCCTGATCGTGGCGCGTTCCGACGCGCCGCAGTCGGCCACTCCCGAGCAGGCGGCCCTGCTCGGGCTCTGTATCGCCCCCCTGTCCGTGGCCGAGCTGTCGGCCTATCTCAACCTGCCGTACAGCGTGGTGACCGTCCTGCTCACCGAGCTGCTGACGGCCGAACTGGTGCAGGCGCGCGCCCCGATCGTCCGCCAGGCGCTCCCCGACCGTTCCCTCCTCGAAGCGGTGATGCATGGACTTCAAAAGCTCTGACACCATCACGGGCCCTCGCACCGAGGACCATCTCCCGCACACGGCCCAGGCCGCGGTGAAGATCGTGATCGTCGGCGGCTTCGGGGTCGGCAAGACGACCATGGTCGGTTCGGTCAGCGAGATCAGGCCGCTGACCACCGAGGAGACCATGACGCAGGCCGGCGTCGGCGTCGACGACAACTACGGCTCGGAGAGCAAGACGGCCACCACCGTCGCGATGGACTTCGGCCGCATCAGCATCACCGACCAACTGGTGCTGTACCTGTTCGGCACCCCGGGCCAGGAACGCTTCTGGTTCCTGTGGAACGGGCTGTTCGAGGGCGCGCTCGGCGCGGTGGTGCTGATCGACACACGGCGCCTCGAAGTCAGCTTCGACGTCATAGGACGGCTGGAGGAGCGCGGGGTGCCGTTCGTGATCGCCGTCAACTCCTTCCCGGACGGCCCGCATTACCCCATCGAAGACCTGCGCACGGCGCTCGACCTGTCCCCGGACATCCCCATCATCGAGTGCGACGCGCGCCGCCGTGCCTCCAGCCGGGACGTCCTGATGACCCTGATGCGCTTCCTGCACTCCCTGGCGATGACGGGCTCACTGACCTGAACCGCCCAACTCCCCCGACACCGGATCCACTTCAGTTTTCGGAGCGATCACTGTGACGCCTGAACCTCACTCCCTGACCGACACGGACGACACCAGGCTCGGTCCGCCGCCCGGCTGCCCCGCGCACGGCCAGGGGCCCGGGGGACTGCACCGGCTGTACGGCCCCGAAGCGGCGGACCTGGGCGCCCTCTACGAGAAACTCCGCGCCGAACACGGCCCCGTGGCACCGGTGTTGCTCCACGACGACGTACCGATCTGGGTCGTCCTCGGCCACACCGAGAACCTGCACATGGTGCGTACGCCCTCGCAGTTCAGCCGGGACAGCCGGATCTGGACGCCGCTGCGCGAGGGCATGGTCAAGCCCGACCACCCGCTGATGCCGCACATCGCCTGGCAGCCCATCGCCTCGCACGCCGAGGGCGACGAACACCTGCGGCTGCGCGGCGCGGTCACCGGCGCCATGTCGACCATCGACCCGCGCGGTATCCGTCGGCACATCAACCGCTACACCCAGATCCTCGCCAACACCTTCTGCGAGCAGGGCCACGCCGAACTCGTCGGCCAGTTCTGCGAACACCTGCCGATGGCCGTGCTGTGCGAGATCCTCGGCATGCCCGACGAGTACAACGAGCAGATGGTGGAGGCCGCCCGCGACGCCCTCAAGGGCACCGCGACCGCCATCACCAGCCACCAGTACGTCATGGACGCGCTGACCCGGCTCACCGCGCTGCGCCGGGCCGAACCCGCCGACGACTTCACCAGCCACCTCGTCATGCACCCGGCGGGGCTCAGCGACGACGAGGTCAGGGAGCACCTGCGGCTCGTCCTCTTCGCCGCCTACGAGGCCACCACCAACCTCCTCGCCAACGCGCTGCGCATGGTCATCACCGACCCGCGCTTCCGCGCCCAGCTCAACGGCGGGCAGATGACGGTGCCGGAGGCGGTCGAGCAGTCCCTGTGGGACGAGCCGCCGTTCAGCACGGTGTTCGCCTACTTCGCCAAGCAGGACACGGAGTTGGGCGGCCAGCGCATCCGCAAGGGCGACGGACTGCTGTTCGCGCCGGCGCCGGGCAACGTCGACCCCCGGGTGCGCCCCGACCTCAAGGCCAACATGATGGGCAACCGCTCCCACCTGGCCTTCGGCGGCGGCCCGCACGAGTGCCCCGGCCAGGACATCGGCCGCGCCATCGCCGACACCGGCGTGGACGCGCTGCTGATGCGGCTCCCGGACATCGAACTCGACTGCGACGAGGACGAGTTGAGCTGGACCTCGTCCATCGCCTCCCGCCACCTGGTGGAACTGCCGGTGCAGTTCGCCCCGAAGCCCCCGCAGGACGTCTCGGAGAAACCGGGCCACGCGGCGGTCCCGCAACCCCGCCACACCTGGCACGTCGGCATGCCGTCCGACCCGCAGCCGACGGCGGCCGCTGTGCCGCAACCCGTCGAGGTGATGGCTCCGCCGGAGCCGGTCGCGACGCCCGAACCGGTACACCAACTCGGGGCGTGGCAGCGGTTCCTGAGGTGGTGGCGGGGCTACTGACCGGCCCAGTCCGCGTACGAGGACCAGGCTTCGAGCACCCGCCCGCTACGGAACCGGTGCTCGGCCCCCGTGACCGGATCGGTGAACTCCAGTGCCCGCGCCAGCAGTTGGAGCGGTCGCCGGAAATCACCGTCCGGCACGGGGTCGTGGACCACGGGATACAGCGGATCACCGAGAATGGGCACGCCCAACGCGCTCATGTGGACGCGCAGTTGATGCGTCTGCCCGGTACTGGGAACGAGCCGGTACCGGGCGAGCCCGTCCCCCCGCTCCTCGACCAGCTCAACGCGACTGACCGCATTGACCTCACCCTCGACCTGCCTGGCGGCCATCACCCCACGCTCTTTGAGAATCCGGGAGCGCACGGTCGTAGGAAGGGCCAGCCCGGAGTCGTACGACGCGACCGCCTCGTACTCCTTCCGCACCCGCTTCTCCCTGAACAGCGCCTGGTACGCGCCCCGTTCCTCGGGCCGCACCGTGCACAGCACGAGTCCGGCGGTGAGTCGGTCGAGGCGGTGCGCGGCGCCGAGTTCCGGGATCCCCAACTCTCTGCGCAGCCGCGCCAACGCCGTCTCGACGACGTGACTCCCGCGCGGGGTGGTCGCGAGGAAGTGCGGCTTGTCGGCGACGACGATGTGCTCGTCGCGGTACACGACGTCCACGGGGAAGGGCACCGGTACCTCGACGGGCAGGTCCCGGTGGAACCACACGAACATGCCGGGTTCGTAAGGGAGTTGTGCCACGCTCCTGCCGTCCACCCCGACGAACAGCCCGTCGTCCATCATCTGGTCGACGACCCCTTCACCCGCCCCCGAGAGCCGGTCCACCAGGTATTCGCGCACGGTCGTCCAGGAATCCACCGGGGGCAGGCGGACCCGCACCGGATCGACCCCGTCGCGTTGGGGGAGGGGAGAGGGCGGGATGCGGCGTTTTCGGGTCATTGCGATCAAGGGTAGGCGGTCGGTCGGGTCACCGGGTCACGCCGGGAGATCGCCGACCGGGATGCCGAGTCGGTCGGCGACGGTCGTCAGGGCGGTGCCCAGCGGCAGCGCGATCCGGGTGCGGGCGTGCGGGTCGCCCCGGGTGGGGTCCCGGTTGACGATCAGGACCGGCTTGCCCTCCTGGGACGCCTGACGGACGAACCGCAGCCCGGACATCACCGTCAGCGAGGAGCCGAGGACCAGCAGTGCGGTCGACTCGCGGACCAGCCGCCGGCAGTGCTCGACGCGCTCCGGCGGAACCGCCTCGCCGAAGAACACCACGTCCGGTTTGAGGACGCCGCCGCAGTCGGCGCACGGCACGACGCGGAAGTCCCCGACCTGCGCGTCGGTGAGGTCCGCGTCACCGTCCGGGTTGATCCCGGCGGCGACCGGGTCGAAGCCCGGGTTCTCGGCCTCCAGGCGGCGGGCGAGTTCGCGGCGCGGGCTGATGGCGCGGCACGAGAGACACACGACCTGGTCCAGGCTGCCGTGGAGTTCGACGACGCCCTCGCTGCCGGCGGCCTGGTGCAGGCCGTCGACGTTCTGGGTGATCACGCCCGAGACGCGGGCGTCCCGGGCGAAGGCGGCCACGGCCAGGTGTCCGGCGTTGGGGCGGGCCCGCCCGAAGGTGCGCCAGCCGAGGTGGCTACGCGCCCAGTACCGGCGCCGCGCGTGCTCGCTCGCGGTGAAGTCCTGGTAGGTCATCGGGGTGTGCCGGCTCAGGCTCCCGCCCTCGCCCCGGTAGTCGGGGATGCCCGACTCCGTGGAGAGGCCCGCCCCGCTGAGCACCAGCACACCGCCCGCGCTCAGCGCGTCGACGACCGGCTCCAGGTCGGTGGTGCCCGGCAGCAGGTCCGCCGCCGCGGGGGTCCAGCTCAGGGTGGGGCGCATGCGCATGCCGCCAGGGTACGGAATCGGGGGCGGCCCGCGACGGGCGTGGACGGTCGCCGGGGAACGGGACTCCGTCCGTCGCGGGCAAACCGGCACCCGGCGCATCGGGCGGGGCGCGTGGGCGCGCAGGGGCCCGCCGGGGTGCGCGCGAGCGCCGTTGCGGGGCGGCCGGCGGCGGAAAGCATGTCCTGAGTACCGGGAGTTCAGTACCGCGAGCGAGGAGACGTGCGATGTCCAGCGAGTTCCAGCGGACCAAGCTCCAGGCCATGTTCGAGGCGTTCGACGCGGACGGCAACGGCTATCTGGAGGAGGCGGACTTCGTGGCCCTGGCGGACCGCTGGGGCCGCCTGCCGCGCGTGAGAGAGGGATCGGAACTCGCGGCGCGCGTGGACGGCGTGCTGAAGGGCTGGTGGCAGCATCTGTCGGCGACCGTGGACACGGACCGGGACGGCCGGATCGACATGGACGACCTCCTCGCCATGGTGGACCACCTGCCGACCATCCCCGAGGCCGTCACCGCCACCGCCGACACCATCTTCGACGCGGTCGACGAGAACGCCGACGGGCGCATCTCGCGCGGCGAGCACCAGCGTCTCGTCGACACCTGGCACGGGCGGCCCGTGGCGACCGGCGGTGTCTTCGACCGGCTCGACCAGGACGCCGACGGCTACCTCAGCCGCCCTGAATTCGCCCTGCTGTGGACCCAGTTCTGGACCAGCGACGACCCCGCCGACCCCGGCAACCTGATGTGCGGCCCGATCGGCGCCGGGTGAGGCACTGACGGGGGCCCGACGAGAGCGGGCCGCCCGTGCCTCACCCGGCGCCGAGGACTCCACCTCGCGGCCGGGGCCGAACCGCCGTCACGTCGGTTCCGGGACAGCCTCCGAAGTGGTCAACTCCTGTGCCGAGCGAGCCCGTTGTGCCCTCACCGCCCGGTACCCGAACCCCGCCCCCACCGTGACGACCAGGAACAGCACCGTGAACCACTGGAAGTACCAGTGCCCGCCCGCCGGGTCGTACACCGCGGCCCGCGGCCACGCCAGGTTGACGGTCATGACCAGGCCGTAGAGAAGGGCCAGGGCGTTGACCGGCACTCCCCACCGGCCCAGGGAGAAGAGGCGCGCGCCCGTCTCGTCCGTGCCCTCCACCTCGAACTCGCCCCGCACGCGGCGGAGCAGCAGCGGTCCCGTCACCATCGCGTACGCCAGGTACAGCATCACGATGCAGGTCGTGCCGATAGCGAGGAACGCGTCCGGGGAGGCGAAGTTGAGGAGGAGCAGGGCGGCCGCGAGGACGCCGACGACGAGGGCCGGGGCGCTGGGCATGCCGGTGCGAGGGTTGACCTTGGACAGGCGGGCGGAGAACGGGAGTTGGCCGTCCCGGGCCATCGAGAAGAGCATGCGGCAGGCCGCCGTCTGGATGGCCAGCGTCGCTACGGCTATCGCCACCACCACGTCCGCCAGCAACGCCTTGCCGACGCCGTCGCCGAGGCTGCTCGTGAGGACGTAGCTGAGGCCGTCGACGCCCAGGTGACCGTCGGTCAGGCTGGGGGCGGCGAGCAGGCCGCCGAGGATGATCAGGCCGCCGAGCAGGCCCGCGGCGGTGAGCGCGGTGAGGATCGTGCGGGGCGCGGTGCGGCGGGGGTTGTGGGTCTCCTCGCTCATCTCGCCCGCGCTGTCGAAGCCGATCATCACGTACGCCGCCGTGAACGAGCCGACCAGCAGCGCGCCGAGCAGGCCGCTCTCCAGGCCGCCGCCGGTGTGGAACGTGATGCTCGGGGTGCGCTTCGAGTGGGTCAGGAGCAGGACGACGATCAGGATCGCGCCGATGATCTCCGCCGTCACGCCGACCCGGTTGATCACCGACATCACGCGGTTGTCGAGGATGTTCACCAGCGTCGTCAGGACCAGCAGGATCACGCCCAGGACCGCCGCGTTGGCCGCGCCGTCCGGTGAGGTGGGTGCCGGGTCGCCGCCCACCAGCTGGAAGCCCGACCAGATCGCCGGCAGGACCATCTGGAGGGCCAGCGCCGCCGCCGCCACGACCACGATCTGGCCGATCACCATGATCCAGCCCGCGAACCAGCCGAACGTCGCGTTGGAAAGGCGGGACGACCACTGGTAGATCGCGCCCGAGATCGGGTAGCGCGCGGCCAGTTCGGCGAAGCAGGCCGCCACCAGCAACTGGCCCGCCAGCACGATCGGCCAGGCCCAGAAGAAGACGGCGCCGCCGAACGCGTACCCGAAGGCGAAGAACTGGAAGACGGTCGTCAGTACGGAGATGAAGGAGAACCCGGCGGCGAACGACGCGTACCGGCCGAGGCTGCGGTGCAGCTCCTGGCGGTAGCCGAACTCGGCGAGGGAGTTGTCGTCGGGGGAGGGGGAGTGCGGCGGATCGGGGCGTACGTCGGAGGGGGCTGTTGTGGTCACGGCGGCACCTGCCTTCGGCGCAGGAGAGCGGAATCCTGACGGCGACAGCGGAATTCCTGTCGGGTGACAGAAATTAGGGAGGTGCTGTTTCGGCCACGTCACGCCACGGTGTCTGTGGCGGGCCTAAGTCCTCACGCCGGAACACTGCACACCGCGCACCCGCACACGGGCACACCCCACACCGCCCGGCGCGACCGGCCCGCGCACGGCGAAGGGGCGGTGCCGTGAAGCACCGCCCCTTTTCCGAACCTGAATCCGTCCCCGGCGCTACGCAGCCGCCGTAGCCCCCTCCTGCTCCGCCTCGATCTTCGCGTTCCACTCCCGCTTCGACGCCTGCCAGCCGTCCTCGTTGTGGCCCAGGCGCCAGTAGCCGGAGATCGACAGGTCCTCGCGCGGGATCGCCAACTCGACGCGCAGCAGGGCGCGGAGGTCTTTCACGAAGGCCGCCTCGCCGTGCACGAACGCGTGGATCCGGCCCTCGGGGAACTCCAGCGCCCGGACGGCCTCGGCCAGCGCCTCGCCGACCGGACGGTCGCCGCGGTGCAGCCAGACGACCTCGATGTCGGAGTCGATCTTCTGCTCCTCCTCGGGCCCGGAGACCTCCACGAAGGCGTGGGCCGTGGTGCCCTCGGGCAGCGACTCCAGCGCCCGGGCGATCGCGGGCAGCGCGCTCTCGTCCCCGGCGAGCAGATGCCAGTCGGCATCCGCGTCGGGGGCGTAGGCGCCGCCGGGGCCCATGAAGTGGACGGTCTCGCCCGGCTGGACCCGGGTCGCCCACGGACCGGCGAGGCCCTCGTCGCCGTGGATCACGAAGTCCAGGGTCATTTCGAGGTGCTGGGGGTCCCAGGCGCGCACGGTGTAGGTGCGGGTCACCGGCCACTGCTCGCGCGGGAACTCGGCGCGGATGCGCTCCACGTCGAACGGCTCGGGGTAGACCGCGCCCCCGGCCGGGAACAGCAGTTTCACGTAATGGTCGGTGCAGGTGTCCGCCGAGAAGTCGGCCAGACCCTCGCCGCCGAGCACCACGCGCTGCATATGGGGAGTCAGCCGTTCGGTGCGGACGACCTGCGCGGAGTGGGGCTTACGCGGCTTCCGTGCCGGACGTTCTGCCATGACGGCCTCCCAGATTCCCATGCTTAGGCTTACCTAAGTTAGCACTAGATTCTTTGTGATAGGCAAGAAGGCGAGAGCAATAACAATGCTTACGCGCCCAGCGTGGTGAGCAGTCGCTGCAATGATCCGCCCAGCCCCCACCGCTCCGCCAGTGCGCCCACCAGCTCCGGGTCGCGCGGGGCGTGCGGGAGCGTCGTGTCGACATCCGGCAGGGGTACGTCGTCGGCGACCCGGACGACCTTGGGCGCGACCGCGACATACGGCCGCGACTCGTCGAGCCGCTTGCGCTGCGAGGGGGTCAGCTTGGACTTGGGGTCGTCGATCGCGGCCATGATCCCGGGCACGTCACCGAACTCGGCGAGCAGCTTCGCCGCCGTCTTCTCGCCGATCCCGGGGACACCCGGCAGACCGTCGCTCGGGTCGCCGCGCAGCAGCGCCAGATCCACATAGCCGCGCCCGTCGACACCGTACTTCTCGCGCAGGAACGTCTCGTCGGTGAGTTGGAGCGAGCCGACACCCTTGATCGGGTACAGGACGCGGATCCCGCGGGCGTCGTCGACGAGCTGGTACAGGTCGCGGTCGCCGGTGACGATGTCGACCGGGCCCTTCGCGTGCGCCGTGAACGTGCCGATCACATCGTCGGCCTCGTACGGCTCGACGCCCACGCGCGCGATGCCGACCGCGTCGAGAACGGCCTCGATGATCGGCACCTGCGGGGAGAGCGTGTCCGGCACTTCTTCCTCGTCCGGACCGCTCTCGCGGACCTCGGCGACGCGGTGCGCCTTGTAGGTGGGGATCAGGTCGACGCGCCACTGGGGCCGCCAGTCCGCGTCCATGCAGGCGACCAGGTGGTCGGGGCGGTGGTCCTTGACCAGGCGGTCGATGAACTCCAGCAGGCCGCGTACGGCGTTCACCGGCGTGCCGTCCGGCGCCTTCACGGACTCCGGGACGCCGAAGTAGGCGCGGAAGTAGAGCGAGGCGGTGTCGAGGAGCATCAGTCGTCCGGTCACCCCACGCATCATGCCGCACGACGGCGCGACGACCACCCCTCCCTGTCACCCGGAGGGACCAACACCGTCTGTTGGTGAGCTGGGCCACTCCTGTGTTTGCGCCCGGGAAGCCCGGGAAGGCGCGGCGTCGGAGCGATGCCGGTTGCACATTCAACCGTCGAGGGACTCTCGGGTCCGTCGCCGTCGCTCCCGTCCTGCCCCCGATCGAGAGGTACGCGTGTCAGCCAGGCTAGAAGCCGAGCATCTGTACAAGGTGTTCGGCAGACGACCCGACCAGGCAGTCGAACGGCTCCGCGAAGGAGCCGACCGGGAGGAACTGCGCGCCGACGGCACCACCGCCGCCGTGATCGACGCCTCCTTCTCCGTCGCGCCGGGACAGATCTTCGTCGTCATGGGCCTGTCCGGCTCCGGCAAGTCGACTCTCCTGCGCATGCTCAACGGACTCCTGGAGCCCACCGCGGGCCGCGTCCTCTTCGACGGACAGGACCTCACCGCGCTCGGCGACCGCGAACTCCGCGAGGTCCGGGCCCGCAAGGTCAGCATGGTCTTCCAGCACTTCGCGCTCTTCCCGCACCGCAGCGTCCGCGAGAACGCCGCCTACGGTCTTGAAGTGCAGGGCGTGCCCCGCGCCGAGCGCCTGAAGCGCGCCGGCGAGGCGCTCGCCCTGTGCGGCCTGGCCGGCTGGGAGGACTCCTGGCCCGACGAACTGTCCGGCGGGATGCAGCAGCGCGTCGGCCTGGCCCGCGCGCTCGCCACCGACGCCGACCTGCTCCTCATGGACGAGTCGTTCAGCGCCCTCGACCCGCTGATCCGCCGGGACATGCAGGACCAACTTCTGGAACTGCAGCAGTCGTTGAAGAAGACGATCGTCTTCATCACCCACGACCTCAACGAGGCCATGCGCCTGGGCGACCGCATCGCCGTCATGCGCGACGGCCGCATCGTGCAGACCGGCACCGCCGAGGACATCCTGCTGCGCCCCGCCAACGACTACGTCGCCTCCTTCATCCAGGACGTCGACCGCTCCCGGGTACTGACCGCGAGCTCCGTCATGGACACCGGTGTCGACGGCCACGAGGCCGACTGCGACTGCACGACCGCCACCCCGGACACCCCCTTCACCGAGCTGTGCGCGATCAGCGCCCGCCTCACCCACCCGGTCGCGGTGGTCGACGAGGCCGACGAGGTCGTAGGAGTCGTACCGCAGGAACGCCTTGTCGCGTTCCTCGGCGGGGACTCCGTGGAGGAGGTGACCGCCCATGCCTAGGCTCCCGCTCGGCGACTGGGTCGACTCCGGTGTCGACTGGCTCCTCGCCCACATGTCCTGGCTCTTCGACGCGATCAAGACGGTCGTCGAGGGCATGTACGACGGCATCAACGCGGTCCTCACTGCCCCCGAACCCCTGATCCTCGCGGGCATCTTCGCCGTGATCGCCTGGTGGCTGCGCGGCCTGGTCGCGGGTGTCCTGGCCTTCGCCGGGTTCCTGCTCATCGACTCGCTCGACCTGTGGGACCGGGCCATGTCGACACTCGCCCTCGTCCTCGTCGCGACCGTCATCGCGCTGGTGATCTCGATCCCGCTGGGCATCTGGGCGGCCCGTTCCAAGACGGTCAGCGCGGTTGTACGACCGGCCCTCGACCTGCTCCAGACGATGCCGTCGATGGTGCTGCTGATCCCGGCGATCCTCTTCTTCGGCCTCGGCACCTCCGCCGGCGTCATCGCCACCCTGATCTTCGCGCTCGCCCCCGGCGTCCGCATGACCGAGCTGGGCATCCGCCAGGTCGACGCCGAACTCGTCGAGGCCGCCGAGGCGTTCGGCACCTCACCGCGCGACACCCTGCTGCGCGTCCAACTGCCGCTCGCGCTCCCGACGATCATGGCGGGCGTCAACCAGGTCATCATGCTGGGCCTGTCGATGGTCGTCATCGCCGGCATGGTCGGCACCGGCGGCCTCGGCGGCGCCGTCAACGAGGCCATCGGCCAGCTCGACATCGGCTTCGGCTTCGAGGCGGGCGTCGGCATCGTCGTCCTCGCCATCTACCTCGACCGCATGACCAGCGCGCTCGGCACCCAGATCTCCCCGCTCGGCCGCAGGGCCGCCGCCAAGGCCCGCGCGTCCGACGGCGCCAAGCTCTGGAACTACCGCCCCCGCCCCGCGTTCGCCGTGATCGGCGTGGTCGTCCTCGCCCTGGTGGCGAGCGGCATCGGCGTCTTCGGCTCCTCCTCCGACTCGACGGCGAGCGCCGCCGACGACGTCGGCAAGGGCAAGAACATCACCATCGGCTACATCCCCTGGGACGAGGGCATCGCCTCCACCTTCCTCTGGAAGGAGATCCTGGAGGAGCGCGGCTACAAGGTCACGACCACCCAGTACGCGGCGGGCCCGCTCTACACCGGCCTCGCCACCGGCCAGATCGACTTCCAGACCGACTCCTGGCTGCCCACCACGCACGCCGAGTACTGGAAGAAGTACGGCAAGCAGCTCGACGACCTCGGCAGCTGGTACGGCTCCACGTCCCTGGAGCTGACCGTCCCGTCGTACGTGAAGGACGTCAACACCCTCGCGGACCTCAAGACCCACGCCTCCGAGTTCGGCGGCAAGATCACCGGCATCGAACCGAGCGCCGGAATGATGGGCCTCCTGAAGACCAAGGTCCTCAAGGAGTACGGCCTCCAGGGCTCCTACGACGTCGTCGACGGCTCCACCCCGGCGATGCTGGCCGAGCTGAAGCGCGCGTACGCCAAGAAGCAGCCGATCGTCGTCACGCTCTGGTCGCCGCACTGGGCGTACAGCGACTACAAGCTGAAGAAGCTCAAGGACCCGAAGAATGCCTGGGGCAAGGGCGACGCCGTGCACACCATCGCGCGCAAGGGCTTCGCCGACGACAACCCCGACGTCGGCAAGTGGCTGAAGGACTTCAAGATGACCGAGAGCCAGCTCACCGGTCTGGAGGCGCAGATCCAGAAGTCCGGCAAGGGCGGGGAGCAGGACGCCGTCCGCACCTGGCTGAAGCAGCACCCGGGCCTCGTCGACCAGTTGGCCCCGGTCGCGAAGAACCAGAAGAGCGGGCAGAACTGAAAAGCCAGGCGGCCGGGTGACCTGACGGCACCGGCCGCCGCCCCGAGGTGGGCCCCGCCGCACGTACCCCCCTTCGTGCGGCGGGGCCCACCTTTTCGTGCTGTCCCGGTACGAAAAGGATCCGGCCAACCACACAGCGCTACGAAGCCCCCCGATCCGGCCCTGGATGTGGGCGGGAACACAGTCGACCGCGCACGCATTGAAGAGTAAAGAAGAACTCCCGTGCTGATCGAGGGTCGGCGGACCCTCGCGCACTGGCCAGAACTGTGAGGTCCGATCGCACGCTGTGTGACGTGGATGTGACAGGCGCATGAAACGGTTTGCCGAACATGCGTAGGGTGCAGAGAACTCATCAGAGGCAGCTTCAGATGTGGCTGCGGAAACAACCGCGGACCGACGAGCGAAGGAGGGAGCCGGAGCGATGGGCGACCACAAAGAACAGCCCCTTCGGGTGGGCGCGGCCGTACGGCGCCGTCGCCGTGCGCTGTCCCTGACCCTCGCCGTCGTGGCCGAGCGCAGCGGCCTGTCGGTGCCCTTCCTGAGCCAGGTCGAGAACGACCGGGCCCGCCCCAGCCGCAGCTCCCTGGAGAAGGTGGCCGACGCCCTGCGCACCACGGCCGTCGAACTCCTCGCCGCCGCCGACCCCGCGTGCAGCGTCGACGTCGTCCGCGCGGAGGAGCCCGAGTCGGCCGCACCCCGGATGCGTTCCCTGGTACGGGGCCATCACCAGCTGCACGCCTCGGAGTTCACCGGCGACCACGACGCCGGGCGCGAATTCCAGCACCGCAACGACGAGTTGATGTACGTCGCGGACGGCGCCGTCGAGATCGAGGCGGAGGGCCGCGCGTACCGTCTCGTGCGCGGCGACACCATGTACCTCACCGGAGGCGTCCGCCACCGCTGGCGCGCGACCGTGCCGGACACCCGGGTGGTCGTGGTTGCCGTGGCCGAACACATCGAGGCCGTCCAGGACCGCCAGCGCTGATGCGCGTCGTCTCCCTCGTCCCGTCCCTCACGGAAGCAATTGCCGTGTCGCTGCCGGGAGTTGTGGTCGGCGCGACGGACTGGTGCAGCCACCCGTCCGACCTCGACGTGACGCGCGTCGGCGGCACCAAGAACCCGAAACTCGACCACATCATCGCCCTCGCCCCCGACTTGGTGATCGCCAACGAGGAGGAGAACCGCGCACCGGACCTGACGGCCTTGCGCGAAGCGGGAGTTGATGTCCTGGTCACCGAGGTCCGCGACGTTCCCCAGGCCTTCCGCGAACTGACCCGGGTCCTCGCCGCATGCGGTGCTCCGCTACGACCGCGCTGGCTGGACGAGGCGGAGGAGGCGTGGGCGCAACTCCCGGAACCGGAAAGCCGCATGACCGCCGTCGTCCCGATCTGGCGCCGCCCCTGGATGGTGCTGGGCGCGGACACGTTCGCGGGAGATGTCCTGTCCCGGCTCGGAGTCGACCACGTGTACGCGACCCACGCCGAACGCTACCCGCGCGCCACGGTCGACGAACTGCGTTCTGCGGCACCGGACTTGGTGGTCCTCCCGGACGAGCCCTACCGCTTCACGGCCGACGACGGACCGGAGGCCTTCGCCGGGCTGCCCTGCGCGCTCGTCAGCGGCAGGCATCTCACGTGGTACGGGCCGTCACTGGCCGAAGCGCCACGGGTGCTGGGCGCGGCCCTGCGAGCAGCTCACCGCTGAGCAGGCCCCGGGCCGTGTGCACGGCGGCGGTGACCCAGGCGGCGACCAGCACGCCGTAGAGGGCGATCGCGAGGCCGTCGTAGACGGCGAGGCCGGTGTGGTGGGAGAGGGACTCGGCGCCGGTGACGCAGGTCCCGACCGGGAAGGTGAACGCCCACCAGGTCATCGTGAAGCGCATGCCGTGGCGGCGGGCTCGGACGACGTGGGCGGTGGCGAGGCCGAGCCAGAGGAGGGCGAAGCCCATGACGGGGACGCCGTAGAGGACGGCGAGGAGGCTGAAGGCCTGGGCGTCCGCGGCGGGTACGACACCGGGGGCGAAGTCCGCGAACTTGCCTACGGCGGTGGTGGATTGGCCCAGCGGGCCCAGCACCAGGAACAGCGTCGGGGTGAGCGCGAGGGGCAGCGGGCCGCCCGTGACGAGCCGGGCGAAGACCAGCGGCAGCATCAACAGCGTTGCCAGCAGGCTCAGTCCGAACATCGCGAAGCACGCGAGGAGCAGCGTCTCCCGGGGCTGCCCGGCCGGGAGATGCGGCACGAGGAGCGGGCCGAGCGCGGCGGACACCATGGGCGCGACGACGGGCAGCAGCCACACCGGGGTCGCCTGCGCGGGGTGCACGTGATGCCGTACGGCCATCAGGTACGGGACGGCGACGGCCGCCGTGAGCCCGATGAGCGTCCCGGCGCCGAACAGCACGGCGTCGAGCGTGACCGCCGCCCGGAGTCCGATCCAGTCCCGCCCGACGACCAGGGTGCCGCCGCCCACCGCCAGCAGGGCCATCGCGAGGCAGCCGTAGAAGGGGGCCATCGCGGGGTCGAGGAGGTGGGCGCGGGCCTGGTCGCGGTGGTGGGTCCAGTGCAGGGTCCGGGCGGCGAGCAGGGCCAGCAGCATCGCGAGCGAGAGGGCCCAGACGGCGGTGCAGGCCGTGCGCAGTCCCGGGAGGTGGAGCGGGAGCCCGGCACCGGCCGTGGCGACGATGGCGGTGCCCATGACGGAGGCGTACCAGTTGGGTCCGAGATGACGTACGGCGGTGACCATGCCTCCACCGTCTCGCCGACCGGGACGGGCGACCAGGGAGTATCTGTCTATGGGGACATAAACTGGATTTATGAGCGGGAGCGATACGGAAGATCAGCGGGGCGGGTCGATAGCGCACCGGGTGCCGGACCTCGGCGCGCTGGAGCTGCTGCTGGCGGTG
Source organism: Streptomyces sp. NPDC050528 (assembly GCF_044457795.1). Taxonomy (NCBI): domain Bacteria; kingdom Bacillati; phylum Actinomycetota; class Actinomycetes; order Kitasatosporales; family Streptomycetaceae; genus Streptomyces; species Streptomyces sp. NPDC050528. Next base: position 271,937 of record NZ_JBITHH010000011.1, read on the forward strand.
GCCCGGCTCGGCAGCCTCGGCGCGGCGGCCCGTGAACTGGGGATCACGCAGCCGGCGGCCAGCAGCCGTATCCGCTCCATGGAACGGCAGCTCGGCGTAGCCCTGGTCGACCGCTCCCCGCGCGGATCGAGCCTGACCGACGCCGGCGCCCTGGTGACGGACTGGGCCCGCCGGGTCGTAGAGGCGGCCGCAGCCTTCGACGCGGGCGCCCAGGCCCTGCGCCACCGCCGCGACTCCCGGCTCCGGGTAGCCGCCAGCATGACGATCGCCGAGTACCTCCTCCCCGGCTGGCTCCTCGCCCTCCACTCCCAACGCCCCGACACGGCCGTCTCGTTGCTGGCCGGCAACTCGACCACGGTCGCGGAACGACTCCTCGCCGACGAGGCCGACCTGGGTTTCGTGGAGGGCCTGTCCGTGCCCGCGGGACTGGACTCCACGGTGATCGCCCACGACCACCTGATCGTCGTGACCGCCCCGACCCACCCCTGGGCCCGCCGTCAACGCCCGGTCCCGGCCGAGGAGTTGGCGTCGACACCGCTGATCCTGCGGGAGAAGGGCTCGGGGACCAGACAGGTACTGGACGCGGCGCTCGGCGGCCTGGCCCGCCCTCTCATCGAGTTGTCGTCCACTACGGCGGTCAAGGCGTCGGCGGTGAGCGGAGCGGGTCCCGCGGTGCTGAGCGAACTCGCCGTGGGGGAGGAGCTGTCGATGCGGAGACTGGTGCGCATCCCGGTCGAAGGGGTCACTCTCGCCCGGGACTTGAGAGCGGTATGGCCAACAGGGCATCGCCCCACGGGCCCGGCAAGAGAGCTGCTGTCACTGACACGGGGTTAGTAGCCGTCCGCCCTTTCAGTACAGGTCGGCTGCATCCAGCCCGTCCGGCGTTTGAGGACGAGGCCGTTCAGGCCTAAGCGGGGGTCTGGGGGCGGCAGCCCCCAGGGATGGGACGGGTAGGGGCGGCGGGGGCGAAAACCTTTGGCGCGCGCCCGCAACACTTGCGCACCATAACCGGCATGACCCGCCCCGCCCCGCCCGCCCAAGGCGTCCGCACCCCCTGGGAAACCCTCCCCGCCCACCTCCACGACGCCGTCGCCCGCCTGCTCGGCTCACCGGTGGCCCACGCCGTCACCCAACCCGGCGGCTTCTCCCCAGGCACGGCCGCCCGCGTCCGCACCGCCGCCGGCACCCACGCCTTCGTCAAGGCGGTCAGCGCCGAGACCAACCCCCACAGCCCGGAACTCCACCGCACGGAGGCCCGCAACGCCGCCGCCCTTCCGCCTTCGGTCCCCGCGCCGCGCCTCCTAGGCACCTACGACGACGGCACCTGGGTGGCCCTGGTCTTCGAGGAGGTGGCCGGTCGGCAGCCGCATGTCCCGTGGCGGGAGGCCGAGTTGGAGCGGGTGCTGGATGCGGTGGAGCAGTTGGGCCGTAGCCTCACACCGTCCCCCGTGGCCGCCCCGGCCGTCGCCGAAAGCCTCGCCCAAGCCTTCGCCGGCTGGCGTCGGCTGCTCGACGGCGAGGCGGGCGACGTCACGGGACGGCTCGACCCGTGGACGGCCGCGCACCTTCCCGAACTGGCCGAACTCTCCGCCCCCTGGGCCCAGTTCGCCGCCGGTGACACCCTCGCGCATGCCGATCTGCGCGCCGACAACATGCTGCTCACGGACGACGGAGGGGTCGTCTTCGTCGACTGGCCGCACGCGCTCCGTGCCGCGCCCTGGTTCGACCTGCTCGTCATGCTGCCGTGCGTCCGCGCCCAAGGTGGCCCGGATCCGGAGGAGTTGTTCACCCGGCATCCCCTGGCCGAGGGCGCGGACCCGTCCGGTGTCACCGCCACCCTGGCGGGCCTCGCCGGTTATTTCGTCGAGCACTCGCTCCGGCCGTCACCGCCGGGCTTGCCCACCGTGCGCGCGTTCCAACGGGCCCAGGGCGACGCGGCCCTGGCCTGGCTCAGGAAGCGGTTGAAGACGGCGCCGTAGGAATGGTCGAAGACGGCGCTGTAGGGATGGTTGAAGTCGGCGCCGCAGGGATGGTGGCCGCCGCGACCAACGCCCGCATCACCCTCAGGTCCTCACCCATCTCGGGATGCCACTGCACCCCCAACACCCAGTCGGCCGACGGGAGTTCGACGGCCTCCGGGGTGCCGTCCTCGGCCCAGGCCGACACCGTCAGGCCCGCGCCCAGGCGGTCCACGCACTGGTGGTGGAACGTGGGGACCGAGGTCTCCTCCGGAACCGCCGACGCGTACAGGGTTCCCGGTACCGGCTTGACCGGGTGGTGGCCGAAGACGCCCGGGGTTTCCGCGTGGCCGTCCATGTGCTGGACGAGGGTGCCGCCCACGGCGACGTTCAGGAGCTGCATGCCCCGGCAGATGCCCAGGAGGGGGATGCCCGCCGTCAACGCGGCCTCGATCAGGGCGAGTTCCCAGGCGTCGCGGGCGGGGGCGGGCGGGCCGGAGCGGGGGTCGCGCTCCGCGCCGTAGCGGATCGGTTCCACGTCCGGGCCGCCGGCGATCACCAGGCCGTCGAGGCGGGCGACGGTCGCCGCGGCGTGCTCGGGGGCGTCGGGCGGCAGCATCGCGGCGAGACCGCCCGCGCGCTGGACGAGGCGCGGGTAGCCGGCCGGAAGCAGCGCGGCCTCCAACTCCCAGGCGCCCCAACGCGCTCCGGCCTCCAGATACGTACTGATGCCGATCAGCGGCCTGCCCGCCATGCACCCCTCCGACGTGAAGCGAATTGAATGGACTCCGTGCGAACCATTGAACTACCCCGCTGGTCAGGCGGTCATGCGAGGAACCCGCGCAGCAGTGCCGCCGTTCCCGCGCAGTGCTCGCGCATCATCTCCCGCGCCCCGTCCGCGTCCCCGTCGAGGACCGCCTCGACCAGCGCGATGTGCTGGCGCTGCGAGTGCTCCAGGTTGCGGACGAGGAGGGGGATGCAGTCGAGGAGGTCGTTCACCGTGGCCCGTACCGCCGCGTACTGCGCGGTCAGGGTCGGTGAACCGCACAGCTCGGCCAGGGTCAGGTGGAGCAGGGTGTCCAGGCGGCGGTAGTCGGCGAGCGGGGCGTCGTGGGTGCGGGCCAGCGCCTCGCGCAGGCGGTCCGCCTGCTCCTTGGTCAGGCCGTGGGACGCGCACAGGCCCGTCGCGCCGACCTCCAGCACCTCCCGGAACCGCAGTACGTCCTCGATGTCGACCGCGCTGATCCGCCGCCGCAGCTCGTCCTCGCCGCCCGCGTCCGACTTCGGCAGGACGAACGTCCCGCCGTAGCGTCCGCGCCGCGACTCCACCAGGCCCTGGTCCTGCAGTACCTTCAGAACCTCGCGCAGCGTCACCCGACTGATCCCGAGCCGCTCGGCCAGTTCCCGCTCGGCCGGCAACCGTTCGCCGCCCGGCACCAGACCCAGCCGTACGACCTGCAGTATCTGTTCCAGCGCCTCTTCGAATCCGTTGCCCGCCCGCACCGGCCGCAGGACCGGGGTCAACCGGTCCTCAAGGCCGTCCTCCGCATCCAGTGACATATGGCGGCACCCCCTTCCCAAGCAATGGTTCTCCGCAATACCTTATGGCTTCCGGCTGACCGTAGAAGCCGAAGGAGGCTTTCCCGTGGCAGACCGCACACCCCCACTGAGCGTCGAGGAACTCCAACGCCTCGTCGCCAGTGGTGAGATCGACACTGTTGTCCTGGCCTTCCCCGATATGCAAGGGCGGCTGCAGGGCAAGCGGTTCGCCGCCCAGTTCTTCCTGGACGACGTGCTCCGGCACGGCACCGAGGGCTGCAACTACCTCCTCGCCGTCGACACCGAGATGAACACGGTCGACGGCTACGCGATGTCCTCCTGGGAACGTGGTTACGGCGACTTCGCCATGCACCCGGACCTGTCCACCCTCCGCCGTGTGCCCTGGAACGCCGGCACCGCCCTGCTGATCGCCGACCTCGCCTGGAACGACGGATCGCCGGTGGTGGCCGCGCCCCGCCAGATCCTGCGCCGCCAGCTGGAGCGCCTCGCCGAGCACGGTTTCACCGCGCAGGTCGGTACGGAGCTGGAGTTCATCGTGTTCAAGGACACGTACGAACAGGCCTGGGACGCCAACTACCGAGGGCTCACCCCGGCCAACCAGTACAACATCGACTATTCGGTGATGGGCACCGGCCGCATCGAGCCGCTGCTGCGCCGGATCCGCAACGACATGACCGTCGCCGGACTGACCGTCGAGTCCGCCAAGGGCGAGTGCAACCCGGGCCAGCACGAGATCGTCTTCCGCTACGACGACGCCCTCGTCACCTGCGACCAGCACGCCGTCTACAAGACCGGCGCCAAGGAGATCGCCTCCCAGGAGGGTGTCTCGCTGACCTTCATGGCGAAGTACAACGAGCGCGAGGGCAACTCCTGCCACATCCACCTCTCGCTCGCCGACGCCGACGGCGGCAACGCCATGGCGGGCACCTCGGACGACCCCGGCGGCATGTCCGAGGTCATGCGGTACTTCCTCGCCGGGCAGCTCGCCGCGCTCCGCGACTTCTCGCTGCTCTACGCCCCGAACATCAACTCCTACAAGCGGTTCCAGCCGGGCTCGTTCGCGCCGACCGCCGTCGCCTGGGGCTACGACAACCGCACCTGCGCCCTCCGGGTCGTCGGCCACGGCCGCTCGATGCGCTTCGAGAACCGGCTGCCCGGCGGGGACGTCAATCCCCACCTGGCGGTGGCGGGCCTGGTCGCCGCCGGGCTCTACGGCATCGAGCACAAGCTGGAGCTGCCGGAGGCCTGCGCGGGCAACGCCTACAGCGGTGACTACGCGCACGTCCCCACCAATCTCCGTGAGGCCGCCGAGCTGTGGGAGAACAGCCCGATCGCCAAGGCCGCCTTCGGCGACGAGGTCGTCGCGCACTACCGCAACATGGCACGCGTCGAACTGGACGCCTTCGACGCCGCGGTGACCGACTGGGAGCTGCGTCGCTCCTTCGAACGTCTGTGAGGACTGCTTTGCCTGCCGAGCACCCGCTGGAAGTACTGAACCCCGCCACCGAGGAGGTCATCGCCACCGTCCCCGCCGCCACCGCGGCCGACGTGGACGCCGCCGTCGTACGCGCCGCCCGGGCCCAGGCGAAGTGGGCCGCGCTCCCGCCCGCCGACCGGGCCCGGCTGCTGCGCCGCTTCGCCACGGCGGTGGACGAACACCTCGAAGAACTGGCCCAGTTGGAGGTCCGCGAGGCCGGGCACACGGTCGGCAACGCCCGCTGGGAGGCCGGCAACGTCCGTGATCTGCTCGACTACGCGGCCGGGGGAGTGGAGCGGCTGACGGGTCGTCAGATCCCGGTCTCGGGCGGCCTCGACATCACGATCCTCGAACCGCTGGGCGTGGTGGGCGTGATCGCCCCCTGGAACTTCCCGATGCCGATCGCCGCGTGGGGCACCGCGCCGGCGCTCGCGGCGGGCAACGCGGTCATCCTCAAGCCGGCCGAGACGACCCCGCTGACCGCGCTCCGACTGGCCGAACTCGCCCTGGAAGCAGGCCTTCCCGAGCACCTCTTCCAGGTCCTCCCCGGCCACGGACCGGTCGCGGGCACCGCGCTCGTCGAGCACCCCGGCGTCGCGAAGATCGTCTTCACCGGCTCAACCGCCGTAGGCAAACAGGTGTTGGCGAAGGGCTCGGAGCTCCTCAAGCGCGTCACCCTCGAACTCGGCGGCAAGAGCCCCAACATCGTCTTCGCCGACGCGGACATCGAGGCGGCCGCCGCCGCCGCGCCCATGTCCTTCCTCGACAACTCCGGCCAGGACTGCTGCGCCCGCACCCGCATCCTCGTCCAACGCAGCGTCTACGACCGCTTCTTGGAGCTCCTGGCCCCCGCGGTCGAGGGGGTGACGGTCGGCGACCCGGCCGACGAGAAGACGGACATGGGTCCCCTGATCTCCAAGGTCCAGCTGGAGAGGGTCCGTTCGTACGTCACGGACGACCTCGGCGGTATCCGGGGCACGGCGCCCGAGGGGCCCGGCTTCTGGTTCCCGCCGACGGTGGTGACCGGCGTCGACCCGCAGGCGCGCGTGGCCGTCGAGGAGGTCTTCGGCCCGGTCGCCGTAGTCCTCCCCTTCGAGGACGAGGCGGAGGCGATCGGCCTGGCCAACGCCACCGACTACGGCCTCTCCGGTTCCATCTGGACCCGGGACGTGGGCCGCGCCCTGCGCGTCTCGCAGGCCGTCCGGGCGGGCAACCTGTCCGTCAACTCCCATTCCAGCGTCCGCTATTGGACCCCCTTCGGCGGCTTCAAGCAGTCGGGGATCGGCCGCGAACTCGGCCCGGACGCGCTCACCGCCTTCACCGAAACCAAGAACGTCTTCATCAGCGACGTCTCCACCCGCAATGTCTCGACCAGTACGGAGGGCTCCGCACAGTGACCTCAGAGATTGTTTGCCGGCGTCTCGTCGGCCGTACCGCCGTCATCACCGGAGCCGGCAGCGGCATCGGCCTCGCCACCGCGCGCCGGCTCGCCTCCGAGGGCGCCAACGTCGTCTGCGGCGACATCGACGAGACCCACGGCAAGGCGGCGGCCGACGAGGTCGGCGGGCTGTTCGTGAAGGTCGACGTCACCGACCCCGAACAGGTCGAGGCGCTCTTCAAGGCGGCCTTCGACACCTACGGCAGCGTCGACATCGCCTTCAACAACGCGGGCATCTCGCCGCCGGACGACGACTCCATCCTGGACACGGGACTTGAGGCCTGGAAGCGCGTCCAGGATGTCAACCTCACGTCCGTGTACCTGTGCTGCAAGGCCGCGATCCCGTACATGCGGCGCCAGGGCAAGGGCTCCATCATCAACACGGCGTCGTTCGTGGCGCGGATGGGCGCGGCGACGTCGCAGATCTCGTACACGGCGTCCAAGGGCGGCGTGCTGGCCATGTCCCGTGAACTGGGCGTGCAGTTCGCCCGCGAGGGCATCCGCGTCAACGCGCTGTGCCCGGGGCCGGTCAACACCCCACTCCTGCAAGAGCTGTTCGCGAAGGACCCCGAGCGGGCCGCGCGCCGCCTGGTGCACATCCCGGTCGGCCGTTTCGCGGAGGCGACCGAGATCGCCGCGGCCGTCGCGTTCCTGGCGAGTGACGACTCGTCGTTCGTCAACGCGGCCGACTTCCTTGTGGACGGGGGGATTTCGGGGGCGTACGTCACGCCGATGTGAGGTCGGTAGGTCAGCACACAGCGACGGCCCGGAAGAACTTCCGGGCCGTCGTGCGTTTTTGTCGGTCCGTCAGAGGAACGTCATGCCCTCGCCGCGATAGGTGGGCACCGTGGCGGTCACCGCGTCGCCCTCGATCAGGTGCAACGCGTCGAAGCGCTCGCACAGTTCACCGGCCTTGGCGTGCCGGAACCACACCTTGTCGCCGATCAGCAGATCGTCGGCGGGGGAGCCCAGCAGCGGCGTCTGGACCTCGCCGGGCCCTTCCTGGGGGTCGTAGCGCAGGCCCTCCGGGAGGTACGGCACCGGGAGGCGGTCGGGGCCGGCGGCGCCGGAGGCGGGGTAGCCGCCGCCGAGGACGGTGACGACGCCGACGCCCGGGCGCCGTACGACGGGCATGGCGAAGAGTGCGGACGGACGGCCGTGGAACGACGTGTAGTTGTCGAAGAGGCGCGGCACGTACAGCCCGGAACCGGCCGCGATCTCGGTCACGGCGTCCTCGGCGGCGGTGTGCTGGACGCTGCCGGTGCCGCCTCCGTTGACGAACTCCAGGTCGGGCACAACTGCCCTGACCGCGCGCACCACTTCGGCACGTCGCTCGGCGAGTTCGCGCTTGGCGGTGGCCTGCATCAGCCGGATGGCGCGGGACCGGAACGGCCGCCCCGCGACGGAGTCGCCGACGCCGGCGATGTGACCTTCGTAGGCCATGATCCCGACGACCTTGAAGCCGGGCCGGCGGGACACGGTCCGTGCCATGTCGGCGAGTTGGGTGGGGGAGCGGAGGGGGGAGCGGAGGGCGCCGATGCGGACGCGGCCGCCGAGCATCCGCAGCGAGGTGTCCAACTCCAGGCAGACGCGGATGACTTCGGTGCCGCCGTCGCGTGAGTCGTCGATGAGTTTGAGCTGGGCCGGGTCGTCGATCATCACGGTGACGGCGGCGGCGAGCTTGGGGTCGTTGGCGAGTTCGCCGAACGCGGCGTGGTCGGCGGAGGGGTAGGCGAGGAGGACGTCGTCGAACCCGGAGCGGGCGAGCCACAGCGACTCGGCCAGGGTGAAGGACATCAGGCCCGCGAAGCCGTCCCTGGCCAGGACGCGTTCGAGGAGCGCTCGACAGCGGACGGACTTGCTCGCGACGCGGACCGGCTTGCCGCCGGCCCGGCGGACGAGGTCGTCCGCGTTGGCATCGAAGGCGTCCAGGTCGACGATCGCGAGAGGGGCGTCGAGGTGGGCGGTGGCCCGGTCGTAACGGGCCCGGTCGGCGGCGCGCGCAGTCATGAACGCAGCCTGCCAGACAGGATTACCGCAGGGTAGGGGGACGTTCCGGGCAGATGCCCCGGGGGTGTGGACTGGTTCCCGTTCGAGCGGGGGCAACCCGTAGAGTGACGCGCACGCACGGAGGAAACGCCGCCGGTCGTTCGACCGCGCCCGGGATGGCGGTCCGCCGCTGCGGGTATGCGTTGCCGGGGACGATTTTGTGGTCGTGCCGGTGAGGACGGGGTGGACACCGGCCCGTATACAAGCAAGGGCAGGAGTACACCGGCCCCGCGTACGGACAAACGGTGGCCCGGGTACGAGGAAACGGGGGGTGCATGAGCACGGAAGCGCGACGCGCCCCTGGACCGGCGGGCTCGGGCTCTTCAGGCTCGGTGAACCCGATGAACTCGGTGAACGTGACGAATTCGGGGAACGTGACGGACTCGGTGGGGCAGCCCGCGTCTGACGATGCGACTGATGCGACGGCAACGGGCGAGGACTTGGACCGACCGCATTCCGGTTCGACGGGGGCGGCTGGGACGAGCGGGGTGACTGGGGCGGCCAGGGCGACGGGGGCGGCTGGGGCTTCGGGGGGTGTGTCAGGGGCTGCTTCGGGTTCCGCTTTTGGTCCGGCTTCGGGTTCTGCTTGGGGACCGGCTTCGGGTTCCGGTTCGGGTCCGGCCTCGGGTTCCGGTTCGGGTCCGGCCTCGGGGGGTGCTTCGGGTTCCGGTTCGGGTTCGGTCTCGGCGGGTGCTTCGGGTTCCGCGTTGAGGGGTGGTCCGGTTTCGGGTGCCCCGGGGACGCCGGCTGCGCCGAACAGGCCTCGTACGTTCGGTACTTCGAGTTCGTGGGACGCGTGGAGCGCGCCGGGGATGCCGAGCGTGCCGACGAACGGTGGGGCGTCGGACCGGCGGCCCCCTTCGGGTGCGCACGCGAGCGGGCGGCGGCGTGCGGGGGATGCGCGAGCGAACGACGGCACGGGTGTGCCGGGTGCCTCGGCGGCTTCCGGGGCTGCGGGAGCTTCGCGAACCGGGCGTGAGCCGTTCGCGCCGGGTTCCGGTACGGCGGCGGGGAGCGGGAGCGGGGGCGACGGGTCCAGCACGGGGTGGTGGGACGGCGGCGGTAACGGGCGCCGTACGGCACCGCAGAACGGTGGGTCCGACGCCGGCTCGGTGTCTCCGGGTAACGGTCCTGATGCTGGCAGGGTGTTTCCGGGCAACGGCCCTGATCCCCGCGCCGCGGCTCGGAACAACGGCTTCGATGATCGCGAGGGGTCCGGTTCCGCATCGGGTTCTTCCGACGGGCGGCCGCGTTTTCCCGGCCTTCGGCCCTTCGCGCCCCGCGTCACGGACCCCGTGAGTCCGCCCCCTCCTCCAGCATCGGCACGCTTCCCGGACACCCCGCCCGCGCCCGGCGGCGAGGCCCGCCGCACGAACTTCGAAGGAACCACGCCGGGTGCCGTCCCACCCCGGCCGCCGCACCGCCCCACGGAGGGGCCACGGGGTAACGAGGCGCTGGGGGAACCCAGTTCGGAGACGGCGGCTCGGTTCCACCAGACCACACCGACCGGCTCCTCCACCCCGCCACGCGCTGCGGGCGAGAGCCCTGACGGCTCGTCCGACTGGCTTCGCCATGCCTCGGGCGGCGCGGGGACGCGTCCGGGCTCGGCTGCTCCCTCGGGTCCTGCGGGTGGGGCGTCCGATGAGTCGCTCGATCAGCTTCGCCATGGCCCGGGCCACCCGGTAGCGCCTGCGGGTGAGGCTCCGAGCGAGGCGTTCGACTGGTCGCGTCAGGATTCGGCTCGCTCGGGGATGCCTCCTGCTCCGGTTGTCCCGCCGCGCGTTGCGGGCGATGCCTCCGGTGGGGCCCCCGATTGGCTTCGCCATGTTCCGGGTGGCGCGGGAACGGCTCCGGGCTCGGCTGCTCTGTCGGGTTCTGCGGGTGGGGCCTCCGATGAGCCGTTCGATCGGCTTCGCCATGCCCCCGGTCGCCCGGTAGCGCCTGCGGGCTCCGCTGCTCCGTCGAGTGCTGCGGGTGATGCTTCTGGTGAGACGTCTGAACGGCTTCGCCATGTTCCGGGGCGTCCGGGAACGCCTCCGGGTTCCGCTGCTCCGTCGCGTCCTGTGGGCGAGACTCCGGGTGAGGCGTTCGATTGGGCGGGTCAGGATTCGGCTCGCTCGGCGGTGCCTCCTGCTCCGGTTGTCCCGCCGCGCGTTGCCGGCGAGGGCCCTGGTGAGTCGTCCGATCGGCTTCGCCATGCCCCCGGTCGCCCCGGAACGCCTCCCGGTCCCGCTGCTCAGCCCCGTCCTGAGGGCGAGGCTCCGCGTGAGTCGTCTGACGCGCAGCGCTACGTCCCGACCCGTCCGGGGACATCTACCGGCCCCACCACTCCGCCTGTTCCGGAGGCCGAGCCTTCGAGCCAGCCGTCGGACCGGTTGGGTCGGGACTCTGCTCGTCCGGCGACGCCTCCTGGCCCGGTGACTCCGCCGCGCTCCGAGGGCGAGCCCCCGCGTGAGGCATCCGGCTCGCAGCGGTATATCCCCACGCGCCCGGGAACATCCGCCGGCTCCACTACCTCGCCCGGTTCCTCAGCCGAGGCTCCGCGTGAGTCGCCTGACTCGCAGGGCTATGTCCCCACCCGGCCGGGAACATCTGCCGCCCTCAATACTCCGCCCCGCCCTGCAACTGAGCCCTCGGCCCAGCCGTCGAACCGGCTCCGTGAGGACTCTGCTCGTCCGGCGACGCCTCCTGGCCCGGTGACTCCGCCGCGCTCCGAGGGCGAGCCCCCGCGTGAGGCATCCGGCTCGCAGCGGTATATCCCCACGCGCCCGGGAACATCTGCCAGCCCCGCCACCCCGCCCCGCCCCACAGCCGAGCCCTCGCCCCAGCCGTCCGAGCGACTCTGCGAGGACTCCACTCGCCCGGGAACACCGCCCCGCCCCGCCCCCGAGTCCCCCTCGGAGACCACCGATCGGCGCCGACCGGACACCCCTTGGCGAGGTGAGTCGTTCACGGACCCCACCGGCGGTGCGCCCACCCGTGGTGCGTGGTCGCCCTCCGGTGCCAACCCGCCCTACCCCTCTGACACTCGGCCGGCCGACGCCCACCCCGCATCGCCCTACCCCTCCGGTACCCGCCCGACCGACGCCCACCCCAGTGGTCCCGCCGGCTCCGATTCCTCCGCGCCCGCCGCACAGAGCCCGACCGTCGACGACACCGCCGCCTGGTCACCAGCCGCTCCCAGTACGGCAGTTGGGCCCACCACCGACGACCCAGACACCCGAGCCTGGTCACCAACCCCTCCCGGTACCGGAGTTGGCCCCACCCCCGACACCACCGCCCCCCGATCCTGGCCAACGACCACCCCCGGCACCCCCGTTCACCCCACCCCCACCGAAACCACCCCCCACACCCCCGCCTGGTCCCCCTCCACCCCCGGCACCCCCACCCGCCCCGCATCCGAGATGCCGCGCCCCGCGCCCAACTCCACCCCCACCTCTCCCCCCGACCCCGCCTTCTCCTGGAACTCCCCCCTCCCGCCCCCCGCCGAAGGACGCCCGATCGTGTCGTTCGGGGAGCCCGAGGGGTACGACGAGCGGGTGCGGGCGCGGCCGTTGGGGGCGCGGATACGGTCCCGGACCGCTGCTGTCGGGGTGTGTGTCGTGCTCGGGATCGGGCTCATCGGCGGTGCGGTGACCGGGAGTTGGCTCACGGGGGACGACGGAGCGGACGGTGGCGCCACTTCCTTCGCCACCGCCGGGCAACTGTGGCACAGCGTGCCGGTCGATCAGCTCTTCCCGCCCAGCGTGGAGGGGCAGGGTGCCGGTCCCGGCGGTGCCGACCGTACCTGGACCCGGATCGCCGTCGCCCCGGACAGCGGGTGTGCCAACGCCTTCGACCCGCTGCTGAGCGACGTGCTCGCCCCCGTCGGCTGCCAGCGGCTCCTCCGCGCCACCTACACCGACGCCACCCAGAGCTACGTCACCACCGTCGGCATCCTCTTCACCAAGGCCGACATCGCCGCGATGACCGCCCTCTCCACCCGGTTCAAGAACGAGAACCTCGGCAACCGCACCGACCTCATGCCCCGCCCGTACGCCGCCAAGGGCACCCTCGCCGCCGCCTTCGGCGACAAACAGCGGGCCTCGTGGACCGTCTCCGTCCTCACCGACGCCCCCGTCGTCGTCTACGCCGTCTCGGGCTGGGCGGACGGCCGTACGGTCGACGTACCCGAACCCGCCGACCAGGCCGTCACGTCCGGCGGCACCGAAGCCCCCGCCCAGGCCGGTCTCGGCAACGAGGCACAAGGGCTCGCCGACCGCGTCGAGCGGAGCCTGCGCAAAACCGTCGACTCGCCCTCGGGGGCCTCGACGACCTCAGAGAGCTCGGAGAAAAAGACCTCATGAGCGTCATCGTCCGTCGGGCCGGTGTGCTGAGCGGCCTCCTGGCCGCCTCCCTCGCCCTGGTCCCGTCCACCGTCGCGCACGCCGACGGCATACGCGCCCAGGAATGGGCCCTGGACGCCATGCACACCCGGCAGGCCTGGCAGACCACCAAGGGCAAGGGCATCACCGTCGCCGTTCTCGACACCGGCGTCGAGGCCGACCACCCCGACCTCGCCGGCAACGTCCTCACCGGCAAGGACATGGTCGGCTTCGGAGCCAAGCCGGGCGACCGCGCCTGGGCCCGGCACGGCACCGCCATGGCCGGCATCATCGCCGGCCACGGACACGGCCCCGGCGACACCGACGGAGTCATCGGCATCGCCCCCGAGGCCAAGATCCTCCCCGTCCGCGTGATCCTCGAAGACGGCGACTCCGCCCGCGCCAAGGCCCGCACCACCCGCGGCAACGCCCTTGCGGACGGCATCCGTTGGGCCGCCGACCACGGCGCCGACGTCATCAACCTCTCCCTCGGCGACGACTCCGCCTCCGCACACCCCGAGCCCGCCGAGGACGAGGCCGTGCAGTACGCCCTGAAGAAGGGTGTCGCCGTCGTCGCCTCGGCCGGCAACGGCGGCGAGAAGGGCGACCACGTCTCCTACCCCGCCGCCTACCCGGGCGTGATCGCCGCGACCGCCGTCGACCGCTTCGGCACCCGCGCCTCCTTCTCCACCCGCCGCTGGTACGCCACGGTCAGCGCCCCCGGTGTCAACGTCGTCATCGCCGACCCCGACCACAAGTACTACGAGGGGTGGGGTACGAGTGCTGCCTCCGCCTTCGTCTCGGGCGCCGTCGCGCTCATCAAGGCGGCCCACCCGGGACTGACCCCGGCCCAGATCAAGAAGCTCCTCGAAGACACCGCCCGCAACCCCCCGGCCGCCGGCCGCGACGACTCCCGCGGCTACGGCTTCATCGACCCCGCCGCCGCCATCAAGGCAGCTGCCGCCCTCAAACCGACCGGCCTGCGCTCGGTCGCCTACGGCAAGAAGTACTTCGGCTCAGGACCGGACGCCGCCAAGACCGACAGCAGTACGTCCGACTGGGCGGGCCCCCTCGCCGGCAGCGTCGGCGGAGTCCTGCTGGTCGTCGCGGTCGTCCTGTGGCGCGGCCGACGCCGGCGCCCCCACGAGGGGTTCTGAGCGCGGCGGTGAGCGGCGGCGTCAGTCGGACGCGGTCGCGGACGCCGATGCCGTCGTAGCCGAGTCGCCGCTCTTCGCGAGCGCCGCCACCCCCGCCTTCGCCGCCGCCTCGATCAGCGTGATGCCCTTGGTCTGCGTCGTGCTGCCCTTCGACAGCACGGCGACCAGGTACGTGTCGCCGTCCGTGCCGGTCACCCGGCCGATGCTGTTGACGTCCCACAGACCGGTCGTGCTGCGCGCCAACCACCCGTTCTTCAACGCCCACTTGGAGCCGTCGGCCGCGGCCGACACCCCCCACTGCTGGTCGGCCTCTATCTCCTTCATCAGACCCTGGATGTACGACTGCGAGGCCGCACTCAGCTTCGAGTCGTCCCCGAACACCTGCTGGAGCAGGGTGAGTTGGTCGGCCGCCGTGGTCTGGGTCAGGCCCCAGAGCGGGCCCGCGCCACCCGTGGTGCCGGTCAGTCCGAACGTCTTGTTCGCCTTGCCGAGCCCGTCCGCCGTGCCGATGATGTTCCACAGCGCCGTCGCGGAGTCGTTGTCGCTGTTCTGGATCATCGTGGTGGCGTACGACTTCTCCGTCGCCGTCAACCGGCGCCCCGCGTCCTGCGCTTGGAGCAGCAGCGTCGCGAGGATGTCGACCTTGACGATGCTCGCCGTGTCGAAGGCGGCGTCGCCGTACGTGGCGCTCTCGCCGGAGGTCACGTCCAGGACCGCGACCGACACCTTCTGGTCGCCCGTCGGAGTCACCGACTTCATCGCCTTCGCCAGCAGCGCGTCGTAGTCCACCGTCGGCTGCGTCACAGGTTCCACCGTCGCCTCCCCGCTGCCCGACGCCGACGCCGAGGCCTCCGGCGCCGTCGACGACGATACGGCGCCGGAGTGAGCGTGTGCCTTCACATACACCGTTCCGGCCGCCGTGACGCCCACGACGGCCACAGCGGCGAGGGCGATGTAGGGGAGCGGACGGCGTCGGGAGGGACGCGCACGGTGGTTTCGGCGGTCGGCTCTGGAAGACTCCATGCCCGCGATGCTGCTGGCGCCGACTGTGCGAAACGTGAGACGGACGTTAGATGTCTGTCAACTGTGTCTGAGAAACGTGTGAAAGCTGTGTCCTTCGGGTTTCAGGACCCGCACAAGCCCTGCAGCATCCCCCCGATAGGGTCGGTCACCGTGGCGAACAAGAACATTCCCGACTCCGGCTACTCCGACGACGACGGCACGGCCGATCCCGCACTGAGCGCGGCGCTCGCCGCCTGGGCCGAGGACCGCACTGCCGTAGGACCCGTCCTGGAGGCCCTCAAGGGCGCCCGGTTGCTCGTGCCCGTGGTGGCCGTGCTCGGTGAGGTCGAGGAGGACGAGAACGGGCTGCGCCGCGAGAAGACCAGCGACATGGCCGTGCCCACGCTGAAGGCCGGTGGGCGGACCGCGCTGCCCGCCTTCACCTCCACCGACTCGCTGGCCCGCTGGGACCCGGCGGCGCGACCGGTGGCCGTACCGCTGCACCAGGCCCTCCAGGCCGCCGTGCACGAGAAGGCGGACACGATCGTGCTGGACCTGGCCGGGCCGGTGCCGTACGAACTGAGCGGGTCCGCGCTGCTCGCGGTGGCGGAAGGGCGGACTACCGCCGATCCGCTCACCGACCCGGCCGTGGTGGAAGCGGTACGGGTCGCGGTCGCCGCCGAGCCCGCCGTGCTGCGTGCGCACCTCGGTCCTGGCCAGGCCGACGGCACCCTCGCGCTCGTGCTCGACCCGGCCGCGCCCGCCGCCGACGCCGCCCGCGCGGTGGCCCGGCGTCTGGCCGACGACGAAACGCTGAGGGCCCGCCTGGTGCGCGGCCTCGACCTGGCACTGCTGCCGGCCGGGGCGACGCCTCCGGGCGAGCCCTTGTACGTACGTAGGGGGTGAGCTGCTAGCCGTAGATCGGGCCCGTGTACTTCTCGCCCGGGCCCTGGCCCGGCTCGTCGCGGACGAGGGATGCCTCGCGGAAGGCCAGCTGGAGGGACTTCAGGCCGTCGCGCAGCGGGGCCGCGTGGAACGAGCTGATCTCGGTCGCGCTCGCGTCGAGCAGGCCGGCCAGGGCGGTGACCAGCTTGCGGGCCTCGTCCAGGTCCTTGTACTTGTCGCCCTCCTCGGTCAGACCCAGCTTCACGGCGGCGGCGCTCATCAGGTTCACGGCGACCGTCACGATCACCTCGACCGCCGGGACCTCCGCGATGTCGCGGGCCATGGCGTCGAAGTCGGGGGCGTCAACATTCGGGGACTCGGGAGGCGTGTCACTCATGCCCCACACGATAGGGCCCGGTGTACGGCGGTTCGCACCACCCCCGGGGAGCTGCTAACCTTGTGTGATGACCGGCCAGGCACTGTGGTGCCCGGCCAACAAGTGGAGGCTCCGATCTCCCACCTGACTGTCCTCACGGACGGCGGGTCACCCCGGTCAGGCGGTCACCATCGTTCCGTACGGACGATGGAGTCGCCCGAAAGCGCGCCCCGCGATCATCGCGGCGGTGCTCCGGCAGTGTTTTGGAGCCCCGTCTTGTGATCGTCCGGGGCATTTTTTGTGTTCCGGCGCGGTTAGGTCTGTCTACCAGAGACAACGCGGCCGTCCGCCAGATGGCCGTGTGGTGCTAACCGAGGAGGATCCATCAGCACCGAGCCCCGTATCAACGACCGGATTCGCGTTCCCGAAGTGCGACTTGTCGGTCCGAGCGGCGAGCAGGTCGGGATTGTTCCGCTTGCCAAGGCCCTTGAGCTTGCGCAGGAGTACGACCTGGACCTGGTCGAGGTTGCGGCGAGTGCACGTCCGCCGGTCTGCAAGCTCATGGACTACGGGAAGTTCAAGTACGAGTCGGCCATGAAGGCCCGTGAGGCGCGCAAGAACCAGGCGCACACGGTCATCAAGGAGATGAAGCTCCGGCCGAAGATCGACCCGCACGACTATGACACCAAGAAGGGTCACGTCGTCCGGTTCCTGAAGCAGGGTGACAAGGTCAAGATCACGATCATGTTCCGTGGTCGCGAGCAGTCCCGGCCGGAGCTCGGCTACCGACTGCTGCAGCGTCTCGCGGAGGACGTGGCCGACCTCGGGTTCGTCGAGTCGAACCCGAAGCAGGACGGCCGAAACATGATCATGGTTCTCGGCCCGCACAAGAAGAAGACCGAGGCGATGGCCGAGGCCCGTGAGGCCCAGGCCGCCCGCAAGGCGGAAGCGAAGGCCAACCCGGGCAAGTCGCAGAACGCCGCGGAGTCCGAGTTCGACGACGAGAACCTCGCCGGCGAGGACAACGTCGACGCGGCCGAGATCGTCGAGGCCCCGGCCGAGGCTCGCGCCGACGCCTGATCCCCGGACTCCGGTCCAGGGATGTAACCGATACAAGAGCGACGCTCCACCGTGCCCGGTTTCACGACCGGGCACCGGAGCGCCACCGACGAGGAGATACGGCGCTATGCCGAAGAACAAGTCGCACAGCGGTGCCAGCAAGCGCTTCAAGATCACCGGCTCCGGCAAGGTGCTCCGCGAGCGTGCCGGCAAGCGCCACCTGCTTGAGCACAAGTCGTCCCGCGTGACGCGTCGCCTCACCGGCAACGCCGAGATGGCCCCGGGCGACGCCAAGAAGATCAAGAAGCTTCTCGGCAAGTGACGTACGCGGCGCTCCTGTTGAGCGCCGTACGTCTGGACCGGGACCCCATCGATTCCGGGCCGTGTGAGTCCCACCACGGCCCCGCTACAAGGAGTTAAACAAGTGGCACGCGTCAAGCGGGCAGTCAACGCCCACAAGAAGCGCCGGGCGATCCTCGAAGCCGCCTCCGGCTACCGCGGTCAGCGTTCGCGCCTGTACCGCAAGGCCAAGGAGCAGGTCACCCACTCGCTGGTCTACAACTACAACGACCGCAAGAAGCGCAAGGGCGACTTCCGTCGGCTGTGGATCCAGCGCATCAACGCTGCTGCCCGCGCCAACGGCATCACGTACAACCGCTTCATCCAGGGTCTGAACGCGGCGAACATCGAGGTCGACCGCAAGATCCTTGCGGAGCTGGCTGTCAACGACGCCGGTGCGTTCGCTGCGCTGGTCGAGGTTGCGCAGAAGGCTCTGCCCAGCGACGTCAACGCCCCCAAGGCTGCGTGACGCTGCGCTGGCTTGAGCGGTGACTTGAAGGACCCGCAGGTTTCTGCCTGCGGGTCCTTTGTTGCTGGGGCGGCCCGGTTCGTTGTCGGGTGCGGGTGCGTTGTCGGGTGCGGGTGCGTTGTGGCTGGTCGCGCAGTTCCTCGCGCCCCTAAAAGGAACACGGTCGGCCTGAGATTGAAGGTGAAGCGGAGTATGTCCCCGAACGGTCCCGAGCTTATTTCTCCCCGTTCCTCTCGTGTTGCCGCTGCTCGGCGGCTTGAGCGGCGGAATTTTCGGGGGAAGGAGCGGCTGTTCCTTGCCGAGGGGCCGCAGGCTGTGCGGGAGGCCGCGGGGTTCGGGGACACGCTCGTTGAGTTGTTCGCGACCGTTGAAGCCGCTGAGCGGTACGCCGACATCGTCGGTGAGGCTCGCGACGCCGGGGCCCGCGTGCATCTCGCCGATGAGCAGGTCATCGCCGACATCTCCACGACCGTGACCCCGCAGGGGCTCGTCGGGGTTTGTCGGTTTCTTGACACTTCCTTCGAGGAGATTCTCAAGGGGCGGCCCAAGCTGGTTGCCGTGCTTGCCAATGTGCGGGATCCCGGGAATGCCGGCACCGTGCTGCGGTGTGCCGATGCCGCCGGGGCCGAGGCTGTCGTACTGACCGATGCTTCTGTGGATCTTTACAACCCGAAGGCTGTACGGGCGTCCGTGGGCTCCCTGTTTCATCTTCCCGTTGCCGTCGGGGTGCCCGTTGAGCAGGCTGTGGCCGGGCTCAAGGGGATCGGGGTGCGGATTCTTGCCGCGGATGGGGCCGGGGGCGATGACCTCGACGACGAGCTGGATCGGGGGACCATGGGTGGGCCCACCGCTTGGGTGTTCGGGAACGAGGCGTGGGGGCTTCCGGAGGAGACTCGGGTGCTTGCGGACGCCGTTGTGCGGGTTCCGATCCACGGGAAGGCCGAGAGCCTGAACCTCGCCACCGCCGCCGCCGTATGTCTGTATGCGTCGGCGCGTGCACAGCGCGCCTCCGGAGGGTGCCGCTCTGTCACCGGCAGCTAGTAGGGTGACCAGCTCGGGGGCCACCTGCGCCGTATGAGAAGAGGTGGGGTACGGGGATGACTGTCGGCACGAGCAGCGCGCCGGGAGCACGGGGCGTGCCCCGGCCGTCCGAGGCCCGGCACGACGACCTCGGCATCGACCCCGACGAGCTGCCCGACGGTCTCGTGATCGCCGACGAGCACGGTCATGTCGTCTGCTTCAACGCCGCCGCAGAGCGCATCACCTCCATCGCCGCCTCTGATGCTCTCGGGCAGAGGTTGGAGAAGGCCCTTCCGTTAGAGGACCTTGAGGGGCGACGGTGGTGGCAACTGACCGATCCCTACGGTGGGTTGGCCATTCGGGTGCGGCAGCCCGAGCGGAATTTGCTGTTGCCGGGTGGGCATGAGGTTCTTGTCACCGCGCGCTATGTCCGTGCCGAGCCTCTCGGGCCTGTGCGGCGGGTTGTCGTCTCCCTTCGTGACACCGAGGCCCGGCGTCGTACCGAGCGCAGTCACGCCGAACTGATCGCCACCGTCGCGCACGAGCTGCGTTCTCCGCTCACCTCCGTCAAGGGGTTCACCGCGACCCTGCTCGCCAAGTGGGAACGGTTCACGGACGACCAGAAACGGCTGATGCTGGAGACCGTCGACGCCGACGCCAACCGCGTCACCCGGCTCATCGCCGAGCTGCTCGACATCTCCCGCATCGACTCCGGGCGGCTGGAGCTGCGCCGCCAGCCCGTCGACATGGGCGCCGCCGTCGGCCGGCACATCCAGGCGTACGTCGCCGCGGGGCAGACCGCCGACCGGTTCCTGCTCCGCGTCGAGCAGCCGTTGCCCGATCTGTGGGCCGACCCCGACAAGGTCGACCAGGTGCTGAGCAACCTGCTGGAAAATGCGGTGCGCCACGGCGAGGGAACCGTCACCATCGACGTCACGGCCTCCGCGTCCCCGCGCGAGGGCGAGGAGACCGGCACATCCGTGACGGTGAGCGACGAGGGCCCAGGCATCCCGGAGGAGTCCATGAACCGCGTCTTCACCCGCTTCTGGCGGGGCAGCAAGCGCGGCGGCACGGGCCTTGGGCTGTACATCGTCAAGGGCATCGTCGAAGCCCACGGTGGCACCATCACGGTCGGCCGCGCCCCCGGTGGCGGCGCCGAGTTCCGATTTACGTTGCCCGTGGGCACCCCGGCGTATCTGCAGTAGCCCTGCAGCGGCCGCCGACGAGGGCCCACGGGCGAGGTCACCTGCCTCACCCCCGTTAGACTCGGCCTTTGGCACCTTTGCGTCCCCGTTTCAGGGACGACGACGCGTCCCCCGAGTCGAGTCGGGACGGGGACCATCCGCCAGCCAACCGGAAGCACGGGAAGAGATGTCGGCACCGAATAAGTCGTACGACCCTGTAGAGGTCGAGGCCTTGAAACCGGAAGAGATCGAGCGCATGCGGGACGAGGCGCTCGCCGCCTTCGCCGCCGCCGGCGACCTCGACGCGCTCCAGGAGGCCAAGGTCGCCCACACCGGCGGCACCTCGCCCCTCGCCCTCGCCAACCGCGAGATCGGCGCGCTGCCCCCGCAGGCCAAGGCCGCGGCAGGCAAGCTCGTCGGCCAGGCCCGGGGTGCGGTGAACAAGGCCCTCGCCGCCCGCCAGGCCGAGCTGGAGGCCGACCGCGACGCCCGCGTCCTGGTCGAGGAGGCGGTGGACGTCACGCTGCCGTACGACCGCGTCCCGGCCGGCGCCCGGCACCCGCTCACCACGTTCATGGAGCGCGTCGCCGACGTCTTCGTGTCCATGGGGTACGAGATCGCCGAGGGCCCCGAGGTCGAGGCGGAGTGGTTCAACTTCGACGCGCTCAACTTCACCCCGGACCACCCGGCCCGGCAGATGCAGGACACCTTCTTCGTCCAGGGCCCCAAGGGGACTGAGGGCGACGAGTCCGGTGTCGTGCTGCGGACGCACACGTCCCCCGTGCAGGCCCGCGCCATGCTGGACCGCGAGCCGCCGGTCTACATCGTGTGCCCCGGCCGCGTGTACCGCACGGACGAGCTGGACGCCACGCACACCCCGGTCTTCCACCAGATCGAGCTCCTCGCCATCGACGAGGGCCTGACCATGGCCGACCTCAAGGGCACGCTCGACCACATGGTCCAGTCGCTCTTCGGTGCGGAGATGAAGACCCGGCTGCGGCCGAACTACTTCCCCTTCACCGAGCCGTCCGCCGAGATGGACATGCTCTGCTACGTCTGCAAGGGCGAGTCCGTCGGCAACCCCGACCGCCCCTGCCGTACCTGCTCCTCCGAGGGCTGGATCGAGCTGGGCGGCTGCGGCATGGTCAACCCGCGCGTGCTCGTCGCCTGCGGTGTGGACCCGGAGAAGTACAGCGGATTCGCCTTCGGGTTCGGCATCGAGCGGATGCTGATGTTCCGCCACAACGTCGAAGACATGCGAGACATCGTCGAGGGCGACGTCCGGTTCACCCGGCCGTTCGGGATGGAGATCTGATGCGCGTCCCGCTTTCTTGGCTGCGGGAATACGTCGACCTGCCGGCGACGGAGACCGGCCGTGACGTCCAGGCCAAGCTCATTTCCGTGGGCCTTGAGGTAGAGACCGTCGAGCAGTTGGGCGACGGCCTCAAGGGCCCGCTCGTCGTCGGCAAGGTCCTCACCATCGAGGAGCTGGAGGGCTTCAAGAAGCCCATCCGTTTCTGCACGGTCGACGTCGGCCACGCCAACGGCACCGGTGAGCCTCAGGAGATCGTCTGCGGCGCCCGCAACTTCGCCGTCGGCGACAAGGTCGTCGTGGTCCTCCCCGGCGCGGTCCTGCCGGGCGACTTCGCGATCGCCGCGCGCAAGACGTACGGCAAGACCTCGCACGGCATGATCTGCTCCGGCGACGAGCTGGGCATGGGCGACGACGGCTCCCACGGCATCATCGTGCTGCCGCCCGAGCACGAGGTCGGCACCGACGCGATCGAGCTGCTCCAGCTCGTCGACGAGGTCCTCGACATCGCCGTCACGCCCGACCGCGGCTACGCCCTGTCGATCCGCGGCGTCGCCCGCGAGACCGCCATCGCCTACGGCCTCCCGCTGCGTGACCCGGCCCTGCTGGACGTCCCGCAGCCGAACGCCTTCGGCTACCCGGTCCAGGTCTCCGACCCGATGGGCTGCGACCGCTTCACCGCCCGCACGGTGACGGGCCTCGACCCCGAGGCCCGCTCCCCGCTCTGGCTGACCCGCCGCCTCCAGAAGGCGGGCATGCGCCCGATCTCGCTCGCCGTCGACATCACCAACTACGTGATGCTGGAGCTGGGCCAGCCCCTGCACGCCTACGACCGTTCCCGCGTCCAGGGTCCGATCGGTGTACGCCGGGCCACGCAGGGCGAGAAGCTCACCACCCTCGACGGCACCAAGCGCACGCTGGACGCCGAGGACCTGGTGATCACCGACGACCGGGGTCCCATCGGCCTCGCGGGCGTCATGGGCGGCGCCAACACGGAGATCGACGACACCGAGGGCACCACCACCGAGGTCGTCGTCGAGGCCGCGCACTTCGACGCGCTCTCCATCTCGCGTACGGCCCGCCGCCACAAGCTGGCCTCCGAGGCGTCCAAGCGCTTCGAGCGCGGAGTCGACCCGCAGGCCGCGTCGGCCGCCGCCCAGCGCACGGTCGACCTCCTGGTCCTCCTCGCCGGCGGCACGGCGGACGCGGGCGTCACCGAGGTCATCGCACCCTCGGCCCCGCACACCATCACCATCCCGGCGGACCACCCGGACAAGGTCGCGGGTGTCGAGTACGGCCGCGAGACCGTCGTACGGCGTCTCCAGGAGGTCGGCTGCGACGTGTACGGGCAGGACGAGCTGATCGTCACCGTCCCGTCCTGGCGCCCCGACCTCACCGACCCGAACGACCTGGCCGAAGAGGTCATCCGCCTGGAGGGCTACGAGAACCTGCCCTCCACGCTCCCCAAGCCCCCTGCGGGCCGGGGCCTCACCGACCGCCAGCGCCTCCACCGCCGGATCGGCCGCGCGCTGGCCGGTGCCGGTTATGTCGAGGCGCCGAACTACCCCTTCATCGGCGAGCACGTCTTCGACCAGTTCGGCCTGACCGCCGACGACCCGAACCGCAAGGTCGTCAAGCTGGTCAACCCGCTCTCGGACGAGGAGCCGGCGCTTCGTACGACGTTGCTGCCGGGGCTGCTGGGTGCGCTGCGGCGGAACGACGGCCGGGGCTCGCACGACCTCGCCCTGTTCGAGACCGGGCTGGTCTTCCATCCGCGTGAAGAGCTGAAGATCGCGGTACGGCTGCCTGTCGACCGGCGTCCTACCGACGAGGAGATCGCCTCGCTCACCGAGGCGCTTCCTGTCCAGCCTCGGCATGCCGCCGTTGTCCTCGCGGGCGCGCGTGAGCAGGCCGGGTGGTGGGGCAAGGGGCGTCCGGCTGATTGGGCCGACGCGGTCGAGGCGGCGCGGGTGCTTGCGCGTGAGGCCGGGACCGAACTCGTTGTGCGGGGTGGGCAGTACGGGCCCTGGCATCCGGGGCGGTGTGCGGAACTCGCGGTTGTCGTCGAGGGTGTTGAGCAAGTCATCGGGTACGCCGGTGAGTTGCACCCGCGTGTGCTGAAGACCCTGGGTCTGCCCGCGCGTACCAGTGCGATGGAACTCGACCTGGATGTCCTTGAGTTGGCGTCTTCGGGGGTTCCCAAGGGGCCGAAGATCTCCACGTTCCCTGTTGCTACGCAGGATGTCGCGCTCGTTGTTGATGTGGCTGTGCCGCATGCGGGGGTTGAGGCTGCGTTGCGTGAAGGGGCGGGTGAACTGCTGGAGTCCATCCGGCTGTTCGACGTCTACGAGAATGCCGCGCAGCTGGGCGAGGGCAAGAAGTCGCTGGCGTATGCGTTGCGGTTCCGGGCGGGTGATCGGACGTTGACTGTCGATGAGGCGTCCGCGGCTCGGGATGCGGCGGTTGCGTTGGCCGGGGAGCGGGTTGGGGCGGTGCTTCGCGGATAAGACGCGGCTAAGGGGTGGGGAGCTGCTGTCGTTTGCCGGCTGCGGGTTCGTTGTGGCTGGTCGCGCAGTTCCCCGCGCCCCTGAAAGGGGCGCTCCTCCTGGCCTGTGTTTTAAGGCCCACCTGCATAAATGCACGCATCCCGGGGTGTCTCACTCGTTCGGGTGAGAAGTCTCGGTGATGTGGCCCGATCGGGGCATGTGGTCGACAGAATCGGACCGGCCTTTCGGGGTCGGTCCGATTGCGCTGTCGGGGCCTATTTGGGGGGCCACAGGCATGATCCGCATCAAGGCTGGGGTGCCCCGTAGGACGCGCCCGAGGACGCGTGCCCGCCGTCCGCTGCGCAGGGCGCTCGCCCTGGGGCTGCCCACGGTCTGGGGAGCCATAGCGATCACCTACAAACTCACCTGCCCGCTCGCCCAGCAGAACAGCCTGGGCGCCCGCATCGTCACCAGCGCGGTGTTCTTCGCGGTCGGCACCGGGCTCATCGTCCAGGTCCGCCGTTCCCTGCTCCGCGAACTCCGGCAGGTCCGCCAGATCGCCGGCGCCGCGCAGAACGCCCTGCTGCGACCGTTGCCGCCCCGTCTCGACGGGCTGAACATCGCCGCCGCCCAACTGTCCGCGGAGCGCGGTGCGGTGGTCGGCGGCGACCTGTACGAGGTGATCGCCACCGAGCACGGCGTACGGGTCGTGATGGGCGACGTGCGCGGCCACGGCATCTCCGCGATCAGCACGGTCGCCGCCGTCCTCGGCAGCTTCCGCGAGGCCGCCCACGACGAGCCCGACCTGGAGGGCGTCCTGCGCAGGCTGGAGCGCGCCCTCGCCCGCCACCTCCGCGAACGCGCCCGCGCGGAACACCCGTCGACGGGCACCCTCGATCCCGACAGCCCGGTCGCCGAGGAGTTCGTCACCGTACTGCTGCTGGAGATCGGGAGGGACGGGGAAGTACGGGGGCTGAACTGTGGCCACCCGTGGCCGTATTTGTTGAGTGGGGCGAGTGTCGAACCACTTGCCCGGGCGGATCCACTCCCACCTCTCGGCCCGTTCCCGTTGCCGACAGAGCTGCCGTTCGTCTGCTGCGGCCAACTCCTCCCGGGCGAGGCGCTGTTCCTGTACACGGATGGGGCGGAGGACGCCCGTGACACGCGGGGCCGTTTCTTTCCGTTGAAGGATGCGTTGACCGCCGCGGTGGCCCAACACCCGCTCCCCGTACCCCAGTCGGTTCTGGGTTCGGTCTTCACAGCATTACTCCGCCACGCGGGCGGCACCCCGACAGATGACGTGGCGATACTCATCCTGCGCAATGACAGAAAGCTGGCGTTTCCTAACCTAGGGGCGCAGGGAACTGCGCGACCAGTCACGGGCGACCCGCACCCGACCAACTACCCACAACACAACGGCGTTTAGTCGCACTGTTCCGAACCCCACCGCAAAGCCAGGCCGCCGCACTTACGAGGGGGAGCCGGCGGCCCGGCCGGCCTCTTGCGAGGCAATCCAGTCAACCGGTTCGGAACTCTCCGCAATAGCGCGCACACGCCACGGATTCGCGCACTCCGTTCACACCCGGTGTGAACCGAACCGCACTACTCTGTCCGCACCGATTCACCCGGGGGGCCTCCCATGCAGCCCAACACACTCCTCGACGCGATCCTGGACGAGGCGGGAATCTCGCACGCGGGACTCGCCGCCCACGTGAACCAGGCGGGACGGGCCCGAGGGCTCGCGCTACGGTACGAACACACCGCCGTGGCAAGGTGGTTGAAGGGCCAGCGGCCACGGGGGCAGGTCCCGGACCTGATCTGCGAGGTACTCGCGACCCGCCTCCACAGACCCGTGACCCTCGACGACATCGGCCTCGGCGTACCGGGCGAACCGTCCGCCCCGCACGGCACCTCCCTCTCCGGCTTCGTCGAACGGGCCACCGCCCTGTGGCGCTCCGACGAACAGCAGCGCCCGCACATCCTCGGCGCCCCCGCCGTCACCGGAACGCCCGCGGTGATGCCCGTGTGGGAGTGGGAGAACCCGCCCGACGACGTCGACGTCTCGCGCGGCGGCCGGCACCGGGTGAGCATGGCCGACATCGAGATGCTGCGCGCGGCCCGCGCCCACTACGAGCAGATGTACCGCAAGGCCGGCGGCATCGCGACCCGCACCCGCATCGTCGGCTTCCTCAACTCCGAGACCGCACCCCTGCTGCGCGGCAGCTACACCGATGCCACCGGCCGCCAACTGCACCGCGCCACCGGCGGGTTGGTGGCCATCGCCGGCATCTGCGCCTACGACTCGGACGCGCACGGGCTCGCCCAGCGCTACTTCCACCAGGCGCTCAGGCTCGCAAAGGCCAGCAATGACCGGGGACTTGGCGCGTACGTCATCGCGCTGCTCGTCAACCAGTCGTTGTTCATGCGGGAGTTCCGTCAGGCCGTCGCCTTCGCGGAGGCCGCGCTGCGGGCGGCGGGACGGCAGATCACCCCGGCGCTCGCCTCCGACCTGTACGCGATGCAGGCGAAGGCGTACGCGCACCTCGGCGACGGCACGAGCGCCCTGTCCTGCATCCGGCGTGCCGAGCAGGCCGCCGAACGCATCCGGCGCGGTTACGAACCCGACGAGACCGGCTATGTCCAGCCGGGCCTCGTCAACGTCCAGGTGGCGGAGGCGCTGCTCAGCCTCGGCGATCTGACGGCGGCGGGGGAACACGCCACGGCTGCCGTGGACACTCCGGCGCACGACCGGGGCCGGGTGCACCGGCTGGCCATGCTCAGCCAGATCGAACTGCGCCAGGGAAACGCCGACAAAGCGGTGGCCACGGCGGTGCAGATGGCCGAGCAGGCACGGGGGATGGAGTCCCAGCGGCTGCGCGACAGACTCCGCGCGGTCCGCGAGTACCTGGTGCGCAGCGACTGCGCGGGTACCACCGAGGCGGCCGAACTCATCGACGGGGCACTGCGCGTACCGCTGTAGAAGCGCCCTGGAAAGCGCCGTAGACCACAACACAGTCCCTGCTGCGATATTGCCACTTACTCGACGGAAGGTGGCAGAACCGTGCAGTGGACGAAACAGAACGAACAAACTGTGTACTCAAACCGCTGGTTCAGCGTCAATCTCGCGGATGTCGAACTACCCGACGGCCGACACCTCGACCACTTCCTCATACGGCTGCGCCCGGTGGCCGTGGCGACGGTGGTCAACGAGGCGAACGAGGTTCTCCTGCTCTGGCGGCACCGTTTCATCACCGACAGCTGGGGGTGGGAGCTCGCGGCCGGCGTCGTCGAGGATGGCGAGGACATCGCGTGCGCGGCCGCCAGGGAACTGGAGGAAGAGACCGGCTGGCGGCCGGGGCCCCTGCACCACCTGATGAGCGTGGAGCCGTCCAACGGGCTCACGGACGCCCGGCACCACATCTACTGGGCCGACGAGGGCGAGTACACCGGACACCCCGTGGACGACTTCGAGTCGGACCGCCGGGAGTGGGTACCGCTCAAACTCGTACCCGACATGGTCGCCCGCGGGGAGGTCCCGGCCGCCAACATGGCGGCCGCGTTACTGCTGTTGCACCATCTGAGGCTGGGGCAGGATGCAGCGCCCCGTTCGGCCGCGCCCCAAAGGGGCGCGGGGCAGTGACATTGGCGGCTCCGCCGCGGAGCGCGACCAGCCACAACGGATCCGCAGCCAACCCACCGGCCTTCGAACACTAGCGCCCCAGCACCTGCCAGACAGTCACGACAAGGGCACCCACGGCGGTGAGCGCGGCGATAGCCGGCAGCGGCCACCGCGTGTGCTCCAGTGCAACGATTCGCGCGCTCAGATCGTCCAGTTCCTTGTCCGTCTCCTCGGTGCGATGACTGAGCAGGGCCAGCCCACCCTCGACCCGCGCGTACGCGACATCGAGGCGGCGGCGTAACTCTGCGAGTTCTCCATGGACCACGGGATGCTCGGGGTCGGCGGTCACGGGTCCGCTCCTTTCCGTAGTCGGAACATCCCTTGCATGCGCATGAAGAGTCAACTCGCCTGGTGGACACCGGGGGAGAGTGTGCGAGCGGCATATGCGGGCCCGGCGCGCACACGGTGTGTGAATGCCGCGGGCCCGGCACTCCGAAGAGTGCCGGGCCCGCAACCGCCAAAGTATTACGGTGAGTTGCCGCGAGGGAAGTGCTCAGGCGTAGGTGTAGAAGCCCGAGCCGGACTTACGGCCCAGCCGCCCCGCGTCGACCATGCGCTGGAGCAGCGGGGGAGCGGCGTACAGGGGTTCCTTGTACTCCTCGTACATCGAGAACGCGACCGAGGCGACCGTGTCCAGACCGATCAGGTCGGCCAGCTTCAGCGGGCCCATCGGGTGGGCGCAGCCGAGCTCCATGCCGTTGTCGATGTCCTCGCGGCTGGCGATGCCCGACTCGAACATCCGGATCGCGGACAGGAGATAGGGGATCAGCAGCGCGTTGACCACGAACCCGGAGCGGTCCTGCGCGCGGATCGCGTGCTTGCCGAGCGCCTTCTCGGCGAAGAGCTGAGCGCGGCTGAGCGTGCCCTCGGAGGTGGTCAGCGCCGGGATCAGCTCGACGAGCTTCTGCACCGGGGCCGGGTTGAAGAAGTGGATGCCGATGACCTGGTCGGGGCGCGAGGTGGCGACCGCGAGCCGTACCAGCGGGATCGAGGAGGTGTTGGAGGCGAGGATCGCGTCGGGGCGGGTCACGACCTGGTCGAGCACCTGGAAGATCTCGGTCTTCACCTGCTCGTTCTCGACGACGGCCTCGATGACGAGGTCGCGGTCGGCGAACTCGCCGAGATCGGTGGTGAAGCTGAGCCGCGCCTGCGTCTCCGCCAGCTCCTCGGCCGTGATCTTGCCGCGCTCGGCCGCCTTGGTCAGCGAGTTGAACAGCCGGGTCCGGCCGATCTCCAGGGCCTCACCGGTGGTCTCGGCGACCTTCACGTCCAGGCCGGAGCGGGCACACACCTCGGCGATACCGGCGCCCATCTGGCCGCAACCGACCACTCCGACGCGCTCGATGTCGGTCACATCGTCCCCTTCGCTGATCTACGGGCTGGTCGCAGGACCCCGTTGTTCGACGCCTGCTCCGATCGTGCACGTTACCCGCAAGTATCGATGATCGATCGCCGGGGTCGGGCATTCTGGGGCGCGGAGACGATCCGTGACGGCACGGATCCACAGCGTATGGGGGTGTGCAGATGGGGCGATTGTCACGTCGGGCGTTCGCGATGGCAGCGCTGTCGACGCTGGCCACGACGGGCAGCGCGGCGGCCGACACCGGGCACGCGCCGAGGCCGGCAGGGCGTCCGCGCGGGGTCACCGAGATGCGGGGCGTGTGGCTGGCGACGGTCGCCAACCGCGACTGGCCCTCCCGCCCGGGCCTCACCCCGGCACAGCAGCGCACCGAACTGATCGCCCACCTCGACACGGCGGTCCGCGACCGCCTCAACACGGTGATGTTCCAAGTCCGGCCCACCGCCGACGCGTTGTGGCCCTCACCGTACGAGCCCTGGTCGCAGTACCTGACCGGCACCCAGGGTGTGGCCCCCGGCTGGGACCCGCTCAAGACGGCCGTAGAAGAGGCGCATGTGCGGGGGCTGGAGCTGCATGCCTGGTTCAATCCGTACCGGATCGCCAACAACACCGACCTGACCAAGCTCGTGGCCTCGCACCCCGCGCGCAAGCATCCGGACTGGGTGGTCGCGTACGGCGGGAAGCTCTACTACAACCCTGGACTGCCGCAGGTACGGGCCTTCGTCGAGGACGCGATTCTCGACGCGGTGAAGAAGTACCCCGTGGACGGGGTGCACTTCGACGACTACTTCTATCCGTACCCGGTGGCCGGGCAGACCTTCGACGACGACGCGGCCTACGACAAGTACGGCGGCGGCTTCGCCGACCGGGCGGCTTGGCGGCGCGACAACATCGACAAGTTGATCCGCGAGACCGCGGCCCGTATCGAGCAGATCCGGCCGGGCACCCGCTTCGGAATCAGCCCCTTCGGGGTGTGGCGCAACATCGCGACCGACTCGCGCGGCTCCGACACCCGGGCGGGGGTGCAGACGTACGACGATCTCTGCGCGGACACCCGGAAGTGGGTGCGTGAGAACTGGATCGACTACATCGTCCCGCAGCTGTACTGGAACATCGGCTTCGCCGCCGCCGACTACGCCAAGCTGCTGCCCTGGTGGGCGGAGGTCGCGCGCGGTACGAAGACGCGGCTGTACGCCGGTGAGGCGCTGTACAAGGCGGGCGACCCGGCGCAGCCCACGGCCTGGCAGGACCCGGCCGAGCTGTCCCGGCATCTCACCCTCGCCGCCAAGTACCCGCAGGTCGGCGGGCATGTCTTCTTCGCGGCCCGGGACGTCGCGGTGGACCCGGTCGGGGCCATGGCGCGGGTGGTCGCCGACCACTATCAGCAGCCGGCGGGGGCTCCGCGCTGAACTACCGTTCCGGGGCCGGGTGGTTGAGCTCCTGGTGCTTGATCTCGCAGTCCGGGCCGGGTGACATCACGGCCTCGTGCCCGTCGGCGAAGCGGACGCGGTAGGGCGGACCGCCCTCCGCGCCCATCACCTCGACGACTTCCGAGACCTGGTCGTGCACGCCGACCACGCGGCCGTGCTGGACGAGCCGATCACCCACGATCGCACGCATCTGTCGCGCCTCCTCACCGAGTACGGGAGCAGCGGTCCATGCCCTCCGATTCTACGGCGGCACGCCCGGCCGGGACCGGGCCGTGCACGCCCCTCAACTCCGCGCCCGCTGTGTGACGGCGATGCACACCAGCACTGCCGCCGCGGTGAGCGGGGCGGCCACGGGCAGGTGTTCGCCGAGCAGCAGTACCGACCACACCAACGTGAGGAGCGGCTGGGCCAGTTGGAGCTGG
Organism: Streptomyces sp. NPDC050528; assembly: GCF_044457795.1. Classification (NCBI taxonomy): domain Bacteria; kingdom Bacillati; phylum Actinomycetota; class Actinomycetes; order Kitasatosporales; family Streptomycetaceae; genus Streptomyces; species Streptomyces sp. NPDC050528. Next base: position 302,963 of record NZ_JBITHH010000011.1, read on the forward strand.
CTCGCCTTCGGGACGCCGATCGCGGCCATGCCCCGGTACCAGACGACAAGACCGAGGAACTGCGAACCGGCGGCGACCCACAGCAGTCCGGCCACACTGTGCGCGGTGAGGTGCGGGGTGTCGTACGACAGGGCGAGCGCGGCGGCGGGCACGCTCAGGGGGAGGCACAGGACCAGCGCCCAGGCGATGACCTGCCAGCCGGGCATGACCCGGGCCAGCCGGCCGCCCTCGGTGTAACCGGCCGCGCAGACCAGGAGCGCGGCGAGGAGATACAGGTCGGCGGTGGTCACGGCGCCGCCGCTCTGCTGGACCGTGAACGCGAGCACCGCGCCGGCGCCCGCGAGCGCGGCCGTCCAGAAGGTGCGCGAGGGGCGGATGCCGGTGCGCAGCGCGGAGAGCGCGGCGGTCGTCAGCGGCAGCAGACCGACAACCACCGCCGCGTGGGCGGTGGTCGAGGTCTCCAGTGCGAGCGTGGTGAGCAGCGGGAAACCGACCACCACTCCGGCGGCTACGACGGCCAGCCCGCCCCAGTGCCGACGGCCGGGGACCGGGACGCGCAGCGTCAGCAGACAGCCGCCCGCGATGACCGCGGCGAGGACGCTGCGCACGGCCACCAACGACCAGGCGCCGAAGCCCTCCAGCCCCCACGCGGTGGCCGGGAAGGTGAGGGAGAAGGCGATCACACCGAGCGCGGCCTGGACCGTACCGGCGCGGACCGTCGCTGTCGTACTGGGGGAGGTGCTGACCGCTATCGGACTCGGGGCAGTAGCGCTATCGTGTGCTCTCATGCAAGAGCGTAGCAGTGTCGGCGAACTGGCGAATCACCTGCGGCAGGAACTCAACCGCTACTCTCCCGGTGGAAAGCTGCCGTCGAGCCGGGCGCTCGTCGAGCGGTTCCGGGTGAGCCCGGTGACCGTCTCGCGCGCGCTCGCGCAGCTCGCCGCCGAGGGACTGGTGGTCACCCGGCCCGGCGCCGGCGCGTTCCGGGCGACGCCTCGCCCCGCGACCGCCACCGCCTCGGGGGACACCTCGTGGCAGGAGGTCGCGCTCAGCGCGGACGGCACCGCCGACTTCGTGCCGCGCACGGTGGACGCCTCCGCGGTCCTGGCCACCCTGGCCGTCCCGCCGCCGGGCGTGATCGAGTTCAACGGCGGCTATCTGCACCCGTCCCTGCAGCCCGAGCGCGCGCTGGCGGCGGCCCTGTCCCGGGCGGGCCGCCGCCCGGGCGCCTGGAGCCGGCCGCCGATGGAGGGTCTGCCGGAACTGCGCGAGTGGTTCGCGCGCGGTATCGGCGGCGCGGTGACGGCCGCCGACGTTCTGATCAGCGCGGGCGGCCAGACCGCGCTCACCACCGCACTGCGCGCCCTCGCACCCCCCGGCGCACCGGTCCTCGTCGAATCCCCCACCTACCCGGGCATGTTGGCGATCGCCAGGGCGGCGGGCCTGCGCCCGGTCCCGGTGCCGGTGGACGCGGACGGCGTGAAACCGGACCTGCTGGCCGACGCGTTCCGCGCGACCGGCGCCCGGGTCTTCGTCTGCCAGCCCCTGTTCCAGAACCCGACCGGCGCGGTCCTCGCCCCGGCCCGCCGCCCCGAGGTCCTGCGCATCGCCCGGGACGCGGGCGCGTTCGTCATCGAGGACGACTTCGTACGACGGCTGGTGCACGAGGACTCCGGCCCGCTGCCGCGTCCGCTCGCCGCCGACGACCCCGACGGAGTCGTCGTCCACGTCGGCTCGCTCACCAAGGCGACCTCGCCCAGCTTCCGGGTCAGCGCCCTCGCCGCGCACGGCCCGGTACTGGAACGCCTGCGCGCCATCCAGGTCGTCGACACCTTCTTCGTCCCCCGCCCACTCCAGGAAGCGGCCCTCGAACTCGTCGGCTCCCCGGCCTGGCCCCGCCATCTCCGCGCGATCTCAACGGAGTTGAAGACCCGCCGCGACACGATGACGACCGCCCTGCGCCTCGAACTCCCCACCTTCTCCCTCCCGCACATCCCCTCCGGCGGCTACCACCTCTGGCTCCGCCTCCCCGACGGCACTGCGGGCACCTCCCAGGCTTTCGGCTCTGGGGGAGAGCAGTCCCTGACAACAGCGGCCCTCCGCGCGGGCGTCTCCATCACCCCCGGCCGCCCCTACTTCAGCGCCGAACCCCCGGCCGCCCACATCCGGTTGAGCTTCGCGGCGGTCGCGGGGCCGGGGGAGATCGTGGAGGGCGTACGGCGGCTGCGGGCGGCCTGGGACGAGGTGCGCTAGACCAGGGCGCCGGTGAACTCCAGGGACGCGAGCAACTCCGGCGTCAGATGGACGCCCGTGAGGCGATGGGCGAGGGCGAAGGCGGCCTCGGTGTGCAGGTCGTAGCTCCGCTCCTCGCCCTCCCGCAGATCGAAGCCCGACTCCCGCATCCCGGTGAGGAGTTCGGGTTCGTCGGCGTGACTGCCGTCCCGGGAATAGGCGAAGAGCGGCTCGAAGCGCAGCCGTGTCTCCCCGTCCTCCCACCAGTAGAAGCGGTCCACCGCGTTCACGTTGCGGAAGTGGGAGACCACCGTGCGCCCGCGCGAGATGGGGAGCATGACCGCGTCGGTGACGCCCAGATATCCGTTGTGCTCGACCATCAGCGACCAGTCGCCGACCGCCGCGACACCGACGAAGAGCGGGTCCCCGAAGTGCTCGCTCCAGGTGTCGTACGACGGCTCGCGCAGGGGCTCGACACCCGTGACCCGTATCTTCTCCGGCTCCGCTCCCAGTTCATGGAGCAGCCGGTCCGGGGTGATGTCCCGGACCAGCGTGACGCAGTAGGCATGCAGCAGCGCGGAATGCTCCGTCTGGAGCCAGGTGTAGTCGGCGGCGGTCGGCGTCCGTGTCATGTCTCGAAGCCTGCCACCCACCACTGACAACGCCCGCCCCACCGGCCAAAACCGCTCGACACCCCAGCCCGTGGCCTGGGATTCTCCCGCCATGAACGACATCCCGAGCCTCCCCGACGGCTACGAGTTCTCCGCCGACCCCGCCCGCGTCGACATCGACCGCACCTACCGCTGGCTGTCCACCGACGCCTACTGGGCGATGGGCAGGCCCCGCGAGAAGCACGAGCGGGCGGTCGCGTCCTCGATGAACTTCGGGGTGTACGACACGGCTTCGGGGGAGCAGGTGGCGTACGCGCGCGTGGTGACCGACCAGGCCGTCTTCGCGTGGCTCTGCGATGTGTACGTGGACCCGTCGGCGCGCGGCAAGGGCATCGGTACGGCGTTCGTCGGCGCCGTACGCGAGGAGCTGCGGCCGTTCGGACTGCGCCGGATCCTGCTCGCCACGCACGACGCCCACGGGGTGTACGAGAAGGTCGGATTCAAGCCGTTGGAGCGGCCCGACCGGTGGATGGCCCTCGGTTTGGAGTGAGTTGTCCGCCTGGTCCCCGACCTCGACGTGAGGTTTTGCCCACCCTGGGTAACTCTCATCCGGCCCCCCTTGACCTGCGTACTTCGGCGGGATCACGATCGCCGCATGCAACTTCGGGTCACGTTCGTCGCCGCCGCGCGCAGCTCCCCGCTGCTCGCGGAGCGCTTCGAGGACGATCGCCCGCTGGACCAGGCGGGATGGGACGAGGTGCAGCGCGCCGCACCGGTTCTGCTGCCGCTGGCCGCGGCGGAGCTGCGCTACTGCTCACCGACCCCGCGCAGCCGGACCACCGGCGACGGCCTCGGTTACACCCCGCTGGTCCAACTCGCCCTGCGGGACTGCGACATGGGCCGCTGGCGCGGACTGACCCTGGGTGAGGCGATGGCCCGCGAACCGGCCCTGGTCGACGCCTGGCTCGCCGACCCGCGCTCCACCCCGCACGGCGGCGAATCCCTCCTGGCCTTCATCGCCCGTGTGGGCGGCTGGCTGGACACCCGCCCCGACGACGACGGCGGCCGCATAGTCGCCGTGGCCGAACCCTCCGTCATCCGGGCCGCGTTGGTCTACGCCCTCAAGGCACCCCCGTCGACCTACTGGAACTTCGACGTACGCCCCCTGTCGACCACGACGGTCACGGGGCATGCGGGGCGCTGGAATCTGCGGTTCGACGGGGCGGCGGTTCAGGCGAGGCGGGGGTAGGGCGGCCCGAACTCCCTTTACGGTGGGCCGAGTTCACTGCCGCTCGGTGCGCTCGGTGCGTGCGGTGGGGTGAGCCGGGGTTGTCGCGGTCCGGCCCGTGCGTGCGCGCTCCGGTGCGAACTCCGCCTGGAATCAGCCGTATTCGGCGACACCAACCCCTGCACCCGCGGCCGACTCGAACCCCGCCCGGCACGGCCTGGCTCCGCCACCCCTCAACTCCCGCGCACATACTCCGTACTGAGCACCAGATCCTTCGCCGGCCCGCCCACCCGCCACACCGTCCGCCAGTGGTCCGCATCCTGTACGGCGAACTCGCCCCGGTAGAGATCCGCCGAGCACGGATGGTCGGCCACATGGTGCCCCGAGGTCAGATCCAGGTCGTGGAAGGGCCGCCCGTCCCCGAAGCGCACGTCGGCCAGCCCGGGCACCCCGCCCGGCAGGAACCGTAGCGTCCGCTCGGCGGGGCGGGCCACGCCCTGCCAGGTGAAGGTGCCCAACTCCGTGTGCAGCAGGCCCCCTTCGGGCAGTGCGGTGAAGACGGTCGTGCCCGCGAAGTCGCCCTCGTCCCCGCTCGCCAGGTCGCGTACCGACCGCCGCACCCGCCAACTCCCGGACAGATACGCCAGTACATCCGGAACCGGCCAGAACTCGTCCATCGTCACGCCTTCCCGCGCCGCCGCCGTCGCCACCCGTCCGGCGAGCCGGTGGGCGCCTTGCGTTCGCCCTGGGCCCGGATCTCGTAGTGCGAGGCGTGGCTCGTGGCCCGGAATGCCTCCTCGTACGCGGCCAGGGCGCCGCTCATGCCGCCTCCGGCGGTGCCGCGGCGGCGGATCCGCCGGGCCAGCCAGGTGAAGAAACCCGGGACGGCGGCGAGGAAACCGAGGAGAGCCAGGCAGGGCAGCAGCGCATCCATGCCCTCGACCTTACGTCCCTCCCCGCCCCCGCCCCATTGACGTGCTCACGTCCCGTCCCTATCTTGCCGTTCGAAGTGCTGACCCATGTCCGATATTTCGAACCGCCCAGAGGGGTGTCCCCCGGGACAACCTCCCTCGGGGCAACTTCAGAGCACCTTCAAGAGCCGCGGAGTATCCATGTCACGCACCAGCCGCACCCGCCTGAGACTTGCCTTGGGGGCAAGCGCTTTCCTGCTGGCGACGGCCGTCGTCCCCGCACCTGCCCACGCCGACGACGTCACGGACGTCACCGACTACGCGATCACCGTCGACCCGTCGACGCGGGGCGCCGCGATCGACAAGACGATGTACGGCGTCTTCTTCGAGGACATCAACCGCGCGGCCGACGGCGGCCTGTACGCCGAGCTCGTGCAGAACCGGTCCTTCGAGTACTCCACCGACGACAACAAGTCGTACACCCCGCTGACCGGTTGGACGGTCGCAGGTCGGGCCCAGGTGGTGAACGACGCCGGCCGCCTCAACGAGACCAACCGCAACTACCTCTCCCTGGCGGCGAGTTCGTCCGTCACGAACGCCGGCTACAACACCGGTATCGCGGTGGAGGACGGCAAGAAGTACGACTTCTCCGTGTGGGCCCGCGCCGACAGCGGCACCACCCTCACCGCGAACCTCCAGGACGCCGGCGGAACCCTGGCGACCGCACGTCAGGTGAGGGTGAGGAAGGACGGCTGGGCCCAGTACAAGGCGACGTTCACCGCGACCCGCACCAGCACCACCGGCCGCCTCACCGTCGCCTCCTCCGACGCGACCGCCCTCGACATGGTGTCCCTCTTCCCCCGCGACACCTACAAGCACGAGCCGAACGGCCTCCGCAAGGACCTCGCCGAGAAGATCGCCGCCCTGCACCCGGGTTTCGTACGCTTCCCCGGCGGCTGCCTGGTCAACACCGGTTCCATGGACGACTACAGCGCCGCCTCCGGCTACCAGCGCAAGCGCGCGTACCAGTGGAAGGACACCGTCGGCCCGGTCGAGACGCGTGCCGTGAACTCCAACTTCTGGGGCTACAACCAGAGTTACGGCCTCGGCTACTACGAGTACTTCCGCTTCGCCGAGGACATCGGCGCGATGCCGCTGCCCGTCGTACCGGCCCTGGTGACCGGCTGCGGCCAGAACAAGGCCGTCGACGACCCGGCGCTGCTCAAGCGGCACGTCCAAGACACCCTGGATCTCATCGAGTTCGCCAACGGCCCGGTGACCTCGAAGTGGGGCGGGCTGCGCGCCGAGATGGGCCACCCCAAGCCCTTCCACCTCACCCACATCGAGGTCGGCAACGAGGAGAACCTCCCCACCGAGTTCTTCGCCCGCTTCACCCAGTTCCGCACGGCGATCGAGGCCAGGTACCCGTACATGACCGTGATCTCCAACGCGGGCCCGGACGACAGCGGTTCGACCTTCGACACGGCCTGGCAGCTCAACAAGGACGCCAAGGTCGACATGGTCGACGAGCACTACTACAACAGCCCGCAGTGGTTCCTCCAGAACAACGACCGCTACGACTCCTACGACCGCACCGGCCCGAAGGTCTTCCTCGGCGAATACGCCTCCGGCGGCAACGCGTTCAAGAACGGCCTCGCCGAAGCGGCGTACATGACCGGCCTGGAACGCAACGCCGACGTCGTCAAACTCGCCTCCTACGCACCGCTGTTCGCCAACGAGGACTACGTCCAGTGGAGTCCGGACATGGTGTGGTTCAACAACCACGCCTCCTGGGGCTCCGCGAACTACGAGGTCCAGAAGCTGTTCATGAACAACGTCGGCAGTCGGGTGGTGCCTTCGACGGCCACCGGCACCCCGTCACTGCTCGCCCCGATCTCCGGCGCGGTCGGCCTGTCGACCTGGGCGACGAGCGCGGCGTACGACGATGTGACGGTGACCGGCGCCGACGGGACGTCGCTGCTGAGCGACGACTTCTCCGGTGACGCGTCCCGGTGGACCCATACGGGGGGCGGGAGTTGGAGCCTGGAGGACGGGCAGTACGTCCAGACCGACACCGCCGCCGAGAACACCATGGTCTCGGCGGGCGACCCGGCCTGGCACGACTACGACCTGCATGTGAAGGCCACCAAGAAGGCAGGAAAAGAAGGCTTCCTGGTCGCGTTCGGGGTCAAGGACACCGGCAACTACTACTGGTGGAACCTGGGCGGCTGGAACAACACCCAGACCGCCGTCGAACAGGCCGTGGACGGCGGCAAGTCGACGCTGATCACCAAGCCGGGGACCATCGAGACGGGCCGTGCCTACGACGTCGACATCAAGGTGAGGGGTCGTCAGGTCACCCTGTACCTCGACGGACAGGAGTGGGGCAGCTTCACCGACGACAAGCCGGCCGAGCCGTTCCGCCAGGTCGTCACCAAGGACGCCAAGACCGGTGACCTGATCGTCAAGGTCGTCAACGACCAGTCCTCGGCGGCCCGTACGGCGATCGACCTGGGCGGCGCCAAGGTCGCGTCCAGGGCGAAGGTGACCACGCTCGCCGCCGCGCCCGACGCGGTGAACAGCGAGACGGCGACCGCGGTCGCGCCGGTCGTGTCCACCTTCAAGGGGGTTGCGGGCAAGTTCAGTTACACCTTTCCCGCGAACTCCGTCACGTTCCTGAGGATCAAGCAGAAGTAGCAACTGCCCGGAAATCAGGCGGAGTTGGCTCCGGCCTGGGTGTCCGGCGTGGGCTGCTGTCCCAGCGGCAGCAGTCCACGCTCGGCGAAGACCTTCTTCGCGGCGAAGGTCGCGTTGAGCGCCTTGGGGATGCCGCAGTACACGGCGGAGTGGGTGAGGGCCTCGACGATCTCCTCGGGCGTGAGGCCCACGTTCAGCGCCGCGTTCACATGCACGTCGAGCTGCGCCTCGCAGCCGCCGAGCGCGGTGAGCATGCCCAGCGTCACCAACTGCCGGTCGCGCGGGGCGAGTCCGGGGCGGTCGTAGATCTCGCCGAAGGCCCAGGCGACGACCTGGTGACCCAGTTCGGGGTTGATGTCGGCGAGCGAGTCGACGACCCGCTCCCCGGCCTCGCCGTCGATGCGCTTCAGGACCTCCAGGCCGTGGGCGAAACGCTCTTCGCGGGTGGTGCTCGCGCTCATGTCGGTTCATCCGATCCCGGCTGCTCGTGATCGTGCTCGTGATCGCGATCGTGCTCGATCTCGTCGAGGAGCAGCTGTTCGTAGTGGTCGATCTTGTTGTCCAGCACTGCCGCGTTGCGGCGCAACGCCCTGATCCGGTCGGCCAGTTCGGCGCGGTGCTCGCGGAGCATCGCCAGCCGGTCGGCGACCGTGACGTTCCCCGCCGCCCGCAGCGCCGCGAACCGCTGCATGTCGGCGATCGACATGCCCGTCTCGCGCAGCCGCAGCAGAAACTCCAGCCAGGCCAAGTCCGCTGCCTGGTATCGCCGTTGGTTGCCGGTGGTCCGGCCGACCCGTTCGATCAGGCCGGCCTTCTCGTAGTAGCGGAGCGTGTCGTGCGAGAGGCCGGTGCGCTCGGCGACCTGGGCGATGGTCAGGGTCGGTTCCCGATCCTGACCCCGGTCCCGGGCGAGGGGCTTCGGGGGCTGTCCGCTGCTCATGAACACAACCGTAGAACCTGGAGCGCGCTCCAGGTCAAGCGGGCAGGGGACCGCCGTAGGCGCGGGACTCGTCCCCGAACCGTTGAATGCCGCTTGACCTGGGCATTACCCGCCCCGCACACTTGTCCGGCTCCCGGGGAGGGAGTGGGCGAGGGGGATTCCACATGAGCGGGACGACCGCGATCGACGTGTACCAGGACCGCTGCGAGCAGCTGTTCCTGGCCGGGGGAAACGCGGCCGTCCGGCGTGCCGCGCAGGAGGGGCTGGACGAGCTGGGGCCGCAGCCCGATCTGTACTGCTGGCTGGCTCTCGGGCATGCCGTCGAGGACGACGACGACCATGACGACCGTGCGGAGGAGGCGTTCCGGGCGGGACTCGCGCTGGACGCCGACCATCTCGGGCTTCTCGCCGGTTACGCCGAACTGTGCCTGCGCGCCGACGGGTTCGAGCACCCCGGCCGTGCCGCGCGCGCCTCCGTTCTCGCCCGGCGCCTGAAGGAGTCGGCACCGGAGTCCGCCGAGGCCGAACAGTTCGCGGCCGCTGAGCGCTGGGCCCGGCGCGGTTACTGGGACGACATCAGGATGAGGGCCGTGGTCGGTGCGCTCCAGGGCCGTGACACCGAGGCCCAGGCCCGCGCCCTGGCCGAGGACCTTCGGCAGCGGGACGGCGACGGCGACGGCGACGGCGGCGCGATCACGCAGGGGGCCGGGACCGTCGACCGGGCCGCCACCGTGCGCGCCGCGACCCTGGAGGCGCTGTCGGGTCCGTGGAACGCGCCGGTGCGCCTTCTCGGCCGGTACCGGACGGCCGCGTGGGCGGTCAGCCTCATCCTGTGCTTCGCCACCAACACGATGCTGCGGCGGACGGGAGTCGTGGACCACTTCAGCCTGTGGGGCTACCTCTGGCTGATCCCCGTACTGATCGTCGACCGCCGCTTCGCCGCCGTCCGCAAAGAGGCCGAGGCCCGCCACGTCGCCCACCTCGAAGCCGTACTCGCCGAGCGGTCCTGACCGGGCGGGAGGTGTCAGCCCTGAGCCGGCCGGTGCCGGAAGTGGCCGAGGGCGTAGTGCGCGGGGACGATCGTGATCCAGAACCACATCGCCGCGGTCGTGTCGACGTAGGCCAGGGGGATGGACAGGCCGAACACCAGGACGCTGGAGGCGAGTTGGACGGTGAAGCGGCGGCGGTCCAGGGCGGCGGGGGATGTGGGTGAGGGGTGCACCCGGCGTTGGGTGAGCAGGAGCAGGGTCGCATGCACGGTGTGGATCGCGGCCATGGCGCCCGCGTAGAGGGCGACGGCGTCGGGCTGGGAGGCGTACTCGGCCAGGGAGGCTGGTGGGGGAGGGGAGAAGGAGGACCAGGCGCAGGCGCAGGCCCATGCCCAGGCCGAGGAGGGTGAGGAATGCGCGCTTTGTACTTCCTGGACTGCCATTCCGGTAAGACCGGAAAGTCCTCAATGTTCATAGACCGCCTTGCCTGTTTGGGACGAGGTGGTCTTTTCTGGCAGCTCGCGGCATGGCAGCTTAGAGGTATGGGTGGAGGCGGAGGGCGAACGCTCACGGGGAGGCTCGGGGTGCTGCTCATCCGTCGGGGAGTGTTGTTCCGCAGGGTCACGAGTCTCGGATCCGGGCGACAGATTCGACGCCGAGGCGGCGCTCCGACCGCCAGTGCCGACTTGTCCCCGCATCGACGCGGTGGAACGGCGCACGCGTATGTGAACGGATTCGGTGCCGCGTTTCTCTGGGAAATGCCGGGCGGTGCCCAAGAGTTGATCGGTGGGTGCGAGGTCTGTCCAGCCGATTGCGATTCGCTGGGCTTTTCCATACGGACATTGAGCGAATTCAAGGAAACCCGCGCCTGCCCAAAAATTGCGGCAATAATCCAGAATGGGTGCCACCCATGAACGACCATCTCGCAGAGAATGTGCGGCCTCGGCGTCTGCAATAGCGGGCACCGGAGACAAGGCCCAGGATTCTCGACGCCGATGGTCAGATGTTTCTGGCGAGCGTCCTTCACGCGGCAGCAGGTAACGGAACTCCCTGGCCGGATTGGATCGAGTTCAACATCGACCAAATGACCGAAGTGAAAAAGCAGGGTGAGCTGAGGTCGCATATCGTCCTGGAGGATCACGTCGTCCAAATATCTGGAACGTGGTCCGGTCTGTTTCCATCATGCACAAGAGCGTTGTGGCGGTAATTGATCAACCGGAAGTTCTTCCTTTCGTGGACTTCTCGGAGGTTCGGGGCGAGAAGCTTTGCGCCGCCTTGCTCGAAAAGCGCGGCAATGAGGCTGACACCGAGACGGCATAGCTCCTCCAGCTCCCGTCAGGCCTCCCTCAGTTGTCCAACGCTGCTCGTCCCGGCCGTCCGCAGGACGAGGTGGACGGACCACGCCCCGCCTGACGTGTATTTACCTGCGGCCAGAGACTTTGGCGCGGGCTGAATGCCCGCGACTTCCTGTGAAAGTCCAGTGTGTCTTTTCCTGCGGCGCACATCCGCGCCCTCGCGCGTCACCGGTTGTTGCATCCCTGTAAATAGGGACGCGCAGGCGAACTGAGGGACGTCGTTTTTGGCAGGTCAGGTTCGATGATGAAAGCCTGAATCGGTCAAACGTGATCCGCACAACAGCAGACACCGCGCATGAACGTTCAATCACAGGGGTATGCAGGCTTCCGGTTACGTCCTGGCTGCTAGAGGAAGAGTTGTCGTGGAATCCATAGTTGCTTCTAGCAACGTCGATCGACGCGCACTGGTTTCGCTTTTCGCTCGTCTTCGCAGGGGTGAAGGACAGTCCAATCCGCTACCCATATACAATCATCTCAGGTCACTTGGTGAGGTGATGCCGGCGCCGTGGGGAGGGTATTTGGTGACTTCCTATCGGCTGTGCCACAGCATTCTGCGGGATAAGTCGTGGAGGGTTCCCGATCGTCAATGGCGCGCCAGCCAGACGGGCTCGAACCGATGGAATTCAGCGGCATCGTTCCAGATGGCTGCCACTCTGCCGATGCTGAATCCTCCGCTCCACACGCAGACGAGGGAAATCCTCGGAAGCGTGTTCAACAAAGGCTCACTCCCGCAGTTGAGCTCTTCGATAGAAAAGACGGTCGACCGTCTCCTCGACCAATTCTTCGAGGAGCTGAGTCAAGGGCCGGCGGATTTCGTGAAGAGCGTCGGTGAGGAACTTCCCGTAATCGCGATCGGTGAGTGGTTGGGCCTGCCCTCAGCCGACTACGGCCTCCTGCGAACCCTGACCCACGACCAGGTCTTCACCCAGGAGTTGTTTCCGTCCGCGACCGAGCTGTCACTCTCGGATGCCGCGACCGCTCGACTCCGGTCCTACTTCTCCGCGCTGATCAAGGACCGCCGGGAGAATCCTGGCACCGATCCCATTTCGAACTGGCTCAGGATCTGGGATGAACGAGAGCGCGACCGGGCCACCGTCGACGAGGCCGTCCACTCCATGGCCATGTTCATGATTCTCGCGGCCCTGGAGACAACGAGCCACGTGCTGTCCGCAATGCTTCGTCTCGTGCTCGACCACCGAGAACAGGAGGATTGGCTGCGCCAGTCCCCTCATCTCGTACCGGACGCGGTCGAAGAGGTCCTGCGCTACGACCCACCGATTCACATGATCAGCCGCATCGCCGGCACCGACACCGACTTCGGCGGAATCCGCGTGCCCGCAGGCGGGATGGTCCAACTCATGGTGGGAGCGGCCCATCACGACCCGGCCCACTGGACGGATGCCCACCGCTTCGATGTCCGTCGTCGTGAGACGAAGACGGCCGGGCCCCCGCACCTGAGCTTCGGAGCGGGCATTCACTACTGCCTCGGCAACCAGCTCGCCCGCCTGGAAGCGACCGTCCTCCTCAGATCCCTGCTCAAGCGCCCCCGGCGCCTTCGCATCAACGCACCTGTCCAGTGGGCGTCGCGGATCGCCTTCCGGCGCATGACTTCGCTGGAACTCGTCCTCGTATGACCCCCACCCACTCCAAGAGAGCTGACATGCCGACCGACTTCAAGACTCTGCGCGTGGTCGAAGAGGGCCCCGTCCTCCAGGTACAGCTCAACCGACCCGAGCACGGAAACGCCCTGTCCGGAGAGGTTCTCACCGACCTCCTGGAGGTGCTGCACATGCTTCAGGAGGACACCACGATCCGCGTCATGGTGCTCTCCGGAGCAGGAGACGATTTCTGCCAGGGAGGCGACCGCAGCGAGTTTCCCGCCCTGCTGGCCGAAGACCCCTCCGGTGGCTCACTTCGCGCGCTCGCCGCCAAGGCTGAGCGTGTGTGTGCCGCACTCTCCACACTGGAGGTGGTCACCATCGCCCGGCTCCAGGGAGACGTCATCGGGGCCGGCTTGGGACTCGCCATCTACTGCGATCTGCGCGTCGGTGCCGAGACCTGCCGCTTCCGGATGCCCGAGCTCGGGCTCGGGCTCCCGCCTGCCTGGGGAGGAGTCCTCGACCGGCTCCCCACAGAGGTGGGGCAGTCCTGGGTCCGCTACCTGCTGCTGACCTCGGAGCCTTTCGATGCCCATAGGGCCCGGGAGCTCTCCGTCCTCCACAATGTCGTTCCACCCGACGGCCTCGACGCGGCCGTCAGCCGTCTGGCCAAGACGATCGCACGCCGGGACCCTGCGGCCATCCGAATAACGAAGCGGATGCTGAGCGCACGGGCCAACGCTGCCCAGCTCTCCGTCGGCGGCTACTTCGACGGAGAGTTGCTCACATCCGCGGTAACCCGGGCGGTCAACGCACGTTCGTCGAGAGGACAGATGAGTTCCGACCCGAGCTGAGCCGACGGCTCCCCGGGCCGGTCCGCCCGGAGCCAGGGTCCGGTCGGTCACCCGCTCCGGGCGGATGGAAGGCGGCGGGACCTTCCGCGACTTCCGCCGGACGGATCTCTCCGCCGAGAGATCCCCGAACAGGCGGCGTGGCCTTCCCTGCGGGGGAGACCACGCTGTCGGCAGAAGTCCCGGGCACCACTGGGGGCTTCACCTTCGCCGGGCCCATCGCGTCCGGGCTCTGGTACGCGTGCGAGCGCTGTCGCCAGCACGTCAAGGCCGACCGGCGGGCCGACCTGGCCCCCGAGTGCGGATACCTCGCGGGCGGCAACCGGGCCGACACCCGGCAGCCCTTCCGTGCCGCACACCTTCCGCGGCGCACGCCTTCCCGGGCCGGGCTACGCCTGGCCGCATGCCGAGCGGTCCCTGGCCGGCCGTCGGCGCGAGGACAGCTGATCAAGGGCGCTCCAGACATACGGGCGCCGGCCTGCGACCACCGAGTACCGCCATCCGCAGGCGGCCGCCACTTCCCTGGCCGCCGCGAACTTCAGCGCGTCCTCTTCCTTGATCGGCCCCACCTCCGGTGCCCTCAAGAAGTCCGGCGCGACCAGCAGGCGCATCTCCTCCAACGACTCGAAGCCGTGCGTCCTGCCTGTTGAGGCCATCACCTCAAGCCTGGATCGGATTGCATAAACGTGCAACGAAACGTATAGTCATGCCATCGAAGAGGAGGGTTCCATGGCGGTACGTGCGGCAGTGGCCGGAGCGAGTGGGTACGCGGGCGGAGAGCTGCTGCGTCTGCTCCTGGCCCACCCCGAGGTCGAGATCGGTGCTCTGACCGGCAACTCCAACGCCGGACAGAAACTCGGCGCGCTGCAACCGCATCTGCTGCCGCTCGCCGGTCGAGTCCTCCAGGAAACTACCCCCGAAGTCCTCGCCGGACACGACGTCGTCTTCCTCGCGCTGCCGCACGGCCAGTCCGCCGCCGTCGCCGAGCAACTCGGCCCGGACGTCCTCGTCGTCGACATGGGCGCCGACTTCCGGCTGAAGGACGCGGCCGACTGGGAGAAGTTCTACGGCTCCGCGCACGCCGGCACCTGGCCCTACGGCTTGCCCGAACTCCCGGGCGCCCGCGCCGCGTTGGAGGGGTCCAAGCGCATCGCCGTACCCGGTTGCTACCCGACGGCCGCCTCGCTCGCGCTCTTCCCGGCGTACGCCGCCGGACTCGCCGAGAACGAGGCCGTGATCGTCGCCGCCTCCGGCACCTCGGGAGCCGGCAAGGCCCCCAAGGCTCACCTCCTCGGCAGCGAGGTCATGGGCTCCATGTCGCCCTACGGCGTCGGCGGTGGCCACCGGCACACCCCCGAGATCATCCAGAACCTCGGCGCGGCGGGCGGCGAGCCCGTCACCGTCTCCTTCACGCCCACCCTCGCGCCGATGCCCCGCGGCATCCTCGCCACGTGCAGCGCCAAGGCGAAGCCCGGTGTCACCGGCGAGTCCGTGCGCGCCGCGTACGAGAAGGCCTTCGCCGACGAGCCCTTCGTGTACCTCCTCCCCGAGGGGCAGTGGCCCGCGACGGCGTCCGTCTACGGTTCCAACGCCGTTCAGGTGCAGGTCGCGTACGACGAGGCCGCGGGACGGATCATCGCGATCAGCGCCATCGACAATCTGACCAAGGGCACCGCGGGCGGTGCCGTCCAGAGCATGAACCTCGCCCTCGGGCTCGACGAGTCCACCGGGCTGACGACGATCGGAGTCGCGCCGTGAGTGTGACGGCAGCACAGGGATTCACGGCCGCGGGCATCGCCGCCGGGATCAAGGAGAACGGCAACCCGGACCTGGCCCTCGTGGTCAACACCGGGCCCCGCCTCGCCGCCGCGGGCGTCTTCACCTCCAACCGCGTCAAAGCCGCGCCGGTCCTCTGGTCCGAGCAGGTGCTGAAGGGCGGCAAGGTCTCCGCCGTCGTCCTCAACTCCGGTGGCGCCAACGCCTGTACGGGGCCGAAGGGCTTCCAGGACACCCACGCCACCGCCGAGAAGGTCGCCGACACGCTGGGCCTGAATGCCGCCGAGGTCGCCGTCGCCTCCACCGGGCTCATCGGACTCCTGCTCCCGATGGACAAGCTGCTGCCGGGAGTTGAGAGCGCCGCCGGTCAACTCTCCCCGCACGGGGGCGAGAAGGCCGCCATCGCCATCAAGACCACGGACAGCGTGCACAAGACCGCCGTCGTGACCAGCAAGGCCGGCTGGACCGTCGGCGGTATGGCCAAGGGCGCGGGCATGCTCGCCCCCGGTCTCGCCACCATGCTCGTCGTCCTCACCACCGACGCCGATGTCGCAAGTGACGTACTGGACACGGCACTTCGGGCCGCGACCCGCACCACCTTCGACCGCGTCGACTCCGACGGCTGCATGTCCACCAACGACACCGTGCTGCTGCTCGCCTCCGGCGCCTCCCAAGTCACCCCCGACCAGGCAGAGTTCGCCGAGGCCGTCCGCGCCGTCTGTGACGACCTCGGGCAGCAGCTCATCCGGGACGCCGAAGGTGCCAGCAAGGACATCAAGGTCGAGATCGTCAACGCCGCGAGCGAGGACGACGCCGTCGAGGTGGGTCGTTCCATCGCGCGCAACAACCTCCTCAAGTGCGCGATCCACGGCGAAGACCCCAACTGGGGACGGGTGTTGTCCGCGATCGGGACCACCAAGGCCGCCTTCGAACCCGACCAGCTCAACGTCGCCATCAACGGTGTGTGGGTCTGCAAGAACGGGGGCGTCGGCGAGGACCGCGACAAGGTCGACATGCGCTACCGCGAGGTGCACATCGTCGCCGACCTCGCCGCCGGCACCGAGACCGCGACCATCTGGACCAACGACCTCACCGCGGACTACGTCCACGAGAACAGCGCGTACTCCTCATGAGCACTACTCGTAAGCACACCGCGCTGCCCAAGGCGCAGATCCTCATCGAGGCGCTGCCCTGGCTGACCCGGCACAACGGCAAGACCGTCGTCATCAAGTTCGGCGGCAACGCCATGATCGACGAGGACCTGAAGGCCGCCTTCGCCCAGGACGTCGTCTTCCTGCACCACGCGGGCCTCAAGCCCGTCGTCGTGCACGGCGGCGGCCCGCAGATCAGCGCCGCCCTCGACAAGCACGGCATCGTCAGCGAGTTCAAGGCCGGCCTGCGCGTCACCACCGAGGACGCCATGGACGTCGTACGGATGGTCCTCGCGGGCCAGGTGCAGCGCGAGTTGGTCGGACTGCTCAACCAACACGGGCCGCTCGCCGTCGGGTTGACCGGCGAGGACGCGCACACCATCACCGCCACCAAGCACCAGCCCGAGATCGACGGGGAGTTGGTCGACATCGGGCGGGTCGGCGAGATCACCGCGATCGACACCGGCGCGATCGAGGCTCTGCTCGCGGACGGCCGTATCCCGGTCGTCTCGTCGATCGCCAGGAGCGAGGACGACGGACATGTCTACAACGTCAATGCTGACACGGCTGCTGCGGCTCTCGCTGCTGCGCTGGGGGCCGAGACTCTCATGGTCCTCACGGACGTCGAGGGTCTCTACGAGGACTGGCCCAACAGCGACGAGGTGATCAGCCGCCTCACCGCCACCGAACTCGAAAAGCTGCTCCCGGAGTTGAGCTCCGGGATGGTGCCGAAGATGGAGGGCTGTCTGCACGCCGTGCGCAACGGCGTGACCACCGCCCGCGTCATCGACGGCCGGGTCCAGCACTCGATCCTGCTGGAGATCTTCACCGACGAGGGCATCGGCACGATGGTCGTGCCGGACGAGCTGCCCGACGCGAAGCCCGCGAAGAAGAAGTCCGCCAAGAAGTCCGGCAAGAAGCAGGGGGATGCCGTATGACCGCGAATGAGGAGCTGACCCAGCGCTGGCAGGGGTCGCTCATGAACAACTACGGCACCCCGAAGCTCCCCCTCGTCCGCGGCGCCGGCGCCAAGCTGTGGGACGCCGACGGCAACGAGTACGTCGACTTCGTCGGCGGTATCGCCGTCAACGCCCTCGGGCACGCGCACCCGGCGATCATCGAGGCCGTCAGCACGCAGATCGCCCAACTCGGCCATGTCTCCAACCTGTTCATCGCCGAACCGCCCGTCACGCTCGCGGAACGGTTGCTTGAGCGCTTCGGCCGGGACGGCAAGGTGTTCTTCTGCAACTCGGGTGCCGAGGCCAACGAAGGCGCCTTCAAGATCGGCCGGTTGACGGGCCGTCAGCACATGGTCGCCACCCAAGGCGGCTTCCACGGTCGGACGATGGGCTCCCTCGCCCTCACCGGCCAGCCCGCCAAGCAGGAGCCGTTCCTCCCGCTGCCCGGCGATGTGACGCACGTGCCCTACGGCGACGCGCAGGCGCTGGCCGCCGCCGTCACCGACGAGACCGCGCTCGTCATCATCGAGCCGATCCAGGGCGAGAACGGCGTGGTCGTACCGCCCGCCGGCTACCTGAAGGCGGCCCGCGCGATCACCGCCGCGCACGGCGCGCTGCTCGTCCTCGACGAGGTGCAGACCGGCGTCGGCCGTACCGGGCACTGGTTCGAGTACCAGGCCCACGAAGGCGTGCTGCCCGATGTCGTGACCCTCGCGAAGGGGCTCGGCGGCGGGCTGCCGCTCGGCGCGACCGTCGCGTTCGGACGCGCCGCCGACCTGCTCCAGCCGGGCCACCACGGCACGACGTTCGGCGGCAACCCGGTCGCCTGCGCCGCCGGACTCGCCGTCCTCGACACCATCGCGAACGAGGGGTTGCTGGAGAACGTCAAGCGGCAGAGCGAGAAGCTGCGGGACGGAATCGAGTCGCTGGGCGACCCGTTGATCGATTATGTCCGGGGCGCGGGCCTCCTCCTGGGTATCGTGCTCACCGAGCCGCTCGCGCCCCAGGTGCAACAGGCGGCTCAGGACGCCGGTTTCCTGGTCAACGCGCCCGCCCCCGATGTCGTACGGCTGATGCCACCGCTGAACCTCGGCGACGACGAGGCGGACGCGTTCCTCCGGGCGCTGCCCGGTGTCCTGGACGTGGCCAAGGGGGACGGATGATCCGGAGAATGAGTCGACGATGAGTCAGGCGCAGGAGCACGAGCACACCGCGGGGCCTGCCGTGCCGCAGACCCGCACCGCCCGCCACCGCCGGATCGTGGACATCCTCAACCGGCAACCGGTGCGTTCCCAGAGCCAGTTGGCGAAGCTGCTGTCCGACGACGGGCTGAGCGTCACCCAGGCGACGCTCTCCCGGGACCTGGACGAGCTGAACGCGGTGAAGATCCGCAACAACGACGGCGACCTCATCTACGCGGTCCCGAGCGAGGGCGGTTTCCGCACCCCGCGCGTGCCGCTGGGGGAGTCGGCGAAGGAGGAGCGGATGCGGCGGCTCTCCTCCGAGCTGCTGATCTCCGCGGAGGCCTCCGCCAACCTCGTGGTCCTGCGCACCCCGCCGGGCGCCGCCCAGTTCCTCGCCTCGGCGATCGACCAGGCCGAACTCCAGGACATCCTCGGCACCATCGCCGGCGACGACACCCTCCTGCTGATCAGCCGGGACCCGCTCGGCGGCCAGGCCCTCGCGGACCATCTGCTGCGGCTGGCGCAGAACGACCACTGACACACCCGTACGGCCAACGAGTCGGGGGCGCACCGGAGTTGTCCGGTTCGCCCCCGACTCGCATGGGGGATCCCTACCCGAGGCGGGCCGCCAGTCCGCCCGTGCAGCGCACCTCGTCGCCCGCCGTGATGAGCAGCGCCTCGACGTCCGGCAGCGACTCCAGCCAGGCCAGACCCTCGCGCGAGCCCATCGCGAACGCGGCCGTGGCCCAGCAGTCGGCCCAGGTCAGACGGGGTGCCACTACGGTGACGGCGACCAGGTCGGTCACCGCGGACTTGCCGGTGGACGGGTCCACGATGTGCGCCCCGCGCTCGGCCGTACCGGAGGTGGCCACGGCCAGCTCGTCGGTGCCCGCGGCCGAGATGACCGCCGCGAGACCGCCCGGGCGCAGCGGGTCGGAGACGCCGACGCGCCAGGGCCGGTGCGGTCCCGGTGTGCCGAACATCTGGACGTCACCGCCGCCGTTGACGCTGACCCCGCTCACCCCGGCCGCCGTGAACAGCCCGGCCGCGCGCTCGGCGGCCCAGCCCTTCACGATGCCGGTCGGGTCGAGCCGGCCCTCGTACGTCGTGCTGAACCAGCCGGCGCTGACCCGTTCCGCCTCGGCGCCCAGCTCCAGCACCTCGGCGACCTCGGCGTCGCACTCGGCCAGGGTCAGCTCGCCGCGGGCCAGCTTCGAGACCTGACTGTCGTCGCGGTAGGTGCTGAACACCTCGTTCACACGGTGGAGTTGGGCGATCGCCTGCTCCAGCGCGGACTGCACGGCCTCGGGCTCCCCGCCGCGGATGTCGAAGGAGAACACCGTCCCCATGACCTCCTCGGCGTGCCGCAGGGCGACGGGAGCCTCCGCGGGATCGGTCACCGTGTCAGCCACCGGCCTTGTCCAGCGCCGACTGCAGGGACTGCTTGTAACCACCGCTCGTGTACGACGCGCCCGACACGGAGTCGATGGTCGCGCTCCCGGCCGCGACGGCCTCCTGGTTGAGCTTGGGGATCGCCAGCGCCGTCTTCTGGTCGCTGGTGCCGCCCTTCGGCGCCTGGATCGCCTCGGCCTTGGTGATCTTGCCGTTCGCGACGGTGATGCGGACCTGGACGGGCCCGTACTCGGTCGTCGCGACATCACCGGTGACGGTCTTGGCCTGAGCGGCCTGACCCGCCCCGGCGGCCGAACTCTTCGACGGGGCGGGCGTGTTGGCGCCGGCCGCCTTCATCTTGTCGATCGCCGACTGCAGGGACTGCTTGTAGCCGCCGCTCGTGTAGGTCGCCCCGGACACGGACGTGATGTCCGCGCTCTGGGTGGCGACGACCTCCTGGTTGAGCTTGGGCACGGACAGCGCGGTCTTCTGGTCGCTGGTGCCGCCCTTGGGCGCCTGCACGGCCTCGGCCTTGGTGATCTTGCCGTTGGCGACCGTCAGACGGACCTGGACGACCCCGTACTGGGTCTGGGCCACGGCGCCGGTGACCGTCGAGGTCCCGGCCGCCGCTGCACCGCCCTGCGGCGACTCCTGCGCGGCGGCGGCTCCCTGGGCCGCCGCACCCTGCGCGGACGCCGCTGGATCCGACGCCGGCTTCAGGGAGAGCAGCAGCACGATCCCGGACACGGTGGCGGCGCTCGCGAGCAAAACACGCCGGATGGGGTGGCTCTTCTTCATCGCTCCTGACTCCCGTCGCTCACATCTCGAACGACTCGTGATGGATGCGGCGGGCGGGAACCCCCGCGCCGCGCAGTGCTTCGTAGACCGACTGCGCGAAGCCGGGCGGCCCGCACATGAAGACGTCGTGGTTGTCGATGTCGGAGATCTTCCGCCGCAGGGACTCCGCCGAGATGTCGGGGCGTTCCCCGTCGGGGCTGTTCACCGCGTACATCAGCCGGGCGCCGCGCTCGTCGGCGATCTTCGCCAGCTCGTCCCACAGCGCCAGGTCCTGCGTGGTGTTGGCCCGGTAGAGCAGCGTGATGTCACCGGCCGCGCCGGGCAGCGTCTCGAACAGCGCCCGCATCGGCGTGATGCCGACGCCGCCCGCGACCAGCAGCACCTTGCCGCGGGTGCGCCGCTGCGAGGTCAGCGCGCCGTACGGGCCCTCGGCCCACACCTTGGTGCCGGGGCGCAGTTCGCGCAGCCGGGCGCTGTGGTCGCCGATCGCCTTGACCGTGATCCGCAGCATGTTCGGGCGGGGCGCCGCCGACAGCGAGTACGGGTGCGAGCTGAACCGCATGCCCGGCGCCAGGAACCGCCACCGGAAGAACTGCCCGGCCTCGGCGCCGATCCGGTGCAGCTTGCGCCCGCTGATCAGCACCGACACGATGCCGGGCGTCTCCTCGATGACCGCCTCGACCCGCATCCGGTGCCGCATGTTGAGACGGATCGGGGTGAGGATCCGGTACCAGACGACCAGCGCGGTGACCGAGCCGTAGAGCCCGTACCAGACGGTCTTGGCGATCGGCGTCAGCGCGAAGTCGTTGCCGGTGCTGATCTGGTGCCAGAAGGTGAAGAACACCGCCGCGTACGTCAGCAGATGCACGTGGTACCACATGTCGTACGGCAGCCTGCGGCGGACGGCGCCGATCGACGAGAGGCCGATGAGCAGGAACAGGCCCGTGCCGATGGCGGCCTTGCCCATGTCGGGCAGCTGGTTCACCGAGTCGATGGTCTGCTGGACGATGTCGCTCAGCGTCTTGCCCGCCTGGAGGGCGTAGCCCCACATGATGAGGAAGACGTGCGCGAAGACCAGGCAGAGCGTGTAGCGACCGCTCATCGCGTGCCAGCGGGCGACCCGGTCGGAGCCGACCCGGCGTTCCAGGGCGGGCACCCGGGCCATCTGCAGCACGACGAGTGCCATCAGATAACCGGCCAACAGGCCGGTGATACGGCCCGCGTTGAGGATCTTGCCGTTCTGGTCGGCGATGGACGGCGTGTTGTGCCACCACAGCCACAGCACCCCGACCGCACCCGCCCAGACGGCGAGCAGCAGCAGGGTCGCTGGGGAGCGGCGCGGGCGGATGCGGCGCATCGTCTGTCGGCGGGCGGCACGTCCGCCTGCGAGCGTGGTGGTCACGGTTCCTCCGTGGACGGGGCAAGGGGGGGTGGGCTGGTCCCTTGGCCCTGAAGTACGTGCCGTTGCGCCTGTGCGTTCAGAGTCCCGCGGAGTCCAGTGCGGACTGGAGTGACTGGCGGTAACCGTCACTTGTGTAGGTGGCTCCCGACACCGTGTCGATACTCGCGCTCTGCGCGGCGAGTGCCTCGCTCTTCAACTGCGGCAGGGCATAGGAGTTGATCTCCTGGTCGCGCGGATTGTCCGACGGCGACTGGACCGCGGTGACATCGGTTATCTTGCCGTTCTTCACGGTGATCTTCACCTGTACGGGACCCCAACGGGTCTGCACCGTGTCGCCGGTGACGGTCTTGGTGCCGGTGGCGGTCGAACCCCCGGACCCGGTACCGGAGTTGGCGCCGGCCGAGCTGGAGGCGGCCGGCGCGGGCGCCACCGCTATCGCGGGTGCCGTGTGCGGCTTCAAGGCCAACAACATCACCAGACCGGACGCGGTGACCGCGCTCGCCAGCACGATGCGGCGCAGCGGACGGTTCTGCTTCAACGGATGCATGACGGCCTCACAGCTCGAACGACTCGTGGTGGATACGGCGGTCCGGCACACCGGCGGCGCGCAGAGCCCCGTACAGGTCCTGGGCGAAGGCGTGCGGACCGCAGATGTACACGTCGTGCCCGGCGAGATCGGGCACGGCCTCGCGCAGCGCCGCCGCGCCGAGCGAAGGGCGTTGCCCCTGCGGCCCGTTGAGCGCGTACAGCACCTTCGCCCCGCGCCACTGCGCGATGGCCTCCAACTCCGCTCCCAGCGCCAGGTCTTGGGCGGTCCGCGCCCGGTACAGCAGCGTCACCTCACCCGGCAGCGTCTCGAACAGCGCCCGCAGCGGGGTGATCCCGACCCCGGCCGCGATCAGCAACGACCGCTGCCCGGTGCTCCGTTGGGCGGTCAGCGAGCCGTACGGCCCCTCCGCCCACACCCGCGCGCCCGGCCGCAGCAACGGCACGGCCGCGCTGTGGTCGCCGAGCGCCTTGACCGTGATCCGCAGCAGGTCCCGGCGGGGCGGCGCCGACAGCGAGTACGGCGTCGAGGTCCAGCCCATCCCCTCCCCGAAGAACCGCCAGCGGAAGAACTGCCCCGCCTCCGCGCGGAGTTCGTCGACTTGGCGCCCGCGGACGACGACGGAGTACACACCCGGCGCCTCCCGGTGCACGGACTCGACCCGCAGCCGGTGCCGCAGATTGAGCCGCACCGGCGCGAGGATCCGGTACCAGATGACCAGAGCCGCGACGCCGAGGTACAGGCCGTACCAGGCGGCCGTGGCTCCGGCGTGGCCGTTGAACTCGTTGCCCAGGCTCAGTTGGTGGAAGAAGGTGAGGAACACGGCGACGTACGTGAGGAGATGGACGTAGTACCAGAACTCGTAACTCAGCCTGCGGCGCGCGGCGCGGGCCGAGGTGATGCCGACCGCGAACAGGATCAGGGCACCGAACGTGGCCTTCAGCATGTCCGGATAGTCGAGGACCACCGTGACCGTCTCGTGCACGATCGAGGCACGGTCCTGGGCGGCGTAACCGAGCAGGATGAACACGACGTGCACGACCAGCAGGCAGACCGTGTACCGGCCGGCCATCGCGTGCCAGCGGGCCACCCGGTCCGAGCCGACCCGCCGCTCCAGCAGCGGCACCCGCGCCATCAGCCCCACGAGCACCGCGCAGGCGTACCCGCACAGCAGCCCGGCGATCCGCCCGACCCCGGTCAGCCAGCCCGCGGCCCCGACGACCGAGCCGGTGTCCGCCCACCAGAGGGCGACCGAGGCCGCCGCCCCGGCCCAGATCAGCCCGAGCACAGCGCCCGCCGGTGAACGCCGGGGAGCCGGCGCCACGGGCGGTGCCGTCCGTCGTTCGTACACGGTGGTCATGTGTGTGTCCTTTCACCCGTCCTGCACACAACTGTGGGGGCCGAACTTCTGAGGGATCTCTGAGCGGACGACTTTCTCAGCTTTCTCAGAGGAAACTCAGAGCCGCTCACGGCGGCCGAGGACGTCACGAGGGGAGATGCTGGTAAGTGCCATGAACACGACCCGCTCCGGCCGACCGGCCCTCACCCGCCCCGACGGCACCCCCGTGCGCGTCCTCGTCGTCGACGACGACCCCGACCTCGCCGAGGTGCTCTCCGGCGCCCTGCGCTACGAGGGCTGGGAGGTCCGCACGGCGGCCGACGGCGCCTCGGCACTCGTCGGGGCCCGCGCGCTGCGCCCCGACGCCGTCGTCCTCGACGTGATGCTCCCGGACACCGACGGCTTCGCCGTGCTGCGCTCCCTGCACGAGGTCAAGCCCGACGTCTGCGTACTCTTCCTCACCGCCCGGGACACCGTCGAGGATCGCATCGCCGGCATCACCGCGGGCGGCGACGACTACGTCACCAAGCCCTTCAGCCTGGAGGAGGTCGTCGCCCGGCTGCGCGGACTGCTGCGCCGCGCGGGCATGGCCCGCCAGCAGGAGGAGGGCCCCCGGATGACCGTCGGAGACCTGGTCATGGACGAGGAGGCCCGCGAGGTCACCCGCGCGGGCGACCTCGTCGAACTGTCGCCGACCGAGTTCGAACTGCTCCGCTTCCTCATGCGCAACCCGCGCCGCGTCCTCAGCAAGGCCCAGATCCTCGACCGCGTCTGGTCCTACGACTTCGGCGGCCAGGCCCATGTCGTCGAGCTGTACATCTCGTACCTGCGCAAGAAGGTGGACGCGGGCCGCGCGCCCATGATCCACACGGTGCGCGGGGCCGGGTACGTGCTCAAGCCGGTGGCGTGATGATCACGGTACGACGGCCCGCCGGTCGGTGGCGCCTGCCCCGCATGTACACCCTGCGGGCGCGCCTGACGGCGGGCCTGGTGGTGCTGCTGGCGGTCAGCTGCGCCGCCGTCGGAGTGGCCGCGGTGATCGAGCTGGACGGCTTCCTCACCGGCCGGCTCGACCAGCAGCTGACCGAGGTCGGCACCCAGTTCCCGGCCAGCCTGGAGCACCCGTCCACGCTGACCGACCACGACGCGGACGACCGGGAACGCGGCGACACCCGCCGGCAGGCACCGGGCACGTTCGGCGCCCGCCTGGTCGACGGCACCGTCACCAACGCGGCCGTCGTGCCCGCCGACAAGGACGACACCACGACCGACCTGAAGGTCGCCCTGAGCGCGCGGGACCGGCGGGAACTCGCCGCGATCCCGGTCGGCGGCAGGGCCCACACCATCCACCTCTCGTCCCTCGGCAAGTACCGCGTCCTCGCCGCCAAGGGCAGGGACGGCGACGTGATGATCACCGGGCTCCCGCTGGAGTCGGTGGAGGCCACCGTCCACCGACTGGAGGCGGTCGAGGCGATCGTCTTCGGAGCTGCCCTCCTGATCACCGGCTTCGCGGGCGCGCTCTGGGTCCGTTGGTCGCTACGACCCCTCAGCCGCGTGGCCGCCACGGCCACCCGGGTCAGTGAACTCCCCCTGGCCAGCGGCGAGGTGACCCTTCCTTCCCGGGCACCGGAATCCGACCCCCGCAGCGAGGTGGGCCAGGTCGCCGGCGCCTTCAACCGCATGCTCGGCCATGTCGAGGACGCGCTCACCCACCGGCACGCCAGCGAGGAACGCCTGCGCAGCTTCGCCGCCGACGCCAGCCACGAACTTCGCACCCCGGTGGCGACGATCCGGGGCCACGCCGAACTCGCCCTCCTCCACCCGGACCCCGTCCCCCCGAAGGTCACCCGCGCACTGGAACGCATCGCGTCCGAGTCCACCCGCATGGGCGTCATGGTCGACGAAATGCTCCTCCTCGCCCGCCTCGACGCCGGCCGCCCCCTGGAACACAGCCCCGTCGACCTCACCCACCTGGTCCTCGACGCCATCACCGACGCCCGAGCAGCGGGCCCCGACCACCGCTGGACCCTCCAACTCCCCGAGGAACCGGTCACGGTCACGGGCGACGCCCACCGCCTCCAACAGGTACTGGCCAACCTGTTGGCCAACGCGCGCCTGCACACACCGCCCGGCACAAAGGTGACGGTGACCGTGGAGACGGGCGACGGCGTGACCTACTTGGTGGTCCACGACGACGGCCCGGGAGTCCCGCCCGAGATCCAGCCAGGAGTCTTCGAACGCTTCACCCGAGCGGACCGACGCCGAGCGGACGGCGGGGGAGGAGGAGCAGGCCTGGGCCTGTCGATCGTGGCGGCGGTGACGGAGGCGCACGGGGGAAGCGTGAGCCTGGAGAGCCACCCGGGCTCAACGACGTTCACGGTCCAACTCCCGTCGGCCTGACTCCCTCAGGGGCGCGGGGAACTGCGCGCTCAGCCCCATCCGGCGCGCACTCGCCACACGTCCGAAACCCCAACGGCGCTTCCGCGACTCAGTACCGAGTAATAGCCGTAGCCCCGCTCACAGTCCCGATAGCGATATGCGGCCCCCGCCCAGGATCAATCCAAGCAAGAAGCCGTCGCATCACACCCACCGGCACAGACACACAACCGGCAGTAGCCCCACGCCCGTTGACATGCAAAAAGATCCCGGCCCCCCGCCCCTTCACAGGCTTGGCGTAGTTGAACCCAACGACAAACCCGTACGCGTACTGGGTCGGATAAGAGATCAACCGCTCGGACTCGGACGCCCTGCAATCACGCGCCAGGGGCTCACTCCACCGGTTGTAGACCCGAGACCGAGTGTCCTCACACCACCAAGAACTCCCGCCCACCCGCCGGTACTTGACACGAGTCCCACCCGGAGCGCCCTGAATCCCAAAGGCATACGGCAGCTCGTACAACCCGGCGGGAGTCGTGTAGGACCCCTGCTTACGCACCCGCCCCTCGACAAGCCCCTTCGCCCCGAACCGAGCAGCGGCAGACCCGACCTCGACCCACACCCCGCTCCTCAACTCCCACCAACTCAACGTCCCGGACGTGGAGTTGGCCCGCGACGCCTCCGCCAGGATCAACTGACTCCCACCCCCGGTATCCGCGAGCAACGACGGACGCGGCGGCTCAGCAGCCCGCGCGGGCACCGCACCGAGCAGCAGAAGAAGGGACGCGGACGCAAGGGCGAGAACACCGGGACGCATGGCTCAGACGGTAGAGCGAGGACGAGGTGACGGCAGCTCAGATGGGCCAAACAGGGAAGACGCGGCCGGTCCGGACATCACCGTGGCCGCCCCGGCCGGCGTTCATCGGGGCGGCCACGGCTGCCTGTCACGTCACTTGGTGAGCGTGCAGGCGGCCAAGGAGTCGAGACCGGAGGGCTTGGTGCCCTGACGGCCGATGGCGATGGCGATCCGGTCGATCGTCGAGACCCGCTTGTCCTTCAGCGGGCCGAGGATCGCGTTCTGAACGAAGTTGGCGCCGCCCTGTCCGACCGTGTCGACGAGCCGCTTGTTGGCCTCGGCGATCTGGGTGTCGAGAAGGGCGAGGTTCCGGTCGACCTCGGCCTGCGCGGACGCCGGAACAGCGGGCAGCTGCGACTTCACGTCGGGGCAGGAGATGGTCCCGACCGCCGTGCTGGTGTCGGTCCCGCCGGCCGCGTCGTCGGCGGCGGACGCCGTGGCGCTCGGGGTCGCGGTGTCGGTCGCACCGGTATCGGTGCCGGTGTCGGTCCCGCCCGTCTCGGTACCGCCGACGTCGGTCCCACCGGTGTTGAGGGCGCAGGTGGCCAGCGAGTCAAGGCCCGTCGGCTTGGTGCCCTGACGCCCGATGGCGATGGCGATCCGGTCGATGGTGGACACCCGCTTGTCCTTCAGCGGGCCGAGGATCGCGTTCTGAACGAAGTTGGCGCCGCCCTGTCCGACCGTGTCGACGAGCCGCTTGTTGGCCTCGGCGATCTGGGTGTCGAGGAGAGCGAGGTTCCGGTCGACCTCGGCCTGCGCGGACGCCGGAACAGCGGGCAGCTGCGACTTCACGTCGGGGCAGGTGATCGTCCCCGGGTCCGCCAACGTACGGGCAGTCTGCGCGGAGCTGCTCTTGTCCGGCGTCCCGGCCAGAGCGGAACCGGCGATGACCGCGCCGGACAGCACCACGGCGGCGGCACCGCCGATGAACACGACGCGACGCTTGTTGTACTTGGGGAGAGCCCTGGACATGCGAATGCCTCACTCGGGTCAGGGATGAACGGGGGGGTGACTCGTGGGGGGAAACGCGGCGCCTGCGTTCGGCGAGAGGTACGGGAAAGCGGTTGCTGGCGTTCAAGGGCTCTTAAAATTGACGAAACATGCAGGACTCTGCATAATCATGCATGCGAGACAATGCGCGAGACGGTGCGAGACAACGCAGCGGAACAACGCGGAACGACGACCCATCCACGGCCTTTGAGGAGCAGCGCAAGTGAGCAGCAACAGCGGTGACGTACGGCTCTGGGGCGGTCGTTTCGCCGACGGTCCCGCCGAGGCCCTGGCGAAGCTGTCCGCGTCCGTCCACTTCGACTGGCGGCTCGCGCCCTACGACATCGCCGGTTCCCGCGCCCACGCGCGCGTGCTGCACAAGGCGAACCTCCTCACGGACGACGAGCTGACCCGGATGCTCGCGGGCCTGGACCAGCTCGAAGCGAATGTCGCCGACGGCACGCTGGTCGGCACGATCGCCGACGAGGACGTCCATACGGCCCTGGAACGCGGCCTGTTGGAGATCCTCGGCCCGGACCTCGGAGGCAAGCTCCGCGCGGGCCGCTCGCGCAACGACCAGGTGGCCACCCTCTTCCGCATGTATCTGCGGGACCACGCCCGCACGATCGGCGGCCTGATCGCCGACCTCCAGGACGCGCTGGTCGGCCTCGCGGAGGCCCACCCGGACGTGGCGATGCCCGGCCGCACCCACCTCCAGCACGCCCAGCCGGTGCTGTTCGCCCACCACATGCTGGCCCACGTCCAGCCCCTGTCCCGGGACGCGGAACGCCTGCGCCAGTGGGACGAGCGCACGGCGGTCTCGCCGTACGGCTCGGGAGCGCTGGCGGGTTCGTCCCTCGGCCTGGACCCGGAGGCGGTGGCGGAGGACCTCGGCTTCGAGCACGGCTCGGTCGCCAACTCGATCGACGGTACGGCCTCGCGGGACTTCGTCGCGGAGTTCGCCTTCATCACGGCGATGATCGGGGTGAACCTCTCCCGGATCGCGGAGGAGATCATCATCTGGAACACGAAGGAGTTCTCCTTCGTGACCCTGCACGACGCGTTCTCCA
Source organism: Streptomyces sp. NPDC050528 (assembly GCF_044457795.1). Lineage (NCBI taxonomy): Bacteria > Bacillati > Actinomycetota > Actinomycetes > Kitasatosporales > Streptomycetaceae > Streptomyces > Streptomyces sp. NPDC050528. The sequence continues at coordinate 332,215 of NZ_JBITHH010000011.1, forward strand.
CGGGTTCGTCGATCATGCCGCAGAAGAAGAACCCGGACATCGCGGAGCTGGCGCGCGGCAAGTCGGGCCGCCTGATCGGCAACCTGACGGGCCTGATGGCAACCCTCAAGGCCCTCCCGTTGGCCTACAACCGAGACCTCCAGGAGGACAAGGAGCCGGTCTTCGACTCCATCGACCAACTCGAAGTCCTGCTCCCGGCGTTCACCGGCATGATGGCCACCCTCACCATCCACCGTGACCGCATGGAAGAACTGGCCCCGGCCGGCTTCTCCCTCGCCACGGACATCGCCGAGTGGCTGGTCAAGCAGGGCGTCCCGTTCCGCGTTGCCCACGAGGTCGCCGGCGAGTGCGTCAAGGTGGCCGAGTCCGAGGACAAGGAACTGGCAGACCTCACGGACGAACAGTTCGCCAAGATCTCCGCCCACCTGACCCCGGAAGTCCGCACGGTCCTCAACGTCCCCGGCGCCCTGGCCTCCCGCAACGCCCGAGGCGGCACGGCCCCGAGCGCGGTAGCCATCCAACTGGCAGAGGTGAAGCGGGACTTGGCGGTTCAGCAGGCTTGGTCAACGGCGAAGAGCTAAGTGCTTTTAGGGGCGCGGGGCTGTATCCGACATGCGGCTCCGCCGCGTGGGCGCGAGCAACCACGACGCTCGCGCACCCGCCATACGACCGCACCGACCGAGCTCCAGGGCGAAGGTCATCCCGGGTTACGTTGGTCGGCAGCCGCACCACAGCCGACCAACCGGAGCCCGCGATGCCCTTCGCCCGACTGGCCAACGCAACAACCCCCACCAGCCACCTCGGACTGGGCCTCGCCGCAGTAGGCCGCCCCGGCTACATCAACCTCGGCCGCGAAGAAGACCTCGGAGAGCACCGCACCGTAGAAGCTCTCCGAGCCCGAACCCACGACCTCCTGAACGCCGCGTACGCGCAAGGCGTCCGCTACTTCGACGCAGCCCGCTCCTACGGCCGCTCCGAGGAGTTCCTCGCCGACTGGCTGAAGTCCCACCCCGACCTGGACGACATCGTGGTCGGCAGCAAGTGGGGCTACACGTACACGGCAGACTGGACCACGGACGCCGAGAAGCACGAGGTCAAGGACCACAGTGTCCAGACCTACGACCGCCAGCGCGCCGAGACCACCGACCTGCTCGGCAACCGCCTGGACCTCTACCAGATCCACTCGGTGACCCCCGACAGCCCGGCCCTCACCGACAAGCAACTCCACGCGAAACTGGCCGAGTTGGCGGCGACGGGCGTAACCATCGGCTTCTCGACGAGCGGCCCCGCCCAAGCCGACGCCATCAGGGCCGCGCTCACCGTGACGGTGGACGGCGAGCCCCTCTTCCGTACCGTCCAGTCGACGTACAACGCCCTGGAGACCTCCGCGGCCCCCGCCCTGGCAGAGGCCCACGACGCCGGCCTCACGGTGATCGTCAAGGAGGGCATGGCCAACGGCAGGCTCGCGGAGCCGTACGCACCGGACGCCCTGAAGGCCGTAGCCGAAGAGACCTCGCTCGGCGCGGACGCGATCGCCCTGGCCCTGATCCTGCGTGAACCCTGGGCCGGCGTCGTCCTCTCCGGCGCCGCGACCGTGGGCCAGCTCGCCTCCAACCTGCACGCGGCGGTCGTAGACCTGAACGACGACCAGCTCGCCCGCCTGGGCGCGCTGTCCGAGGACCCGCACACGTACTGGGACCGGCGCGGACAGCTGCCCTGGCACTGACGGACGCCTACACCTACACCCACTCCGCCCCGAAGCCGTGAGTCACGCATGCCCGCGCTGAGACATGAATGTCTCATGTGGGTTATGGTTGTCTCATGGCCTTCGATCGCGACCACATACTCCGCGCCGCCGCGGCCCTGCTGACCCGCAAATCCACCGCGACCATGGACGAGGTCGCCAAGGCGGCCGGGATCAGCCGGGCCACGCTGCACCGCCAGTTCGCGGGGCGCGACGCGCTCGTACGGGCGCTGGAGGCGCTCGGTATCGCCGAGTGCGAGGCCGCCCTGGAGGCGGCGCGGCTGGACGACGGCCGTGCCGAGGACGCCGTACGGCGACTCGTCCGCGAGGCCGAACCGGCCGCCGGCCTGCTGGCCTTCCTCTACACGGAGAACCAGCTGTTCGAGGGCGAGGAACAGCACGCCGGCTGGGCCAGGCTCGACGACCGCATCACCGCCTTGTTCCGGCGCGGCCAGCAGAGCGGCGAGTTCCGCATCGACCTGACGCCCGCCTGGCTCACCGAGGCACTGTTCGGCCTGCTGGCCTCCGGGGTGTGGATGGTGCAGAGCGGCAAGGGCGCGCCCAAGGACTTCACGCACATGACGGTCGAGCTGTTGCTCGGCGGCGCACTGCGCAGAGATGCAACACGCAGAGACGAAACACGGAGAGAGGAATCATGACCAGCACCCTGCGGCCGGCGATCGTGTCGGAGACGGAGAAGCGCCCGGGCCGGTGGCTCGCGCTCTCCGTCCTCGTGCTCGCCGTGCTGCTGGTGGCCGTGGACGCGACCGTCCTGGGCCTCGCAACCCCTTACATCAGCGAGGACTTGAAGCCGTCCGGCACCCAACTCCTCTGGATCGGCGACGTCTACTCCTTCGTCATCGCGGGCCTGCTCGTGTCGATGGGCAGCCTCGGCGACCGCATCGGCCGTAAGAAGATCCTGCTGATCGGAGCCACGGCGTTCGGCGCGATCTCGATCCTCAACGCCTATGCGTCCACACCGGAGTTGATGATCCTGGCCCGGGCGCTGCTCGGCGTCGCGGGCGCGACCCTGATGCCCGCCACCCTCGCCCTGATCCGCAACCTCTTCCACGACCCACGCGAACGCAGCCTCGCCGTAGGCATCTGGGGTGCAACCGCCTCCGCCGGTACGGCAGTCGGCCCGGTCGCGGGCGGCTTCCTCCTCGAACACTTCTGGTGGGGCTCGGTCTTCCTCATTAACCTGCCCGTGATGGCGGTCCTGGTCCTGGTGGGCATCAAGACGCTCCCGGAGTCCAAGAACCCCAACCCGGGCCCCTGGGACCTGATCAGCGTCGTCCTGTCCCTAGTGGGTGTGATCGGTGTGGTCTACGCAGTCAAGGAGGCCGCGACCCACGGCTTCGAGCTGCCCTCGCTCGCGGTGGGCGCCCTGGGCGCGGCGGCCCTGTACTGGTTCGTCCGTCGCCAACTCACGCTCCCGGCCCCCTTGTTGGACATGCGCCTGTTCCGCAACCGAGGCTTCAGCGCGGCCGTGTTGGCCGACCTGCTGACGATCCTCGGCCTGTCCGGCCTGGTGTTCTTCCTCTCCCAGTACCTTCAACTGGTCCAGGGGCGGGGCCCGTTCGAGGCGGGCCTGGCCGAAATCCCCGCAGCGGTGGGCGCGGTGGCGGCCGGCCTGATCGCGGGAAGGGTGGCCCGACGCTTCTCGGTCCGCGCGGTGGTGGCGGGCGGCCTGGCGGCGGTGGGCGTGGCACTTGCCGTACTGACAACGCTCAACCAGTCGACCGGCTACCCACTCCTCGGCGCCGCCCTCCTGGTCGTCGGCATCGGCGCCGGCTTCTCCTTCACGGTGACAGCCGACGTCATCCTCTCGTCGGTACCGAAGGAACAAGCGGGAGCGGCCTCAGCGGTCTCGGAAACGGCCTACGAGCTGGGCGCGGCCCTCGGAATCGCCGTACTCGGCTCCATCGTTACGGGCGTGTACAGGGGCTTCGTGGCTCCGGCGGGAACACCGAGCGGCGCGCACGAATCATTGGGCGGCGCGGTGGAAGCGGCGGCAACCATGCCCACGCAGGCGGCTCAGCAGATGCTGACGTCAGCGAGAGAGGCCTTCGTGAACGGCCTGAGCGTCGCATCGGCGGTAGGCGCAACAGTCCTACTGGCAACGGCAGTTGCGGCATGGTTCATGCTGCGAGGCCAACGGTTGGAAAGCGCCCCGTAAGGGGCGCGGGGAACTGCGCGAGCAACCACAACGCACCCGCGCCCAAAGAACAGCCTTACGCAGCCTTGGCCTTGGTCGCGTACATATCCACGTACTCCTGCCCGGACAACCGCATGACCTCAGTCATCACAGAGTCAGTCACAGCCCGCAACACATACCGGTCCCGATCCATCCCCTCATACCGAGAGAACTCCATCGCCTCACCGAACCGAACAGTGACCTTCCCCGGCCGAGGGAAACCCGCCCCACCCGGTTGCAACTTGTCCGTGCCGATCATCGCGAACGGAACAACAGGCGCCCCGGTCATCATCGTGAGCCGAGCAATCCCGGTCCGCCCCCGATACAACCGCCCGTCGGGCGACCGCGTCCCCTCGGGATAGATCCCGAAGACCTTGCCCTCTTCCAGGACGCGCCGCCCGGTCATCAGCGCGGCGACACCCCCGTTCGCCCCGTCCCGGTCCACCGGAATCATCCCGACCCCGGTGAAGAACCAGGCCATGAGCCGCCCCTTGAACCCCTCACCGGTGACGTACTCGTCCTTGCCGATGAACAGCACCTGCCGGTCGCAGACCAGCGGAAGGATCATGGAGTCGATGAACGTGAGGTGGTTGCCGGCCAGGATCACCGGACCGTCTCCCGGGATGTGCTCGATTCCCTCCACCTGGGGGCGGAACATCAGGCGCATGATCGGTCCGAGCACTGCCTTGATGAGCGCGAAGCGGGACAACGGGCCCTCCGGTGTCAAGGGGGTTCGATATAAATCTGTGCAGGTGAGGACGATACTCGCGGCCCCCGGGGTAATGCACATCGGGTTCACCGAGGTCTTACGCAGTGTTGACGCACGTTTACCTGCGGTGCCGCGCCAGGACCGCCCCGTAACCGGGCCGCCATGTTGTGACGCATCTCGCGTTCCTTGGTGACGGCGGGTCAAACCTGCCAGCCGGTACGACATCCAGCGTCACCGCCGTGTTCCGGCCGAGGTCTCCCGCCCGTCATCTACGCGCACCTACGATCGGCGCGCACCGACGGGGCGACGCCAGGAGGTTTCATGGACACGCAGGGAACACAGGGGCCGAACGAGCGAGCGGGCGGCACCGAACGACGGGCGCTGCTCGGCGCCGCCGTACTCGGCGCGGGAGTGGCCGCACTCGGACCGGCGGGCGCGGCGAGAGCCACCGAGGCCACGTCGGCCCGTCACGGTGGCGGTCTGAAGTACCTGCCCAAGCCGACGATCGTCGGTCACCGCGGCACCAGCGGCTACCGCCCCGAGCACACCTTCGGCTCGTACAACCTGGCCCTCGACCTGGGCGCCGACATCGTCGAGGCCGGTGACCTGGTCCCCACCAAGGACGGTCACCTGGTCTGCCGGCACGAGCCGGAGATCGGCGGGACCACGAACGTCGCGGACCACCCCGAGTTCGCCTCCCGCAAGACCACGAAGCTCCTCGACGGCGTCTCCACGACCGGCTGGTTCACCGAGGACTTCACGCTCGCCGAGCTGAAGACCCTGCGCGCGATCGAGCGCATCCCGGCCAACCGCCCGCACAACACGCTCTACAACGGCCGCTGGGAGATCCCCACCTTCGAGGAGGTCCTCAAGTGGCAGGACGAGCAGACCCGTAAGCGCGGCAAGCAGGTCTGGATCTACCCCGAGATGAAGCACCCCACCTACTTCCGCAAGCGCGGGTTCGAGATGGAGAAGCTGCTCTCGACGATCCTGCGCAAGCACGGCAAGGACCGTAAGAACTCGCCCGTCCTGATCCAGTCCTTCGAGCCGACCAGCATCCAGAAGATCAACAAGCTCGTCGGCAACCCGCTGGTCGTGCTGCTGTCCGGCACGGGCACCCAGCCCTTCGACTTCATCGACCAGGGCGACCCCCGCACGGTCGACGACCTGGTCACCCCGAAGGGCCTCGCGGAGATCGCGAAGTACGCGGACGGCCTGGGCCCGACGCTCGACCTGATCATCACGAAGAACGCCGACGGCAGCCTCAACAAGGAGACCACCCTGGTCGCCGACGCCCACAAGGTGGGCCTGATCCTGCACCCCTACACCATGCGCAACGAGAACCCCTTCCTGCCGCTGGAGTACCGCAAGGGCACGGCCGTGGACGCCTACGGCGACGCGTTCGGCGCCTTCAAGCGCTACTTCGCCACCGGCATCGACGGTGTCTTCACCGACAACGCCGACACCGGTCTGCTGGCCCGCGCGGACTTCGTCAACGGCTGAGCCCCGCGCCCCGTTGGAGTGACAGACGGCCGCCCCGGCAACCCAGTGCCGGGGCGGCCGCGTCGTGCCGCATATGACACACCAACTCGTCACCACCCTGCGCCCACTGCTCGCCGCCGAGGCATCCGCCGAGGCATATGCCTCCGGAACCGAGCCGGCCGACCTCGAACAGGCCGTCTGGCTCCGCCTCCTGGAACGCCTCGACACCTCCGGCCCACCGGTCGACCCCCAGCGCTGGCTCCGCCGCGCGGTCCGCTCGGAGGCCCAGCGCACCCGCCGTACCGCCCGGCTTGAACAGTCGTACGACGATGATCCTGTCGACGAGAGCGACCGCGGCCCCGAACAGGCCGCGCTCACGGCGGCGAGGCATCGCGCGCTGCACGATGCGGTGCGCCGATTGCCCGGCCGTTGCCCGCGTCTCATGGAGGCGCTGCTGTCGCCGAAGGACCTCACCTACCGCGAGATCGCGGGGGAGTTGGGTATCTCACAGGGCAGTCTCGGCCCGGAACGTTCCAGATGTCTGGGATGTCTTCGGCGATTGCTGACGCCGGAGGTTGCGGCCCACGAAGCACGGGGATAGGAGTGAGGAATCAAGTGGCGATCAGGTGAGCGGGAGGCGTGCGCACATGGGCATGAGCGTGACCATCTCGGTGGCGACCGAGCAGGACGCAGAGCAGATCTTCAGGCTGCAGTACCTGTGCTTCCAGAGCGAGGCGGCGCTGTACGGCAACTACCGCATCGACCCGCTCGTCCAGAGCCTCGACTCGGTCCGGAGCGAGGTCGGTTCCGACTGCGTCTTCGTCGCCCGGCTGGGCGAGGAGGTGGTCGGATCGGTCCGCGGCACGGTGACCGAGGATGGCGCGGCCGCCATCGGCAAACTCTGCGTCCACCCGCGCCTCCAGGGCCACGGCATCGGCGCCCGCCTCCTCCGCGCGGCGGAGTCGGCCCTCGCCGGGGAGCGCGGCGCCAAGAAGTTCCGCCTCCACACCGGCCACCGCAGCGAGGGCAACCTCCGCCTGTACCGCCGCGTCGGCTACGAGACCGTAGGCACCTCCCAGGGCGACGACGGCGTACCGATGATCGTCCTGGAGAAGCCGGTGGAGGCGTACGTCGCTACGGCGTGACGGTGTCGGCGCTGTCGGCCGTGCGGTTCTTGCGCAGCCAGTACAGCGCGGACAGCGGCAGCAGCACGGGGATGAAGATGTACCCCGCGCCGTAGTACGACCAGACCGTCGCGTCCGGGAACGCCGAACTGTCGATGACGGTCAGCGTCCCGACGATGAGGACACCCGCGAGTTCGGCGGCGCAGCAGATCTGTGCCGCCCTGCGGGCCGTCTCGCCGCCGCGGATCAGGGAGTACGTGATGAATCCGTACACCACGCCCGCCACGGCCGACAGCGAGTAGGCGAGCGGGGCCCGGTCGAACTCGGTGGCGATCTGGTACACCGAGCGGGAGACCGCGCCGACGACCATCACGCCGTAGAACCAGACGAGCAGGATGCCGGGTCCGCTGATGAGCCGCTTCGGCTTGTCCTGCGCGGTGTTCTCTTCCACGGTGGTCATCTCAGCTTCCCCAGATGTCGTAGAGCCGCACTTCGAGGACGGCGAGGACCACACCGCCGGCCGCGGCCGTGATCGAACCCCAGCGGGTGCGCTCGGTCAGTGACATGAAACCCGCCGCCGGGACGGCCGCGAACGCGCCCAGCAGATACGCCACGAAGATCACGGTGCCCTGCTCCGGCTTCTCGCCGCGCGCCAACTGCACGATGCCGACGACCAGTTGGACCGTGGCCAGCAGGGTGACGACGGCCATGCCGATGAAGTGCCAGTCCTTGGTCGGCTGATCACGGTAGGCCGCCCACCCGCACCAGGCGGCGAGCAGCAGCGCGGCGACACCGGTCGCCAGCGTCAGGGCATCAAGCATGGAGTGACCCTATTACGGGCCAAACGGCAGGTGACCGTAGGGTCGGGAACATGAAGATCCACGCTGAGGCCCTCCTGTTCGACAACGACGGCACGCTCGTCTCCTCCCTCGAATCCGTGCGCCGGTGCTGGACCCGGTGGGCACAGGAGTTCGGGATCACGGCCGAGGACTTCGCGCGGACCGAGCTGCACGGGCGGACCGCCGTGGCGATAGCCGCCGACCTGCTGCCCGCCGATGTCGTCCCGGCCGCGGTCGCGCGGATCGAGGCGCTGGAGGTCGAGGACGTGCCCAACGGGGGTGCCACTCTGCTGCCCGGCACCCGGGACTTCCTCGACTCGCTGCCCGCCGACCGCTGGGCCGTCGTCACCTCGGCCACCCGCCGGCTCGCCGAGGCGCGGCTCGCGTACGCCGGCATCCTCCCCAAGACCCTCGTGGTCGCCGAGGACGTCACGCGCGGCAAGCCCGACCCCGAGCCCTACCTCCTCGCCGCCCGCCGGCTGGGCGTCGACCCGGCCCGCTGTGTCGTCTTCGAGGACGCTCCGGCGGGACTCCAGGCGGGCCGCGCGGCCGGAATGATCACCGTGGCATTGGCCACAACCCACGAGGCCCACGAGCTCGACGCCGACCTTGTTGTGAGTGACCTGTCAGCCTTGTCCGCGCTGGTCAGTGACGGGGGAGTGGAGATATCCGCGCGCCGCTGACGGGCGTCCGCCGCTGTCCGGCATGCGGACAGCGGCCCTTTGTCAGGACCGTACGTCTGCTTTACTGATTCCATGACCACGACGAGCTACCGCATCCTTGCGACCGAGGCGACCCTGACGCCCGGTGCTCGTTGTATGTGTCGAATGTGCGCCTTCTAGAGGGCCCCCGCACCACCCCCGGGCCACCCGCCCGAGCCTCGCGCCCCGAAGCGAGTCGCCGTGGCATGTGCATGTCCGTGCGTCGCATCTCGTACGTGACTGACGCCGCCCCGCGCACATTTCCCCCCTCGTACCCAGGGCACACCCACGCCCGCGTACCCGACAGTCATGGAACCCCAGTGATCACCACATCGGGCCTGACCAAGGTCTACCGCTCACGCGGCCGGGAGGTCACCGCCCTCGACGGCGTCGATCTCCACGTCCGCGAAGGCGAGGTCTACGGCGTCATCGGCCAGTCCGGCGCCGGCAAGTCCTCGCTCATCCGCTGCGTCAACCTGCTGGAGAAGCCCACCGCCGGCACGGTCACCGTCGCCGGGCAGGACCTCACCGCCCTCGCCGGGCGCGGACCGCGCGCGGGACGGGAACTCCGGCAGGCGCGCAGCCGTATCGGCATGGTCTTCCAGCACTTCAACCTGCTCTCCTCACGGACCGTGCAGGACAACATCGAGCTGCCCCTCGAAATCCTCGGCAAGTCCGGGAAGGAACGATCCGCCAAGGCGCTCGAACTCCTCGACCTCGTCGGGCTCGCCGACAAGGCGAAGTCCTACCCGGCGCAGCTCTCCGGCGGTCAGAAGCAGCGCGTCGGCATCGCCCGCGCCCTGGCCGGCGACCCCAAGGTGCTGCTCTCCGACGAGGCCACCAGCGCGCTCGACCCGGAGACCACCCGCTCGATCCTCCAGCTGCTGCGCGACCTGAACCGGCAGCTGGGTCTGACCGTCCTGCTCATCACCCATGAGATGGACGTCGTCAAGAACGTGTGCGACTCGGCCGCGCTCATGGAGAACGGCCGCATCGTCGAGTCCGGCACGGTGAGCGAGCTGCTCGCGACCCCGGGCTCCGAGCTGGCCTCCGCCCTCTTCCCGGTCACCGGCGAGGCACACGGCGCGGACCGCACGGTCGTCGACGTCACCTTCCACGGCGAGGCCGCCACCCAGCCCGTCATCTCCCAGCTCTCGCGCACCTACAACATCGACATCTCGATCCTCGGCGCCGCCATCGACACCGTCGGCGGACTCCAGGTCGGCCGCATGCGCATCGAACTGCCCGGCCGCTACGAGGACAACGTCGTGCCGATCGGCTTCCTGCGCGAACAGGGCCTGCAGATCGACGTGTTGGGCCAGGAGCCCGTACTGCTGAAGGAAGGTGCCAAGTGACCTGGTCGGAGATGCAGCCCCTGCTGTCCCAGGCGTGTTGGGACACGCTGTACATGGTCGGCTGGTCCACGGTCATCGCCGTCGTCGGCGGCCTCCCGCTCGGCATCCTGCTCGTCCTGACCGACCGCGGCGGACTGCTCCAGAACGTCGCCGCGAACAAGGTCATCGGGCAGATCGTGAACGTCGCCCGCTCGCTGCCGTTCATCATCCTCATGGTCGCGCTGATGAACTTCACGCGGACCATCACCGGGACGACCATCGGCCGCGAGGCCGCCATCGTGCCGCTCGCGATCGGGGCAATTCCCTTCTTCGCGCGCCTGGTTGAGACGGCTGTCCGCGAAGTGGACGGCGGGCTCGTCGAGGCCGTGCAGTCGATGGGCGGCAACACCTGGACGATCGTGCGCAAGGTCCTCGTACCGGAGTCCCTGCCCTCGCTGATCTCCAGCACCACCACGACGATCGTCGCGCTCATCGGCTACTCGGCGATGGCCGGCACGGTCGGCGCCGGCGGCCTCGGCGACATCGCCATCCGCTACGGCTATCAGCGCTTCGAGACCCAGCTGATGTGGATCACCGTGGCGATCCTCGCGGTCGTCATCTCCCTCATCCAGTTCGCCGGCGACTACGCGGCCCGCTCCGTGCACCGGCGCGGCGGACGGTCGGGTCCCGCGCCGAGGCTCCGGCTGCTGAAAGCCGCGTAGGCCCACCCCCTCACAGACTCCCCGCACCACCCAACGCGGGGTCGTACCACGCAACACCCTTCAGGAAAGGCACTTTTCGTGCGTAACACCGCAAAGCTCACCACCGCCGTCCTCGCCGCCGGAGCGCTCACCTTCGCGCTCTCGGCCTGCGGCTCGGACAAGGGTTCCTCCTCGGCCTCCTCCGACTACAGCGGACCGCTGGTCGTCGCCGCGAGCCCGACCCCGCACGCCGAGATCCTGAACTTCGTCAAGAAGAACCTGGCGACGAAGGCCGGACTCGACCTGGAGGTCAAGGAGTTCACCGACTACGTCACGCCGAACACGGCGACGGAGGACGGCTCGGTGGGCGCCAACTACTTCCAGAACCAGCCGTACCTCGACGACTTCAACAAGAAGAACGGCACCCACATCGTGCCCGTCGTCACGGTCCACCTGGAGCCGCTCGGCCTCTACTCCCACAAGGTCAAGAGCGCCGACGCCCTCAAGAGCGGCGCGACCGTCGCCGTCCCGAACGACAGCGTGAACGAGGCCCGCGCCCTCAAGCTGCTCGCGGCGAACGGGCTGATCACCCTCAAGTCCGGTGTGGGCAACGAGGCGACCCCCGCGGACATCACCGAGAACCCGAAGAAGCTCAAGTTCAAGGAGCTGGAGGCGGCCCAGACCCCGCGCTCCCTGGACGACGTCGACGCGGCTGTCATCAACGGCAACTACGCCATCTCCTCGGGCCTGAAGCCCGCCAAGGACGCCCTGATCCTGGAGTCGGCGAAGAACAACCCGTACGGCAACTTCCTCGCGGTCGAGAAGGGCCACGAGAAGGACCCGCGCGTCAAGAAGCTCGCGAAGCTGCTCACTTCGCCCGAGGTGAAGAAGTTCATCGAGGACAAGTACGCCGGCTCGGTCATCCCGTCCTTCTGATCCTGCCGAGTCGAGCTGGGGGAATCACCATGCGCAAGAGCATCGCCGTCACGGCGGCCGGACTGGCCGTGACCCTCTTCGGCCTCACGGCCTGCGGTTCGGGCTCCGACTCCGGCAAGGGCGGTGGCAAGGACGGCACCCTCGTCGTCGGCGCCACCGCCGTACCGGCCGGCGAGGTCCTGACGTACATCAAGGACAACCTGGCCGAGAAGGCCGGACTGAAGCTGGAGATCAGGGAGTTCACGGACTACGTCCTGCCGAACACCGCGCTCCAGGAGGGCTCGCTGGACGCGAACCTCTACCAGAACCAGCCCTTCCTGGACGAGTTCAACAAGTCCAAGGGCACCGACCTGGTGTCGGTCGTCAAGGCGTATCTGCCGCCGATGGGCGTGTACTCCAAGAAGGTCCAGGACATCGCGAAGCTCGCCGACGGAGCCACCGTCGCCGTACCGAACGAGACGACCAACGAGGGACGCGCCCTCAAACTCCTCGCCGCCAAGGGGCTGATCACCCTCAAGGCGGGGGCGGGCACGGACGCGTCGCCCGCGGACATCACGGCCAACCCCAAGCACCTGAGGTTCAAGGAGCTGGACCCCGCCCAACTGCCGCGCTCGCTCGACGACTTGGACGTGGCCGTCATCAACAACAACTACGCCCAGGACGCGGGCCTCAGCCCCGCCAAGGACGCGATCCTCCTGGAGTCGGCGAAGGACAACCCCTACGCCAACCTCCTGGCCGTCAAACGCGGCAACGAGGACGACCCCCGCGTCGAGAAGCTCGCGAAGCTTCTCGTCTCCTCCGACGTGAAGAAGTTCATAGCGGAGAAGTACAAGGGCTCTGTCCTGCCGGTCACTTCCGGCTGACGGGGGCGTATACGGCGTATCACCACGCACGGGGTCCACGTCCTCACCATGAGTGGACCCCGTGGTGCGGTTCCCCGGTTTCATGCTGCATGCTGGGCAGTTCAGGTAGGCCCTGAACATTTTCCGAAGGTTACGGAGCGGCGCATGACGAGCACCTTCCCCAACATCTCCATCAGCACGGAGCGGTTGGTGCTGCGGCCCCTCGACGAGGACGACATCCCCGCGCTGACGGAGATGATGAACGACGAACAGGTCGGGTCCTGGACCGACGTCCCCCAGCCCTACACCGAGGACCGGGCCCGCCGTTGGATCACCGAGTACGCGCCCACCGAACGCACTTCGGGCCGCGGCCTCGACCTCGCCGTCACCGAGTTCCTCACCCAGCGTCTGGTCGGCATCGTCCAACTCGCCAAGACCGACTGGCACATCAGGTCCACCGAGCTGTCGTACATCATCGCGCCCTGGGCCCGCGGCGAGGGCTACGCCTCCGAGGCCGCGCTCGCCACCGCCCAATGGCTGTTCGGGGACCAGAAGTTGGAGCGCATCGAGCTGCGCACGGCCGCCGACAACACCGCCTCCCAGCAGGTCGCCCAGAAGATCGGCTGCATCAGCGAGGGCGTCCTGCGGGGCGCGTGCATAGCGCACGTCCACGGCGAGGACGGCACCTGGAGCGACGTCCGCACCGACTTCATCGTCTGGAGCCTCCTCCCGGAGGACCTGGAGGGCACGGCCGAACAACTCGAAGACGCCGACGGTTTCACGTCACTCGCCGACTGGAACTGAATCCGGCGGGTACGACCCGGGGAGCACCGCCCATCCGCACCAGGTACCCTCACGGTGCCCGCGTACGGGCCGCTTTCCCCGACGACCTGCGAATTACCCCTGGAGACTGACGACGATGGCCGACCGCGTCACGGTGATCGGCTGGGACGGCTCTCCGCTGACCGCCGCGGCACGCTCCGCCCTCGCCGCCGCCACCCTGGTGGCCGGCGCCCCCCACCACCTCGCGCTCCCCGAGGTACAGCAGAGCGCCGAGCGCATCCGTCTCGGCAGCGTCGCCCTCGCCGCCCGCCGCATCGCGGGCCACCGCGGCACCGCGGTCGTGTTCGCCGACGGGGACCCCGGCTTCTTCGGCGTCGTACGGACCCTGCGCGCACCGGAGTTCGGCCTGGAGGTGGAGGTCGTCCCCGCGGTCTCCTCCGTGGCCGCCGCCTTCGCCCGAGCCGGGATGCCCTGGGACGACGCCCAGGTGGTCGTCGCGCACCGGCGCACCCTGCGCCGCGCGGTGAACGTGTGCCGGGCCCACACGAAGGTCGCCGTCCTCACCTCACCGGGCGCGGGCCCGGCCGAACTGGGCTTGTTGATGGAGGGCGTCCACCGCACCTTCGTCATCTGCGAGGAACTGGGCACCGAGCACGAACAGGTCACCGTCCTCACCTCCGACAAGGCCGCCGACCGCACCTGGCGCGACCCCAACGTCGTCATCGTCATGGGCGGCCCGGTCGGCCCCACCGTCACCGGTGTCACCGGCGAGGGCTGGATCGCCGGCCGCGACCCGTCCGCCGTCGCCCGCGGCTGGACCCTCCCCGCCGAGGCCTACGGCGGACAACTGGGCGAAGGGGAAACGGACTTGCTCCGGGCCGCCCAGCTCGCCCGCCTCGGCCCCCGCGTCGGAGACCTCGTGTGGGACATCGGCTGCGGCAGCGGCGCCTTCGCCATCGAGGCGGCCCGCGCCGGAGCCGCCGTCATCGCTGTCGACCGCGACACCCAGGCCTGCACCCGCACCGACTCCGCCGCACGCAGCTTCGGCGTGCACCTCCAGATCGTCCAGGGCGACGCCCCGCACATCCTGGAGAACCTGCCCGAACCTGACGTAGTACGGGTCGGCGGCGGGGGAGTGGCGGTCGTCTCCGCGGTCGCCGACCGGCGCCCGCAGCGCATCGTGGCGCACGCCTCCACCCGCGACGAGGCCGAACTCGTCGGCCGCGACCTCACGGAGCACGGCTACCACGTGGAGTGCGCCCTCCTCCAGTCCGTCGAACTCGACACCAGGGCCTGGACGGAGACGGAACGCAGCGTCGCGTTCCTGCTCAGCGCCCTCCTTCCGGAGCGCGTTTCCTGACCCCTCGTACCGTCCCCGTGATCCTGTTGTCGTACTGCGCGCGGTAGGCTGGCGGACTGTTGTACCGCTTCGGGTGACCCGGCACTTCGTTCGTCAATGTCCGGAAAACCCGCCCGTTTTGGGGTGAGTGTGGTACGGCGGAACCGGAGGACGCGCAACGTGGCGCAGTCCACAGCGGGCCGTCGCGGGTCAACCTGTCGCGACGGCCGAACGGCCGCGACAATGCCAGTCAATGGCTTTGTCGTCTAAATGGCTTTGTCGCTTTTTGACGTCGGGTCGTTCGTGCCGCTGGACAGGCACGCTCGTTCTCCACTGCGGGGCGGTCGGTGCGCCGTTCCCGGTGAGCGGGTCGTAGAAGCACTAACCGATGGGCGAG
This sequence comes from Streptomyces sp. NPDC050528, assembly GCF_044457795.1. Classification (NCBI taxonomy): domain Bacteria; kingdom Bacillati; phylum Actinomycetota; class Actinomycetes; order Kitasatosporales; family Streptomycetaceae; genus Streptomyces; species Streptomyces sp. NPDC050528. Next base: position 347,343 of record NZ_JBITHH010000011.1, read on the forward strand.
GGGTACGCATGACCGACACCGGCCAGATCCCGGCCGAGGGGCTGCCGGAGAACGCAGGCATGGTGGAACAGCCAGGCGTTCCCGCGCACGGCGCGTACACCTACCTCTCCGAGACCACCGCCGAGGACGAAGACCTCCTGCTGCTCCCCGGCGCCCAGGGCGCCTGGGGCAACGAGGTCCCGCCCCCCGCCCCCGAGCCCGTCTTCGAGGCGGTCCACCAGCCCGCTCCGCAGGAGCAGACGGCGCCGGAGCAGCCCGCGTACGAGGGTGTCGCGTACGAGGCCGCCGCGCCCGAGCCGGCTCCCCACGAGGCCGCCGTGCCCGAGGCCGCCGTACAGGAGCCGGGTGCGCCCGAGGCTGTCGCGCCTGAGCCCGGCCCGCAGGAGGCCGCCGTGCACGAGGCCGGTCAGCACGAGACGGCCGTGCACGAGCCCGGTCCGCACGAGACGGCCGGTCGTGACAGCGGTTCCGTCGATCTGGGTGCCGTCAGGCATCCCGCCCCGCCGCCGCCCGCGCCGGTTCCGCCGCGCCGCCCGCTGCACCTCGGCCCGCCCCTCCCCGACACCTCCGCGAGCCCGGTCCGTTCCCTCGCCGACCGCGGTCCCGCGGGCGCGCCGGTACGGCAGATGGGCCCGCCGACGACCGCCCCCGAGTACTTCGACGCACCCCAACTCCGCGACCTGCCCCCGCAGGGCGCGGCTCCCTGGGGCGCCCAGGCACCGGTGAGTGCTGGGGTGCCGACAGCGGAAACGGTTGTTCCGGTTGGCAAACCCGATGGTGAGGCCGCCGGCGAGTCCCTAGGCGGGGGCATCGCCATGGCCCTGGACACCGGGGTCGTCGTGCCCGAGCCGGAGCCGGTCATGGGCGCGGGCACCGGCAAGGATCCCGACCTGGCGCAGGCCCCCGACGCCGGTGGCGCGTGGCAGGGGCACGGGCAGATGTTCGCCGGGGAGCCCGCGACCCCGTTCGCCCACGTCAGCACGGAGAGCTCCGGGAACGCCGGTGTCCCCGAGGCGGGCCAACTGCCCCAGGGTGCCGAGGAGTTGGCGGCCGGACAGCTGCCCGAGCAGGCGCAGGCCCAGGTCTACGAGCAGGGCTCCGAGCCGGAGTTCGCGCCGGGCGTCGCCGAGCAGGGTGTCGACGCCGGGTACGCGCCGCACGGCGACGGTGTCGCCGAGGGCGTGGTCGCTCCGGTGGCCGAGGAGGCGTTTGCTCCGGGGACCGGTTCGGTGCCGGGGGCCGAGGGCGCGTACGTGGTGGAGCCGGGTCCGGTTCCCGAGGCCGCGCTGGCCGTGACGGACGCCGGTCAGGTACCGGAGCCCGAGCAGGTCGCTCCGGATGTCGCACCGGCCGCCGAGGAGCCCTTCGTTCCCGAGCCCGGGCCTGTGGTGGTCCAGGACGTCGTCGAGGTGGCGGACACCGGAGAGGTCTACGACGCCGGGTTCGCCCTCGTTGCCGACCAGACCCCCGAGGCGGCAGCCGTACCGGAGCCGGTCGTCCAGGAACCGATCCAGGCCCAGGACGTCGCCTACGCCGCCGCGGTCGAGCAGACGCTGGACGCCCCGCACGCCCACGAGATCACCCCGGGCGAGGGACCCGCCGACCTCCAGGAAGCCGCGCCAATTCAGGCCGCCGCCCCGGAAGTTGAGGCACCCTTCACTCCCGAAGCCGCGCCCCTCGCCGAAGCCGAGGCGGAAGCGCTGGTCGAAGCCGAACCCGCTCCCGAACCCGCACCGGCCCCGCCCCCCGTCGTAGCCGAAGCGCCCGCACCGGAGCATCCGGCGGAGCCCGAACCGCTGCTGGAGCCGCAGCTGTTGGCGGAACCGGAGCAGGCCCTCCCCTCGGGCCCGCAGGCCCAGCAGCCGCTGTCCCCCGAGGCCGCGCATCTTGCCCAACCCCAACAGGCGGACGCGGACGCCCAGTTGCCGGACGCGCTCCCGCCGCACCCCGACGACTCGCTGGGGCGTTTCGTGCCGGTGGAGGGTTCGGTGCCCACCACCCCCCACCTCGCACCGACCCCGCCGCACCCGCTCACGCTCCCTCCGGAGGAGCAAGCCGTCGGCGCGGAGGACGCGTTCGCCGCCGTCCCCGCCCCCCGCGAGGCCGACCCCGACCTCGAACCGGAACTCGTACAGCACGCGGACGACCTGGACACCCGGGCCGCCGATCAGGAAGAAGAGAGCACGGCCGTAGTGGAAGACGTACGAGAGTCCACCGGCCCGGCCGCTCCCGCCTACGACGACGCCGAGCGCGAGGCCGTGCTCAAGGTGATGCGCGAGCGTCGGGACATCCGCAACGGCTTCCGCAGCGACCCGATCCCGCACGACGTACTGCTGCGCGTCCTGGAGGCGGCACACACGGCCCCGTCCGTCGGCCACTCGCAGCCGTGGGACTTCGTAGTCATCCGGTCCGCCGACACCCGCCGGAACATGCACGAACTGGCGCAGAGCCAGCGCGAGGCGTACGCGAAGTCGCTGCCGAAGGGCAGGGCGAAGCAGTTCAAGGAACTGAAGATCGAGGCCATCCTCGACACCCCGGTGAACATCGTCGTCACCGCCGACCCGACCCGCGGCGGCCGCCACACGCTGGGCCGGCACACGCAGCCGCAGATGGCGCCGTACTCCGCAGCGCTCGCCGTGGAGAACCTCTGGCTCGCCGCCCGCGCCGAGGGCCTCGGCGTCGGCTGGGTCAGCTTCTTCGACGAGCGCGAGATGGTCCGTGCGCTCGGCCTGCCGGAACACCTGGAGGTCATCGCGTACCTCTGCGTCGGCTACGTCGACGAGTTCCCGGACGAGCCCGAGCTGATGCAGGCCGGCTGGTCCAAGCGCCGCCCGCTGTCGTGGGTCGTGCACGAGGAGACCTACGGCCGTCGGGCGCTGCCCGGCGAGGACCCGCACGACCTGCTCGCGGAGACCGTCGCCGGTATCCGCCCGCTGGACGCGAAGGCGCTCGGCGAGGCGTGGGAGCGGCAGAAGCGGATGACGAAGCCGCCGGGCTCGCTCGGCATGCTGGAGATCATCTCCGCGCAGCTGTCCGGTCTTTCCCGGCAGTGCCCGCCGCCGATCCCGGAGCCCGCGGCCGTCGCGATCTTCGCGGGCGACCACGGTGTGCACGCGCAGGGCGTCACGCCCTGGCCGCAGGAGGTGACGGCCCAGATGGTCGCCAACTTCCTTGGCGGCGGGGCGGTTTGCAACGCCTTCGCGAGCCAGGTGGGCGCCGAGGTGTGCGTCGTGGACGTTGGAGTGGCATCCGAACTCCCGGCCACGCCCGGCCTGTTGCCCCGCAAGATCCGCGCGGGCACGTCCGACATGACGACCGGTCCCGCGATGTCCCGCGAGGAGGCCAAGCAGGCCATCGAGGTGGGCATCGAGACGGCCCGCGACCTGGTGGCGGCCGGCAACAAGGCGCTGCTCACCGGCGAGATGGGCATCGCGAACACGACGGCGTCGGCGGCCCTGATCTCGGTGTTCACGGACACCGACCCCGCCGAGGTCACCGGCCGGGGCACCGGCATCAACGACGAGACCCTGGCCCGCAAGACGGAGGTCGTGCGCCGCGCGATCGACCTGCACCAGCCGGACCCGGCCGACCCCATCGGCGTCCTCGCCGCGGTCGGCGGCTTCGAACACGCGGCGATGGTCGGCCTGTTGCTCGGCGGCGCGTCCTTGCGTACGCCGGTGATCCTCGACGGCGTCAGCGCGGGCGCCGCAGCTCTGGTCGCCCGCGCGATCGCCCCCGAAGTCCTCGCGGCCTGCATCGCGGGCCACCGCAGCGCGGAACCGGGCCACGTGGCCGCCCTGAACAAGCTCGGCCTGCGCCCCTTGGTCGACCTGGACCTCCGCCTCGGCGAGGGCACGGGCGCGCTGCTGGCCCTGCCGCTGGTGCAGAGCACGGCGCGGGCGATGCACGAGGTGGCGACGTTCGACTCCGCAGGGGTGACGGAAAAGTAGGCGCCCGTAGTCGGCGATGCGGCCCAGCCGGTGGACCGGCTGGGCCGCCCTGATGCCCTGCCCGTAAAATCTGCACGTCAGGGCCACCGCACGCCGTGAAAGCACGCGGGGGAGACCCGCCGTAAAAGAGGAGCCGCACCCTCATGGCCGAACACCCCGCCTACCCCGTAGGCCTCCGCCTCACCGGCCGCAGGGTCGTCGTCCTCGGCGGCGGCCAGGTCGCCCAGCGCCGCCTCCCCGCGCTGATCGCGGCGGGCGCGGACATCACGCTCGTATCCCCCGAGGCGACCCCGTCCGTGGAGGCGATGGCGGACGCGGGCGAGATCATCTGGGAACGCCGCCCGTACGCGGACGGCGACCTGGCGAACGCCTGGTACGCCCTGATCGCCACCACGGACCCGGAAGCGAACAACCGGGCCTCCGCCGAAGCCGAGACGAACCGCGTCTGGTGCGTCCGCTCCGACGACGCCGACCAGGCCACCGCATGGACCCCGGCGACGGGCCACAGCGAGGGCGTGACGGTCGCCGTCCTCACCACGGATGCGCGCGGCCGCGACCCGCGCCACACGGCGGCGATCCGCGACGCGGTCGTGGCGGGCCTGCGCGACGGCACCCTGGTGGCCCCCCACCACCGCACCCGCACCCCGGGCGTCGCCCTCGTCGGCGGCGGCCCCGGCGACCCGGACCTGATCACGGTCCGCGGCCGCCGCCTCCTCGCCGAGGCCGACGTCGTCATCGCGGACCGCCTCGGCCCCCGCGACCTCCTCGCCGAGCTCCCCCCGCACGTCGAGGTGATCGACGCGGCGAAGATCCCGTACGGCCGCTACATGGCCCAGGAGGCCATCAACAACGCCCTGATCGAACACGCCGAACAGGGCAAGTCGGTGGTCCGCCTCAAGGGCGGCGACCCCTTCGTCTACGGCCGTGGCATGGAGGAGGTCCAGGCGCTGGCGGAGGCGGGCATCCCGTGCACGGTCGTGCCGGGCATCTCCAGCTCGATCTCGGTACCGGGCGCGGCGGGCATCCCGGTCACCCATCGCGGGGTAGCACACGAGTTCACGGTGGTGAGCGGCCATGTGGCCCCTGACGACGAACGCTCCTTGGTCGACTGGCCGTCCCTCGCCAAGCTCACCGGCACACTGGTGGTGTTGATGGGCGTGGACAAGATCGGCAAGATCGCCGAAACCCTGATCGCGCACGGCAAGCCGTCCGACACCCCGGTCGCCCTGATCCAGGAGGGCACGACGGCCGCCCAGCGCCGGGTGGACGCGACCCTCGCGACGGTCGGCGAAACGGTACGCACCGAGGAGGTGAAACCGCCCGCGGTGATCGTCATCGGCGCGGTGGTCACCGTAGGCCCGAAGGAACTCGCGTAACCCCGGGTAACACAACCCGTTCCCAGCCGTTGGCACCACACCCAGGACAAGGCAGTATCACCCTGTGGCCGATCTCATCACCGTTGAGGATCCCGACGACCCGCGCCTGCGTGACTACACGGGCCTGACCGACGTAGAGCTGCGCCGGAAGCGTGAACCGGCCGAGGGCCTGTTCATCGCCGAGGGCGAGAAGGTCATCAGACGGGCCAAGGACGCGGGCTACGAGATGCGTTCGATGCTGCTGTCCGCGAAGTGGGTCGACGTCATGCGCGACGTGATCGACGAACTCCCGGCCCCCGTCTACGCGGTGAGCCCGGAGCTGGCCGAACGCGTAACCGGCTACCACGTCCACAGAGGCGCCCTGGCCTCCATGCAACGCAAACCGCTCCCCACGGCGGACGAACTCCTCCAGACCACGCGCCGCGTTGTGGTCATGGAGTCGGTGAACGACCACACCAACATCGGCGCGATCTTCCGCTCGGCGGCGGCGCTGGGCATGGACGCGGTCCTGCTGTCCCCGGACTGCGCGGACCCCCTCTACCGCCGCAGCGTAAAGGTCTCGATGGGCGCGGTCTTCTCGGTCCCGTACGCCCGCCTGGACAGCTGGCCCAAGGGCCTGGAGTCGGTACGCGAGGCAGGCTTCACGCTCCTGGCGCTCACTCCCGACGAAAAGGCAAAGAGCCTGGACGAGGCGGCCCCGCACCGCATGGAGCGGGTGGCCCTGATGCTGGGAGCAGAGGGCGACGGCCTGTCGACGCAGGCCCTGGTAGCGGCCGACGAATGGGTCCGCATCCCCATGGCCCACGGCGTCGACTCCCTCAACGTGGGCGCCGCGGCCGCGGTCGCCTTCTACGCGGTGGCCACCGGCCGCCCCGAACTCTAGGAGCCCGCTTGGCCCAGCGCGAGGCGATCGTCGCCGTACTCCGACGCGCGGACCGCGTCCTGGTCATCCTCCGAGGCCCCGACTCGGCCCGCGCGGGCTACTGGGCACCCCTGAGCGGCAAACTGGAACCCGGCGAAACCCAGGAAGAAGCCCTGGTCAGAGAGGTCTACGAGGAAGTAGGCCTCACGGTCTCCCCGCTCTCTAAAGTCTGGGAGTCCGTCACCGACGACGGCACCTTCCGCCTCCACTGGTGGACCGCCACCGAAACAGGCAACGGCACGATCGTCCCCGACCCGGGCGAGGTCTCGGAGGTCCGCTGGGTGACACCGGCGGAGTTCTTGAGCATGACCCCGGCCTTCGACGCGGACCGGGAGTTCTTCGAGCACGTCTTGCCGGGTTTGTAGGCACAGGGTGGGGGGCCGGGGGCCTCGCGCTGTCACCTGGCGGAGCGCGGCGCTCACTTTTCAGTGCAGGGAGGCTGCATCAGCCTGTCCGGCGCCCGCTTTTCAACCCAGGCGGGCAATATTCAGCCTGTCTGGCGCCCTCTTCCCAACCCAGGCGGGCAATATCCTGCCCGTCCGGCGCCCTCTTCCCAACCCGGGCCGGCAATATCCAGCCCGTCCGGCGTTTGAGGACGAGGCCGTTCAGGCCGATGGGGGTCTGGGGCGCAGCCCCAGGCGGGGCGGAAGGGGCGGCAGCCCCTGGGGATGGGACGGGTAGGGGCGGCGGGGGCGAAAAAACACCACCGCCACTCACCTACCACCCGCCCGAAACCGGACCATCCGCCCCTACGACAGCCCCATGCCCCACACGCCCCAGCCCATGAGCCGGCCCCGAACACCCCTGAGCCACCGCGATTCCCAGCGCAACCAGCAACGTCACCACGACGAACACGAACAACCGTTGCCGCAACAACCGAGGATTGGCAGGCCGCCGCCCGGTCCCCGTGGTCCGAGGCCCCGGCCGCCCTCCACCCCCACTACGAGGCGCAGGCCGACTCCCACTACCGGACCGAGTGCTGTTACGCCCCGACGGAGTCGCCCGCACACCCCCCGGCCGAGACGGCACCCCACCCCCACGCGACGGACTACCACCACCTCGGGACGACGGCGCGGCACCCCGAGGCGCAGGCGTCCCCTGAGGCCCCTGCGGTCGCCGCTGACTCTGAGTGGTCCGCTGCTGCTCCGGATAACTGTCGGTGAGCCGCCCGGTAGGCCGATCCGCCTCGGCAGCCCGAGGCGAGGGCGGCCGCACATCGGCCAGCCCCTGAGCCTCACGGGCGGCGATCTCCTTGAGCCGCAGAGACAACTGAAGCGTGCTGGGCCGCTCCTCGGGATCCTTGGCGAGGCAAGCGCGAACAAGCGGCGCGAGCGCATCCGGCACCCCGTGCAGCTGCGCCTCCTCATGCACCACGCGGTACAGCATCACCTCGGAACTACCGTGCCCGAAGGGCGAGTCGGAGGTCGACGCGTACGCAAGCGTGGCCCCGAGCGAGAACACATCGGTAGCCGGAGTAACGGCAGCCCCCCGCACCTGCTCAGGCGCAAGGAACCCCGGCGACCCGACAGCCGTACCGACATGGGTGAGCGTCGAAGCCCCGGTAGCCCAGGCAATACCGAAGTCGATGATCCGCGGCCCCTTGGGGGAGAGCAGGATGTTCGACGGCTTGAGATCCCGGTGGACAACCCCGGCCTCATGCACAGCCACAAGCCCCTCGGACAGCGCGGCCCCGATGGCGGCGACCTCGGCCGCACCGAGCGCCCCCTCGTCGGCGACCTTGTCGTGCAGGGACGGCCCGGGCACGTACTGAGTGGCGAACCAAGGCCGATCGGCCTCAAGATCCGCCGCGACGAGCCGAGCGGTGCACCCCCCACGAATCCGCCGAGCGGCCGAGACCTCGCGCGCGAACCGCGAACGGAACTCCTGGTCCTCCGCCAGATCAGGCCGGATCACCTTCAGCGCGACCCGCTGCCCCTTGCGGTCGGAGCCCAGATAGACGACACCCATTCCGCCCGCGCCGAGCCGTCTGTGAAGCCTGAACGAGCCGACGACGCGCGGGTCCTCGCGCCTCAGGCGCATCATCGCCATGTTCATCCCCGCTGCCCGGTCCGTGTGACGAGCGACAGCTTACGTTTCCACGGGCGCCCGCGCGCAAAGGCCGCGCCCTCTCGAACCGACGGATTGTCAGTGCCGGGTGGGAAACTTGAAGAGTGGTCAGAGGCGTTGCGAGCAGCAGGACTTCGTACTGCCTCCAACCCCAACCAACCATCACAGAAGGGGGATTGAGCGCGTGAAGGGTGATCGCGTCGAGATAGTGGTGGACGCCGGAGACACAACACGCACGTACGAGGTGGTGGCGAGCAGGGCGGGCCGTCGGGTGGAGACAGCGGTACGACGAGGTGTCGTAGAAGTGAGCGAAGTCACCCGCAACGGCTCGGTCGTCCGTACCGCCCGCTTCATGGCGACCAGGGTCCTCGCCCTGGTCGAGCAGCCGGTCCCGCGCGAGGACAGCTCAGAGAAAGCGGGGCACACCGGACTCCCCCTCCGGGAAGACCCCGAGACCTAGGACCCGGTCTCCACCCAGGGGAGTACTCCGCAGGTCATCGCTCATCCTCCGGGAGGCCCGCCAATCGGTACGAGGGCATGACGACCCGCACCCGCCGCACGCCTAGATTTGAGGTCAAGCGGCGGGTGCAGCACTCGTCCCCCGAGGTCAGACACCCGCCGCTGCCAACGACAACCGAGTTTGGTCAACGGAGCACGGTCAGGAGAGGGACCATGGCCCACACGGCACCGCGGGCATTGATCCGCACCGAGGGACGCAAGGCCTACAACGCGGCCTTCCGAACCCGCCGCACGGGCCGTCGCCACCCACTGGTGGCGACCTTGATGGCACTTCCCCTGGCAGTCCTGCTCCTCGTCGTCTTCGACGGCTGGGAGACCGTGGCCACACAAGCGTCGTCCGTGGGAGTGATGCTGGGGCGCTGAGCGGCGACCCCAGGCCCGGAAGAGCGGTCCGGGCGGGGACATCCACCCATGAAACCCCGTGGGGACGGGGGTGCGGCGGACGGCAAAAAAAGCCGGCGCAGCTGGGGAGCTGCGCCGGCTTTGCTTTGCCCCTGGGCTGTTGGGCCCGGGGGCAATCTCTTTGGCGCAGGCCGGCACCTCTCAACACAGGTCGGCAATATTCAGCCCGTCCGGCGTTTGAGGACGAGGCCGTTCAGGCCGATGGGGGTCTGGGGGCGCAGCCCCCAGGCGGGGTCGAAGGGGCGGCAGCCCCTGGAGGATGGGAAGGGTAGGGGCGGCGGGGGCGAAAACCCCTGGGTCCACCCATCCGCACAGGCCGCCCGAACCCGCCGTAGAAGTACGCTCGCGACGACCCCGACTCCCCGCACCCAGGAAGCGCGATGCCCCGCACCCCCTTGCTCTCCGCCCTCACCGCCCGAGCCAGGACCACGGCCCACGCGCGCACAGCCCCCTGCCCCTGCGGAGCGACCCCCACCCTCACCGACCGCCCCGACGGCACAGTCGTCCGCCACGAGGACACCGTCGCCAAGGCCCACGCCCCGCACACGAACCGCACCGACCTCACCGCCCGCCTCACCACGGCCGCACGACTCCCCGACATCCTCCTGCCCCCACTGGAACCCACCCCCCTCCACCTGCACGACCGCCTGGTGACCTGCTGGCCCTACGGCACCCCCGTAGACCCGGACGACCCGGACGCGGCCCCCTGGGAAGCGGCAGCCACTCTCCTCGCCCGCCTCCACCGCACCCCCGCCCCCACGCACCTCCCACCCATGCGAGGCCCCCTCAAGGCGGTCCGAGCGATCACCCGGCTCCGCGAGGCCGGCCCCCACTCCGCAGCCGCCCCCGTCCTGCACGCCTGGACCCTGCTCCCCGCCTGGACCCGCGCGGAGGCCCCCCAGCCGGACACCACCACCCTCTGCCACGGCGACCTCCACCTCGGCCAACTCGTCCGCCACCCGGCCCCCGACAGCCCGTGGCTACTGATCGACGTGGACGACATGGGCGTAGGAGTCCCCGCCTGGGACCTCGCCCGCCCGGCGGCTTGGTACGCCTGCGGACTGCTCCCGCCTGACGAATGGGCCCGCTTCCTGAACGCGTACCGCACGGCGGGCGGCCCGGCGGTCCCTGCCACCGGCGACCCCTGGCCCGCCCTGGACGTCCCGGCCCGCGCGCTCACCGTGCAGACCGCGGCCCTCGCCATCGTCAAGGCGGTCGCCGCGGGCCGCCCGCTGGACGAGGTGGAGCTCGCGGTCGTGGACGCGTGTGGCCGAATGGGTTCCGTACCGCCCGAGTTGGCGCCCGGATTCGCGAAGTAGGGTGCAACCGACCGGGGTCGGACGGAGTCTGTCCTGGGGAAACACCAAGATGTCCCGATGGGCGAGGAGTTGAGCCGAGCATGCAGTGTCCGAAGTGCCATGCGCCGATGCACACGTACAACCGCAACGGTGTCCAGATCGAACAGTGCAGCAACTGCCGGGGGATCTTCCTCGACTACGGCGAGTTGGAGGCGCTGACCCGCGTGGAGTCCCAGTGGCAGCAGCCCGCCCCGCCGCCCCCGGGCCCGCAGGCCTACCCCGCCCCGCCCGCGCCCGCCTGGGGCGCCCCGCAGCACGGTGGCGGTCACGGTGGTGGCCACTACGGCGGTCACGGCGGCCACCACCGCCACAAGAGCTTCGGCCACATGCTGTTCTCCAGCTGACCGGCACACGAAGAAGCCCCCGACCGTACGAAACGGTCGGGGGCTTCGGAGTGTGGACGATACTGGGATTGAACCAGTGACCTCTTCCGTGTCAGGGAAGCGCTCTCCCGCTGAGCTAATCGTCCTCGGGACCACGATCCGAAGACCATGGGCGGTGCGTGCGCGATACTGGGATTGAACCAGTGACCTCTTCCGTGTCAGGGAAGCGCTCTCCCGCTGAGCTAATCGCGCGGGGATCCTTGCGGACCAAGTCCTTGCGGACCAGTGGACGATACTGGGATTGAACCAGTGACCTCTTCCGTGTCAGGGAAGCGCTCTCCCGCTGAGCTAATCGTCCTTGGAGGTGGAGACGGGATTTGAACCCGTGTAGACGGCTTTGCAGGCCGTTGCCTCGCCTCTCGGCCACTCCACCAGGAGTGCGGGGGGTCGGGAAGATCCCCCACTTTCCTGCGAGCGGACGACCAGGTTCGAACTGGCGACCTCAACCTTGGCAAGGTTGCGCTCTACCAACTGAGCTACGTCCGCTTGTCGTTTCCGCTCGGCTTGCGCGTCGCGGCGACGAGTTGAACTCTAGCGGATTCCGGGGCCAGTACAAAAACGCGTTTGTGCAGCGTGCTGGCCTGCGGCTACGGGAACACATGGTCAGGGCAGCCGTGGGGACATGGCCGGGCAACCTGTGAGACACCCGCCATAGACTCGACGGCGTGTTCCGCCTCGCCCCTCTCGCCCGTTTCGGCGGCCGTGTCGCCACCGGTCTCCTCGATGTCACCAGCGATCCCGCGGCCCTGGACTCCACCGGCTTCTGGGCGGTCGCGGCCGACTTCGAGGGCCGTCTGACCTGCGCGCGCTTCCGCGACGTACGGGACGAACCGGTCCCGGCGCCCGTCCCCGGCGCCTGGCACGGCCCCGCGACCGACGCCTGGAGCTCCTCCCTCGACCGCGCCGCCTACACCGCCGGCGTCCGCCGTATCCGGGAGCACATCGCGGCCGGCGAGGTCTATCAGGCCAACCTGTGCAGGGTCCTGTCGGCGCCGGTCGCCCCCGACGCGGACGTCGACGCCCTCACCGCGCTGCTCGCACGCGGCAACCCGGCGCCGTACGCAGGAACGATCCGGCTGCCCGGGCACGGCGTGGAGATAGCCACCGCTTCCCCCGAACTCTTCCTGCGCCGCACCGGCCGGGTCGTCGAGTCGGGCCCGATCAAGGGCACCGGGCGGACGGAGGCGGATCTGCTGGAGAAGGACTTCGCCGAGAACGTGATGATCGTGGACCTGGTGCGCAACGACCTCGGCCGCGTGTGCGCCACGGGGACCGTGACGGTGCCGGACCTGTGCGTCGTCGAGAAGCACCCCGGGCTGGTCCACCTCGTGTCGACGGTCCGGGGCGAACTGCCCGCGGACGCCGGCTGGCCGGAGCTGCTGGCCGCCGCGTTCCCGCCCGGGAGTGTCACCGGAGCCCCCAAGTCCAGCGCGCTGCGCATCATCGACGCTCTGGAGACCGCGCCCCGGGGTCCCTACTGCGGGGGCATCGGCTGGGTCGACGCGGACCGGGGGAGCGGTGAACTGGCCGTAGGCATCCGCACGTTCTGGATCGACCGCGCCGACGGCGTGCTGCGCTTCGGCACCGGCGCCGGCATCACCTGGGGCTCGGACCCCGAGGGGGAGTGGCGGGAGACCGAGCTGAAGGCGTCACGGCTGCTCGCGGTAGCGTCGGGCGCGTACGAGGTGAGCGGAGGGGCTCTTTCATGAAGATCTGGCTCGACGGCGGGTTGCAGGACATCGAGTCCGCCCGCGTCTCCGTCTTCGACCACGGACTGACCGTGGGCGACGGCATTTTCGAGACGGTGAAGGCGACGGACGGGAAGACGTTCGCGCTGACCCGCCATCTCGACCGGCTGACCCGCTCCGCGCGCGGCCTCGGCCTGCCCGACCCGGACCTGGACGAGGTGCGCCGCGGCTGTGCGGCCGTCCTCGCCGCCAACCCGATGCCGCTCGGCCGGCTCCGCATCACGTACACCGGCGGCCACGGCCCCCTCGGTTCCGACCGCGGCGAGCAGGGCCCGACCCTCGTGGTCGCCCTCGGGGAGTCGAAGCGCCGCCCCGATTCCACGGCCGCCGTCACGGTCCCCTGGACCCGCAACGAACGCGGCGCCCTCACCGGCCTCAAGACGACGTCCTACGCCGAGAACGTCGTCGCCCTCGCCCGCGCCCACCAACACGGCGCCTCCGAGGCCCTGTTCGCCAACACGGTCGGCCAACTCTGCGAAGGCACAGGGTCGAACGTCTTCGTCGTCCTGGACGGCGAGATCCACACCCCGCCGGTCAGCTCCGGCTGTCTCGCCGGCATCACCCGCGCCCTGACCGTCGAATGGACCGGCGCCAAGGAGACCGACCTTCCGCTGGACGTCCTGGAACGCGCCGACGAGGTCTTCCTCACGTCGTCACTGCGGGACGTCCAGGCCGTCCACCTGGTCGACGAGCGTCAACTCCCGGGCACGGCAGGCCCGGTGACGGCCAAGGCCATGCGCGTGTTCGACGAGCGGTCGGGCGACGACCTCGATCCATAAGGCCTCATTTATTGGGCTGACCTGGGGTTCCAGGTCGGGTAGAACTCCCTTGATGACCACAACCCTGCGGCCGACCGAGCCGCTTCAGCAAGAGGCCGACGGGACGCGTACACGCCGCTACCAGGTGTGCGTGAACAGCCGTCCCGTCGGCTCGATACACCTCGGCACGAGTCCGTCCTTCGGCGACTCGGCGGCCCAGATCCTGGACCTGCGCATCGACGAGCGGGACGGTCGGCGCGGCCGGGGCACCGTGGCCGCGCTCGCCGCCGAGGAGGTGGTGCGCGGCTGGGGCTGCGACCGGATCGAGGTGTCCGTGCCCGCGGAGGCGGAGGCCGCGCTCAAGCTGGCGACCAACCTCGGATACGTCCTCCGCAACCGCCACATGGAGAAGCCCCTCGGCGACATCGCACCCCAACTGCCCCCGGGGAGCCGGGGGAGGCCGATGACTGAGGAGGAGTACGGCCCGTGGGAGAACCTCGGGACGGAGGCCTTCATGAAGAGCTGGACCGAGCGTGGTGTGCCCGAGGACGAGGCCCGGACCAGGGCTCTGCAGACCAACGCCGAACTGCTGCCCGACGGACGCGCCACCGCGGACATGGTCTTCAGCGTCCTGGAGCACGAGGGCACCCCGGTGGGCACGCTCTGGACGGGCCGCCGTGAGGGCAAGGCCTTCGTCTACAAGGTCGAGTCCGACGCCCGCCATCGGGGCAAGGGCCACGGCCGCACCCTGATGCTCCTGGCCGAGGCCCAGGGCATCGCGGCCGGTCTGCCGACCATCCGGCTGAACGTCTTCGCGGGCAACACCCCGGCCGAGCGGCTCTACGAATCACTCGGCTACGAGACGGTCGAGCGCCACCTGTACAAGAGCCTGGTCTGAGACTCTCCCCGAGGCTCACTCGCCCCCGGCGAGCAGCCGGTCGGCGATCTCCTCGACGCGGGCGCGCAGCCCTTCCTGGCTCTTGCCGCCGTCGAGGCGTTCGCCGCCGATGACGTACGTCGGGGTGCCGGTCACGCCGATGGCCTTGCCCTCGGCCTGGTCGGCGTCGACGATCAGGATGTGCCGGCCGTCGATCAGGGCGGTGTCGAACTCCTCGGCGTCCAGGCCGAGTTCGGCGGCCACCGCGACCAGGAAGGGTTCTCCCTCACGGTCCAGCTCCTCGACCCGGCCGAGCACGGCCTCGACGTAGTCCCAGCCACGCCCCTGTTCCGCGGCCTCCTCGGCGGCCTGCGCGGCGGCGAACGCGTGCTTGTGCTTCTCCAGAGGGAAGTGCCGCAGCCGCACCTCCAGCCGGTCGCCGTAGCGGGCCCGCAGGGCGCGTACATCGTCCAGGGCGGTGGCGCAGTCCGGGCACTGGAGCTCGCACCAGACGTCGAGGACGGGGGTGCGCACGGAGGGGAGGTCACTCATGGGACCAGTCTCCCAGCCCCGGCCCGGCCTCTCGAACCGGGACCGGGGGCCGCATCGGTACGACGCCGACCGGCACCTGCGGAGGATGCGACCCGGAGATGTCCCTGATGTCCTTCCGGGGCATGGCCTCCCGGGGACCGGACGGTGCAGGATGGAAGGGACGAAGTGCACGCCCGACCCGAGCCTGCCCTGTCGAAGCCTGCCCGACGGATCTACCTGGAGGACCGGATGATTGCCGAGACCGTCTGTTCCGCCGTCTCCGCGGCCGGCCTGGGCATCGCGGCGGTCACGGCGTACCGCAAGCGTTTTCTCTCCGCCGCGCGTATCGCCGCCTATTCGCTGGTGCCGGTGGGCCTGGTGATGACCGGTGTCGTCGGCTGGGCGGCCGACACCGCGTTCAGTCCTACGGCGTGGGCGGGTTTCGTGGTGCTGGGCGGCGCGTGGCTGCTCTTCACGGGCACCCGCGCGGTGGAGCGCCGCCGTGGTGGCACCCGCAAGGAGCGCAGGGCGGCCCGTGACTCCGGGCAGGCGGACGCGGTGGCTCCGGCGGCCTCCGCCCCCTCGCTGGGACCGGCGAAGCGCCCGGCGACCCGGCCGGCGGCAGCGCCGCGCGCGCAGGGCGGGGACGACTTCAGCGACATCGAGGCCATCCTGAAGAAGCACGGCATATGACGACCGGACCGGACCGGGACTGAAACGACACAGAGTGAGCCGGGTCCGCCGGTAAGCGTTCAGGACTCGACGCGACCTGAAACGGACAACACGGAATTCGGCGAACTCCCTCTCTTATCGGGCGTGTTGATCGCGTCGGGGGTCTTCGCTACGTCATCATCGCCGCGAGATGCTGGACACGACACAGAGCGACGCCGCGCCGCCGAAGGACGAGCCGCGCGGGTGCCTTTTCGCCCTTTCCCAGCCACCGCTGATGATCTTCCTAGCGGTGATCGGGTGTCTGCTGCTCATGGCCTCGCTGCACGACCTGCTGATGCTGTGAGCCGTACTCGTGGTCCCCGACGTCACCCGTCGGGGGCCGCGACCTCATCCCTGTGCGAGTGGAGCGACCGGCGCGGGTCGTCAGCCCGCCGCCTCCTTGCGCCGTGCCCGGTACGCGGCCACGTGCAGCCGGTTCCCGCAGGTCCGGCTGTCGCAGTATCTGCGGGAGCGGTTTCGGGAGAGGTCGACGAAGGCGCGCCGGCAGTCGGGGGCCTCGCAGCGGCGCAGCCGCTCCTGCTCGCCGGCCACCACGAAGAACGCGAGCGCCATCCCGCAGTCGGCGGCGAGATGGTCGGCGACCGAGGCGCCGGGCGCGAAGTAGTGCACATGCCAGTCGTAGCCGTCGTGGTCCGTGAGCCGGGGTGTGGTGCCGGCGGCGGCGATCAGATCGTTGATCAGTCCGGCGGCGGTCCGGGGGTCCGGGGCCGAGAAGACCGCGGTGAACCGGGCGCGGATCTTGCGCACGGCGGAGAGATCGAACTCCGACAGCACCCCGACATCGCTGATCTCGTGGTTTCGTACGAAATCCGCGAGCAGCGCGACATCCTGCAGTCCGTCCGGCGCCGCGGCGTCCTCCGGTGCGGTGTTCACCAGATCGACCACGGTGTCGAGGGCACACCGGGTGTCGTGGGTGATCAGCACGTTTCGCTCCCTGGCCTGGGGGGTCGGGCGGGCGCCCGCCGATGCTGGCCGATGGTAGTGGCTTCCCGGAGGGCGGCCCCCTGTCTCTGAGAACGGGACCGCGTCCCTCGCGGTTCCCCGGATCACGGAGAGTCGCGCGACCGGGCCGCACGCGCACCGGCGCCGCCCCCGCGACGAATCGCGGCGACGGCGCCGGTGTGTGCCATATGCGGTTGTCTGAGCCCGAGCCGTCTCCCCGAGTTCGGACGGCGCCGGGCGGCTTGGTGGGACCTCGTGCTAGCTCTCCGCCAGGATGTGCGACAGCTCCTGATCCAGGTCGAAGTGCCGGTGTTCCGTGCCGGGTGGCACGGCGGCGTCCGTCCGCTTCAGGAAGGACTCCAGGGCCCGCGCGGGAGCCTCCAGCAGGGCTTCGCCCTCGGGAGAGCTCAGTGCGATGCAGACGACGCCCTGACCGTGACTACGGGATGGCCAGACTCGGACGTCGCCGGTACCGGTGGGCCGGTGGAGGCCCTCCGCGAGAAGGTCGCGGGCGAACACCCACTCGACGGTCTCCTCGGCTCCGGTGTGGAAGGTGGCGTGCACGGCGTAGGGGTCGGCCGTGTCGTACCGCAGGCCTGCGGGGACAGGCAGGGATGACTCGCTCGACACAACGAGGCGCAGGTGCAGCTCGCAGCTGACCGTGGTGTTCATAAGCGCCAGGGCCTTTCGCTCAGTGTGCGCTCGGGGATTCGCACGTCGGCGAAATCGACATGCCACCTACGGTGCCGTTGTAAACCCCTCTGAGTGTTTTGCGTGCCTTTACGTAACTCTTCCGGCCGAGAGCCCGATCGCTCCGTGAGGCCATTCCGGTGACTGGTTTCCCTCGGGTAGGGTTTGTCCGTATGAATACGGGGAGTGACGAGCCGGGTGAGGTTGTCGTGGCGTCCGACGGGGCGGCCGACGAGAAGAGGGCGGACGGGGCGCAGGACGGGCAAGGACTCGGTTCCAAGGCGCCGGAATTCATCAAGGCACGCCGTGCGCTGCATCTGAGCTGGCAGGTCGGCGTCTTCGTCATCGGCCTCGCGGTCGTGGTCGCCGGCATCATCATGCTGCCGCTGCCGGGACCCGGCTGGGTCGTGATCTTCGGCGGCATGGCGATCTGGGCGACCGAGTTCGTCTGGGCCCAGCTGGTGCTCCGCTGGACCAAACGCAAGGTCACCGAGGCGGCACAGCGCGCGCTCGACCCCGAGGTGCGCCGTCGCAACATCGTCCTGACCTCGATCGGCCTGGTGATCGTGATCGCCCTGGTCGGCGTCTACGTCTGGAAGTTCGGCGTCGTGATGCCCTGGAAGATCAAGGACCAGTGACCCGCTGACGGCCTCCGGGGGCCTTCCCGCGCTGGTCGGGGCACCCGCTGACATGGGGTAATGTTCTCCGTGCGCCCGGGCGATTAGCTCAGTGGGAGAGCGCTTCGTTCACACCGAAGAGGTCACTGGTTCGAACCCAGTATCGCCCACCCGGACCGACGGCCCGCCTGTGATCACAGGCGGGCCGTCGGCGTTCCCGCCCCGTACGCCGCGTGGTCAACTCCCCGCCGGTCGGGCGTTTTTCGGCCGGTCGCCGACGGAGTGCGGCAGGCCGCTTCCTGTTCGGCCGGCCGATCGCACGCGCCTCACCTGCGGCGTCCGTCCCCTCGCCCCCGCAACGCGCCCGGCGGCGCCCTCGTAGCGCTCAGCCGGTCCACAAGAAATTCCTGTCCGAATCATTGACGCACCCCGAGGGCCTCCGTAACTTGTGCCAGCAAGCGCTTACTTGAAACGATTCATGCAGGTGGCAACGATGCTACGGGGAGGGCCCATCATGGGAACCGGCACGAATGTGGAGAGGCGTACGGTCCTGAAGGTCGCGGGGGTCTCGGCGGCCACGCTGGGGCTGGCCGCGACGGGGTGCGGCGGGAACGACGGCACCGCCGCGGACGGGACGGTGACGATCCGTTACTCGTGGTGGGGTGCCGAGGAGCGGGCGAAAAAGATCAATCAGTCCATCGCGCTCTTCCAGAAGAAGTATCCGAAGATCAAGGTGAAGACGGACTTTCAGGACTATCCCTCTTTCTGGGAGAAGTTCCAGACGCAGGCCGCGGGCGGAAATCCGCCGGACGTATTCCAGAACGCCGTCGGATTTCTTCGGAAGTACGACAAGAGAGGCGTCCTGCTCGATCTCAGATCACAGATCGACGCGGGGAATCTGAGCCTCGATCACTTCCGCGCCGGCGTCACGAAGGTCGGCGAGGTCGACGGCAAACAGCTCGGAATTCCGGTCGGTTCGAACACCATGGCGCTGGTCATCGACAAGAAGGTCTACGCGAAGGCGGGCGTCGACCCCACGGCGGGCTGGACCTGGGACGAGTACTTCAAGGCCCTCAAGACGATCCACGACAAGACCCAAGTCCCCGGAGACACGGGCTACTTCAGCATCATGTACCTGTACGACCTCTACCTCCGGCAGAACGGCAAGGCGTTCTTCACCAAGGACGGGCTCGGATTCGAGGAGTCAGATCTGACGGAGTGGTGGACGGACGGGTACGGCCGGGTGAAGGCCGGCATCGTCACCTCGCCGAAGGTCGTCGCCCAGGACACCCCCAAGTCCTCGCTCTCGGCGGGCCACGGCGCCTCGGAATTCACCTGGGACAACTTCACCGTCCGCTACACGGCGGAGGGCACCAGCGACTACGGCCTCGCGCCGATCCCCACCACCGACGGCAAGGACACCGGCCAGTACCTCGCCTCCCTGATGCTCAGCGGCTCCGCGCACACCAAGCACCCGAAGGAAGTCGCCCAGTTCATCGACTTCATGGTCCACGACCCCTCGGTCGGCAAGATCATGGGCTACGACCGGGGCATCCTGGCGACCACCGACCAGTACGACGCGTTCAAGCCGACCGACGCCGTCCAGAAGGAAATCGCCCAGTACGAGGTGGACACCGCCAAGGCCGGTGTCCTCGGGACGATCACCCCGCACCCGTCCGGCGCCGACACCGCCGAGTCCGCCTTCCTGCGCATCGGCGGGGACATGGCGCTGGGCAAGACCAAGGTCGCCGACGCGGTCAAGCAGTTCTTCTCCGAGGCGCAGGCCGCCTTCTCCGCCTGATGGGAACCGCCGTGACGCTCGTCAAGGACGCTCCGCCCGACGCCCGGCCGACCCGCCCCGCAGCCCCCGCCGACCGGAAGCGGCGGGGGCGCCGGGAGAATCTCGCCGGCTACCTCTTCATGTCCCCGTGGATCGCCGGCTTCCTGCTGCTGACCGCGGGACCCATGGTCGCCTCGCTCTACTTCGCGTTCACCGACTACAACCTCTTCGACAGCCCGAAGTGGATCGGCTTCGACAACTTCACCCGGATGTTCGACGACCCCCGGTGGCAGAAGTCGGTCGAGGTGACGGCGAAATACGTGATCATCGGCACCCCGCTGAAACTGCTCCTCGCCCTAGGCGTCGCCATGCTGCTCGCCCAGAGCCGCCGCGGCCAGGCCCTCTACCGGGCCGCCTTCTACGCCCCCTCGCTCATCGGCGCGAGCGTCTCGATCGGCTTCGTCTGGCGGTCCCTGTTCTCCGACGGCGCGGTGGTGGACCGTACGCAGTCGCTGTTCGGCGCCCATGTCGGCGGCTGGGTCGGCGACCCCGACTGGATCCTCTACTCCCTGGTCGCCCTCACCGTCTGGCAGTTCGGCGCCCCGATGGTCATCTTCCTCGCCGGGCTCAAGCAGGTACCGAGGGAACTGTACGAGGCCGCCGCGATGGACGGGGCCGGACCCTTCCGCCGGTTCTGGAACATCACGCTGCCGATGATCTCCCCGGTGCTCTTCTTCAACGTGCTGCTGGAGACCATCCACTCCTTCCAGATCTTCGGCTCGGCGTACGTCGTCTCCAACACCCAGTGCGGACCGGCCGACGCCACGCTCGTCTACACCTGTTACCTCTACCAACAGGGCTTCAAGAACGCCCAGATGGGCTTCGCGTCCGCGATGGCCTGGATGCTGCTGCTCGCCGTGGCGCTCGTGACGGCCGTCCTCTTCTGGTCGCAGAAGAAGTGGGTGCACTACGAGGAGGACGTCCGATGAGTGCTACGACTGCCCCGAAGTCCCCGGGTCTGGGGCGCAAGCGCACCGGCTCGCTCGTCTGGCACGTCGGAGCGCTCGCTGTCCTGGCCGTCGTCCTCTACCCGGTGCTCTGGGTCATCGGCGCCTCGTTCAAGCCGAGCAAGGATGTCGTCGGAAGCCTGCAACTGTTCCCCGGGCACCCGATCCTCGCCAACTTCAACGGCCTGGCCAAGGGCATCGCCGACATCTCGATCTGGACCTTCTTCCAGAACTCCCTTTTCTACGCCCTCGGTTCGGTCCTCGGCATCCTCATCTCCTGCTCCTTGACGGCCTACGCCTTCGCGCGCATCCGGTTCGCAGGACGCAACCTGCTCTTCTCCCTCATGATCGGCACGCTCCTGCTGCCGTACAACGTGCTGCTGATCCCGCAGTACGTGATGTTCCAGCACCTCCAACTGGTCAACACCTACGTCCCGTTGCTCATCGGCAAGTACCTGGCGACCGAGGCCTTCTTCGTCTTCCTCATGGTGCAGTTCATGCGCAACCTGCCGAAGGAACTGGACGAGGCCGCCCGGCTCGACGGCTGCGGACACCTGCGGATCTACTGGTCGATCGTGCTGCCGCTGTGCCGACCCGCGCTCATCACCAGCGCGATCTTCACCTTCATCAACGCCTGGAACGACTTCATGGGCCCGCTGATCTACCTCAACGAGCCCGGAAAATACACCGTTTCACTGGGCCTGATGATGTTCCGCGACTCCGACGGCGTGGCCGCGAACTACGGCGGCATGATCGCCATGTCCCTCGTCGCGCTGCTGCCTGTGCTGCTGTTCTTCCTCGCCTTCCAGCGGTACCTGATCGACGGTATGGCGACCTCCGGACTGAAGGGCTGAGACGGTGGCCGAAGCACGCGTGAAGGCGCGCAGGGAGTCGGTCTTCGCCGAGCGGTTCGGGGTGTTCGCCGAATGTCTGCTCACCGGGGTGTGGATCGCCGTCGCGTCGGCGGGAGTTGTCACCTACCCCGCCGCATTCGCCGCCGGGGCACGGCACTTGAGGCGCCGGACCGGCCATGTGGGCGGTGGCTGGCGGGAGTTCGTCGCGGACTTCCGGGCTGCGGTGCGCGGTGGGTGGGTCGTCGGGGTCGCCGGGTGGGGCGCGGCGGCCGTCGTGTGGGTGGACGTCCAGGCCGTGCGCGCCGGGCTGCCCGGTGGGCAACTCGCAGGCGCCGTCGGGGTGTTCGCGTTGCTCGGGGTCGTCGTCGCCGGGATGCGTGCGGCGGCGGTCTGGGCGCCGGGGGACACCTGGCGGGCGCTGCTCGCCGAGGCCGGTCGGCGTACGGTCCTCGACCCGGCCGGTTCTTTCCTGCTCGTCGGCGGGCTGGTCCTCGTCGGCTGTTCCGCCCTGCTCATCGCACCGTTGGCGGTCCCCGTCCTCGGGGCCGTCGCCGCGGCGGCCGTCGCCGTGGAGGAGCGGTACCGGCACCGCTGACGGGCGGGCGGTGCCTTGCACGAGGTCGGTGCTTTCGGAGTGCCGTACCTCTATCTGTCATGCCCCTGACCAGACGCACTTGAAGAAAGCTTCCCGCACGGAAAGGAAAGGTGGAAAGCTCATGTCTCCCATTCCCCGCAGGTCCCTGCTCAAGGCGGCCGCCGTCGCCGGAGCCGCCGCGCAGTTCAGCTGGGTGCTAGGGGCGAAGGACGCCCAGGCCGCGCCCAGAGCCGCGGCGGCCGACGGCGACCCGGTGACCCTCGACTGGCTGGAGGACGGCGGTCTCGGTGCCGCGCCCGGTTCGACGCTCGGCGTGCCGTGGCCGATGGGCACCTACCAGGAGGACCAGACCTTCGCGCTGACGGACGCCGAGGGTACGGCCGTGCCGGTGCAGTCCTGGCCGATCGCCTACTGGCCCGACGGATCACTCAAGTGGACGGCCCACGCGGTGAGTTCGGGCTCCGGCAAGCTCACCCTCACCGCCGGGGACACGGCCGCCCCCGAGAAGAAGGTCACCGTCGACAAGCGCGGCGGCACCATCGGCGTGTCGACCGGGGTCATCACCGCGAAGATCGGCAAGAACGGCTCCACCCTCATCAAGTCGGTCACCCGGGGCTCGACGGAGATCGCCAAGAACGGCCGGCTCGTCCTCATCCGGCAGCCCGAGATCGAGGACGAGGACCAGGGCGCGGTGAAGACCGAGCGCTTCGACGGAACGATCGGCGAGGTCACCGTCGAACAGGACGGCCCGGTAAGGGCGGTGGTCCGCATCGACGGCAAACACCGCAAGGGCGGCCGGAGTTGGCTGCCGTTCTCGATCCGCCTCTACTTCTACGCGGGCGCCGACTCCTTCCGCATGGTGCACACGATCACCTTCGACGGCACGGTGGAACCGGGCAAGGCGAGCGGAGACTTCATCCGAGGGCTCGGCGTTCGCTTCACCGTGCCGATGCGGGACGCGGCCTACGACCGCCACATCCGCATCGGCGGCGAAGGAACTGGACTACTACGGGAGGCAGTTCAGGGCATCACCGGCCTGCGCCGCGACCCGGGCGCGACCGTCCAGGCGGCCCAGTACGCAGGGCAGAAGCTCGCCGACCCGTCCACCTGGGACCAACGCGTCACGAGCCGTCTCCAGTACATCCCCAAGTGGGGCGACTACACCCTCTCCCAGCTCTCCGCCGACGGCTTCACCCTGCGCAAGCGCACCACGAAGGGCTACGGCTGGATCCCCGCCGGCGGTGGCGGACACGCCTCCGGATTCGGATACGTCGGTGGCGCGAGCGGCGGATTCTCCTTCGGGCTGCGGGACTTCTGGGACAAGTTCCCCGCGCAGCTCGACATCCGCGACGCCCACACCGACGAGGCCGAGGTCACCCTCTGGCTCTGGTCGCCCGAGGCCCAGCCGATGGACCTGCGCTTCTACCACGACGGCATGGGCCAGGACACGTACGCCAAGCAGCTAGAAGGCCTCGAAATCACCTACGAGGACTACGAGCCCGAGTTCGGCAGCCCGTACGGCATCGCCCGCACTTCCGAACTCCTCTTCTGGGCCAACGAGTCGACGCCCTCGGCGGAGGTCCTGGCCCAACAGGTGGACGCCGTAAGGGTGTTGCCGCAACTAGCCGCCCCACCCGCACAGTTGATCAAGTCCAAGGTCTTCGGCCCCGGCCTCTACTCCGAGCCCGACCGCTCCACCACCGCCAAGGCGAAGATCGAGGACCACCTCGACTTCCTCATCACCTACTACAAGGACCAGGTGGCGCAACGCCGTTGGTACGGCTTCTGGGACTACGGCGACTTCATGCACTCGTACGACACCGTGCGCCACCAGTGGCGGTACGACATCGGCGGCTACGCGTGGGACAACTCCGAGCTGTCGCCCGACATCTGGCTCTGGTTCGCGTACATCCGCTCGGGGCGCTCGGACATCTTCCGCTTCGCCGAGGCTCTCACCCGGCACACCGGCGAGGTCGACGTCTACCACCTCGGCCAATGGGCCGGCCTGGGCACCCGGCACGGCGTCCAGCACTACGCCGACAGCGCCAAGCAGCAGCGCATCGCCAACACCACCTACCGGCGCTACTACTACTTCCTCACCGCGGACGAACGCGTCGGTGACCTCATGGCGGCCAACGTCGACTCCGACGAGACGTTCCTCGTCCTCGACCCGATCCGCAAGATCCGCACCGCCCCGTACACGCCCGACCGGCACGCCCTGTCGATCGGATTCGGCACGGACTGGAGCGGGTTGGTGTCGGCGTGGCTGACCGAGTGGGAGCGCAAGGGGCCCAAGTGGGAGAAGGCCAAGGCGCGCGTCCTGTCGACCATGGAGACAATCGCCGCCCAGCCCAACGGATTTGTGCAGGGGAGCGGGCTGTACGACCTCGACACCGGCAAGTTCGCCGTCGCCTCCGCGCCCGTCGTCTCCGTCTCGCACCTCTCGGCCGTGTTCGGCCTCAACGAGCTCTGCGCGGAGCTGATTTACCTGGTCGACATGCCCAAGTTCAAGGAGGTGTACATGGATTACTGCCGCTACTTCAACGCCTCCAAGACGGAACAGGCGGCACGCTACGGCTCCAACTTCGGCACCCTGCTGCTCTTCCAGGGCCACTCACGCCTCGACGCCTACGCCGCCGTGCAACTGGACGACGCGACGCTCGCCAAGCGGGCGTGGACCAAGTTCTACAGTTCCGACGGCTACATGGAGTCGTCCCCGTGGAAGACGGAGCCGCTGACCGGCCCCGTCACGCTCGTCCCCGGCAGCGAGGCCGCCTGGGTGTCCTCGAACGACACCGCGCTCTACGGCCTTGCCGCCATCGAGAACTTGGCGCTGCTCGGCGACAAGATGCCCTAGCGCAGGGCTAGTTCATCCTTCCCAGGACGTCCCGTACTCGCCGGGCGTCGCGGATCCGCTGCTCGTATGTCGCGCCGAGTGCGAGCAGCAGGAGTCCGGCGAGGGCGGGCGGTGCCCAGCGGGGCAGGGCGCCGACGACCTGGGCGAGGTACGGGGCGAGTTCGTGCAGCGCGTCCAGGACGAGGGTGGCGCCGCCGAGGGTGAGCGGTGCCTGGAGGCGGTGCCGGGCGCCGATCAGGGTGACCAGCAGTGCGGCCGTGCCCAGGAGCAGGGGGCGCGTCCAGTGCGCGTCGGACCAGGCCGCGAGGAGGCTCGGGGCAAGCGTGGCGGCGAGCCCGGGGCCGTATGCCGTCCAGGACGAGACGCCCGGATCGCGGCGCCTGCGCAACGCGCCCACGAGCAGCGCCGGGACGGTCACCGGCAAGGTGTACGCCTCGGGGCTGCCGACGTCCCACGCGGACAGCCGCACCCAGGTCGCCAGGACGAACAGGACGGCGGCCGCATAGCCGACGTTGCGACGGTCGGGTCGTACCGCGGTGCCCGCCGCGATCACTCCGCACAGGGCCAACACCAGTGCGAACATGGGCAGTTCGAGAGTGGAGAGACCGATCGCGACCAGGGCCGCGACGGCGCCCGTGATCTCGACGGCCAGGGTGGTGGACGGGTCGCTGATACGCGGCGCGAGCAGCGCGGCGGTCACCGGTACGGCGAGTGCCAGCAGCGCGATGTGCTGCGGCTGCCAGTTCAGGGCGGCGCCGGTAGCGCAGGCGAGGACCGTGGCGTAGCCGAGGGACGCGGCGGCGGACGCCGGTGCGAGTCGGCCGCGCCAGGCCGCCACCGCGAACACGGCGGTCAGCGACGCGAGTACGGAGAGCGTGGCGGGCTCTGTGGCCAAGGAGAGGGCGGCCAGGCTGAGGGAGGTGACCAGGGCGAGGACGGTCGCGGTGCGGTGGGTGAGGGCGAGCAGGGCGATGATCGTGAGGTCCTGCGTCAACAGGCCGATGGTGTACGGCAGTTGCAGTGCGGTCGGGATCGTGAGGGCCGTCGCCCAGGTCAGGGTGAGGGCGGCGGTCCGTGCCCGGGGGCGCCATTCGGGGTTGCTCATCGTCATGGCCAGGACTGCCGCAACCGCCGCGAGGACCAAGGGAGTTGCTGCCGGGTGCGCCGGCCAGAAGGCGCCCGTCGCCGCCGCGTCACGGGCGTTGTCCGGCGCTCCGGACCAGACGCGCGACAGCCAGGCGCCCGGACCGAGCAGCGTGACGCCGACGAGCGGGAGTGCCCACAGCACCGCGCCCGCCTGGACGGCACCGGAGGCCCAGCCGAGACCGTGGCGCACGGGCTCGGGGAGCCGGCCCCGCACGAGGGCCAACAGGGCGATTCCACACGCCAGATATCCCGGAACGGTCCAGTCGGCGGGCACCGTCGCACGCACCATTCCGCCGAGCGCGACGACCACGAACAGGCCGCCCGCCGCTGCCGTACGCGTGCGGAGTCCCGCGTCCGAAGCGAGCCACGCGGCGCCGAACGCGCCCGCCGCGGCGAGGGCGAAGAGCGCCGCCGCACGGGCGGCGGCGCCCGGACCGGCCGCGTCCAGGGAGAGTTGGCCGGCCGCCAGCACGCCCCAGCCGCCCATGGCGTACGCGCCGCCGGCGGCGACGAGGCGAACTGCCTTGGGGGAGACCCGGAGCGCCAGAACCATGTCGATCACGGCGGTCAGCAGGATCGCGACCGTGATCGTGTGCGGGCCCCCGCCGGCCGCGATCGCCCAGAGGAGCAAGGGGAGTTGGGCGATCGCGAGCGCGGCGGGGAGGGGGAGGAGAAGGGTCGGTGAGGGCCGGTCCGCGCGGGTGTTGGGCGGGCTCGGCGGCGCCGCGAGTCCGGCGGGGTCAGGGCGGGGGCCGGTCGGGTTCGGGTGCGCCGCGACGTCGGCCGGGTGTGTGACGCCGGCCTGTTTCGTCTGTTCCGTGCGGGAGTTGGGCGGGCTCGGGAGTGCCGTGAGTCCGATGCCGTATGCGGTCCATACCGCCGTCAGTGCCGTCGCCGCCGCTGCCGCGAAGGTCACGCCGTCGCCGGTCGGGAACGCGACCTCGTGCAGCGCGTAGGCGTCCAGCACCGTCAGGGCGAGACCGAGGCCCGCGAGCGACTCGGCCGTGGAACGCAGGCCGCGACGCAGCAGTGCGACCGGTGCGCCGAGCGTCGCCAGGGTCACCGCGCCGAGCACCAGCGCCCGGCCCGCGATCCCCATGCTTCCCCAACTGACCAGCGTGAACGCGATCGCCGCGAGGGTGAGCAGGGTGGCGCCGAGCAGGAGCAGCACGTTCTGGACGCTCGGTGCGGTGGCCTCCCGCCGGGGCGGTGCGGTGGGCGGCGGCGACAGCACGGGTGCGGGCCGGTCCTGCTGGAGCACGGTCAGCAGCCAGGCGCGCCGGTGCAGCAACTGGGCCCGGCGGGTGTCCAGTTGGCGCAGCTCGGCGTCCAGGATCCCCAGCTCCACGGCCGGGGGCGGAATGTGCGTCATGACTCGGAGTGTGGCGCCCGTCACGTCGTACGACATGAGTACGCGTACTCAAACGCGCCTGGTGGCCGGGAGACGGGCCCGGGACCGGGCAGACTTCCGCCATGGACTGGAACCGTTACCGCTTCCGCGCCCGGTGGTCCCTGCCCGTGCCGCCCGCCGTCGTGTACCCGGTCCTGGAGCGGGCCGAGGACTATCCCCGCTGGTGGCCGCAGGTGCGCGCGGTCGACCGCATCGACGACACGTCCGGCGTCATCCGCATCCGCGCGAGCCTGCCGTACGTCCTGAGCTTCACCGCGCGCGAAGTGCGGCGCGATCCGGTCGCCGGGGTGCTGGAGATCGCGATGACCGGCGATCTGGAGGGCTGGGCACGCTGGACGCTCACGGCCGACGGTTCCGGCACGCTCGCCCGCTACGACCAGGAGGTCGACCTGAACCGGCCGTCGCTCAGGCGGTTCGCCGTACTCGGGCGGTCGGTGTTCCGCCTCAACCACGCGCTGATGATGCGGGCCGGACGGCGCGGGCTCCTCACGTACCTGGGCACGGACTGACGGAAGCGGTTTGAAGGAAACCGGCGGGGGCCTGTATTGTTCAGTCCGTTCCCGGGCGATTAGCTCAGTGGGAGAGCGCTTCGTTCACACCGAAGAGGTCACTGGTTCGAACCCAGTATCGCCCACCGGGGAAAACCGGTCCGCATCAGCG
This sequence comes from Streptomyces sp. NPDC050528, assembly GCF_044457795.1. NCBI lineage: Bacteria > Bacillati > Actinomycetota > Actinomycetes > Kitasatosporales > Streptomycetaceae > Streptomyces > Streptomyces sp. NPDC050528. Next base: position 375,525 of record NZ_JBITHH010000011.1, read on the forward strand.
GGCCGGTTTTTTCGTATCCCGGGCACGTCTTTTGTGTCCGCTGTGCGTCTTGAGGGGGGCGTCATGAGTGGTGGGGACGGCAAGAGGCGGAGAAGGAGACGGGGGAAGGTGACTTCCCTGCGGCGGCGCCGAGTTCGGTCGTTGATCGTCATGGTCGTCGTGCTGGTGGTGTTCGGCGGGATCGCCGCCGGCGCACAGGCGCTCTCGAACACGGAGCGGGTCACCTCGATGTGGGTCGGCGCCGAGCTCCGCGCCGACGGGAGCGCCCGGATCACCGAGGTCATCGACTACGACTTCGGGCACTCGGGCGACACGCACGGCATCTATCGCGACGTACCGGGCTCGCCCTTCGAGGACGCGGACAACCTGCACGTCACCATGGACGGCCACAAGGTCCCCTATGAGGACACCTACGGCGACTACTACCAGGACGAGAAGGGTGAGCGGACCCTCGCCGACCGGCTCAAGGTGGGCGACCCCGGCCGCACGGTCGGGGGAGTGCACCGCTATCGCATCCAGTACGTGCTCCCTGACGTGGTCAAGGGCCGCAAACTTGCCTGGGACGCGGTCGGCACCGGTTGGAAGGTCGACCGGGCGAACGTGGAGATTCATGTGGTGGACGCGTACGGATTCACCGATCTCCTTTGCCGGCACGGCAGTTGGGACCACGGCAAGCCCTGTACGGCCCAGCAGAGCGAGCCGGGACACCTTGTCGTCAAGCTCGACAAGCTCAGCGGCAACGAAGGCCTCACGCTGTACGCCACCGCCGCCAAGAGCAAGGCCGTGACTCCGGTTGCGCTGCCAACGGCGCCCAGCGGCAAGGCCGTTGGCACCTCCCTTCCGCAACCGCTCTACAACAGCGGGCTGTTCCTCGCCGTCGCGCTGGCGGGCCTCGCGCTGACGCTGGGCACGCTGCGGTTCCTCGGGCGGGATCAGGTGGCGGGGGAGGGCGGCCGGGTGCGGCGGGTCGAGATCGAGCGGCTCGCCCGGTCGGTCGCCCCGTCCGCCACGCCACCCGAGGGCCTGACCCCGGCCCAGGGCGGCCTCCTGCGCATCGAGACGGTCAAGGACCAGCACAAGGTGGCCTGGCTGCTCACCGCCGCGGCCGACGGGCATCTTGCCATCGAGGGGAGCGATGAAGCCCCGGTGCTGAGGCGGCGCGATATCGACGGGCGGCCGGTTGACCGGGAGGTCGGCGACATACTGGACAAGATGCTCTCCACTCGCACCAGCATGACTCTCGGGACGCGCGACCACTGGTTCGGGGAGGGCTGGGAGCACCTTTCCGCGAAGCTGGAACTCTGGCGCTGGGAGAGTGGCCTGTGGGACACGACCCTCACCAAGCGGCTCCGTGAGCGGGCGATGGTTCAACTGGGCCTGGTGCTCCTGGGGTTCGTCCTCGCGACAACCGGTGGTGTTTTGAACGGCCTGCGTATCGCGGCCGGACTTCCCGTGCTGCTGGTGGGTGCCGTCGCGGCGGGTGTCAGTGTCGCCGTTATCGGCCGCGGCTGGGAGTTGGACCGGCGCACCCCGCGCGGCACCGCCCTGTGGCTCCAAGTCGAGGCGTTCCGGCGCTACTTGGCCGACCCGAGTGCCCGCCCCGACGACCTGCCCGTCGGGGCGGAGGCGGATCGCTACGCGGCATGGGCGGTCGCCCTGGGGGTCGAGTCCGCCTGGGAACAGGCCATCGGCGCTTCGGCCTCGGCACCGAGAGTGGGACGGAGTTCGTCGTTCGACCTCGGCGGTGTGCTGCTCGCGGCCGTCGTCCTCTCCGCGGCCGGCCCGGGTTCCGGTTCCGGTGGCGGGAGTTCGGGCGGCGGCGGTTCCTCCGGCGGCGGAGTCGGTGGCGGCGCCGGTGGTGGAGGCGGCGGCTCCTGGTGACGTGCGGGGCGCCGAATCCGGCGCCCCGTCCGGTCAGGCCGCGGCGTCCAGCTCCGGGCGCAGCGGCCACGACTGGTCCACCGACTCCGGGGTGCCGCTGCGCGCGAACCACGCCTGGAGGCCGCGGGCTTGGGCCGCGTGCCAGGTCGACTGCAGGGTGTGCAGTTCGGCGGGCGACAGTCGCTCCAGCCGGGTCGTGAAGCGGCGGCCCAGGGCGCGGACCACCTCCAGGGAGGCCAGCGCGTCCGCGCCCGCGTCGTGCGCGCCCTCCAACTCGACGCCGTAGTGCGCGCACAGGTCGGTGAGGGTGCGGCGGCCCTTGCGGTAGCGGTCCAGGTGTTTGTCCAGGACCCGGGGGTCCAGGACCCGCAGGGGCGTCGACTCGAACCACTGGTCCAGTGAGCACGCGCGGTGGCGGCGCAGTTCGCGGTCCAGCAGGGTCAGGTCGAACGGTGCGTTCATGACCACCAACGGGCGTCCCATCGCGGCCTGTTCGGCCAGCTCGTCGGCTATCTCGTGCATCACCGGCGCGGGCCAGCGGCCGTTGCGCTGAAGATGCTCATCCGTCAGTCCATGGATCGCCGTCGCCCCGGCGGGCACCGGCACCCCCGGGTTCACCAGCCACCGGGCCACCCGGGGCCGGGTGCCGGGGGCGTCCTGGACGACGATCGCGGCCGACACGATCCGGTCGGTCTCCACATCCACGCCCGTGGTCTCCGTGTCGAACGCGGCCAACGGGCCCTCGTACCAGCACGTCATACGTACACAACTCCTCGTTCACCCACGGCAGCTGACGCACCGTCTTCTGCCAGTTTGGTGATACCCGGGCTGTTTGCGCCGTACGCCGGAAGGACACAACAGGAGTGCGGGTCTTTGCAGTTCAGCGACCCGGAGCAGGCATTCTGCACCACAATTCACCTGAACTTGGAAGGCTGTTGGCCATGGTGATAGCGCAGCCCGAGCGGGGCGGGCTGCTGCCCGAACGGACGGCACCCCATCGCGGATCGCTCGCCACCACCGCCTGCATGGAGACTTTGCAGGTGGGCTATCTGCACGCCGTCGCCGCCGCGGCCGGCTGCTCGCTGTCCCAGCCCTTTCCGGACAACGGCATCGACTGGCACGTCAGTCACGGCTCGCCCGGGCACACGGTGGACGACGAGGTCACGATAAAAGTGCAGCTCAAGTGCACTTACCAGATTCCGCCGAATCCGCCGGGACGTTCCTTCTCCTTCACGCTCGACAACGACCATCTGCGCAAGCTCGCCCGCACACCGGTCTCGGTGCACAAGATCCTCGTCGTGATGCTCGTCCCGCGTTCCCAGGACGACTGGCTGCGCGCCAGCCACGACCGGCTCGATCTGCGGCACTGCTGCTACTGGGTCAACCTCGCCGGTCACGCGATCACCGGCAGGACCCGGACCACCGTGCGCATACCGACCTCGCGCATCTTCGACGACCGGGCGCTGTGCGAGATCATGACGCGGGTCGGGACGGGAGGCAGGCCATGAGGCACCGCTCGGTCGAGGAACACCTGCGGACGGTACGACCCCATCCCGAGGACCAGGCCGACGCGTCCTGGGACCGCGCTCCCCAACCCGACGAGGTCGACCCCGCCGTCCTCGGCGCCCTGCTGCGCCGGCACGGCTGGCAACGGCGCGGCGGCGCCGCCGGACGGTACGGCCGCTGGACCCCACCCGGGCCCGGCGGCTCGGGGACCAGCCTGCTGGTCCCCGAGAGCCGGGCCTTCCCCGACAGCGACGACCTCCTCGGCGAGGCGCTCATCGCGCTCGCCCGCAGCAACACCCCCTCCGCCCGCGAGGTCCTTGTCGGCCTCGCCGTACCGAGCGACGAGATCCGCTGGTGGCGCGACATCCCGACCGGACCGGCGGGCGCCGCGTCCTGGACGGTCGAGGAGCAACTCCGCGCCGCCGCCCGCCAGATGCTGCTCGCCGCCGCACTCGCCACCCGCGCGCGTGCCGGTTACTACGGCGCCCGCCACCGCCGCCCCGCCGCAGCATCGCTGGAACACGTCCTCGTCGGCTCCGCACCCGGCGGCCGCCAACTCACCGCGTTCGTCCCGGTCGACACCGGGCGCGCCCTCGCCGTACGCCTCCACCAAGCCCTGTACGCAACCCGCGAGGCCATCGACTACGAGCGGGCCACCGGCGGCATGGACGCCTTCGACGGGGCCGTCGAGGCGGGCGTCAGCCGGGAGTTGACCGAAGCCGTCGTCGCCCTCGTACGCGGTACGGAGGGGGCCCGGATCGCCGTCGAATGGGCGCCCGGCGCTGGCGTCCCCGAGGGCTGTTCGGCGCCCGCCGAGGCCGTCGAGTTCTCGCCCGGCGATCTGCCCGTGCTGCGCGCGGCCGGGGCCCGTTACCTGCGCGAGGAACCCTCCATGCCCGTCCGCATCACCGGCTCGGTGGTGCGGATGCGCCGGTCCGGGCCGCGCGGCGAGGGCACGGTACGGATGCAGGTGATCGCCGGCGCGGAGGTCGGGCACGTCCGGATGACCTTGGACGAGGAGTCGTATCGCATAGCCGGGCACGCGCATCTGGTCGGGCTGCCGGTGCGGGTGCACGGTCGGCTGGAGAGCCGGGGCGGCTTCCGGCGGCTGACCGGCGCCTCCGGGGTCGTACCCGTGCAGGTGGACGAGGCGGAGCGCGACCGGCTGCTGAAGTCCCTCCAGGAGAACCTCGACTTCTTCGAGGAGGCGTGCAGCGGGGAGGACTGAGCCAGGGGAGTGGGGGCGACCGTTTCGCGGTGGGCCCCTTAGGGTCGGTACGATCCCCTATTGCGCGCGCTCACGGTATGGCGCCGCATCCACCCTGCAGTCAGGAGAGACCGGTGTCAGACGTCCGTGTGATCATCCAACGCGATTCCGAGCGGGAAGAGCGCACGGTGACGACGGGCACGACGGCCGCCGAGCTCTTCGCCGGCGAGCGCTCGATCATCGCCGCGCGCGTGGCCGGAGAGCTCAAGGACCTCGCGTACGTCGTCTCCGAGGGGGACGAGGTCGAGGGCGTCGAGATCTCCTCCGCCGACGGCCTCAACATCCTGCGCCACTCCACCGCGCACGTCATGGCACAGGCCGTGCAGGAGCTGTTCCCCGAGGCGAAGCTCGGCATCGGGCCGCCGGTCAAGGACGGCTTCTACTACGACTTCGACGTCGAGCGGCCGTTCACGCCCGAGGATCTCAAGGCCATCGAGAAGAAGATGCAGGAGATCCAGAAGCGCGGGCAGAGGTTCTCCCGCCGCGTCGTGTCCGACGAGGACGCCCGCGAGGAGCTGGCGAACGAGCCGTACAAGCTCGAACTCATCGGCATCAAGGGCTCCGCCTCGACCGACGACGGCGCGGACGTCGAGGTCGGCGGCGGCGAGCTGACGATCTACGACAACCTCGACGCCAAGACCGGGGACCTGTGCTGGAAGGACCTCTGCCGAGGCCCGCACCTGCCCACCACGCGCAACATCCCGGCGTTCAAGCTGATGCGCAACGCGGCCGCCTACTGGCGCGGCAGCGAGAAGAACCCCATGCTCCAGCGCATCTACGGCACCGCGTGGCCCTCCAAGGAGGAGCTGAAGGCGCACCTCGACTTCCTGGTCGAGGCCGAGAAGCGCGACCACCGCAAGCTGGGCAGCGAGCTGGACCTGTTCTCCATCCCGGAGCAGATCGGCTCGGGCCTCGCCGTCTTCCACCCCAAGGGCGGCGTCGTCCGCCGTGTGATGGAGGACTACTCGCGCCGCCGTCACGAGGAGGAGGGCTACGAGTTCGTCTACACCCCGCACGCGACGAAGGGGAAGCTCTTCGAGACGTCCGGGCACCTGGACTGGTACGCCGACGGCATGTACCCGCCCATGCAGCTCGACGAGGGCGTGGACTACTACCTCAAGCCCATGAACTGCCCGATGCACAACCTGATCTTCGACGCACGCGGCCGCTCGTACCGTGAACTGCCGCTGCGCCTCTTCGAGTTCGGGACCGTGTACCGGTACGAGAAGTCCGGCGTCGTGCACGGTCTGACCCGCGCGCGCGGCTTCACGCAGGACGACGCGCACATCTACTGCACGCGCGAGCAGATGGCCGACGAGCTCGACAAGACGCTCACCTTCGTCCTCAACCTGCTGCGGGACTACGGCCTGACGGACTTCTACCTGGAGCTGTCGACCAAGGACCCGGAGAAGTTCGTCGGCTCGGACGAGGTCTGGGAAGAGGCCACGGAGACGCTGCGCCAGGTCGCCGAGAAGCAGGGGCTGCCGCTCGTTCCCGACCCGGGTGGCGCCGCGTTCTACGGCCCGAAGATCTCCGTCCAGACGAAGGACGCGATCGGCCGGACCTGGCAGATGTCCACGGTCCAGCTGGACTTCAACCTGCCGGAGCGCTTCGACCTGGAGTACACCGGTCCTGACGGGTCCAAGCAGCGGCCGGTCATGATCCACCGGGCGCTGTTCGGTTCCATCGAGCGGTTCTTCGCGGTGCTGCTCGAGCACTACGCGGGTGCGTTCCCGGCGTGGCTGGCGCCGGTGCAGGCGGTCGGGATTCCGATCGGCGACGGGCACGTCGAGTACCTGGAGAAGTTCGCCGTGGCGGCGAAGAAGAAGGGGCTGCGCGTCGAGGTCGACTCGTCCTCCGACCGGATGCAGAAGAAGATCCGCAACGCGCAGAAGCAGAAGGTCCCCTTCATGGTCATCGTCGGCGACGAGGACATGAACGGCGGTACGGTGTCCTTCCGTTACCGCGACGGCTCGCAGGAGAACGGCATCGCGTTCGACGACGCGATCGCGAAGATCGAGCAGGTCGTGGCGGACAGGGCGCAGGTCTGAGTCCGTAGTTTTTGAGAGGCCCTCGGGGAGTTCAGACCCCCGGGGGCCTCTCGTCGTCCTCCCTCGCGAAGACCTGGAGCAGCCAGGAGGCGAAGGTTCCGGTGACCGCGCCCAGGAGGGCCAGGCCGATGGCCATCATTCCTACGGCGATCAGGCGGCCCAGCGGAGTGATCGGCGCGACGTCGCCGTAGCCGACGGTCGCGAAGGTGGCGCAGGTCCACCAGACGGCGTCGCCGAAGGTCTTTATCGTCGCCCCGGGTGCCGTGTGTTCCTCCTGGTAGACCGAGAGGGCGCCCGCGAAGCCGAGCAGGACGGTGGACAGGCCGGCGTAGACGATCACGCGCGCGTGCAGCGCGAGCCGGGGCTCTCCGCGCCGCCGTAGTACGGCCTCGTAGAACTTGACGACCCGCAGCGGGCGCAGCAGGGGCAGGAGCAGTACGAGGGTGTCCAGCCAGTGGGTGCGGACGAAGCGCAGGCGCTGGCCGCTGAGGCGCCAGCGGACCGCGTAGTCGACGGCGAAGAGCGCCCACGCGGCGAACAGCACGGCGAGGCAGAGGTCCTGCCAGTCGCCGGACAGACCGTGGGCCAGGATGCGGACCGCGTACGCGGCGAGGTACACCATCGACGCCACGGCGAGCGGAATTTCGGTGCGGCGCTCCCAGCGGGCCTTGCGGCTGTCGTCGTCCATCGGTCCAGCTTGGCGGCGGGTGCCCTTCGCGCAACCCCGGCGACACGCCGCGAACGAGCGAAGCCATATGCTGACTTGCATGACGAGTGAGCCGGAGCAGCAGATCGGAGTGGGCACGCCGGACGCGTTCCAACGCCTCTGGACGCCCCACCGGATGGCCTACATCCAGGGCGAGAACAAGCCGACCGGCCCCGGTGCCGACGACGGTTGCCCCTTCTGCTCGATTCCGGCGAAATCGGACGAGGACGGGCTGATCGTCAGGCGCGGTGAGCTGGTGTACGGGGTGCTCAATCTGTACCCGTACAACGGCGGCCATCTGATGGTCGTGCCCTACCGTCACGTCGCGGACTACACCGACCTGACGGACGCGGAGACCGTGGAGCTGGCGGCGCTCACCAAGCAGGCGATGACGGCCCTGCGCACCGCGTCCGGCGCCCACGGGTTCAACATCGGCATGAACCAGGGGAGCGTGGCGGGCGCGGGCATCGCCGCCCACCTCCACCAGCACATCGTCCCGCGCTGGGGCGGCGACACGAACTTCATGCCGGTGGTCGGCCACACGAAGGTACTGCCCCAACTCCTCGCGGACACACGGAAGATGCTCGCGGACGCGTGGCCGGCATCACCCAGCCCGTCCGGCGTTTGAGGACGAGGCCGTCCAGGCCGAAGCGGGGGTCTGGGGGCGGCAGCCCCCAGTTACCGCACCCCCCACTCACCCACACGTGACCCGCTCAACCGCCGGAGGCCTACGCGTCGTAGACGTCGGCCTTCCTCGGTGACACCTCCTGCACGCCCCCGCTGAGGACCGACGAGCGGTTGCTGAACTTGTCCGTGTTGACCCCGTTCTCGTCGAGGACGCGGATCGCCGCGGCGTGCACCACGCGCAGGACCGGGGTCGCGGCGCGCAACGCGTCGTCCGCCATGAAGCGGTGGCGCCAGGGCTGGTCGGCCCAGGCGTGCCGCAGGCCGAACGGCTCGGGCAGGGATATGGAACCGCCGAGCCAGTTCAGCAGCGGCGGGTACCAGGTGATCGGGGCGCGGACCGCGAGGCGTACGACCTCGTCGGCGGGGACGAGCGGGAGCTTGACCTTGCGGGTCTCCCACGGCTTGAGGGTCTTCTGGACGTCCTTCGACGGGGCCTCGGGCTTGCCGGTGAACAGGGAGTTCACGGGACCCAGGGCGTGACCGGTGATCTCGATGCGCAGCGTCTTGTGGAGCACGGTGACCGTGATCATCATCGTGATGACCAACTGCCCTTCCCAGAGCGTCCATTGGACCCCCAGGTAGTGGCGGTCGCCGGCGCCGAACTGCTGCTTGTTGCAGATGTCCTGTATCGCGTGCGACTTGACCTGGTACGCGTCCACGTCCGTGCCCTCGGGCCGGGACACCGCCTTGGCGCCCTCGCCGATCGGCGTGACGACCCAGTGGCGTATGGACGCCTTGGGGAAGCCGCCGGTGTTGATCGTGTTCCGCTCCAGCATGCGCAGGTCGTCGTGGATGTTGCGGATGACGTCCCAGCTGCGGAAGGGGTGGATCTCCCGGTCGGCGTCGCGCGCGATCAGGTCCTCGGCGAGCTGCCAGCTGCCCCAGCGGGTGCCCATGCCGAGGATGCCCTTGGGGCCGGCGTAGAAGATCGAGTTGGACTGCTGCTCGGCGCTGAGCTTGGCCAGGGACTGGCGGAGCTGCTCGGCCTGGGTCTCGCCGGGGCTGGTCGGCACCGCCTCCGGGACCTTGGCGCCGACGCTGCTGCCCGACAGCAGGCTGTCCCAGCGGCCGCGCAGATCCTTCGCGGTGTTCTCGCAGACCTGCTTGGCCCACAGCCAGCCGACCACGGGGAGGACGACGCACGCGCGTGCGTACCAGGACCAGAAGCCGTGGAAGGGCATCTTGATCAGGAAGATCACGGCGACCGCGCCGACGGCGACGAGGAGGGTGGTGGCGATCGCGCCCGCCCTCTTGTTCGCCTGGGTGCGCTTGTCGACCAGGCTGCGCAGCTGGAAGACCAGCAGCCAGACGATGAGCCCGGGCAGGAAGAGCAGGCCGCACAGCACCATGATCATGGACAGCCTGTTGTCCCGCGCGCGGCGGATGTTGTTGGCCGCCAGGGCGTGCTCGACGACCGCCTGCGGTTCGGTGCCGAACGACTGGATGAGCGGCTTGCGTCCGGGGCCGAGCATCCGGGACACCAGGGCTCCGGAGAATGCCTCACCGAGGTTGGGGCGGAAGATCGTCGCCCACTTGCGGCCCTCGTTGACGGCCGTCTGGTGCCATTCGTTGTCGGCCTTCTTGATGTCGGCCACCGGGTTGTCCCGGTAGGCCGCCGAGGCCAGCGCGAAGGTCGCCGTCTGTCCCTCGTCGCCGGTACGCGGCACCTGTGGTCCGAAGATGTCCGCGTAACCGCTGTCAACGGTCATTACCGCCCCCGATCGCCGCTGCTCCCGCTTCTGCGGCTTTCCCGACTTCCGTGCTCCGCACACCTGTTGATCAGGTCATCAGCGTATCGGCCATCACTGACATTCGTCGGCGGACAGCCGAAGCTGCCCGCCGACCCGGAACTGATCGTTCCCTTCGGGTCACTTGTGGGTAGCCGCGCGCCACAAGTGAGTCACTCTGCATCAACTGCTAGGCGTCGCCCGCCGCTTCGCGGATCCGCTCGGCGATCTGTGGAGGCATCGGCTCGTGGCGGGCGTAGGCGCGGTTGAAGCGGGCGGTGCCGTGCGAGAGGGAGCGGAGGTCGACGGCGTAGCGGCCGATCTCTATCTCGGGCACCTCGGCGCGGATCAACGTACGCCCGCCGGTCGTCTGTTCGGTGCCGAGCACGCGGCCCCGCCGTCCGGAGAGGTCGCTCATCACCGCGCCCACGTAGTCGTCGCCGACCAGCACGGTCACCTCGGCCACCGGTTCCAGGAGGTGGATCTTCGCGTCGACCGCGGCCTCCCGCAGGGCCAGCGCCCCGGCCGTCTGGAACGCGGCGTCCGAGGAGTCCACCGAGTGCGCCTTGCCGTCCAGGAGCGTGATCCGTACGTCCAGAAGGGGATGTCCGGCCGCAACTCCCCGTGCTGCCTGGGCCCTTACGCCCTTCTCCACCGACGGGATGAACTGGCGCGGCACCGCGCCGCCGATGACCTTGTCCACGAACTCGATGCCCGTGCCGCCCGGCAACGGCTCGACCTCGATCTCGCAGATCGCGAACTGCCCGTGCCCGCCGGACTGTTTGACGTGCCGGCCGCGCCCCTGCGCCTTGGCGGCGAACGTCTCCCGTAGGGAGACCTTGTGCGGGACGAGGTCGACCTGGACGCCGTAGCGGCTGCGCAGCCGTTCCAGGGCGACGTCCGCGTGGGCCTCGCCGAGGCACCACAGGACGACCTGGTGGGTGTCCTGGTTCTGTTCCAGGCGCATGGTGGGGTCCTCGGCGACGAGCCTGCTCAGGCCCTGCGAGAGCTTGTCCTCGTCCGCCTTGCTGTGCGCCTGGATGGCGAGCGGCAGCAGCGGGTCCGGCATCTCCCAGGGCTCCATCAGGAGCGGGTCGTCCTTGGCCGAGAGGGTGTCCCCGGTCTCCGCGCGGCCCAGCTTCGCCACGCACGCGAGGTCGCCCGCGATGCAGTGCGTGAGCGCCCGCTGCTGTTTGCCGAAGGGCACGGAGAGGGCGCCGACGCGTTCGTCGACGTCGTGGTCCTCGTGGCCGCGGTCGGCGAGCCCGTGCCCGGAGACGTGGACGGTCGCGTCGGGCCGTAGCGTCCCGGAGAACACACGCACCAGGGAGACGCGGCCGACGTACGGGTCGGAGGCGGTCTTCACGACCTCGGCGACCAGCGGACCGTTCGGATCGCACGACGTGAGCTCCCGCGCCCTGCCGTCGACCGTGGTGACCCCGGGCGCCGTGCGCTCCAGCGGGGTCGGGAAGCCGCCTGTGATCAGCTCCAGGAGCTCAACCGTGCCCAGACCCTGCCGGGCTCCCTCGGTGGCCGGAGCGGCCGCCAGAACGGGAAAGAAGACCCCGCGCGCCACGGCCCGCTCCAGATCGCCGATCAGCGTCTTGACGTCGATCTCCTCGCCGCCGAGATAGCGGTCCATGAGGGTCTCGTCCTCGCTCTCCGCGATGATCCCCTCGATGAGCCGGTTGCGGGCCTCCTCGATCCCGGGCAGCTGGTCGGCCCCGGGCTCGGACTCCTTGCGCTCCCCGGACGCGTAGTCGAACAGCTTCTGCGACAACAGCCCGACCAGACCGGTCACGGGCGCGTGCCCGTCCGGCCCCGGCGCGCCGTGCAGCGGCAGATACAGCGGGAGTACGGCGTCGGGGTCGTCCGCGCCGAACGCCTCCGCGCAGGTGCGGGTCATGCTCTCGAAGTCCGCGCGGGCGGACTCCAGATGCGTGATGACGATGGCGCGCGGCATGCCGACCGCCGCGCACTCCTCCCACACCATGCGGGTCGAGCCGTCCACGCCGTCGGAGGCCGAGACGACGAAGAGGGCCGCGTCCGCCGCGCGCAGACCGGCCCTCAACTCGCCGACGAAATCGGCATACCCGGGGGTGTCGAGAAGATTGACCTTGTACCCGTCCCAGTCGACGGGCACCAGGGAGAGCTGCACCGAGCGCTGCTGCCGGTGCTCGATCTCGTCGTAGTCGGAGACGGTGCCGCCGTCCTCCACGCGGCCCGCCCGGTTCACCGCCCCCGCGGTCAGCGCGAGGGCCTCCACCAGAGTCGTCTTGCCCGATCCGGAGTGGCCGACCAGCACCACATTCCGTACGGACGCGGGGTGGTCGGCCGCTGTAGCCCTGCCGGCGGCTCCGGGGTGTGCGTTCGCCTTGTCGCCCATGGCCTTGCCTCCCGTGCACGGTGAGGTCACTGTGGGCGCGGACACACGCAGCCGCGTGCGGTGGCGGCTCCGATGACGCCCGCGGTGCTTCGAGCTTTCCACTCCGGTCACGGTGCGTCCATACAGCGGACGCGATCCGGCCGCCGGCACCGACGGCATCGAGTCGTGCCGCGGCCATGCGAAACACGGGCGCACGGGTGCCCGGCCGTCGCCCACGCGCGCGCGTGGCTACGATGGGCCAGCCGGTGGCCAGCAGGGGCCGCGCGGCGAAACCGACCCTCCGGGAAGGCCATGCTGAACAAGTACGCGCGTGCATTCTTCACGCGTGTCCTCACGCCGTTCGCCGCGTTTCTGATCCGCCGGGGCGTCAGCCCCGACATGGTCACCCTCCTCGGCACCGCCGGAGTGGTCGCGGGCGCGCTGGTCTTCTACCCCATGGGCGAGTTCTTCTGGGGCACGGTCGTGATCACGCTGTTCGTGTTCTCCGACCTCGTCGACGGCAACATGGCCCGCCAGCTGGGCCGCTCCAGCCGCTGGGGCGCCTTCCTGGACTCCACGCTCGACCGGGTGGCCGACAGCGCGGTCTTCGGCGGCCTGGCCCTCTGGTACGCGGGCGGCGGCGACAACATCGCCCTGTGCGCCGTCTCGATCTTCTGCCTGGCCAGCGGCCAGGTCGTGTCGTACACCAAGGCGCGCGGCGAATCGATCGGCCTGCCGGTCGCCGTCAACGGCCTGGTCGAGCGCGCCGAGCGGCTCGTGATCTCACTCGTGGCGTGCGGTCTCGCCGGTCTGCACAAGTTCGGCGTCCCGGGCATCCAGTGGCTGCTGCCGATCGCGCTGTGGATCGTCGCCGTCGGCAGCCTGGTCACGCTGATCCAGCGCGTCGTCACGGTCCGCCGCGAGGCCGCCGAGGCCGACGCCACGGCGGCCCAGGAGGCTCAGGAGGCACCAGAGCAGCACAGCAGCGGGGCGACTCCGTGAGCAGTGCCCAGGAGCGGCTGACGGACGCGCTCTACGGCCTCGGCTGGAGCGCCGTCAAGAAGCTCCCCGAGCCGGCCGCCGTCCGGCTCGGCCGAACCGTCGCCGACCTCGCCTGGAAGCGACGCGGCAAGGGCGTACGGCGGCTGGAGAGCAACTACGCGCGCGTGGTGCCCGACGCGAGCCCCGAGCGGCTCGCCGAGCTCTCGCGCGCGGGCATGCGCTCGTACCTGCGCTACTGGATGGAGTCCTTCCGGCTCCCCGCCTGGAGCGCCGACCGGATCCGCACGGGCTTCGACCCCAAGGACGTCCACCACCTCACCGACGGCATCGCCTCCGACCGCGGTGTCATCCTCGCGCTGCCCCACATGGCCAACTGGGACCTCGCCGGCGCCTGGGTCACCACCAAGCTGGAGACCCCGTTCACCACGGTGGCCGAACGCCTCAAGCCGGAGACGCTCTACGACCGTTTCGTCACCTACCGCGAGGGCCTCGGCATGGAGGTCCTCCCGCACAGCGGCGGCACCGCCTTCGGCACGCTCGCCCGCCGCCTGCGCGACGGCGGCCTGGTCTGCCTGGTCGCCGAACGCGACCTGTCCGCCTCCGGCGTCGAGGTCAAGTTCTTCGGCGAGCCCACCCGCATGCCCGCCGGCCCGGCCCTCCTGGCCCAGCAGACCGGCGCACTCCTGCTCCCCGTGACCCTCTGGTACGACGACTCACCCGTCATGAAGGGCCGGGTCCACCCACCGGTCGAGGTGCCCGAGTCAGGTGACCGGGCCGAGAAGACGTCTGTCATCACACAGGCGCTGGCAGACGCCTTCGCCACCGGCATCGCCGACCATCCGGAGGACTGGCACATGCTGCAGCGCTTGTGGCTCGCGGATCTCGACCCCACGAAGGGGCCCTCGTGAGGATCGGCATCGTCTGCCCCTACTCCTGGGACGTGCCGGGCGGCGTCCAGTTCCACATCAGGGACCTCGCCGAGTACTTCATCCGGCTCGGCCACGAGGTCTCCGTCCTGGCCCCGGCCGACGACGACACCCCGCTGCCGCCGTACGTCGTCTCGGCCGGCCGCGCGGTCCCGGTGCCGTACAACGGCTCGGTGGCCCGCCTGAACTTCGGCTTCCTCTCCGCCGCCCGGGTCCGACGCTGGCTGCACGACGGCGAGTTCGACGTCATCCACATCCACGAACCGACCTCGCCGTCCCTGGGCCTCCTGGCGTGCTGGGCGGCACAGGGCCCGATCGTCGCCACGTTCCACACCTCGAACCCGCGCTCCCGGGCGATGATCGCCGCGTACGCGATCCTCCAGGCCGCCCTGGAGAAGATCAGCGCGCGCATCGCCGTGAGCGAGTACGCCCGCCGCACGCTCGTCGAACACCTCGGCGGCGACGCTGTCGTCATCCCGAACGGCGTCGACGTCGACTTCTTCGCCCGAGCCGAACCCAAGCCGGAGTGGCAGGGCGGCACGATCGGCTTCATAGGGCGCATCGACGAACCCCGCAAGGGCCTCCCGGTGCTCATGAAGGCCCTGCCGAAGATCCTCGCCGAACACCCGCAGGCCAGGCTCCTGGTGGCCGGCCGCGGCGACGAGGAGGAGGCCGTCGAATCGCTCCCCAAGGAACTGCGTTCACGCGTCGAGTTCCTCGGCATGATCAGCGACGACGACAAGGCCCGCTTCCTGCGCAGCATCGACCTCTACGTAGCCCCCAACACCGGCGGCGAGAGCTTCGGCATCATCCTCGTAGAGGCCATGTCGGCGGGCGCCCCCGTCCTCGCCTCCGACCTCCCCGCCTTCGCCCAGGTCCTCGACCAGGGCGGCGCCGGCGAACTGTTCCCCAACGAGGACGCGGACGCCCTGGCCGAGGCGGCCGTACGACTCCTGGGCGACCCCGAGCGCCTGGCGGAGCTGCGCCGGAGCGGGAGTTCCCATGTGCGCCGCTTCGACTGGTCGACGGTCGGCGCGGACATCCTGTCGGTGTACGAGACGGTGACGGCGGGTGCGGCGGCGGTGGCGACGGACGAACGGACGGGGTTGCGGGCGAGGTTCGGCTTGGCGCGGGACTGAGGGAGCGGCAACTTCTCGGACACGCCGGGCACCATCAGCCCGTCCGGCGTTTGAGGACGAGGCCGTCCAGGCCGAAGCGGGGGCGTGGGGGCGGCAGCCCCCACAACGCCAACACCGACACCCCCACCAACTCCCCGCACGAGACCCGGTCAACCCAAGTGGAACGGCCCCGTAGGGTTGCCGTCCGTGACCGCAACTCTGATCTGGATCCTCGTCGCCGTCGTCGCGATCGGCCTGTACCTGAGCTGGACCGCCGGACGGCTCGACCGGCTGCACGCCCGGATCGACGCGGCTCGCGCGGCACTCGACGCCCAACTGCTGCGCCGCGCCTCGGTGACCCAGGAACTGGCCACCTCCGGCGTTCTCGACCCGGCCGCCTCGATCGTCCTCTACGAGGCCGCGCACGCCGCCCGGCAGGCCGAGGAGGAGCAACGGGAGGTCGCCGAGAGCGAGTTGAGCCAAGCCCTGCGTGCCGTCTTCGCCGAGGCCCCGCAGGTCGAGGGCGTCCGCGAGGCACCCGGGGGAGAGGCGGCGGCCCGCGAACTCACCGAGGCGGTACGGCGGGTGCCCATGGCCCGGCGCTTCCACAACGACTCCGTACGCGCGGCCCGCGCCCTGCGCCGGCACCGCAAGGTCCGCTGGTTCCGGCTGGCCGGACACGCGCCCTTCCCGATGGCCTTCGAGATGGACGACGAGCCACCGGCGGCACTGGTGGACCGGGCGGCATAGAACGCAACGGCACGGCACAGCCGTAGAAAACAGCCGTGGAGAACCGCCGTAGACCATGGCCCTAGGGCACAGCCGTGAGGTACGGGGGTTCGAAAATGATCCACCGCCTCCCCATTGGCCCTTGCTGTGGCCTGCGCCTCTCGCGTTTCCTCGGTACTGCAGAAACCCTCTTTCACCGAGTGAGGTCACCCCGTGTCCAGCACCCCCAGCTCCGCCCAGACTCCCGAGACCGGCACCGCGCGCGTGAAGCGCGGTATGGCCGAGCAGCTCAAGGGCGGTGTGATCATGGACGTGGTCAACGCCGAGCAGGCGAAGATCGCCGAGGACGCCGGTGCCGTGGCCGTCATGGCCCTGGAGCGGGTCCCCGCCGACATCCGCAAGGACGGCGGCGTGGCCCGGATGTCCGACCCGACGATGATCGAGGAGATCATCGAGGCGGTCTCCATCCCGGTCATGGCCAAGTCCCGCATTGGCCACTTCGTCGAGGCCCAGGTCCTGCAGTCCCTCGGCGTCGACTACATCGACGAGTCCGAGGTCCTCACCCCGGCCGACGAGGTCAACCACTCCGACAAGTGGGCCTTCACGACCCCCTTCGTCTGCGGTGCCACCAACCTGGGCGAGGCCCTGCGCCGGATCGCCGAGGGCGCCGCGATGATCCGCTCGAAGGGCGAGGCCGGCACCGGCAACGTCGTCGAGGCGGTCCGCCACCTGCGCCAGATCAAGAACGAGATCGCCAAGCTGCGCGGCTTCGACAACAACGAGCTGTACGCCGCCGCCAAGGAGCTGCGCGCCCCGTACGAGATCGTCCGCGAGGTCGCCGAACTGGGCAAGCTCCCGGTCGTGCTGTTCTCCGCCGGTGGTGTCGCCACCCCCGCCGACGCCGCGCTGATGCGCCAGCTCGGTGCCGAGGGCGTCTTCGTCGGCTCCGGCATCTTCAAGTCCGGCGACCCGGCCAAGCGCGCCGCCGCCATCGTGAAGGCGACCACCTTCTACGACGACCCGAAGATCATCGCGGACGCGTCCCGCAACCTCGGCGAGGCCATGGTCGGCATCAACTGCGACACCCTCCCGGAGACCGAGCGTTACGCGAACCGGGGCTGGTGATGACCACTCCCGTCATCGGAGTGCTCGCCCTCCAGGGCGACGTACGGGAGCACCTGATCGCCCTGGCCGCGGCCGACGCCGTGGCCAGGCAGGTCAGGCGCCCCGAGGAACTCGCCGAGGTGGACGGTCTCGTCATCCCCGGGGGTGAGTCGACCACCATCTCCAAGCTGGCCGTCCTCTTCGGAGTGATGGATCCGCTGCGTGCACGCGTGCGTGCCGGAATGCCTGTCTACGGCACCTGCGCCGGCCTGATCATGCTCGCCGACAAGATCCTCGACCCGCGCTCGGGCCAGGAGACGATCGGCGGCATCGACATGATCGTGCGCCGCAACGCCTTCGGACGTCAGAACGAGTCCTTCGAAGCAGCTGTCGACGTCCGGGGCATTGAGGGCGATCCTGTGGAGGGCGTCTTCATCCGCGCCCCCTGGGTCGAGTCCGTCGGTGCCGAGACCGAGGTCCTCGCCGAACACGAGGGCCACATCGTCGCGGTCCGCCAGGGCAACGCGCTCGCCACGTCGTTCCACCCGGAACTGACCGGCGACCACCGCGTGCACTCCCTGTTCGTCGACATGGTGCGCGCGAACCTGGCTCCGGGGTCCTAGTAGGATCTCTGGGGTTCGTAAAGAGTTGGGTTACGCGAAGGAGACAGGCAGATGTCCGGCCACTCTAAATGGGCTACGACGAAGCACAAGAAGGCCGTGATCGACGCCAAGCGCGGCAAGCTCTTCGCGAAGATGATCAAGAACATCGAGGTCGCGGCCCGTACCGGTGGTGCCGATGTGTCCGGCAACCCGACGCTGTTCGACGCCATCCAGAAGGCCAAGAAGAGCTCGGTCCCGAACAAGAACATCGACTCCGCGGTCAAGCGCGGTGCCGGTCTCGAAGCCGGTGGCGCCGACTACGAGACGATCATGTACGAGGGTTACGGCCCGAACGGTGTCGCGGTGCTCATCGAGTGCCTCACCGACAACCGCAACCGCGCCGCCTCGGACGTGCGTGTCGCCATGACCCGCAACGGCGGGAACATGGCCGACCCCGGTTCCGTCTCGTACCTCTTCAACCGCAAGGGTGTCGTCGTCGTCCCCAAGGGCGAGCTGTCCGAGGACGACGTCCTGGGTGCCGTGCTCGACGCGGGCGCCGAGGAGGTCAACGACCTCGGTGAGTCCTTCGAGGTCATCTCCGAGGCCACCGACCTGGTCGCGGTCCGCACCGCGCTCCAGGACGCCGGCATCGACTACGACTCCGCCGACGCCAACTTCGTCCCGACCATGCAGGTCGAGCTCGACGAGGACGGCGCCCGCAAGATCTTCAAGCTGATCGACGCCCTGGAGGACAGTGACGACGTGCAGAACGTCTTCGCCAACTTCGACGTCAGCGACGAGGTCATGGAGAAGGTCGACGCGTAGCGCTGCCGCGAGCCGAAGTCGAACAAGCGGTTCAACGGGCCGACGGGACACACCCCGTCGGCCCGTCGCTTTGTCAGTGACACCCGATAGCCTGCACAAACAGGCGATCGAACGAGGGGGGTTGGAGTGCGGGTACTGGGTGTCGACCCTGGGCTCACCCGATGTGGTGTCGGTGTCGTCGAAGGCGTCGCCGGTCGGCCGCTCACCATGGTCGGCGTCGGTGTCGTACGGACCCCTGCGGACGCCGAGTTGGGGCTGCGCCTCGTCGCCATCGAGCAGGGCATCGAGGCATGGCTGGACGAACACCGGCCCGAATTCGTCGCTGTGGAGCGGGTGTTCAGCCAGCACAACGTCCGTACGGTGATGGGCACCGCGCAAGCCAGCGCCGTAGCGATGCTCTGTGCCGCGCGGCGCGGAATCCCCGTCGCCCTGCACACCCCCAGCGAGGTCAAGGCCGCCGTCACCGGAAGTGGCCGTGCCGACAAGGCCCAGGTCGGCGCGATGGTGACCCGGCTGCTACGGCTCGACGCGCCCCCGAAGCCCGCCGACGCGGCCGACGCACTCGCCCTCGCCATCTGCCACATCTGGCGCGGCCCCGCGACCCACCGCCTCCAACAGGCCGTCGCCCAGAACCGGTTGCAACAGGCGGTCGCCCAACACGCGGCCGGCACGCTGAAAACCCCGCAGGCCCAGCAAGCACCGAAGACCCCGCACGCATCGAAAGGCCGTACCGCATGATCGCCTTCGTCAGTGGCACGGTCGCCGCTCTCGCCCCCGACGCCGCGGTGGTCGAGGTCGGTGGTGTCGGCATGGCCGTCCAGTGCACGCCGAACACGCTGTCCACGCTCCGCCTCGGCAAGCCGGCCAAGCTCGCCACCTCCCTCGTCGTCCGCGAGGACTCGCTCACCCTGTACGGCTTCGTGGACGACGACGAACGCCAGATCTTCGAGCTGCTCCAGACCGCGACCGGCGTCGGACCCCGGCTCGCGCAGGCGATGCTCGCGGTGCACACCCCGGACGCGCTGCGTCGAGCGGTGGCCGCCGGGGACGAGAAGGCGCTGATGGCCGTGCCCGGCATCGGCAAGAAGGGCGCCCAGAAACTGCTGCTGGAGTTCAAGGACCGGCTCGGCGCACCGGTGGGGTCGGCCCCGGCGATCGGCGCCCCCGTCACCAGCGGCTGGCGCGATCAGCTGCACGCCGCGCTCATCGGCCTCGGGTACGCCACCCGCGAGGCCGACGAGGCGGTGGCCGCCGTAGCACCGCAGGCCGAGGCCGCTCAAGGCACGCCTCAGGTGGGGCAGTTGCTGAAGGCGGCCCTGCAGACCCTGAACCGCGCCCGCTAGGAGAACCGTCAGTGAACTGGGACGACATGACCGACGAGACCGCCGCCGAGCGGCTGGTGGGCTCGGTCGCCGACCGCGAGGACCAGGCCGTCGAGGCCGCCCTGCGCCCCAAGGACCTGGGCGAGTTCATCGGCCAGGAGAAGGTCCGCGAACAGCTCGACCTGGTGCTGCGCGCCGCACGCGCGCGTGGCGCCACCGCCGACCACGTGCTGCTCTCCGGTGCCCCCGGCCTCGGCAAAACCACCCTGTCGATGATCATCGCGGCCGAGATGGAAGCCCCGATCCGCATCACCAGCGGGCCCGCCATCCAGCACGCCGGCGACCTCGCCGCGATCCTCTCCTCCCTCCAGGAGGGCGAGGTCCTCTTCCTCGACGAGATCCACCGCATGTCCCGGCCCGCCGAAGAGATGCTCTACATGGCGATGGAGGACTTCCGCGTCGACGTCATCGTCGGCAAGGGCCCCGGTGCCACCGCGATCCCGCTCGAACTCCCGCCGTTCACCCTGGTCGGCGCCACCACGCGCGCGGGACTGCTGCCGCCCCCGCTGCGCGACCGCTTCGGCTTCACCGCGCACATGGAGTTCTACGAACCCACCGAGCTGGAGCGCGTCATCCACCGCTCGGCGAACCTCCTCGACGTGGAGATCGACCCCGCCGGCGCCGCCGAGATCGCCGGCCGCTCCCGCGGCACCCCCCGTATCGCCAACCGACTGCTGCGCCGCGTCCGGGACTACGCGCAGGTCAAGGCCGACGGCTTCATCACCCAGGACATCGCCGGCGCCGCCCTCAAGGTCTACGAGGTCGACGGCCGCGGCCTCGACCGGCTCGACCGGGGTGTCCTCGAAGCCCTGCTCAAGCTGTTCGGCGGCGGACCGGTCGGCCTGTCCACGCTCGCGGTCGCCGTGGGGGAGGAGCGCGAGACCGTCGAAGAGGTCGCCGAACCCTTCCTCGTACGGGAGGGACTGCTGGCCCGTACCCCGCGCGGACGCGTCGCCACCCCCGCCGCGTGGGCGCATCTCGGCCTCACCCCGCCCCGCTCGTCAACCGGGGGAAACGGACAAGGGGACCTGTTCGGGGCGTGACGGCGGGGGCGCTGGCCGGGTCAGGAACCCCGGTGCCATGCTGAGCGTTGTTCCATCAGCGTGGACTCGCTTAGACTCCGCCGATGCCGCCTTTGTGGGCGGCGCCGACCACCCCCATCCACCAGGCCGCTCACCGCCGCGGTCGTGCGAAGGAAATTCCGTCCCGTGAATATCGTGACCCTCCTCCCGTTCATCGTGCTCATCGGGGCCATGTTCCTGATGACCCGCTCTGCCAAGCGCAAGCAGCAGGCGGCCGCGTCGATGCGTAATGACATGCAGCCCGGCACCGGCGTCCGCACGATCGGGGGCGTGTACGCGACGGTCAAGGAGGTCAACGAGGAGACGGTCCTTCTCGACGCCGGCCCCGGCGTCGAGCTCCTCTTCGCGAAGAACGCGATCGGCGCCGTCCTCACCGACGACGAGTACAACCGCATCGTCCACGGCATCGAGCACGACCTGAAGGACGACACCGACATCGTCCCGGACGACGCCTCCTCCCTCACCGAGACCGACGAGCCCGCCGCCGACTCTTCCGACGACAAGCCCATCGACCTCGGCAAGAAGGACGCGGCCGACGAGCCGGCCGACGCCACCGAGGAGCCGGCGAAGCCCGCCGAGGCGAAGACGGAAGAAGAGCCGAAGAAGTCCGACGGCGAGTCCGACGCGAAGTAGTCACGTCCCGGGAGCGCGGCGCGACCCGCTCGCGCCCCGCGCACCCCGGGTACGTGCGTCGTTCGTACGGGATCCCGACACCATGTCATGGCCGTAGCCGCGCTGACCCGGCGCGGAGCGGCCCGAGAGGGAGTACGAGAAGGTGGCAGCACCTAAGAGGGGCCGCAGCGCGAGCGCCCAGAGCAAGCCGTGGCGCTCGCTGGCCCTCATCCTGATCGCCATCGTGGCGCTCACCGGTGGCATGTTCGCATCCGGGCACAACACTCCGCGTCTCGGCATCGACCTGGCCGGCGGCACGAGCATCACCCTGCGGGCGGTGGCCCAGCCCGGCGAGGAATCGTCGATCAACAAGACCAACATGGACACCGCGGTCGACATCATGAACCGCCGTGTCAATGGTCTTGGTGTCTCGGAGGCCGAGGTCCAGACCCAGGGCTCCAGGAACATCATCGTCAACATCCCGAAGGGCACGAACTCGGAGGAGGCGCGGCAGCAGGTCGGTACGACCGCCAAGCTGTACTTCCGCCCGGTCCTGGCCACGGAGGCGTCCACGGGCGCCGCGACGACGACCCCGTCCCCGAGCGCGTCCGGCAGCGCCTCCAGCAGCCCGTCGAGCACGGCCAGCTCCAAGGCGACCGCCTCCTCGACCGGCTCCGCGACCCCGACGGCCACCGCCACCTCTCAGGGCCGTGCCGCCAGCGACGCGCTGAAGGCAGACGCCACCTCGTCCGCGAGCCCCAGCGCCACGGCCTCGGCCAGCGCCACCCCCTCGGCGAGCAGCAGCGCCGCCGCCAGCGCGGCGGCCGCCAAGCTGGAGGCCCAGTACACCGCGCTCGACTGCTCCAAGAAGTCGGTCCAGAACACCGCCGGCAAGACCGCCAAGGCCGGCGACGCGACCGTGGCCTGCGGCCAGGTCTCGGGCGTCTGGTACAAGTACGTGCTCGGCCCCGCCGCCGTGGACGGCACCGACGTCAAGAAGGCCGCGGCCGTCCTGAACACGACGACCGCCGCCGGCTGGCAGGTCACCATGGACTTCACCGGCAAGGGCGGCGACAAGTTCGCCAAGGTCACCGGTGAGCTGGCGAAGAACACCGCCCCGCAGAACGAGTTCGGCATCGTCCTCGACGGCCAGGTCGTCTCCAGCCCCTCCGTCAGCTCGTCGATCACCGGCGGCAGCGCGGAGATCTCCGGCAGCTTCACCCAGGAGGAGGCCCAGAGCCTCGCCAACATGCTGTCGTACGGCGCCCTGCCGCTGACCTTCAAGGAGGACAGCGTCACCACGGTGACCGCGGCCCTCGGCGGTGAGCAGCTGCACGCCGGTCTGATCGCGGGCGCGATCGGCCTCGCGCTGGTCGTCATCTACCTGCTGATCTTCTACCGCGGTCTGTCGGTCATCGCGATCCCCTCGCTGCTGGTCTCCGCGATCCTCACGTACGTGATCATGGCGCTGCTCGGCCCGGGCATCGGCTTCGCGCTGAACCTGCCGGCCGTCTGCGGTGCGATCGTCGCGATCGGTA
The DNA here is from genome assembly GCF_044457795.1 of Streptomyces sp. NPDC050528. Lineage (NCBI taxonomy): Bacteria > Bacillati > Actinomycetota > Actinomycetes > Kitasatosporales > Streptomycetaceae > Streptomyces > Streptomyces sp. NPDC050528. The sequence continues at coordinate 398,635 of NZ_JBITHH010000011.1, forward strand.
TCACCGCGGACTCGTTCATCGTGTTCTTCGAACGCATCCGGGACGAGATCCGCGAAGGCCGTTCGCTGCGTCCCTCCGTGGAGCGGGCCTGGCCCCGCGCGCGGCGCACCATCCTGGTCTCCGACTTCGTGTCGTTCCTCGCCGCCGCGGTGCTGTTCATCGTCACCGTCGGCAAGGTCCAGGGCTTCGCGTTCACCCTCGGTCTGACCACCGTGCTCGACGTGGTCGTCGTCTTCCTGTTCACCAAGCCGCTGATGACCATCCTCGCCCGCAGGAAGTTCTTCGCGGACGGCCACAAGTGGTCCGGCATCGACCCGAAGGCGCTGGGCGCCAAACCGCCGCTGCGCCGCACCCGCCGTCCCGCCGGTTCCGCCGCGGGCCCTGTCGACCCGAAGGAGGCGTGAGATGTCGAAGCTCGGCAACCTCGGCGCCCGGCTGCACCGTGGCGAGGTCGGCTACGACTTCGTCGGCAATCGCAAGATCTGGTACGGCATCTCGATCCTGATCACCATCACGGCCATCCTCGGCCTGACGGTGCGCGGCCTGAACATGGGCATCGAGTTCCAGGGCGGCGCCGCCTTCACCACGCCGAAGCACATGAGCGCCTCGGTGACCCAGGCCGAGAAGTACGCCGAGGACGCCTCCGGTCACGACGCGGTCGTCCAGAAGCTCGGCGACGGCAGTCTGCGCATCCAGATCGCGGGCATCGACACCGACAAGTCCGACAGCATCAAGACGAAGCTGGCGAAGGACCTCGACGTCAGCACCGAGAGCATCGCCGCCGACCTGGTCGGCCCCAGCTGGGGTGACCAGGTCGCCAACAAGGCCTGGGAGGGCCTGGCGATCTTCATGGTGCTGGTCGTGATCTACCTGGCGATCGCCTTCGAGTGGCGCATGGCCCTGGCCGCGCTCGTCGCCCTGATCCACGACATCACCATCACCATCGGCATCTACGCCCTCGTCGGCTTCGAGGTCACGCCCGGCACGGTGATCGGTCTGCTGACCATCCTCGGTTACTCGCTCTACGACACGGTCGTCGTCTTCGACAGCCTCAAGGAGCAGACCAAGGGCATCACCAAGCAGACCCGCTGGACCTACAGCGACATCGCCAACCGCTCGATCAACGGCACGCTGGTCCGCTCCATCAACACCACGGTGGTCGCGCTGCTGCCGGTCGCGGCCCTGCTGTTCATCGGTGGCGGGTTCCTCGGCGCGGGTGTCCTCAACGACATCTCGCTGTCGCTGTTCGTCGGTCTCGCGGCCGGTGCGTACTCCTCGATCTTCATCGCCACGCCGCTCGTCGCCGACCTCAAGGAGGCCGAGCCGCAGATGAAGGCGCTCAAGAAGCGCGTCCTCGCCAAGCGGGCCCAGGCCGCCGCGCAGGGTGAGCCGGTCGAGCCCGAGGTCACCGCCCAGACGGACGACGACTACGACGACGAGCCCGAGGACGCGGCAGCCGTCGTGGGCCCGCGCACCCAGCCGGCGTCCCGCAACCGCGGCCGCGGGCGTCCCTCGGGGAAGCGCCGATGACCGACGTCCAGGAGCTGCTGCTCAGCCGTATCCGCGATGTGGCCGACTACCCGGAGCCGGGTGTGGTGTTCAAGGACATCACCCCGCTCCTGGCGGACCCGGCCGCGTTCACGGCGCTCACGGACGCCCTCGCCGAGGTCGTCGTGCGCACCGGTGCGACGAAGGTCGTGGGCCTGGAGGCCCGCGGGTTCATCCTCGGCGCCCCGGTGGCCGTCCGCGCGGGCGTCGGCTTCATCCCCGTGCGCAAGGCGGGCAAGCTCCCCGGAGCGACCCTCAGCCAGGCGTACGACCTGGAGTACGGCTCCGCCGAGATCGAGGTGCACGCCGAGGACCTGAGCGCCGGTGACCGCGTCCTGGTCGTCGACGACGTCCTGGCCACCGGCGGCACCGCCGAGGCCTCCGTCCAGCTGATCCGCAGGGCGGGCGCCCAGGTCGCCGGCCTCGCGGTCCTCATGGAACTGGGCTTCCTCGCGGGCCGCGCCCGCCTGGAACCGTCCCTGGAAGGCGCCCCGCTGGAAGCACTGCTGGTGGTCTGACACCGCCAGCACGCACGCGCCCTGCGACGCTTCGAGAACGGCCGCCCCGGCACCACCGGGGCGGCCGTTTCCGTGCCCCGGGGCGCGCGGGGCTGTATCCAAATGCTGCTCCACCGCGAGGTCGCACGAGCCGCGATTGCCCGGCGGCCGGCCGGGCACCCCGGTCTCTTGCCCGGTCGAGCTGCGATGGTGTCGTGCTTGGTTAGGTGTCTTCGGTCGGCCGTTGTCCGCTGGGACGAGTCGTGATGGCAGGGCGGTCAGCCGGGTACCCCCGGCTCCTGTCCGATCGGCTGCGATGGGCACAGTGCTTGGTTAGGTGTATCCGGTCGGGCGTCATCCGCCGCCGGGACGAGCCGTGATGGTGCGGGTGTGGTCGGGCGGGCCTCTCCGGCTTCTCCTCGGTCGTCTGCCCGGAGGTGCTGTGGTGGGTGCGGCGCGCTTGGCCAGGTGTCTCGGTCTGTCGCTGTCGGCCGGGGCGAGCTGTGATGGCGGGGTGGTCGGCCGGGTAGCTTCGGCTCCTCCTCGGTCGTCTGCCCGGACGAGCCACGGTGGCGCGGTGGTAAGGCGGACACCTCCGGTCCTTCCTCGATCGCCTGCCGGGACGAGCCGCGGTGGTGCCGTGCTCGGCCAGGTGCTTCCGGTCCGTCGTCCTCTGCCCTGACGAGCCGTGATCGCGCCGCGCTTGGCCAGGTACCTCCGGCCCCCGTCGCCCGGCCCGGAATACCCCCGCCGGACGTCTCCAAGGCGCCCCCACGTCATCTCCGGAATGCCGGTGGCAGCCCCTCGTGTTTCATCCGTAGACGGGCCTCACATCGGCCTGAAGGCGAGCCCGGAGCCCGGGATCGCTACCATGGGCACTCCGGAGCCTGACCGGGGGACCCGGATCGCGCACGAGGAGTCCTCTTGGCAGACGAGGCCCAGCCCCTGACCGCCGCCAAGCCCGAGCCCACCCCGGGCCCCGCGGCGGAGCCCGCCACGAGCGCGAGCACCGCACCGAGCGAACCGCTCCCGGCGGCGGAGCACGACCGGTCGGCGCCCGCCGACAAGGCGGCCGAGTCCGCGCGCCCCAAGCCGGCCCCGGCGGCCGCTCCCGCGCCCCGTCCGACGGCCGGCCAGCCCGCACGTACCGGCGGCGGCTCCTCCAACCGCGTCCGCGCCCGCCTCGCCCGTCTCGGCGTCCAGCGCTCCAACCCGTACAACCCGGTCCTGGAGCCCCTGCTGCGGATAGTGCGCAGCAACGACCCGAAGATCGAGACGGCCACCCTCCGCCAGGTCGAGAGCGCCTACCAGGTCGCCGAGCGCTGGCACCGCGGCCAGAAGCGCAAGAGCGGCGACCCGTACATCACGCACCCGCTCGCCGTGACGACGATCCTGGCCGAGCTCGGCATGGACCCGGCGACCCTCATGGCCGGCCTGCTGCACGACACCGTCGAGGACACCGAGTACGGCCTCGACCAGCTCCGCCGCGACTTCGGTGACTCCGTGGCCCTCCTCGTCGACGGCGTCACCAAGCTCGACAAGGTCAAGTTCGGCGAGGCCGCGCAGGCCGAGACCGTGCGCAAGATGGTCGTCGCCATGGCCAAGGACCCTCGGGTTCTCGTCATCAAGCTCGCCGACCGGCTGCACAACATGCGCACCATGCGCTACCTCAAGCGCGAGAAGCAGGAGAAGAAGGCGCGCGAGACCCTGGAGATCTACGCGCCGCTCGCCCATCGCCTGGGCATGAACACCATCAAATGGGAACTGGAGGACCTCGCCTTCGCGATCCTCTACCCCAAGATGTACGACGAGATCGTCCGGCTGGTGGCCGAGCGGGCACCGAAGCGTGACGAATACCTGGCCATAGTGACCGACGAGGTCCAGACCGACCTGCGCGCCGCCCGCATCAAGGCGACCGTCACCGGCCGCCCGAAGCACTACTACAGCGTCTACCAGAAGATGATCGTCCGCGGCCGCGACTTCGCCGAGATCTACGACCTGGTGGGCATCCGCGTCCTCGTGGACACCGTCCGCGACTGCTACGCGGCCCTCGGCACGGTGCACGCGCGATGGAACCCGGTCCCCGGCCGGTTCAAGGACTACATCGCGATGCCCAAGTTCAACATGTACCAGTCGCTGCACACGACGGTGATCGGCCCCAACGGCAAGCCAGTTGAGCTCCAGATCCGTACCTTCGACATGCACCGCCGCGCCGAGTACGGCATCGCCGCGCACTGGAAGTACAAGCAGGAGGCCGTCGCCGGCACCTCCAAGGTGCGCTCGGACGCGCCCCGGACCACCGGCAAGGACGACCACCTCAACGACATGGCGTGGCTGCGCCAGTTGCTCGACTGGCAGAAGGAGACCGAGGACCCGGGCGAGTTCCTGGAGTCCCTGCGCTTCGACCTGTCCCGCAACGAGGTCTTCGTCTTCACGCCCAAGGGCGACGTGATAGCGCTGCCGGCGGGCGCCACCCCGGTGGACTTCTCCTACGCGGTGCACACCGAGGTCGGCCACCGGACCATAGGAGCACGGGTCAACGGACGGCTCGTACCGCTCGAATCCACCCTGGACAACGGCGACTTGGTGGAGGTCTTCACCTCCAAGGCACCCGGCGCGGGCCCCTCCCGAGACTGGCTCGGCTTCGTGAAGTCGCCGCGCGCCCGCAACAAGATCAGAGCCTGGTTCTCCAAGGAGCGCCGCGACGAGGCGATCGAGCAGGGCAAGGACGCCATCGCCCGCGCGATGCGCAAACAGAACCTGCCGATCCAGCGCATCCTCACCGGCGACTCCCTCGTCACGCTCGCGCACGAGATGCGCTACCCCGACATCTCCTCGCTGTACGCGGCGATCGGCGAGGGCCATGTCGCCGCGCAGAACGTCGTACAGAAGCTGGTGCAGGCGCTCGGCGGCGAGGAGGCGGCCACCGAGGAGATCGACGAGAGCGTGCCGCCGGCGCACGGCCGAGGGCGCAAGCGCCGGTCGAACGCCGACCCCGGTGTCGTCGTCAAGGGCGTCGAGGACGTGTGGGTCAAGCTGGCCCGCTGTTGTACGCCCGTCCCCGGTGACCCCATCATCGGTTTCGTCACCCGGGGTAGCGGCGTATCGGTTCACCGCAGTGACTGCGTCAACGTGGAGTCACTGTCCCGCGAACCCGAGCGCATCCTGGAGGTCGAGTGGGCGCCCACCCAGTCCTCGGTCTTCCTGGTCGCCATCCAGGTGGAGGCCCTGGACCGCTCCCGGCTCCTCTCGGACGTCACCCGCGTCCTGTCCGACCAGCACGTCAACATCCTCTCCGCGGCCGTCCAGACCTCCCGCGACCGCGTGGCCACCTCCCGCTTCACCTTCGAGATGGGCGACCCCAAGCACCTGGGACACGTCCTGAAGGCCGTCAGGGGAGTGGAGGGCGTCTACGACGTGTACCGGGTGACGTCGGCCCGGCAGCAGCGCTAGAGGCCGTTCCGCGACGTCGTACGAGTGAGGCCGGGCAGCGCGCGCTGCCCGGCCTCACTCGTACCGATTCATGGGTTCACGACCGCAGTCGTTTCACGTACCTCACCGAGAGGACGGCTCCGGCCACCAGCAGCAGGAAGCCGATACCGGAAATCCATGCTGATTTATTCGGCTCGTCGGACAGATAGCCAAGGCCGACGACCACGAGAACGAGGCCCAGCAGCACACCGGAAAAACCTGCCCACAACCTTTTCATCATGTCCTCCCGGATATCACTCACGGATATCACTCACGGGTATTGCCCACTGCCATTGTTCACGGGGTCGAATAGATGGGCCAGACCCGCGTGTTGGACGTCGTGGCGTGCGCCGGGGACTGCGGTCCGTACATGTTGACGACGTCATTGAAGGTCACCGTGCCCGAGGGGCCGCACACGGGAAGTTTCTTGGCGATGCAGGCCTGGAGCACCACCTTGCCCGTGACCTGGTAGCGGCCGTCGGAGCCCTCCTTCACGTATGGCTGCGTGAAGTCCATCTTGATGCCCAGCGCCTGTCCCTGGACGTTGTTGTGGCCGGACAGTGTCGCCTTGACGTCGACGAGCTTGTTCTTGCTGTCGCGGGTCGTGGTCACCACGAAGTCGATCTCGCCGGTGCGCGTATGGCCCGCGCCGCCGCCGGGATAGAACTTGTAGACATTGCTGGACACGTGATTGGCCGCATAGGCGCTCGGTGCGACCACCGCCCCGCCGACTGCGGTCGCGGCGGTCAGTGTCAGCGCGATTCCCGCTGTACGGATTCGCATTTTTCCCCTGTTTTAAAGTTCTTTTGCTATTGTTGAACAGGCCTTGGTCCTGGCCTGCGTGATCAAGTCAATCACGGAATATGGCCGAAAAACCAACCACCGAATAGGGGCGAATTTCACGGGCGCCGCGGGGAACCCGATCGCCCGTAAACCCGTCGCCGGGCAACCGAAAGGCCCCCGTACACGAGGTACGGGGGCCCTGGTCGAAGCCGGGAGTGCGGAGCGTCAGCCGCCGAACTCCTGCAAGCCCTTCAGCGCCTGGTCCAACAGGGCCTGGCGGCCCTCCAGTTCGCGCTCCAGCTTGTCGGCCCTGGACGTGTTGTTCTGGGCCCTGGCCTGCTCGATCTGGCCCTTCAGCTTGTCCACGGCGGCCTGGAGCTGACCGGTCAGACCCTCGGCACGCGCGCGTGCCTCCGGGTTCGTCCGGCGCCACTCGGTCTCCTCGGACTCCTGGAGGGCCCGCTCGACCGTGTGCATCCGGCCCTCGACCTTCGGGCGGGAGTCACGCGGCACATGACCGATGGCCTCCCAGCGCTCGTTGATCGAGCGGAAGGCCGCGCGGGCCGCCTTCAGGTCGGTCACCGGCAGGAGCTTCTCGGCCTCCTCGGCCAGCTCCTCCTTGAGCTTCAGGTTCTCCGTCTGCTCGGCGTCCCGCTCGGCGAAGACCGAGCTGCGCGCGGCGAAGAAGACGTCCTGGGCGCCGCGGAAGCGGTTCCACAGATCGTCCTCGTGCTCACGCTGGGCGCGGCCCGCCGCCTTCCAGTCGGCCATCAGCTCGCGGTAGCGCGCGGCTGTCGGACCCCAGTCCTGCGAGGCCGACAGACCCTCGGCCTCGGCGACCAGCTTCTCCTTGGTCTTGCGGGCGTCCTCGCGCTGCGCGTCCAGCGACGCGAAGTGCGCCTTGCGGCGCTTGGAGAAGGCCGACCGGGCGTGCGAGAAGCGGTGCCACAGCTCGTCGTCCGACTTGCGGTCCAGGCGCGGCAGCCCCTTCCAGGTGTCCACCAGCGCGCGCAGCCGCTCACCGGCCGCCCGCCACTGGTCGGACTGCGCCAGCTCCTCCGCCTCGACTACCAGCGCCTCCTTGGAGTGCCGGGCCTCGTCGGACTGCTTGGCGCGCTGCTGCTTGCGCTCCTCGCGGCGCGCCTCGACGGTCTCCACCAGCTTGTCCAGCCGGACGCCCAGCGCCGCCAGGTCGCCCACCGCGTGGTGGGCGTCGACCTGCTCACGGAGATGGTCGACGGCGGCCTGCGCGTCCTTCGCCGACAGGTCGGTGGTCTTCACTCGCTTTTCGAGGAGGCCGATCTCGACAACCAGGCCCTCATACTTGCGCTCGAAGTAGGCCAGCGCCTCCTCGGGGGAGCCGGCCTGCCAGGAACCGACGACCTGCTCGCCGTCGGCCGTACGCACGTACACGGTCCCCGTCTCGTCGACGCGGCCCCACGGGTCGCTGCTCACAGCGCCTCCTCCACATGATGCCTGCACAGGGCCTCTGTGCCCCCGGGCATCGTCCACAGTTTCGTCACGGCCAACATAGGCGACCGGCGGGCGGCCTGTCCGCATCCAGCGCGACCGAAATTTCGCTGTTGACGGTCAGGATTTCGTGACGGTCGCCTTGTTGATCACGACCGTCGCGTTCGGAGCGGTGTTGCCCGTCGTGGGGTCGGCGGCCTGCGCCCCAGCAGCGGCGATCTTGTTCAGGACCTTCATGCCCGCGGCGTCGATCGTGCCGAACGGCGTGTAGCTCGCCGGGAGCGTGCTGGCCTTGTAGACGAGGAAGAACTGGCTGCCGCCGGTGTGCTTCTGACCGGTGTTCGCCATCGCCACCGTGCCCGCCGGGTAGATCCCGCCCTTGAGGCTGGTGTCCTTCAGGTTCTCGTCCGGGATCGTGTACCCGGGACCGCCGCTGCCCGAGCCCGTCGGGTCGCCGCACTGCAGCACGTAGATGCCGCTGGTGACGAGCCGGTGGCACTTCGTGTGGTCGAAGAAGCCCTTGCTCGCGAGGAAGTTGAACGAGTTCACGGTGTGCGGCGCGGCCGACGTCTTCAGCGCGATGCCGATGTCACCGCAGGTCGTCGCGAGCTTCATCGTGTACTTCGCCGACTTGTCGATCGTGACCGCCGGCTCCTTCTTCCACGTCAGCGTCTTGACCTTGCCCGCCGCCGGCTTCGCGCACGGGTCGGGCGCCTTGCTCGTCGCCGAGGCGCTGGGCGTCACGTCCGCGCTCGCGTTCGACTTGTCGTCGTCGTTCTTCAGGACGCCGGTCGTGTACAGCGCGACACTGCCGATCACGATCACGCCGAGCACCGACGCGATCACCGAGTTGCGCATGCGCGCCTTGCGTCGAGCGGACGTACGCCGCTGCTGCTGCCGCAAGAACTTCTCCCGCGCGAGCTGCCGCTTCCGCTGTTCCTGGGTGACCACCGGATTCTCTCCTCATGCGTCTCGTACGTCGACTGGGACGCGTGCGTCTTGTGAGCCGACCGCCTGCGTGTGCCCCGTACCGTATATGGGTTCGCTGAGGATTCGGCAGCGCCGGTAGGCTCTGACCACTGAGGCAGGGATCCTTATCCCCTCCCGTATCGACACAACGAAGGACGATCGTGCTCATTGCCGGGTTCCCCGCCGGGGCCTGGGGGACGAACTGTTATCTCGTCGCCCCCGCCGCCGGTGAGGAGTGCGTGATCATCGACCCGGGCCATCAGGCCGCCCAGGGAGTCGAGGAAGCGCTCAGGAAGCATCGGCTCAAGCCCGTCGCGGTCGTCCTCACCCATGGCCACATCGACCATGTGGCCTCGGTCGTCCCGGTGTGCGGCGCGCACGACGTGCCGGCCTGGATCCACCCCGCGGACCGGTTCATGATGAGCGACCCCGAGAAGGCGCTCGGCCGCTCGATCGGGATGCCGCTGATGGGCGAGCTGACCGTGGGGGAGCCGGACGACGTCAAGGAGCTGACCGACGGAGCGCGGCTGGAGCTGGCGGGACTGGAGTTCTCGGTCGCGCACGCGCCGGGCCATACGAAGGGGTCGGTGACCTTCCGGATGCCCGAGACCACGGAGATCCCCTCCGTGTTCTTCTCCGGGGATCTGCTCTTCGCCGGCTCCATCGGACGCACCGACCTGCCCGGCGGCTCCCACGCCGAGATCCTCGACTCGCTGGCCCGTGTGTGCCTGCCGCTCGACGACTCGACCGTGGTGCTGTCCGGCCACGGCCCCCAGACGACCATCGGCCAGGAGCGCGCCACCAACCCGTATCTGCGGGAAGTGGCCGCCGGCCAGGGAGCCGACGTGAAGGCTCCCCGACGAGGAATGTGACGAGATTTTCGTGAGCACCTTTCAGGCCCCCAAGGGCACGTACGACCTGATTCCGCCGGAGTCGGCCAAGTACCTCGCCGTGCGCGAGGCCATCGCCGCTCCGCTGCGCAACTCCGGCTACGGCTACATCGAGACGCCCGGCTTCGAGAACGTCGAGCTCTTCGCGCGCGGTGTCGGTGAGTCCACCGACATCGTGACCAAGGAGATGTACGCCTTCGAGACCAAGGGCGGCGACCAGCTCGCCCTGCGCCCCGAGGGCACGGCTTCCGTACTGCGCGCGGCACTTGAGGCCAACCTGCACAAGCTGGGCAACCTCCCGGTCAAGCTCTGGTACTCCGGCTCGTACTACCGCTACGAGCGCCCCCAGAAGGGCCGTTACCGCCACTTCTCCCAGGTCGGGGCCGAGGCGATCGGTGCCGAAGACCCGGCGCTGGACGCCGAGTTGATCATCCTCGCGGACCAGGCGTACCGCTCCCTGGGGCTGCGGAACTTCCGCATCCTCCTCAACAGCCTGGGCGACAAGGAGTGCCGTCCGGTGTACCGGGAGGCGCTGCAGACCTTCCTCCGGGGCCTGGACCTCGACGAGGAGACGCTCCGCCGCGCGGACATCAACCCGCTCCGTGTCCTCGACGACAAACGCCCCGACGTCCAGAAGCAGTTGACGGACGCGCCGTTGCTCCGTGACTACCTGTGCGACGCGTGCAAGGCGTACCACGAGGAGGTCCGTGAGCTCATCACGGCTGCGGGCGTCGCCTTCGAGGACGACCCGAAGCTGGTCCGTGGCCTGGACTACTACACCCGTACGACCTTCGAGTTCGTCCACGACGGTCTGGGGTCCCAGTCCGCGGTGGGCGGTGGCGGTCGTTACGACGGTCTGTCCGAGATGATCGGGGGTCCCGCGCTGCCGTCCGTGGGCTGGGCGTTGGGCGTCGACCGTACGGTCCTCGCCCTGGAGGCGGAGGGCGTCGAACTCGAACTCCCCGCGTCCACCAGCGTGTTCGCGGTCCCGCTGGGTGAGGAGGCTCGCCGGGTTCTCTTCGCCAAGGTGACCGAACTCCGCAAGCTGGGGATCGCGGCCGACTTCTCCTACGGCTCCAAGGGGCTGAAGGGCGCGATGAAGAACGCGAACCGCAGTGGGGCTCGCTACACGATCGTCGCCGGCGAGCGTGACCTTGCCGAGGGTGTCGTCCAGCTCAAGGACATGGAGTCCGGGGAGCAGTCGGCGGTCGGGGTGAACGAGATCGTGGCGGAGCTGGAGTCGAAACTGGGCTGAGGCCTGGTTTCCTCGCCCCCGCCGCCCCTACCCGTCCCATCCCTGGGGGCTGCCGCCCCCAGACCCCCGCTTCGGCCTGAACGGCCTCGTCCTCAAACGCCGGACGGGCTGAGAGATGTGCACCGGCGCCTTGGAAGCTCCGGTCAGCATCTCTCGGCCCGTCCGGCGTTTTACCCCTTCAGCGCTTTCAGCCCCCGTCGCAAACCCAGCTGCTCCAGCCCCTCCGCCTACAATCCAGCCCCTCCGGCGTTTGAGGAGCGGGGGTCCAGGGGGCGGAGCCCCCTGGGATGGGACGGGTAGGGGCGGCGGGGGCGAGATTCTCAGTCCAGCAACCCGAACCGCATCGCACTCGTCACCGCAGCCGTCCGGTCATCCACCCCCAACTTCCCGAAGACCCGCAGCAGATGGGTCTTCACAGTCGACTCCCCGATGTACAACCGCCGCCCGATCTCCGCGTTGGTGCACCCCTCCGCCACCAACCGCAGCACAGAAGTCTCCCGCTCGGACAACCGAGGCCGCTCCGGCTTGGTCCGCAACTGGTCCACCAACCGCGCCGCCACAGAAGGCGCCAACACCGTCTCGCCACGCGCAGCGGCCCGCACGGCGTTTGCCAGTTCCCCCCGAGGCAGATCCTTCAGCAGATAGCCCGCAGCTCCGGCCTCCACGGCCCGAAGGATGTCCCGGTCGGTCTCATACGTCGTGAGGACGATCACCCGGCAAGACAGCCCCGCCGCACTCATCCGCACGATGGAGTCGACACCCCCGCCGCCCGGCATCCGCAGGTCCATCAACACGATGTCCGGCCTCAACTCGGCGGCCAGCGCCTCCGCCTGCGGCCCACTGGAGGCATCGGCGACGACATCGAGATCCGGTTCGGCACTGAGCATGGCGCGCAGACCTTCCCGTACGACGGGATGGTCGTCGGCCAGGATGATCCGGATCATCGAGTACTCCTCAGAGCCGATACCGGCGAGACCGGCAGCCGTACCGTCACCGTCGTCCCCTCACCCACCGCACTCCGCACCACCGCCGTCCCACCCACCTCCGCCGCCCGCGTCCGCAACCCCGCCAACCCGTAACCACCGGACACCGCCCCCGGATCGAACCCGCACCCGTCATCCCTTACGGACACGGTGAGTTGCTCATCGGCGTACACCAGCGCGAGGCTCACCGCCGCCGAACTCCCCGCATGCTTACGGGCGTTGGCGAGCGCCTCCTGGCACGAACGCAGAGCCACGACCTCCGGCCCGGCGGGCAACGCGCGTACCGGGCCGGTGACTTGGAGTGTCGCGTCATGGCGGGCGGCGAGCCGGCGCAGGGCGTCCGAGAGGGACGCGCCCTCCAGGTCGGCCGGTGTGCCGCCGGCGACCAGGGCGCGGGCCTCGGCGAGGTTCTGCCGGGCCGTCTCGTCCATCAGGGCCAAGTGGCGGCGGGCCTGCGGGAGATCGTCGTCCAGTTCCGCCTCCACCGCCTGGACCAGCATCAGCAGACTGGTGAAGCCCTGCGCGAGGGTGTCGTGGATCTCGCGGGCCATCCGCTCCCGTTCGGCCAACGCGCCGTGCGCCGAGGACAGTCGGGAGACCTCGTGGCGGCTGGCGTCCAGCTCGGCTATCAACTCCGCGCGCTCCTGGCTCTGTTCGATGACACGGATGATCCAGGTGCCGAGGGCCATCGAAAAGACCAGGGTGACCACCGCGAAGACCGAGTTGAAGAACACGTCCTGCGCGCCAGGCCACCACAGCAGCGTCCAGCCGATCACGGGCGCGATGTTGATCACCGTCACCGCGATCAGCGCCCAGCGCAGCCGCAGCACCATGAAACAGGGCGGGACGAGGGCGAAGCCCATCAGCCGGGTCTCGCCGACCAGCACCGCCGAGGGCAGGAACAGCGCCATCTGCGCCACCAGGTAGCCGACGGCGCGCCGCTCGTCGGGCGGATCGCCCCGAAGCACGGGGCGCCCGACCCAGACGTAGAGCGGGATCAGCGGGACGAGGAGCGCGGCCGCCGTGACGCGTACCGGCCACCCCGGTTGGCTCGTGCCGAGCACGAACACCAGGGTGGCCAGCCAGATCAGGGCGAAGTACGTGTCCCAGAGCCGGAACGAGCGGTCCCAGGTGTACGAGCCCGACGCCCCGTGCGGAGCCGTCATCCGTCGCGCCGGTTCTTCCACCGGAAGGTCAGCAGGCACAGCAGCAATCCTCCGACGCACCACGCCCCGAGCACCAGTGCGACCTTCCCGAACTCCCAGCTCCCGGCTTGCTCCAGCACCTGCGCCGACGAGGGCAGGAACACCCCGCGCAGCCCCTGGCACATCCACTTCAGCGGGAACAGGGCACCGATGTTGAGCATCCAGTCCGGGATGGTGTCGATGGAGATGTACACCCCGGAGATGAACTGCAGGACCAGGAAGGGGAGTACGACCACGGAGGTCGCGCTCTTGCCGGACTTCGGGACCGAGCTGACCGCGATGCCGAGCAGCGCGCACGCCGTCAGACCGAGCACGAAGATCCACCCGAAGTCCAGCCACTTCACCGCCGACGAGGGCAGGTCCACGTCGTAGAGCGTGGTGCCGACGAGGAGCAGGATCGCCGTCTCCATCAGGCCCGTGACCAGAACCAGCCAGATCTTGCCGAGGAAGTACGCGGCCGGTGGCATCGGGGTGCCGCGCAGCCGGCGCAGCACCTTCTCGTCGCGTTCGATCGCGATCGAGATGCCGAGGGACTGGAAACTCGTCGACATGATGCCGGCGGCCATCATGGCCGGGACGTAGAGCTGGGAGGCGTTGACGCCCGCGCCCCGGACGTCGTCCTTGAAGATCGACGCGAAGAGGAAGAGGAAGACGACCGGGAAGGCGAAGGTGAACACCACCTGGTCGCGCTGCCGGAAGAACTGTTTGAGTTCCAGCGACCCGCGCCGGAGGCCGAGTCCCCAGGCGTTGGGGAGTCGCTCTCCGGAGGTCTTCGTCCGGGTCCGTACGGCGGTCGTGTCCGTGGTCGTGGTCATCGCGCGTCCTCCTGTCCGGTCAGGCGGAGGTAGACGTCCTCCAGGGTGGGGCGGCTCACGAGGAGTCCGGGGATCTCGCCGTCGAAGCGGTGCATGAGCTCGGCTACGACCTTGGTAGGAGTCTCCGTGTGCTCCGCGCGCGGGGTGCCGTCCGGCTCGGTCCACTCGACGGTCGCTCCGGTGCCATGGCGTTCGCGCAGGGCGGCCGGTTCGCCCTCGGCGACCACGCGGCCCTTGGCGACGATGGCGAGGCGGTCGGCGAGGTTTTCCGCCTCCTCCAGGTAGTGGGTGGTGAGGAGGATCGTGGTGCCCTCGTCGGCGAGCTTGCGGATCAGGTCCCAGAACTGGCGCCGGGCCGCCGGGTCGAAGCCGGTCGTCGGCTCATCCAGGAGGAGGAGATCGGGGCCGCCTATCACGCCGAGGGCCACGTCGAGACGCCTGCGCTGGCCGCCCGACAGCGCCTTGATGCGGCTGTCCACCTTGGCCTCCAGACCCACCAGACCGATGACCTCCTCCGGGTCGCGCGGCCGGGGGTAGTAGCGCGCGAAATGCCGTACCGTTTCGCCGACCGTCAACTCCGCGGGTGCCGATTCGTCCTGCCAGACGATCCCGACCCGCGAACGCCACGCGCGTGTGCCCGTCGCCGGGTCCGAGCCGAGCACCGAGACCTCGCCGGCGTCCCGGCCGCGGTTGCCCTGGAGGATCTCGACCGTGGTGCTCTTGCCCGCCCCATTGGGCCCGAGCAGGCCGAACACCTCCCCGGTGAGGATCTCCAGGTCGATTCCGTCGACGGCGGTCACGTCCCCGTACTGCTTGCGCAGCCCCCGCACATCCACTGCGAGGTCGTTCGCCTGTGTTGTCATGCCACGAGCATCGTCCGGAATCGAGCGCTCAGGGACGACCGTGCGTCCTTCCTTATGTCCATCGAACGGTGGACACGCGTGTGCGTGCGGCACAATGGCCCTGCCCGAAGAAGGTCCAACTCTCAAGTGACGGATCGGCGTGATGAGCAAGACGACAGTGAAGGACGTCTCCACCGACTCCGAACCGGAGCACACGGCCGACGAGCCGCGCACGGTGGGCAGCAGCCGGGCCTTCGCCGTGCTGCTGATGATCACCGGTGCGGCCGGACTGCTTGCCGCGTGGGTCATCACGATCGACAAGTTCAAGATCCTTGAGGGCAAGCTCGCCGGGAAGACGTTCACCCCGAGCTGCAGCATCAACCCGATCGTGTCCTGCGGCAGCGTCATGGAGAGCAAGCAGGCCGCCGCCTTCGGCTTCCCGAACCCGATGCTCGGCCTGGTCGCCTACGGCATCGTCATCTGCGTCGGCGTCAGCCTGCTGACCCGGGTGCAGTTCCCGCGCTGGTACTGGCTGACCTTCAACTTCGGCACGCTCTTCGGGGTGGCCTTCTGCACCTGGCTGCAGTTCCAGTCGCTGTACCGGATCAACGCGCTGTGTCTGTGGTGCTCGCTGGCCTGGGTCGCCACGATCACCATGTTCTGGTACGTCACGTCGTTCAACATCCGCAACGACTTCCTGAAGGCCCCGCGCCCGGTCAAGAACTTCCTGGGCGAGTTCACCTGGGTCCTCCCGGTCACCCACGTCGGCATCATCGCCATGCTGATCCTGACCCGCTGGGGCACCCAGCTCTGGGCGTAGAACCCGGCCCGACCGGATTGTCAGTGGCGTGACATAGGGTTTTGGACGTGGAGCCCGACCTATTCACCGCCGCCGCGGAAGAACGCCAGGAGAAGGACCCGTCCAGCAGTCCCCTGGCGGTGCGGATGCGCCCGCGCACCCTCGACGAGGTCGTGGGCCAGCAGCATCTGCTGAAGCCGGGCTCGCCCCTGCGCCGACTCGTCGGTGAAGGGGCGGGTGGCCCGGCCGGCCCCTCCTCGGTGATCCTCTGGGGACCGCCCGGCACCGGCAAGACGACCCTCGCGTACGTCGTCTCCAAGGCGACCAACAAGCGGTTCGTGGAGCTGTCCGCGATCACCGCCGGGGTCAAGGAGGTCCGCGCGGTCATCGACGGCGCCCGGCGCGCCACCGGTGGCTTCGGCAAGGAGACCGTCCTCTTCCTCGACGAGATCCACCGCTTCAGCAAGGCCCAGCAGGACTCCCTGCTCCCGGCCGTCGAGAACCGCTGGATCACCCTCATCGCGGCGACCACGGAGAACCCGTACTTCTCGGTGATCTCCCCGCTGCTGTCCCGCTCCCTGCTCCTCACCCTCGAACCCCTCACGGACGACGACCTGCGCGCCCTGCTGCGCCGGGCACTGTCCGACGAGCGCGGGCTCAAGGACGCGGTCACCCTCCCCGAGGACAGCGAGAACCACCTGCTGCGGATCGCCGGCGGCGACGCCCGCCGCGCGCTCACCGCCCTGGAGGCCGCCGCCGGGGCCGCCCTGGACAAGGGCGAGCCGGACATCACCCTCCAGACCCTGGAGGAGACGGTCGACCGCGCGGCGGTGAAGTACGACCGCGACGGCGACCAGCACTACGACGTGGCCAGTGCCCTCATCAAGTCCATCCGGGGTTCGGACGTCGACGCGGCCCTGCACTACCTCGCCCGCATGATCGAGGCCGGCGAGGACCCCCGCTTCATCGCCCGCCGCCTGATGATCTCCGCGAGCGAGGACATCGGCCTGGCCGATCCGAACGCTCTGCCCATCGCGGTCGCCGCCGCCCAGGCCGTAGCGATGATCGGCTTCCCGGAGGCCGCGCTCACCCTCAGCCACGCCACCATCGCGCTCGCCCTGGCGCCCAAGTCGAACGCGGCGACCAACGCGATCGGCGCCGCCATGGAGGACGTACGCAAGGGGCACGCGGGCCCGGTGCCCATGCATCTGCGGGACGGGCACTACAAGGGCGCGGCCAAGCTCGGGCACGCGCAGGGGTACGTCTACCCGCACGACCTGCCCGAGGGGATCGCCGAGCAGCAGTACGCCCCGGAGGAGCTGAAGGACCGCGAGTACTACGAGCCGACCCGGCACGGAGCCGAGGCGCGGTACGCGGACGCCGTGGAGTGGACCAGAAAACACCTTGGTCGTAAGCGGTCCTGAGCACCCTGTAGAATCCCCCGAAGTGCTGTGTCCCGTGCTGTCAGAACGGGACGGTCAGCCGGAGCCACGGTTTTCGGACCGGCTCCAGGAGCGTCGCGCACCGTTCGAATGGTGTCGCGGGCAGCCCACCACCATCCGCCGCGAGGCGGGACCGGTCGGTGGGCCACTCGCGTGCTGCACGTAGTGCCCAGATCAGGGGAGCGGCTGCCCACCAGGTCCCGCAAGGGATTCGGCGGGTCTCCCCGGCTGCGGATGCGACCTCTCTCACCACCCTGACAAGCCGATAACCAGGAAAGAGACATCGTGGCGAATCAGTCCCGCCCCAAGGTCAAGAAGTCGCGTGCCCTCGGCATCGCGCTGACCCCGAAGGCCGTCAAGTACTTCGAGGCCCGTCCCTACCCGCCGGGTGAGCACGGTCGTGGCCGCAAGCAGAACTCGGACTACAAGGTCCGTCTGCTGGAGAAGCAGCGTCTGCGCGCGCAGTACGACGTGTCCGAGCGCCAGCTCGTCCGCGCCTACGAGCGTGCCTCCAAGGTCCAGGGCAAGACCGGTGAGGCCCTGATCATCGAGCTGGAGCGTCGTCTCGACGCGCTGGTCCTGCGTTCGGGCATCGCCCGCACGATCTACCAGGCCCGCCAGATGGTCGTTCACGGCCACATCGAGGTCAACGGCCAGAAGGTCGACAAGCCGTCCTTCCGCGTCAAGCCGGACGACGTCGTCATGGTCCGCGAGCGCAGCCGCAGCAAGACCCTGTTCGAGGTCTCCCGCGCCGGTGGCTTCGCCCCCGACGGCGAGACCCCGCGCTACCTCCAGGTGAACCTCGGCGCCCTGGCGTTCCGCCTGGACCGCGAGCCGAACCGCAAGGAGATCCCGGTGATCTGCGACGAGCAGCTCGTCGTCGAGTACTACGCCCGCTGATCACCTCACGGTCGTAGCACCACCCGCGTCAGCCCGTCGGCTCCCCGCCCTTCCAGGTGGGGGAGGCGGCGGGCTTTCGCATGTCCACGATCGCCGGCGCCCGCCGCAGCGGTCCGCGCGGCACGGGCAGCGCGTCGAGCGACCGCTCCTGCCCCAACGCCCGCGCCACGGCCGCCTCCCGGCCGAGCAGCGCCCCTTCCCGTACGCACTCCTCGTACCGCTCGTCGCCGAGGCGCTCGCGGGCCATCGCCTCGCACAGCTCGTGCGGCGCGTTGTAGTACGCCGAGCCGAACAGCGGCAGCCCCACCGAGGGCCACATCCCGGACGCCGCGCCCTGCAACAGCGCGGCCTCGGCGGCATCGCCCTCCGCCGCCGTGACGAGGGCCAGCAGCTCGACCGCGAGCACCGAACCCAGCAGGTCGCGGAACCCGTGCGCGCTGCCCAGGCAGTCCGCCAACAGGTCCCGGGCGAGCGGGAGTTCGCCGTCGCTCCAGGCGACGTAGGCCAGGACGTACAGCGCGTACGCCCGGGTCCAGCGCTCGCCGTGGTCCTCGCACACGCGCCGGACGTCCTCGCACAGCTTCACCGCGTCCGCCAGGTCGCCCTGGAACGCCCGGGTCATCGCCAGTTCGACCTGACCCATCAGGACGTTGCTGTTGAGCTCGCCGATCTGCTGGTAGCGGTCGAGCGCCGAGCGCAGCAGGGTCTCCGCGCGGGCCATGTCGTCGGTGACCAACGCCAGGCAGCCGGTGCGGTGTTCGGCGTAGGCGACCGCCGTGGGGTTCGCGGCCTCGTCCGCCTCCTCGCGGCACTCCTGGAGGGCAGCCAGCGCGGGCACGGTGTCGCCCTGGAGGATCGCCACATAGCCGAGCACCCAGAGGGCCTTCAGCCGTGACTGGTCGTTGGCGGTGTCCTCCGCGTCCAACTGCACGGCCTGCTCCAGCCAGTGCCGGCCCTCCGCGAGGCGCCCGCAGCCCGCCCAGTAGAACCACAGGGAGCCCGCGAGGTACTGGCCCAGATGCGTCTCGTCCGGCTCGGTCAGGCAGTACTCCAACGCGCCGCGCAGATTCGGCAGTTCCGCCTCGACCCGCGCGGCGACCTCGCCCTGACGCGGCGAGAACCAGTCCAGTTCGCACCACGTGGCCAGGCCCAGATACCAGTCGCGGTGTCTGCGCCGCAGCCGGGCAGCGTCCCCGGCCGCCTCCAGCCAGTCGGCACCGTAGGCCCGGATCGTGTCGAGCATGCGGTAGCGCACGCCCGTCGGCGTCTCCTCGCGGACGACCACGGACTGCGCGAGGAGTTCGGAGAGGACGTCGAGGACGCGGTCGGAGTGCAGTCCGTCGCCGCCGCACACGTACTCGGCGGCCTCCAGATCGAAGCGCCCGGCGAACACCGAGAGCCGCGCCCACAGCAACCGTTCCTCGGGCGTGCACAGTTCATGGCTCCAGCCGATCGCCGTGCGCAGCGTCTGGTGCCTGGGCAGCGCGTCCCGCCGCCCACCGGCCAGCAGCCGGAACCGGTCGTCGAACCGCGTCAGCAACTCCCCGGGTGACAAGGCCCGCAGCCGCCCTGCCGCCAGCTCCACAGCAAGGGGAATCCCGTCGAGCCGACGGCACAACTCCCGTACGTCCGGACCGTCTTCGAGGGCGACACCCTGCTGCGCGGCCCGGTCGGCGAACAGCTCCACCGCCTCGTCCTCGCCCAACGGCGCCACCGCGACGACCCGTTCACCCGCCAGCTCCAACGGCCGCCGCCCCACGGCGAGCACCCGCAACCCCGGCACCCGCCCGAGCAACTCGGCCACCAGCTCGGCACACACCTCCACCAGATGCTCGAACCCGTCCAGCACCAAAAGGAGTTGACGGTCGGTCAGGTGGGCGAGCAATGCCTCGCGCGGCAGCCGCGCGGTGTGATCCGTCAGCCCCAGCGCCTCCACGACCGCGAAGTCCACGAGTTCGGGATCGCGCACCGGTGCCAGTTCCACCCGCCACACACCGTCCGGGGGAGTGGACCGGGCCGCCGCATGGGCCGAGAGCCGGGACTTGCCGACCCCGCCGGGGCCGGTCACCGTGACCAGACGCGAGGCGTCGAGTGCCCGCGCCAGCTCGGTGAGTTCGGCCGAGCGGCCCACGAACCGGTCGGGTTCGAGGGGCAGATTGCCGTCCGCGGTGGTGCCGCCGCCAGGGGAAGCTCGCATGGAACACGGAGCGTACTGAACCGTATTCAGTCCGTACAATCGCTTCGCGCAACTCCGGTGTGCGCGGGGCGGTAATGCGGTACGGAGCGCCACCCTCGTCGCGATAGGCTCGGCGCACTATTGATTTTCGCGAGCGAGCGGGAAGTAGGTGCGCACAGTGTCCGGTGGAGAGGTGGCCGGGATCCTGGTGGCCGTCTTCTGGGCGATCCTGGTCTCGTTCCTCGCCGTGGCACTGGTACGGCTGGCCCAGACGCTCAAGGCGACCACGAAACTGGTCGCGGACGTGACCGACCAGGCCGTGCCCCTGCTGGCCGACGCCTCCGCGGCGGTGCGCTCCGCGCAGACCCAGATCGACCGGGTCGACGCGATCGCCTCCGACGTCCAGGAAGTCACCTCGAACGCCTCCGCACTGTCCACCACCGTCGCCTCCACCTTCGGCGGCCCCCTCGTCAAGGTCGCGGCCTTCGGCTACGGCGTCCGCCGGGCCCTGGGCGGCCGCCGCGAGAGCGTGCCCGCGCCGTCCGGGGCGTCCCGTCGTACGGTGATCGTGGGCCGTACCGTCCCGGCCGGACGGCGGGGCAAGCGCACCCGGAAGAAGGACTGACCGAGCGATGTTCCGCCGTACGTTCTGGTTCGGCACGGGCGTAGCCGCCGGTGTCTGGGCGACCACCAAGGTCAATCGCAAGCTGAAGCAGCTGACCCCCGAGCACCTGGCCGTCTCCGCGGCCAACAAGGCGCTCGAAGCGGGCCACAAGCTCAAGGACAGCGCGGTGCACTTCGCGCTCGACGTCCGCGCGGGCATGGCCCAGCGCGAGGCCGAACTCGGCGACGCACTGGGGATCAACGCCCCGGTCGACCCCGAACTCCCGGCGCCCCGGCAGCACTTCGCCATCGAGAACCGCAACACCCCCATGTCCGTCGAAAGAAACGACAGGACGACGTACTCGTACAACCGGAATGAGGACCACTGATGGAGTCGGCTGAAATCCGCCGCCGCTGGCTGAGCTTCTACGAGGAGCGCGGCCACACCGTCGTTCCCTCGGCGTCGCTCATCGCGGACGACCCGACTCTGCTCCTGGTCCCCGCCGGCATGGTCCCCTTCAAGCCGTACTTCCTCGGCGAGGTCAAGCCGCCGTGGCCGCGCGCCACCAGCGTGCAGAAGTGCGTGCGCACGCCCGACATCGAAGAGGTCGGCAAGACCACCCGCCACGGCACGTTCTTCCAGATGTGCGGCAACTTCTCCTTCGGCGACTACTTCAAGGAAGGCGCGATCACCTACGCCTGGGAGCTGCTCACCTCGCCCCAGGACAAGGGTGGTTACGGCCTCGACCCCGAGCGCCTGTGGATCACGGTCTACCTCGACGACGACGAGGCCGAGACCATCTGGCGCGAGAAGATCGGCGTCCCGGCCGAGCGCATCCAGCGCCTCGGCAAGAAGGACAACTACTGGTCGATGGGCGTCCCCGGTCCCTGCGGCCCGTGCTCCGAGATCAACTACGACCGCGGCCCCGAGTTCGGCGTCGAGGGCGGCCCGGCCGTCAACGACGAGCGGTACGTGGAGATCTGGAACCTGGTCTTCATGCAGTACGAGCGCGGCGAGGGCATCGGCAAGGAGGACTTCGAGATCCTCGGCGAGCTGCCCAGCAAGAACATCGACACGGGCCTCGGTCTGGAGCGCCTCGCGATGATCCTGCAGGGCGTGCAGAACATGTACGAGATCGACACCTCCATGGCCGTCATCAAGAAGGCCACCGAGCTGACCGGCGTCGAGTACGGCGACTCGCACGAGTCGGACGTCTCCCTGCGCGTGGTCACCGACCACATGCGCACGTCCGTGATGCTCATCGGCGACGGCGTGACCCCTGGCAACGAGGGGCGCGGTTACGTCCTGCGCCGGATCATGCGCCGCGCCATCCGCAACATGCGGCTGCTCGGTGCCACGGGTCTGGTCGTCAAGGACCTCATCGACACCGTCATCGCGATGATGGGCCAGCAGTACCCCGAGCTCGTCACCGACCGCCAGCGCATCGAGACCGTGGCCCTCGCCGAGGAGGCCGCCTTCGTCAAGACGCTGAAGGCCGGCACCAACATCCTCGACACCGCCATCGCCGACACCAAGCAGTCGGGCGGCAAGGTCCTCGCCGGCGACAAGGCGTTCCTGCTCCACGACACCTGGGGCTTCCCGATCGACCTCACCCTCGAAATGGCCGCCGAACAGGGCCTTTCCGTGGACGAGGACGGCTTCCGGCGCCTGATGAAGCAGCAGCGCGACCAGGCCAAGGCCGACGCGCAGGCCAAGAAGACCGGGCACGCCGGCGTCGGTGCCTACCGCGAGATCGCCGACAAGGCCGGCGAGACCGACTTCATCGGCTACTCGGACACCCAGGGCGAGTCCACCATCGTCGGCATCCTCGTCGACGGCGTCTCCTCCCCGGCCGCGACCGAGGGCGACGAGGTCGAGATCGTCCTCGACCGCACCCCCTTCTACGCCGAGGGCGGCGGCCAGATCGGCGACACCGGCCGCATCAAGGTCGAGTCCGGTGCCGTGATCGAGATCCGCGACTGCCAGAAGCCGGTGCCCGGGGTCTACGTCCACAAGGGCGTCGTCCAGTACGGCGAGGTCACCGTCGGCGCCAAGGCCGAGGCCGCGATCGACATCCGCCGCCGTACCGCCATCGCCCGCGCGCACTCCGCCACCCACCTCACTCACCAGGCGCTGCGTGACGCGCTGGGTCCGACGGCCGCGCAGGCCGGTTCCGAGAACCAGCCGGGCCGCTTCCGCTTCGACTTCGGATCGCCGTCAGCGGTTCCCACCGCCGTGATGACCGACGTCGAGCAGAAGATCAACGAGGTGCTCGCCCGCGACCTGGACGTGCACGCCGAGATCCTCAGCCTCGACGAAGCCAAGAAGCAGGGCGCCATCGCCGAGTTCGGCGAGAAGTACGGCGAGCGGGTCCGCGTCGTGACCATCGGCGACTTCTCCAAGGAGCTGTGCGGCGGCACCCACGTCCACAACACCTCGCAGCTCGGCCTGGTCAAGCTGCTCGGCGAGTCGTCGATCGGCTCCGGAGTCCGCCGTATCGAGGCGCTCGTCGGTGTCGACGCCTACAACTTCCTCGCCCGGGAGCACACGGTCGTCGCCCAGCTCCAGGAGCTGATCAAGGGGCGCCCGGAGGAGCTGCCGGAGAAGGTCTCCGCCATGCTCGGCAAGCTGAAGGACGCCGAGAAGGAGATCGAGAAGTTCCGCGCGGAGAAGGTGCTCCAGGCCGCCGCCGGTCTCGTCGAGTCCGCCAAGGACGTGCACGGGATCGCCGTCGTCACCGGTCAGGTCCCGGACGGCACGAGCGCCGACGACCTGCGCAAGCTGGTCCTCGACGTGCGCGGCCGTATCCAGGGCGGACGGGCCGCCGTCGTAGCCCTCTTCACGGTCAACAACGGCAAGCCGCTCACCGTCATCGCCACCAACGAAGCCGCCCGCGAGCGCGGCCTCAAGGCCGGTGACCTGGTGCGCGCGGCGGCCAAGACCCTCGGCGGCGGCGGTGGCGGCAAGCCGGACGTGGCCCAGGGCGGTGGCCAGAACCCGGCCGCCGTCGGCGAGGCCGTGGACGCTGTCGAGCGCCTCGTCGCCGACACGGCCAAGTAAGAAACGGCCGAGAACATGCGAAGAGGACGTCGACTCGCGATCGACGTCGGGGACGCCCGGATCGGGGTCGCCTCGTGCGACCCCGACGGGATCCTCGCCACTCCCGTCGAGACGGTCCCCGGCCGCGACATCCCGGCGGCACACCGCCGGCTGAAGCAGCTCGCCGAGGAGTACGAACCGATCGAAGTCGTTGTCGGCCTCCCGCGCTCCCTCAAGGGGGGCGAGGGACCGGCCGCCGTGAAGGTCCGGGCCTTCGCCCAGGAGCTGGCCAAGGGCATCGCCCCGGTACCGGTCAGACTGTTGGACGAACGGATGACCACGGTGACGGCCAGTCAGGGACTGCGCGCCTCCGGGGTGAAGTCCAAGAAGGGCCGGTCGGTCATCGACCAGGCGGCAGCGGTCATCATTCTGCAGCAGGCCCTGGAATCCGAACGGGTGTCAGGTAAACCACCCGGCGAGGGCGTCGAAGTGGTCATCTGATCGCGATACGGTAACGTTCCGCGCGATGCGATGGTGTTCGAACAGCCATGGCACAGCAAGAGGCGGGACGGGAGCCGGAGCCGCAAGCGCCGCGACCGCCGCCTCGCGGCTCTAGGGGATCGATGACTGAGTATGGCCGGGGCCCAGGCTCCGAACCGTGGCATCCGGAGGACCCGTTGTTCGGGGACGTCGGATGGGAAGGACAGCAGGCCCAGCAGGGGCAGCAGTCCTCCTACGGCGGCCAGCCGCAGCACTACCCGGAACAGCCGCAGCAGTACGGCGACTGGGGCCATGGCCAGCAGGCCGACTACGGTCAGGCGCAGCAGCAGTACCCGGTCTACGACGAACAGGGCAACGCGCACTACCCCGACCAGCAGCAGTGGACGGACCAGCAGCAGTACGCCGATCAGAGCCATCAGCAGTACGCCGCTCAGCAGCAGCAATATCAGCAGGGCGGCTGGGACGGCACCGGCGCGCCTGCGCACGTCCCGTACGCCGCGGACCCCGTCGACCCGTACGGGCAACAGGCCGCCGCCTATGGCGAACAGCAGCCCGATTTCTACGGCACGCCCGACGCGTTCCCGCCGCCGGAGCCGCCGGGCAAGCGACGCACCGAGCCCGAACCGGAGCAGACGGACTGGGACCCGGGACCCGATCAGGGCGAACACGCGTTCTTCGCGGGTGGCGGCGACGACGATGACGAGGCCGATGACGAGCCGGACGGGCGCCGACGGGGCAAGGGCGGCAAAGGCAAGGACAAAGGCGGCAAGGAGCGGAAGCGCCGCAACGGCTGCGCCTGCCTCGTGGTCGTCATGGTGTTCGGCGGCGGCCTGGCCACGGTCGGCTATTTCGGCTGGCAGTTCTACCAGAACCGTTTCGGCTCGGCGCCGGACTACGCGGGCGACGGCACCGGTTCGGTGAGTGTCACCATCCCCAAGGGGGCGGGTGGCTACACCATCGGGCAGGAGCTGAAGAAGCAGGGCGTCGTGAAGAGCGTCGATGCCTTCGTGGCCGCTCAGTCGCAGAATCCCGACGGCAAGAAGATCCAGGCCGGTGTCTTTCTCCTCAAGAAGGAAATGTCCGCCGCGAGTGCGGTCAAGCTGATGCTCGACCCCAAGAGCCAGGACAATCTGATCGTCCCCACGGGCTGGCGGAACTCCAAGATCTACGCGGCGATCGACAAGAAACTCCAGGTTTCCGACGGCACCACCAAGGCCGTTGCGAAGAAGGACTACAAGTCGCTCGGACTGCCCAGCTGGGCGAACAGCAACAAGGACATCAAGGACCCTCTGGAGGGCTTCCTCTACCCCGGCACATACGGCGCCGCAAAGGGTATGAAACCCGAAACGGTCCTCAAGCAGATGGTCGCCCAGGCCAGCGACAAATATGGCGCGATCGACCTCGAAGCGAAGGCCAAGGCGCTCAACCTGGAAGACCCGCTGCAGGTCATCACGGTCGCGAGCCTCGTCCAGGCCGAGGGCAAGACGCACGACGACTTCCGCAAGATGGCCGAAGTGGTCTACAACCGCCTCAAGACCACGAACACCGAGACGAACCGCTACCTGCAATTCGACTCGACCTTCAATTACCTGAAGGGCCAGAGCAACATCCACATCAGCGAGTCCGAGATCAACAGCAACAAGGACCCGTACAACACCTACACCCAAAAGGGCCTCCCGCCCGGTCCCATCGACAACCCCGGTGACGAGGCTCTGGCAGCGGCACTGAATCCGACCCACGACGGCTGGATCTACTTCGTGGCGACCGACGGCGAGAACAAGACCGAATTCGCCAAGACGTACGCCGAATTCCAGGCACTCAAGGAAAAGTTCAATGCCACCTCGGGCAACTGACGCCCGCCGTGCCGCCGTGCTCGGTTCCCCCATCGCCCACTCCCTCTCCCCGGTGCTGCATCGCGCGGCATACGGGGAGCTGGGGCTGGACGGCTGGTCCTACGACCGCTTCGACGTGGACGAGGCGGCCCTCCCCGGGTTCTTCAAGGACCTGGGCCCGGAGTGGGCGGGCCTGTCGCTGACGATGCCTCTGAAGCGGGCGGTCATACCCCTGCTGGACGAGATCAGCGAGACGGCGTCGTCGGTGGACGCGGTCAACACCGTGGTCTTCACGGAGGACGGCCGCCGAGTCGGCGACAACACCGACATCCCCGGCATGGTCGCCGCCCTCCGCGAACACGGCATCGAACAGGTCGACTCCGCCGCGATCCTGGGCGCCGGCGCCACCGCTTCCTCCGCGCTCGCCGCCCTCGCCCGCATCTGCACGGGCGAGGTCGTCGCCTACGTCCGCAGCGAGGCGCGCGCGGCGGAGATGCGGGAGTGGGGCGAGCGGCTGGACGTGGAGGTACGCACGGCCGACTGGTCGGACGCGGCGGAGGGGCTGCGCGCACCCCTGGTCTTCGCCACAACGCCGGCCGGCACGACGGACGCCCTTTCCTCCGCCGTACCGGAACGCCCCGCCACCCTCTTCGACGTTCTCTACGACCCCTGGCCCACGGACCTCGCGGCCCGCTGGTCCGGCTACGGCGGCGCGGTCGTCAGCGGCCTCGACCTGCTGGTGCACCAAGCGGTACTCCAGGTGGAACAGATGACGGGGTGCCGGCCTGCCCCGGTGGACGTGATGCGGAGGGCGGGGGAGAAGGCGCTGGCGGATCGGTGAGGTGGGGTTGGTCTGTCGGCGTCAGCCGGTTCCTGTCCTTGCCTCCGGCAGGGTTGTAGCGAAGTCGCCGCCCGACCTCGAACCCGATCCGTACCCCTCACCCGTACCCCACCGCGTCCGCTCCCTGGACCGTCGGCCAGGTCCGCGCCCCGGACGTGGGAGGATCGGGGGCGGCGGGCCAGGGCCGCGCACCCGGTCACGCCGTCGACGTATGCGAGGACGCGCGTACGCAGCAGTACCAGGGCGCGAGCATGAGGAGCACCGTTGAGCAGGTTGCGCTGGCTGACCGCGGGGGAGTCCCACGGTCCCGCACTCGTGGCGACGCTGGAGGGCCTTCCCGCCGGCGTGCCGATCACCACGGACATGGTGGCGGACCACCTGGCCCGGCGCCGGCTCGGTTATGGACGCGGTGCGCGCATGAAGTTCGAGCGCGACGAGGTCACCTTCCTCGGCGGTGTCCGCCACGGCCTGACCCTCGGTTCGCCGGTCGCGATCATGGTGGGCAACACCGAGTGGCCCAAGTGGGAGCAGGTCATGGCGGCCGACCCGGTCGACCCGGAGATCCTGGCGGGCCTGGCCCGCAACGCTCCGTTGACCCGGCCGCGGCCCGGCCACGCCGACCTCGCCGGTATGCAGAAGTACGGCTTCGACGAGGCCCGGCCGATCCTGGAGCGGGCCTCCGCGCGGGAGACCGCGGCCCGTGTCGCGCTGGGCGCGGTGGCCCGGTCGTACCTGAAGGAGACGGCCGGGATCGAGATCGTCTCGCACGTCGTCGAGTTGGCTTCCGCGAAGGCGCCGCAGGGTGTGCTGCCCACGCCGGCCGATGTCGAGAAGCTGGACGCCGATCCGGTGCGCTGTCTGGACGCGGACGCGTCGAAGGCGATGGTCGCGGAGATCGACCAGGCCCACAAGGACGGCGACACCCTCGGCGGTGTGGTCGAGATCCTTGCCTACGGCGTTCCCGTGGGCCTGGGCTCGCACGTGCACTGGGATCGGAAGCTGGACGCCCGGCTGGCCGGTGCCCTCATGGGTATCCAGGCGATCAAGGGCGTGGAGATCGGTGACGGTTTCGAGCTGGCCCGGGTGCCCGGTTCGCAGGCGCACGACGAGATCGTCAACACCGATGAGGGCATCCGCCGGGTGTCGGGCCGCTCCGGTGGTACCGAGGGCGGTCTGAGCACCGGCGAGCTGCTGCGCGTGCGTGCCGCGATGAAGCCCATCGCGACCGTGCCGCGTGCCCTGCAGACCGTCGACGTGGTCACCGGTGAGGCCACGCAGGCTCATCACCAGCGTTCCGACGTGTCCGCGGTCCCGGCCGCCGGGATCGTCGCCGAGGCGATGGTCGCCCTGGTCCTCGCGGACGCGGTCGCGGAGAAGTTCGGCGGCGACTCGGTGCCCGAGACCCGTCGTAACGTCCGCTCGTACCTTGAGAACCTGGCCATCCGGTGACCGCGACCCCGCTGGTCGTCCTGGTCGGTCCCATGGGTGTCGGCAAGTCCACCGTCGGGCAGCAGCTCGCCGAGCGGCTCGGTGTCGGCTACCGGGACACCGACGACGACATCGTGGCCGCCGAGGGCCGCACCATCGCCGAGATCTTCGTGGACGAGGGCGAGCCCGTGTTCCGTGCGATCGAGAAGCGTGCCGTGCGCCAGGCGCTCGCCGGGCACGACGGTGTCCTCGCGCTGGGCGGGGGCTCGATCCTCGACGAGGACACGCGCGCGCTGCTCGCCGCGCACCGGGTCGTCTACCTCTCGATGGACGTGGACGAAGCGGTCAAGCGCACCGGCCTCAACGCGGCCCGTCCGCTGCTGGCGATCAATCCGCGCAAGCAGTGGCGTGAACTGATGGAAGCCAGGCGGCACTTGTACGCCGAGGTCGCGCAGGTCGTCGTACCGACCGACGGCCGCACCCCCGAGGACGTCACCCAAGCCGTCCTGGACGCACTGGAGTTGAAGGAAGCATGAGCGAGTCAGTGACGCGGATCCAGGTCGGCGGCACGGCGGGCAGCGACCCGTACGAGGTCCTGGTGGGCCGTCAACTCCTGGGCGAACTGGGCGCGTTGGTCGGCGACCGGGCCAAGCGGGTCGCCGTCATCCACC
Source organism: Streptomyces sp. NPDC050528 (assembly GCF_044457795.1). Classification (NCBI taxonomy): domain Bacteria; kingdom Bacillati; phylum Actinomycetota; class Actinomycetes; order Kitasatosporales; family Streptomycetaceae; genus Streptomyces; species Streptomyces sp. NPDC050528. The sequence continues at coordinate 427,596 of NZ_JBITHH010000011.1, forward strand.
CCGAGGCGCTCGACGAGACGGGTGAGGCACTGCGCGCCGACCTGGCCGGGCAGGGCTTCGAGGCCGTCGTCATCCAGGTGCCGAACGCGGAGGAGGCCAAGACCGCCGAGGTCGCCGCCTACTGCTGGAAGGCGCTGGGCCAGTCCGGCTTCACCCGCTCCGACGTCATCGTCGGTGTCGGCGGCGGTTCCACCACCGACCTGGCCGGCTTCGTCGCCGCGACCTGGCTGCGCGGGGTCCGCTGGATCGCCGTACCGACGACCGTGCTCGCCATGGTCGACGCGGCCGTCGGCGGCAAGACCGGCATCAACACCGCCGAGGGCAAGAACCTGGTCGGCTCCTTCCACCCGCCGGCCGGCGTCCTCTGCGACCTCGCCGCGCTGGACTCCCTCCCGGTCAACGACTACGTCTCCGGGCTCGCCGAGATCATCAAGGCCGGCTTCATCGCCGACCCGGTGATCCTCGAACTCATCGAGTCCGACCCGGAGTCGGCCCGCACCCCGGCAGGCCCGCACACCGCCGAGCTGATCGAACGCTCCATCAAGGTCAAGGCCGAGGTCGTCTCCGCCGACCTCAAGGAGTCGGGCCTGCGCGAGATCCTCAACTACGGCCACACCCTCGCGCACGCCATCGAGAAGAACGAGCGCTACAAGTGGCGGCACGGCGCCGCAGTGGCCGTAGGCATGCACTTCGCGGCCGAACTGGGCCGTCTCGCGGGCCGGTTGGACGACGCGACGGCGGACCGCCACCGCACGATCCTGGAATCGGTCGGCCTGCCGCTCAGCTACCGCTACGACCAGTGGCCCAAGCTGCTGGAGACCATGAAGGTCGACAAGAAGTCCCGCGGCGACCTGCTCCGGTTCATCGTCCTCGACGGCCTCGCCAAGCCGACCGTGCTCGAAGGCCCCGACCCGGCGGTCCTCCTCGCCGCGTACGGCGAAGTGGGCGAGTAAGTACCGCCAAGCCCCTTCCGCCCGAATTGCCTTGCGCGGACGGGCACTTCGGCCCCTCCCCGGCCGTTCACCAAATGGCGGCCGGGGAAGGTACCGTTCGGTAGGGAGCGGGGGTTCGGGCCCGCTGCCAGCGCCAATCGCCGTACGAGATGGAGTGGCACCGGATGCAGCACGCAGTGGGGTCTCCGCTGCCGCCGCCCCACCAGCCGGGGCAGGGACCGACCACCGGTTGGTCCCCGGCCGGACAACACTCGGGCCCGCCGCCCCATCCGGGCCCGGCACCCGTGCCACCCCCGCCACCGGCCCCGGGCTTCGCACCCACCCCGCCGCCGCACGCGGTCCCGCGCCGCGCACCGGACACCACCGGCCACGTCCAGCTCCCGCCGGGCGGCCCCGTCCCCATGCCCAGCGCCCCACCGGCCGCGGCAGCCCCCGACCCGACCTCCACCACCCTCGCGGTGCTGCTCATCGGCCCCGCCGGCGCGGGCAAGACGAGCGTCGCGAAGTACTGGGCGGACCACCGCCGGGTCCCCACCGCCCACATCAGCCTCGACGACGTCCGCGAGTGGGTCCGCTCCGGCTTCGCCGACCCCCAGTCCGGCTGGAACGACCACTCCGAGGCCCAGTACCGCCTGGCCCGCCGCACCTGCGGCTTCGCCGCCCGCAACTTCCTCGCCAACGGCATCTCCTGCATCCTCGACGACGCGGTCTTCCCCGACCGCCCGGTCGTAGGCCTCGGCGGCTGGAAGCGCCACGTAGGCCCCGGCCTCCTCCCGGTGGTCCTGCTCCCCGGCCTGGAAATCGTCCTGGAACGCAACGCCGAACGCTCCGGCAACCGCCGCCTCACCGACGAGGAGGTGGCCCGCATCCACGGCCGCATGGCCGGCTGGTACGGCTCGGGCCTCCCGATCATCGACAACTCCCAGATGGACGTCCAGCAGACGGCCCAGGTCCTGAACGACGTCCTGGCCCGATCAATAGCAAGCCCCCCGAGCTGGTAACGAACGGGACTTGATGTCTTTTAGGGGCGCGGGGAACTGCGCGACAAGCCCCCACCGGCGCGCACCCGGCACACAACCGTCGAACCCACCCCGTCCCCCGAACGGCACTCTCCCAACCAGCACAATCCAGCCACCGCTCCTACGCTCATCTCATGTCTGAGGTCTACGCAGCCCGCCGAGCAAGGCTCAGGGACCGAGCCCAAGCCACCGGCAGCCAATCCACGCTGGTCACCAACCCGGCCAACGTGCGCTACTTGGCCGGTCCAGCCCCACATCGCACCGTTCTGCTGCTCGGCAAGCGTGACGACATGCTGGTCTGCGCGAGCCCGCTGGAGGAACGCCCTTCCGAGGGCCGCCCCGACGAGGCACTGCGCATCCACACGCTCCCCGGTCCCGACGGCGACCCCGCCGTAGCCGCCGCGGACCTCGCGGCAGCGCACGGCGCGGAATCCATGGCCGTAGAAGAACACCACCTCACGGTCGCCCGCCACAGAGCCCTCCGCTCGGTCGCCCCCACACTCCGCCTCACGGACATCGGCGGCGCGGTCGAACAACTCCGGGTCGTCAAGGACGAGGAGGAGATCTCCTGTCTGAGAATCGGCGCCGAGATCGCCGACCAGGCCCTCGGCGAGCTCCTGGAGTCGATCCTCGTCGGCCGCACCGAACGCCACCTGGCCCTCGAACTGGAGCGACGCCTCGTCGACCACGGAGCGGACGGCCCCGCCTTCGCGACCTCCGTCGCCACCGGCCCGCACTCGGGCAGACGCGGCCACCGGCCGACCGACCGACGGGTCGAGGAAGGAGATTTCCTTTCCGTCTGCCTCGGCGCCAGCTATCGCGGATACCGCTGTGAGATCGGTCGTACGTTCGTGATCGGTACCTCTCCCGCCGACTGGCAGATCGAGCTCTACGACCTCGTCTTCGCCGCCCAGAGGGCCGCGCGGGAGTCTCTGGCCCCCGGCGCCGCCTACCGGGATGTGGACCGCGCGGCCCGCCAGGTACTGGACTCCGCGGGGTACTCGGAGGGCCTCGCAGCCCTCACCGGCCACGGTGTCGGGCTCGAAATCGACGAGGAGCCGCAGCTGGCCCCCGCGGCCATGGGTAAACTGGACGCTTGCGTGCCGGTCACCGTCGAACCGGGGGTTCACCTCCCGGGCCGGGGCGGTGTCCGGATCGATGACACGCTCGTCGTACGCCCTGAGGCGGACGGCGGACCCGAGCTACTCACCATCACGACCAAGGAGCTGCTCGCGCTCTAGCTCTTCCGAGCTGTGCGCGTGTCCCGTGGTCGTCCACGTCAGTCCAGGAGATTCCGCAACCGTGGCTTCCACGAACGACCTCAAGAACGGCCTGGTGCTCAAGCTCGACGGGGGCCAGCTCTGGTCCGTCGTCGAGTTCCAGCACGTCAAGCCCGGCAAGGGCCCTGCCTTCGTGCGCACCAAGCTCAAGAACGTGCTCTCCGGCAAGGTCGTCGACAAGACGTTCAATGCCGGCGTCAAGGTCGAGACGGCCACTGTCGACAAGCGCGACATGCAGTTCTCGTACATGGACGGCGAGTACTTCGTCTTCATGGACATGGAGACCTACGACCAGCTCATGGTCGACCGCAAGGCCGTCGGCGACGCCGCCAACTTCCTGATCGAGGGCTTCACCGCCACGGTCGCGCAGCACGAGGGCGAGGTGCTCTTCGTCGAGCTGCCGGCCGCCGTCGAGCTCGTCATCCAGGAGACCGAGCCCGGCGTCCAGGGCGACCGCTCCACCGGTGGCACCAAGCCCGCCACCCTGGAGACCGGTTACCAGATCCAGGTCCCGCTCTTCATCACCACCGGTGAGAAGATCAAGGTCGACACCCGCTCCAGCGACTACCTCGGCCGGGTGAACAGCTAACCGTGGCTGCCCGCAATACGGCCCGCAAGCGCGCCTTCCAGATCCTCTTCGAGGGCGACCAGCGCGGTGTCGGCGTCCAGACCGTCCTCGCGGACTGGATCCGGCTCTCCCGGGACGACACCCGGCAGCCGCCGGTCAGCGAGTACACGATGGAGCTCGTCGAGGGGTACGCGCAGCACGCGCGCCGTATCGACGAGCTGATCGCGCAGTACTCGGTCGGCTGGACGCTGGACCGCATGCCCGTGGTGGACCGCAACATCCTGCGCCTCGGCGCCTATGAGCTGATCTGGGCCGACGAGACGCCGGACGCCGTCGTCCTCGACGAGATGGTGCAGCTGGCGAAGGAGTTCTCCACGGACGAGTCGCCCTCGTTCGTGAACGGCCTGCTGGGCCGTTTCAAGGACCTGAAGCCGTCGCTGCGCCGGGACGAGGCGTAGGCAGGACGCGAGTACGCGAGCGAAACGCCGGAGGGCCCGCAGCGCGACCGCTGCGGGCCCTCCGGCGTTCCCGTGGGCGGTTTCTGTGGGCATGAGGGCGTTCCCGTACGCCTGAGGCTCCTGAGGCCCGCAGAAAGCCGCCGGGGGGGGGGGGGGCCCGGGGGGGGGGGGCCCCCCCCCCGCCCCGGGGGGGGGGGGGCGGGGGCGGGGGGGGGGCCCCCCGGCGTGCGCCGCCCCCCCCGCCCGCCCGCCACCCCCCCCCCCCCCCAGGAAG
>NZ_JBITHH010000012.1:0-28230 GCF_044457795.1 Streptomyces sp. NPDC050528
CCCGCGGAGCGGGTTATGCAGCGCTGGCGCGCTGCATAATGTGCGAATTTCGCAAGCGCAATTCGAATTCCCGCGTAAACGCGGGAATGGAATTCCGTAAACGGAATTCTGAAACGGAATACAATTCGCGCAAGCGCGAATTGGGGGCACCCGCGCTTGCGCGGGTGCCTGGGCTGGCAGCAAGGGGAGTGCATCGCGTGCGGGACTGTGTAGGGTCTGGGATTCGCAGCTACCACCTCTGCAGCGTATGTGACGGATCGTCGGCCTGACGAAGTGCCGGCCCCACCGTAGTGACGGGCTCCGCTGCGCTCCACCCGAACCCCTCCCCCGTTCTCAACTGCCCGTACGCAACCCCACCGAACCTCGCGAGCATACACCCCGATCGGTCACGGGAAGGCGGGAATCGGCCATGTGCCACCCTAGAGTGCGGAAGTTGACGCAAGAGTGATGCATCATGCTTGTGCACTGTGTAGAGTCTGGGAACAGACAGCATCACCCCTGGGCCTTTCGCCGCTCCGGGAATCTCCATTCTGATACGCGCATCATTCCGCGAAAAGGAGAACACGGGAATGGCCGTGAAACTACGTGCCCACCAGATCGAGGCCGTTGCCGCCATTGTGCGCGGTCTCGATATCCCGCCGGGCGGGATTCCCGTGAATGGCCTGCGCGGACAGGTACACGCCGCGTGCGGAACGGGAAAGACCATCATCGCGGCTACGGCGGCAAAGCGGCTCGCGCCCAAGGGGCGCATTCTCGTTCTGGTGCCGACGCTGGATTTGCTGTCCCAGACGGTTCAGGCGTGGAATACCGCCGGGCACACGGGTCCGGCGGTCGCGGTGTGTTCTCTCCAGGACGACCCGGAATTGTGGAATCTCAAGGTCCGGAGCACCACTAATCCGGTGCAGCTCGCCCTGTGGCATGGGCAGGGGCCGGTCACTGTCTTCGCGACGTACGCCAGCCTCGGTGTCCTTTCCGAGGCGTTCGAGGGCGTCTACGGGCAGCAGTTGTCTCTCATGGACCTGACGGTGGTTGATGAGGCCCACAGGACCAGTGGCTCGATGGGTAAGGCCTGGGCCGCGGTGCACGACCAGGGGGTCATTCCGTCGGTGCGCCGGCTGTACCTGACGGCGACGCCGCGGATCTGGGAGGAACGGCTGAACCGGGAGGTTGCTGAGGGGGTGCGTGACCGGCTGCCGCGGGAGATGGCGGCTTCCATGGACGACGAGAGGGTCTTCGGGCCCGTCCTCTACAAGCTGTCCCTCGCATCTGCTGTGTCGCGCGGGCTGCTGGCGCGGTACCAGATCATCGTCCTGGAGCTCCAGGACCCCGTTGTCACGCCCGAGCGGCTGATGGGTGAGGAGCGGCGCAGTGAGGAGGTGCGCGGTCAGCGGCTCGGGGCCCTGCAGGCCGCGCTGTTGCACACGATGACGCAGCACGACCTGTCGACATGCATCACCTTCCACCACCGCACCATCGAGGCACAGGCATACGCGGAAGGCCTGGAGCGCGTGGCGGCCAAACTGCACGCCGACCAGCCCGAGCGGTACCCGGCGCAGATCTGGGCCGACTGGCTCTGCGGCGAGCACGTACCCGAACGCCGGCGCGGAGTGCTGGGCAAATTCGGCACCACGGCACTGCGTGCCATTCTCTCGAATTGTCGCGTATTGGGTGAGGGCGTTGATATTCGCGCCGTGGATTCCGTGGCTCTCCTGGACCCCAAGGGCGCGCCTCACGATATCGTGCAGGCCATCGGGCGCGCTTTGCGTCAGAAGCCCGGACAGGGCAAGATCGCCTCTCTGATCGTGCCGGTATTTCTCCAGCCCGGGGAAAAGCCGGAAGACATGTTCACCTCGGGATCGTATCGCCCGTTGGTGAAGGTATTGGAAGGTTTGCGCGCTCACGACGAAGAAGTAATCGAATTGCTGGCGATCCCCCAGGAGCCGCAGAAGGACATGGTGCAACCGTCCCAGTACATCGGTACGCCGCCCGAGGAAGGCGAGGACGAATCCCGCCTGCTGCTCCGCTTTGCCGCCCCCAGGGATCCGGTGATGGTCGCGGACTGGGTGTCCTTCAACGTCATCGACACCGAACGCCAGGACTGGGCCCGCGGCTGGGCAAAGCTGAAGACATACGTCGAACGGGTCGGGAACGCGAGGGTGCCCTACGGACACCGCGAGGGCGCGACACCACTCGGGCAATGGGTGGCGGAGCAGCGACGGGCGTACAGGGCCGGGGAGATGAACGGGCAGCGCGCGCAGCGCCTGGAGCGGCTCGGCATGGTGTGGTCGATGGCCGATGAAAGGTTCCAGGAGAACCTGGAAGCCGCCAAGGCCTACTACGACCAACACTGGACCCTCTGCGCACCCCGGACCGCCACCGCGCTGAACAGACCATTGGGAATGTGGCTCGCAAATTTGCGGCGTCCTGGCGCGCTCGACGACCACCCCGAATGGAAGACAGCACTCGAAGCCGTCGACGAAGACTGGAACCCCGCCTGGCCGGCGGACTGGCAACGCCACTACGCCGCACTACGCGAACTCGTACGCGACGAAGAAGGCCAGCCCGACGTCCTGCCCGGCGTCACGGTCCACGGCATGGACATCGGACGATGGGCCGCGAAACAGCGCCAACCGGCGGTGTGGGCTTCGCTGATGGGCGGGCAGCGCGAACGCCTGGAGCAACTCGGCATCACACCGCCCGCCCCCGAGGCGCAGGCGCCCGCGAAGCCGACCACGACGCCCCTGGGAGCCTTCGAACGGGGTATCGCAGCCCTGGCGCAGTACAAGGCCCGGGAGGGCTCCGTGACCGTCCCCAGAGGCCACACAGAGCAGTTGGAGGACGGGGCAGAAGTCCGACTCGGAGTGTTCCTCAGCAACAGCAAAAGCCGCCGCGCGAAGCTCACCGTCGACAAACTCGCCGCGCTCGCCGCGCTGGGGTTGAAATGGGCACAGGAAGGTTAAGGAGTGGGATAAGTTTTTGGTTAAGCCGTATCGGGTCCTGATGTGAAGGTACAGGGAATGGCATCTGAGGAAGAGCTGTTCGCGTCCGTCGACGCTCTGTTGAACGAGGAGCCGCATCTCCCGCCTCCGGCGGAGCGTGCCCGGCTGCGTGAGGCCGCTGGCATCACCCAGACCCGCCTCGCCACCGCGTTGAAGACGACGACCCAGTCGGTGAAGAACTGGGAGAACGGCCGCTCGGAGCCAAAGTCGCCGCGCCTGGATGCCTACCAGCGGCTGCTGAACGGATGGGCCGCGAAGTACCCGGCCCACGGAGCTCCCGCTGTCACGCCCGCCCCAGCTCCCGCGCTCAACCCGGAACCGGTTGCGGAGACGTTCACCGGCCCGGCCGTGCCCGAGGCGCCCGCCGTAGTGGAGGTGCCCGTCGTCCAGGCTGAGTCGGCGACGTCGCGCCGTCCGGCGAAGAAGCGTTCCGCGCCCGTAGCCGACTCGCGGTTCCCGCACGGTCCGCTCGCGGTGCTGGACGGTGACGGTTCCGCGTACGGCGTCGACGGCATCGTGCTCGACTGCCCAGCGACTAGCATCCCGGAGTTGGTGGAGTGGACACTGCGCGAGTCCGGCCTCGGGGCTGCGAAGCTCAACCGGTACGGCAAGGACTCCGACCCGCTGATCGTGCTCACCGCCGCGGCCGCCGTGAAGCTGGGGCTGCCCGAGCGCCTGGAGGGTCACGAGCAGCGCCGTTCCCTGCGCCTGCCCGAGGATCACCCGGTGGTCAAGCAGGTGGCGAAGGCGAAGTGGCAGTTGACGCAGCGTGGCTTCGGCCCGTGGGCAAGGGTCTACCGCAAGGCGCAGGGGCGTGAGCGGCAGTGCGTGCAGCTCGCCATCCTGTCGTGGGACGCCCTTGATGAGCGGTCGTGGCCCGGCGTCTGTGAGATGGAGCCGGCCGACATCGCCCGCGTCCTCGGTGTCTACGCGACCCGGGTCATCACCCCGCGCGGCTCCACCGCCGTCTCGGGCCTGGAGTTGATGACGGCGCTGCGCCCGCCGACGAAGGCCGTGCAGGACCCGACGACCGGGAACTGGGTGTCCGGCCACAACGCGGGCTCGCTCGGCACGGAGCCGATGGACCCGGCGCCGCCGGAGGCCACCCCCGAACACCCCGTCGTCGTGAACAGCGGCTGGACCGGCGGATTCCTCAACGAAGAGGCGTACCAGTGGGTGCGCTCGGTGGACACGCTCAGCGATGAGGAGTGCACGCTGCCCTTCGCGGTGGGCCTGGACCTCAACACCGCGTTCCTCGCCGCCGCGGCCCGCCTGGTCGTCGGCCTGTCCGCGCCCGACCACTTCCACGCCCCGAAGTTCAACCCGAAGATCCCCGGGAGCTGGCTGGTAGACCTCTCCCACATCGAACTGGACCCGCGCCTGCCGTCGCCGTTCACCCCGGACGGCACCCGCCCGACCGGCCCGGCCTGGTACCAGACGCACACCGTCGCCTACGCCCAGGAACTCGGCCACGACGTCCACCCGATCGAGGCGTACCTGCGCCGCGAGACCGGCGCCTACCTCGACCCCTGGCACGACCGATTGAAGAACGCCTACGTCGACACCCTCGCCGACCTCGGCGTCACCAAGGACCTGGACGACCGGGCCTTCCTCGCCGCGATGGAGCAGCACAAGCAGATCGACCCGGCCCTGACCGCCGTCCTCGCCGCCATCAAGGCCACCGTGAAGGGCGGCGTCGGCAAACTCCGCGAGCGCCCCCAGGGCAAGTCCTACAAGGAGGGCGAGCGGTGGCCGGCCCTGGAACGCCCGACGTGGCGCCCCGACATCCGCGCCGCCGTCATCAGCAAGGCCCGGGTCAACATGCACCGGAAGTTGAACAACATGGTCAAGATGACGGGCCTGTACCCGCTCGCCGTGCTCTCCGACTGCGTCGTCTACCCGAGCCCGGGCGACAGCCCGCTGGACTTCCTGCCGTACGCCGCCAGCGGTAAGCCGCAGCCCGGCGGGTTCCGCCTCGGGCCCACGCCGGGCCTGGCAAAGCTGGAGGGCGTCCAGTCGATGCTGTGGGCGGTCGACCTGATGGAGCAGGGCCTCAACCCGGCCCGCCACATCAAGGGCGGCGACGCCGTCCTGGACGAAGGAGAGTAAGACCGTGGGGGAGATCGACGACGCCATCGAGCGCGCCGACCGGGAATCGTTCACCCGCCAGCCGCCCAAGACACTCCAGGCCCGAATCAACTTCCTGATGAAGCAGCTCAAGACGACCAAGGCCGTCGCGGCGGAGCTCGGGGTCAGCCAACGGTCGGTGGAGCGCTACCGCAAGGGAGAGCGCAAGCACCCGCCCAAGGCGATCGCGGACCGGATCGACGACGTAGTACGGCAACGGTGGCAGCCACAGGTACGCAAACGCCGGCAGAAGCAGGCCGCCACCGCGACCGGGATCACGGTGGAGACGAGGGCCCGCTTCGGATACACCGCACCGGTCGGCACGACCGACGACGGACGCTTCCGCCGCCTCACCGTCCACCTCCCCCCGGCCTACGCACAACGCCTCTTCGACGCCCGCAACACAGGCGCCGGCGACCAGCAAATGCGAGGGATCATCGCCGAAGGCTTTAAAGAGATCTACTTCCAAGACGGCGGAGGCCGCGCCACAGGACTCTCCGACGTCACCCTCAACGACATCGACTACCTCGACCTCGACTACTAACCTCACGCCCACCGGCGGGCCCCACACCCCGATGTGACTGAGCGTTTTAGTTGGCGGATGAGCGCTGTACCTGGCGAGGTGAGCGCTTGCGGTCCAGCAAGGCGGCAGGGCGGGCGCACCTTCGGGTGCGCCTTCTCTGCTTTCTGGCAACTGCGAGCCCCCGACGGCACCTTGCGCACCCTGCGGGCCGGAGTGCGGATGCGAAAACGTCATCTTGACGATAACCTGTGCTAGGTCTTTGGGCTGACAAGGAGCAACAGTGCGCGCGTTCGTTTCCCATAACCATAAGGACAAGCCTGCCGTTCGCTCCTTCGCCACGAAGCTGCGGTTGGGCGGCGTGGACACCTGGTTCGATGAGTGGGAACTGAGCCCCGGCGACTCCATTCCTGGCAAAGTCGGGGTCGCCTTGGACACGGTCGACACTGTGCTCGTCTGCTGGTCCGAGCACGCCAGCACGTCGGAGTGGGTCAAGTCCGAGTTGGATACTGCGATCATCCGGCGACTGGAAGACGGACTCAGGATCATTCCGGTTCGTCTGGACGACACGCCACTCCCGGCGCTCCTGCGCCCCCTGTACTGGGTCTCCGTGACCGAAGACGACGACCAGACCGCCGTCAACAAGATCTTGGGCGTCGATACCACCGGGTTCCTTCAGAGCGTCCAACAGCTCCTGGACGAGGCGACTATCAAGGCCGTGTCCTTTCACGGAGCCGGCGTCTACGTGATCTGCCCCAACTGCGGCGCCCCGCCAGCCAAGCTCGAACAGTGGGGTGCGACCGACCCCGAACGCGGAGATCACTACGCCGGGGTGCGCTGCACTGAGTGCCGTTGGGAGGAGGGCGGCGAGGTGTAGCAGGTTCGTGCTTGCCGCGACCAATCGCACCTCGGCACAGCCGCTGTGCCGGGGCCAAGGCGCGTCCTCGCTCAACCCGCCAACTGAAGCGCTCAGTCACACCCGACTGAACCGACCTCCCCACCGTCCGCGCCCCGGCCCCACCCGCTCATCCATCTGACCGAACGGCACGCCGCCAGCATCACGCTTCGATCCGCGCTGAGATCTCCGTCCTCTGGTCACTCACGTGAGTTCGACGGCTTGGCGCTCCGGATGGGCAGTTGCTTCCCGACTGCCGCTCGAGAGCAACACGTAGCCCAGAGCCACCAAGCGCACCTTCGGGTGATGGCCCTCCCCCACGTCCCGGCAGGCGCTAGAGTTCCATCTCGTTGTAAATGGGGGCGTTACACCGACGCGTTGCTGGCTGCCCACCGCACGCGCGCGTGCCGTACTGCAAGGGAGCAGCGTGCGACTCGTCGAACTCAGCGTCAGCAACTTCCGTTCGTTGGGCCACGTCGAGAGCATTCCGATCCACAAGCAGACGATCTTGACCGGGCACAACGACTGTGGGAAGACAGCGACCCTAGACGCGATCGCGGTCCTCCTCGGTGAACGCAGCATCATCGATAGCGACATCTCCGATTTCGCCGAGGCTGAGCCCGTGCGCGCAGCGTTGCCCGCGGACCAGGACGAGGAGCAGCGTACGGTCACGGTCGAAGGCAGATTCGCTCTTTCTGCGGCGGAGGAGAAGGCGCTCGGCACGGGACCGTTTCTGCGGGTGCGCCGGCGCTATGTGGAGGGTGGGCGCAGCTGTCTGGAGTGGTTGACGGAGGTGCCGCGGAATCCGGCCCTGCGGGACATCACCCCTCTGAAGGCCGGCGAGTTGAGGGACCTGGCCTCTGAGCTTGGGCTCAAGCTGGCCGAGGGCAAGCCGAACGTGAAGGACAGCTGGGCAGAGCTGCTCAAGGAGCACGCCGCCGGCACCGACGACAAAGTCACCGACTGGGTAGTGGCGCCCGAGGCGGTCGCTTCTGCACTTCCTCAGTTGCTGTATTTCAAGGGAGATGCGGCCGAGTCTCCCGAAGCAGTCGTACGCAGCATCCTGACGGCGAAGCTGCGTGAGTACACGTTGCGGGAGGAGACCCGGAAGAAAGTCACGGATCTGGAGGAGGAGTTCGCCGCTCTCCTCAAAGACGACGTCGTCCGGTTACAGAAGCTGGTCGAGGAGCGGTGCGCATTCGATGCCTTCACCGTGGACCCGGGCGTCCAGTTCCGGCCGACCGTCAACAGCCTGTCGTTGACCGCTGCAGCTCCGGGCCAGCGGGCCGTGTCGTTGACAGCAGCAGGTTCTGGCCGGTCACGCCGAGTTTCCCTGGCGCTGTGGGAAGCCAGTCAGGAACTGCTGTCGGAGGATTCCGACGACAGTCCCGGCGTGATCATCGCCTATGACGAGCCCGACACCCATCTGGACTACGACCACCAGCGCCGCATCATGCAGATGATCAAGGTGTCGGCATCGGCCGAGCAGTCCACCGTGATCGTCGCCACCCATTCACTGAACCTGATCGACGGCGTCGACATCCAAGACATCGTGCACCTCAACAGCCGGGACGGACGAGCCTACGTACAGTCACTCGGCGCAGAGGACAGCGACGAGGACACCCGGCGCTTCATGTCGAACATGGCGGTTTCCCTGGGCTTCCGCAACAGTGTCCTCCTGCACGAACGGTGTTTCGTCGGCGTGGAGGGTCCCACCGAGTACGCGGCACTGCCGGCACTGTTCAAGCTGGCGTTCGGCTACCCGATCCAGTCCGCGGGCATCGCACTGTGGGACTGCGGCGGCAACGACGGCGCCCTCAACTTCGCCAAATTCCTCAAGAAGCACAAGCGCACCGTCATGTTCCTGGTCGACGGCGACTCGATCCGCGACAAGGAAAAGGAGTTCAGCCTCAATCGTCTGGAGAAGTACGGTTTCGCCGAGAAGGACTGCCTCTTCCTCGGAGACCCGAACGAACTGGAGGACGTCTTCAGCGACGATCAGTGGGCCGACACCATGAACGCCGAATGGCCTCGCAAGGACGAACAGCAATGGACGTCCAAGGACGTCGCGGACCTGCGCCGGACCGGCAAGTTCAGCAAGTCGCTTCACACCCTGCTGTACCAGCACTCCGAGCAGGCTCCGCGTAAAAAGGAGAGCATGGTCGTCGAGCTGGCACAGCGACTGCGGCAGCCCTCAGATGTTCCGCCAGCCCTGGTGAAGTCGTTCAATGACGCGATCAAGGTCGCCAGCGAGGCTGGGCTGCGTCACTGGTCCGAGGACGAATGAGCCAGCCGCGCTGAACGGCGGGCTTTCATCCTGCTCAGACGCTGCTCACGGGTGGGCGCCTCCCACGAGTGCACTCCAGCAGAAGCCACCCACCGTCGGCCGTGTCTGCTCTTTTCCTCACCGCACCACCGGCACCCGGACGGCGCGGGTGGATCTGTATGCCGAACACGCACGGCCATGGCACACACCTCAACACTCTCCACTCGGTCCGTCACTGGCGTACTCAAAGAGTCCCACGGAGCACTGACAATCGGCAGAGCGAGAACCCAGCCGAGCAGGCAGAGATCCGTACCGGTCTGTGCAACCTCCCGCATCTGTCAACGCTGTCCCGAAGAAGCGATGCCGGCCAGCCTCCGGTGCATCACCGTACGGAAGCTTGGAGTGTGTCGACCTGCGTCGACAAGCTCCAGGTAGACACTTGGGCTTGGCCGCATCGTGCCCTCGAGCCACTGCTTGGCTCTGCGGGCCCCCGAGAAGCCCCTTCACCTACTGCGAAAAAGCCCACCCGGATCGGCGAACACGAGACCGTAGTGAAGTGACCCATCGCCCCGCCCTCCTGCGGACAGCCCCCCTGCGGGGGGAGACGACCTCGTCGCTGATCTGCCGCATCGCAAACCGCTACAGGATGGAAGCGAAAGTGCTGCGGTTGTGCTGGCAGTGGCGCAACTACCCGCCTGGGCACGACGGCGGGGGCGCGCGGGCCGACGCCGAGGTGCTGCTCAACGCAGCCGGACGACAGCTCCTGGCAGGCCTGTGCGGCGTCGAGGAAGACGTCCTGGCGCGGGCATTGCCGTCCTGGGGACAGGAAGACGCCAAGCTGTCGGCCGGAAAGAACGGGGTGCCGGCGGCGGCGTGGCGGACCGGCGGCGCGGTCGCCGGGCCGGTCGCCTTCGGCTGCCGCCTGTGCACCGCCGGGCGCACGGGGACGGCCGTGCGGGTGGTGCGGTACGCGCCGCGATGGGAACGGGTGTGCCTCCGGCACCCGCGGTGGCTCCTGGACGCGGACGCCGACCAGCCGCTTGAGCATCTGGACGTGCGGGGTGTGCCGGAGGTAGCCGCGGCGCAGCGGCGGTGGGCCGGTGTGGCGCGGCGGGCAGCACGGGCCGGAGCAGAGCCGGAGAGGGTGTTCGCACTGGCTTATGCGGTGGTCGCCCGGTGGTGGGAGCAGGCCCTGCACTGGGAGCGCGAGACCATCTGGCCGGGGCGGCTGCATCAGGTCGCGGGCGGCAACGCCGGGGCGGAGCTGGAGTGGTGGCGGATCGTGGGGCGGGACGCGGTCGTCTTCCCCGAGGTGGTGGCTGTTGCCGACGCGCTGCTGGACCCGGCCATGGCCGAACTGGTGTGGGCCGACAGTGGTGCCGGGCGGCCGCGGGGGCTGCCTGCCGACGGGGCGTTCTGCCGCAGGCTCGGTGAGCGGGTCGGGCGGGAGTGGCTGGGGCCGTTGGCGGCGACCGACTACGGCGGCCCGCTGACCTCCTGGATGGGCGCCGTCATCCGCCTCCGCCGCGGCGCCGGCGGACCGCCCGGATACGACAACGACCCCTGGTGGCTGCGCCAGGAACACCAGCCCGCCACCATGGCCGGACAGCTGCGGGTACTGGGCAAGGAGAAGAAGGCGCCCGGCTCGGGGACGATGTGGCGCGCGACGGTGCCCGCCGAACAGCGGGCACTGATCACCAGCACGATCAAGAACGCCGAGGAACAACTGTTGCAGCTGCGCGGGGTACAGACCGGGCCGACCGCCGACGTCGCCCAACAGCTCCTCCGCACTCTCCGCCACAGCGCCGCCCTCATCGACAACGCCTGGAAGCGGACCGCCCTGCTGGCGGTGAACGCCGGGATGCCTCTGGAAGAGGTCGCCCGGTGGGCGGGAATGCCCGCCGCGGAGCTGTCCCGGGTGCTCGCAGCAAGCCGTACCGAAGGCTGACGCCGGCGGCGGCTGAGCAACGACCCTGGCGCCACAGTCCGCTCTGGGAGCGGCAAAGGGCGCCGAAGAAGGGCGGACCGGCAGCCGGAAAGTGCAGGAGTTCGCACTGACACCGGCGAGCTTGGGTGGCATCCTGGCCCGCGCACGCAGCCCAACAGGCTTGCGAGGTAACGCAGTTGTGGCGGTTGGGGGTTACCGGCCGGTTCTCCTGCGCGGCAGGTCAGGCATGGCGTTGTGTGGAGTTCGTGATCATCGACAGCAGCCAGGAGGCCACATCGTCCGCGGTGCCCGGGGCCGGGTGCCGCATCCCCGAGCCGCACAGTACGGGTGGTGCTGTTCGACGCGAAGAAGCTGCGGCTGTAGATGCCGGCCTGATCGATGTGCGCTTTCGAGACCCTCTGGGGTGCTCGCGTCAGGTCCCGTGGCTTGAGGCTGCGCAGGACGTCGTCTTCGAGGAGAGTCCTGCGGTACGGCCTTTCCCCGTCCGGTCCGGGCGGCGTGTGGCTCCGGGCTGGTGGTGGTCGTCGACGACCTCGCGGCTGGTGGCGTACGGGTCCGGTGTCATGCGGACCCAGCTCATGCTGCTGGACCGGGAACCGGCGGTGGTGGCGCTGGCCTGTCGGCCAGTGGAGCTGGTGTGGCGTGAGGAAAGCAAGGCCGTCGGTCATGCGCCGCAGCTGATGGCCAGGCTTCAGGACGGCAGAGGCCTGTTGCTCGACTGCGCCGGACGCAGCGGACCCTCTGTCCGGCTGGCGGCGCGGGCACGGGTTGTGGCGGCTGCCGCCAAGGCAGCGGGCTGGTCCTACCGGCTGGCGGGGCCGCCGGATCCAGTGTTGGTGGCCAATGTGCGGTGGCTGGCGGGTTACCGGCATCCCCGGTACGCCGCAGGGCCGCGGATGCCAGCTCTGGCGGAGGTGTTCGCCAGTCCGCGGCCGGCGGTGGAGGCGGTGTGTGAGTTGGGTGACCCGATCGCCGTGTGGCCTGCGGTCTTTCACGCGCTGTGGAGCGGTGTGCTGCGGGTGCGGCTGGACGAGCCGCTGCACGAGCGTGCCGCCATCTCGGTCGCACGGCAGGAGGCCGAAGCGGCGTGACGCAGGCGGTTGTCGAGGTCGGGGCGCGCCTTCGCTACGACGGACGGGTATGGACACTCGCCGTGCTGGAGGGCGCCCGGGCCACGCTGGTGACCGACGAGGGCGCCTCGGCGGTGGTGCTGCTGCCCTACCTGTTCGCCGATCCGTCCTTCGAGGTGGAAGGCGGACCGGCGCCGGGGAGCGTGCCGCCGTTCGGCCTGCTGGAGGCGCTGCCGGAACAGGTGCGGGAGCGGGCTCTGGCGTGGCAGCGGCATGTGCGGGAGGTGGAGACCGGCTTTCCTGACGCGGTCGGGCAGGGCGCCCCGCGTGAGCAGTTCGATCCGGCGACACGGAGCCTGGCGCAGCGGGAGCGAGCCAAGGCCGAGGAGTTGACGGCGGCGGGCTGGGCGGCGAGTGCGGCGACGGTGCGCCGGATGCGGGCGCGCTACCGCAGCGAGGGCTTGTGGGGGCTGGTGGACGGCCGGGCGGCGCGGGAGCGATCGGCGGTGGGGCGGGCCGACGAGCGGGTGGTCGCGGCAGTCAGGAAGGTGCTGGAGGGACAGCGGGAGCGGTCGACGGGCACGCTGGTGCGGCTGCGCCGACGGGTGGGGTGGCTGCTGGAGGAGGAGTACGGCGCCGGGGCGGTGGCCCTGCCTCCGGCGTCGACGTTCAACCGGCTGGTGCACGCGGTGGCCGACGGACAGGGCCTTTTGGGGACGGCGGCGCAGCGGCGGTGGCATGCGTCGCGGCCGGCACCTCCCTTCACGCCGACGGTGGCACTGCGGCCGGGCGAGCTGGTGATGCTGGACAGCACACCGCTGGATGTACTGGCGGTGCTGGACGACGGGGTGACCGGCCGTCTTGAACTGTGCATCGCGCTGGACGTGGCGACGCGCAGCATCTGCGCCGCGGTGGTGCGTCCGGTGGGCACGACGTCGGTGGACGCGGCGACGCTGCTGGCGCAGATGGTGGTGCCTGCGGCGATGCGGCCGGGCTGGGATGCGGCACTGTCCATGCAGCGGTCGGTCATCCCCTACGAGCGGCTGATCCCGTTGGACGCGCGGCTGGAGCAGGCTGCCGCCCGGCCGGTGATCATGCCGGAGACGGTGGTCGTGGACCAGGGCCGGGTGTACGTGTCGGCGTCGTTCGTCTCGGCGTGCGAGAGCCTGGGGGTGTCGGTGCAGCCGGTGCCGCCGGCGAACGGCCCGGCAAAGGGGAACGTGGAGCGGACCTTCCGCGCGATTGCCGACGGGTTCAGCCAGTACCTGCCGGGCCACACCGGCTCGGACGTCTCCCAGCGGGGCGCGGCCGCGGAGCAGGATGCCTGCTGGAGCCTGACGCAGCTTCAGGAACTGCTGGACGAGTGGGTCATCTGCGGGTGGCAGGAGCGCCGGCACGAGGCGCTGCGGCACCCGATGATGCCGCGGGTCGCCGTCTCCCCGAACGAGATGTGGGCGGCTTTGGTGGCGTTGACGGGGCATGTACCGGTGCCTTTGTCCGCCGATGATTACGTCGAGCTGCTGCCTCTTCGGTGGCAGGCCGTCAACGACTACGGCGTCCGCTTCAGCTACCGCACCTACGACCACCCCGGCCTGAACCCCTACCGGCGCCGCCGCTCACCGCGTGCGGACAAGAACGGACGGTGGGAGGTCCACCACAACCCCTACGATCCGAACCGGGTGTGGGTGCGCCTGCCCGAGGGATGGCTCGAGGTGCCGTGGGTCCACGCGGGGGCGGTGAGGCGCCCGTTCACCGCGTTCACCTTCGACCACGTCCGCCGTACCGTGGAACGCCGGCATGGCCGTGAAGAGCACGAGGCAGCGATCGCCCAGGCACTCGATGAGCTGCTGCGCCGTGCCGGCCAGGGACTAGGCAGCAGGCGAGAGCGGACGGTAGCCGCCCGGGCCCAGGCGGCCGCGCAGATGACCGATCCCTCCCCCGCCACCACCCCGCAGCAGTGGCCTGCTCCTCTCGCACCGGGGGCCTCGTTCGGGCTGCCCGGTTCCTTCACCGTCCCGCTTCAGGATGCTGACGGCTGGGACGCCGACGACAGCCTGGACGACATCGAGGACGACCCGGACGACGAGGACTACCTTCTCGCCGCCCTCGCCGACGGCCAGGACGCCGCGGCAGGCCGCGCGGATGAAGCATCCGAGCCGACGGCCGAAACGCCCCGGGACCAGGCCGCTGAGCAGACACCGGGCGCCACCGGGGCGGGCGGCATGCGCATCTACGACCCGTACCAGGAGGCCCAGGCATGGTGACAGCGGCCCAGCCCGCCACCACGAGCACGTTCAGTCCGCTGACCACGTGGGACGGATGGCAGCAGTTCGTCGACACGCCCCACGCACCGGCACGGGACGCCGACGACCAGGAATGGACGCTGGAGCAACGGGAGGACTACCACGCACGGTTCGTGGTGCTGAAGACCCCCGCGATGGACATCATCTCCACTGCGGTACGCCGCCTGCTGCTGCTCAACCGCGGCCAGCAGGGCGGAGCCAGACGCGGCCTGATCATCTCCGGGCCGGCCACCACCGGGAAGACCACCGCGATGCAGCAGCTCGGGCGCACCGTCGAACTCGCCGACCGGCGCCGCCACCCGAACCAGGACGAGCGTCTGCCGGTTTTGTTCATCACGGTGCCGCCGTCCTCCACGCCGAAGATGCTCATCAGCGAGTTCGCCCGCTTCCTCGGCCTGCCGATGCTGGAGCGGATGAACCAGATCCAGATCACCAACGCCGTGTGCGAGTTGCTGTGCGAGATGGGCACCCAGCTGGTCCTGGTCGACGACGTACACCTGATGGACACCCGCAGCCGGGCCGGCGCCGAGACCTCCGACCAGCTGAAGTACCTCGGCGAGCGGATCCCGGCCACCTTCGTCTACTCCGGCATCGACGTCGAATCCTCGCCGCTGCTGACCGGTGTGCGCGGCTCCCAGCTCGCCGGCCGCTTCAAAATCGTGCGCAACCAGCCGCTGCGCCACGGCAGCCCAGCCGACAAGCAGATCTGGCACGACCTGGTACACAGCATGGACAGCGCCCTGCGGCTGCGCCGCCACCGGCCCGGCACGCTGCTCACGCACGCCGCCTACCTGCACGCCCGCACCGGCGGCCGCATGGGCAGCCTCTCCCACCTCATCCGCGAAGCCGCCCTGGTCTCGCTGCTGGACGGCACCGAGAAGATCACCAAGAAAATGCTCGAACAGATCGAGCTCGACAGCGCCGCCGAACAACGGGCCCGGGCACCGCACCGCCGCCGGATGCCCTCGCAACGCCAGCCCTGACTGCCGGCGTCTTCCTCAACCGTCCGTCCCGCTCCCCCACTTGGCCGCTGCTCGGATGCCAGCACATCCGAACCCTCCAGGAACGACCTCTGCCCCCTCATGCACGACTCTCTTCCACCGCAGCCGCAGCCGCAGCGTACGGCTGCGGCACGTCCAGGGCCGGTGCGACTCGCACCGCTGCAGGGCGAGACGAACCTGTCGTACCTGGACCGGCTGGCCGACCGCTACCGGCTCGGCGTCAGAGACCTCATCCCCGCCCTCCTCCAGGTCGGCGGAGGCCTGTTCAAGGGCTACCGCACGGATGGCGAGATGTACCTCAACGCCGAAGCCCGCGCCCGCGTCTCCGCGTTCAGCCGCGTGCCCGAGGAGATCCTTCAGCGGGCCCTGCCCGCCTGGAGCGCCCAAGAGCCCCTCTCGCCGGACGGGGCGGGTGCGGCCGGGCGGTTCCGCTTCGGGAGCGTGGTGCCGGCCGCGGGGGAAGGCTGCAGGCTGTGCACCGCCGCGCGCACCGGACGGACCAAGCCCGCCCGGCTGTACCTGAAACCGCACACCCGGATCTGCCCGCGCCACCGGCACTGGATGCTCGGCACCCACTGGATCGACGGCGCGCCGGCCGGCACCGAGCAGATCGATCTGGCGGGGCTGCCCGAGATGCTCTCGGCACACCGGCGGCACTGGGCGCTGCTGCGTCATCGGCCCGACGCGGTCGAGGCGTTCGCGGTCGCCCATGCCGTGGTCGTCTCCTGGTGGGCGCAGCAGTGGCCCGAGGAGGAGCAGTGGCCGCGCCGGGAACGTCAGACTGCGCCGCCTGGGGCTGATCAGGGCTGGTGGCGGCTGCTGGTGCGGGACGCGGTCATCTATCCGGAGACGGTCGCCCTCGCCTCGGTCCTCACCGGCGAACGTACCCGGCAGCGACTGCTCGACGACACCGGCGGGCATGTGCCGCACACCCTCGGGTACGCCCCACAACTGGTCACCGAGCTGGCACGGGTCACGAGGCGGCCGTGGCTTGCCGAGCGGATCGCCTCGACCTCCGCCGGTCCCCTGCTGGTCTGGGCGCAGCACTGTGTACGCTCCCCTGCGGACGAGGCCGCCGCGGGCCGGCTGTGGACGCTGCACATGACGCACCGGCCCCGGCCCGTTGCCCGGGAACTGCAGGCCTACCGCGACACCGCCCACAGGGCAGAGAAGGCAGAGGGCGCAACGCGGCTTCACCTGGGACTTCGGCACACATCGACCCAGGCATTCACGACCGGTCTGGCGCACGCCCGTGCCTACGCCGCCGTCCACGGCCACCTCGCCGCACCGATCCACAGCCGGTTCAACGGCTTTGCCCTGGGCCGGTGGCTGTCGAACCACCGGAAATTCCCCGCGATGCCACCCGAACACGTCGCGGAACTCGAGACGCTGGATCCGTGGTGGCGACCACCGTGGACAGTGATGTGGCAGCGCTTCTACTACCAGGCCCGCGACCACACCCGCGCCCGCGGAGCCCTGCGGCCCGAACACGGCTTCCCCACCACCGGCTTCAACCTGGGCGAATGGCTCTACAACCAATGCACCGGCTACGACACCCTGCATCCCGGCCAGCAGCGCCTCCTGGCCGACATCGGCCTCACCCGCGAGAGCGCCCGGGCGGCCCGGCCCCGCCGCAAGCACATGGCCACCCACTTCCAGCACGTCCTCGCCTGCGCCCGCACCTACGCCGACACCCACGGCACGCTGGTCAACGCGACCACCGACACCGTCCAGGACGGAATCAAGCTGGGGCAGTGGCTCTCCAACCAGCGCAGCAAGGACCGCGCCCACCAACTGCGGCACGGCACCCCCTCCCCCCGCGCGCTGGCCCTGTCAGCGATCGACCCCTGGTGGAACCCGCCCTGGACACTGGAATGGCAACGCTCCTGGCACCAGGCACGCACCCACGTCGACGGCGGTCACGTCCTGGATACCGCGGCCGGGTTCCCCGGTACCGGCAGCGCGCTCGCCACGTGGCTGACCACCCAGTGCGCCCAGTACGACACACTCCTGCCCGACCAACACGGCCTGCTCGCCCGCATCGGAATCACCGCGGCCCAGGCCCGAAGTGCCACCGCCCGGCCCGCCGAAAGCGAGGCCGACTTCGCCACCGCCCTGGGCTACGCACGCTCCTACCACGCCGTCCACGGCACCCTCGCCGCCGCAGTCGACACCGTCCACGACGGCTTCCAGCTCGGGCGGTGGCTGCGCCGGCAACGCCAGCACGCCCGCGACCACGCCCACCGCGGCACACCTCCATCCGCCCCGACGAAGGCCCTGTCGGCGGTCGATCCCTGGTGGTGCCCGCCCTGGAGCCTGGCGTGGCAGCACGCCTGGCAGCAGATCCACGACCACATCAAGGCCGGCCACCAGCTCGACGCCGACCACCACTTCCGCAGCTTCGCCCCAACCCAGCGCGCCTGGCTACGCCTGCAGCGCACCCACTACGACGACCTCCACCCCGACCAGCAGCGCCTCCTCGCCGACATCGGCCTCACCCGTGAGACCGCCCGCACCCGGCCCCTCAACCCCTACGCCGAAACCGCGCTCAAGCACGCCCGCGCCTACGCCGACACCCACCACACCCTGGCCGTGACCTACTCCACCGTCCACGACGGCTTCCCCCTCGGCCGCTGGCTCAACGACCAACGCCAACAAGCCCGACGCGACACCACCCCCAACGCCCGCCACCAGGCCCTCACCACGATCGACCCATGGTGGAACCCGCCCTGGGACCTGGCCTGGCAACGCGCCTGCACCCGCGCCCGCACCACACAAAACCGCCCCCACGGTGTCCCGGCCGACGTACGAACCTGGATCAGAGCACAACACACCGCCTGGACACTGCTACGCCCCCAACAGCAACAACTCCTCACCGACCTGGCCATCACCCCCGAAGCCACCGCCCGCCGCCGGACCAGCCGCGTCTACCCCACAAGCCCCGGACTCGCCCACGCCCGCGCCTACGCCAACCTCCACGGACACCTCTCCCCCAGCGCAGACAGCCAGCACGACGGCTTCCCCCTGGGCCGCTGGCTGGTGCAAAAACGCCGCGCAGCCCGACACGGCCGCCTCTCCCCCACCACCAGCCACGTCCTTGACGCCCTCGACCCCTGGTGGAACCCACCCTGGCCCAGCATCTGGCAACGCACCTACCAACAAACCAAGTTGCACCAGATCAACGGCCAGCTCCACCCTCCGACCCTCCAGAAGTGGGCCGCCAGACAACGCACCCGCTGGAACACCCTCCACCCCACCCAGCAGCAGTTCCTCACCACCATCGGCATCCACCCCGACTCCGCTGGCGACAGGCATCTGCCCGCTCCTGGCAGTTGGCGGACCACATAGCGATGGTCACCGGACCGGGGATAACCTCTTCTCCGGCTTTCGTCAGGAGCGCTACGCATGAGCGGTGCAGTCCCGGCAGGTGACACGTCCGAAGACGAGGACGTAGAGAAGGTCCTCGCCGCGTGCGAGGACAGACTGCCTCCCCTCACCCAGTGGTCGGCCTTCGCTGGCTACCCCAACAGCCTCGCGCTCTCAGTGATCGACGCCATCTGGTCGGTCGGCACCCGCTACGCCATCACCACAGGCGTGATCAACCGCTACATCGCGCAGCGCAGACTGTCGGGCGGCGACGCCGCCGGTGACGACCTGACGGAACTGCTCGCCTTCTACGACTACTTGGGCGGCACCGACGCCTTCATCGACCGCATCGGCACCAGAAACCGCGTCTCCACCCAGCCAGGCGCCATTCTGAAGGGCGCAGCAGTCCAACAGGCCGCCGCAGCTCTGTTGAGCCTTGGTATCGACACCGCCGCGCACTTCCGGGCCGCCGCGACAACCGACCTTGGGGATCAGGCACGGGCTGCGTGGACTGCTGTGCCGGGCCAGGGCTCGGGCGTCTCCTGGCGCTATCTGCGCATGTTGCTGGGACTACCGGACGTCAAGCCGGACCGCATGGTGATCCGGTTCATCGCCTCCGCCTTGGGCATCTCCGAGCGCGCGCTCGAGCGCGAACGTGTCGTCCAGCTCGTCTACGCCGCGGCCGAGCGCCTCGATGTAGAACCGCCGGCCCTGGACCACGCCATTTGGACCTGGCAGACGACAGGCCACCGCGCGCATGACAGCGTCAGCCAAGCGGAGCACCTCAAGGCTCTTGCACACGCGTTCATCGGCGCAGCGTTCCCGATCCTGACCCAACAACGCGTTATCCCAGCCTCCGCCTTCCAGCCTTTCGTCCACGTCGGCCGCGACTACGCAGGACCGGACGTCATGCACCAACCCGAGTTCCAGGAGCTGCAGTCGGCCGTGGAGCAGGCGTATCCCGGGCGGTTCGCGGAGCCGTTGAAAAGACGGCACGCCGAGTTCGCAAACCAATACGTCTTCAGGTTCCTCGAGGCTGCCATCGCGCGGTGTGCGCTCAGCGACGGCGTGTTCGAAGCCGACAGCCCCGCCGTGGCCAGGTCCGCCGACGAACTGATCGAGGTCCTCAACAGCGACGAGTACACCCTGCACTGCTGCCGCGCCGTCACACACATCACCACCGCGGGGGATGGACCCGTTCAGATCGGCGGAGTCACCGTCTACCGGGAGACCGACAGTCGCGATCTCGTCCAGCGAGCGCAGCAGCTGATCCCGGCCATTCCGACCGCATTCGACGGAGATCTTCCCTTCATTTACGCGCCGCCCCACGCGCTCCTCGTCTCCACTGCTGCTGTTCCGCAGGGCGATGACCCATACGATGCCGGACGTCGGGCATCCTCGACGATCAGCCGTTTCCTGATGCTCGCTCGGCTGCTACACGCGGGGTCGCATCAATCCGGATGGGAGATCACCGGCGCCTCAACCTTCGTGGCCGAAATCCGCCCGCAACCGCGAGCGTTCAACCCCGTGCAGCTGGGCTCCCTCCTTGAGCGCGTCGTCCGACTCTCCCCCGACGACGCGCCGGCCTTCGCCGCGCTCAGCGACTTCATCGACGCGGTGGTCATCAAGCGCGACGGCATGGCGGCAACGTCCTTTGACACGGCCCTGTACCGGTACAACCGCGCCCACGAAGAAGGCGACAACTTCGAACGCATCGTCGACCTCGCCACCGCCCTTGAGGCTGTCCTGACCGGCGACGACAAAGGCGAAGGTCTCTCACTCCGGCTCAAGAACCGGGCCGCTGCACTGCTGGCCACAACAACGGACACCGGAACCTCAATCTTCAGCGACATCACCAAGCTCTACGAGCTCCGCTCCCGCCTGGTCCACGGCGGCAGCATCCAGCAAAAAGATCTAGTCAAGATCATCACATCAGTCTCCGCCGTCCCCGACGGTGCCATGTTCGGCGTCGCCCTCGCCTTCGCAGTCGACCGCATGCGCGACCTCGTGCGCCGCTCATTCCTCGCCCGGCTCTGCCTGGGCTCTGGCACCGAACCCCTGTGGCCTTTCGGCAAGAGCACACCAGTAGACGCAGCACTGGCAGACGATGCCACACGCGGACAATGGCGACACCACTGGAGAGACCAGCTCGCAAACCTCGGCGCTGCGTCAGCCGCCGAGCCAGCCCGCCCCGGAATCGACCCGATCACCCGCCGCAGTAACGCCCAAACACACCCGCAGCACTCCACAGAACCGCGCCCCAAATAGCGACCCACTGGAACAGCACCACGCTCAGTCAACCTGCACAACCACACACACGCAGGTCAAGAAGACATCGCCCTTGCTCAGACCAGCGCTACAAAGCACCACCCCCGCAGAGGCCACTCAGAAGAACTGCGAAGTCCCAGCCCACAAACCCCAAAGCAACGCAGAAAAACCGAGCGGCGACAACAGGCGCAGTTTCGCGGGCAGCGCGTCGTCGCTGTGGATGGCGCCCCATCCCCTCCCGACGCGCATGCAGGTGCGGTGGGCCTCGTCGATGACCATCATGTCCCAGGCCGGGACGCGGTAGTCGTGGTGGATGCGCCGGATGACGGGCAGCGAGGCGTAGGTGACGAAGACGGTGACCGGGCCGTGCGCCTCGCTGAGAAGTGCGGCGATGTGTTCGGGGTCGTTCGTCATGAGTGCCTGTGCTGGATCCAGTCCGCTGCGGCGCTGGGTGAGCGAGGACACCCCCACGGCCAGCCCGGTACGGCCGGCCTGCCGCCAGCGCTGGATGGTCTGGGTCAGCAGCGCCAGGGTGGGTACGGCCACCAGCGCGATGCCCTCGGGTGCGAGGCGGTGGACGGTAGCGGCTGCGGTGAGGGTCTTGCCCGTGCCGCAAGCCGATACCACGGTGACCCGGCGCTCTCCCGCGACGACAGCGTTCGTGACTGCTTCGACCGCCTCACGCTGGTGGGGGCGCAGGGTGGGAGATGCGAGAGACACACGGGTCCTTAGGATCGGGTGGTGCAGGACGATCATGCTGTGGCTCCTGCACTGTATGCAGGAGCCCACCGGAGTCAGCCAGCCGGTCCGGTTGATGCCGAATGCAGGAGTACCTGCCACGTCCGTGCAGAGGGGGATGCGTGAGGCGAACAGACGCAAGCGGGGCCACGGTGACCGGCAGCCGGACACGGCGCGCCGTGAAACGGCCCCGCATCTGGAGAGCTCCAACGCCCTTGGCGCGGCAGGCGAGGCTCATCTCCGGGGAGTCGACGGGCTCCTTCGTCGGCCGTCTGGCAGCACTGAACAACATGCCGCCCGATGCCCTCATGCACAAGATCGGGGACGGGACGAAGGCCATGCCGGCCAAGACCACCGAGGTCTATCTCAATGCCCCGGCTCTTGAGCGGCTGGCGGGGCTGACCGGGCGCAGCGTGTCCGTGTTGCAACGGACGTTGCCGCACCTGAAGGAGCATCATCTGCTGGACGGGGGCCCGGAGCCGGCATGGGAGTGGCCCCAGTGGCGGACCAAGGGCCCGGTGTTCTTGGTGCGGGCCTGCGACCTGTGCGCGGTGGCCAAACGCAGGCCGTCCGATGTGTATCTGGTGTCGGTGACCCGGTGGCGGGTGTGTGCGCGGCACGGGCGGTGGCTCGACAATCTGCGGGAGGCCGGGGTGACCTGGCTGCCGCTCGAAAACCTGCCCGACGTTGTCGATGCCCACCGCCGGCGTCTCCTGCTGGAGCGGCGTCTGGGCGGCGGCGGGCGGGCTCTGTTCGCGGACGCCCTGCACATCGCCGCGTGCTGGTGGAACATCCCGTCCCTGTGCCCGCCGGTGTGGGGCGCCCGTGGCCGGCTGCTCGGCACGGGAATCGGCAGCGATCTGCGCATAGCACCGCTGGCGGTGTATCCCGAGGCCGTCCGCCTCGCAGAGATGCTGGCAGCACGAGAGCGTCGCCGCATGCGCGGCACCTGGGGTGTGGAGCTGGACCAAGCGTGGCTGGACGCCGTGGACAAGGTGCTGGAGGAGTGGCAGATGCCTGCCACGCTTGCTCTCATGCCGGTGAGTATCTGGATGCAGCGCCACGGTGCACCGCCGCTCGCTGCCGGAGCGGGCCATCCCGCGCAAGGCAAGTGGCGCCGCCTCCCCGCCCCCCTCCCCCATGACGACGCCCCGGCCGATACGCATCTGGAAGAACTGACCTGTCTGCCCTGGCGGTTCGGCGATGAACCTTTCGAGCCGGACCTCACCATGGCCTGGTCGGTGGCCGGCCAGGCCTGAATTCCTCCGCAAGGGCGCTCATGGGTAGCGGATCAGCGCGCACAAAGCCGGGGGTACCGGGCCGTGGCCTGGCATGAGAGGCGATCTGGCGGTTCGCAAACAGGCTGGTCGAGGTTGCACCCGATCCGTGTGCGGCGGCGTGAAGGCTGGGCCCGGGCGGGATTCAGACGCCGAATCCAAGGTGGGAGACGTAGGTGTAGGCGTGGTGATCCGACCCCAGGTCATCCACGATCCGCGTCCACAGCTCATCCAGCGTGCCGTGGTCGTTGCTGCTCCAAGCGTCCACGACGGCCTGCCACTCGTGGCGGACATTGATGTTCCGCACGCGCAACTCGCGCTGCCGGCTGGACTGGACATTCCTCTGGTCGACGGGGTGGATCTCGATGCGGCTGCCACGGCCGTCGTCCCACAGACGCTGCTTGTAGTGGTCGGCGAGACTGGCGCGGCGACAGCGCCAGAACGCCCGGTCGATCAGGCGAAGGTTGTCGGGGCGGGGCCGTTGTACGCCGTTGGTCCAGCGGTTGATGGTCCGGCCGGTGACGCTGATTCCCGCGTTTCTCAGCCAGTGGTTGCCGCGGCTGCCCCAGGTGAGGTAGCGCAGCCGGACTGTCAGGCCACGGCGGGTGGTCACCGGCGGGATGCGTCGGCCGGCTGCGGAGTCGAGGGTGTGGGCCAGGGCCTCGCCGCCGGTCATGCCGCGGGCCCCGTACAGGCCGAGTTCCCCCCAGCGTTCTTCCGGGGTGATCGGTATGTCGGCCGGGGTCGGCACGCTCGTCATCCTTCCGGGCAGCAGGTTCCCAGCGACCGCTCGTGGCGCCGGGGTGACCGCTGAGCGCGGAACTGCAGAGATCACGGCCGCAACGATACTGCGCCGCCTCCTACCCCTCTCCTCGATGGCGCACCACTTGGCGCCCTGCCTGTCAGCTCTGTCCTGCCAGCATTTTTCTCGTCGAGATGGCGAGGAAGGTGCTGATGATTTCTGCCCGGTGCTGGTGCAGCGGGACCGTAGTCCTCGTGTTGTGGTCGTCTGGTGCTGCGTTGGCCTGCGCGGTGGGCGCACTGGGCCGATGTCAGTGGCTCGTGCTTCACTGCGGTCAGGACATGGGGATAGCGCATGAAGGGATATCGCAATGCCGACTGTGGTGGACAAGACGCCCGAGGAGATCGCCCAGTGGCGGGCCCAGCTCTTGGCCCGCACTCGGCTGTCCGCGGAGGAGCTCGCCGAGCGGGCTGAGACGTACCAGCTCAGCTCTGAGGAACAGGACATCTGGCAGACGCTCCAAGGGTTGGACTACCTTCTCGATGGTGTCTGACGAAGCGGGCCTCATAGCCCTGCACAAAGTTGCGGAAGACTTCGCCGAGGAGCTGACGGCCACCCTCAGCGGAGTCCTTCCGCGTGCGCCGCGGTTCCACGCCTTCCGCACAGGTCGCAAGCTGTGGGTGACGACGGTCGCTGGCGAAGCGTCCGAGCTGACCCAGAGCCGGATCGAGCTGTACATCAACGGCGAGCCCGAACTGACCCTGGCGATGAATTACTACTGCTGCTGGGACCAGGCCGCCGAGTTCTTGGCGGTGGACAAGTCGACGCTCGCCCTGCACTACCGGCAGGACCCCGAGCCTCTCCTTCGCTACGAGTACGTCCGCGGCTGGACATGGCCACCGGGCGCACACATGCATGTGCATGCA
Source organism: Streptomyces sp. NPDC050528 (assembly GCF_044457795.1). Lineage (NCBI taxonomy): Bacteria > Bacillati > Actinomycetota > Actinomycetes > Kitasatosporales > Streptomycetaceae > Streptomyces > Streptomyces sp. NPDC050528. Next base: position 24,447 of record NZ_JBITHH010000012.1, read on the forward strand.
CACCACAATCAGATCTCCTGGCTGCAGCGGCTGTCGGACTCGGGCAGACCCGGCAGAATGCTGCAAAGGAAGCGGCGCCCGGGGCTGGCAGAGCTGCACTTCCCCGTCGGCGGTCATCGGATGCGGCCAAGCCTTGAGGACGTCCTGCTGATGATCGTCCACGAGTTCGACGTAGACACGGTCGCAGGCTGGGAAGGCGTTCTGACCGACGGGATCCGCCGATGGCGCGACAAGCAGCTGCGTTCGGCTGTCCGCGACGCTCCGGACCAGGCGGTTGAGGTGCTGCGCGCCATGGGCTATCAGATTGCAGCGCCCGACTCTCCCGCCGCCCCTGCTGCCCCGGCCAAGCTCTACCTGCCCTGATCAATCGGGCGGGAGCGCGGACGTACTGCGCAACCGGGCAGATGCAGACGCACGGTAGCCCGCCGTTGCCCAGACGTGTCCTGGAATTCCTTCGATAGGCAGGGACAGACAGGGACACATCTCTACGTCTCTGTGCGCCAGGCCGAACCGAGGCCACTGTGGGTGGCAGCGGCTGATGTAGCGCTCCAGCTAGCGGACGGGCACGCATTCAAGGGGGGCCAGCGCCTCGGCCGAGGCGCTGGCTGTGCTGGGATGGGACCAGCAATCATCGCGCCTGCGGGGGCCCAGCGCGCCGCAAGCGCGCAGTCGAGAGCATCACCGTCCCGCCGCGGAGTCGGTTGCAGTAGCCGCACGGCACCGTAGGAGCTGGCGCAGGCTGCCGGGGCGCACACCCTGCAGGGCGAAGAGTCGAGCAAGAAAGCAGGCTGGGGTCAGGTGACCAAAGTTGCGCGCGCGGTGAAATCTTACGAGTCCGACGACGGCGCGGCCTGCTCCCCTTCCTCCATGCACAGGGTGCTCACCGGAGCCGAGGAGCAGCGTGCGCAGCAGTCCGCGGGCATGCTCGAGTTCATGCGGGAACGCCCGGCATGGGCAGTGGCGGACTGGCTGCGCATCCGCATGGTGAACGATCCGGCGGCTGGGGAGATGCTGCGGGTCGTGGAAGCTGCGACCGTGTTCCAGGAGCGGCACGGCCATCTGAGGGTGCCTGGGGACTGGGAGGAGGGCGGTATCCGGCTTGCCGAGGAGCTGGACAGGTTGCGGCGCAATGCCCGCGCGGACACGCGGGACTTGGACCGGCTCAGCCAGCATCTGGGCGGCGACCATGAGGCAGCGCGGGCGAAGTGGCTCAGGGACGGGCCCCGGGTGCATCCGGACCTCATGCACTACCTGGCAGAGATGGGGTTCGTGTGGAATCCGCGTTCCGGTGGACGCGCCCTGCTGTTGGCAGCTGCGCGGGCCTACGCCGACACACACGGGCACCTGCTGCCCCGCAGGGGCGAGCGGGTCACCGTCGGCGGGGACGCGATCCCGATCGGTGTGATGTTGGCCGAACGGCGTCGCCTGGACGTCCAGGACGCTGAAATGGACGCCATCGGTGTGTGGCGGGTACCGGCGGGCGTGCCGTGGACCGCGGCCTGGCACCGTCAGCTTGTACGGCTGCGCCTGTTCAAGGCCGAAGGCGGCACACGGGCCGATCTCCTTGGCGGCCCTCGCATCTACCGAGGCGGCGACCTCGGCAAGTGGCTCCAGCAACAGCACGTGCGCTGGAAGGAACTTCGCGAGGCTCAGCGCACCACACTCGCCGACCTGCAGATGGAACCGGTCCCGGACGACACACACGCTCCAGGGTCTGGGCCGCAGGTGCGGCGCAGCCGCATCGAGCGCTGCGTGGAGCTTGTTACGGCCGCTCGGCAGCACCTTGTCGACGTCGGCCCGCTGGCCGACGACGACGGACGGATCATCGTCGCCGACTCCTACCGGCCCGTCATAGCCGGCCGCGAGGTCCAGCTCCGAAAGCGCCTGTATCCCGTACGGGACGGTTTCAGTACCTACCCTCCTGAGATGCAGGCCCTGTTCGTCGGGCTCGGGCTGCTCTGGGCTCAGCCGGCGGCTGCCGGGACCGAATCCGCAGGGCCGGGCACGCGGGGCTACTGCACTCTGCCATCTCAGGGACCGGCCTGCTGAAGTCGCCAACGACGTCCTCCCCCCTCCGCGCGACACCACGCCCCAGTCCGGCGGTCCCCTGCCGCGCCCCTGCGGGCAGTGGGACCGAAGGGTCTTTTACGATCGCGGTGGGCGTCAGTCAATGGCGCGCTGTGTGCTGTCAGGGAGGAACAAGCCGTGAGTGATTCGACATCCGGGACAAGTGGTGCGACCACGGCGGCACATCCGTACTTGCTGGACGGACGCCGGGTAACGATCGGTGATCTGCTGCAGGCGGGCCTGCTGACCGATCATACGAAGTTGACCTTCCACCGCACCCGGAAGAAAGAGACGCACCTGGCCGAAGCGACCACCGACGAGGGTGGAGGCATCCGGCTGCTGGCAAGCGGAAAGGTCTTCAGGTCCCCGTCCAGGGCCGCGCGTATCGCCGTCGGCTACGGCAGCTTCGACGGCTGGTCCGCCTGGCAGGTCGAGGACGGGCAGTACCTGGATGACCTGCGCCAGCAGTTGTTGGACCAGGTGGCCACCCAGAACCAGCCGACAGCGGAATCGGCAGGGGGAGAGAGGTCTGCGGGGGAACAGAACGCACCGCGTCTTACCGTGGCCGAGCGGCATGAGCGCCTCAAAGAGGCCCGCCGTGCGGTGAAGGCAGGCCAGCCCATGTCGCTCTCGGTACGCGAGCTGCTCGGCTGGTGGGGGCAAGCAGCCGCGGCAATCTGGTGCGGGAGCAGATCGACACGGACCTGGCGAACCACGGCCTGGCCACCTCGCCGAACTTCGAGCAGGTGGGGCTCGATGCCACGGTCCTGCTGATACGAGTACCCGCGGAATCAGATACCGCGGAGCAGGACACCGAGACCGGCGATGCCGCAGCGGTAACGGTGGACGGTGAGACCACGGCGAGGGAGCCCGGGCCCACCGTCGGCACGATTGTCTCGGCCATGGGCGGTGTCACGAGCATCACGAAGGACAATGACCTCGACCGGGCCGTCACCCTGATGCTGCTCAACGACTTTTCCCAACTTCCCGTCATGTCCAGCAAACGGCAGGTCGCCGGCGCGGTCACCTGGAAGTCCATCGCCCAGGCCCGGCACCGTGACAGCGACTGTCCCCTGGCCGAGGCCCTCGTCGAAGCCCGTGAAGTGCGCTACGACCACGACCTCATCGATGTGCTGCCGCTACTCGCGCAGTACGACTTCGTTCTGGTGCGCGGACCGCACAACGACCTCGGCGGCATCGTCACCGTCTCTGATGTCGCGCTCGCCTACGGTTCCCTGGCCAGCCCCTTTCTTCTGGTGGGAGAGCTGGATCAGCGCCTGCGGGCCCTTGTCACCGACCAGTTCGACCTCGCCGAAGTTGCAGCTGCGGTCGGCCGGAACGGAAGCCGAGCTCCGGCCTCCTACAGCGCCCTGACCTTCGGCGACTACGTGAACGTCCTGCGCAACCAGGAATTCTGGGACCGGCTGGGGTGGTCCTTGGACAAGGCCGCGTTCACCCAGCGCCTGGACGAGATCCGCAAAATCCGCAACGATCTCATGCACTTCAACCCCGATCCCCTCCCCGACAAAGCCGAGCGGCAAATCCGCGCCGTCATCGACATCCTGCGCACCTACTCCAACTAGGCGTAGCGGCCGGGACTGTAGACGATCGTGTCCCTTGTCGTGGGGGGGGGGGGGGGGGGGGGGGGGGGGGGCCCCGCCGGCCCGCCCCCCCCCCCCCGGGGCCGGGGCGCGCGGGCGGGGCCCCCCCCCCCCCA
>NZ_JBITHH010000012.1:28240-431069 GCF_044457795.1 Streptomyces sp. NPDC050528
GGGGTTGTTTCTCGTGTGGGTGGGGGGGGGGGGGGCGGGGGGGGGGGGCCCGCGCGCGGGGGGGGGCGGGGGGGGGGGGCCCCCCCCCCCGGCGCGCCCCCCCCCCCACGACAAGGGACACGATCCTGCGAGGCAGCTGGCCTCCGTTTCACCGCCTCCTATCACCTGTTGAGACGAGACCCCTTGTGTGCCCGCAGCAGCATGCCGAGGGTGCGGTGAGCAGCAGCGCGGCGAGCGGGACGGCGGGACCAGATGGTGGGGAGAACGACACCGAGATACAGGAGAGCAACGGCAACCAGACCGAGTGTTCCGGGGATGATCAGGCTGATCGACAGGGATGAACTCATGCCCATGGAAAGCTCCTGGGGTTGGTGATGGAGGTGAGGCCCTGGTGTGGCCTGGCAGCCACGCTGTCTGTCCAAGGGCGTGTCCAGCAGCCATTCAGTGACCGGTTGAGCGCATGCGCACAGCAACCCTGCTGAGGAGACGTAGAGTTCGCGGATGTCCAGCTGTGTCGTCTGGGACATCGAGGGGGTGGACAGCACAGTGGATGCAGGTGGCGAGGACGCCTTCTTCGCCGGCCTCCAGCGGCTTGGTGCGATCCATGGCACATATTTGGCCCGCCGGGTCAGTCTGCGGGCCTTGTCGCGGGGCGCTGGTGGGCCGGTAGCCACGACGATCGCGGCATGGCTCGACGGGAGCCGGTTTCCCCAGCAGGTCGACGCTCTGGCCAAGGTGGTGGAGCAGTTGCGCACCGCAGCAGTGGCCGAGGGGTTCGAGCCGGTTTCCTCCGAAGCGCATCTTCTTGATCCCCTGTGGTGGCGTGAAGAGCATGCGGCCGTAGCACGGCACCGGGCGGAGACGGTGCGTGCCGGGGTACAGCGGGCCCAGGCCGAAGCCGTGCTGGGTGAACATCGGGCAGCGGCGGCCGTGGGCCGTGCCATCTCGCAACTGGACCCGTTCGACCTGGAAGTCCACCACAGCGTTGACGCGACGCCCGGGACGAACTGGCTTCAGGACCGGCGTCTGAGTTACGCCGTGTCCTCTCTGCCTGCCCTCACCGCCTACATCCCCCGGGCTCACGATGGGCGTCTTCGTGAGCTGATCCGCCGGGCCGAAGCCGGACACAGCGGGATGGCGATGCTGGTGGGCGGCTCGTCCTGCGGCAAGACCCGGGCCTGCTGGGAAGCTGTTCAGGCACTGGGAGAGAGCTGGCGGCTATGGCATCCCTTCGATCCCACACGGCCCGAGGCCGCACTGGCCGATATGCAGAAGGTCGGTCCGCGCACCGTCGTCTGGCTGAATGAGGCCCAGCACTATCTGCTGCCCTCGACCGGTGCCCTGGGCGAGCGCGTGGTTGCCGGCCTCCGGGCACTACTGCAGGATCAAGCCCGCCGCCCCGTCATCGTGCTGGGCACCATCTGGCCCGAGTACTGGGACACGCTCACCGCGTTGCCCCAGCCTCAGTCGCCAGACATCCACGAACAGGCGAGGAAGCTGTTGGCGGGCACCAACATCTCCGTACCCGCAGCGTTCTCAAAAGCGGACCTGGCCACTCTCCAACGTGACGGCGCCCGCGACCCTCGCCTGCTCTACGCCGCCGCACGGGCCACGGACGGCCAGGTCACGCAGTACCTGGCCGGGGCACCGTCCCTGCTGGAGCGGTACCACAACGCCCCTCCCACTGCACGAGCTGTTTTGGAAGCAGCCATGGATGCACGCCTGCTGGGTAATGGTCTCGCCCTTCCCCACCCCCTTCTCGAAACTGCCGCACCCGGTTACCTCACCGACCAGGAGTGGGACCAGAGCAACGACGACTGGTTCGAGGAAGCCTTGGCCTACACCGCACAGCCCTGCCATGGAGCCCGCGGCGCGCTCACCCGGATCAAGCCCCGGCCGGGACAGGCAGCCTTCGACACCCCTCACTACCGGCTGGCCGACTACCTGGAGCAGCACCGCCGCGGAACCCGGTACGGCAGGAACGTTCCCATGGCTCTGTGGGAAGCGGCGTTCCGGCACGCCCGTCCCGAGGATCTGTTCGCCTTCGGCCGCTCTGCGCGCACCATGCATGACACGGACCACCTGAGGTTCCTCCTCAAAGCAGCACAGGCCGGGGACCACGCGGCAGCGTGGGAAGCCGCAGAGACCCTCAACAATTCGGGCCAACTCGCCGAAGCGCTCACCATGTACCAGCTCGCGGCAGACAACGGCGCCTTCGTGACGGCCCGCAGAAAGGCCGCAGGGTTGCTGCATCAGCTCGGGCGCGTCGACGATGCCTTGGAGGAGTACCGCGCGGCAGCCGCCCAAGGCCACCTTCTCTCTGTGTACACCGTCGTCGATGTCATGCTCGGCCAGGGCCAGTCCGCCGCAGCCGCCGTCTGGATCAAACAACTCGCGGAGCAGACGGACCTCGACATCCTCGACACCGCGATCGCCCTGCTCACTCAAACTGGTCAGGACACCGACCTCACGCAATGGCTGCGCCGCCTGGCCGACCTCGGCCGCCCAGGAGCCCTGGGACGCGCAGCCGACCTGATGCTCAAAGCGGGCCAGGCCGACGAGGCGGTGGCCTGGCTCACTCCCCTGGCCAACGACGGGTACCTGGGAGCTGAGCTGCTCGTGGCCGAGATTCTGGATGAGAGCGGACGGCTCGACGAAGCCGCCACGTGGTATCAGCGGGCCGCCCAGTCCGGGTATCCCAGCGCCCGCAGTGCCCTGATCCGCCTCTCCGCCGGACAGGCCGTGGCGGACGAAGCACGGTGACCGAGCAGCAGAAGCTCTGCACGAGACTCGGAGCAAATCCCCTCACCCCCTGCGCTCATGAGGCGCAAGCGTGCGTAGTGCGTGGTGCCCTGTTGGTGAGGTGTCCGTCCCTGTGACAATGAGCTGTTTCAGGGGTGGGTGGGGCCGCTACACGGCAGGTGGGGCTGCGGGGCCTGTACGCGTATGAAGGGGGAATGTGAAGGCGTGGTTTGAGCGTATGGCGGCGATCCCCGGCATTGCCTTTGCCGGTAGTCCAGGTGTCGTGCGTGAGGCGTTGCCGGGAGCAGGGGTTCGGCCCGATGCGTCGTACGGCTCGCCGATGTGGCCGACCGCCGAGGGCAGTACATCTGCGACGCCAGCCAGTCGGCATGTGCCGTTCGACGCGCACGGGGCCGAGTTGGTCACCTGTGTCTGGGAGGCGTTGGAGCTTCCGGGTGCGGCCATGGACTACCACTTCGTCCTGCAAGGCGCGGTCGATCGACTGTGGAGTGCGCGGCGTGCGGCCCCTGAAGGCCTTGAGTTGCTCGAGGTGTTCGCCCTGCTGGATCTGGAGTTGATGGAGGCCGCCCCGCAGGCAGTGTCCTTCGACGAGACCGCCGATGCTCCGGTGACGTTTGTGCGGGTGACGTCTGTGCCGCGATTGATCGCTCTGCTGGAGCGCGAGGGCGCTATCACGGAAGCGCTCGAGCTGGCACGGCGGCTGGCCCGTTTCGGGCAGGGTGAGGACGTGTCGGTCCGGCTGTCGGAGAAGGCCGGTTCGCTGGTCGCCGAGGCGGCAAGGAGCGGACCGGTATGAGTGCTCGGCTGGAGCGGCTGATCCCCGCCTCCTCCTATCTGGAGGAGGCGTTCTTACGGTGGGTGCTCACACCGGCCGTGGATGCGTCGATCGTTTCGCGGGTGCACAGCCAGCACCCGGTCACCGTGAACGAGCGTGCCTACCGGCTGGATTACCTGATCGCGGGTGAGTCGTTGCGGTTGGCCGTCGAACTGGACGGGTTCGCCTTCCACAGTGACCGGGCCGCGTTCACCTACGACCGGCTGCGGCAGAACGATCTGGCCGCCACGGGCCTGACGGTGCTGCGCTTCTCCTACGATGCGGTCCGCGTGGACACTGCGCGCTGTGTGGCCCAGTTGCAGGCGCTGCTGCGACAGGATCCGCTCCTGGCGCCGCTGGTGACTGCCGTGCCGCGTATCGAGATCCCGGACATGGCCGGCGACCCGATGCGGGCGGCCGATCCGCCCCGCTGTGCCGAACTGCCGTCGGGCGGGGCGTACTTCGCCGGTGTGCGCGCCCAGGTGGACCGGGCGCCGCTGCGGGCGTGCCAGGACGAGGCGTTGGCCGCGTTGGCGAACTACTACGCCTGCGCCGGCCAGCACGCGGCTGCGGTGATGGCGGTGGGGTCGGGCAAGACAGCCCTGGGGGTGGCGGCCGCGCTGTCGTTCAGCAGCCGGCGGGCGCTGGTGGTGACCCCGGGCTCGGTCATCCGGGGGACTTTCGCCAAGGCCCTCGATCCGGGGATGCCGGGTAACGTCCTGTACGGACTGGCGGGCGGACCGCTGTTGCCCGGTGCCCGCCCGCCAGCCACGCTCGTCCTGGACGCGGACGACGGGCAGATCAGCCAGGTCAGCCGTGAGCGGCTGCTGGACGCGGACATCCTGGTCACGAACTTCCATGCGCTGGGCACGGGCGACAGGCACGGGGACCTGCTGGCCAAGCTGGAGCCGGACGACATCGACTTCATCGTCGTCGACGAGGCGCACATCGCGGCCAGCGCCTCCTACCAGCGATTGTTCGCCCACTTCCAGGGTGCGCGCACCCTACTGATGTCGGCGTGCTTCCAGCGTTTGGACGGCAAGCCGATCGACGCCGATGTCGTCTACCGCTACCGGCTGGTGGACTCCGTCGCGGACGGGTCGGCGAAGAACCTGCGGGTGCACCGGTTCGCTCCCGAGGTGGCGTCGACGGTGTATGAGGCGGTGTGGCCGGACGGGCGGCGCGAGCAGATCGTGGGCCGTGATGCTTTGCTGGCCATGCTGGGCGACGAGCGGAAGATGGCACGCATCACCGCGCAGTCCGAGGCGCCGATCCGCCAGGTGATGGCCGTGACGCGGGCGTGTCTGGATGTCCAGGCCAAGCTGCTTGCGCCCGTCAAGCCGAGGGTGCTGTTCGCGGCGATGGGCCAGGCGCATGCTGAGCAGATCGCGAGGATCGCCGAGGAGTACGGGATCCCCTGCGCCACGCTGCACCACAGCATGCCCGCCTCCGCGATCGCCTCCACCCGGCGGCGCTTCGAGTCCGACGCCGGGGATTTGCAGGGCATCGTGCAGCTGCGGATGCTCGGCCAAGGCTACGACTTCCCGCCGATCACCGTGGTCGTGCCGCTGCGCCCCTATGGCAGCTTCGGCGAGTTCTACCAGTTCGTCGGCCGTGGTGTCCGCGTCCTGCGCCAGACCTCGGTGTCTGCCGACCGGCAGTACCTGGACGTGGTCTGCCATGCCGAACTCGGCCTGGAGGAGCATCTGGAGGCCATGTGCGCGGACAACGACATGGATCCCGCTGTGCTCCTGGATGTCCCGCTGATCGACGCCACCACTCTGGAAGGGGATCTCACCGGCGGCGGCGCGGAGGGGGCCGGTGGAGGGTTGGGCGGGGTGGACGCGTTCGTGCTGTACGAGCGGGGACGCGTCGAGCAGCGCGTGGTGCACGGGCTGGATCGTGTGGAGGCACGAAGGAGCGAGCGGGAGATGCAGCTGATGGCCCAGCGCTACGCCGTCTATGCGCAGAGCACTGCTGCGCCGGTGCCGTTTGAGCAGTTCGTCGAGTACATGCGGAGGCTGACCGGTGGCCAGTGACCCGACACGCTGGTGGCAGCCGGCTGTGGAATGTAGTCCCGGGCAGGCACTCGCCCTGGAGCGGGCGGCCGGACAAGAGCAACGGTTCGCCGATATCGACGCCTTGGCGGCCGGACTGCTGGCCACAGGGCTCGCCGGACGGCCGGTGGCCACCGTGGTCCCCGGCCGAGGACGCCAGACGCCGGACACCGCCAAGGTGACGGCCCTCACCCGGGAAGAAGAAGTCTTCTGCGCCAACGCCTTCGGGGCCCAGGAGCAGCAGCGGCTCGGCGCGTGGTACCTGCCGCAGAAACTCTCGGTCAAGGCGGGGGCAGTCAACCTGCCGTATCTGCTGCGTGAACGCCCCGGCCACGCTCTGACGCTGGCCGCCGATGACACCGCCCGCCTCACCGCTGTGGAGGGCTGGGACACGGTGCTGCTGTGGGCGCTGCTGGTGCCGCTGTTCGACGCACTGCTTCAGCCCATCCGACTGCGAGCGGCAGGAGAGATCTTCCCTCGCACAGAACAGCAGCGGTTCTGGGCAGTCATCGAGGAGCGTTACCGGCTGCTGGGCGTCGACGAGAGTGCGCTGGAAGCCTTCCGCTTCGGCGGCGGCTGGCACCAACTGGACCGTGCGGGACAGCAGCAGGCCCGCCTGGATTTGCTGGACACCCTTGCCGCCGCCGACCTCGTGCAGCTTGCTGCACGTCACCGGATCCAGCGGTTGCAAGAGCTGATGGCTGGTTTCGCCAAGAAGGCCAAGACGGGAACGGCCCTGGCGCGCCGGGTGCTGACCAAAGAGCTGCAGCCGGTCGTCTCCGCGTACTTCGGGGGCGACTGGCTGGCTGTGCTGGATTACCTTCAGGCTCCCCCGCACCCGGATGAGGAGATCATCACCGCTCTGCCCGAGCCGCGTCTGTACGTCGGCATGACCGCGCAGACGGCCGGCATGGCTGCCGAGGCGGGGATCGCGGAGGACGAGGTCCATGCGATGCTCGCGGCCTTCCTCGGCGGCGGCAGTGCCGTGTCCCCGGTGGAGGAGCGGGCTGCGGCCCTGCGCGACTGGTGGGCGGGCTTCGACCAGGCGCATGCCGTCCAGTCACGGGGAATGCCGTCGTTGTGGGGCCTGGTCGATCAGGACCTGATGATGCTGTCCAGGATCGAGCAGGGGTTCACCCCCCAGTTGTACCGGCAGCGTCTGCCCGCCGATGTCCTCGAACGGGTGGGGCGGCTGTGGGAGAGGGTGACGCTCCAGCGGTACCCCGGCAGCATCGTCAGCAACCCGCGCCCGCACCAGACCATGGCCCAAGCCCTCGGTCCCGCGGCCGAGTTCTGGCACGGCGTGGCCTTGACCGCGTGGTTCGTGTGTGAAGGTCCCTACTCGCGTACCTCCTTGGACCGTGTCGACCGCTACTACAGCAGGCCGCTGGCCGCGCTGCGCGCGGCTGGATGCCCGGTGGACGCCGTCTTCTTCCGCGAGCTGCAAGCCGCTGAAGAGTTGCTGGGGCCGGAGGAGGAGATCACCGACAGCGAGGACAGTACGGTCGAGACCTCGTACGGGCAGGTGACGTTCACCTCCAGCATGAGTCACGGCGCCCGCCGGGACGGTTTCGAGCGAGTGCGGGATCTCATCACCCGGCACCGACGGGCCTGGGCCGAGCAGTATCTCGGTGCCTTCGTGGAGAGCCGCTGGCGCTCCGAGTTGGAGGAGGTCGCCCACCAGCATCACCGCGTCGTCGCCGCCAAGGGCCTCCCCCCACGCTGGCCCAGTTCGCCCGGTTCGCCACCACGGCAGCCAACCACTGGACGGGCGGTGATTTGGGAGCGTTGTACACAGCCATCGGCGAGCCGGCATCTTCCCCGCAGGAGCGGCCCGCCCGCCTGCTGGCCGGCGACGGCTACGACTTCGCCCGCCGGGTATATCAGGAGCTAGGCGGCAAGCCCGTCGACCACAACACCTGGGTGAACAACCCGGAGGAAACCCAACGGCAGTGGCAGCTCAGCCGCCTGGCCACCGAAAGCCTGCGCTACCTCCAGTTACAGGAGGCACTCGGGCGGCCGCCGACCGCCAAGGAGTTCGGCGCCCAGCGGCTGACCTGGCCCTGGCCTGGCGAAGAAACCAAAGGCTGGCCCGTTCTCCAGCATGTTCTCGCCATGCTCACCCGCACCAGTCCACCCTCGGCCATGCCCCACTCCCCCACCGACCCGCCGCCTCTCACCGAGGAGAACGGCACGCGGCGCCTGCTGGCGAAGGGAACCAACACAGTTGTACACACCGAGCCGACCACGGTCCGCATCACCGCCACCGGCGCACCCGTTGATGTGTCCGCTGTTCTTCTCACCCGCAACGGCAAGGTACGCAGCGACCACGACCTCGTCTTCTACAACCACCCCAGCCAGGACGGGGTCAGCGTCGGCGGGGGCACCGTCACCGCCGACCTGGGCCTCGTCCCTGACGACGTCGTAACGATCGCCGTCATCGTCAGCATTGACCTCGAAGCGCAACCCGTCGCGGTGTTCGACCAGTACACCCTCTGGCAAGCAGGCATCACCCAGGCGTCCGGAGCCCACCTGTCCTTCGCCCCGGGACCCTTCTCCTCGGGTGAGACCGTCACCATCGCGGTGGAGCTCTACCGCCACACAACCGGATGGAAGGCCCGTGCCGTCGGGCAGGGCTACGACACCGGTCTGGCGGGCCTGGCGACCGACTACGGCATCACCATCGACACCTGACAGGGAAGAGCTATGGGCGGTTCCAGCAGTCAACTCCCGGTCCTGTGACGGAGTCGAGGTTGAGCGGATGGCACAAGGGCGCTTGGTCCAGGTGGTCAGCCAGGTCGTCTTTACGGTCGGCCAGTTCGCCAATGACGTCCAGGGCATCGGTTTCTGCCACACCCTGGGAGTACTGGATCTTGTGCCAGTTGCCCAGGAACTCCAGCAGCATGTCGACGACCCCCCGTGCGGCATGTGCGGTCATGGCGTCCGCTGGGGCCGTGAACTGCCCGCGGTGGATAGCACTGTTACGTGTGGCGTAGAGCCACTCGAGCAGTGCGTGAAGGACGTCCTGCTGGTCTTTGAGCCAGCCGGCGAGAAGCTTGGGGTCGGCCAGGCGGGCACGCCATAGTGTCAGGGCGTCCTGAGCGTAGCCTCCGGCCTGCCGGCCCAGAGCGTCGATCGCCGCTTGTGCGTCCAGTACATCGCGCACGGTCTGGGGACGTGGGGGCAGGAGGACGTCGAGCCAGCCGTTGACGTCGAGCATCCAACTGCTGAGGTTGAGCGGCTGGTCGTTGTCACCGCCGCCCAGCAGGACTCTGCGGAGTACGGCAGCATGAGAGGTCACTGTCTGTTCCAGCGCACGCACCGCTTGTTCCTGAGACACCACTTGCTCACGTGTCTGACGTGCCCGCTCGGTCAGTAGTGTGTGTGCTGCGCGTGCCGCGAGTTGGGCGTGCTCCTGCGTGTGCCTCATCGCCCGTTCCAGTTTGGCCAGGGCACGCCTGTCGTGGGACAGGCGCATCTGCGCGGAGCGCAGGTGGTTAAGCGCCGAGTCCGTGACCGTCTGGTAGAGGCCGATGAGTTGCTGGCGGATGGAATGCAGGGCGCAGGCCTTTGCAACCAGTTCGAGTTGTGTGGACTCAACTCCTAGAGAGTCGATGGCGCTCCAGGCAAGCACGGAGCTGGCCATCGGAGCGTCGAGCCGGGCAGCAAGATGCGCGCTGCGCAGAGCCGGGCGCAGAGAGACGGGCCAGTGGGTGGTGAGTGGGCGCGCAATGGATATCGAGGCGCTGGTGAGGTTGTGCTGTTCCAGGCGGGTATCGGCGGCGGCGGTGACGGCCCGACGGCCCACAGTCAGGTCGACCAGCCGCTGTCCGGCGGCGTACTGGTCGAGGGCTTCACTGATCTGCCGCCGCGCCCTGGCGACGGCGGTGGCCGGGTCGCCGGCTGTCACGGGAAGGTCGACCATGACCGCAGGGCCCGTGATGGCCGCAGCATAGGCGGTGAGTTCTTTGGCTCCCACGGTGATGGGGTGGGAGGCATGGAGCGGGCTTTGCCGGGCTCCGGAAAGGAGCTGGTCCAGATGCTCGAGTTGGTGTGCCCCTTCGACGACAACCGCAACGCGGTAGGTACGCGGGGCCGGCCACAGTACTGCCGTGATCGAGGCAGCGTCGTGGACAGCCCTGGATCCCTTCCGGATCAGGTCAACGTGCAGGGAGCGGGGATCTCGTCCCTCCAAGGTGATGAGCGCAGCAACCTCTCCCCTGGCTCGCGCCAACACGTCGGGGGGGTAGAACAGGGCCGTCCCACAGGGAGGTCACCCAGGTACGGATGTGGGCGGCAATGGGGCCGATATGAGCGTGGACCTGCGGAGCGTACGTGGCGGCGGTGGCCTTGCTGGTCGTGCCAGTGAGCAGAGCGGGGAGCGAGGCGAGCAAGTCGTGGGCCTGTGTCGCCTGCTGGCCACCGCCCAGCACCTGGTGGACCGGAAGCCCTGCGTCCACAGTGGAGGCAGCCGTTTTCAGGCACCGTTTGAGGAGTCCGAGTTGCGGCTGTCCGCCGGCTGCGTGGCCGTCCAGGGCTTGGTGCGCTCGAGTCAGGGCAACAACGGTGCTGTTGGCGGTGGAGACATGCTCACTGAGGTAGGCGCCTGGTTCGAGGCAGCGCAGGAGTCCCTCGAGAAAGCTCCTTTGCTGATGAGGCAGCTGCCTGCGATCGAAGTTGTCCCTGATCTGCTTGTCCCACACCGAGTAACGCACGTGGGCACCTTACGTTCCAACTACCCGCGGGACAGCAACGAGACGCCTGAGCAGGGCCCCAGCGCCAAGCTCCGGCACCAAGGGCGAGGCCTGAAGCCTGAGGCCGAGCGTGCGCCGGACACAGCATCCTCAGTGCGGAAGAACGCGTGCCGCGCCGACGGAGTTGGCAGAGCGGCATCAGCAGACTGACCAGGCTTGGGCCTACAGGACGGTGCTGAGGCGTTCGATCAGGACCCGTGCGGTTTCCTCGCCCCCGGTCACAGCCCCGGCTGTGACCGCACCTGTGGCGATCGGCGCAAGGTAGCCCTTGAGCGCGGCCACAGCGCGCCGGATCACGCCACGGTCCGGCTCAGGCTGTACGACCTCGTTGAGTACCTCCTCGCCGACCGCCGAGGCATCTTCCAGGTCCTCGTCCGACACGCCAAGGGTCGGGAGCTGCCTCAACGTGTCCACTACGGCCTGGGCGATGGCCTCGAAGCCCGGGGCGATCGGCTTGCTCTGATCCTGGCTCTGGTTCACGGAGTTGTTGCCCCAGGCCAGTTGGGAACCGCGGACGTCGCCATGGATGACCGGGCCGTTGAAGACGTTCGTGTCACCGAAGGACACATCAGGGTCGGCCTGCACCCTGGCAGTGACCGGGTACTTATCCATCTCTCGCTGGATCTCCCCCATCATCTGCCGGATACCCTGCCTGTTGATCTTGAATCCGCTGCTTCGAGCCACGAGGTATCTCCCTTGCCGATCGTGCTCCACTCCAAGTGTCGCAGGGGTCACTGACAGCAAGGCGCGCTCCGTCGCCCGCCCAAGCCCCCAGCAGCGCAAGGCACTGCCCTCCCAGCCGCACTATCAGCAGGCCCTGAATCCCGACACACGATGACGGAGCGGAGAAAGGGCTGACAGACACCCTCACACCCCGCCTCACAGCGCGCTGCGCCTCACCCCTACCAGAATCACGCCATGGACATGACAGTCCCGACGAGCTCGATCACATCCTCCAAGTTCAAAGAACTTACCTACAGGGTTGCAACATCTTCCGTTTGAAATACCGCACCCCAGGTCAGCAACATGATCAAGTCAAGGACGATCATGTAGTGGCAGGTCACACGGGGTGCAAATTCCAGTCGATACAACTACCGCACCCCAGGTCAGAGTTCTGATGATGTTGCAACTTGACAGGTAAGTGACACCCAAGTACCTCTGGACTGATCCTCTGAGGTCGCCCTCGTAGTGACGCCGGCATCGGAGGGGGGAACGTGGGAGCAGAGCATCGTGATCTTCACCTTCGTCTTAACCATCTTGATCGCCAGGGCGGCGCTTTGGGCAGCGGTCTCCATCCACGCCCTGTGGTCCAGCGTGGGCGCGAGCCTGATCATGGGAGTGGCGGTGACCGGCATGCACTACATCGGCATAACCGCACTCTCCATCCAGCTCACCGGCAAGACCGCGATCGACCAGTCGACCAGCAATCTGAGGTTCCTCATGGTCATGCTCATCGGCCCGCTCGCCGTCCTCCTGATCGCCAGCACCATCGTGATGTTCGATCCCGACATGATGATCACTGACGATGACCGGGCGCGGGCGACACCCGTATCGCGCGGGACCGGCTCCGCCCACCCCATGCAGTAGGCGCCCCGTCACCGATCGGCCTGTTCGACCAACTGGTCGACCACGTGCCGGGTTCGTTCCGGCGGCCGTGTACCGCGGGATCTTCAGCGGGGTTCCTGCCCGGAGTCGGCTGCGGGCAGGACCAGGCGGAAGACGCAGCCGCGGCCGGGGGCCGTGTCGAGTTCGAGGCGACCACCGTGGCCCTCGGCGATGGTCGCGGCGATGGCCAGACCGAGGCCGCTGCCGCCGCGGATGCGGGAGCGGGCCGGGTCGGCGCGGTAGAAGCGCTCGAAGACGAGCTTGGCTTCGACGGGTCCGAGGCCCGGTCCGTCGTCTGCCACCTCGATCACGCTGACCGGCACCCCTGCCGGCAGCGGAGGTGACACCGTGGTGCGTCCGGATCGGTACGTGCCTCCGGTTCCGGGACCCGCCTCGGTCGTGCCGACACGAACCTGGACACCGGTGCCCGGCGGGGTGTGGGTACGGACGTTGGAGAGCAGGTTCTCCAGGATCTGACGCAATCGATGCGGGTCGCCGACAGTCTCCGCGAGGCCGAGTTCCTGAGTCCCGGCGGGATCCGCCGGGGTGCGCAGCGGGCCGAGGGCGACGGGGTGGGACGCACTGTGGACGGCGGCGGCGCTGACGGCGTCCGCCGCGAGGGACAGCAGGTCTACGCGCTCTCTGCGGTAGGAGGGCGCTTTGTCCAGGGTCGCGAGCAACTGAAGGTCGTCGACGAGCAGGCTCATACGTTCGGCGTTCTCGGCGATGAACCGGTTGGCCTCGTTCCGTTCGGGACCCGAGCGCAGTTCAGGGCGAAGAGCGAGTTGGGCGTAGCCCTGGATGGCGGTGAGCGGAGTGCGCAGCTCGTGCCCGGCGTCCGCGACGAACCGGCGCAAGCGGGCCTCCGAAGTCTCCCGGGCCACCAACGCCTTCTGCAGGCGGTCGAGCATGGAGTTCAGGACCCGGCCGAGTCGTCCGATCTCGGTACGCGCATCGGTGTCGGCCAACCGCAGGTCGAGCCGGCCCGCCGTGATGTCCTGAGCCGTCCGTTCCATTCTGGTCAGGGGCAGAAGTCCCAGCCGAACCACCCATCGGCCCAGGGCGATCAGGGCGACGATCGTGACAGCGAGTAACACGGCGTTCAGCCACAGGAGCTTCGACGTTGCGCCGTCGACGGTGTCGAGCGGAAGGGCGACCACCGCGCTCATGCCCTCCGGACCGGAGTTCAGCAGCACCCGCCAACGGCCGTCCCCACTGATGGCGGGCACAGTTTCGGGATGCCCGTCCTGCAGTCCCAAATCCGTCGCGTCATCGGCCAACCGAGGCTCCGGCTTGGTCGCGGAGCCCAGGGAGTTGGGCAGACGGCGCCCGGAGGAGTCGTAGAAGAAGATGTGGAAATCCGAGGGAAGCACGTCCTGTCGTCGTCCCGGGTCCGGGAGCCTGTCCTGGAGCGCGTCGTCATAAGCGGGAGCCGGCGGATGGAACTCGACGAGCTGTTCGTCGACGCGGTCCAGCAGCCAGGAGCTGAGCACCACATAGCCGATCGCCTGGGAGGTCATGACCGCAGCGGTGGCGAGCAGCGTGGCGCCGAGGATGAGGCGCCTTCTCACCGACTTGGGCGGGCGGGGCAGAAACCGGGTCACTCGTCCGACGTCCCTGCCTGGTCGCGGGGAAGTCGCAGGCAGTAGCCGACGCCGCGCACGGTGTGGATCAGGGGCGGCTCGACGCAGTCGATCTTCCTGCGCAGATACCGCACGTACGTTTCGATGATCCTGGCGTCACCGGCGAAGTCGTAGCTCCAGACGTGGTCGAGGATCTGGACCTTGCTCACCACCTGTCCCGCGTTCGACAGGAGGTAGGCCAGGAGCTTGAACTCGGTCGGCGACAGGGCGATGTACTTCCCTGCACGGTGCACCTCGTGGGCGCCCTCGTCGAGTTCGATGTCGGCATAGCGCAGAACACTCTCCACTACCTGCCATTCGTCGGCGGGCGCCGTACGGCGCAGAATGGCCTCGATGCGCAGCAGCACCTCCTCGATGCTGAAGGGTTTGGCGACGTAGTCGTCCCCTCCGGCGCTGAGGCCGGTGATGCGATCGTCCGTGCCGGTGCGGGCGGTCAGGAAAAGGATCGGACAGTCGTTACCCGCCGCCCGCAGCCGTCGAGTCACCTCGAAGCCGTCCAGGTCGGGCAGCATCACGTCGAGCAGGACGAGATGCGGTTGAAGGCGTTCGATCTCCCGGAGGGCCGCCTGTCCGGTGTCGGTGCCGCTCACCTCGTATCCGGTCAGGCGAAGTGTTGCCTCCAAGAGGGTGCGAATGCTGGGCTCGTCCTCGACCACGAGGAGCCGTCGTCGCGGCCGCGCGGCTGTGGGCTGCTCGGTCATTCGTCTGCTGGTCCGTTCTGCCGCATCGCGACGTCGCCCGGGCGACGGCTACTTGACGGCACAGTCGTAGAGCACACTGCTTCCTCCGAACCCCATCGCACCGCCGCCGTTGCTCTGGGACGACGTGCCGGAGGTGCCGCCGTACACCGACGCCGGAACCTTGGTGCAGTGGTCGGCGGTCCAGTCGGAGCGCTGCTTGGTGTATCCGCCGGACAGGCCCGGGCCGCCGCCGTTCGTGCCGGAGCCCAGGATGTAGCGTAGTTCGCCGTCCTTGGTCCACTTCGTCAACTGGGCCACCGACGGCGCGTTGTCGCTGTTGGTGAAGCCGCCCATGCCGATGACGATCTCATCGGTGCCCAGGATGAAGGTGCTTGCTGTGAGGGCCCCGCCCTCGACGGCGAGCTTGATACGTGCGTCGGGTGCGTGCTCGACGGCATACCGGAGGATCTTGCGTTGGTCGGCGGTGAGTTTCGCGTCGCCACCACCACCGGGCCCACCAGGGGCTCCGCCCGAGCCGGCACCCGGGGAGGAGGGTGTGGCGCGGTCGTTCGAACCCGATCCCTCAGGTGCACCGGGCATACCACTCGCTCCCCCTGTGGGTATGCCGGAAGGCATTCCCCCGGCCGGCGGTTCAGCGGTCTGTCCGGAAGAGGCGCCCCCGCCCGGGAAGCCCGGCATGTCAGACGGCATCCCGGACGGCATGCCCGAGGGAAAGCCTCCGTTGTTCGCACCCTGCGGGGGCCTGCCACCGCCACCGCCGAACCCGAGGGTCGTCGGACCGGCCGTCGGGTTGGAGCCACCACCCATGCCGGTCGAGGCGGGTACGGTCGCCGCCCAGACTCCCGGTGCCAGCAGGGCGGATGCAACCGCGGTACAACTGGCGACCGTCAGCAGACGGCCACGGCGTCGCGACAACACCAACAGGGCGACGGCGGCGCCGCCGACCAGCAGCACCGGCCACACCAGCCAGCCGTTCCAGTGGGGCTCGCGGCGCACCAGCACCACGGCCCAGGCCGCGCTCACCACGACCGCGGCGGCGCCCACCTGAGGCGCCCAGCGCAGTCCGGCGCGGTGGACGCGGACGAGGGCGGCCATCAGCCCACCGCACAACGCGGCGATGGCCGGGGCCAGTTGGGTGGTGTAGTACGGGTGGAAGATGCCCTTCTGGGTCGAGAACACGGCCGCGCAGACCACCAGCCAGATCCCCCACAGCAACCAGCCGGAGGCCGGCAGCACCGCGGTGTCGGGCACCCTGTCGCGCCGACGCAGTACAGCGACGACGACCGCGACGATCAGAGCCATCGCGCAGACCGGCAGCAGCCAGCTGACCTGACCGCCCACTTGTGTGTCGAACAGACGACGCAGGCCGGGTTGACCGCCGAATCCGCCGAATCCGCCGCCTGATCCGCCCATCCCCTGGGGCGTCCCGTCGCTGGAGCCGAAGACCCGCCCCAGTCCGTTGTAGCCGATCACGAGGTCCCAGGCCGAGCCGTCCTTGCTACCGCCGATGTACGGTCGGTCGCCCGGCCACAAGGCCACCATGGCGACCCACCACAGGGAGGACGCCGCCAGGATGGCTCCCGCGCCCAACAGACGCCGCACCCGCGGTATCCAGGCGCCGCTTCCTCCCACGAGCCAGGCGACGGCGAACGCGGGAATCACCATCCAGGCGGCGAGCATTTTGGTGAGGAATCCGCACCCGGTCAGGAACCCGCTGACACACAGCCACCAGGTCGCAGCCCGCCCTTCGGGCTGCAACGCACGGGTGAGCGCGTACGCCGCCGACACCAGCAGGAGCACCAGCAGCGTGTCGGGGTTGTTGTCGCGGTTGATGGCCACGGTGATCGGCGTCAGGGTGAGAACCAGTGCGGCGAGCAGTGCCGCCCCCTCCCCCGCCCAGCGGCGCACGGTGCGGTGCAGCACCAGCACCCCGGCCACGCCTTCGAGCAGTTGCGGCAGGATCAGCGCCCACCCGTGCAGCCCGAAGATCTTGCTGCTGATCACCTGAGGCCACAGCGCGGCCGGCGGCTTGTCGACCGTGACGACGCCCGCGGGGTCGAAGGAGCCGAAGAGGAAATTGGTCCAGTTCTTCCCCATCGACTTCACGGCTGCCGAATAGTAACTGTTGCCCCAGCCCAGGGAGTTCAGGGCCCAGCCGTAGAGCACGGCCGCCAGCACGAGGACGGCTCCGAGCGCGGCGGGTGCCGCCCAGGCGGGGAGTCGGCGGGCGGCCGTCCTCGTACTCGTGTGCCTCCCCTCGTCTGCCGATGCCGACGGTGCGGGCCTGATGTGCGCGTGGTTGCTCATGTCGGGATTCGCTCTCATCAACGGGTACGGCTACGGGGAGCGGCGAAGACAGCCAGCCGCAGCACGGCGAAGCGCACGCAGGTGACCGCGACGGACGCCGTGGCGAGGACCGCGGTCTCCGCGGCCGGTGAGGCGCCGGGATCGAGCCACTTGAACCACAGCACCGCCGCGGAGGTGACCACGTAGCCGAGCACGAACAGGCCCCCGGCACCGAGGTGCACACGGACGGGCGGGGAGGCTGAGTGCCGGAAGGTGAGGCGACGGTTCGCCTCGGTGTTCAGGACAGTGAGGACGAACAGCGAGATCAGGTTGGCGACAGCCGGAGACCACCAACCGCGCAACAGCCAGTACAGCAGGGCCTGCCCGGCCGTGGAGAGGACACCGATCGCGACGAAACAGCCGACCTCCCACGACAGCGCGCCGCGTCCCTTGGCAGGTGCGAGAACGGCGTCGGGGTGTTCGGCGGCCGGCTCGGGACGCGGCACCACCTCGACCCGGGCCTCACCGGACGCCTTGAGCCGCGCCATCCGCCACAGGCCGCGCAGGTCCTCCCTGGCGGTGCTCACCATATCCACCCGCGTGTCGATGTCCTCGACCCAGTCGACCGGGACCTCGTGGATCCGCAGTCCGTTGTGCTCGGCGAGCAGGAGCAACTCGGTGTCGAAGAACCACTCGTCGTCGCGGGTCACTTCCAGCAACGGCCGGAGCACCTCCGTGCGGGCCGCCTTGAATCCGCACTGGGCGTCGGTGAACCGGACCCCGTGGGTGAGCCGGATGACGCCGTTGTAGCAACGGGAGACGAACTCGCGGCGGGGCCCGCGCACCGTACGTGCGCCGGGAGCCAGCCGGGACCCGATCGCGAGGTCCGAATGGCCGCTGGCCAGGGGCGCGACCAGCGGGAGGAGCCCGTCGAGGCCGGTGGAGAGGTCCACGTCCATGTACGCCACGATGTCGGCGTCACTGGCCCCCCAGACCGTGCGCAGCGCGAGTCCCCGGCCCTTGCGGTCCAGGTGGACGACGCAGACGCCGGGCAGCTCGTCCGCGAGGCGATGGGCGGTTGCCAGGGTTTCGTCGGTGCTGGCGTTGTCGGCGACGGTGATCCGCCAGGGAAAGGGGAAGCCCTGGGACAGGCGGGCGTGGAGGGTACGCAGGCAGCCGGGCAGGGCGCGTTCCTCGTTGTAGACCGGAACCACGATGTCCACCGTCGTGGTGGCGGCGTGCGGGAGGAGCGAACGTTCGACGGGCTGGAAGGGGGCTGGGCGCTCCACGCGGGCGGCGGGTTCGGCGAGGTGGGGGGTGGGGGTCATGGCTTCCTCAGGCATGAGGGGACGGCAGACTGCGGCTCATGGGCCCTGGTCCTGGGCCGGAACCTCACTGTTGCCGTCCCGCCTGTGGGGGCGGGGGGAGAACACCGAGAACTGACGGGGAGTCAGATCTATGGCCGAAAGCGCCCCCCGATTCTCTGGGAGCACAGCTGCCCCACGGTGCGACGGACAGCGGAGAAGTACGACCAGTAGTCGCGCCGCCGCCCATCGCCGAACTGCGCGTACAGCGGGCGATGCGGCTCAGTCTGGCGTGCGTCCGCGGACCGTGTCGCGGAAGGCGATCGGCGTCTGGCCGGTGCGCTGGTGGAAGTACTTGCTGAAGTGCGTGGCGCTGGAGAAGCCGAGCCGTTCGGCGATGCGGGCGGCGCTCCGATCGCCGTGGGCCAGGAGGCGTTTGGCTTCGAGGACGACGCGGCGGTCGATGAACTCCTTGGCGCCCAGGCCGGTTGAGGCGAGGGTGGCGCGGGCCAGGGTGCGGGCGGAGTAGCCGAGCGCTTCGGCGTAGTCCTCGACCCGGCGGGTGCGGGCGAAGTCCTTCTCCACCGCGTCACGGAAGCGCAGGTAGGTGGCGTCGGGTTCGGGGGCGGGGCTGCCGACGGGCGCGGTGAGGTGGGCCAGGCGCAGCACGAGGACGGCCAGCAGGTGGCGCAGGGCCGCGGTGTGGATCTCCAGGGGCAGACGTCCCAGGGCCCGGAACTCGGCGGCGAGATGGTCTGCGGCCAGTCGCAGGGCCTGGGCGTCCTGGGGCTGGGGGCGGCGCAGAACCGGCGCGTGCGGGTCTTCGGTGCGGGCGCCGGCCGTGGTGGCCGAGTCGAGGAAGTCCTGACGGAACAGGACCAGGGTGCCCTCGGCGTGGGCGAGGTCCCCCCACTGCTGCACCTGGCCGGGCCGAACCCACAGCCATGAGCCGGGTTCGAGGGCGTAGGCGGTGAAGTCGACCGTGTGCCAGAGGGTTCCGCCGGTGAGAGCGATCAGGTGGTGGAAGTCCGGGCGCTGGGGGGCGGCGAGCCTCTCTCCGGGGACGCGGTGGCGCAGGTCGGCGAGGGCCAGCACTTCGACGCCGGCGGGGGTTCCTACGGGTGCCGCGAAGGAGATCTCTGGGATCCCTCGCTCGGCATCATGTCGGTTTTTGACCATCACTAGTCGCCAGCGTATCCGATTCACGCAGTTCAGCAGCCATAACTTGGAGCTGTCAGCCCATCCGGCGTCATTCGATGTCGGAAAGCAGCAAGAGAGCAGTAGGAGAGGAGGCCTGATGCCTTCGGCGGAACGGGCCTCCCTGACGTACGCCTTCGACGCGTACTGCGCCTGGTGCTACGGCTTCGGCCCCACCCTGCGGACCTTCGCGGAGGACAACGCTCACCGCATCCGGATCGGCATCGTGTCGGCCGGCCTCTACACCGGCGCCCGGGCGCTGCCGATCGCGGCCTATCCACACCTGTCGGCCGAACGCGGCACCATCACGCGCCTGACCGGGGTCGCCTTCGGCACGGGCTACGACCGCGCCCTGTCGCAGGGGACGGCCGTGCTGGACTCCGTCGCCGCGGCGGCGGGGCTGGCCGCGCTGCACGATCAGCCCGGCATCAGCGCACTGGACGCGACCGAGGCCGTGCAGCGGGCATGGTTCGTCGACGGCCGCAGCCTGTCCGACGCAGAGGTCTACCGGGAGATCGCTGTCGCGCTCAGCCTGGACGCGGACGCCGTGACCTCGACGTTCAGCTCCTCGGCCGGCCGGGTGAAAGCCCGTTCCGGCTTCCGCACGCTGCGCCGCCTGCGCGTGCGCTCCTACCCGACGCTGCTGCTGGACACCGCGCACGGCGCGGACCAGATGGGCGACGCGGGCTCCACAGCCGCATCCCTGACCTCCGCCCTCGACCAGCGGATGAACACGACCACTCCCCAACTCCCCTTCCACTATCTGCCCCCCGCAAGGAGATCCGTCATGAGCAACGCCAAGAACACCGTCCTGACAGCCGCCGGCGAACTCTTCGGCCAGAAGGACCCGAGCGCGGTGGACCGCTGGGTCGCCGCCGACTACATCCAGCACAGCGCGCTGGCCGCGGACGGCCCGGAGGCCCTGCGCCAGCTGGTCGCCGGCCTGCCGGAAGGCTTCCGTTACGAGGGCGCCCGGGTGATCGCCGACGGCGATCTGGTCGCCCTTCACGGCACTTACCACGGCTTCGGGCCCGATCCTCTGGTCGCCTTCGACGTCTTCCGCGTCGACGCCGAGGGCAAGCTCGCCGAGCACTGGGACGCCCTGACCCCGTTGGTCGAGGACACCGCCTCCGGGCGCTCGCAGACCGACGGCCCCACCGAGGTCACCGTGCCCCAGGAGACCGAGGCCAACCGAGCCCTGGTCGCCGAGTTCGCACAGAAGGTCCTGGTCGGCGCCGACTACTCGGTGCTCACCGACTACATCTCCACCGAGACCTACGATCAGCACAACCCCGAGGCCGCCGACGGCCTCGACGGCTTCGGCGCCGCCGCCGCGAAGTGGGCCGAGCAGGGCAAGAACCTCGTCTACAAGACCGTCCACAAGGTCATCGCCGAGGGCGAGTTCGTCCTGCTCCAGTCCGAGGGCGAGTTCGGCGTCCCCGTCGCCTACTACGACCTCTTCCGCGTCCGGGACGGCAAGATCGTCGAGCACTGGGACGTCATCTCCCCTGTCCCGGCCGAACTGCCCCACGGCAACGGCCTGTTCTAGAGCCGTGCGCAGTCCGCGAGGAGACAACGCGATGAGTGAGCTCACCTACGCCGGGAAGACCTTCGTCTTCCGCGTCGACAACGGGGTCGTCTTCCGCAACACCTACGCGGCCGACGGCACCACCCTGCGCTACGAGACCGTCGACGGCCCGACCGAGGGTTCCGAGGAGACCGTCACCCTTCACACCGCCGAGGTGGCCCCCGGCCTGTTCATGCTCGGCTGGGCCGAGAGGTCCGGCATGACGGTCACCCACGTCATGAACCTCAACGCCCTGACGGTCCACGCCTTCTGGACCTACGAGGCGGGCGACGGCCGAGTCGCCGAGCTCCACGCCGGAACCCTCGAACCCGTCTGAGGGGTCCTCACCCGCCGCCGCGCCTTCACCAACCGGGAGTGAGGGCGTGGCGGCGCGCCACCAGCCAGACCCGTCCCACGACGATCCGTCGCAGGCTCACCGCCCGGAGGACCTCTTGTACCCGACGCCGCTGCCGCTCGCCGCCTACCGGAACGCCATCGCCTTGGACGAGCCGTTCGGGCCCGGCGCCGGCCACGACCCGGGCGACCGGTCTGCCGGCCTGGTACGCGAGGCCCTCGGTCTGCTGGCCGACGACTCGGCGGCAGCAAAGGCCGGGTTGCGCCCCGGCGCCGCGGACGGGATCGACGACGCCGCCGCCCGGCGGCTCCTGCGCGCGGTGCTGACGGTCCGGGAACCCGGACCACTGCCCACCGGGACCATCCAGGTACTGGACACGCTCCTGGCCGGCGAACGCCTGGCGCGCGACACCATCGACGCGACCTCGCTGCCCACCGTCCGCGATGCGCTTCCCCGCACCGCGTACCGGGCGGCCGACCGTACGGTGCTGTGGCAGGGCGACCTCACCACCCTCGACGCGGATGCCGTCGTGAACGCCGCCAACCGCGCCCTGCTCGGCTGCTTCGCCCCGATGCACCCATGCATCGACAACGCCCTTCACTCCGCGGCGGGCCCCCGCCTCCGCGCCGACTGCCACACGGTCATGTCCCTCCAGGGTCACCCGGAACCGACCGGCACAGCCAAGATCAGCCGCGGCTACCACCTGCCCGCCCGCTACGTCCTGCACACCGTCGGCCCGATCGTCGACGGCCCTGTGCTCCCGCACCACGAGCAGGCTCTGGCGGCCTCGTACCGTGCCTGCCTCGACCTGGCCGCCGAAGTGAGCGGCCTACGCAGCGTGGCCTTCTGCTGCATCAGCACCGGCGTCTTCGGCTACCCCAAGGCGCCCGCCGCCCGCACCGCCCTCAACACCGTGGCCGCGTGGCTCGACCTCCACCCCGGGCGACTCGACCGCGTGATCTTCAACGTGTACGCGGACGACGACCACGCCGCCTACCTCCAGGCGCTGACCGAAGGAAACCAGCCCCGATGAGCAAGTCCACCCTCGACCTGGAAGCCTCCGCCAGGACGATACGCACCTGGCTCGGCGAAGCCGACCACGTCCTGATCACCGCCGGTGCCGGACTCAGCGCCGCCGCCGGATACGACTACGGCGACAAAGACCGCTTCCGGGAACTCTTCCCCGCTCTGCACCGCCTCGGCCTCCGCTCCCGCTACCTCGTCGGGGTGCCGCTGCCACCCGAGCTGTGGTGGGGCTACTGGGCCGTCCACATCGACGACATCCGCTTCTCACCGGACCCCAACCCCCTTTACCAGCGCCTGAGTTCGCTCGTCGACGGCAAGGACCACTGGGTGATGACGTCCAACGTGGACGCCCTCTTCGCCCGCAACGGCTTCGACCCCGACCGGATCTTCACCCCGCAGGGCGACTACGGCCGCTACCAGTGCACGGCCCCCTGCACCCCGGCCACCTGGGACACCCAGCCCCTCGTCGCACAGCTCCTCGCCACGTACAACCCGGCCACCGGCGCCGTGACCGGCTCGCTGCCCAGTTGCCCGAACTGCGGCGGCGAGGTCGAGATCAACGTCCGTATCGGCCCCGAGTTCGTCGACGCCCCCTATCTCCCCGCGGGCCGCCGCCTCCAGGAGTGGCTGGCATCCACCGTCGGAACCCGCGTGCTCATCCTCGAATTCGGCGCCGGATTCAACACCCCCGGCGTCATCCGATGGCCGGGCGAACACCTCGCCCGCCAGAACCCCCACACCCGCTTCGTGCGCGTCAACCCCACCCGTCCCGAGACCCCCGCCGACCTCGCCGGCCGGACCCTGTCCGTCCCCGTCGGCGCCGGTCACCTGCTCGACGCACTCAACGTGCCGCACCCGGCACCCGACCCCACGGTGGCATCATGAGCGACCCGGAGAAGAACAAGGCCACGGCTCAGGCGTTCTACGACCTGATGTTCAACCAGTGCCGCCCCGCGGAGGCCGTCGACCGGTACACGGGCGACACCTACATTCAGCACAATCCACATGTCGGTGACGGCAAGCAGGCGTTCGTCGACTACTTCGAGCGCATGGCCGCCGAGTACCCGGGCAAACAGGTGGAGGTCAAGCGCGCCTTCGCCGAAGGCGACCACGTGATCCTGCACTGCCACCAGACCTGGCCCGCCGAGGAGTACGCAGGCATCGACATCTTCCGTTTCGACGCGGACGGCAAGATCGTCGAACACTGGGACGTCCTCCAGGTGATCCCACCCACCTCCAAGAACGACAACACCATGTTCTGACCCGGCACAGACCTCCGGCGCCGCTGCCACGTGCGATACCGACGCACCTGGCTCATCGCCTCCCCGCCGATCCCGTCGGCACACCGAAGGCCGACGGGATCGGCGGCGGGTCGGTGTCGGGCGAGCTGGACCCGCGCGGGCCGTGGTCGGCTCCGGGGCGCGGAACAGGGACGCCGCCAGCGGGCGGGCCCGGAGCACGCCCTTCGGGAACGCACGGCGAACGCCCCTGGTGCCTGCCGTCCGCGACCGGGGACGACGTCACAGCGACCGCGTCGAGTACCTCTCCCCTGTTGTCGACTCCTGGGCCCCGACCCGACGAAAAGTCCGACGGCAACCTTTTCGCCTCCGGCGGCCACAGAGCAGTGCAACACCGACTCGCTCTTCCGAACGGGATGAACATGCAAGAGACACGTCAGGCCGCACGGCAACGCAGACGCAGACACAACCTGATGACGGGCACTGCCGCGGCGCTGATCGCCGTAGGCCTTGCCGTCTGCCTGATCATGACGAACCAATCCGGCCCACAGCCCGGTGCCGCGGGCGCCCCGGCCACAGCCGTCGCCAACGCCCAGGAGACCCACCCGTCGGCATCGCCGACGAAGAAGTCCCCCACACCTTCCCCGTCAGCGGTCTCGGCGTCCCCTTCGGCCAGCGCGACGACTCCGAAGCCTTCCCCGTCCAGGTCGACGGCGCGGCCGTCGGCTTCCCCGCGGAGCGCTCCGGTCACGACTTCCCTTGCCGGGCGGATCAGGCCCAGGACCACGTACCAGGGTGTCGCCACGGTCTACAAGGCCGGGGTCGGGGACGGTGCCTGCTCCTACGGTCCGAGCAGCGACATGATGATCGCGGCGATGAACACCACCGACTACGAGACGTCCAGAGCCTGCGGCGCGTACATACGCGTCCACGCGGCGAACGGCGCCTCCGTCACGGTCCGGATCACCAACGAATGCCCGCTGCCCTGTGCACCCGGTCAACTCGACCTCAGCGAACAGGCCTTCGCCGAGCTGGCCCCCGTCTCCACCGGCCGGCTCACCATCACCTGGAGCCTGCTCAGCCCCGACACGACGGGCACGATCTCGATCCGCTACAAGACCGGGTCCAACCCCTACTGGTGCGCCGTCCAGGCCATCGGTCACCGCAACCCGCTCGCCCGACTGGAGGTCCGTGCCGGCGGAGGCTGGCGCCAACTGGCCCGCACCGACTACAACTACTTCCTCTCCCCCGACGGCAGCGGGTGCGGCGGCGCCATCAGACTCACCGACATCTACGGACAACAACTCACCATCGACGGAATCGCCCTACGGCCGGACGTCATCCAACCCACGCAGGCCCAGTTCGCACGACATTGAGCGCTCAGCGATCTCGGAAGCAGAAGGTCCCTGACACACCACGTCGGCACGTGAGGTGAGACGGGGTCCGGCTGGGCCCAGTAGCCCTTCGTCCCGCTCGAACGGTGCAGCAGACGGGCGCCGGTGCCGAAAGGAGCACTGGCGCCCATGGCCCTCCTGGAACCATCTTCCTGGTGAGCACAGCGGCTGCGAAACAGCGTCTTCGTCGACTTGGGCAGTGGCCCGGCTGCTGGCTGCGGGCACGTCCGCGTCGCGGACCTCAACGACCACGAGCGGCCGGGCCTCGTCGCGGGCTCCGACGCGATGGGCGGGACCCTGACCTTCCGTCATCGGATCGCCCCGTACGACGTCCGCCTGAGTGCGCTGCTCGCCCCACCGAGGCAGCCTCTACGGCTTCGGCTCCGGCCATCTCTCGTCCTACCGCGACCGTCCCACCGACACGGTCGTCCGACTGCGCACTCTGAGGCAGACGGTCAGGCAGCCGGGTCGGGACCGGCGGCCTGGCGCCCTCCCATCTCGCCCAATTGATTGAATACATCCAATGTCTAGGTGATCAATCTCAACGTCTCGCGTATCGATCAGTCACGAAATCAGGCTACTAATCTGGTGATTCGTGTCGACCCTCTAGACAGAGCGCAGACCGATGCCGGTTAATACATCCGATGTCACTCCGCACACAGACGCTGTACGTAAAAGCACTTCTCGGCCAGCATGCCGTCCCGCGAACCGCCAGGAGGAGACCTTCGCCAGAGCCGATCACCCGCGAAGTGGAGCCCGTCGGAACGAAGTCCGCCAACGGCTGCGTCCACCCCTACACCCCGGCCCCGCTCCGAAAAGGACAGCTTGATACCCAGCGGGCGCCGTAACGCCCGCGCCGGACACTCCACTTGGGCCGTTCACGCCGCTCATCGCCGGCTTGCGCGCACGCGACACCACGTCCTACGGCGCGGCTCGCCTCGCGGACGACAATGGCGCGGCCCGACAGTCCGGTAGGCCGACCCGCGCGCCACCCCAATCAGCATCCGATGCCGGCCGGGCCTCCAGGGCGGCCAGGCCTCCAGCGAACACCCGCCCCACGGGCCCGCGTCCCGCCGGAGCACCGTTTTCACAGCTCTTTGCGACCCCGGCCCTTTGTGGGCCACGTCCCACCGGGCGCACCCCCGCCACGTCGTCACCGCAAGCATTGTCGTCGACCCGCAGGAGTTTGCCATGTCCTCATCAGGAATGCGTCGCCGTACGTTCCTCGGCGCGGCGGGTGCGGCGACCGCCGCGACCGCTCTGCCTCTCATCCCCGGCTTCTCCGGTCTTCTCTCGCAGGCGTCCGCCGCGGACACACAGACCAACCTGAGCAAGATGGTCGACATGCGGTTCGGCATGTTCAACCACTTCAGCCTGGGCACCTTCACCAACGAGGAGTGGGCGGAACCCAAGCAGAGCCCCGCACTCTTCGCTCCCCCGAGCGTCAACTGCGCGCAGTGGGCCGACGCGGCGGTCTCCGCGAAGATGAGCTACGGCATCCTGACCACCAAACACCATGACGGCTTCGCCCTGTGGCCGAGCGCCTACGGCACCCAGAATGTCGCGAACAGCTCCTACAGGCACGACGTCGTCCAGGCGTACTGCGACGCCTACCGGACGAAGGGGCTGAAGGTCGGGCTGTACTACTCGATCTGGGACCGCACCTTCGGCGTCGAGGCCTGGGAGAGCCGGCACAAGGTGACCGGACTCGACATCGCCGATGCCATCCAGCCCAGCCACATGACCTTCGTGCTCAACCAGATCACCGAGTTGCTCACCAACTACGGCACGATCGACATATTCATGACCGACGGTTACGCATGGCAGATGGGGCAACAGGCCATCTCCTACCAGAGGATCCGCTCGCTCGTGAAGGAGCTGCAGCCGGACTGCGTCATGCTTGACATCGGCGGGCTGTCGGAGCCCTTCCTCAGTGACGCGATCTTCTTCGAGGAGCCGCTGGGCGTCACCGCGCCCGCGGGCAACACCTACGCCGGAATGCAGGGACAGACCATCAGCAACGGCTGGTTCTGGCACCCCTCCACACCGACCGAGAGCCTCATGAGCAGGGCCGCGATCCTCTCGCACCTCGCCGACCTGGAACCGAAGTACACCTCGTTCATCCTCAACTGCCCACCCAACCGCAACGGTCTGCTCGACACCAACGTCGTCAGCCGGCTGGCCGAGGTCGGCGCGGCATGGAGCCCCGACACCTCCAGGCCGCCACTACCCGTCCAGATACTGCGCGCCGAGCATCCCGTCACGCCGGTCAACGCGTACGCCACGGGCTTCCACACCGGCGAAGGCCCGTTCAACGCCATCGACGGACTCAGCGACAACCGCTACGAGACCTGCTGGTCGACCTGGAGCCTGTCGCTGCCGCAGTCCATCACCATCGACCTGGGCGGCGTGTGGAGCAACGTCTCCACCCTGGAGTACCTGCCCAAGCAGTGGAACCGCACCAACTCCACCGACGGCGACATCACCTCGTACACCATCCTGACCAGCACCGACGGCACCGCCTTCACCCAGGTAGCCACCGGCACCTGGGCCGGTGACAAGAAGACCAAGCTGGTCGAGTGGCCCAACCGGAACGTGGGGTTCGTACGAATCCAGGTCAACGCGGCTACCGGTGGCTACGCCAACATCGGTGGTGTCAGGATCGGCGGCCGGTCGGTCAAGCCGGCACTGGTGTCCACCACACTGCCGGGCGACAACACCGTCTGTCGCCTGGTCGCCCGGCACAGCGGCGAGGCCGCCGACGTAGTGGGCCAGCGCACCACCGACGGCACGAAGGTCCAGCAGTGGCCCTTGCTCGACCAGGCGAACCAGAAGTGGACCTTCGTCAAGACTGGCGATGGCTACTACAAGATCAAGGGCGTGGGCAGCGGCAGACTCCTGGAGATCGCGGGCCTCTCCCGAGCGGACGGCGGCACCGCCGGCATCTGGGGAGACGCAGGCGCCCCGCAACAGCACTGGGCCGTCACACCCACCGGTGACGGACACTACTTCCTGATCAACCGTTACAGCGGGCTCTCCCTCGCCGTCGACGAGGGCAGCACCGCTGACGGAGCCGGCATCGAGCAGCAGCCGTACACGTCACAGGCCCAGCAGCAGTGGCGGATCATCACGTCCTGACCGTGTCCTCCGCGGGCGTGGAGCGCTGAGAGACTCCGCGCCCGCGCCTGGTGTGCGGGCAGCCGCGGCGACACGCACCAGCCAACTCGGCATGTCACTCCACTTGTCCGCAGTGGGCAGGCCGCCACCGCAGGCACGTCGGGCACCATCGCCCTGAACCGCGAAATCTTGCCCGAGCGCCGGCGGCGGCCCGTTCGGCCTACTCATCGCGACAGTCGCGCAGTCCGTCCGCGTCGGCCCCGGAGCGAGGAACCACCCTGAACTCCGGGAGCACCTCGTACGCCACTGAGAGCATGGCAATGGGCCGACGGCTTGTTCCCAACGACCAGCTGCGGGTCCGACGCACGGGCCTGGACCACCTGAACATCGTCTACCCGCAAGGTCCGAACGACCAGCGACACAGGGCGCCGACAAACCCACCCCGCTCTCGCCGAACCGTACGACCAGAGCGCGTCCGGGTCCCGCCTACGCTCGTGCGACCGGCCCGCAGGGAAATGAACCTCGGCCGACAAGACGTACCGCCGCCCCTGGCAGCCCGCGCCCTGTCCATCGCCGGGACCCGCGAACGGCGTCGCACGACCTACCGGCACCGGCGATCGCTTTCCTGCCAGGCCATCTGGCTATCATCAGCGTCACCCGTGGGTGTACGGCGTCCAGAGCAGACAGGGCGGAACGAGGAACTCCACCGTCGACACATCCCCGAAGGTCTCTGGGGCGGTCCTCGCGCCCAAAGGCTCATCAGATCGGACACGCCGCCGCAGAACGGCCACGGAAGGAGTTCGCGATGTCCCTGACGGACAAGGCGATTGAGCAGATCCGCGAGCTGATCCGCACCGGTGCACTGCCCCCCGGATCAAGGCTGCCTCCCGAGCCCGACCTGGCGGCCCAGCTGGGGCTGTCCCGCAACCTGGCCCGCGAAGCCGTCAAGGCACTGGCCGTCGCGCGCGTCCTGGAAGTGCGACGAGGGGATGGGACGTACGTCACGAGCCTGCAGCCGAGCCTGCTCCTGGGGGGTCTGGGCGGAGCAGTGGAACTGCTGCAGGGCGACGCGACCGCCCTGCGGGACCTCATGGAGGTACGTCGGCTCCTGGAGCCGGTCGCCACCGCACTCTCCGCTACCCGGATCACCGACGCCCAACTGGCCGAGGTGAAACGGCATCTGGACGCCATGCGCGACGCACGCGAGGACGTCGAGCGACTCAATGCCCACGATGCCGCCTTCCACCGTGCCGTCATCTCCGCGACGGGGAACGAATCGCTGCTCACCCTGCTGGAGGGCATTTCCGGCCGCACGCTGCGCGCCCGTATCTGGCGCGGCCTGGTCGACAGTCATGCCGCGGGCCGGACCCTCGCCGAGCACGAGGCGATCTTCTCGGCGCTCGCCACCCGCGACGCCGCACTCAGTCACGCGGCAGCGTTGCTGCATGTGAGCAGCACAGAACAGTGGCTGCGCCAACACCTGCAGTCCACGCAACCCTCCAGGTGACCGACCCACCGCTCACACAGCACGTCGTCGGCACCCATGCAGCGCTTGATCGCGTGGTCCGCCGAAGACAGTCTCGACGCTTCGGCTCGGCTCACTCCCAGGCAGGGTGGCACCGATCTGTTCGTGGCCACCTGGTCGCCGCCCATTTCACCGGCCAATCCGACTTGGCTGCCGCATCGTCGAGAAAAGCAACGGCGCGGCGGTGAAGCAGTCTCCTTCGGCGGGTCGGCTCTGCGCGTAACTCGTCTCCCGCCGTGCCGCGCTCTCCGTTCGCCGCAGATACGAGCGAAAGATGCCATGTCTACCGGCAGATTAGTCGCTCAATATGTCTGAAAACCAGCAAAGCACCCGCGCCAACAGTCCTTTCATCCCTCCAAACCGTTGACATGTACTGGTGCATGCCCGAGCTTCATGCGTAGCGTCCGGCCCCCGAGACCGTGAGTGCCGCAGCCCCCGCCGAAGTGGATTCAGCTCCTTCGGTACGGCCCCACGGCACCGACCCCACCGAAATGGGAGTGAGAGCATGTCGCCAGGAAGCCTGCGCCGCCGATCAGTGCTCAGAGCCGCCGGCGCTGCTGCCGCTGCGACGGCGCTGCCCGTCGCCCCCGCCTTCTCGAGCCCGGTGCCCCAGGTGGTCGCCGCCGATTCCCAGACCAACCTGAGCGACATGGTGAACATGCGGTTCGGCATGTTCAACCACTTCAACATGGGCACCTTCACCAACGAGGAGTGGGCCACCCCGAACCAGAACCCCGCCCTGTTCGCCCCCACGGACGTGGACTGTGCCCAGTGGGCCGCCGCCGCCGCGGCGGCGAAGATGAGCTACGGAGTGCTGACGACCAAGCACCACGACGGCTTCTGCCTCTGGCCCAGCGCATACAACGAATACAACGTCGCCAACAGCTCCTACAAGCAGGACATCGTCGCCCAGTACGTCGACGCGTTCCGGGCCAGAAACCTCAGGGTGGGGCTGTACTACTCGATCTGGGACCGCACTTACGGCGTGCAGGCGTACGACACGCGGCACGGTGTAGCCGCCGACCAGACCATCCAGCCCGGTGACCTCGCCTACATGCTGAACCAGATCACCGAACTGCTGACCAACTACGGCGCCATCGACATGTTCGTCACCGACGGCTACGCGTGGCAGATGGGCCAGCAGGCCGTCTCCTACCAGCGGATCCGCGAGCACGTGAAATCGCTCCGGCCTGACATCGTCATGATTGACCACGGCGGACTGTCGGTGCCGTTCCTCGGCGACGCGATCTACTTCGAGGAGCCACTGGGCATCACCGCGCCGACTGGCAACACCTACGCCTCCATGCAGGGGCAGACGATCAGCGACGGATGGTTCTGGCATCCGTCCACGCCGGCCGAGAGTCTGATGAGCAAGGCGTCGATCCTGTCCCACCTGACGGACCTGGAACCGAAGTACACGTCATTCATCCTCAATTGCCCGCCCAACCGCGACGGCAGGCTGGACACCAACATCGTCACGCGGCTCGCCGAAGTCGGGCCCGCATGGAGCCCCGACACCTCCAGGGCGCCGTTGCCCACCCAGATGCCACGTGCCGAACACCCCGTGACACCCGTCAGCGCCTACGCGACCGGATTCCATACCGGTGAAGGCCCGATGAACGCCATCGACGGGCTGAGCGACAAAGGCTTCGAGACCTGCTGGTCGACCTGGGGACTGTCGTCGTCCGCGCCTCACTCGATCACGATCGACCTCGGTGGCGTGTGGAGCAACGTCTCGACCCTGGAGTACCTGCCCAAGCAGTGGAACCGCACCAACTCCACCGACGGTGACATCACGTCGTACACCATCTCCACCAGCACCGACGGCACGGCCTTCACTCGGGTCGCCACCGGTTCCTGGACCGGCGACCACGTGACCAAGACAGTCGAGTGGGACGCCCGGAATGCCGGCTTCGTGCGCATCGAGGCTACTGCCGGCACCGGCGGGTACGCCAACGTAGGCGGCGTCCGGATCGGCGGCAGGACCGCCAGACCCACGCTCGTGTCGCGCGTCCTGCCGGG
Organism: Streptomyces sp. NPDC050528; assembly: GCF_044457795.1. Taxonomy (NCBI): domain Bacteria; kingdom Bacillati; phylum Actinomycetota; class Actinomycetes; order Kitasatosporales; family Streptomycetaceae; genus Streptomyces; species Streptomyces sp. NPDC050528. The sequence goes on from NZ_JBITHH010000012.1 coordinate 59,609, forward strand.
CAACGGAACGGTTTATCGCCTGGCCAACCGCAACAGCGGCCAAGTGGCCGACGTGAGTGGGAACGGAACCTCCAACGGCACCAGGGTCCTCCAGTGGCCCTGGCTGAACCAGGCCAACCAGAAGTGGACCTTCACCGTCACCGGCGACGGCTACTACAAGGTCAAGAGCGTCAGCAGCGGCAAACTCATGGAAGTGGCCGGCCTCTCGCGTACAGACAGCGGCGAGGTGGGCATCTGGTCGGACGACAGCGTTTTCCAGCAGCACTGGTCCGTGACGCCCACGGGCGACGGCTACTACTACCTCACCAACCGTCTCAGCGGACTGTCACTCACCGTCAGCGGCGCCTCCACCGCCAACGGCGCCGGTATCGAGCAGGAGACGTACGACCGGGCACCCGAGCAGCAGTGGCAGATCATCGCCGTATGACACATCGATGGGCGGCGACATCCACTCCTGCCCGCCAGTTCCCCGCCAGGATCGGAGACGGAAGGGCCGCGGGGAACTCCTTGGCCGTCCCATCCCATGCCCTTGCCGGGCAAAGCGGCACCGCCTCGGTCGGGCCAGCCTCACCCGCTGTCGTGGGTGGACAACCTGTGCTCGGCCCACCAAGCCGCGACCTGGGCACGGCAGCCGAAGCCGAGCTTGGAAAGGATCTTCGCGACATGGCTGTCCGCGGTACGCGGCGAGAGACCGAGTGCACCGGCGACCTGTCGATTCGTCAGGCCCTTGGCCACCAGTGCGGCAACCTCTCGCTCACGCCGGCTCAGCGAGTCCGCGGCGTTGGGTTGGACCGTCGCGACGGTGCCGTCGCGGTCCACGACCGTGCCATCGGCAGCGTCCAGGACCAAGGCGATGGCACGGGCGGGACTGTCGTGGCGTCTGCCCTGCGCGAGGGCCTTCTCGTACGCCTCGGAGCCCAGCGCGCCGACGACGGCCTTCTCACAACGCGCCTGGTTCTCCCCGAAGGCGTAGGCGGAACAGACGCCCGTGGCCCGCGACAGCGCTTGAACGGCGCCCAGCAGTACCGCTGCGCGCTCATGGTCGCCGTGGTCCGCCGTGATCCAGGCGATCACCCGCAGGGACATGGCGCTGCCAACGTAGTCGTTGAAGCCCTGAAGGATCTCCAGCGCGGCGCACGTACGGGCCAGGCCTGCCTCCTCGTCGCCGTGGGCCCAGAGTACGAAGCCAAGTGTCCACAGGGCGTAGGAGCGGTACAGGTGCTCACCGTGCCGCTCGGCGAGCTCAACCGCTCGGGCGCTGGTGTCCAAGGCGCCGGGGTCACCGAGATGGACCTGGACGATGGCCTTCTGAAACAGCCAGACCAGTTCTTCCGGTCCGTCTCCCGCCAGCCGATGCGCGGTCAGGGCCCCGTCGTACCGTGCCACGGCCTGCCGCATCTCCCCCCGCAGGGCCGCCAGCGTGCCGCGCAGGCCGTGGACATAGGGCGCGGCAGACGAGTCCTCAAGCCGCTCCCCCAGTTCTTCGGCGGCGTCCAGTCGTTCCTCGGCTCCGGAGAGGTCTCCCTGCAACAGCGTTACCCAGGCAGCGCACCACAGCGCCCTGGCCCGGACCGGGGTAGGGCGCTGGACCGTCGCGAGCAGGCGGTCGAACTGTCGGCGTCCTTCGGCCAGGAAGCCGTCCGCACACCAGTGGAAACGCAGTGCCACCGCCAGTCGCAGCCCGGCCTGGCCGTCGCGGACGTCGGTGTCCGGACACTCCAGCGCCATCACCAGATTCTCGTGTTCGGCGCGCAGCCAGGCCAGGATCTCCTGCTGGTCGAGCCCGAACCACTGCTCGGCGAGGTGCTCGGCGCGGCGGAGATAGAAGTCCCGGTGCCGGCGCAACAGCTGAAGACGCTCGCCGGATGCGACGAGCCGCATACGTCCGTATTCGCCGATCGTCTTGAGCAACCGGTAGCGGGGCGGTCCGTCGTCCTTCGTCATCAGCACGACGGATTGGGCCACCAACCGATCCAGTAGGTCAACCACCTGATGCGCTGCCAGACCGTCGCCGGAGCACACCTCTTCGGCGGCCTCCAGGGTGAACCTGCCGGAGAAAACGGACAGTCGGTTCCACAGCGCCCGCTCGGCGGGAGTGCACAGTTCGTAACTCCATTCGATCATTCCCAGGAGCGTGCGTTGGCGTGGGAGCGTGGTCCTGCAGCCGCCGGTGAGCACCGTGAACCGGTCCTCGAGTCGGCACACCAGTTGCTCCACGGACAGCGTCCGCAGCCGGGACGCGGCCAGCTCGATGGCCAGCGGCAACCCGTCCAGGACGGAGCACAGCCGGGCGGCCTCGGTCTCACCCGCGGCAGTGAGGCGAAAGCCCGGCCGAAGCGCTGTCGTGCGATCCCGCAGCAGTGCCACTGCCTCGTCCGGAACCGACAGCGGCGGAACGGTGAAGACCTGCTCACCGGTGACCGCGAGCGTCTCCCGACTGGTCGCCAGCACGTGGAGTCTCGGACAGGCCGTCAGCAAGGCCTTCGCCAGTTCCGCGGACGCCTCCACCACGTGCTCACAGTTGTCCAGCACGATCAGCGCCCGGTGCCGGGCCAGGTGGTCGGTGAGCTGTTCCAGGGGGGACGGGGAGCCGCGGTCAGGGACCCGGAGCACGCCCGCAGCGGTGGCGGCCACCGTCGACGGGTCTCGCACCGCGGCCAGGTCGACCAGCCACACCCCGTCCGGGAAGGCCTTCTTGGACGCATCGGCGACGACGAGCGCCAGCCGTGTCTTGCCCACTCCGCCGACTCCGGTGAGCGTCACCAGCCGCCCCGCGCTCAGCAGTCGACGTAGTTCGGCGACTTCCGAACGCCGTCCGACGAAGCTGGTCAGCGCGGCAGGCAGGCCGCCCCTACCGGGTGTCACCTCGATCATGGCGCTCGTCACACCCCGACGCGGGCGGCCGGCTCGTTCGCCGTCCACCAGGCCGCGATCTGGGTACGGCTGGTGAAACCGAGCTTGGCCAGGATGCTCCGCACATGACCCCCGACCGTCCGGAGCGACCGACCCAGGGCAGTGGAGATCTCACGATCGCTCATGCCCAGCGCCACACAAGCGGCGACCTCCCGCTCCTTGCGGGTCAGGACTCCGGAGCCGCCCGTCGCCCGTTCGTGGGTGCCCTCGGTACCCAGGGCGAGGGCGACGGCGCGTCCCGGGGTGTCGTAGGAACTGCCCTCCGCGAGAGCCCTGAGGTGCTCGTCCGGTCCGAGGGCACCGGTGATCGCTGTCTCGCACTGTGCGTGGGGTGCCGCGAACGGTCCGCCGTCGGTGGGGCTGAGTTCGCGGGCCAGGGGACGCAGCGCACCGAGCAGGCGTGCCGCCTTCTGGTGGTCACCGAGTGCGGCGGTACCCCAGGCAAGCACCTCCAGTGCCATGGCCACCCCGACAGGATCCTGGAAGCCCTGGTGAATCTCCAGGGAAGCGCGCATCAGCGCGGTACTTTCCTCCGCGCTGCCCCGGCGCCAGGCGCCATAGCCGAGAACCCACAGCAGGTAGGCGCGGATCAGCCGCTCGCCGTGTGCCTCGGCCGCCGCCAGCGCGCGCTCGGCGGTTCTCGTCGCCTGCGGGTCGCCGAGGTAGAGCTGGGCAAGAGAAAGCTGGAAGAGCCAGCGCAATGTCGCCGGTTCCCCTTCCAGCGCCGCATGGGTCGCCACCGCGTACTCGAAGAGCGGGACGGCCTCGTGCGGTCGCCCCCGGTACAGCGCGACGGTTCCGCGCCGACCCTGCACGTGGGCACGGAGCAGTGGGTCGGAGAACCGTTCGCTCAGACCGTATGCCTCGTCCAGCCGCTGCTCCGCGACGTCCAGAGCACCCCGCATCTGCGCCACCCAGGCAGCGGCCCACAGCGCGTCGGCCCGCGCCGGAGTGGGCTCGGGCGCGTCGGCGAGGACCCGGTCGAGCTGCCGGCGTCCCTCTCCGACGAATCCGTTGCAGCACCAGTGGAGGCTCAGCGCGGCGGCGAGCGCCAGGCGTGCCTGGGCCGCTTCGGGGCACGTCGGACCGGCCCGGTGTCCCGGATCCAGTGCTGCCAACAAGTTGGCGTGCTCGGTCCGGAGCTGTGCCAGCAACTCCTCCTGTCCGGAACCGAACCAGTCGGCGGCGGTACGTCGCGCGAGCGAGAGGAAGAAGTCCCTGTGACGTCCCACCAGAAGATCTTCCTCACCGGAGCCCGCGAGACGCTCCCGTCCGTACTCGCGGATGGCTTCCAGCATTCGGTAGCGGGGCGCCCCGTCACCTTCGTCAACCAGTACGACGGACTGGGACACCAGTCGGTCCAGCAGATCGACCACCTCGTACGGGGAGAGGCCGTCCCCGCCGCAGACACCCTCGGCCGCCTCCAGCGTGAGGCCGCCCGCGAAGACCGACAGTCTGTTCCACAGCAATCGCTCACCGGCGACACACAGTTCGTAGCTCCAGTCGATCGCCGCGCGCAGAGTGTTCTGCCCTGGCATCGATATCTCCGCGTCCGTGGACAACAGGGCGAAGCGGTCCTCCAACCGGGCCGTCACCTGCTCCACGCTGAGGGTTCGCAGCCGGGACGCGGCCAACTCGATCGCCAGCGGCAGCCCGTCCAGGTCGGCGCAGAGCCGGGTGATCCGGGCCTCGTCCACGTCGTGGAGCCGGTGTTCCGCTCCGACGCCGCCGACGCGGTCCCGTAGCAGTTCGACCGCTTCCGCCGGTGGCAATGGGGGAACCGTGACAACGCATTCACCCGTGACGTCCAGTGTGCGGCGGCTCGTCGCCAGGATGGACAGTTCGGGACAGGCCGGCAGGAGCCTCCCGGCCAGTTCGGCACAGGCCTCGACCAGGTGCTCGCAGTTGTCGAGGATCAGAAGCGCGCGCCGCCGGGCCAGGTATTCGGTGAGCCGGTCCAGAACCGGCAGGACACCCAGGTCCGGCAGTCCAAGGGCGGTGGCGACCGCGCCCGCCACTGCGGCGGGGCTCCGCATGGCTCCCAGAGGCACCAGCCACATGCCGTCCGGAACGTGTTCAACGTGCTCCGCCGTGGCCTCCAGGGCAAGCCGTGTCTTGCCGACCCCGCCCGCGCCGGTGAGCGTCAGCAGCCGCGAGGCCCGCATGGTCCGCCGGAGATCGGCCAGCGCCTGCCGTCTGCCCACGAAGCTGGTCGTTCCCGAGGGAAGGTTCCCGTCGCGTACATCCTTCATCGCCTTGCAGCACCTCTTCGCGTCGGGCAGCCACAGAATCCGGAGCAGATCGTCATCACTGTGCGTAAAAGGTGTAGGCCATGGGTTACGACCGGGAGAAAACTCAGTCAAAAGGTGGTGTTTCCGGTGCTTGCGAACCCCGCGTCTGCGGCACGATCCACCGGACAGGCCCCTGGCCCGGCCTCTCGCTACCCGAAGAGCCTCCGCTGAATCTCCTGACGGTAGTCCTCGAGCGTCCTGTCGAGGTGCACGGCGGTGGCCTGGGCCGCGGCTTCCGGCCGGCCGTCCCGTACGGCTTCGTAGATGGCGGCATGCTCCTCGACGGCAGCCTCGGACTGAGGACTGAGCGTGTCGTGGATACCGATGGCACTGGACTGCCGCTGCAGCCGACGCGCGTCGCGCACCGCGTCAACCAGGAAGCTGTTGTGGGAGGCCGCCGCGACCGCGGCATGGAAGTCGTCGTCGGCTTGGTTGAACACATCGACCCGCCCTTGGACGAAACCGTGCCGGCATGTCTCCACGGCCACCTCCATCGCCCGGAGTTCGGCAGGGGTCGCGCTCGTCGCCGCGATGCCGGCAGCGGCCATCTCCTGGATCCTGCGGAACTGGAACAGCATGAAGATGTGGTCCAGGTCGGTCGGCCGGAAGAACCCTCCCCAGCGACTGGCACTGAGCATGCCTTCGTCGTCCGAGACGAAGAGCCCGCGGCCCTTGTGCGCCCGGATCCGCCCGAGGGCGGAAAGGATCTTGACGGCTTCGCGCACCACGGCCCTGCTGGTGCCCAACCGCCCGGCCAGGTCGTTCTCCGTCGGCAGCCGGTCACCTGGGACCAGGCGTGACTCGGCGATGAACTCCAGGATCCGCTCCGCGACGAGTTCATAGCCCGGACGGTAGTCGCGGCCCGCGTCCGCCCCTCCGCCCGAAGCCGTCAGCCCGTCGGACGCGGGCGAGATCCCGGTCGCGGACGTGTCGTTCATCTGCCTTACCCCCATCGCTGGTCTCACAGAGTAAAACCGTCCCTTCATAGGCACTCTACTGAACACGCGACTCCATCAAATGAGTCGTACTTATTATGCACCACTCACGACAGCTGACCACTGGATCTCGATGAGCAACCTGTCAGATATCTGGCTATATAGGGCGGACGCAAGGATCACACGGTCAGAAAAATCAAATTTGTGACTGCACATCTCCTTGACCAGAGCTCACATAAGGCGCCTAATTTCGGAGCGACAGCCCGTCACGACCGTCCGCGAAACCTCTCGCGCGACCTCGCCGCTCGCGGCGCCCTCACGTTCACCGATGCCGTTCCCTCCGGACGCCAGCCACGTAATGGAGTCACCCCATGACCGCGATGAAGCAGTCCGTTGTACGAAGCAGAGCGCTGGCCAAACGGCGATCGATCGTCCTCGCAGGGTGCGTGGCCACCGTGCTCGCGACCGCCACGGCCTGCGGTGGCGGCACCACGAGCACGAACAGCAAGGACGGCTTCAACCAGGTGCCGCAGAAGAGCGGAGCCCTGACCGTGTGGGTGGACTCGACCCGCCTGGCCGCCGCGAAGCTCTACCAGAAGCAGCACCCGGACGTGAAGCTGAACATCGTCACCTACGACGGCGACGCAAACGGATCGAACTACCTGCAGACGAAGGTGCAGCTCTTCAACCGCACCGGCAAGAGCTGGCCGGACGTCGTCTTCAGCTCGCAGAACAACGAGGTGACCTGGGCGGCCGACGCCAACTTCGCGGCCCCCTTGAACAAGGGTCTCGTCCCGGCGGAAACCCTCGGGAAGTTCGCCGAGGGCGCCAACGACGTCTGCACGGTGGGCGGCACGGTCTACTGCCTGCGCAACGACCTCTCACAGGCCGTGCTCTGGTACAACGCCCCGCTGATGAAGAAGTTCGGCTACACAGTGCCGACGACCTGGGAGGAGTACCGACAGCTCGGCGAGAAGGTGGCCGCCGAACACCCCGGATACCTCGTGGGCGACGCCGGCGACTCCTTCACTCCGGAGATCTACCTGTGGGCAGGCAAGTGCGGGGCCAACCACATCACCGGCGCCAAGTCCGTCTCCGTGAACACCACCAGCGCCGAGTGCACGAAGATGGCCGCGCTCATGGACGTACTGATCAAGAAGAAGTCCATGTCCATCAGCGGGGTCTTCAGCACGGACTTCGGCAAGAACAAGGCCGACAAGGTGCTGATGATGCCCGGCCCCTCCTGGTACGGCGGCGCGCTGTTCAAGGGCACCTTCAAGGCGCCGGCCAAGCAGATCGCTGCGGCACCCATACCCCAGTGGAGCGGTGAGACCTCACCGTCCACCGGCAACGTGGGCGGCGGTACCTGGCTGCTCTCCCAGCACTCCGAACACATCAAGGCAGCCACCGACTTCATCACCTGGGTCACGACGAACGACGCCTATCAGGGCAAGGTCGCACCCGGCTTCCCGGCCTACGCCCCGGCAGCGGAGACCTGGCTGAAGCAGCAGAACGCCTCCGGCTACTTCGCGGGGGACATCGGCGTACTGAAGGACGCCTCCACCCAGGTCTGGCCGGGCTGGGGCTCAGGTCAGTTCAGCCAGGAGGCGATCTGGGCCGCGACGGTCAAGCCCGGTCTGACGCAGGGCAAGACCATCGTCTCGCTGCTGCCCGCCTGGCAGGACTCCATCGTCAAATACGCCCAGTCCAACGGATACAAGGTCGCGCAGTGACCGTGACCCACTCCCCCGCCGGCTCGGTCCTTCGGCGTCCTCAGGGCGCCCGGCGGCAGAGCCGGGCGGGTGCCGCGTTCGTCGCCGCCTACGTCGTACTGCTGATCGCCTTCGGTGTCGTACCGACCGCCTACGCCGTCTACTTCGCCTTCAGCAACGCCCAGGGCTCGTTCACCGGCTTCGACAACTTCGTCACCACGATGCGGGACTTCCGGTTCGTGCCGGCCCTGGGACATGTCGGGCTCTACCTGCTGTTCTGGCTCGTCTCGCTCGTGGTGATCGTGGTCGGCCTCGCGCTGCTGCTGCACCGGCTGGCCTCCGGCGGCGCCGGAAAAACTCTGAGGTTCCTCTTCTACATTCCCGGTGCCCTCGCGGGCGCCGCGAGCGTGCTGGTGTGGCTGTTCATCCTCGACCCGACGGTGAGCCCGGTGAGCTTCCTCCTGAGCGGGCTCGGATACGACACGTTCGGCCAGGTCATCGCCCCCGGTCACCTGCCCCTGCTGTTCACGGTCATCGCGTTCTGGACCGGAGCGGGCGGCTGGATCGTCGTCATCTACGGGGCGCTCAACAACATCCCCAAGGACGTGATGGAGGCCGCCCGCATCGACGGGGCGGGCGCCTGGCAGACCGCCTGGCGAGTGCAGATCCCCATGCTCCGCAAATGGATCGTCTACATGGTGATCCTCGCCTTCGCCGGCGGCGCCCAGCTCTTCGTGGAGCCACAACTGCTGTCCCTGGCCAGCGTCGGAGTGGCGGGACGCGACTACTCGCTCAACCAGCTCTCGTACGACTTCGCCTTCCAGATGAACAACATCAACGGCGCCGCCGCCGTCTCCGTCGAACTTCTGGTCGTCAGTCTGTCGGCCGCCGCCCTCTTCGTCGCACGGTCGGGATTCTTCGATGCCGAGTGAAACCCCCACGCACCCTGGCGTACGTCCACGTTCCGGAGAGATCAGCGTGAGCCCGAGCCCCGCGCCACGCAGGCCTTCCCGCAACCGTCGTCCCGCCGCCCGGAGCTACGCGTCCCGGGTCTTGGTGGCCGCCGTACTGGCGGCGTTCACGGTGTTCTTCGTGCTGCCCGTGCTCTGGCTCGTCCTGGCCGCCACCAAGACCGACCACCAGCTCGTCCACGGCAACCCGCTCTCCTTCGGCTCCTGGCACGCGCTCAGGGCCAACTGGCACGCGCTGACCGCCTTCCAGGACGACGCGATCCTGCTGTGGCTGCGCAACTCGGCGGTCTACGCCGGGATTTCCCTGGTCATCACGCTGTGCGTGGCCGTGCCTGCCGGTTACGCGCTGGCGATGACGGAGTTCCGCGGCCGTCGCACTCTGCTCGTCGCCACGCTGATCGTGATGCTGATGCCGAACGCGACGCTGGTGGTCCCCCTGTTCCTGGAGCTCAACGCCGCGCACCTGATCGGGACGATGTGGTCGATCATCCTGCCGTACTCGTTCTACCCGTTCGGGGTGTATCTGACGTACATCTACTTCACCACCGCCGTGCCCCGGGACCTGCTGGCAGCCGCCCGCATCGACGGCTGTACGGAGTTCGGGGTCTTCCGGCACATCGCCCTTCCCCTCGCATCGCCCGTCGTCGCCCTCGTCGGCTTCTTCAGCTTCGTGGCCAACTGGACCAACTACTTCCTGCCGTACGTGATGCTGCCGGAGAGCGACCAGATGCCGGTGCAGGTCGGTGTCGGCACCCTGCTCAGCAGCGTGCCCTCCTTCAATCCGACGGTCGGGTCCCTCGCCGTCGAGCGGCCTCAACTCGCCCTGGCCACCTTGGTGGCGATCACTCCGGTCCTGGTCGTCTTCCTGTTCTCGCAGCGTTTCCTGGTCGCCGGAATGCTCGCCGGCGCCACCAAGGAATGAAGCCGCGGACCGTCCTCCCGCCAACCTCCGCGCGCTCGCAGCGCTTTCCCCTCCCGAACGGAGACGTTCCCATGCCCTTCAGTCCTGCCGATCACCCCGCCGGCGAGGACACCGCCTCCTCCGACGGCCCGGTGTCCGCCGCCGGAGTGCGAGCCAGTGTGCCCTTGCTCGAACCTCCCGGCTGGGCGCCGGCGCAGCGCGCCCTGTTCGACCTGCTCGACCACGCCTGGCGCCGTTTCGAGCGGGACTTCACCGGCCCGGACGGGCGCCTGGACTACAACGGACGGCTCACCACCCGTGACGGCGTCGACGACTTCTACGAGGCGTTCTTCAACTGGCCCCAGCTGTATCTGCTCGGCGGCGCGGACGACCTGCTGGCCGCCGCCGAACAGCACTGGGAGGGCGTCACCCGGCAACTCACCGAACTGGGCATGCTCAAGGACGAGTTCGAGCGCGGCTACGACTGGTTCCACCAGGGCGAGAGCCTGCTGCTGCTGTACTTCCTGTGCATGGCGGCCCCCGAGCGCTGGTCACAACGCGCCCTGCGTTTCGCCGAGTTGTACGTAGATCCGGCGAAGGGCAACTACGACCCCGACCACCGCGTCATCCGGCGCCCGCACAACGGCAGCGACCCGGAACGGCGTGGTCTCTCCGACAGCGACTCCTACCCCTGGCTGCCCAAGGAAGCCGAGTTGTACGGCTTTCCGCTCGACTGGATCCAGCCGGCCGACGCCCCCGTCCCTCCGCTCTCCGTGGACCCGCGTCTCGGCAGTCAGATGCGCGACCGCATGGGCAGCGGCGACACCGCCGTCAACCTCGCCGCGGCCGGACTGGTCCTCAACGCCTGGATCCTGTCCGGCGAGGCACGCTACGCCGACTGGATCGTCGAGTACGTCGGCGCGTGGCGTGAGCGCGCAAAGGCCAACGGCGAGGTGATACCCGACAACGTCGGCCCGGACGGCACGGTCGGCGGCCTCCTCGAAGGTCGCTGGTACGGCGGGCACTACGGCTGGTCCTGGCCGCACGGCTGGCACAGCGTGGGCCACGCGGCCTGCGTGGCGGCACTCGCGGCGGCGACGGTCACCGGTGACGACGGCTACCTCTCCATGGTCACGACCAGCCTCGACACCCTCATCGGTCACGGCAAGGTGATGGCCTTCACCGAAGCCGATTCCAGCCTCCCCGCGAAGTGGCTCGCCCAGCTCGGCCCGGACATCCACACACCCACGCTGCACATCCCCTTCCGCCACAACGACTCCGGATGGTTCGACCACAACCCCGTCACCCCCGCCGTGCCGGTGGCGCTGTGGCATCACACGGCGGCCCCGGCCGACCGGGCCCGGCTGGAGGGACTGCGCGAAGCCAGCGGACTCGACTGGCGTGACGTGCGGGCCTTCCGCGCCAAGGAGGAGTCCGGGCACGAAGAGGCGTGGTTCGCCTTCCTCGCAGGCGACGATCCCGGCTACCCCGAACGGATCCTCGCCGCGGCCCAGGCGCAGGTCCGCCACCGGCTCGCCCGCATGGACCGCTACCGCGACCTGGACGTGGCCGAGGAGGACATCCACGTGTGGCAGCAGTCGAACCCCGTGGTCACCGAGGCGCTCGTACAGCTGACGTGGGGCGGTCCCCAGGTCCTCTACAACGGTGGTCTGCAGCAGGCGCGGGTGCGGTACTACGACGGCGAGGCACGCCGCGCGGGACTGCCGCCCGAGGTGGCGGCCCTGGTGACCTCGATCGCCCCTGAGGCGACCGTCGTCGAGCTGGTCAACCTCTCCGCCGATCACGCTCGGACGGTCGTCGTCCAGGCCGGTGCCTTCGCCGAACACACGATCGTCTCGGTGCGCCACACGGCGTGCGAGGACGACTCGTGGGTCGGGGACATGTACGACTACGGCCACGGTGAGCCAACCGTCATCGAGGCGGAAGTGCCCGTCGGCAGCCACCTGCTCACTGTCGCGCTGCCCGCCTCCACCCGCATACGGCTCACGCTCCGCCTGAGCCTGCGTACGCGGACACCCAGCTACCGCACGCCGTTCTCCGCGGATGCGCCCGTGGGGTCCGGCGTCGGCCTGCCGGGCAGGGAGGTCGGGGAGTGAAGAGGATCGCCCAGACCATCAGGCTCCGCCCGGAGCGACGCAAGGACTACCTGGCCCTGCACTCCGCTGTCTGGCCCGCCGTCGAAGCCGCGCTGCACCGCGCCCACGTGCGCAACTACAGCATCTTCCGCCATCACGACGTCCTCTTCGCCTACTTCGAGTACGACGGCGAGGACTTCGAGGCCGACATGGCGGCGATCGCGGCCGACCCGGCGACGAAGCGGTGGTGGAAGCTCACCGATCCGTGCCAGGAACCGTGGCCGGACCGGGGCACCGGGGGCCAGTGGACGGACCTCCCCGAGATCTGGCATCTCGGAGACCCGGGAACCAACAGCCCTCCTAGAACGCAGTCTGCGCACGGAGCTCCCTGCGACGCACTGCGCAACGAGGCAAGGAGAACAACTGCATGAGACCCGCACGGCTCATCGCCGGTCTGCTTCAAACGCTGCTGGTGGCAACAGCCGTCGTGCTGCCCGCACAGGCGGCGCACGCGGCGGACACCAGCTTCTACGTGGACCCCACCAACGGCAGTGACAGCAACTCGGGAACCAGCACATCAGCGGCCTTCAAGACGATCGCCAAGGCCCGCGACGCGGTGCGCACGGTGAACTCGGCCATGTCCGGGGACATCGTCGTGAATCTGCGCGGGGGCACGTACCCCCTCACCAGTCCGGTCGACTTCACCACCGCCGACTCGGGAACAGGCGGCCACAACGTCATCTACAAGGCGTACGGCTCGGAGACCCCGGTCGTCTCCAGCGCCAAGTCCATCACCGGCTGGACGTCGGCCGGCAACGGCCAGTACAAGGCCTCGGTCGGCACCCTCGACTTCCGGCAGCTGTACGTCAACGGCGTGCGGGCCACGCGCGCCCGCTACCCCGACATCGGCTCCGACTTCCAACTGCAGGGCAGCGACAAGACGGCCCAGGTTCTGAAGGTCCTCAGCTCCCAGGTGGCGAACTGGGACCACTTCAGCCGCGTCGAGATGGTGCTGTAACTGCAGTGGGCCGAGAACTATCTGCGGCTGAAGTCGTACACCACGAGCGGCGGCCAGGCGAACGTCTCGATCCAGGACCACGAGGCCGGCATCCTCTTCCAGCGGCCGTATCCGCTGCTGTCCAACGGCTCTCCCCTGCACTTCGAGAACGCCCACGAGTTCCTCACCGAGCCCGGCGAGTTCTACCTCGACAAGGACGCACAGACGCTCTACTACCTCCCCCGGGCGGGCGAGACCATGACGTCGGCCACCGTGCAGGTCCCGACCCTGCAGACGCTCTTCGACATCAAGGGAGACAGCCTCGACTCTCCCGTCCACAACCTGCAGTTCTCGGGTATCACCTTCACCCAGACCAACTGGACCGAGGCGAGCGACAACGGCCTGCTCAACGCTCAGGGCGGCAACTACAACATCTCCGCCGACCCCAGCAACAAGCAGTACGTCAACCGTCCGCCCGCCGGGGTCTACGCCGCGAACGCCGACAACCTGTCCTTCACGGGTGACACCTTCACCCAGATGGGCTCGACCGCCCTCGACCTGCACCACGGCGTCCACAACTCCGCGGTCACCGGCAACGTCGTCCAGGACATCGCCGGCAACGGGATCACGGTGGGCAAGTTCTCGGACCCCGGCGTCGAGTACCACACCTTGTACAACCCGCCCACCTCACCCGCTGGTGAGGACGCACGCGAGGTCGTCAGCGGTGTCACCGTCACCGACAACCTGATCAACCGGACCGGCCAGGACTATCTCGGCACCGCCGGCATCAACGCCGGCTTCGTGCACGGCACCACCCTCGACCACAACGACATCTCCGACTCCCCCTGGGCCGGGATCTCCCTGGGCTGGGGCTGGCAGTCGGCCGCCAACGCGGAGGGCGACAACTCCGTCAGCTACAACCGCATCGGCAACGTCGTCAACCAACTGTGCGACACGGCAGGCATCTACCACCTCTCCAACGACCCGGGGACGGTGATCAACAACAACTACATCCACGACGTGGTCCGCACGCCCACCGCGTGCACCTCGGGTGCGGGCGGCATCTATCTCGACGAGGGCTCCAGCAACATGACCGTGGCGAACAACGTCCTGTCGCACACCGACGACTTCGTCATCCGCAACGCCAACGGCCCGAACGTCACCCTCTCCAACAACACGACCACCGGCACCTCGGTGATGCAGGCCTCGGGTCTCCAGCCGGCCTACCGAGGACTGTCCACGAAGATCGATCTCGCCTACGGCAGGACGACCACCGCGTCCTCCGTCTACAGCTCCAACTGGGCACCGGCCAAAGCCGATGACAACGACCCGGCGACCGGCTGGTCCCCCACGGGGAGCGACACCTCGGCGTGGTGGCAGGTCGACCTCGGCAGTGCCTACGAGCTCGGCCAGTACTCGTTCACCACCCGCCAGGACATCGACCAGCCCGAAACCCGCGGCAACTTCGAGATACGCGGCTCCAACGACCCCACCTTCGCCGACTACACGGTGCTGGGACGCCAGGACGCCACGACCCTCCCGTACAGCGCGACACTGACGGCCAAGATCGACGCACGCCAGAAGTTCCGGTACGTACGAGTCGCCAAAACCGACGGCGACTACTTCTACATCGGCGACTTCAGCGTGCAGCAGGCCGGCGGCGCGCTGACGAACTCGACCACCGCGCCGTCCTTCAACGCGTCGACGTACTACACGATCAAGAACGTCAACAGCGGACTGCTGGCCGATGTGTATCAAGGTTCGACCGCGGACAACGCGAGCGTGGTCCAGTGGCAGGGCAACTCGGGTACCAACCAGCAGTGGAACATCGTGCAGGTCAGCGGCAACCTCTACAAGATCACCAACCGCAACAGCGGCAAGGTCCTCGGCATCGCCAACGGCTCCCACGCCAAGGGTGCGGCCCTGGTCCAGACGACCTACAACGGCGGCAACAACCAGCTCTGGTACTTCGAGCCGACCAGCAGCGGGTACGTCATCCGCAACGTCGAGAGCCGACAGGCCCTGGAGGTACCCGGCAACTCGACCACCGCGGGGACCGCGCTCGGCCAGTGGACACCGCTGAGCCAGACCAACCAGCTCTGGACCATCCAGTGACGCGCTTCGCGTGACGACACCGGGCCCGCTGCGATCGGCATACATCGACGGCCGATCGCAGCGGTTTCCCAACCCACGAACGACCTGCCGCACTCCGCGTCCACCGTGTGCCGAAGCGGTATCCCCGCCGTCCGTCACCGCCCTCTGGAGATCCCCTTGCCCGCAGTCGAACCCTCGCTCCTCGTCGACGCCCATCACCACCTCTGGGATCTCGATCAGCGACCGCAACCATGGCTCGGGGAGGCCGCACTCGCCCCGATCCGCCGCAGTTTCACCCTCGACGATCTACGCGGGCAGGCGACCCGGTCCATCTCCGGGCGCACCCTGGGGACCACTGTCCTCGTACAGTGCGTGGCCTCTGTCGCGGAGACAGAGGAGTTGCTCGCGTTCGCCGAGGAGGAGTGGCTCGTCGGAGCCGTCGTCGGCTGGGCGGACCTCGCCTCTCCGGCGATCGGCGACACACTCGACGCTCTGCTCGCGGGACCGGGCGGCACGTACCTGCGGTCCTTGCGGCACCTCGTGCAGGCGGAGAGCGATCCATGCTGGCTGCAGCGTCCTGACGTGGTGTGGGGGCTACGCGCTGTGCGCGAGCGCGGCCTCGCCTACGACGTGCTGGTTCGAGCCCATCAGCTCCCGTCCGCCGTCCGCCTCGCCGAGCGCCACCCGGAACTGCCCCTGGTGCTGAACCATGCCGGTAAGCCACCCCTCACGGACGGCGATCTCGCCCGCTGGGAGAGGCAGGTGCGGCGGCTCGCGGCCCACTCCCAGGTGACCTGCAAGGTGTCCGGGCTCGTCACCGAGGCCGACCACCGCGCCTGGACGACCGACGACATCCGGCCCGTGTGGGACGTCCTGCTGTCCGCATTCGGCCCCAGCCGGCTGATGTTCGGCTCGGACTGGCCACTGTGTGTCCTCGCGGGCGGTTGGGACCGCTGGGCAGCCGCGGTCGAGGAACTCCTTGCCGGGTGCTCCGCCACAGAGACCGCGGCGATCCTCGCGGGAACTGCCACGGACTTCTATCAGGTTCAACCCGCGGTCAGGGATTCGAACTTGTGACAGGAGCACTCGCAGCCCGCCATGCATCAGCCCGGCCCCGGGGCCCGGACACTGCACAGCCCCCGGTGCCCCGGAGAGGTCGAACTGACAGTCCGAAGCGGGCGTGGACCGGAGCCGCCCACATGGCGTAGGCAGAGGTGTGGGTCTGATCGCGGTCGTCAACGGCGATGCCGTCGGTGACACCCCGGCCGAGGCCAAGCTACGGATCCTCCTGCCCATGGCGGACATACGGCTCTGCGTGAGTGGCGTCGACCTGCACCTGGTGCTCGACCAGGCCGCCAAGGACGTACTCGCCCACGGTGGCGCACTCGGCGTCACCGGCGGCGACGGGACGGTCAACGCGGCAGCCGTCCGGGCCACCGGGAGCGGGCTGCCCCTGGCCGTGTTCCCCGCCGGCACCCTCAACCACTTCGCCGCCGACCTCGGGCTGACAACCCTGCAGTCCACCACCGACGCCGTGGAAGCGGGTCGCGGCGGAACCGTCGACCTCGGCCGGGTCACCTCCGCGGGGACGGGATCGGCACGTACTTCCTCAACACCTTCAGCATCGGCGTCTACCCCGAACTCGTCCGCGCCCGGGAAGCCCGCGAGAGGCGTCTGGGCAAGTGGCCCGCCCCGTGTGTCGGCCTGCTCCGGGTACTCGCCGACGGCACACCCCGCAAGGTCGTCATCGACGGGCGACGACGGCGGTTGTGGCTGCTCTTCGCCGGCAACAGCCGTTACGACCAGCCCGGCTTCGCGCCCTCCTACCGCCGCAGTCTCAACGACGGCCTCCTCGACATCCGCACCGTGGACGGCAGCCACCCCTTCGCCCGCACCCGTCTGGTCGCCGCCTTAGTCACCGGCACTCTCGCCCGCTCCCGGGTCTACCAGGCCACCATGGTCACCCGGCTGCGCATCGACGGAACGAGTGCGGAAGAGGACTACACCCGGGACGGCGAGGTGAGCCCTGCCGCCGACACACTCCACCTCGACAAAGCGACCCATGCGCTCACGGTCTACCTGCCACCGCCGCGGTGACCCGCGGAGGGGCCGGGCCGGTGTTTGAGTTCCACGAGGTGGGCTACCGGACGGACCCTGCTGGGCGCGGCACATACCGGGGCCCACCTCGGCCCCACCTCCAGGGACCGATCGGCCCTTCCGCACGGACTTCCACTACGGCTTTGATCGCACCATGACCGAAAACCGCACGAGGTCCGCACCATCGCGCACCGTACGCAGCATCGACGGGGCGACCGTCGTGACGTGGCACGGCGAGATCGACCTCGTGACGGCGATCCCGTTGGCGTCCCGCCTCGACGCCCTGACCTCGGGCCCGCACCCCGATCTGGTTCTCGACCTGCGGTCCGCGTCCTTCATCGACTGCTCCGGGCTCAGTGTTCTGTGCCGGACCCGGAACCGGGTCCTGGCGCGGCACGGCCGGCTGCGACTGATCACCGACAGCGACAGCTTCCTGCGGGTCCTCCGGGTCACCGGCCTGAGCGGAGTGTTCGAGATACACCCACACCTGCCGTCTGCTGGAGGCGAACGCCCCCGCCCCCTGCCGGGAACCGGTCCCGAGCGGTCCTTCGGCAACGCCTCGTGGGCCCAAGCGACCGCGTGACCGGGGTTGCCACCCTGGACGTCATGACGACTGGAGAGGTGCTGGGCCATGGCAACTGCACGCCGACAAGGAAGCGGCGTTCCGTCGGCGCCGTGCCTCTCAGCAAGGCGCCGACCTGCGGTGACCCGTTGGGCCTCGGGTGACAAGATCCCGACGCGGGTCCGCCGGCCCGTTCTCGACTGCTTCGTGCACCGACAGGTCTCGCGCAGGCCGCCGCCGAGGCGGGCTTCCCGAACACCCTGCCTGACTTGCCCTCACCGGCGCCGTCAATATCGTGGGCACCGTGGGACGCCGTCGGCTCGAACAGCGGCACGTCTAAGAACTCCGAACAGAATGATCAGCGCCCGTTCTCCCCTGGGACCGCTCTGCCGAGGACGTGTGCATGATGAGTCGGCACATGCAGACGGCCCAGGGGATATGACATGACCGAGCGCGGTCCGGTGGACCTCATCCACCTTGCTGATGAAGAGAACAGCGTGATCGTCCGGGTGGCGGGGCCAACAACCCGAGTGCTCCCGTGGGACGGCTGCCTTGACGTCGACATCCTGGTGGCCAGCGAGTTCGCGAAGGGCCACCTCACAGAGGTGTGCCTGCTGCCCGAAGACCTGGACGATTGGGCAGTGGCGCTCGAACTGCTCGCCGAGGGCCAGCCGATCCGCTGGATGGATGACGGTCGAAACCCGGAGATCCGGATCACGCCGGAGGGGCCGTACATCTCGCACGGCGAGGTCCTCAACGCGATCGAGGTGGTGGTGAGGGACACGGCGGTGTCCCTCACCTCGGTTTGCGTATTGGTGCGCCTGCCCGCCGACTGGGTCGATGCCCAGCGTCTGCGACTCGCCCAGATCCGCGCCGCGTGGCCCTTCGGGCGTAGTTGAGGACGGGAGGCTCTCAGCTGCAGGTGAGAGCCTCACATGCGATGAGGCGCCTCCAGCAGATGAGCACGCAGCCGAGCGTGAGGACGGCTTCGTGGACGTCGTCGCGCACCTCCGAGCGGATCCGCAGGCGGCGAAACCAGTGCAGGTGGGCGAACGCGCGCTCCACGACCCAGCGTTCGGTGCCCAGGCCGGAGCCGTGCTCGGTGCCGCGGCGGGCTATGACCGGCTTCACACCGAGGTCCCAGACGAGCCGGCGGTACTTGTCGTGGTCGTAACCGCGGTCCCCGAGTACGACTTCCGGGCGACGGCGCGGTCGGCCGCGCTCGCCGCGCACGGGCGGTACCGCTTGAAGCAGTGGGATGAGCTGGGTGACGTCGTTGCGGTTGCCTCCGGTCAGAGTGACCGCGAGTGGGATGCCGGTGGCGTCGGTGATCAGGTGGCGCTTGCTGCCCGCCCTGCCCCGGTCAACAGGGCTTCGTCCCGTCTTGGAGCCCCCTTTAACGCCCGGATGTGGGAACCGTCGCCGCCGCCCGGGAGAAGTCCAGGGCGTCCGCGCCGCGGAGCTTGGCCAGGAGGACCTCGTGCAGCCGGGGCCACACACCAGCCTCGGTCCACTCGGCCAGGCGCCGCCAGCATGTCATCCCCGAACCGAAGCCGAGCTCCTGCGGCAGGTACTCCCAGGCGATCCCGGTATGCAGCACGAACAGGATGCCCTGGAACACCAGCCGGTCTGAATGACGCTTGCCCCGGATGAAGATCATTTCGTTAGGAGTTCTTACTGGGCCAGCGGGTCCGAAATGGGACGCCATGGGTGGCAGAGGGCCAGGAAGCAGACCGTCGCGGCCAGCGCGAGGCCGAGCACCGACAGGGCCATGGGCAGGGCGGTGCCCTGGTCGCCGAGACCGGCGAGGGCGGGCGCGAGGGCTCCCATGACGAACTGTGTGGTGCCCAGGAGCGCTGAGGCGCTGCCCGCCGCGTGCGGGGCCCGCTGGAGGGACAGGGCGGTGGTGGTGGGAAGGATCATGCCGACCGGGCAGGCCGTGAAGAACAGCGCGCCAGCGATCCAGGGCAGGCCCACGTGCGTGAGGGTGGCCAGGACGACCAGGGCGGTACCCGCGGTGGCGAGTACGGTCAGGCCCGCCCCCAGGATGCGATGCGAGGGGAAACGGCCGAGGAGCAGTTTGCCATTGAGCTGGCCGGTGGCCACCATGCCGACCGAGTTGAGGGCGAAGAGCAGGCTGTAGGTCTGCGGGGAGGCGCCGTAGACCTCTTGCAGGGTGAAGGAGGAGCCGGCGATGTAGGCGAACAGGGCGGCGAAGCCGAGGCTTCCGGTGAGCAGATAGCCCGAGAAGCGGCCGTCTTTGACGAGGTCGCGCATGGTGCGCAGGGTGTCGGGGAGCCCCCCGCGCCGGCGCTGGTGTGCCGGCAGGGTCTCGGTCAGCAGGGTCGCGGTGGCGGCGAGGATGACCAGGCCCAGCAATGTGAGGGTGACGAACACGCCGCGCCAGGAGGTCAGGCGCAGCAGTTGGGCGCCGAGCACGGGGGCGAGGATCGGCGCGGTGCCGGAGACGAGCATCAGCGAGGAGAGCAGGCGGGCGGCGCCGAGTCCGTCGTACAGGTCACGGACGACGGCCCGGGCGATGACGATCCCGGCGGCGCCCGCCAGGCCCTGGACCATGCGCATGCCGATGAGGACCGTGGGATTGGGGGCGACGGCGCACAGGAGGCTCGCCGCGACGTACACGGTCAGGCCGGTCAGGAGGGGACGGCGCCTGCCGAGGGTGTCGCTGAGGGGCCCGATGACCAGCTGGCCCAGGGCGATCCCGATCATGAAGGCGGTGAGGGTGAGCTGGGTGACGGCCTGTGAGACGTGGAGATCTCCGCTGACCTGAGGCAGGGCAGGGAGATAGAGGTCGATGGTGAGCGGGCCGAGCGCGGTCAGGGAGCCCAGGACCAGGACGAGGGGCAGACGGGGCGGATGAGGGTCCGGGGACGGCGCGTGGAGGGTGTCTGCTGTCCTGGCGCTGCTGGTCGGGGAGGGTTCGGACATGTCGGTTCCAGGGCTGTCGGAGAGGGCGGCCCGTGCGGACCAGTGTGCTGCCGGTTCTGCACCGGCCGGCGCCGCGCGGTCGGCGCGGCACCGGCGCCGGTGGGATGCGTCCCGCCGGCCGCGTCAGCGGCCGAGGCGGGCGATGAGCAGGTTGGGGTCCTTGCCGGTCATGTAGGCGGCGCTGGGGACGTACACCTTGCTGCCGTGGACCGCGATGGATGTGGGGGTCTGAAGACCGTCGGCCGGGGTGAGGACGGCGGTGTGGGTGCCGTCGGGGCGGACGAGGTCGACCTGGTTGTCGTCGCGGGCGGCGAGCAGGGTGTCGCCGTGGCCGGTGAACGCGAAGTCGTCGATGGACGGCATGCCGGTGGCCCGGACCTGGATCTTTCCGGCGGTGCCCTTGGCGGTGACCGGGATGCGCAGGACGGTGCCCTGGTCGAGGTTGGTGGCCCAGACGGAACCGTTGTGCAGCTTCAGGCCGTTGGCGCCGGCGAACGTGGTGGGCTCCAGCTGCGTGCCCTTGGCCCAGACGGTGGCCTTTCCGCCACATGTGGGGAGGCGGTAGATGACGCCGTGCACGGAGTCCGTGACGTAGAGCTTGTCGGTGTGCTGGTCGAGGGCGAGGCCGTTGGGCAACCCGTCGGCGGGCAGGGCGGCGATGCGATGCGGACGGCCGCCGGGGCGGACGGCCCAGACGCCGGTGAGGTCGGCGGTGCCGGTGGCGTAGGTGACGTACAGGGTGCCGTCGTCGGCGCGGGCGATGCCGCCGACGAACGCCTTGCCCAGGTTGGGGGTGTTCGCCTTGGCGGGGGCGGGCAGTGTGGCCAGGACGTGCGGCCGGCTGCCCGGAGTGACGCGGACGATCTGCCGGGCGAAGGAGAAGGTCAGGTACGCAGCCCCGGTGCGGTCGACGGTGATGTTCTCGGGCTGCTGCGAGGCCGCCAGCTGGAAGTGGTTGGTGATGTGCGGCGCCGAGAGCGGCTGGGTCGCCGCGGTTGCGGTGGCCGCGGAGGCCAGCAGGACCGCGGTTGCGGCGAGGGTGGTCAGGGAGGTACGGACACGCATGGGGTGGCTCTCCTGGTGGGGTTCTGCTGACGGTCCACTGCCGGCCCGTGGGGGTCGCGGGCCGGCAGTGGGGCTCGATGGGGTGGTACTGCTACGGCTCAGGGGGCGACGATCTTGATCGTGCTCGCCCAGCCGTGGCCCGCTTCGCGGATCTGCAGGGCCATGTGCAGCAGCTGGAAGCCCTCCAGCTCGCGGGCGTGCCTGAGCGCGCCGACGTCGACCGGGTTCAGCCCGCCGGAGGTGACCAGGTCGGCGACCTGCTTGCGGGCGGCCTCGTCGTCACCGGCGATGAAGACGTCGAGCACAGTGCCGTTCACCTCGCCGGCGATCAGGGTCGTGGCGAACGTGGTGTTGAACGCCTTCACGACACGTACGTCCGGTCCGGCGGCCTCGGCGATCTCTTCGGCGGCCGAGGTGCCCGGGGCGACGACGAGTGCGTCGAGGGAGGCGTCGACGGGGTTGCTGATGTCGACCAGCACCTTCCCGCTCAGCTGCTCTCCGTAGGCGGCGGCGAGTTGCTTGGCGGCGTCGAAGGGGACGGCGAGGACCACGATGTCCGCGGTGTCCACGGCAGATGCGTCGGCGGCGGCCATCCGGCCCTCGCCGGTTGCCTGCCCGCGCAGTTCGTCGACGAGTCGTACGGCCTTGCCGGGGTCCTTGGCGGTGACGGTGACCGTGTGTCCGCCCGCCAGGGCGCGGGTGGCGATGCCTCGGGCCATGTTGCCGGCGCCGATGATGGTGATCTTCATGAGGATGGTGTCCTTTCTGGCGCTGTGCCTGCTGGCTGTCAGGCGTGGACCCGCACCACGTTGAACGGGAGCACCGGATTGGTGATCTGGAACTGGAAGTTGACGATCAGCAGGTCGTGGCCGTCGACGGCGGCCGTGGAGGGGCTGTGCATGCCGTGGCCGTGGACCGTGCGCACGAGTTCGGCCTTGGTGTAGTCGTGGCTCAGCTTCAGGACGCTGATCTGGCCCTCGGGGTGGTCGAGTTCGGTGACGGCGGTGAGGGTGTTGCCCCTCAGCAGGAGGCCGTCGCCGGAGACGCCCTTGGCGCTGCCGAGGTCGATCGGGACGACCTGGTGGGTGTGCAGGTCGACGCGGTAGAAGGCGTAGTCGTTGTAGTCGGCGAGCAGGACGTAGCGGCCGTTGGCGGTGACCACCAGGCCGTTGCCGTTGAAACCGTCGTCGTAGACCATCGGGGAGTTGGTGAGGTCCACGCCCACGTGCAGTGGTTGCTGGACCTGCTTGCTCTTCAGCTCGGCGGCGGTGAGGTGCCACAGCGCGGGGTGGATCGAGTCGGAGATGTAGGCGTCGCCGTTGGGGGCGAGGGCCACGTCGTTGAGGAAGGTGTCGGTACGGCCGGTGTCGAACACGTGCAGCAGGGCGCGGGTGCGGGTGTCGTAGACGAAGACCTTGCCGGTGGCGCCGCCGGCGACGATGAGCCGTCCCGCGCGGTCGGTCTTCATGCCCGCGACGGAGGTCCGTCCGTCCTTTCCGCCCGGCAGGAACACCTGGGTCGCGCTCTGGTGGACGTCACCGCGGTAGATGGTGCCGTCGCTGGTGCTGCCGACGTAGAAGAAGGGTGTGCCCTGCTGGCGTGCGATGCCCTCGGGGTAGGTCTTGCTGCCGGGAATCGTGTAACTGGTGGGCAGCGGTGCGTGGTGGTGCCCGGAGGCGGCGGTGGGCCTCCCGCTCGCGTGCGGGGTGGCGAGAGCCGGGGCGGCGGCGCCCATCACGAACAGCGAGGCCACCGCGACGGCCGCAACGCGGGGGTGGCGCAGACGAACTGACGGCATGACAAGTCCTTCTGGGTGGAAGGGAGTTGGAGGAAAGGGGGAGGCGGGTGCTCAGTTACCGGTGGGGAAGAGGGACCGGTTGGCGATGTCGATGATGAACGGGCCGACGTGGGAGGGATAGCGGTCCACGATCGCCTTCTTGTACGCCTGGCCGTCGTCGCCGAGCAGTTCGCGGGCGTCGTCGAGGTAGCGGTGCACCTGCGCGTAGACCTCCGGCCCGGTGGGCAGGCCGTGGCCGGCGAGGATCGTGTCGTAGCCGGACTCGGCGGCCAGCGCGTCGACGGCCCGCTGCCAGCCGGTGATGTCGTTGTTGCCCAGGTAGAGGTGGACGTCGTTGTAGACGAGGTCCTGGGCGATCAGGACGCCCTGCTCGGGCAGCTTGACGAGGAGTTCGTCGGCGGCCTCGCCGCCGGAGACGGCCTCGAAGACGAACGGGACGCCGTCGATGACCTCGATGCCCGGGATGAGCGCCACGTCCGGGGTGAAGTCGGCGACCGGGATGACCAGGCCGGTGGGCAGCTGGCTGTCGCCGCGCGCCAGGATCTGCTCCCGTACCTGGGGCAGCGCGTGGACGGGGGCGCCGAAGCGGGCGGCGCCGTTGTAGTGGTCGGGGTGGGCGTGGGTGACGATCAGCCGGTCCAGCGGCTTGCCGAGTCCCTTGGCGTACGCGACGGCCTCGTCCGCGTAGGCGGGCAGGAGCTGGGCGTCGATCGCGATGATCCGGGTCGGCGTCTCGATCAGCTGGGTGGTGGTGTGGAAGGTGTCGGCCGGGGACATGTAGCTGTGGATCCGCACCGTGCCCTTGTCGAGGACCGTGACCGTACCGTTCATGGGAATGCTCCTTGCGGTGGATGACGGCCTTCCGCCGTCTCGCTCACCTCCACTCTTGCCGCAAAGCCGCAGGCAGGCGAGATACCATGAAGACACGGCATGGTAATTCGAGGACATGTGGAGATCGCGATGTTTCCCGCCGACCCTGACACGGCCGATCTGTCGGGAGGCGATGCCATCCTCCGGCTCGACTTCAATCCTCCCCAGGAACGCGTCCCCGGCTTCGAGATCATCGATCTCGCGACCCTGCACGAACGGCGCCGGCACAGCGGCAGGCGGTCCGACCTGGTGCACCGGGTCGACTTCCACACCCTCACCCTCATCACCCAGGGCAGCGGCGAACACGCCATCGACTTCGTGACATATCCCTGCCGCCCCGGCACCCTGCTGTGGGTCCGCCCCGGCCAGGTCCAGAGCTTCGTACGGCCGGGCACCGCCAACGGCACGCACCTGCTGTTCACGCCGGCCTTTCCACCTCACACCAGCAGTGCCGACCGGCTGGTGAACGAGTGGTACGGGCCGGCGTGCCGGCAACTGGGCGCGAGCCCCATCTACGCGGTGCTGTCCACCCTGCTGGGTCAGCTGCGCGCCGAGTACGACCGGCCGGAGCAGGCCGTTTCGGCGGAGATCCTGCAACTCCTGCTGGCCACCGTGCTGTTGCAGATCGACCGGCTGCCGCAGCCCGACAACGGCGCCGATCCGCACGCGGGCGGCGAGGTCTACGCCCGCTTCCGCACCGAACTGGAGCGTTCGTATGCCACCACCCGCCGCGCCGCCGAGTACGCACACCGCCTCGGATACACCGTCAAGACCCTCACCCGCGCCTGCACCGCCGCCACCGGTCAGCCTGTCAAACACGTCATCGACGGCCGCGTCGCTCTGGAGGCCCAGCGCCTGCTCGCCCACACCGACGAGCCGGTGGCGACCATCGCCCGCCGCCTCGGCTTCCCCGAACCCACCAACTTCGGCAAGTTCTTCACCCGGCACACCGGTGTCACTCCCGGTACGTTCCGTCAGGCGCATCGGAGTCAGCAGTGAGGGTCGGCGTCGCACAGTGGTCGCATGGTCCCCTCCGCCGCGCCATGCGGCGACGGCCCTGAGGCCGTCGCCGCATGGTCGGTGCCGGGTGTCGGCTCAACGCTTCGCGTAGATGAAGCCGAGCTTGTCGATCTCGTCACCGGAGCGTCCGTGGAAGCCGGCGATCTGCCATCCGGACGGGGCGGTGCGGGTCACGCAGTCCGACGTGGTGGATCCGCCGGTCAGGGTGTTGCCGAGGTTGGTGGTGAACCTGGCGTAGAAAATCCGGGTGTGGCCGCTCTTCTGGCCCTGGCACAGTTGGGCGGTGGTGACGTACTCGCCGCTGCCCAGTGCCAGGGACGACGCCGTGCCGCCGGTCCCGCCGTGGGTGAGGACCGTGCCGTTGCCGAGCGTCAGGCCGACGGCGTCCACCCGGGAGCCGCTGCGCAGCGAGAGGCTGACGGGACGCGCGCCCGACGGTATGGCGTCGATGTCGGTGTAGTAGTCGCCGTGGGGGCCGCCGAACTGGTCGCTGAGCTGGAAGTCGGGGTTGCGTGACCAGGTGAAGCCGACCGTGATCGGGTCGTGGTCGGAGAGCATCTTCCCGTCGTCCGTGAGGAACTTGGCGTGTTCGTTGTTGTACGAGGTCGCGTTCAGGGACACCAGCTTGCTGCCGCGGTAGAGGACCTTGTCGACGACCTCGCAGGTGTTGGGCACGGTGGTCCCGGTCTGGTCGCACACGAGCGCGTCGCTGCCCTTGGCGGGCGCGGTGCCGCCGCGGATCAGCTTGACCCAGGCGTCGGTGAGGCCGTTGGCCGCGCCGAACTCCGCGATGGTGTCGGCGGATCGGGTGTACCGGGTGTTGGTGTCGCCCATGACGACGACCGCGTTGCCCGCCGAGTGGGACTGGATGAACGAGGTCAACTGGCTCAGGTTGTCCGCGCGGGATGCCTCGTCGCCGTCATTCGTGCCGGCGTTGGTGTGCAGGTTGTAGAAGTCGACGTACACGCCTTCCGCCAGCTGCTCACGCATGAACGTGAACCCCTTGGGGGTCAGGCAGTCGCCCGAGTCGTACTGGCAGGAGTTCCAGTGGACCCGCTCGAAGTCGTCGGTGTCGTAGGGGAGTTTGGACAGGGTGTTGAGTCCGCTGCCGATGCCCGCACCGCCGCTTGTGGGGGTGCGGTAGGTGTGCGCGGTGTCGCCGGCGTAGAGGTAGGCGTGGTAATTGAAGTCCTCCTCGACGTTGACGATGTCGTAGGGCGCGATGCGCTGACCGATGGCAGTGGTGCTGGACTCGCGGGGCGTGGACGCGCTGGAGAGGATCTCCGGCAGGCCCGCCACGTTGTAGGTCAGGGTGCTGAAGGACCCGGACGACGGGTCCGCGGCGGCGGCCGGGAACGCGTTCGCGACGAACCCGACGCAGGTGATGGCCGCGGCCGTGAGGCACGCGAAGAGACGGCGCATGAAGCGGAACTCCTGTGAAGTGGGGTAGGGCAGCGGGAACTTACCGCCGGTAACCCGGTTCTGTCCCCGGTCCGGTCCGGGGAGATCGAAACTTGACCGCGTGGTCCAGGCCAGGGGGCTCCGCAAGGGGCAGCCGCCGGGACGCATGTCGCCGTTTGACCATGCCGAGTCGCTCTTTCACCTTGCCGACAGTTACCCGCGTGGCAAGAGTGACCATGTCACTGTCTCCTCCTGCGTCGCCCTTGTCCCAGCCTCCGACCTCTCCAAGGAATCCCCGATGAGCACCCTCTCCTTCAACGTCTTCGACCTGGACTTCCCGGTCGGCAGCAGGAACAAGACCGCGACACTGGTCACCGGCGAGAAGGAGGCGCTGCTGGTGGACGCCTGCTTCACCCGCGCCGACGGCCACCGCCTGGCCGCAGAGATCCTCGACTCAGGCAAGACTCTGACCACGGTCTTCGTCTCCCACGCCGACCCTGACTTCTACTTCGGCGCCGAGGTGATCGCCGACGCCTTCCCCGACGCGACGTTCGTCGCGACGCCGATCGTCATCGAGCACATCCAGCACTCCTACCAGGGCAAGCTCACGGCTTGGGAGGCCCTCGGCCCGAACCTGCCCACGCGCCTGGTCGACCTCGAGCCCCTGACCGGCGACCTCACCCTTGAAGGACACCGCTTCGAGCTCAAGGGCGGTCCTGCGGGGCTGCCCGACCGCCATTACCTGTGGCAGGCCGAGCACCGCGCCCTCCTCGGCGGTGTCCTGCTCTTCCAGCAGGAGCACGTCTGGGTCGCCGACACCCCCACCCCCGACGACCGCGCCGCCTGGGTCACCCTGCTGGACGAGATGGCCGCCCTCCAGCCGGAACTGGTCGTCCCCGGCCACCGCCTGCCCAACGCCCCGGCCAACGCATCCGCGATCTCCGCCACCCGCGGCTATCTGCTCGCCTTCGAGGAGGAGCTCAGCAAGGCCGCCGACGGCGCCGCGCTGACCGAGGCTCTCATCGCCCGCTACCCGGACAACGGCATGCTCATCGCCGCCCAGATCGGCGCCAAGGTCGCCAAGGGCGAAATGAAGTGGGGCTGACCATGACCGACTTCGCAACGTCCACAGCCCCCGCCGACGTCGTACGCCGCCAGTACCTGGCCTCCGCGGCCGGTGACCTGGAGGCACTTCAGGCCACCCTCGCCCCCGACGTGGAGTGGACCGAAATGGCCGGCTTCCCCCTGGCCGGCACCTACCGCACCCCCGACGGGGTCACCGCCAACGTGATGGAGCAGCTGGGCAAGGAGTGGGACGGCTGGACCGCCCACGACGACACCTACGTCGTCGACGGCGAGAACGTCGTCGTCCTCGCCCGCTACACGGCGGCCAACAAGGCCACCGGCAAGACCATCGACGTCCGAGTCGCCCACCATTTCGTCGTGCGCGGCGGCCTGATCGTCCGTTTCGAACAGTTCGTGGACACCGCGCTGGTCCGCGACGCCATGACCGACTGACCCTCCGCTACTTGAGGACAGCTCAGATGAACCCCACTGTCGTTCTCGTCCACGGAGCGATGCACACCCCGTGGATCTTCGAACCCCTGCGTGAGAGGCTCAGCGCCCGCGGCATCGCCTCCCGAGCCGTCCAACTGCCCAGCAGCAATCCCGACAGCGCGGCCGCCCTGGGGCTGTCCGAGGACGTCGAGGTGGTGCGCGCCGCCGTCGAGGCTGTCGACGGACCTGTGGTGCTCGCCGCGCACTCCTACGGCGGAGTGCCGGCGACCTGGGCCGCCGCAGAGTCGGACCAGGTGACGGAGCTCGTCTACATCGCCGCCTTCGCCCTCGAAGCGGGCACCTCGATGATGGAGTGGATGGGCGGCGACTTCCCGCCCACCTGGAACCACTCGCCCGACGGCCTGGCCGTCAAGGCGGGAGACGCCGAGGAGTCCATCTTCAGCGGAGTCGACCCCGCCCTGACCGCCGAGGCCGTCAAACGCCTCAACTGGCAGGGCATGCGCGCCTTCACCGAGAAGCTGGGCGCCGCACCGACCGAGGTGCCCCTGACGTACGTCGTGGCCACCGAGGATCGTGCGCTGCCGCCCGCTGTACAGGAACAGTGGGCCGCGCGCGCTGCCCACAGTGTTCGAATTCCCTCCGGGCACTCTCCGCACCTGTCCCATGCCGACGAGGTGGCCGACGTTCTCGCCCAGGCCGTCGCGCGGGCCTCGTCCAACAGGTCCTAGTGATCCACACGGCTGGCTCCTGGCGTTCACCGCCAGGAGCCAGCCTTTCGTCATCAGACCGGCCTTGATCCCTAGGTCAGGGCCGGTGGACATCTCAACGTCGACATCGCCACGAGCCGTTTCCCGCGCCCCCGGCACTGCCGGGGCACAGACACCGAACAAGATTGTTGAACGATGCTACGATCCTGCATCCAGGTTGCTGTGGCATTCGGACAGTGAGAGGAAGCCCGTGACAAGCGACGAGGACCACCGAGCACCCGCCTCCTCGGATGTCGTGCGCGCTTGTGCCGTCCGAGCCAAGCAGGGTGGCACCGCTCTCATCAGTGCCTCGGACGCCGAGATCGACCAGGCGCTGCGCGGCATGGCGGAGCGTCTGGGATCGGTGCAGTCGGCTCTCATGGCCGCCAACGAGAAGGACCTCGCGGCTGCTGTCTCCGCGGGCATGTCGCCCGCGCTGCAGGATCGCTTGCGACTGAGCTCGACGCGGTTGGAGGCCATGGCGGCGGAGCTGCGCACGCTGGCGGATACCGCGCATGAGCCGAGGGACAGGGTCGTCGAGGTGCGCCCGGACGGCCTCACCCTGTTGGAACGCAGGCGTCCGGTCGGGGCCATCGGCGCCAACTTCGAGGCTCGTCCGAACGTCACGCTCGACATCGCGTCCCAGTTCCTCAAGTCGCGCAACGCGGGTGTGCTGCGCACCGGATCGGCGGCGCTCGGCTCGTCCCGGGCCTTGGTGGATCAAGTCATCGCGCCGGCACTCGCCGAGGTGGGGCTGGATCCGGACGCCATCCAGCTGGTGCCCAGCGAAGACCGCTCTGCGGCCTACGCGCTGGTGGCCCTGCCCGAACTGATCCCGCTGGTCATCCTTCGCGGGAGCGGCGACAGCACCCGCGACCTCGGCCAGGAAGGCGCACGTCACGGTGTGCGGACCCTCGCCCATGCCGACGGCGGCGGAGTCCTGTACGTGGACTCTGTAGCCACCGAAACAACAGCGCACCGGCTGATCACCGACAGCCTCGACCGCCTGGGCGTGTGCAACCGGCTCAATCTGCTGCTCATCGACCGGCCTGTGTACGAAGAGCGGCTGCCCGGCATTCTTCAGCTCCTGCACCGTCTGGGCATCACCGCATCTCTTCCACCGCACACCCATCCGCGCGGGTTCGAGTGGGCACTCGACTCGGAGCGTGCGGCAACCGTGACGATCGATGCCGCCGACGGTCCGTCGGACGCGGCGCGGATCGCGAACGAGGAGACGTCCGGGCTGGCCGCCGCCATCGCGACCGACGACCCGGCTGCCGCTACCCGGTTCATTGATGCGTACGGCGGCTCCGGGGTCTTCTGGAATTCCCCCACGCGACTTCTCGACGGCTTCAAGCTGCTGCGACTGCCGGAGACCGGTATCAACATCGACCGGGTTCCCGGTCCACGTGGGCCGGTGAGCTTCCGCGACCTGTACCTGCGGCAGTACGTGGTCGTGCCCAGTTCAAAGAATCCCGGCTAGAACCCCAGCTGCCGGAATGCTGGCCGCCGGTGGGTGCCAGGCTGAGGGGCCGTCGGGTTTGTCGTCCCGGTCATGCTCGGGCGTCCTGTCCTGTGGTGCCCGCGCCCGGGCCCAGGGAGGCCGGACTCTGACGTCGTAGCGCCTCCGTCAGCATCTGGTGTCCGGACTGCTCGGCGTGCACGACTCTGTCGCTGGGCAGGGCGTGCTGCCACCACTCGCCGGCTGCGGTGTCGGCCGAGGCGCGCAGTTCGACCAACGCGGCGCCGAGGCGACGTCGGGCGGCGTTCAGCGCGCCGGGCACGGGATCCGGCTCGGCAAGGAGAGCCGCCGTGTGCGCATGGGCGTGCTCGAGGGCGGTGAGCGCGTGCTCGAGGCGGTCCCCTGCGCGCCGGTTGGTGACTGCCAGGGCTGCTGCGAAGCCGACGAGCGTACCGACGAGAGTGTCGGCGATCCGTCCGGTGATCAACTGGACGGAGTCCTGCACCCGAGCGAACTCGGTGATGAGCAGGGCCATCGGGGTGACGCAGACGGTATGGAGCCAGTAGTTGGGGCCGATCAGTGCCGCCGCGGTGAAGCAGAAGGCGAGGAAACACAGCACGAGGGCCGCCGGATGCAGATGGGCGACTGGAACGACAGCGGCGAAGGCGAGGACGCCGATGAGGTTGCCGACGACCCGCTCAACTGCTCGTCGCCGAGTGAGTGTGAGGTTGGCCTGGTACAAGGAGGCGGCGGTGACGAGGGCCCAGTACGGGCGCCCGATCCCGAGGGCGAGGGAGGCGTATCCGGCAAGCGCGCAGCCGATTCCGGTGCGCACCGCGATGGGGGCGAGCAGATTGTGCCGGCTCCACCAAACCGCCTGGGGTGACACGGTCGTCTCGGCGTCGACGTCGAGGAGTTCCTCACTGTCCGGCACTGGGAGGCCGACGTCCGGGACCGGGCCCGAGCCGCGCAGGTTGCGCGCCCACGCCTGCAGACGCTCCGGGTCGGCATCTCCAGGGGCGGTGACGGCGACCTCGGCGCAAGCGACGAGCCGTCTGAGGGAGCGGCGTGTGAGGTCGCCTCGGGCGCCGGCGGCCGGCATGCACTGCCAGGCGGCATGCACAGCCGCGGCAGCGGCAGCGCGGGCCTCGACCCGGACCTCGGCCGTCTCGCTCACGGCGACGTACCCGGCGACCGTGTCTAGGGCGTGGGCAGTGGCGCGACGCTCGGGTCCGTGGGGGCGCAGCAGGCCGGGCGCCATGCAGACCAGCCAGGCCCAGACACCCCCCAGCAGGGCCAGCCCGACATGGCCGGGTACCTGAGCGGGAGTCTGAGGCAGGAACAGAGCGGTCGAGCTGATGAAAGTCAGGACCACACTCGCGGGCGGGCCGATGCGGGTGGCGTCGCAGACGGCCTTCTGTAGAGCGGCCATGAGAGCGCCGACACCGACCAGGACAGCTGCGTTGGTGGTGAGCGCCGCCGTGAGCAGCGCGACGGCGAGGCCGCCGACCATGCCGAGCACCACCCAGACCAGGGTCTGGCATCGGGCAGCGTATGGGCGGTGGTGACAGTACAGAGCGGACATGGCGCCAGCTATCGGGTACATCGCCAGGTCGAGCCTGCCCAGCACAAGCAGAGACAGAGCAGGCAGGGCGGTAGCGGCGACCACGCTCAGCGCGGGCTTGAACCAGATGTCGGAAGGCCGAGCGCATCGCAGCACCCCGGCCTGGGCCACGCGGCACACGGCCGCACACGTACTCATCGATTTTCTCCGTGAGAGGCGCCGTCCCCCCTGGAGGGGCGATCGGCGCTTGGGGTGTCGTGCCTGCGCGGTGAAATACGAGCCAGGAAGGGGGGCGAACGCAGCCGGTTGTGAGCCTCACGCCGGGGAGGCGCCACGACCGGAACAGTTCTCAGATGCCGGTGCACGAGCACGACCCGGCGGGCGAGGGTGTCCGCAGCAAAGAGGCGCCCCTCAACCGGCGGGCCGGTCGTCGAGCAGAGAGCTATCGCCCGGCGGCGGCCAGAGCGCGCTCCGCGATCCGGTTGGCAGCTGCCAGGGTGGTTGTCGCCTCTTCGGCACTCCGCCGCAGGATCTCGGCGGTCGTCGACTGAATCGACCCCAGCCGGTCCCGGGACTGCTCAGGGCTCAGGTGGTGCAGTTCGACGCCGGTCCCGTACATCACTCCGCCGGCATTGGCCACGAAGTCGGGGGCCCAGGCGATTCCTGCCTTGGCGAGATCGGCGGCCACCTCGTCGGTGGCCAGCTGATTGTTGGCCGAGCCGACCACGGCGCGGCAGCGCAGCGCAGCCGCCAGCCCACTGGTGAACACTCCGCCCAGTGCGCACGGCGCCAGGATCTCCGTCTCCAGCGTGTAGGCGCCGTCGAGTTCCACCCACCCTGCTCCAGCCGTCTCCGCGGCTGCGCGACGGGTGATGTCGATGTCGGTTGCCCTGACCGTGGCTCCTGCGGCCACCAGGCGTCGGGTGAGTTCCTCCCCCACGGCCCCGAAGCCGACGACCACGACGTCCCGGCCGTGCAGATCGGCGGCACCCCACAGATGCTCGGCAGTGGCCAGCATCGCGTGCTCCACGCCCGCAGCCGTGCCGAACGTTGTCGCACCCAGTCCGTTCTCGGTGGTCGAGTAGCCGCCGACGTACGGCGTGCGGCGACGGATGCGGACCATGTCGGCGGTGCTGCTGCCCACGTCCGGCGCCACGTGGTACGCGCCGTTGAGTTCGTGCACCACTTCGGCCAGGTCCATCAGCAGTCCATCTCGCAGCGCCTCGTCCAGTTGCTGCGGGCCGCCGGGAAGCAGCGGTACGACAGCTTTGCCGCCGCCCGTGCCGTTGCCGACGGCGGCGGCCTTGTACGTCATGCCCCGGCTCAGCCGAAGGCAGTCGACGAACGCGTCGGCCGGGGACGCGTAGCGGGTTATGCGGACGCCGCCCACTGCGGGCCCGAGGCGGGTCGAGTGGATGGCGATGATCACAGGGAGGCCGGTCCGGCGGCCTGACCGGACCACCACCTGCTCGTGATCGAGAGTTGCTTCCAGGGCTGCAGCTGACACGGGGAAACCTCCAGAGGTGGGCGCGATGGCTGACTTAACGTACCTTAAGTCAGGCTGCTCGTAGAGTGGAGTGGTGACGTCATCCCTGATTGGCCTGCTGGCCGACCGCGACAGCTGGCGGTCCGAGCGCTGTTCCGCCGCTCGCGCCCTGGAGGTGCTCGGCACCCCGGCGAACCTGCTGGTGCTGCGCGAGGCGTTCTACGGCACGACGTACTTCCAGGACTTCGTGCGGGAAACCCCGCTCAGCGAGCCCGCGATGTCCAAGCGGCTCAAAGAACTCGTCGACGTCGGGCTCCTGACCCGGGTGCCTTACCAGGAAGCCGGCCAGCGCACACGGCACCGCTACGAACTCACCCCGCCCGGCGAAGAGCTCATGGTCGCCTTCTTCGCCCTCATGGAGTGGGGCGACCGGCATGCCGCCCCTGACGGAGGTCCGGTACGTCTGCGACACCGGGATTGCGGGGCACCTGTCCACCCCCGGCTTTCCTGCGCCGAGGGCCACATCCTGCCGCCGGGCGAGGTCGAAGTGGTCGCGGCACCCACCCTGCTGAGCACCGTGGCAGCCGATGACTGACCGCTGCCACGAGCACCCTGCCTGCCGCACGAGACGTCACGTCCAAGCGATGCCGGGGCCGGCGCCGTCCGGGTGAGTGTCGGTCCCAGGACGCTCTTGTCTCCCAGGGAACCGAGCCCTCCGGCCAGCACCCATCTCCAGTCTCGTCGCTAGTGGCCAACAAGATCGCCCGGACAGATCCCACTGGTCCTTTCATGCCCTTTCTGACGGCTCGGATGGGTTCCGGACTGTCACGGAGACAGGCAGCGTTTCCCGACCATCTCTCGGCTCACTTCCGTCTCGGTCGGCCTGGACGGGAGCCAGCGGGACGCAGTTGGGTGCCGTTCTTGAGGAGCGCGAGGCGGATGGTGGCGAGAGTGGTCTCCTCCAGGTCGGCGATGACCTGGAGTGAGAGGCGGTCGCGTTCGTACCACTGGCGCCACTGTGCTGTCCGGGTGGCAGTGTGTTGGGTGCGCCGGAAGCGGGGCGGGCTCCAGTCGACGGGGTGCTCGGAGAGCAGGTGGACGACGTGGGCGGTGGTCATCTTAAGGGTGCGGGCGAACTGGGCTATGGAGAAGTCGCTGCCGGGCACGGCCTGGTGGAGCCGTTCGGGGCTGATGCTGTGCGGGTCGGGCCCGGGCAGTTGGAGGCCGTACAGCGCGCGGTCGGGGAGTTGGGGCGTCCACTGGAGGGGTTCGTTGATGCCGTGCTCGTCGAGGAGACGTCGTGCGGTGTGTCGGAGGAGTTCTGCTTCGGCGGGCAGGATCCGCCAGCAAAAGCGCTGGTAGTGCTGGCGTTGACCGGGGGTGGCCGGCGCTATGTCGGGGTGGGCATGGTGGGCAGGTGAGCCGGTCAGCGTGTGGAAGAGCCAACGCTGAGCGTGCACCGGGTTGGGGCTGGAGTTCGAGCGCAGTCTCCGCTGCAGCTCCAACCATGCCCGCGCGTCGATGAATTGAGGGCGGGTGGTGAACAGTGCCCGTCGGCGTGCGTAGTCGATCGGGGCGCCGTTCGTGTCGAGGTGGTCGGCGAGCAGGATCACCGCACGCAGGACGTCGGCGCCGTCCAGGTGGCGGGTGAGGGTGGCGAGGAACGTGGACACGTTGTGGCTGCTGACGGTGGTGCCGGTGAGGCGGACCGCATCGCGGATCGGGGTGGTGGTCCCGGCCAGCAGGCAGGCGACGGCGAGGAGTTCCTCGGCGCGTTGGGCGACGGGCCTGCCGCTGGCGTGCCGTGAGGTGAGCCGCAGCGTCCACTCCGGCCACAGGCGGGCTCTGGCGTTGTGGTCGGTTGGGGGCCTGGTGGAGTAGACGCCGGTGCGGTGACGCAGGCGTGCCACCGGCATCAGCTTGCTCTCCCTGCTGCACCGCAGGGTGGCTTCGAGCGCGGGCGAGATCGCTCCGCCGAGGGCAACGACGTTGCCGGGGTACAGAGGTCTGCCCGATGCGGTCATCCGGCCGGTCAGCCACTCCGCGGCCCGGGCGGCGGAGCGGATGTTCTCGGCGCGCAGGATACGAAACGCTGCCGAGACTGCCACGGCCGTCGCAGCGGCGTCGCCGGGAGCGACGTGGCTGTGCAGATCACCATGGCGGGTGTCCAAGTGAGCGTTGTGGAGCCGACGGGCAGCGCGTGAGCGCGGTGGTGCTCCAAACGGTCCAGGACATTGGGTGCTGCGAGCGGGCCCAGGTCGTCGGGGGTTGCGTGGTTGAGGACGAGTGCTCCCAGAGTCTTCGTATCGCGCAGTACCACCTTCAACGGAGCGCCGCCGAGCCCGTACAGCGGCCAGCGCACCCGACGGCCCGGCGCGGTGAGGGTGGTGTCGATGAAGCGTTGGGCCTCGGCCAGATCCCCGTCGGCCGGGATCGCGGTGGCGGGGGTGTCGGTGAGGGGGTGGTGGCAGCGAGGTGGTCGTGGTCCGCTGTCGGGGGCTGCGCTGGAGCTCTCTTCGGGGCCGGCCTGGGCCAGTGCGGCCGGGCAGCCGAAGGCCTGCAGCAGCGCCGGCACCGCCGGGTGACGCAGGCGGGGGCCCAGGACCCGTTCAAGGGCCGGGGGGATCGAGGCCAGCAGTCCGCGCAGCCGGTTGGAGATGCGGGTGGCATCACCGGCCGGGTCGTCGTCATGGCCCAGCACCATGGCCGGTTCGGCCCGGACACTCTCGTCCGGCGTGATGCTTCGCAGCAGGTGGGGCATGGTGCGGGCGGCATCGGCGATGACGAAGGCATCGCGGGCGTCGGTCTTGCCGGAGCCCGGGTGAAGATCAGCCAGCCGTCGCATCGACAGGCCCGGCAGACAGGCCACCTCGCAGCCGCTGGCGCGGGCCACCGCCACCAGCAGCGCGCCGATCGAGGCCTCCCGTTGGTCGACGGGCATCGGGCGGCCCGGATCTCCCCCATGGAGCCCGTCGGACAGGCAGCCGCGACCCGGCCGGCGGCTCGTCTTCCGGGTCCTCTTGCGTCCCACCCTGCGCTGCTGCCTTACGGCCGTGCCCGGAGGCGGCGCGGCGGGCCTTCCCTACGGCCTGGCTGACAGTGTGGGCGACGCCCTCGACGCTCTTCACCCCGTGCTCCGCGTCCGACCGGCAGCGGACCGCTGTCCGCAGCGCCTTCGACAGCCCATGGCGCCGGTCTGGGCTGATCCGTTCGACGTACAAGCCGAATCCCAAAGTGGCCCATGGATTTGCCATGGAAATGGACCATACCCCTGGGCTACTCCGCTCTTAAAGTCGGAGACATGACGACGGGCGCACAGCAGTCCGGCCGACGCAACCCAGATCGCCGGCCGCGTCCCGTCCAGCCCGCAGCGGTGATGCCGAGCCGGCTTTCCGCCCCTGCGGAATTTCCGCCGAAGACACAGATGATCGAGGAAACGAGTCCCATGAAAGCGATCGTGGTGACAGACCGGGCCGCAGGAACAGCCGGGATGACGCTGGCCGAGCGACCCGAACCGCAGGCAGCCATCAACGATGTCGTCGTTCGGATTCACGCGTCGGGATTCGTCCCGACCGAGATGGAGTGGCCATCGACCTGGACCGATCGCGCGGGCCGCGACAAGACACCGTCGATCCCCGGCCACGAGCTGGCCGGAGTGGTCACCGCCCTCGGCTACGGCACCACGGGGCTCTCGGTGGGGCAGCGAGTGTTCGGCCTCGCCGACTGGCACCGTGACGGCACCCTGGCGGAGTACGTGGCGATCGAAGCACGCAACCTCGCACCGCTGCCCGGCGA
The DNA here is from genome assembly GCF_044457795.1 of Streptomyces sp. NPDC050528. Classification (NCBI taxonomy): domain Bacteria; kingdom Bacillati; phylum Actinomycetota; class Actinomycetes; order Kitasatosporales; family Streptomycetaceae; genus Streptomyces; species Streptomyces sp. NPDC050528. The sequence goes on from NZ_JBITHH010000012.1 coordinate 96,852, forward strand.
CGTCGACTTCACGACAGGCGCGTCCCTGCCCATCTCAGGCCTGACCGCCTGGCAGGGACTGTTCCGGCACGGCCGCCTTCAGGCCGGACAGACCGTCCTCGCCCATGGCGCGGCCGGGGCGGTCGGGACGACGGTGACCCAACTCGCACGTGAGGCCGGCGCCCATGTCATCGCCACCGGACGCGCCGCCGACCGTGCCAAGGCACTCGACTTCGGCGCGCACGAGTTCGTCGACCTCGAGAACGACACGCTGGAAGACGTCGGCGGCGTCGATCTGGTCTTCGATGTGATCGGTGGCGACATCCAGAAGCGGTCCGCTGCCCTTGTCAGGGCTGGAGGAACACTGGTGTCCATCGTCGGCCCGGTCGAAGCGCGGCCCGCTGCCGGCCTGGCGGTGGACTTCGTGGTCGAGGCCGATCGTGCCGGACTGGGCGAGATCGTGCAGCGGGTGCGGGACGGGCGACTGCGCACGAACATCGACACCGTCGCACCCCTCGACGATGCCGTCGCCGCCCTCAATCCGACCGAGCGACGCAAGGGAAAGACGATCATCCGGGTTCGTCCGTGACCGGCGTTGAGGGCCGACGGCCAGTGACCGCCTCGACCAGTACGCCTCCGGCGTGGGTACTGGTCGGAGTGGTTTGCGTCCGGACCAGTCGGACGGCCGCATGTCGGCAGAGGTACCGCTGTACGTCGTGGCGAGGGGCAACGGCCCCGTGTCCCGGCTGAACCGGCTGACCATCGGGCCCTCACCGGCGATGTGAGGAAGCGTGTCGCCGAGTCCGAGGCCGGCCAGGTGGGCCGCCTGACACTCGACGACACGGCCACGTCCTCCGGCTTCGCTACGGCAGGCCCCAGGCCGCCCCCGGCTCACTGACGGCAACGGGTGCGATCACGAGATCGGGGCGAGAACCGGCGTGGACCAGAACCTCACGCCCCCGGGGAAGGTCGATGGCGAGGGTGCCGTCGCCCAGATCACGGGTGTGGGCGGGGGTGCCGTCGTCCAGGAGCACGGTAAGAGTCCCGGTGAGACCGTGCCGGAGCTTGAGCGGCTCGCCCGCCAGGCTTCTGATCCTGATGAACCGGGTCGCCCCGGCCTTTCGCACGGCGCTGACCAGGAAGGCGCCCTGGGTCCGGAAATCATGCAGGGTCACGTCCGCCCAGGAGGAGGGGACGGCCGGGAAGACACGGATCACGCCGCCCCAGCTCTGGCAGAACATGTCGTGCAGGGACTGCGAGGCGGACAGCGGCGTCTCGATGACCGGTCCGGCCTCGGTGTAGTGCGTGTTGGCACGGCAGGGGTAGCGCGTGGCGGGATCGAAGAACTTCCGCAGGTACGTGATCGCGGTGTCTCCCTCACCGGTCATCGCGTACATGGAGGCGGCGCCGGTGTAGCTGTAGCCCCGGTGGGCGCCGGTCAGGGCGTGCCAGTGGGCGACCGACTTCGTGATCAGGTCGCGGCTGCCGGGCTGGTCCCAGTTGACGAGATAGAGCGGGTACACCATCAGCAGGTGTGAGTAGTGCCGGTGGGACTGCGCGTACGGGGTGTCGGCGCCGATCATGAAGCCGTTGTCGTCCACCGGGTACGGCGTGAGCCTGGCCAGCACCTCCTGCCAGCGTGGGATCAACTCGTCGTCGATTGCGAGCAGTTGGGCGGATTCGATCAGGGTCTGGCAGCCCCAGCGGATCAGGGCCAGGTCGTAGTTCGTGTCCTGCGGCGGCACGACGGGGTATTCGGGCGAGAGTGTGCTGGGCAGGTGGAGTCTGCCGTCACTGCCCGGGGCGAGGAAGTGCAGGTAGTAGTTGATCGCCCGGCGCAGCACGGGATAGATCGTGTCGCGCAGCAGCGCCTTGTCCATCGAGTGCCGGTAGGACAGCCACACGTTGTGCAGCGCCCAGGTGAGGTCGCCGGTCTCCGCGCCTGTTCCCGGTCGTCCCACCTCGCGATTGGCGAACATGTCGGAGCTACGGCCGATGCCGGAGCTGTCCGCCCGGTAGGCGGTGGGCACGTTGGCGGCGAGCTGTTCCTGGTTCTGGCGCAGCGTGGTGGCGAGCGAGTCCAGCTCAGGGTGGTTGAAGCCGTGGATGAGCCAGTACTCCAACTGGACGTTGAGGTTCCACCAGACCGCGGGCCAGGGTGTGGGCTCCAGCCAGGGCCCGGAGGTGGCCATGACGGGGCCGCCGGCGCGGCTGGCGGAGGCGACCTTGTAGAGCTGGATCCAGTGGAAGCTCTGCAGGCGCTGGTCGGGGAACGAGACGAAGCTCTTGCGGTAGAACGTGTGCCACCACTGGGTGTGCCGTCGTCTGAGGGCGGTGTGCGAGGCCGCGCGCCGGATGTTGCGTAGCGAAGCGGTTGCGGCCGCGGTGTCGGAGGGCGAGCTGTGTCCGACGCTGAGCAGCAGGTCGTGGCCGGTGCGGCGGTAGGCGGTGGCGGTCTGACCGCCGGTGAGGGGCTGGAGCACCTGCTCGATGCCGTCGGCGGAAGTCCGGGTGGTCCAGGGCGGGTTGGCGGTGTAGCCGGCGGGCGGGGCTTCGCTGATGCGCCGGGGGCTGAGTGCTTCTTCGGGGTGGAACGTCCAGGTGACCCGTTCGTCGCCGCCGGCCGTCACACGGGCGGCGAAGACCTCGTCGTGGATGAGGGCGGAGAGCGTGAGTGTGCCCGCGGTGGTGGTGACGGTACCGGTGAGCTCGGCGTTCCACAGGCTCAGCCGCCAGTCGACGGAGGTGATGGTGCCGACCGGTTCGAGTGTGAGGTGGCCGACCGGCAGGCGACAGGTGCCCCAGCCGCTGCCGAACTCGGGCCGATGGTCCTGGACCCGGCCGTGCTGGATGGTGAAGCGGATCTGGTTGGTTCCCGGCTCCTGGTACACCATGCTGCCGAGCTGGCCGTCCCCCAGGAACGGTCCCTCGTACCAGAGGGTGGGCAGTCTGCTCCACAACAGATCCTGGCCCCGCAGAAATTCTTCCCAGGCACCGTCGGCACGCATGGTGTCGCGGAGTCTCCAGGGGGTTCTGCCGGTTCTGGCCGCCGGTACGACGTCGGCCGCCCCGTCCGCCCGTACGGGCTCGTCGGCGTGGGCCGTTCCACCGGGCAGGGCCGCGGTCGCAGCTCCTCCCAGCGCGGTGCCGAGTAAGACTCTGCGGGGCAGCGGCGAGTGGTTCCCCGACTGCGAGGTCATCATTGTCCTCCAGAGCTGACGGTCATTGATACATCGGGTGTATCGAGGAACCTAGGCATCCCCTAGGCACCTGTCAATGACCTCGACCGACAGCCATCCACGCCGAACAACCGGTTAGTTGCGGCTATTTGGGAAGACTTTCACACACCGGCAATCCCGCCCCGAGTTCTTGACTCATCCGATGTATCGCACTTACCTGCAGCCGCGCCGGCCCCGCCATCGGCCGACCTTGCTGGACCGGCACCTGGGAGGACGCCACATCCGCGACCACCACCAACCTGTCGGCCCGTCGGTGCGCAACGTGATCCACACGGCGTCGTGGGCCGCGCGGCCCACCTCCGCGCCTCCGACCGGCTCGGCACGGCGCCGCAATAAATCGACTCCACGACCGTCGCCGCACAGGAATCCACCGCCCCGAAAGACCCCAACTCCGCAGCTCGGACGACGCGTTCAATCTCCTTCCACAGCGCCCCACCCCTCACGGTCCCGGCCAGCCATGACGCCGTGAGCGCCCGGTCCTGTACAGGTGTCCTCGGACACCAACCTGCTGGGCAGCCCGTACAGGCCCCAGGACTCGGGCCCGGCGGCGTATCACCGCTCCGCCTTGCATGCCTCACCCCTCGCACCGGTCCGTGATCACACGGGGGGGGTAGGTCAGCACCGCATACGCCGGGACCACCCGCGCCTGGTACCACCTGCCGAGCGCGAACCACCGCCGACCCGACCGGCTCACCAACCGCCTGCGCCGACTGCCCCCGCACGAGCGCTTCGGCGTGCTGAACGCAGGCATCAAGGGCAACCGCGTACTGCTGAACGGCACCGGCCTCAGCGCCCTGCCCGGCTCGACCCGACCTCCACTCCCCCACCGAAAAGGACGCCCATGAACACGAGATCACTCATACGGGCCGGTACCGGCCAGGGAGCGGAGCCGGAGCCTGCTGTCTCCCACGACAGCGCATACAGACCGTCAACCGCTGGTCGTGAAGTCGGTGAAATCGTCTTCGCTCGGGTAGCCCGGGCTGGCAGCGGTGCCGAAGAGGCCTACGTCCTGGACAGGGGCGGCGGAGGGAACGTTCACGGTACTCAGCTGGGTCCACGTGATGCTGTCGGTGGAGTAGTAGCCGGTGAAGGTGGTGCCGGATCGGACCAGCCGGATCCAACTGGGCAGGACGGGCTTGCCGACGCCGGAGCCGTTGGGTGCGGTGCCGGCGTCGAGCCGTCCGTCGCCGTCGGTGTCCCACTGCATGAAGTAGCCCTTCTTCGCGCTCACTCCCACGGTCACGAAGCCGGGCGAGTTGCTCGCGGCGGTGATGTCGTTGCGCACCATGATTCCGGTCTTGGCCCCGGAGTTCTGGTACCGCTGCCAGGTGACACGAACCGTCGTGACGGAGCCGTCGTGTTCCGCGCCGGGGACATAGAGCGCGCCGTACTCGTTCTTCGGTCCGTAGACGTCGGCGCCTGCCGCGTGAAGGCCGAGGGCGGAGCCGACCTGTGAGAAGTTCGCCGGCTCCGGCGTAGAGGAAAAGGTGTGGAACGGGGCCCGAACGGGCTCGTCGAGCAGAACGCTCGTGTGTCCGGCAGCCGAGCCGGCGCCCCGTGCCCCGGTGCCGGTGTTCCATCGGAAGCGGGCGAGGGCGCCGAGCCGGACCGTCGGGAAGAGCTGGGTGATGGACGCCGGTGGCGTGACACGGTAGGTGGCGCGGACGGTCGCGCCGGGCGCGACGGAGGCGAAGGAGGTGGGTGAGACGGGGGTGGCCGTCCAGCCCTTCGGGACGGACAGAGCCACGTGGACGCCGGTCGCGACGACGGTGCCCCAGTTGGTGAAGTCCGCGTTGGCCGTGGTCGGTTGACCGGTCCCCAGGGTGCCGGGGGCGGTCACGGTGAGGCCGGTCTGCGGGCGTCCCGGCGCCTTGCCCGCGGCCCACGGACGTACCCGGAACAGCGCCGCGCCGTGCACGGGGACCGAGGCGGCGACGGTGGCGCCGGATGACCGGGTGACCTCGTGCGTCCACACGTTGTCGAGGCGGTACGAGGAGGACGCGGGCAGGCCGGCCGTGTCCGCGGCGATGGAGACGGTCTGTGCGACGGACCCCGTGTTGAACAGCCCCAGGATCACATCGCCGTTCGGCTCCGTTTTCGCGAAGACCTGCGTGGTCGCGCTCTTGCTCACCCGCGTCGCATTGACGGTGTCCTGGTCCACGGCGATCACGTCACGATTCGCCAGCAGCCTCAGATCAGCGGCGTCGAGCCTGGTCAGGTCCGTGCCCAGGAGCAAAGGGGAGGAGGCCAGCGACCACAGACTCAGCTGGGTCTGCCGCTCGTCGGGGGTCAGCCCGCCGTCGCTGCCGTTGCCGACCTCGATCGAGTCGTAGTCGTTGAACGCGCCGGAGCCACCGAAGGGTTGCCAGGCGGCGACCTGGTCGAACCGGGCCGACGTCCGCTGCCAGCTGGTCAACGGGGTACTGGATCCGTTGACGCCGCAATAGCACTCGATGTCGCCGCCGGTGCGCCAGCCGTTGCTGGTGGCCTGCCAGGTGGCGGCATCGGCGATGCTGAGCGAGTTGGAGAGCTCCAGGTGCATCGGACGACCGGTGGCGACGATCGCCTGGTGCCACACCCGCAACTCGGGGCGGTTGTCGGCGGGGACGAGGCCGCCGCCGGGGCCGACGAAGTCCATCTTGATGTAGTCGACGCCCCAGGAGGCGAAAAGGTCGGCGTAGCCCTGCACGTACTCCTCTGCGCCAGGCTTGCCGAAGTCGATGCGGTAGGAGTCGTTGTGGGTGTTGCCGGGCTGTGTCGGGTCCGCGATGTCCTGCATGTGGTAGGCAGTGCCCTGGACCGGCAGGTTCTTCTGATACGCCTCGATCGGGATGCCCGGCGTGAGGTAGATGCCGAACTTGAGCCCCAGGCGGTGCAGGTACGCGGCGAGGGCGGGGATTCCGTCGGGGAAGCGGGTGGTGTCCCAGGCGCTTCGTCCGTAGGCGTCCAGGTGGTCGGACCAGCCGGCGTCGATGTTGATGTAGCGGTAGCCGTAGCGCCGCAGCTTGTCGTGCATGACCCGCGCCTGAGCCTTGATCCCGTCCTGGGTCAGGCCGCTGCCTTCGCGCAGCGCGCTCCAACTGCTCCAGCCCATGGGCGGTGTGGGCGAGATGGGGGTGGCTGCGTCCGTCGGGGCCGCGGATGCGGGCGCGGCCGCCGCGGGCGACGTTCCCGTCGCGAGCCCAAGGAAAAGCAGTAAGGGCAGCAGACATCTGATCAATCTCGCGCACATCGAACGGCTCCTCAGAGTGGCCAGCGGAAACGTGCCTTGTCCTCACCGGTCGAACGGCACATGTTCTATGCGCGATAGACAGCTACGTCAACACATTCATCCGATGAATCACTCAGTGACGCCGCATGACGGCCGTGCAGGATCACTTTTCACGCCGGGCACCGGGACGGGCGCGGGGCGCAGCTGCCGCGGGCGCCACCCCTGCCGTCAGGGCGGTGGAACGGGGCGAAGTCTTCGCGTGTTCGGGGCAGGGACCCACGATCTCGTACAGACCGCGCAACCGTCCCGCCGTGCACACCGGTCCCGCAGTCTCTTGGCGCACCGGGCAACCCTCGTCGCTGATCCGATCTGCAGCCTCGCCTACACAGTCGGCCAGATTTCAACTATGCCGTTCCGTGTTGCTCGCGTATCAATGGGGATCGCAAGTTCCGACGGACCGTCAGATTCGATCCCCCGCAGTGTGCCCGCACCCACTCGGCCCGGGGTCGCCATCCCACACATGGCACTCCCACCACCGGGAAGGGACCACGATCCCCATGAAGCGATTAACCACAGGTGCGGCACTCACAGCCGGGGTCATCGCCGCCACGACGCTGGCCTTCGCGCCCTCCGCGTCCGCCGCGGTCACTCCGAGCTCCGCCACCATCACCGCCGCCTGCGGCATCTTCGGCGGCGGCACGGCCACGCTGACCGCGACCCAGGTCAGCAGCACTTCAGCGACCATCACCCTCAGTTCCACCGCCATCACCACGCCGCTCGCCCTGTCGGCGAACTCCATCACCTCAACGCTCACCATGACCAACTCCACCGGTGCCAACCGGGTGTTCAGCGGCACCGTGAACCCAGCCATACCCGCAGGCGGCGCCGTCACCGTCGGTCCACTTCCCGGCACCGTGGCCGTCGGCGACAGCCTGGACTTCTACAAGGGCTCGCTGAAGATGGTCATCTTCGGCATCTCCGTCACCTGTACGTCGAACGCCGCCCAGTCGCCCGGACCCTTCGTCTTCAGCTGAGCCTGCCGTGAGTGAGTGATTCGTTCCGGATGCCGCAAGAACTGACGGACCTAATGCTCTGTCATGCTCTTGCGGCATCTCCACCGACTTCCACGACCGCTGCACCCGCACCTGCGGAGAACCGAACTGTCGCTCCGGGCGGACGACGCCCTGCCCGCACCGGGATCAGACCCAGGCAGCCTTCCACCCGGAGCGATGCCCTACCGGCCGCGAGATTCCCACGGCCGGCTGCCGCCGGGAACACCGCTCACCACGAACACCGGGAGAGCCCTTCCGCTCTGGGTTCCGGTCGGCTGCTCCGGGCCGTGAACCGCCCGCGCGGAGGGCAGCACGTCCACGCCGATGCAGCTGCCGCGCTCCCGCAACGCCTGTGACCGCTCCCCTGAGCGGTATGCGCAGCCCGGCGTCGATGCTGTCGTCCGACACGTCGCCGAGCGCACCCCCTGAGGCCCGACGCCGCAGATGAAAGCACCGCCGAGCTGCACGACGAGCTGTCGACGATCTACGCCGGCATCCTGGTCGATGACGATCCCGATACCGGAGTCCTCACCGTCATCAGTGCGTTGGCGCACTGGAAGAGCTACCTGGAACAGAACCGGCGTGGCGAGCTCTACGAACTCGCCATCCATTCCGTCGAGGACGTCGAACACCAGGTCTCCGCCGACCTCGACGACATCCTCGCCACAGCGGAGATGGCCGCCGAACACGAGCGCATGCGCCGCCTGCTGGACCCCGGCACGAAGTGGGGACTCCGGACACACTGGCCACCGGGCGGGATGCTCGTCGCCGCTCAGTCCCCGGCCCGTACCAGTCCGCTCTCGTAGGCGAAGATCACCGCGTGGACACGGTCCCGGAGGCCGAGCTTGGTCAGGATCCGGCCGAGGTGGGTCTTCACCGTCGTCTCCCCGACGAAAAGCCGGTCCGCGATCTCGCCGTTGGCCAGTCCCCGGGCCACCAGCCCAAGGACGTCCCGTTCCCGCTCGGTGAGAACCGCCAGGCGGCCACGCTGGGCGGACACGGACGCGGGGGCATGCAGGACGAAGCGCTCGACCAGGCGCCGGGTCAACGACGGCGCCACCATGACCTCGCCCCTCAGCACCGCACGGACGGTCACCAGGATCTCCTCGGCGGGGGCGTCCTTGACGAGGAAGCCGTTTGCGCCGGCACGGAGGGCCGCGTAGGCATACTCGTCGAGGTCGAAGGTGGTGACGACGAGTATGAGAGGCCCGTCGGGCTGGGCGCAGAGGTGTTCGGTCGCCGCGAGTCCGTCCAGACCGGGCATGCGAACGTCCATCAGGACGAGGTCCGGCTTCAGGGCGGCGACCTCCGCGATCGCCGCGGCGCCGTCGGCGGCCTCGCCCACCACGGTGAGGTCGGGCTGGCTGTCGACGACCATCCGCAGCCCCATCCGGATCAGCTCCTGGTCGTCGCAGATCAGCACCCGGGACGATGACACGGTCCGCTTCGGAGTCGGGGCCGGGTCGCTCATGGGGCCGCCCTGGTGGGCCCGGCAGGGCGCAAGGTCGCGGCGACCCGGTAGCCGCCGTCAGGTGTGGGCCCGGCGTCGACGCGCCCGCCGTACAGGGCGGTACGTTCGCGCATGCCGACCAGTCCGCGACCGGACGGGAGCAGCGGTGCGGAACGCCCGGCGGCTCCGGCCGAGTTCTCCACCTTGACGCGGACCAGCCGCCCGGGCCCCAGTCCACCGGTGTCGACCCGCACATAAACCGTGGCGTCCGGCGGCGCGTGCTTGACCACGTTGGTGAGTGCCTCCTGCACGATGCGGTACGTCTGCACCATGAGATCCGCCGGAAGGCCGCCGCGCGCTCCACGAAGGTCCAACAGGGCGCGCCTGCCGCTCGTGTTGAGACGTTCGACCAGCCGCCTCAGATCAGCCGCGAGGTGTTCGCCGGCCGCACCGGAGCCGGAGTCGCCGATCGAGGAGTCCGCGTCGGGGGTACGCAGCACCTCCAGCAAACGGCGAAGTTCGCCCAGTGCCTCACGGCCGGTCGCGCTGATGACGCCGAGCGTGCGATCGACGACGGCGGGGTCGACCTGCCGCATCAGCCTGCCGCCCTCGGCGTTCAGCACCATCACGCTCACACTGTGCGCGAGGACGTCGTGGATCTCCCGGGCGATGCGCGCCCGCTCCTCGGCGACGGCGACCTTGGCCAGGGCGAGGTGTTCCGACTCGGCGAGCACGGCCCGCCGCTCGAACTCGGCGATGTAGGCGCGTCGGGCACGGACGTACTCGCCGAACACCCAGGCCCCGGCCAGCAGGAGCCCCACCGCGAGCGGAGTGAGCAAGGCCCCCCGGGCGCCCGGGCCGCCGTAGTCCCGCTGCCACGCGGGAATCCACAACAGAACACAGCCGGCGGCACAGACCACTGTCGCCGCGGCAGCCATACGCAAGCCACGCACCGTGAGGGTGGCCAGGACCGCGGCCAGGGCGACGGCGCCGCGACCCGGTTCCTGACCCCAGACCTGTCCGAGGTACTGCGCCCAGAACCCGGCTGTCACCAGGGCCGCAACGAGCACCGGCCGACGCCGACGCCACAACAGGGGCAGCACCAGGACCATGTAGACACCCGCCTGCACCCAGACCGGCCGCCACCCCGGCTGGGGTCGGATCACCGGGGGCACGGCAACCAGCACGATCAGCAGCAGGTCCGACAGCCACGGATAGCCGCGCCGCAGGCGGGACAAGGTCTCGATCAGCTGTTGCACCGCTTCACGCTACGGCCGGAGAGCGCTCGCCTGCATCGTCCTGGCGGGCGTCACGGGGTCCTCCCCCAGTCGTACGGACACCGGCCGGGCATACGACGTGCGGCCACCCGGGGCGTTTCCAGCATGGCCGCCATGTCGATGACCACGGAGTTCCTCAGACGCCCCCTCATGACCGGCGCCATAGCGGCCAGTTCACGACGGTTGGCCCACGCCATGACCGAGGGAATCGGCCTGGAGCGGGCCCGGACCGTTGTCGAACTCGGGCCGGGGACCGGGGTGTTCACCGACTCGATCCTCGCCCGGCTCGGACCCGACGCACGGCTCGTGGCGATCGAGCTCAACCCGGTGCTCGCGGCACGGTTGTCGGCCACCCGGCGCGACACGCGCCTGACCGTGATAGCGGGTTCAGCCGCCGAGTTGACCGCGACGGTGGGCGAACCAGCCGACGCGGTGGTCTCCGGACTGCCGTGGACGGTCATACCGCGGGAACAGCGCGGGCACATCCTGAACGCCGTGGCCGAAGTCCTCACGCCTGGCGGCCGGTTCACCACCTTCGCCTATCTGCACGCGGCCTGGACTCCGCCCGCCCACCACCTCACCGCCGAACTCGCCTGCCGCTTCGACCGGTTGGAGCGCTCGAAGACGGTGTGGGCGAACCTCCCGCCCGCCTTCGTGCACCGAGCCACCAAGAAGCACTGACGAAGGCGTCGTGGAGTTCGGTTCGGCGTTCCCCGGGGACGGCGAGACGGTTGATCTGATGGAGCAGGGCGAAGGTCTGTTTCACGACCTACTGATCTTTTCGGGCTGTTGCCGGGTGCTGATCCCTGCGGTGGGCCGGTGGTATGCGGTACGTGCAGGGCGGCGGGTTGACCGCCGAGCGGCGACAGTTTCGTGAGCGGATCCGGTGCGAGGCGGGCGAACGGTTCACACGCGGCGAGAGGGCATCGGTGATCGCGAGGGTTCTGCGGGTGAGGGAGCGGTCGGTGGAACGCTGGCGGCATGCCTGGCGAGAAAGGCCGGATGGATGCCCTCGCCACCGCAGGGCCGCCGAAACTGCCCAAGCTGTCCGACGACCAGTTCGCGGAGTTGGAGAAGGAGTTGGCCCTCGGGTCCGCCGAGCACGACTGGGAGGACCTGCGGTGGACCCTGGCACGGATCAGAGTCCTGATCGCCTTCAGGTTCCGGATCGGCTGTTCGATGGCGGCGGTATGGCGGCTGCTGCACCGCCACGGATGATCCTGGCCGTCTCCCGCGCGCCGGGCCATGGAACGCGACGAGCATGCGGTCGAACTGTGGAAGAAGGATGTGTGGCCGCAGGCGGAATGACTGCGGCGGCGCTCGGGGCCTTTGTCGTCTTCGAGGACGAGGCCGGGTTCTCGAAGACGCCGCCACGGGCCCGCACCTGGGGCCGGCGTGGGCATACGCCCGTGGTGCGGGTGCGGGTGCGGGTGCGGGTGCGGGGCCGGTCCTGGCGCCGCTGGTCGATCGCCGCCATGTGCTGTTACCGGCCGGGTGAGGCGTCCCGGCTGATCTACCGGCCGCGCCGCCATCGCAAGCACAAGGGCACAGAACGCGACAGCTTCTCCTGGCGTGACTACCGCGACCTGGTCGTCCGCGCCCACACCCGAATCGGCGCGCCCATCGTCTTGATCGGGGGCAATCTCAACGTCCACCGGGCCACCGGGATGCATGAGTACGCGGCCGCGCATGACTGGCTCACTGTCATGCAACTGCCCTCCGATGCCACGGACTTGAATCCGGCGGAGGGCATCTGGTCGCTGTTACGGCGCGGCCCGGTGGCCAACACCGCCTTCACCGACGACGAATCATCTTGAACGCACTCCGCGCCGGGTCCTGCGTCATATCCAGCTCCGGCCCGACCTCATCGACGGATACCTTGCCGGCACCGGACTCACCCTCACCCAGCACCGGACAGCAATCCGATGAGCTCAGTAGCTCCTGTGCCCTTCTCCAACGCCCCGCACTCGTCCTCGCGATGCTCAAGAACATCGCCCGCGTGGAGGCGCTTGGTCTGCCTCCCGAGAGAGAGCCGAGAGGGGCCGGCTACTCCCGGAGGAAGAGACCGACCCCTACGTCGAGCGGACGGGATCAGCTCAGGCCGAGGTCGGACAGGGCGGTCGTCCAGTCGGTGATGATCGCGTCCTGGGCGTCGGAGAGGGTGACGGTGCCGGCGCAGACGGCCTTCTTGAGCTTGTTCTCGACGGTGTCCTTGTTGGCGGCGGTCTTGGTGCCGTACTCCGGCTCGGGCCAGAGATTGAGTTCACTCTTGGGGGCGCCGCCGAGTTCGAGGGGGAGGAAGTGGTCCTCCTCGTAGTCCGAGGTACTGGTGTCCGTGTAGCCGTACTCGACGATCTGCTTCTTCTTCAGCGCGGTGGTGTAGGAGCTGGAGGGCCGGACGGTCGCGGTCCACCCGGAGACGCAGATGGTGGAGTCGATGGTGGACTGGGTGACGTCCGGGTTGAAGTCGCCGGGCTGGCAACTGGGGTCGGGGAGGGGGAGGTAGTCCTGGCTGCAGCTCTGCGCGTGCGCGGTGCCGGCGGCCACCGTGAGGCCGGCGGCGGCGAGGGCGAAGGAGGAAAGGGCGGTGACCACTGAGCGGGATATTCGGGGCATGGGGGGGATCTCCCGGAGCGGTGCCCGGCAGGAATTCCGGGCGGTCGTGAGCATGACAGCACCGGGATCATCTATGCGGGTAGAGCCCTTTGCCGGTCGCGGAGATCCCTTTGTTGAATGTTTCAGTACGCCGGGGCCGACGGAGGGGAACTCATGGCCCGCGCTTGGTTGTCGGCATCGCGCGCCGGGCCCGGTGACGGCCCCCGCCCAACGTGAGGCCCATGACCAGGTTGACTGCATCCCGGCGCCATGGGCGCGAAAGTCGGCGGCCAGGCGCCCCGTTCGGGAGCCCGGGTGTTGTACGCCCCCACCGGCCGCGGCCTCGCCAGCCTCCAACGGGCCCAGGAGGTAGACCTGGAGGCCGCCGAGTCCCTCGAATCCGCCCCGGCCGCAAGCGACTACGTCCAGTTGGTCTGCCTGCCGCACGCGGCGGAGGACGTGGCGCACGAGATCCTCACGCACCCCTTCCGAGGCGCGTACACCGAGGCCAACGCCATCAGCCCGGACCCGGCTCATCACCGCCGCCTACGCCGAGCGTGACGTACTCATGCTCGTATCGCACACCACCGGCCTACAGCGGGGATCAGCACCCGACAACAGCCCGAAAAGATCAGTAACGGAGCTTCCGCAACTCCTCGCGGTGGGGGTTGGAGCCGTGGCCCTTGTCGCCGACCAGCGAATCCGGCCGACGGCGTGGCCGGCCGGGACGCCGGGAAATCACCGCACGTCACCCCGGGCTCCCTGCCTGGCCGCCCTCGCCCCCCTTCAGCAAGCCGTGGCCGTCGCCAGGCGAAAGGCATTGCGTACGGTTCCTTTCGCATCGCGGCCGCGGTCAAGTGGCGAGGTCACGTTCCGCCGGTGAGTGCGTCAGGTGTCATGCCGAAAAACCAGGCAGCGGGGAACCATGCAGCGCCGGGATACTGAGCTGGTGAGCAACGCCATGACCAAGTACGAAGTGGATACTGAGCAGTTGACGCGAAGGGTCTACCTCGGCCTGCGCGAGGACAGCCTCAACCCGCAGGACGTTGTCGCTCTCGCCTGCGAACTGCTCGACTGGTTCCACTGCACCGACGCCATCCTGGAGGTCGTGGAACGGAACCCGGCCGAGGTGCCGCCGGCGGAGATGACAGCCCTGGCCCGGCGCATCCTGGACGACGCGGGCTTCGAGCCCGGCTTCGACCTCGCTCCCGAGCGTTTGGAGATGTTGCGCGCCGCGCTGCGGATCGTGACCCGCGACCTGTCCACGCGCGGGATCGAGGGCGAACCGGAGATCGAGATTCTGGAGGACTGGTTCCCGGTGGGAGCCGGTGTCCGCCTGGCCGACGGCGGACGGCTCAACTGGGGCGGCCCCATCCTGCCGAACATGTGCGACGACCCGACCACGGCGCTGACCAGCCTGGCGATCCTGATCCAGGAGAGCCTGCTCGAATGGACCTGGCAGGTCTGGCCGGTGTGCCCCCTACATGGCCTCGGCGTCCACGGCTCGGAGCGGGAGCGCGAGGCTGTGTGGTGGTGCGCGGGCGATGGCGGACACGTGCTCGCGCCCGTCGGTGAACTCACACACGCTCTCGGCCGCCGTCGTCCCAAGTAGGGCTGGCGGTGGTGCAGTTCGTTGCGAACGAGCGCCGGTATCCGGCGGTGGGTGCCTAGTTCCGCCGACCGGGTGCGGGACAGAGGCGTTCGCTTTCGCGGTCTGAATTGGTGACCAGGTCAGGCGTGGCCGCGCGGGCGACTTCGCAAGGTGCCGCCCGGCGTGTGAAGTGGAATCGCCAGGCGCGTGCTCCGATGGCCTGGGGCCCGCCCTGCATGCGTTCTGCCTCCCCTGGACGAGACCTGACAGGCGTCGCGGCCACGTGCCGCAGCGGCCTCTCAGAGGTGGTCGTCCAGGAACTTCCGCATCTCGCTGATGGTCATGGGCCCCGTGCCGTGCGCCACCGCCTCGCCCTCCTTCAGCAGGACGTAGGACGGGGCTCCGGTGATCCCGTATCGCTCGGTTGCGGCCGGACAACGCGTGATGTCGGCGCGAACGGCCGTCAGGCGGCCCGTGTAGTCGTCGGCGATGCCACCCACGACGAGGTCCATCACCCGGCAGGGCTCGATGGCCTTGGGCCATGTCCCGGTGAAGTATGCGAGGACCGGAACTCCGCTCATCCCGAGGATGAAATTGAACTCCGCGTCCTCACGGGGTCGGTGAACCCGCGTCGCCATAGAAGCTCCTGACCTCGCATTCCGTCATTCCATCCCCATCATCCCCCGCGCGGTGTGCCAGGTCGGCCCGGTCCCCTTGCCAGGAGAGCACCCTCCACGACCACATGAACGCCGTTCTCCAGAGCACAGCTGCCCAGAACGCCGACCAGATGCTCGACGAGCGCGACGACGAGCGGGCCGGTCCTCCCATCAGCCCCGGTCTCAGCCGGCTCATACCGCTCTTCGACGGGCCGCACGAACCAGCTGATGGCACCGAGAACGAGGCACGATTCCTGGACCGTTCGCGGACGCGGTCGTGGACCATCTACGTACGCGTCAACCGACCCCAAGGCCGACCGCCAGCGTCAGCTCAAGGACCCGGTGTGGCGATGCGAGATCGGGAAACAGCTCCCGCAGCTGCGCCATCCGGTACCGGACCGTCTGGGGATGGACGAACAAGGCCGCCGCCACCTCGTCCCGTCTGCCCTGGTGCAGCAGCCACTCCCGCAGCGTCTCCTCCAGCCGCCGTGCGGTCGCGGCAGGCAAGGTCCGCAAGGGGGCGAGGGCTCGGGCACGCAGGTCCGCGAACGCCTCCGCGTCGGCGCTCAGCACCAGCTCGGGCAGATGGTCCTCGGTGTCGCGAATATCGGAGGAGAGCAAGCGCGCGCGTGCGGCCCGTGCGTACGAGGCGGACGCACGAGTCCATGGCCGGGCCGGGCCGACCACGGCGGTGCGGTCGGTCAACTGCCGCAAGAGATGGGAGCGGTCGGCATCGGGGACGAGCAACACCCCGGTGGCGTCCGGCAGATCGTCGAGGACGAGGGTGCTCGGGTCGAGCGCGCGGTAGGCGGGCCGGGCCTGGGCTGCGGGCAGCAGTATCGCGGTCAGCGACACCGGAGGCTGCCACCCGGCCCGCTGAGCGGACGCCAGCAGCACGTCCGGGCTCGCGCCGGCGAGGAGGTCGCGGGCCAGGTGTTCCAGGTGGCGCTCGTGGTCCCTGCCCCGGGCGGTCAGTTCGTCGGCGTGGCCCGCGGCGCTCGCGGCGGAGAGCTCGTCGATGTAGGCGAAGGTCAGTTCGGCGAACTTGGCGACCTCGGCGGCGGGCAGACCTGCGGGTACGGCACCCGCCGCCAGGCATCGCCAGGCCACGCGGGCGCCGACGCGGTAGGCGCTGAGCAGGGCGTCCATCGAACGGCCGTCCCGGACCTCGCCGCGGCCCAGCTCGTAGGCCGCGTCACCGGCGTCGCCGCCGGTGGCGTTCCCGCTCGCGAGGTCCAGATAGTGTCCCAGGGCGGTGCGGACGGCTCGGCGGATGGTGGCGCCCATGCTGCCCGAAAGGGCGTTGGCGTAGGAAGGGACCTCGTCGATGATCGCCTCGACGACCTCGTCGGCGGTGGTCCTCAGCGCGGCCCGAAGTGCGGTGACCGTCGTCTCATCCAGGGCCAGTTCGCTGGCCCTTCGTATTGCATGGCTCACGTTTTTGTTCCCTGCGAACAATTCTGCCGACCAGATTTACGTCCTGCGGTCAGGACTTTACGCCTTGAGGCGCAGCAGGCTGGAGTCATGACGAGTACAGCCCTCCGCACCAGGGCGTGGAAACTGCTGGAGATGGTCACGACGCCGCTGCTGCCGTCGGACTACCTCGACCTGGTCAGCCCGCTGCGCGCGGGAGCCGACCTGCGCGGACGCATCGAGGCCGTACACCCCGAGACGGGTGACGCCGCGACCATCGTGATCAGGCCGGGACGGGGCTGGCGCGGCCACAGAGCCGGTCAGTACGTGCGGATCGGGGTCGACGTCGACGGGGTGCGCCTGTGGCGCGCCTACTCCCTCACCTCGCCGACCGACCGTCAGGACGGCCGCGTCACGATCACCGTGAAGGCGATCGACGACGGCAAGGTCAGCAACCACCTGGTCCGCAGGGCACAACCGGGCACGCTGGTCCAGCTCGACCAGGCGACCGGTGACTTCGTGCTGCCGCAGGCCAAGCCCGCCAAGGTGCTGTACCTGACGGCCGGCAGCGGCATCACGCCCGTGATGGGCATGCTGCGCGACACCGAGTTCGATGACGTCGTCATGGTCCACTGCGCGCCCCGGCCGCAGGACGTGATCTTCCGCGACGAACTGCACGATCTGGTCGCGGACAAGAAGCTGCGGCTCACCGAGGTGCACACCGACACGGACGGCAAGCTCGACATCGCCCGCCTCGACGAACTCGTGCCCGACTGGGCCGAGCGCGAGACCTGGGCCTGCGGGCCCACGGGCCTGCTCGACGCCGCCGAAGAGCACTGGAGCGAGCACGGCGTACCAGAGCGCCTGCACACCGAACGCTTCCGCCCCAGCATCGTCACCGCCGGCGACGGCGGCGAGGTCACGTTCAGCGCCACCGGCAAGACCGTCGACGCGGACGGCGCCACGCCGTTGCTGGACGTCGGCGAGGAGGCCGGCGTACTCATGCCGTCGGGGTGCCGCATGGGCATCTGCTTCGGCTGCGTCACGCCGCTGAAGACGGGCGCCGTCCGCGACCTGCGCACCGGCGAGATCACCGAGGCCGAGCCGGGCGTCCTCATCCAGACCTGCGTGTCCGCCGCCGCGGGTCCCTGCGACATCGAACGGTAGGAGCACCTTGACCGCCACCGACCCCACCGCCCACCTGACCGCGCAGCAGATCGAGGAACTCGGCCGCGAGCTCGACGCGATCCGCGACGAGGTGATCGCCGGCCGCGGCGAGAAGGACGCCGCCTACATCCGCAAGGTCATCTCGGCGCAGCGCAAGCTCGAACTGGCCAGCAGGGGTGTGCTGTTGTTCTCGCTCTTCCCGCCCGCGTGGCTGCTCGGCACCGCCGGCCTGTCCGTGGCGAAGATCATGGACAACATGGAGATCGGCCACAACATCCTGCACGGCCAGTGGGACTGGATGCGCGACCCGAAGATCCACTCCACCACCTGGGAGTGGGACCACGTCTCCCCGTCCGAGCAGTGGAAGCACTCGCACAACGAGCTGCACCACACGTACACCAACGTGATCGGCAAGGACAACGACCTCGGCTACGGCATCATGCGCGTCGACGAGGACCAGAGGTGGCACCCCTTCCACCTCGGCCAGCCGCTGTGGAACTTCCTCAACGCCTGCTTCTTCGAGTACGGCATCGCGGCGTACGACCTGGAGCTCGGCAAGAACCTGCAGAAGCGCCGCCGCAAGAACCCGGAGTTCCGCGAGCGGGCCAGGGCCGTGGGCCGCAAGATCCGCAAGCAGGTCCTCAAGGACTACGTGATCCACCCGCTGCTGTCGGGCCCGTCATTCCTCCCCACGCTCGCCGCCACGTTCACCGCGAACCTGGTCCGCAACATCTGGACCCACTCGGTGATCATGTGCGGGCACTTCCCCGAGGGCGTGCAGGTCTTCGAGCGCCGTTCCATCAACGGCGAGACGCGCGGCCAGTGGTACCTGCGCCAGATGATGGGCTCCGCGAACATCAGCGGCAGCAAGGCCATGCACTTCATGACCGGCAACCTCTCCCACCAGATCGAGCACCACCTCTTCCCCGACCTGCCGAGCAACCGGTACGCCGAGGTCGCGGTGAAGGTGCGCGCGCTGTTCGAGAAGTACGAGCTGGAATACGTCACCGGGCCGCTGCCCAAGCAGGTGTTCTCCGCGTGGCACAAGGTCTTCCGGCTCTCGCTGCCGAACAAGAAGCCCAAGGTCAAGACGCCGGACCGCGAGCAGGAACTCGTCGCGGCCTGAATCCCGGCACCGGTCCAGACCTCTCGGCCGTACCGGCACAACCGCCGGGTTCGGTGAGATCCGTTGCGGACAGTGGGCGGCCGCGACATCAGACCGTAGGACACGAGATTCGGGCAGCCCGGTGTCCGGCCACGCTGGCTGGCCGTGCGCCAGGCGCTCGGCACACGGCCCCGGCGAGGAGCTGTGGCGCTGGTGGCGCCGACCTTCCGTGGTCGGGGCGGTAGCCGCGTGCGTACGCGCGCTCGGTTGTGTAGTCGCCGGGACCGCGCAGCTGCCGGACGGGGCGAGCCGGTCGTGCGGGATGGCGTGGGCCGCCTCGCGTTCGAGCGGCTGCACAACCGACCTGCCCGGCACGCTGCCGGAGCGACCCGAGCGTCGGAAGAGCGGCCGGCCCACTTCGTCGCGTTCGATCTGCTGCGGCTGCCCGGGACGGACACGGTCTCCTGGCCGTACCGGCGGCGCAGGGCCGCGCTGGAGTCCGTGTTCGCCGCCTGCCGGCTGTCGGAGCCGTCGAACAGCACGAGACCGGTTCGGCGTCCGGCACGACGACCCCGGTGCAGCAGCTCGGTGGCGCCTTCGGCGTGGCCGTCCTCGGCACCGTATTCTCCGGTCTGCTGGGCGGCGGGATCGCCGGCGCGGTCGACCACCGCTCGGACGACCCGCGCGGCCGGCTGACTGCGGCACACGCCGCTCCGGCGACGCAGGACCACATCGTGGCCGACCTGCGCCGCTGCGCCTCGGACCGCGCCACCGTCAAGGACCCCGCCGCGACCTCGGGGTCCTGCGCACTCCTGGAGAAGGACACCCGGTCCGCTGTGACCACGTCCGAGGCGGGTGCCCGGATACCCGCCGCTCTGGAGGCCACCGCCTCGTCGGCCTTCCCCAGCGGTTTCGCTTACGTCATGCAGACGCTGCTCCGGATCGTCGACGGAATGCTCGCGCTGACCTTCCTGCTCTCCTTCCTCCTGCCGCGCCACGCCCGCCCCGAGGGAGCCGCCGGACACGGAGTCCGGCCTCTGCAATCAGCGCGCACCGGGCGGTCGTAGCCCCTTTCCGGGAGGGGCTACGACCGCCCGTGTTCCACGCCGCACGACAAGCGGTCGGTCGGGCCTGTGGCGGGCGGTTCGGGACCGGGTTCTGCCGCCCGCATCCCTGCCGGCACCGGAGAGCACTCAAGAAGTCGGCGGACCATTCACCGGCCGCGGCCCGCCGGGCGGTCCCTTTCGCCGGTGCCGGCGGCAACTCGCCCGGTGCCGGTTCGTCACGACGGCCGGCCGCTTCCGGGATGCCCGGGCGCCGTTCACCCCGGTCAGGTCCGATCCGCGGGCGCCGCGTACCGTGCGGGCGGGTGGGAGCACGCACGCGATGGCCGGAAGGGGGCACCGCTCGCCGGCCTCGCGACACCCACCCCGCCGTAACCGCGCACCCTCCCGGAAGGAAGCCCCGTGCTCACGTCGTACGCAGACCACTTCGACACGCCTGCGGGATATCTCGACTTCGCGCGGTTCGGTCCGCCGTCGCGGAACGTCGTGGCCGCGACCGCCCGGGCCATGGAGGAGTCCGCTCGCGCCGACCACACCACCGTCGACGGGCTGATGGACGCGGAAGCCGTGGCACGCGACACGGCCGCCCGCCTGGCCGGTACCGACGGCCCCCACACGGTGCTCCTCCCGAACGCGTCCACCGGGCTGTTCCACGCCGCTCTCGGAATCCGTGCGGGCGTGGTCCTCGCACCGCGCACCGACTTCCCGTCCAATCACTATCCGTGGCGGCGCAGCGCCGATCTCGGCCGGGCCACGCCTCGCTGGCTCGATCCCGCGCCCGCTGAGGGAGTCACCCCCGACCTGGTCCGCGCCGCGCTGACCGACGACGTCGTCGGTGTGTCCGTCAGCGCCGTCGACTTCCGCACCGGCTTCCGTGCCGACCTCGCCGCGCTGCGCGAGGTGATCGGACCGGACCGGCTGCTGATCGTGGATGCCATTCAGGCGTTCGGGGTGGCGCGGATGGCGTGGGACGCGGCCGATGTGGTGGTCGCGGGCGGTCAGAAGTGGCTGCGCGCCGGATGGGCCACCGGCTTCGCGGCGCTGTCCGACCATGCCCTGGAGTCCCTGGAACCGGTCCTCACCGGCTGGACGGGTGTGGAGGACGTCGGTGTCTTCGACGGGGCCGAGCACGCGCCCGCCGTGGACGCGCGACGGTGGTCGATCACCAACCTCAGCCCGGTGACGGCCGCCGCGTTCGCCGCCGCCCTCGGGCTCGTCGAGCGGTACACCGTCGCGGCGATCGAGGCCGCGATCGCCGTGCGGGTCGCCGAGTTGACCGAGGTCGTCGAGAAGCACGGCGGTCGCGTCCTCTCCCCCGCCGACCCGGTGCGGCGGGCGGGTGTCCTCGCCTTCGCGATGCCGGGGCACGATCCGTCCGTCGTCGCGAAGGCGCTGCACGGGGAAGGGGTCACACCGACCGTCCGTGCCGACTCCCTCCGGTTCTCCCCGCACGCCTCGACTCCCCCGGAGGCGTGCGCACGGGTGGCGGCAGCACTCGCGTCGTTGAGCAACTGACCGCGCGAGCGTCCGTGAACCTGGCGGAACCGCCGCCGAACGGGCCTGGCCGGCTGCACGGCGGGTCTGGCCTTCCTCCGAACGACTCGACGTGCGGCTCAGGGACCACGCCGTCGAAACGTGTGCGGTCATCGCCGACTTCGGCGAGTGGCCGGGTGCCGGTCAGCACGGCGAGACCCGGAAGTCCGCGGTGGTCTCCGCGTCGGGGGCGGGGCCGCCCTCACGGTTCGAAGCGGCGTACCGTCGTCCGTGATCGGTGTCAGGACGATTCCCAGGTCCCGGGCGGCGGTGCCCGCGGCGGTCTCGGAGAGAAGGTCGTCGCGGTCCGCCCAGCGGCGCGGCAGCCGGTAGCGCTGCGCGAGTGTCAGGCTGAGGTCGCCGAGCGGGAGCGCGCCGGCCAGTGCGGCGAACGCGGCCTGGCCGGTGTCGGGGTCACGCCCACCGCGGCGAGGTCGTCGAACCTCGCCGTTGTGTGCGCCGGACCCGCCCGGTCGGCGGCGGCCAGGCGGGGCGCCCGTGCTGCGGCGTCCGGGGCCGCGAGCCGGAACTCGGTCCAGCGGTGCAGCGCGTCGGACGGGTCCGGTCCCCCGAGCAGACCGCCGAGTCCCGGTCGGCCGAACGGATCCCACCCCGTCTTCCTCAGGGCGCCGACCAGCGCGGCCGGCAACCAGTCGCCGTCGTCCGCGGGCTGACGCAGCGTCACAGGTACGACACCCGTACCCCTCCGGCCGGCCACCCTGGCCCTGGACCAGCCCGGCACCGGCAGCAACGGCCGGATGACCTGCCACTCCGACTCGCTCCTGTCCGAGCCGTAGCGCGAGGCCCGGTCCGTCCGGTCCACGCGTTTCCCAGCCGGTGCGCGAGACAATCGCACGACGAGACGCGGGAGTTGCACACCACAGGCGTGGCCAGGCAAGACTGCGACAACAGGGTCTCCTGTGTGCTCGTGTGGCTGATCCAGAACCCAGTTCGACTGACCACGCCCATCGACCGGTATGCGGAAGCCGTCTGAACGAGAGACGGGGCAAAGTGGCAACGGGATGGACGGCTGCCCTGGGGACGAGGTTTGTGACGGTTCTTGTGAGCCCCCGTCGTGCCTTCAGGGGGGATACCCGTGCTGCTCTGCCAGCGGCAGAACAACAGCCGGACCGGGCTCAACGATCACTACAGTCCAGGCTCATGACGACGATGACGACGCGTACGGTCGAGTACCCGGCCGACGGTGTGACGATGATCGGGCACCTCGCGCTCCCGGCCGGTGTCGACCGCCGGCCCGCAGTGCTGCTCGGGCCAGAGGGCATGGGGCTCAGCGACGTCGAGCGCCGCCGGGCCGATGCTCTCGCCGAGTTGGGATACACAGCGCTGGCCTTCGACCTCCACGGCGGGCGCTATCTGAGCGACCCCGCGGAAATGCTGGCCCGTTGCATGCCCTTGCTCGCCGATCCCGACCGGATGCGGAGCATCGGCCGTGCGGCACTCGACGTGTTGCGCACCGAGCCGCGGACCGACCCCGACCGGATCGCCGCCGTCGGCTACGGCACCGGGGGCGCCATCGCGCTGGAACTCGGGCGCGACGGCGTCAACCTGCGCGCGATCGGGACAGTCAACGCAACGACTACGGGCCGACCGGGCGAGGCAGCCCGCATCCGCTGCCCGGTGTGGGCCGGAGTCGGATCCGAAGACCCGATCATGCCGCCCGCGCAACGCGAGGCGTTCACCGCTGAGATGCAGGCCGCGGGCGTCGACTGGCGCCTCACGCTATACGGCGGCGCCTTGCACGCCTTCCACCATCCGCCGGTCGACCATCCCACGGTCCCCGGCATTGGCTACCACCCGCGGCACGCGCAGCGAGCCTGGCGCGACGTCGTCGACCTGCTCGCCGAGTATCTGCCCGTGACGGAGGACGACCTCGGTCAGTCGAGGCCTTCGACGATGCGGAAGTCGCGCTCGACGCCGTCAGCAAGCGCGGCCAGAGCCTCCTGGTAGGCCGCGCTCTCGCGCGCCGCGACGGCCTGTTCGAAGCTGTCGAACTCGATCAGGACGGTGCGCTCGGCGATTCCGGCGTCGTGCGCCACGACCCGACCACCACGGGTGAGGACCCGGCCGCCCCCGGCCTGGACGGCCGGAGGGGCCAGCTTGTTGTAAGCAGCCAGCTTCTCAGGGTCCGAAATGGTGCGGTAGACGCTGACCCAGTAGCCCTTGGGCATGGAACCTCCAGTGTTGGGATGAGTGAGGTTTTTCCAACCTCACGCTGATGCGTGGTGCAGGACGAAGACTGCCTTCACCACGTTGGTGATTCGGTTGGTGCCGCAGCGGAGCTTCCGCAGGAGGCGTCGGCCCTTGAGGGTGGTCATGGCCCGCTCGCCGAGGCAGCGGATCTTGGCGTAGTACGGGGTGTCGGCGACGATGCGGCCTATCGGCGGCAGGGTGCCGGCGAGGATCACGAACGCCTTCGTCCGGATCGTTTTCATCGCCTCGGCCAGGGACGCGGCGAGGGCGGCCAGGGCCTCGACGGCTTCACGTATGTAGCGGTAGACGGTCGCGATCCCGATGCCGAACCCGGCAGCGAGCTGGGCGTAGGTGTCACCGCACCGCAGGTGGGCCAAGGCGAGCAGTGCCTGACGTGCGGCGGGAAGGCGCCGCCACCGCGTTCCGATCTCCTGCCGCCGGGCTGCCAGTTGTCCGGTCAGGAACCGCAGCGTGCGGCTGGACAGATCAATCGAGGACGGGTGGACAAGCACGCGAAGCTCCTGGCGGACACGGGTGATCTTGGTCGAGAAACCGTCTACCAGGAGCTTCGTCGTTGCACAGGACAGTCCAACTCGCGGTCAGGCACCACAGCTTGAAAAGGGCTCAAGGTCTCGCTCCTTACGCTTCGCAGGCCATGACCTGGTGGGTGACCGGTTCGAAGAAGCTCAGTGAAGTGGCCCACCGCGGCAAGGCCTCGGCGGGCCACTTCGGCTGTACCGCTATGTCATGTGCTGCTCGTGGTGGACGACTGCAGCACGGTGCACTCGGAATCCCACCAGGGAAGGTCTTTGCGTACCTCGTTCAGAGTGCGCTCAGAATAGTCCGGTGGAGCTTCCGGTGTTCCGTCGACATCGAGGAGGTGGAAGTCCGCTGCCTTGCCGCTGACGGAAAGTTCACCGTCCGGGAAAAGGCCTATGCGCATCTGCCATAGGCGCCGGGACGTCGCGGGAGCGCTCGACATGATCGTGAAGGCGATCAGCGTGCGCTCGAGCGGCTCTTCGCTCCATTGGAAGGAGTGCAGTCCGCGTACCACCAGCAGCGCAGCGTTCCCTGTGCGGTATTGCAGGGCTGTACGCATGTCCAGGAGCAGCCCGGCACGGCCGGTCAGGGGACACATTCTGCAGTCGAGGAGGCCGACTTCCTGCAGAGCGTCGGGCTCTTGCAGGGGGTCCCAGTCGATGGGGTCCGCTGATGCGCCGTCGGCGGCGCCGGTGAAGAGGTCTTCGATACGGGTCATGGGATGGGGATGTGGTTGTAGGGGTCAGCGTTGGAGATGCCGACTTTACCCGTAATGGGGTTCATGGATTGGCCGTCAGCGTTCATGTAGATCACGTATCCGTTGGGATGCTGGTACTTGCCCTTAGTGACGGGATCCATCACTCGGACGTACGCCACCTTGGGGTCGAGGCCGTTGGCGACAGCCTCGCTCTTCTTGATCTCGTAGACCCAGCCCTTCCCCTTGTCGCTGACAGCGACAGCTTTACGCCCCTTGGGGAGCCAGAGCTTCTCGCCCTGGGGACCGATGACGTCGGCGATGAGGCATCGGCTGTTGTGGACCAGGACGGGGATGTTCCCGGCGAGCACATAGTACGAGTGCAGGCCCTCGACGGTGAGGTTGTAGGTGCGTGCGTGCTGGTAGAAGAACCGCGTGGCCTGGACGGTGACGGTGTCGCCGTCGTCCGTGCGCAGCGTCATGCCGACCTTGAGGTCGGCCGCGGCGACCCACGCCTTCTCGGACTCGGACCAGAAGGGGTGTTCTTCGGTGGCTGTCAGTTTCTCCTCGCCGTGAGGCGTGATGAGGAGAAGTTCGGTGAAGTACTTGTCGTCCTCGGTGACGATCAGGTCCGTGACCTTGCGTGGTCCTGACTGCCGTGTGACGGGGTCCGTGGCCAGTACCTCGTCGCCGACCTGGACGGATTCGATGTTCTTCGTCGAACCGTCGTCCAGAAGGACCTTGGTGCCGGCGAGGAAACACTCCGCGCACTTCTGGGCCATGCGCGCGGCCCGGCTGCTGTCGATCGCTCCCTCGACACCTTCGACGCTCTTCTTGAGGAGCTTGAGTTTGCCTACGGGAAGGACACTCATCGCTGCCAGGGCGCACTGCCCCAGGTGCGGATTCTCGATGCACTTCTTGGCGTCGTTGAGGCCCAGGATCTCCCAGACGATTTCCTTCATTGTCGGGTCGATCGTGGGGAACACGAGGTCCTGGCCGGCCAGAGCGCACGGTGGAAGGCTGTCGCGGTTCACCGGGATGTAGCACTTGGGCCTGCTCTCCCGCTCCTTCTTCCGCCGTTCCTCAGCGAGGCGACGCGCCTCGGCTTCTTCCGCCTCCCGCTTGGTCACCACGTCCTGCCATGCGGCGGAAGCGTCCTTTGCCGCCGCCTCAGAACTCTTGCCCGCGGCGATCGCATCGGCGTGTGCCCGGTCGCTCGCCTCCTTCGCCTCGTACGCCGAGGTTCGTGCGTAGTCGGCGGAGAACTCTGCCTGGGCAGCGGACTCCTCGGCCGCCGCGGCGTCCTGGCCGGCTCGGTCGGCGGCGGCGCGTGCGGTGGCCGCGGATGCCTTGGCCTGGGTGGCGCTGGTCTCGGCCCACGGATCGCCTTCGCCGGCATCGGCCGCGACCTCCAGGTCGTCCTCACCAACAGCACCGGCGGCACCAAGCACGGCATCCGCGCAGCAGACGGCAGTTGGAGCGCCTTCGCCAGCCTGAACGGCAAGCTCGGCGCGGACACCATGATCAGCGTCGGCGCGGCCGCGGTGTCCGGGGAATTCCAGACCGCCGTCGTCACCCCCGACGGCAGGATCAGGCACACCCTGCGCCACGCGAACGGCAAGTGGGACGCCACCGAACAGGTCATCGGCTACCCCGGCACCCCTCAGAGCGTCGCCCTCACCGGCAGCGCCGGCTGACAGCCCGACGCGGCCAACACCGCCCCGGCGACCAGCCGTTGCCGGGGCGGCACCGTACGGACCATGGTCTGGGCGCATGAGCGAGACGACCAGGCATACGGCATCACGGCCAGACACTGTCGGACTGTCGATCCCCGTCGAGGGGTAGGTCTGGGAGGGCCCGTCCACGCCCGTCCCGAGCCGCTGGAGCGAGCTTCCCCGGGAGTGGACCGAGCCGCCGGCACCGTGGGAGGGGGAGCAATGGCGCGCGACGACAGGGCGGGGCCCCATCCGCCCGGTGTGGAGAACCGGCTCGACGGACGGGCGGGCGCCGTCGTACAGACGGGTGTGATCCGCGGCGACGTGCACATCCACGCCGAGCGCACCGCCGCCCCGGTACCCCGACAACTCCCCATGGGAACACGGCGTTTCACCGGCCGGACGGCGGAGTCGGCATGGCTCGACGCCGTCGTGGCCGACGCTTCCCCATCGCCCGCACTGGCCGTGGTGTCGGGCACCGCGGGCGTGGGCAAGACGGCGCTCGTCGTCGCCTGGGCCCACCGGATGGTCGACGCGTTCCCCGACGGCCAGCTGTACGTCGATCTGCGCGGCTACGGTCCTGACCAACCGGTGCCGGCGCACGCGGCGTTGGCCGGGTTCCTCCGGGCTCTGGACGAGTCGGGATCCGAGAGCGACACGACGCTCGCGGACCGTGCCGCGCGCTACCGGACCGCCGTCAGCGGTCGCCGGCTGCTGATCGTGCTGGACAACGCGGCCTCCGAGGAGCAGGTGCGCCCCCTGCTGCCGGGGGCGTCGTCCTCGGTCGTGGTCGTCACCAGCCGCCAGCCGCTGACGGGTCTGGCGGTGCAGTACGCGGCGAGACTCCTCTCCGTGGGCAGGCTGCCGGCCCACGACGCGGTCGAGTTGCTGGAGAAGAGTCTGGGCGAGCGGGTCTCCCGGGAGCGCGAGGCCGCGGCGTCGCTGGCACACCGCTGCACGGGCCTCCCCCTGGCACTGCGGATCGCGGCGGAGCACGCCGCCGACCGGC
This sequence comes from Streptomyces sp. NPDC050528, assembly GCF_044457795.1. NCBI lineage: Bacteria > Bacillati > Actinomycetota > Actinomycetes > Kitasatosporales > Streptomycetaceae > Streptomyces > Streptomyces sp. NPDC050528. Next base: position 124,353 of record NZ_JBITHH010000012.1, read on the forward strand.
CGACACTCCCCCTGACCACGCTCGCCGCGGAACTCGACGACGAACGCACCCGGCTGGACGTACTCGACTCCGGCGACGACCCACGCTCCGCGGTGCGGACGGTCTTCTCCTGGTCCTATCACCGGCTGGGGGACGCGGCCGGCGGGCTCTTCCGCGCGCTGGGACTCCATCCCGGGTACGGCATCGACGCGTACGCCGCAGCGGCCCTCATGGGCATCGACACAGGCACCGGCCACCGGACGGCCGTAGCCCTGCTCGTGCGGCTGGCGCGGGCCCAGATGATCGCGGAGTCGGCCCCCGGCCGGTTCGACGTCCATGACCTGCTGCGCGTCTACGCCCGCGAACTCGGCGAGGCCCTCGACGACGACACCGCCCGGCAGGCCTCGCTGTGCCGTCTGTTCGACTACTACCTGCACACCGCCGACCGGGCCGACCGCGTCCTGAACAGGCATCGGTACCGGATGCCCCTCGACGGCGTGCCCTCACCGGGACCCCCGATCGACGCCTACGGCGACGCGTTGGCCTGGCTCGACGGGGAGCGGCGCAATCTGGTGGCCCTGTGCCGCCTGGACCGACCGGAGTTGGACGGACGGCGCTGGCAGCTGGCCTATGTTCTGCGCGGGTACTTCTTCCTGACGAAGCGCTGGGACGACTGGATCGAGACCCACTCGCTCGCCCTGGCCGCGTGCCGGCGGTCCGGAGACCGGGGCGCGGAGGCCATCACCCACAACAACCTCGGACGGGCGATGCTGGAGACGGGCCGGCACGACGAGGCGGCCGAGCACTACGCGTGCGCCCTGCGGCTCTACGAGGAAGTGGGTGACCGGCACGGTCTCAGCGACATGCTGGCCAACCGGGCCGTCATGCTGCGGGGGCAGGGAAAGTACGCGGAAGCCCTGCGGGACAACCACCGGGCGCTGGACTTCTACCGGCAGGAGGCGGCCGCCCGGAAGATCGCCATCACCTTGCGGGCCGTCGCGCTCAACGAGTTGGGGCTGGGCCGCTTCGCCGACGCCGTGCGCCATGTCGAGGAGGCACTGGACGGCTTCCTCGATCTGGACCTCCACCAGGAGGCGGCCAAGGGTTTCAGCACGTTGGGTCTGATCCTGCACCGGGCGGGCGAGGACGACCGCGCCGAGGAGGCATACCTACGGGCACTCGACGTCGCCCGACACTGCGGCAGCACCTACGAGGAGGCCCGGGCGCTGCACCGGCTCGGCGCCGTGGCCGCCGCCCGCCACGACACCGAGGCGGCACGCCGTCACTGGACGCAGGCCCTGGCCCTGTACCAGGGACTCGGGACCGCGAAGGCGGACAGGGTCGCGGCGGACCTGGCGACGCTGGACCGGTGAGGGGAACGGTTCACTCGTCGTCGCCGTCCTCGATCCGGCCGTGGATCCACTGGTGCAGCGCCTCGGCGATCCGCACGGCGTCGGGGTCGACGGCTCCGGGCGACATCGCGAGTTCGACCAGTCCGTCATGGGCGTCGTCGATCAGCACCTGTGCCGCTTCCAGCTGTCCGTCCAACTGGTCCGCGGCGGCCAGCGCGTGGGCGAGCAGACACGTCGCCAGCAGCGCCCGCGGATGATCGGGCCCGTGGCTCGCCGTCTCTTCCTCCTGCAGCGCTACGGCCCGTTCGAGCGCCTCCGCCAGCAGGTCGACGTGATCCCCCTCCAGCCTGACCCCCTCCGGGCCGGTTCCTGGCGGTAGTTCGCTCGGCACCGGCCGGTTCGCCGCTGCCGCGTCCTGGCCGGCGGGGTGGGACAGCCCGTGTCCCAGCACATTCAGCAGTGTCGTCACGCTGCCGGGATGCCCGGCGCCCTGCACATCGAGCCGTCGCGCGTAGAGGGCCACATACGGGTTCCCGCTCCCGGCGACGCCGTTCTGTTCCGATGTCACGACAGACCTTCCTCCGCGATGATCGTGTTCTCCCAGGCGTCGAGGGTGTCCGGGTGGTGTTCCCCCAGAACCGCTCGCCGCCCCTCCCACACCGTGCGGAAGGCGTCGTGTGCCTCGTCCTTCTCCCCCAGCTCCAGAAGGTTCTTCCCGAGGGTGTTCATGATGTCGAGCGCGCCCAGCGCCTCCCAGGACTTCGGCCCCTTGGCCTTCGCGGCGCGCCGCCACAGGACGTGGGCCCCACGGGCGTACCGGACGGCGGCCATCCGCATCCGCCGGCGTGTCGCGTCGGTGTCGCCGCACCGTCCGACGGCGATGACCAGGTTCCCCAGTACGCGGAGTGTGTCGGCGTCCGTCGGTCCCGTCCCGTCGCGCAGCGCCCGGTAGACCTCGGTGTGCAGCAGGCGCGACGCCTCGTGCTCGCCGAGCGCGCCGAGGGTGTTCGCCAGGTTGTCCTGAGCGGTGAGGGTTTCCCGTGCGGCGGGCCCGAGCAGGGCCCGCATCCGGGGTACGACGTCCTCCTGGAGACTGCGGGCCGCCGAGAACTGCCCGTACCGGAAGTGGGCCGAGGCGAGATGGAGCCGGACGACGAGCCGGGTGTACTCGTCGCACTCGGGTGCTTCCTCGCAGGCCTCGGCCAGCGGGATGTAGAGCCGCAACGAGGCCTTTCCGTCGCCCAGTTGCTCGTACGCCCGACCGGTCTCGTCGAGCAGGTATCTCTCGTCGGCGCCGATGCTCCACTGGTCCATGCCCGCCAGCAGCCCCGTCACCGCTCGTACGTGCGGCAGACTGCGCGCGACCGCACGGTGGGTGAACGAGTGCCGCGTGGCGCTGAGGGCCTGTGTCAGCGCGACCACGGCCGCGTCGCGGAGCTTTCGCCGTGTCGGCGGTGGATTCAGCACCCGGGTCGCGCGGGCGATCAGCGGGTGCACCGCGCAGGCACGGGGGTCCGGTGCGCCGTCCGAACCATCCGTCAGTTCCGTCAGATCGGTGGATTCCGTCAGTTCTGCCAGTCCGTGGCGCACCGCGTGTGCGAGGCCGTCCGCCACGCGCGCCGGTCCGCCGGGAGCGCCGGATCCGGCGAGGATCTCGTCGAGCAGCGTGAGCGGCACCGGTTCGGCCGCCAGGACACCGGCGGCGGACAGCACGTCGCGGCCCGCGTCGGTGAGCCCCCGGAAACTGCGCAGCATGGTCGCCGCGAACGGCCGCGCGTACCCGGCGGGGAGTTCCGCCCCCAAGTACTGGACGAGCTCCAGCAGGTCGTCCTCCGGATCCGGCGTCGCGAGTTGTCGGTACAGCTCGGCGTATCCCTCGAAGTCGTCCCGGGTTGTCAGCCCTGCCGCCAGGGTCAGGCCGAGGGGGTGGCCGTGCAGGAGCTCGGTCAGGAGCTTCGCGGCCGTCGTCTCCTCATCACGTGCCGCCGGCGGACGGTGACCGGTCAGCAGGGACAGCCCGTCGTACGCATCGAGGCCGCCGAGCGTGATCTCCGCCGACACCCCCTTCGTGAACCGTCCGCGGGTGGTCAGCAGCGTCCTGCCGTTCCCGGACGGCGCGCACAGCTCGGGGAGCAGTTCCACGTCGAAGCCGGAGGGGATGTCGTCCACGATCCACAGGTACGGCTGCGCGAGGTTCTTCAACCTGGTGCGCAGCGCCCCGGGGAGACGGTCCGACGCCAGTTCGTCGGCGGTCAGCCCGAGCTTGCGCCCGATGGCCCGCAGCCCCTGCGCGAACTGGGCGCGCACCGCGTCCGGCGAGGCCCGGACGCGCCGGTCGCTGCCGGAGAGCCGGACGAGGAACACGCCGCCGGGGTGGTCCAGGGCGAACAGCCGGGCGTACTGGGCGCACAGCGCGGTCTTGCCCTGCCCGCCCACACCGCTCACCGACGCCACGGGGTGTCCCATGTTCCGGGCCTTGTCCTTGGCCCGCAGTCCCTCGTGGATCTCCCACAGTTCGGCGTGCCGGCCGTGGAAGTGCCGGCTGCCCGGCAGATGTTCGGGGAACCAGTCGGGGGACGACGGCAGGGGGGCGTCGCCGAAGGTGCCGTCGTCCTCGGCCGCGAGCGCGCGCACCCGCTGGGCGATGCGGACGGCCAGTTCCTGGGCGCTCCTGCCCTGGCGCGGGATGCGGTACCGGCTGAGTTCGCTGGGCCGGATGTCGTCCGGCCGCACCCCCGAGGTCACGGCCATGACCCGGTCGGTGCGCCCCAGCCGGAAGGCGCAGTCCAGCGCGAGGTGCACTTCCTGCCGGCAGTGGACACTGCGCGGAAAACCCGCAGTGACCAAGGGAAGCAGCGTGCGGGACGCCAGGAGCGCCGCCCGGATCTCGGGCGCCATCGCGTCCCAGTCGTCCATGCTCCGTTCGTCCTGGAAGACATGCAGACCGATTGCGGTCAGCGCCTGGTGAAGTTCGTCGGCCAGCTGCTTGGTGTCGTCCCAGCGGTAACAGATGAAGACGTCGTACGGCCGCTCGCCGGCATCCGGCGACGAAATGGTCATCGCGCGGGCCGGGGCGGGTCGGTGAACCGGATCGAGCCGCCGACGGACAGGGACAGCACCTCGGCGGCGGCCGCGACCGCGGTGGCGAACTCGGCGTAGTCGCCGGGGTGGACGTCATGAGCCAGATGATCCGGCAGCGGGCTCGCGTCGTGCCGTTCGAGGACGAAGCAGAGCCCGGTCGACGCGCTCCCGCCGATCGATCGGACGGTGAGCACGCCGGCGAGGACGCGGGCCACCCAGGCGGTGCTGCGGGGCAGTCCCATGGCGTCCACCAGCGCGGCCGCCGTCACGGCGTGGAGCAGTGCGCGCCGGTTCTCGGTCCCGGACACGTCGATCCACCAGTTCTGGCCGTGGATCTCGAAGAAGCCCGGGGGCCGGGTGCGTCCGTCGTCCCAGGACCGGGCGCAGACCTGGGTGGTGGCGTCGATGAACTCGTCGGGGTCGAGGCCGCTGACGGTTCGCCCGACCGCTTCCAGGTCGGCGTGCCGCAGCAGTGGCGCGTCCACGTCCGCGCCCTTGAGGACCGCATCGAGCGGATCAGGCATGGCCGTTCCCCAGCGCGTCGAAACTCACGAACGATTCGGTGGCGAGCAGATGGCCGATCACTGCCGTGGCGGCGTCACGAACCGGCTCGAACGGTGCGAGATCGCTGCTCAGCCGAGGGCCGAGCCGCCTGCCCAGGTACTCGACCATGAGCGCCACGGTGACATCCTCGGCCAGCACCAGCCACCAGGCGGTGCCCGCGGTGAACAGGAGTGCGGCGCGGCGGCGGCCGGTCTCCTCCACGGTGATCGTGAGGGCGTTGACCTGTCGTTCGTCCCTGACCCAGGCCGGGACGAACCGGTCGGGCTCCACGTCGGCCAGCACGAACAGCGGCCCGAGGGCGCCGAGTGGCTCCAGCCAGCGCCGCGTCCAGGCGGTGTCGACCAGACAGCTCGCGCTCACACACGCGGCGAGCGGGCCGCGGCCGCCCCAGCGCTCGGCCAGTTCGGACAGCGCGTCCGGCTCCGGCACGAGCGCGTGTCCGACGACCTTGTCCGGATCGGTGCCGTCCGCTGTCTCGTTCTCCGTGTGGTCGACCACAACGCGTACGGCGACCAGAGGCTCGCCCGAGGGCTCCGGCAGGGTGTCGTCCGGCCACCGGTAGAGGGCCGCGAGCCGCCGGACCGGTCGGGCGTCCACGATCAGCGCCGGCCGGTCGCCGTGCACGGGCCGCCGCGCGAGTACGTCCACCAGGTCGGCCGGGGTCCGTTCCAGCAGCCGCGCCCGGTGCCGGTCCCCCGCGGCGAGATCGTGCCGTACCTGTTGGAGCACCGAACTGGCCACGGCGGCATCGTCCTGCCGTTGTTCGTCGCTCATCGGGACGCGCAGCCCGATGTCGCCGTGGACCGCCTCGACCGAGCCGATCAGTGCCTCGGAGCTCTCCCGATGGCCGTTCAGGTCCAGCGTGCGGGCCCCCGTCGCGGCGATCAGGGACCGCAGATGTTCGTACGCCGCTTCCTCCCAGGCGTCCCACGCGGCATCGTGGACGCTCGCCGTCGACTCGTACAGGTCGCCGTCGGGCCCGTCGGTGGCCGCCGCGGCCGGGCCGAAGCGCTCGGCAAGCACGCGATCGGCGGACTCGGCCGCGGCGGAGAGCGCGGCCGGGCCCTGGCGGGCGAACCATCTCCAGCGGCTGTCGGGCCGGTCCGCGTCGGGCACGTCGGCGAGGCGGAACGCTTCGAGACCGACCTCGTCGACGGTTTCGAGGACCGGGGTCTGCATGCACAGCCGCGCCAGCGCGCTCACCGCCAGTTGCTTGCGACCGGGCCCCGGAATCCCCTGGACCAGCCGCGTGACCGTGCCGTACAGCCCCACGTAGTCCGGATAGGCGGCGAGAACGCCGTCGAGCACGCCGTGCCGGGCGGTGGCGAGCCGCACACTCGCGAACGTGGCCAGCGATTCGTGGGTGGTGCGGCAGGCGTCCAGCAGGGGGACGAAGGCCTGGCCCGCGGCTGCGGGGAGGCGTGCGTAGACATGTAACGCGCTCCCCCAGGCGGTGACGTCGTTCAGCGTCGCGTGATGCACCTCGTGCAGGTAGACCACGTGGTCGGTGGACTGCTCGACGCCCTGGAGCCGCAGGGTGTAGGCGTGCGGGGTGTAGCGGCCGGTGCTGCCCAGCCCCTCGAAACACAGCCGGGCCAGATGGTCAGTCATCGTGGTCCGCCTTCCAACGGTCGAGGTGGGCGCGGACACGGTCACGCGGCTCGTCGTAGTGCCCCGGCCGACGCACGGACAGAGCATCGTAGATCGAGAGCGACTCGTCCCACAGGTGTCCCACCTCCGCCCCCTTTCGCTCGTTCTCGGTCAGGAGAAGACCGAGATTGAACAGCGTGCCCGCCAACTGCGACCGGTAGGCGTCCGGTCGGGCGGCGGCCAACTCACGGCGCAGGGCGAGGGTTTCGCGACCGAGCCGTTCGGCCTCTTCGGGGTGGCCGGTCAGATGGGTGACGATCGACAGGTTGTCCAGAACGTCCGCGTACAGCGACCGGAATCGCGTCGGCCGCTCCGCGTGCAGGGGCTCGACGAGCCGGCGGGCCTCGGTCGCGGCCGCGAGGGCCCCCGGCATCGCGCGGACCCGGCGGAGCCGGATCGACTGGTTGTGCAGGGCTGTTGCCAGCGCCGCGGCGTGCCGGTCCCCGTCCGGCAGGGCGCGGTACTGGGCGACGGCCGTCTCGCCGACCGCGACGGCCTCGTCCCTGGACGACGGATCGCGGTCGAGTGCCAGCGCCAACGCGGCGTGTGCCTCGGCCAGTTCGGCGTCGACCGAGCCTCCGGCCACGGACTCCACGTGCGCCGACTCCCTGACCGTCAGCGCGCTCAGGGCTCTTACGGCCGAACGAGCCGCTTCCACGGCGTCCGAGGGGCGTTCCCCGAGGTAGGTCAGCCGCACCGAGAGCTGGCGAGCCAGCCGGGCCGTGGTGACGTCACCCGCGTCGGCGTCCCGTGCGCCGAGGGCGCGCTCGGTCGCGTCCACGGCGAACCGGGCGAGGGCGTCGCTGCGCAGCGGCAACGCATCGACTACGGCGGTGAGTTCGCCCTCAGGGATGCGGCCCAGGGCGCCGGACATGGCCGAGACCAGGAGCTGGGGTTGAGGTAGGGAGGGCAGCACCGTCATCGCGAGGGGCAGCAGTCGGCCGGGGGCGGCGGCGAGGAAGTCCTCGACAGGACCGCTGATCCGGGGATGGCGCTCCAGACAGCGGCCCAGGTTCCGCAGGGCCCGCCGTGCCTGCTCGTCGGAGACGCCGTCCAGGACGTCCGCGAGCCGGTGGGCGGAGTCCAGGAACTCCGCCACGAACTCCTGCGCCAACTGCTCGGGTTGCAGCGGATTCAGCGGAGCCGGCCCCGGCAACACGGTGCGCAGGAGGTCGCGGCAGGAGTCGACGGTATGCAGCGGCCCGCGCCGGAACGCCCGCAGGGAGGTCAGCAGACGATCCGCCTCCGGCTCGGAGTCCGCACCGAACAGCGTCACCGTCGCCATGACCTCCGCCAGGACGCGATCGCTCGACACCGGCAGCCCGAACGCTGTCCCGGCCTCGCGCCAGTACGCCCGCTCCAGCCCCAGAATCCGGCGCAGGGGTCGGTCCAACGGCGTGTCGGGGGACGTGACATGGGTGAGTGCGGCGGCCTGGAGTTCGAGCAGGGTGGGTGTCTCCGGCCGGTCGGTGGGGAGGGGCGGGAGGGGCAGTCCGAGATGCCGGGCGAACGCGCCGCACGCCGTGGCGAAGTCCTCCTCGGCCGGCCGCGGCAGTGCCAGCGACAGCGGCACGATGCTGTCCACGAGGTCCGCGACCGCGTCGTCGGCGTCGTCGCGCAGGCCGCCCAGCCAGTCACCGCCGGAGCGCGCCAACAGCAGCAGCCGGGCCGGGGCTTGGGGCGCCGCGGCCAGCGAGCGCAGCGCCGCGCGGACCTGTAGCGGACGCGCCTCGGCGTCGTCGAGGACGACCAGGCACGGACTGCCGATCTCTCCCAGCCGGTCGAGACACTCCGCCGGAGCGGTCACCGACAGCAGTCCGCCGGGCCGCCCCGACGCGCGCACCTGTGCGGCCAGCCGGAGCCCGAGCCGGGTCTTGCCCGCGCCCAGGGGACCCACGACCAGCTTGACCCGTGGCCCGGCCGGCGCCGAGCACCATTCGGTCAGAAGGTCGAGTTCGCCGCGGTGCCGGAACGGGAGGACCTGATGCTCGGCGCGGAGCAGCGCGGGCCCGCTGGCCTTCTTGGGCGGGGCCGGGTCCATGAGCGTCACCAGGACGAGTTCGGGTACCAGCCGCTCCACCTCACCGATCAGCCGCAGCAGATCGGTGTCGACGGTGCGCGGACGCATCCGCAGGGCGATGTTCCGCGTCAGGGGCGCGATGTCGGCGGGCAGTTCGGCGGTCCTGGGCATCTCCGCCCCGTCCAGCAGCACGGGCAGTACCTGCTTGCCCTGCTTCAGGGCGCGGGCGATCTCCCGCCGGACCCAGTCGTCGGGTTCCCGCAGCAGACGCAGGTCCTCGCCCACCCACGGCGGGTCGATGAGGGCGATGAGCAGGTCGCACTCGTCGACCCGCCGGTCGATCTCGGTCGGGAAGTGGACGGCCGGCAGATTGGACCGACCGGCCTGGAACACGTTCTCCGGGCCGAACCGGCGGGAGAGTTCCCGATCGACGAGCATCGGGGCGTACGACCGCTCGATGTTGCGGTAGCTGAGGAAGATTCCCGGCATGGTCCCGTCAGTTCCCGTGGTCCACCAGGGCGCGCAGATCGACGTACGACTCGGTCCGCAGCAGGTCGATCAGGACCAGCCGGAAGGTGGGCTCCGCGACCGTCCAGTCGGCGCCCGTCATCCGCAGATCGATGCCCGGCAGGTCCGCCAACTGCCCGGTCAGCAACTGGATGCCGACGTCGTCGGCCACCGCGAGCCACGCCCCTGCCTGCCCGGACACCTTGAAGGCCACCGCCCGTCGCGCGCCGGTCGGGTTGGCGCCGAGATCCAGGTAGACGCCGTGCACGGTCCGGCCGCCGGTGAACTCGCCGGCCAGGGACGCCACGGGGACGTCGATCAGCCAGATCACGGGGGCCGTGTCCTGGAGGACGGGCAGCCACTGTGTGCGCCATCGCTCGTCGGAGAGACAGCTCGCGGCCACGCAGCAAGTCACGTCCGCGCCGCCGTCCAGGGCGGCGGTGAGCTCCGCGACGTCCGCCGGATCGCGGAGCCGGACGTGCCAGACGGCGTCGGTGTCGCGGTCGGTGCCGTCGTCGGCGAGGGTCCGGAGCGCGAGGACCGGCCCGTCGAGACCGGCGAGTCGTGCGCGGTCGCTCTCCGGGAAGGCGTAGCCGGCCAGCAGCCGGTTCGGCAGGCGCGCCCCGAGGACGACGTTCGGACGCCCTGCCACCCGGGTGGTCGCGTCCACGACCCGCACCACCTCGTCCGGGTCGACGTCCTGCCCGAACGTGATCAGACGCGCGGGCCGCGGTTCCGCCGTCAGCCACAGGCGGGCCTGGCGCAGCACTTGGGCGACCATGCTCCGGTCCGGCGGGTCCGGATCGAGGTCGACGGTCAGTCGTAGTCCGGGAACGGTCGCGGCGACCCGTGTCACCAACTCGGCCGTGGCGGGGAGGTGTTCGTGACTGCCGAGCACTGTCGCCCCCGCCTCGGTCAGCCGGGCCGCGAGCGCGGCGAACACGAGGTCCTCCCACCGGGCCCATGCCTCGTCGAAGCGGTCGTCGAGCGCGGCCGCCCCGGTACCGGGCAGGTCGGCGGACAGGGGCGAGGGCCCGAACTCGGCGGCCACCGCTTCGTCGGCCGCCGCCACCACGTCGACGGGCAGCCCGGCCGGGTCGCGGTACAGGGTGCGCAGACGCCCGTCCGGTACGTCGATCTCGCGCAGCTCGCCGGGTGTCAACGCCTGGGGCCAGGCCGCGGCCATCTGTCCGATCACCGGCGTCTGCATACAGACCCGCGCCAGGGCCGTCGCCGCGAGGGAGCGCCGGTGTTCGCCCGGAATCGCGGCGAGATGGCGGTCGAGCCGGTCCACCAGACCCACGTAGTCCGGGTACGCGGCGAGTGCCGCCTCGGGCGACGCGGTGCTCGCCGCGACCACGCTGCAACTCATGTACGTCGCGAACGACTCGTGCGTGGTGCGGCACAGCTCCAGCAACTGGTTGAACAACTGCGCCCATTGAGGCACCTGCGACGTGAGGACGAGAGCGGCACCCCACGCGGTGGTGTCGGTCAACAGGACGTGCTGCGCTTCGTGATGATGGACCAGCCGTTCGGCGTCGTCGCCCCGGCCGCGCAGATAGAGGTCGAAGCCACCCGGCAGATACGCCCCACGGCTGCCTCCATGGGCCGGACCGAGGAACAGCCTCGCCAGGTGACCCGCTGTCTGACCGTCCGCTGCCGGATGTCCCGATGTCCGCTGCTCCACGCCCCGCCCCCTCGTGCCCGTGTTCCCGTCAACAGCGCGTGCCGCGTGGCCCGTTGGGGCGATCAGCCGAAGTGCAGGTCCCCGGTGATGGTGTGGGCCTGGATCACCGGGCCCCGCACCTTGGCGCCGGTGATGACGTTGTGCACGGAGCCCGGCTGATCGGCCGCGTGCGCCACCAGCGCCCTCAACTCCTCGGCCAGCGCCGGTTCCTGTTGCAGCAGTACGAGCAACCGCTCCCGCCAGTCGGAGGTGAGCGCGACCAGGCGCGGATCGTCGTCGCGCCCGCCGCTCGACGCGACGATGATCCGCGCCTGGTCGAGCGCCGCCCTGACCGACTCCGTCCGGTCCGCCGCCCCACGGCCGAAGAGCGCCAACACCCGCTCCCTGACAGTCGTCCAGGCATCCTGAGCCATCAACTGCACGACCGTAGAAGCCCCCGACGCGGCCAGCGCGGCCAACTCCGCATCCATACGGCCCCCTTCGCCACTCACACGCTCCGTAACCAACAGAGTACGTGCCTCCGTGGCCGCCGCCCCATCAATGGCGTCGGCCACGGCAGGCGAACGAACCTGACGCTCCATCAGGAGCACGTCAGCGTGGGTGTCCCCCAGTCACCGTGGTCGTTGCCGTTCCCGTCACCCGCGTCACCGACCTTGAGGTCGATCACCTGGGCACCGCTGACGTCTACATCGATCGGCACCGCGGCCTGTTTGCCGCGGATCGTCGGCGTGGTGACCAGTTCCTTGCCGTCGGCGATCACGGAGAACGTCACCGTGCCCGCACCGCCCGTCTCGTCGTCGACGCCGACGTCCGCCGTCAACCGCGAGCACTGTCCGGCGAGATAGAGCTCGACGTCGCTGACGGAGTTGGTGCCCAGCCCCTTGGCGTAACCGACGCCGGCGATGGTGATCGGACGGCCGTCGCCGGCCGCCTGCTCGCCGACGCTGGTGTCCCGTTCCACCGGGCCCCACCCGTTGGTGGACGAGAGGAACGGCAGGTCGCTCACCGCGCTCTTCCCGGCAGGCGGAGCGGGCGGTATTCCGCCGACGATGCGCTCGTCGGCGCCGACGGCCTGGCGTCCGTTCTGCCGGTAGTGCACCGTAGCGGCGAGTGCGGAGGCGGACGGCAGTGTTCCGGTCGGTGGCTGGACCTGCCAGGTGAAGGTGGTAGATGTGCCGGGTCGCAGGCGCTTGACCGACGTGGGGCTCGGGTCACTCACGCTCCAGCCGTCGGGCGCGGTGAGCGACGCCGTCAGTGCGGAGGCGGTCGGTCGGTCCTTCGGCACCCGGACCGTCGCCCGCGCGGTGAAGGCCTGTCCCGGCTGGGCGGTGTCCGGCACGTCCAGGGTGACGTCCGCTCCCCCACGCTTCGGCATGGCGTAACTGCGGGGGTCGTAGGACGGGCTGTCGTTCTGCGCGACGCGCAGGGAGGAGGCGTAGCTGCCGTAGTCGGTCAGTGCGACCTTGCCGAGGCCGCCGGTGCTGCCGTCGAGGTTCCAGACGGCGATGGCGATGCTGTTGTGGCCGTTCGGGTTCAGGATGCCGTTGGGGACCGGGAAGGTGTGCTGCGGGCCGAGGTAGTTGACGTAGTTGCCGACCTGCCAGCCGTTCACGAAGATCGTGGCGCGGTATTTGCGTGCCGGGTCGTCGGTGAACGTCAGCCCGAGCGAGGTGTCCTGGCCGTGCGGCAGGTTCAGCTCGGCGTCGGTGCGGTACCAGGAGACTCCGGGTGTCGTGTCGGTCGTGGGGAGGGACACGCGACTCCAGTCGGCGTCCGGGTAGCCGGGCAGGGACCAGCCGGCCCGCTCGCCGTAGAGGCCGCCCGTCGACAGCGGGCCGCGGACGGTGTCCTGGAGGTCCTCGCCGCCCCGTACTCCCTGGAGGCGCCAGGTGACGGACGTCAGCGGCGCGCCGACGAGGGAGGCGCTGGTCAGGCCGCGTGCGGTCTTGTTGCCGTTGGTGGAGTTGTAGTCCTCCTCGTGCCCCATGTTGACGGTGAGGACGGAGAGGACGTTGTCGCCGCTGGACTTCACGGAACCCGCAGGGAAGGTGAAGTTGCCGCTGCCCGTGGTGGAGCTACCGAGGAAGGTGCCGTTCAGCCAGGCGGAGAACGCCTGCGCCCCTCCCCCGGAGTCCGAGACCAGGTGGATGCCGGTCTCCTTGCCGGTGGCGCGGAAGCGGCCTCGGTACCACGTGTTGCCGGTGTGGAAGCCGTAGTCGTCCGCGTAGAGCACCGGCAGCGAGTTGACGCCGGAGACGCTGTTGGTGGTCGCCTTGTCGGCCACCTGCCAGCTCGCGTCGTCGAAACCGGGGGCCGCTTCCGGCGATTCCTCGGCGTGCTTCCAGTTGGTCAGCGTCGGCAGGTGGATCGGGGCGGCCACAGGGATCTTCCCGGTGAGGCTTCCCGTGTCGGTGGGCCGGGTGCTCAACACCCTGCCGTTCCAGGTGACTTGGGTGGCCGCGGTGAACACCTCGATGTTCTTGTCGTCGGCGTTGTCGCCGGTGAGCGCCACGGTGTGGCCGCCGTGCAGGCTGGCCGCCGTCCGCAGCAGGTGGGTGCCGCGCACGAGCACCGGGCCGCTCGCCGTGTCCTGCCGCCAGAAGGTCTTCGCCGTGGCCTTGTCGCCGACGAGCAGGAGCAGCGGGCGCTGCCCGTCGCCGCTGATGCTGATGCGGATCAGGCCCTGGTGCGTGTAGTTGAGCCGAAGGTCACCGGTCGCCGGATCCCAACTGGTCGTGACCGTACCGCCGTTGGCGGTCACGGTGGGCTTGGCGGCGTAGCGCAGGACGGTTTCGCCGTCGCTGCCCTGGTCGCCGTAGAGCACGGCGACGTCCCGGTCCCCGATGGTCGCGCTCGTCATGATCTCGGAGGTGGAGTACTGCAACTGGGCTTCGCCGAGGCGGTAGTTGGCCACGATCACGTGCGAGTCGCGTCCGTCGAGCGTGATCGCGGTGCCGGGCTGCTGCGGCACGACCGGGTACGTCGGCTCCGCCGCCGCGTCGCCCGTCGGTACGTCGATGGCGTCGACCGCCACATAGTTGTCCGTGGATCCGGAACCGTGCGTCCCGGCGACGACGATCTTCAGGGTGTGCGCGCCGGGGGCCAGGCCGGTCTTCTGGAAGAGCACCCCCTGGCTCTCGCTGCCGGAGTCGTCGACCGTCGCGACCTTGGTCCCGTCGAGGTAGACGTCGGCGTTGCCGTGATTGTTGGTCTTCGAGCCGATCCAGCGGATCGCGGTGCCGTCGAAGGGGACGGTGAGCGAGTCGCCGGCCTTGTTCGAGAACGACTCGGTGTGTTGGTAATCGCCGCCGGTGTAGCTCGTGTTGGCCACGTGCGACCACGAACCGGCGTACTGCAGCGCGGAGTCGGGGTCGTCCCAGGTGTAGGTGGTGTCGGCGGACGGCTGGGCGTTGAAGTCGAGTGAGATGTGGGTGCTGTCGACGGCCGTGGACGTGGAGTTCCCGTGGCGCAGGACGTGGAACTGCGTCTTGGTATCGGGGTTCATGCGGGCGGTGTCGACGACCGCGGAGTCGTCCGGCGGTGTGGCCCTGATCGCCTCGGTCTTGGTCAGCGGGGCGACCGACTGCGTGAAGTACCCGATGAGCTTGTCCTCGTCGTACTTCGGATCGAGCTGGCGCGTCTCGCGGATGGCGGCCCCGTAGTCGTACGACGTGTAGTTCTCGGGCATGCCCAGCCAGCCCCAGTTGGTGCCGCCGTAGGTCATGTAGAAGCTCTGCGCGGTCGCGCCGACGGCGATGTTCTGCTTGTAGAAGACGTTGGCGAACTGGTCGTTGATGAGCTGGGCGCACTTGTCGTAACCCGGTCCGCCCCAGGGGTCGAAGGCGCCGCCCTGGAACTCCGGTGAGTACAGCGGTTTTCCGGCCGGGTGGTCGTAGCTGATGTCGGGGACGCCGTTCCACTTCGTGGGGTTGGAGCAGTCGAAGCCCTGTGGGTAGGAGTCCGGGCCGTCGACGTCCAGGGCGCCGGTACCGGAGTTGAAGGTGCCGTTGTTGTTGCCGGTCAGCGGGACCGTGATGCCGTCGGCGCGGGCCTTGTCCTCCAGGTGCTGCATGTAGGAACGGCCCGCCGTCGAGCCGTTGTAGTACTCGTTCTCGACCTGGTAGGCGATAACTGACCCGGTGCCGTTGGTCAGTTGATGCCGGGCGATGATCCGGTCGATCCGGGTCAGCCACTCGTCCGCGTACTTCAGGAAGTGCGGGTCGTCGCTGCGGTTGTTCCCGGCCTTGGTGGTGAGCCAGCCGGGCAGGCCGCCGCTGTCGACCTCCGCGTTGATGTACGGCGCCGGGCGGGCGATGACGTAGAGGCCGGCCTCCTGGGCCATGTCGAGCAGCTTGTCGACGTCCCGCACCCCGGTGAAGTCGTACACGCCCGGCTTCGGTGAGTGGTAGCCCCAATCGAAGTACAGGGACGTGGAGTTGAAGCCGGCGGCCTTCATCTTCTGGAAGATGTCACGCCACAGGTCCGGGCTCGGAAGCCGGAAGTAGTGGAACTCGCCGGACCACAGGTAGGTGCGCTTGCCGTCCACGAGGAACGAATAGCCGTCGAGACTCACCGTGTGCGCCTGCGGACCGACGGCCGGTGCGGCGGCGGACGCCTGCCCGTCGCCGTCGTACGCCGTGGCGGGCGCGGTCATGCCCGCCGCCAGGGCGATGGTCGCGGCCGTCGCGAGGACCGCCCTCCACCACCGAAGACGGCCGGGTCTCGCACCTTCTGAACCGATCCGACTACCCCGCACTGCGGCCTCCAGACCGACTGGGCGAACAGCATCAAACAGACTCAGGCAAAGTCGAACAGTAAGGGTGTGGCGGGCAGACCACAATGGGGCGGGAGAACATGGTTCGGACGTCGGCGGCGGCCGAACACCACGGCACTCGGCCCGGCCAACAGCCGGGCGCGTTCGGGCAGTTCGACGCTGTGGCCGTTGCCGCCGGCCGCCGAGACCGGCCGCGACAGGACCCGACGGACCGCAGCCAGGTCACCAGTCGGATCCGTATCGAGCCCGGGCCAACCGTCAACAATAATTGCCGACAATATCTCCGATGATAAAATCGGCGACCTGATCCGACGCCTGTGACCACGGCGGCGGATGTTCGCGTGCGAGAGAGGAACGACAGCCGGTGACCAGCACGCGCATCCAGGGGGCGGCTGCCCGAAGCCACGTGAGCGCGTACATCCGCGACGCTCTGCGGGACGGCAACCTCGTGCCGGGGCAGCGGCTGGTGGTGCAGGACCTGGCCGACGATCTCGGGGTGACCCGGAGCTCCGTACGCGAAGCGCTGGTCGACCTCTCCTCCGAGGACCTGGTGGAGATCGTTCGCAACCGCGGGGCGCGGATCAGGCTGATCTCGATCGAGGAGGCCGTCCAGATCACCGAGTGCCGCTCGGCGCTGGAGCGGGTGTGCGCGCGCAGGGCGGCGACGCACGCGACCGAGGCACAGCGTGCCGAACTCACCGAGGTCGGCGCGCGGTTGCGGGCGGCGGTCGCCGAGAACGCGCCCGAGACCTACTCGGCCCTCAACCGAAGGCTGCACGACCTCATCATCGAGTTCAGCGGCCAGGTGGTCGCCAAACGTCAACTGGAGCGGCTCAACACGCAGATGGTGCGCTTCCAGTTCCGCCTCGCGATGCGGCCCGGGCGTCCGCAGCAGTCGCTGCCCCAGCTCCTGTCCATCATCAACGCCGTCGTGGCCGGTGACGCCGACGCCGCCGAAGCGGCTATCCAGGCACAACTGTCCAGCGTGATCGACGAACTGCGCACGACGGGGGCCGCCCGTTCCGTCACCCCTGGGTGATCTGCCCCAAGGGGTCGACGAGCGCAGAGCGGCTTGCCTCCTGGGCAGAAGCCGGTTGCCTCGACGAGGGGGTCAGCACCTGGTGTGCGCCCCAGGGCCCGCTCGTCGCGTTCACCCTGACCGGGAACGCGAGACCTGCTGAACGTGCACGCCGCTGAACCCGGCCTGGGCCCCGCCGGCCCTGGACACGGACACAGCTCTGTCGACTGAGGATCAGCTGACGGAGATTCCCCCACGTCAGGGCCGACTTCGCGTCGTCCCGGGCCGCGTGTCACCCCCCACCCCCACGGCCGACCGGCACCTTCGCCGACTCATCACTGCAAAAATGTTCGGATGACATTGTTGACAATCTTGCCGCCCTGGACTTCAGTCGGTGCAGTCGGTGCACGGCTTTCGGCCATGCCGAACGACCGACACCGATCCGAGAACCACCGATCCAAGGACCCTGGGAGGCCTGATGGAGATCGTGGACACGCACACTCACGTCATCTCACCGGACACCGCGCGATATCCCCACGCCCCGGTCGGGGGGCGACAGTCCGCGTGGTCACAGGCCCACCCGGTGGACATCGACGGTCTGACGCGCGCACTCGACGGGGCGGGGATCTCAAGGGCGGTGGTGGTGCAGGCGTCCACGGTCTACGGCCACGACAACCGCTACGTCGCCGAAGCGGTCCGCTCCCACCCCGACCGGTTCGTCGGGGTCTACTCGATCGACGCCCTGGCGGACGACGCCGTGACCGAGATCAAGAAGTGGCAGGACCAGGGACTTTCCGGTTTCCGCCTGTTCACCACCGGGACCACGATGCCCGGCCAGGCGGACTGGCTGGGCCATGAACGCTCGTATCCCGCATGGGCCTACGCGGAGGAGAACGACATCCCCGTGTGTCTGCAGATGACGATCCAGGGGCTGCCCGCCCTGCGGAACCTGCTGGAGCGCTTTCCCGGTGTGCGCGTACTGCTCGACCACTGCGCGCGCCCCGACCTGTCCGACGGCCACCCGTACCAACTGTCGAGAAAACTCTTCGAGTTGGCGATCCACCCCGGTGTCCACCTGAAACTTACCCACCGCGCCCTGGAAGCCTCCAAGGCCGGCAAGTCCACGACCGAGGCTTTCCTGACGGACCTGGTGGCCTCGTACGGCGCCGGACGTATCGCGTGGGGCTCCAACTTCCCGGCGGCACAAGGGACTCTCGCCGACATCCTCGACGAGGCCCGCGGCGCGCTGTCCAGCCTCTCCGACGACGACCTGAGGTCGGTCTTCGGCGGTACGGCCCGCGCGTTCTATCCGTCCCTCGCGACGACGGGCGAAGCCCGTGCCTGAGCCCGCCGTCCTGCGCACCGTCCTCGCCGACCACCCGCACACCGCGAAGCTGAAGAGCGGCGAAATCCGTGACGAGCGGGTCACCCTGTCGTTCACCGACGTCGCACCGATCCACCGGGCCTTCGCACCCATGGTGCGTGAAGAGGCCTACGACCTCAGCGAGTTGGCCGTCGTCACCGCCTTGCAGGCCATCGCCTACGGCCGCCCCGTGGTCCTGTTGCCGGCCGTGGTGGCCGCGCGCTTCCAGCGCGGCTGTCTCATCGCCCACGCCACACGGCCGGTCGCACCGGCACACCTGGCCGGCACACAAGTCGGGGTGCGTTCGTACTCCCAGACCACGGGCATGTGGGTGCGCTCGCACCTCGCCGAGGACTTCGGTCTGGCGGCACGCGACATGCGATGGATCACTCACGAAGAACCCCACGTGGCCCAGTACACGGACCCCGACTTCGTCAGGCGCGGGAGCGGCGGAGCGTCGCTCCCCGACATGCTGCGCGAGGGCCGGATCGACGCCGCGATACTCGGCAACGACCTCCCCGAGGGCGAGGAGTTCGTTCGCGTCGTCCCGGACGCCGACGCTCGCGACGAGCGGTGGTGGCGCCGGCACGGGTACATGCCCGTCAACCACATGGTCGTCGCCGGTGCGTCGGCCTGCCGCCGGGACCCGCAGGCGGTCCGCGCGGCGTATCACCTTCTGCGCAGGGCCGACGCGGCCGTCGAGCGCCCCGACGACACACCGTCCCCGACCCTGTTCGGCTTCGACCGCCTGCGTGAGCCCGTCGAGCACATCGTGGGGGCCTGTCTGGAACAAGGTCTGCTGCCCCGAAAACTCACAGCGGACGAGGTCTTCGAACCGGCAAGGAGCGTTCTCGGCAACGACGCCGCCTGAACTCCCGTGCGCCGGATGCTCCGGCCGGACTCCCCGTTTTCCCCACCGGTGCTCCCCGACCGGTTCTCCCCACCAGTCTTTCAACGAAGAAACTGGAAACGACGATGAGTGAAGCAACATCCACGGCCACACCCGTGCAACCGGTCCCACCGCGCCACCGCTTCTACCAGGACCTCGCCTTCCAGGTGCTCACCGGAGTCGCACTGGGCGTTGTCGTGGGCAATTTCGCCCCGTCCGTCGGACACCATCTTCAGTTCCTCGGCGACATCTTCATCCACCTCATCCAGATGGTCGTCGGCCTCATCATCTTCTGCACCGTCACCCACGGCATCGCCAGTGTCCGTGATCTCGGCAAGGTCGGCCGTATCGCGGTGCGCGCGCTCGTGTACTTCGAGGTGATCACGACGATCGCCCTCGTCATCGGGCTGGTCGTGGTCAACGTGCTGCGCCCCGGTGCGGGCATGCACATAGATCCGTCGTCACTGCACGCGGCGGCGAACACCGCACCCGCCAAGTCGGAAGGCTTCGACGACTTCCTCGTCGGTCTGGTGCCGACATCCGCGGTACAGGCGTTCGCCGAGGGGGACATCCTTCAAGTCCTGGTGTTCTCCGTGCTGTTCGCCTGCGGGCTGGCCTCTCTCGGCGAGCGGGCGCAACCCGTACTGGACATCGTCGGGAGCGTCCAGCAGACCCTGTTCTGGATCATCGGCAAGGTCATGCGCATCGCACCGCTCGCGGCCTTCGGCGCCATCGCCTTCACCGTGTCCAAGTACGGACTGGGCACACTGACCTCCCTCGGGAAACTGATCGGAGTCTTCTATCTGATCGTCCTGCTCTTCTTCCTCCTGGTCCTCTGGCCGGTGTCGCGGTACGCGGGCATCAGTCTGTTCAAACTGATGCGGTACTTCCGCGCGGAGCTGTTCCTCGTGCTCGGTACCAGTTCGTCGGAGAGCGTCTTCCCCCAACTCACCTCCAAGCTCAAGCAACTTGGCGTGGACGAACCCGTGGTCGGCCTGGTGCTTCCCACCGCGTACAGCTTCAATCACGACGGGACGTGTCTGTACTTCGCCTCGGTCAGCGTCTTTCTGGCGCAGGCGACCGGCAGTGATCTGGGGTGGCAGGCGCAGGTAGGCCTCCTGCTCGTCCTGCTGCTCACGTCCAAGGGCGGCGCGGGAGTGTCGGGATCCGCACTCGCCGTGCTGGCACTGACCCTGAGCGCGACACACAAGATCCCGGTGGACAGCATCGCCCTGGTCCTCGGTATTCACAGCATCCTGTCGGCCGCCTTCGTCTTCACCAATGTCGCCGGCAACTGCGTGGCGACCCTCGTGGTCGGGAAGTGGGAGAACGCCATCGACCGGGACCGGCTGCACGCGGAGCTCGACGCCGGGTACCAGACGGCCGCATGACGCGCACCGCCGCCCGATGACACACGTCTCCGAGACGGCCTCCGGTCCTGCGGCATCACTCGCGCCGGGCGTCCCGAAGACTGCGCCGATCGACGGCGTACGCCCTCCCAGATTTCTTTGACGGCATGGGACCGCGTGCCCGGCACAACCCTGCGCCGAGTCACTGCGCGGCTTCCGCGAGAGGGAAGAACTCATGATCATCGACTGTCACGGTCACTACACGACGGCCCCGCCGGCCCTGGAGGCATGGCGCAAGCGGCAGATCGCCTCCCTCACCGATCCGTCCGCCGCCCCCGCCCGCGCGGACCTGCGTATCGGCAACGACGAGCTGCGCGAGACCATCGAGCCGAACCAGCTGCGGCTGATGGACGAGCGCGGCATCGACATGACGGTCTTCTCGCCCCGCGCGTCGTTCATGGCGCACCACGTCGGGGACTTCGAGACCTCCGCCGCCTGGGCCGCCATCTGCAACGAACTCTGCTACCGCGTCGGCCAGTTGTACCCCGAGCGCTTCGTGCCCGCCGCGATGCTCCCGCAGTCCCCCGGCGTCGATCCGGCCACCTGCGTACCCGAACTCACGCGCTGCGTCGAGGAGTTGGGCGCCGTCGCGGTCAACCTCAACCCCGACCCCTCCGGCGGCCACTGGACCGCCCCACCCCTCACCGACCGCTCCTGGTACCCGCTCTACGAGAAGATGGTGGAGTACGACATCCCCGCGATGATCCACGTCAGCACGAGCGTCAACCCGGCCTTCCACACCACCGGCGCGCACTATCTCAACGCCGACACCACCGCGTTCATGCAGCTGGTCCAGGGCGACCTGTTCGCCGACTTCCCGACCCTGCGCCTGGTGATCCCGCACGGCGGCGGCGCCGTCCCCTACCACTGGGGCCGCTTCCGAGGCCTCGCGATGGCACTCGGGAAGCCCCCGCTGGAGCAACACGTCCTGAACAACGTCTACTTCGACACCTGCGTGTACCACCAGCCCGGCGCCAACCTCCTCTACGACGTCATCCCGGCCCGCAACATCCTCTTCGCCTCGGAGATGATCGGCGCCGTACGGGACGTCGACCCGTGCACCGGCCACCACTTCGACGACACCCGCCGCTACGCGGAGGCGGCCGAGTTGCCCGCGGAGGACCTGACAGCGGTCCAGGAGCACAACGCCCGCGCCGTGTACCCCCGCCTCGACGCGCTGCTGAAGCGCCAGGGCCGGTGAGCGGTCGAACGACCACGTTCGGAATCGGAGGGCGTCTCAAGACGTCCTGCGCCCACACCGGATAACAGCGGTCGGGAACCGTAAGGCATCGCGCGATGGTGGACATTGCTGTGCATGGACGCGGATGAACGGGGTGAACAGCTGGAGCAGCTGTTCCGAGAGACCTTCCGCCGGGTGATGGCGTACTGCTTGCGCCGAACCGGCGAGGCAGCGGCACACGACGTGGTGTCCGAGGTGTACGGCATCGCCTGGCGCCGACGACGCCAACTGCCCTCGGACAACGAAGAGGCGGTGCTGTGGCTGCTCGGCATCGCACGCAGAGTTCTGGCCAACCAGGCCCGCAGTCAACGCCGTTGGGCACGGCTGCTGCTACGGGTGGCCGAACGCACCGATCCGCCGGACACCGGCCGGCTCCAGCATGACGGGGACGACGATCTGGCGGCCGCCTTGGCACAGGCGTCGGACGCCGATCGGGAACTGCTGCGCCTGGCCTACTGGGACGACCTGTCGCGGCAGGACATCGCGACCGTCCTGGGCATCTCCGTGGGCGCCGTCGACACCCGCCTGCATCGCGCCAGACAACGCCTGCGCGTTCGTCTTGGCGCGGCGAGCGGTCACCAGGATCCGACCGACGAGAAGGACCACAAGGAGAAGGACCATGCTGAGCGATGACGAACTCGACCGGATGCTGCGGGACAGCGATCCGAGGCCCGGTGGGCCCGCAACCGACCCCGACTCGCCGACCGCCGTACGGATCCTCGCGCAGGTTCGCCGCAGCGCGCGACAGCGGCGCAAGCGCATCCTGGTCCTGGCCCCGGCGGTGGCTCTGACCGTCGCCGGCGTCACCGCGGGGACCTTTGCGTGGGTGGCCGGCGACGGCAAGGGCCACACCCTCGACTCGACCGGGCTGACATGCGACGGCCCGCACCAGGGCGACGCCGTGGTCAACTTCGATCCCGGCACCGACGATCCGGTACGCACGTGCCGTCAGCAATGGCCGGAGTTGTTCGGCCTGCCGGCCCCGAGCACGCTCACCGCCTGCGTCGACAGCTCCCAGCAGGGCTCCATCGTCGTGTACGCCGGAGGCCGGGACCAATGCGGACGCCACCGCGCCGACCCCTACCTCGGACCGACCCGGGAGCAGCTCGGCCTCGCTCGCTTCCGCGCCGACATCAAGGCGCACTTCGCCCAGCGCACCTGTGTCCCCTACCCCGAGTTCAGGAAGGTGGTCGGTCAACTCCTGGCCGAGCACGACCTCACCGGCTGGAAGAGCGGCCACTTCCAGAGCGCCGCCAAGGAACCGGAAGGAGCCTGCGCGGAGATCAGCTACTACGACGAACCGGCAAAGACGATCTGGCTCGGCGATCACAAAGCCGACGACCCCATCACCTGGCCGTAGACCGCCCGCCATGGCCGCCCCGTCAATTCCCTGTACCGCAAAGGGAGTTGATTGAAGGCGGCCATGGTCGGTCCCGGTGCGCCGGAAGTTTTTCCCTGCACGACCCTTGCCGTCGTTCGCGGCCCCTCCCTACAGTCTCGTCCCAGTCAGTCGATACGTATCGACATCGCATATCGACGCCGCGTATCGACACCGAGAGGACCGAGGGAGGTGCTCGCATGGTGACAAGCCGGGACGTGGCCCGGTTGGCGGGCGTCTCCCAGAGCACCGTCTCCTACGTCATGAGCGGGCGCCGCTCGATATCCCCCGAGACCCGGCGTCGGGTCGAGGAGGCGATCGAGACGTTGGGGTTCCAACCCAACGCGGGTGCAAGGGCGTTGGCGAGTCAGCGCAGCCAAGTCATCGGCCTGGTCGTGCCGTTCGCGCCCGGGGCCGACATGACGGGGGTGCTGCCCTTCATCGAGACGATCACCAAGTGCGCCCGGGAAGAGGACCACAACGTCATCCTGGCCACCGAGGACGAGGGCGCCGAGGGCCTCACCCGGCTCAGCGACCAGTCCCTGTGCGACGCGATCGTACTGATGGAGGTCGGGTCCAAGGACCCGCGCATCCCCGTGGCGGCCGGACTGAGCGTGCCCGTCATCCTGATCGGCGTGCCGGACGACCCCGAGGGTCTGTACTGCGTCGACCTGGACTACACGCTGGCCGGGCGTATGGCGGTGGACGAGCTGGCCGCCTCCGCGCACGACCGTGTCGTCCTGCTCGGCTACCCGCGTGACGTGATGGCCCGCGACGTCAACTTCGTCCGCCGTTTCCTGCGGGGAGCCGAGGAGTCGGCCGCCGCGCACGGCATCTCCTACGCCGAGGTGAGCCCGCCGGACACCAGCCGTGCCGGAGCCGAGGCCGCATTGGACGAGTCGCTCGCGGAACAGGGGCCCGGCGACGGCAGGTTGGGGCTCGTCGTCCCCGATCCCCAGTTGATCCAGCCGACGTTGCAGAGCCTGCTGGACCGCGGTCTGGTTCCGGGACGCGACCTGTCCGTCATCGGACTGTGCACGGACCGGACGGCCGAGACCTCCACACCCCCCGTCACCAACCTCTCGCTGGAACCCAGGGACGTCTCGCGCCGCGCGATGAGGATCCTGTTCCGGCTGCTCAACCGCGAGAGCGTGCCCACCCCTTCGACCGTTGAACTGGTGACACCGCGTCTGACCCTGCGTCAGACCAGCCTGTCCGCCCGCTGATCCCCACTGTTCGTGCCAAGGGGGGATGACGCGTCATTGCTGTCGATACGCATCGACACCCCGCGCGGTCCGCCCGAGACAGCGCCGACCGAGGAGAGAACGAACATGGCTCAACGACGAGCGATCCTCAGCAGAACGACACTGGCGGTGGCCCTCGCGCTCCTGGCGCCGCTCGCCCTGAGCGCCTGTGGCTCGAACAGCGGATCGTCGGGCGGCGCCGACACGCTGCGGGTGATGGACTACTACACCGATCAGCCCGACAAGGGGATCTACGCGAAGGTCCTGGACGCGTGCGGGCAGCAGAACGGCGTGACGATCAAGCGGGAGGTCGTGGCCGGCCCCGCCCTGATACCCAAGGTGCTGCAACAGGCCTCGTCGCGGACCCTGCCCGACGTCCTCATGCTCGACAACCCCGACCTGCAGCAGATCGCCGCCAGCGGCGCCCTCGCCCCGCTCAGCGACTTCGGTCTGAAGGCGGACGGATACGCCAAGGGCGTGGTGGACGCGTCGACCTACCAGGGCAAGCTCTACGGCCTGCAACCGGTCACCAACACACTCGGCCTGTTCTACAACAAGGACATGCTCGACAAGGCCGGGGTCAAGCCGCCCACCACCTGGGCCGAGCTCAAGTCGGCCGCCAAGAAGCTCACTTCGGGCAAGCGGTACGGTATCGCCTTCGCCGCACCGGCCACCTATGAGGGGACCTGGCAGTTCCTCCCCTTCATGTGGTCCAACGGCGGCGACGAGAAGGACATAGCAACTCCCCAGACGGCACAGGCACTTCAGCTGTGGGTGGACCTGGTCAAGGACGGTTCGGCGTCGAAGTCGGTGGTCAGCTGGGCCCAGGCCGATGCCGACGACCAGTTCGCGGCGGGCAACGCAGCCATGATGATCAACGGCCCCTGGCAGTTCCCGGTCCTGGACAAGAAGACGAGCCTGCACTACGACGTCGTCCAGATCCCCGTGCCCAAGGCCGGCGGAACTCCCGTAGTCCCCCTGGGCGGTGAGACCTGGACCGTCCCGCGGACCGGCAACGCACAGCGCCAGGACAAGGCCGCCAAGGTCGTCGCGTGCCTCAACTCCGACAAGAACCAGTTGTCGCTGGCCCAGCAGCGCCAGACCGTACCGACGAAGACCGCGCTGATGGACAAGTTCGCCGCTCAGCAGCCCAGGATGAAGGCGTTCACCGACCAGGTGCGCAACGCCCGTGCCCGCACAGGCGAGTTGGGCAAGGACTGGCCGAAGGCCGCCACCAAGATCTACACCGCGATACAGACCGCGCTCACCCAGGGCGCGTCTCCGGCGAAGGCACTGAAGCAGGCCCAGGATGGCTGACGTACTGCGCCGCGCGGTGCGGGCCAAGGAGCGGGCGGCGCCGACCGCGGACAGCGCCCCAGCGGCGGGCCGGAGGCTCGGGAAACGCAACCGGCTGCGCCAGTCCCACGTGCTGTTCCTGCTGCCCGCCCTGGCCTACATGGTGGCCTTCTTCGGCTACCCGGTCGTCAAGAACGTCGTCATGGGCTTCCAGCACTACACGACGACCACCTTCTACACCGGCCGGGCGCCCTGGGTCGGCCTCGCCAACTACCGGGCCGTCATCTCGTCCTCCGTCTTCGACAAGGCGCTCCTCAACACGGCGCTGTTCACGGTGGGTTCGATCGCGGGGCAGTTCCTCATCGGTCTGGCGATCGCCCTGTTCTTCCGCCGCAGGTTCCCGCTGAACGGCGTACTGCGCTCCCTGCTCCTGCTCCCGTGGCTGGTGCCGCTGATCGTCTCCAGCGCGGTGTGGCGGTGGATCCTCGACCAGGACAACGGCGTGCTCAACCGGTTCCTCGGCGCCCTGCACCTCGTACAGGACCGCCCCGGCTGGCTGACCAGCACCTCGCTGGCGCTGTTCGCGGTGATCGTGGTCAACATCTGGATCGGGATCCCGTTCAACGTCGCGATCCTCTACGGCGGACTGCAGGACATCCCCGAGGAGTTGTACGAGGCGGCGGCCCTGGACGGCGCGACGGGCTGGCGGGCGTTCCGGTATGTGACGTGGCCCCTGCTGCGCCCTGTGGTGAGCGTGGTGCTCGTCCTCGGGGTCGTCTACACGGTCAAGGTGCTGGACGTCATCCTCGGGCTCACCAACGGCGGCCCGGCGAACGCGACACAGACCATCGCCAGTCAGTCCTACCAACTCTCCTTCCAGCAGTTCGACTTCGGGCAGGGTGCCGCGCTCGGCAACATCCTCATCGTCGTCTCGCTGGTCTTCGCCGTCCTCTACCTGCGCGCGAACCGCCGCGCCGTCGAGCAGTGAGGCCGTCATGGCAACCGTCACGCACACATCCGTCCGACCGACCCCCCCACCTGTCCGACGCCGACGCTCCCGACGACCCTGGGGATACACCGCCGTCGGCGCGCTGATCCTGGCGGTGATGCTGTTCCCGGTCTACTGGATGGTCAACGTCTCCCTCCAGCCGGCCAACACCGCCGTGAGCACACCCTGGTTCCCGACCCACCTCGACTTCGACGGCTACGCCACCGCGCTGAGCCAGCAAGGGTCAAATCTCCTGACCAGCCTGCTCGTTGCGGTGGGGAGCGTGGTGTTCAGCCTGATCATCGCGAGCCCTGCCGCGTACGCGCTCGCCCACGTCGACTCGCGCTGGGTCGGCCCGGTTCTGTTCGGGATCCTGATCAGCCAGATGGTCCCCGGCATCGTCGTGGCCAACGCCCTCTACAGTGCGTACAACGACCTCGGCCTGCTCAACTCGATCCCCGGCCTGGTCCTTGCCGACTCCACGGCGGGCATCCCCTTCGCGATCCTGATCCTGCGGGCCTTCATGGGCAACATCCCGGCCTCGGTGATCGAGGCGGCCCGGGTGGACGGGGCGGGCAGGGTGCGGGCGTTCGTCTCGATCGTCCTGCCGATGAGCAGGAACGCCCTTATCACGGCTGGGCTGTTCACGTTCCTGTTCACCTGGAGCGACTTCCTCTTCGCTCTGACCCTGACGACGACCGAGGACGTCCGCCCCGTGACTCTCGGCCTCTACCAGTACCTCGGCTCGCACGTCAGCGACTGGAACGCGGTGATGGCCACCGCGACCCTCGCCTCGGTCCCGGCTCTCGTACTGCTCCTGGTGGCACAGCGCTACATCGCCACCGGCGTGACCGGCGGAGCCGTCAAATGACCCGCCCCCAGGGCGACTTCGGAGAAAGGCAGAACACCCCTGTGACCACGTCTTCCGCACCGCCCCCCGCTCCGGCCCCGATCAACGTGACCGTGTGGGGGGAGAACCGCCACGAGAAGATCGAGGAGCACGTGGCCAAGATCTACCCGCAGGGCATGCACACCACGATCGCCGAGGGCATCAAGGAGAACCTCGGCGACACCTGCGTCATCCGCACCGCGACGCTGGACGATCCCGAACACGGCCTGACCGAGGAGGTGTTGGCCTCGACCGACGTCCTCACCTGGTGGGGACACGCCGCCCACGCCGAGGTGTCCGACGAGGTCGTGGACCGGGTGCACCGGCACGTGCTGTCCGGCATGGGCCTCGTGGTGCTGCACTCCGGCCACTGGTCGAAGATCTTCGTCAAGCTCATGGGCACCAGCTGCACCCTGCGCTGGCGCAACGGGCACGACCGCGAGCTGGTGTGGACGGTGAACCCGACACACCCCATCGCCAAGGGAGTTCCGCATCCGCTCGTCGTCGACGAGGACGAGATGTACGGGGAGTTCTTCGACATCCCCGTCCCGGACGAGCTGGTCTTCGTCAGCTCGTTCACGGGCGGCGAGGTGATCCGCAGCGGCTGCACGTTCCGTCGCGGCCACGGCCGGATCTTCTATTTCAGCCCCGGCGACCAGGACTACCCCGTCTACCACAACAAGGACATCCGCCGGGTGATCGCCAACGGCGTCCAGTGGGCCCGTACGGACCGTCCCGAGCGCACCCACCCGGTGCTGCTGCGCTACGACACCGACGACTTCTTCAACGGCGTCGACTACTCGGGGCCGCTCCGATGACCAACCGAGCAACCCATCGGACCATCCCCTGCGGGCCCGACAACCCCCTGCGTGTACTGGTGGTCGGCGCCGGTTCCATGGGACAGCAGTGGCTGACCACCGTCACCGCCGCGCCCGAGGCCGAACTCGCCGGCATCGTCGACCTCGACCTGGACGCGGCCCGGCGCTCCGCCGCCGACCTGGGCCGGCCGGACCTCCCGGTCGGCGCCGACGCGGTCGCGCTCGCGGCCGACACCGGCGCCCAGGCGATCATCAACGTGACGGTTCCGGTGGCCCACCACCCCGTCACCACGGCCGCGTTGTTCGCCGGGCTGCCCGTCCTCGGCGAGAAGCCGATCGCCGACACCCTGGCCCACGCCCTGTCGCTGGCCGCCGCGGCCGAGGTGAGCGGCGAGCTGTTCATGGTGAGCCAGTCCCGCCGCTGGAATCCCCAACTCTTCGCCCTGCGCGGAATGTTGGGGGACCTGGGCGCGATCGGCACACTGACGACCGAGTTCTTCAAGGCGCCGCACATGGGCGGTTTCCGCGAGGAGATGGCGTACCCGCTGCTGATCGACATGGCGATCCACGCCTTCGACTCGGCCCGTTTCCTCCTCGGCGCGGACCCGGTCTCCGCCTACTGCCAGGCGTACAACCCGCCGTGGAGCTGGTACGCCGGAGACGCCGCCGCGAGCGCCGTCTTCGAGATGGAGGGCGGAACACGCTATGCGTACAACGGCAGTTGGTGCAGTCCGGGCGCCGAGACCTCGTGGAACGGAGTGTGGCGGGCGAGCGGCGAGAAGGGCTCGGCGCAGTGGGACGGCGACACCGAGCCGGTGCTCGTCGCCGACGTAGAACCCGCCGAGCGGCCTCGCTCGCCGTACTCCGACATCGCCGGAGCGCTGCGGGTCTTCGTCGAGTCGCTGCGCACCGGCAGTACTCCCATGGGCGAGGTGCACGAGAACACCATGAGCCTGGCGATGGTCGAGGCCGCGGTCGAGTCGGCCCGGACCGGCCGGCGCGTGCTCGTCGACGACGTCCTCGACCAGGCGTACGCGGCGGCCCTCCGCGACGAGACCCGCCCCAACGTGCGTGCCGCGCTTGACGGTTGGCCGTCGGTCCGCGGTGCCCTCGCCCCGCACCGGACACCGCCCGCCGCTTCCACCTGACGCCCGACGATACGGAGACCCCGTGCCCGACCCCACGCCCGACCGCCCCCGCCTCGGGGTGGCGATGATCGGCCACGCGTTCATGGGAGCCGTGCACTCCCAGGCCTGGCGCACCGCGCCCCGCGTGTTCGACCTGCCCTTCGACATCGACATGACCGTCGTTTGCGGCCGCGACCCGAAGGGCGCGGCACGGGCCGCAGACCGGCTGGGGTGGGGCGACTGGGCGGCCGACTGGCAGCAGGTGGTGCGACGCGCCGACGTGGACGTCGTGGACATCTGCACTCCCGGCGACTCCCACGCCGACATCGCGATCGCCGCCTTGGCCGCCGGGAAACACGTGCTGTGCGAGAAGCCCCTCGCCAACACGGTCGAGGAGGCCGAGCGCATGGCCGCCGCGGCGCGAGTCGCCGCCGAGTCCGGCGTCCGGTCGATGGTCGGCTTCAACAACCGGCGCGTGCCCGCACTGGCGCACGCCGCCCGGCTCGTCGCCGAGGGCCGGATCGGCGAGGTGCGGCACGTCAGGGCCCAGTACCTCCAGGACTGGATCGTCGACCCCGAGTTCCCGCTGGTGTGGCGGCTGCGCAAGGAACGGGCCGGCTCCGGCGCGCTCGGGGACCTCGGCTCGCACGTCATCGACCTGCTCCAACACCTGACCGGAGAACTGCTCACCGGGGTGTCGGCGACGCAGGCCACCTTCGTCACCGAGCGCCCCCTGCCGACGGAATCCACCGGCCTCTCGGCGCGGGCCGGCGAACAGCGCGGACAGGTCACCGTCGACGACGCGACCGCGTTCACCGGCCGACTGGAAGGGGGCGCACTCGTCGTGGTCGAGGCGACCCGCTTCGCCACGGGACGCAAGAACGCGCTGCGGATCGAGGTGAACGGCTCACGCGGGTCGCTCGCCTTCGACTTCGAGTCGATGAACGAGCTTCTGCTGTACGACGCCACCGACCCGGAAACGGAGTCGGGATTCCGCCGGATCCTGGTCACCGAACCCGGACACCCCTACCTGGGTGCCTGGTGGCCGCCCGGTCACGGCCTGGGCTACGAGCACGCGTTCGTCCACCAGGTCCACGACTTCCTGACCTCGGTGGCGGACGACGGGAACGACCCACGCCCGTCGTTCGCCGACGGCCTGCGGGTCCAGTACGTCCTGCGGGCCGTCGAACGCAGCGCGGCGGACTCCTCTCGCTGGACGAGCATCGTCTGACTACCTGTCACCTGGCGGCGCCTGCACGGGCGTTGTCCGTCAGGACCTCCGCGCCCGGCCCGTAGCCACGCTGAAAAAGCCAGGTGGTCGTGCCACAGCCGGAGGCTGCCGTCCGAAAGCCTCGCACCGTTGCCCGACGTCGCGACGGTGACCCCGGACGAGGCCCGGCCCGTTCGGATCACGGCGAAGGATCTTCGACGCACGTATGCGGCCGGCTGGGAAACCGGCCCGCGGACGGAGCAGCGGCGAGCCGTCCGATGCGACGCGGCCAAGGCCCACAGGACACTCCCACGCTCCTCCGCCACACCCTTCACACTCACAACATCCGAGGTCAGAGCGCCGCAGTGCTCCTCACCAGGGAGTTCACCGGAAGTCCTGCGCGCGGTCCGGCACCCGCATAGCGTGCGATGACCCGGACCATTCCCCGCCTTCTCGCGGTCCGCACCTCTTGGGGCCCACGACCCACTAGGAGATCTTGGAATGTCTTCCGACAGCTCCGAGTTACGCCCGCTCCCGTACCGGCCCGGACGACACGCCTCCTCCACCACGCCCACGTGGGCCTCGGCCCCGCAGGACGGCCGTCGGCCGACGACCTTGCCCCGTTCGGCGACCGGACCGCACCGCGATCTGCGTCTCCTGCGCCGGGCCTGCCGTTGGCAGCGACGCGTCGCCGCGTTAGCCGCGCTCGGCTACTTCGCCGTCTTCCTCACCCTCACCGTCGAATACCCCTCGGTGATGTCCCGCCCAGCCCCCGGCGGTCTGCCCACCGGACTCTTCCTGGCCCTGGTACAACTCCCCGTCACCTGGCTGGCCGTGATCTTCTACGAGGGAATCGCGCGCCGGTACGTCGACCCACTCGCCCGCCGGGTGCGCCGTCAGGCCCGTCACTCCCGCGACGGGGAGGTGCGGCCGTGACGGACTTCAAGGGCGCCGCGCAGTCCTGGTCGCTCGTGGCGTTCTTCAGTGTCGTGACCCTCACGCTGCTGCTGTGCGTGGTCACCGGTCCCGACCGCGACGACCTGGACGAGTTCTACACCGGCTACCGATTGCTGTCGCCCCTGCGCAACGGCCTGGCCATCGCCGGTGACTACATCTCCGCGGCCACCGTCCTCACGGTCGGCGGCATCATCGCGCTGTGCGGCTACGACGGTGTCGTGCTGGCCCTGAGCACCCTCCTCTCGCTGCTGCTCCTGATGTTCGTGCTGGCCGAACCCCTCCATCACACCGGCAGGTTCACGATGGGCGACGTGCTGGCCCGTCGTATGCCGGGCCGCGCGGTACGCATCACCGCGTGCGCGGTCACCCTGGCGGCGCTGGTGCCCATGATGGTCGTACAACTCGCCGGTGTGGGGCAGCTGTTGGCGTTCGTCCTCGGCTTCTCCGACAGCACCATGCGCACCGGGTGCGTCGTCGGCGCCGGAGCGCTGATGATCACGTACGCGGCCATCGGGGGCATGCGCGGCACCGCCCTGATCCAGATCCTCAAGACGGTGATCCTCCTGGGCTCCGGACTCGTCGTCGCCGCGCTCATCCTGCACACCTTCGGCTGGAGCCCGCAGACCCTGTTCCAGTCCGCCGCGCAGAACAGCGGGGCCGGCCCGAACTACCTGCGCTACGGCCTGCAGTTCGCGGGCGGAGAGCACCCCGCCCTCGACATGGTCAGCACCCAGTGCGCCATCGTGCTCGGCGGCGCCTGCCTGCCCCACGTCACCATGCGCATGTACACCGCCGGCAGCACCCGTCAGGTGCGACGCGCGATGTCCTGGGCCGTCTCGGCAGTCGCCCTGTTCATCGCCGTCATCACCGTCGTCGCCGTCGGCGCCACCGCCCTCATCGGCGGCAAGACGATCGCCGCCGCGGACCCCCGCGGCAACACTGCCTACCTGCTCGGGGCGCGCGCCGCGTTCGGAACGGACCTCTCCCGCTCGGAGAGCCTGCTGTTCACGACCGTCACCACGGCCATCTTCCTGACCCTGCTGGCATCCGTGGCCAGCATGACGCTGGCCTGCGCCAACTCCCTGGCCCACGACGTCCTGGCCCGCTCGAACACACCGCCCCTGCGCGAGATGGCACTGGCGCGCCTGTCCGCCCTGGCCGTGGGTATCCCGGTGATCGTGCTGGCGGTGCTGGCCCAGCACCGCAGCCTCCAGCCCCTGGCCATCGTCTCCTTCTGCCTGGGCGCCTCCGCCATCGCCCCCGCACTCGTCCTCGGCCTCTTCTGGCGGCGCTACACCCGCGCCGGTCTCCTGTGCACACTCATCGGCGGCACCCTCAGCGTCCTCGTCCTGATGACCGGCACCAACCTCGTCTCCGGCTCCCCCCAATCGGCCTTCCCCGAAGCCGACTTCAACTGGTTCCCCTTCACCACCACCGCCCTGGTCTCGGTCCCGGCAGGCTTCCTCTGCGGCCTGCTCGGCACCGTCCTGTCGGGCCGAAGGGCCACCAAACGCGAACGCCACCGCTACGAGGCGATCGAGCCCGTACTGCTGGCCGGGCCGTCACATCCCCGCAGCGGCTGACGGGAGGAGCCGAGCATCGGCAGCGAGTCGACGTCCGCGATGGCCTGCTGCCCGGCGATGAGAGAAAGGGCAGGTACGCGAGGGCAGTACAACGTGTTGCGGGTCCGCGGACCGGGCACATGCGGGTGATGCCTCTCCGGCATGGGGCTGCCGGGGAGCATGATCAGTCGGGCAGTACCTCTCCGCGGGTCTCGGGCGCCAGCGGTACCAGGGCCATGCCGACGACGAAGACCACGGCGGTGAGGCTGAGCGGGAGTGTCAGCGAACCCGTGGCGTGGATGCCGTAGCCGATGAGGAAGGTGCCGGCGGCGGCGAACCAGCGGGAGAACGTGGTGGTGAACGCGAAGGCGGTGGCCCGCATCCGGGTCGGGTACTGCTCGGGCAGCCAGATGGTGAACACCGCGAAGCTCGCCCCGCCGAGCCCGAGCACCGGCAGGAACGCGAAGGTCAGACCGATGGAGTGCAGCGGGTAGGCCAGGCCGTACGCGCCCACCGTTCCGACGGCCATCAGCGCGAAGAGTGCGGCCAGTGTCCGCCGACGGCCGAGACGACCGGCCAGGCGGGGCACGCAGAAGCAGCCCAGGATGGTGAAGGCCGCCACCGTCATGGTGGAGAGGCCGGCAAGTCGCACGGTCGTGGTGTGGCTGTAACCGGCGTCCTTGGACAGGTTGTTCATAGCGGTGGGGACGTAGGTCGAGCCGGCCCACAGACCGATGACGCATACCACCAGGAGGACCAGGTTGCCTATGGTCCGGGCGCGGTACTGCGTGCCGAGCACTTCCCTGACCGGCTGCCAGAAGGAGCGGTGGGCTCGTTCGGCGGCCCGCTCCTTCCAGCGCTCGGGCTCCGGCGTGGTGCGGCGGATGAGGAAGACGGCGAGGGCGGGTATGCCGCCGAGGAAGAACATGCCGCGCCAGCCGAGCGCGGAGCCGAAGAGGAGGTACACGGCGGCGACGAGGAGGACACCGAAGTACGCGGCCGAGTGCATCAGGCCGCCGAAGCGTATCCGTACCCGCTCCGGCATGACCTCGGCCAGCAGGGTGCCGGCCATGGCCCACTCGCCGCCGACGCCGATGGCGGCCAGGAAACGGAAGGCGTTCCACTCCCAGAGGTTGGTGGCTGTGCCGGCCAGGGCGGTGAACACCGCGTACATCAGGATCGAGACCATCATCGCCGGCTTGCGCCCGAACCGGTCGGCGATGGGGCCCCAGATGAAGGAGCAGCCCCAGCCGAGGAGAAACAGGGCAGCGCTGATCTGGCCGTACCAGCCGACGTTGTCGGTGGTGTCGGCGATGCCCGCCCGGGGCAGGAGGTCGGCCATGGTGGGGGCGAGGACCAACCCGAAGATGGTCCAGTTGAAACCGTCCATGGCCCAGCCGCCGAACGAGCCCCAGAAGGCGTGTCGTTGGGCCGGGGTGAGACGGTCTGCGCCGGCGGGTAAGTGCGCGGTGCTTGTCTCCGGTTGTTCGTTGATCGTCACGGGGACCTCGATTCGAATCGAAAGGTGACGAGGAGTCAGAGCCGGTCTGTGCTGGTCTGCTCGTGCGGTCCGGTCGCAGGTCGGCCGACGTCGGAGACGCGCGCGCGACAGATGCCGAGGACGGTCGGCATGCTGTCCTGGCCTGCGGCCGCCCCGGCGGTGAAGGTGCGCGGGCCGAGCGGTGATCGAGCTGAGCGGCGAGAGGTGAGCTGTGCGGAGCGGGCGGCACCAGAATGCTCCGGCGCGCGAGGTGGCTTCGGTGACCCGGAACGGCGGACCCCCTGACGGGTGTCGTTGCCGTCCTCGGTGTCCTCGCCCTTGACGACGTCGGCGCCCGAACCTGCCAGGACCATCGTGGCGAGGACGCCGTCCAGGACCGGTGCCGCTGCGGAACGGGGCGCTTCGGTCGGTGCCATACCTGCGCGGCGCCTTTCTCGAGCGGGCATTGTCCCGGTTCGGGCGGGCCTGATCGCGGGTCCTGGAATTGGCTGGACCACTGGGCCATTGCACTGATCGGCCAGAGTGTCAGACCCCTGCGAACTGCTGTCAAGTGGCTGCGCGGAAGTCCGAACTCGTCTGCGGAGCAAGGGATTTGGGTCCGTGCCCGATGCGCTGCGTCCGCTGTCACGGACTTCATGGCGGTGATTTCGCTGTCCATCGCGGAAAACCGCACGGAGTCGCTGAGCCGGCCCGGCCGCCCGGCGCAGTCCGTCCAACAGCACCGGCTCATCGCCGACGCGGTACGCGCAGGCGACCCCGAAGCAGCTGCCCGCGCCATGCACCATCACGCGGTCACCGCAGGCCAAGCCAAACTGCCACTTGGTCATCTCAAGCTCCACAGAGGCGGGTTGAGGCTCTCACCTCCGGCGTGCCGCCACCACATCCCACCCTCGACAAACCACCGCTGATTGATGTTCACCCACCAACAACAAGTAGGGACTCCGGTCACAACTCTTGACGCGTGGTTCACACGGATGAAGCATGCATCGGCGAGAGAGCGCTCCCAATTCCCCCCACCGTTCATTTCCTGAACCAGGAGAGTCGCCCCCCATGACTCCTTCCCCCGCCGACGCCTCGTCCTTCGGCCGAACTCCCCTTGCCCGCCGGTCGGTTCTCGGCGTCATGGCCGCGGCGGCGGCCGCGCCGGGTCTGCTCGCCCTGTCGTCGTCGGCGTCCGCCGCCCCCGACCGTGCCCTGGACCTGCCGGGCGGTGGCGATCTCGGTCCGAACGTGATCGTCTTCGACCCGTCCACCGCCGGTATCCAGGACAGGCTGGACGAGATCTTCGCCCAGCAGGAGACGGCCCAGTTCGGCACGGGCCGCTATCAACTGCTGTTCAAGCCGGGCACGTACAGCGGGCTCAACGCCCAACTCGGTTTCTACACCTCCATCGCCGGGCTCGGCCTGTCTCCCGACGACACCTCGATCAACGGGGACGTGACCGTCGACGCGGGCTGGTTCAACGGCAACGCCACCCAGAACTTCTGGCGTTCGGCCGAGAACCTCGCCCTCACCCCGGCCAACGGCACCAACCGCTGGGCGGTCGCGCAGGCCGCTCCGTTCCGGCGCATGCACGTGCGCGGCGGCCTCAACCTCTCGCCCACCGGCTACGGTTGGGCCAGCGGCGGCTATATCGCCGACAGCCGCATCGACGGTTCGGTCGGGCCGTACTCGCAGCAGCAGTGGTACACCCGCGACAGTTCGGTCGGCGGCTGGCTCAACGCCGTCTGGAACATGGTGTTCTCGGGTGTCGAAGGAGCCCCGGCGCAGAGCTTCCCGAGCCCGCCGTACACCACGCTCGACACGACACCCGTCTCCCGCGAGAAGCCCTTCCTCTACCTCGACGGAAGCGACTACAAAGTCTTCCTGCCCGAACTGCGCACCGACGCGCGCGGCACGACATGGGGCAGCGGCACGCCCAGAGGCACCTCGGTTCCGCTGACCCAGTTCTACGTCGCCCAGCCCGGCGTGACCGCGGCCACCCTCAACCAGGCGCTCACGCAGGGACTTCACCTCCTGCTGACCCCGGGGATCTACCATCTCGACCAGCCGATCCAGGTCAAC
Source organism: Streptomyces sp. NPDC050528 (assembly GCF_044457795.1). Taxonomy (NCBI): domain Bacteria; kingdom Bacillati; phylum Actinomycetota; class Actinomycetes; order Kitasatosporales; family Streptomycetaceae; genus Streptomyces; species Streptomyces sp. NPDC050528. The sequence continues at coordinate 160,920 of NZ_JBITHH010000012.1, forward strand.
AGTCCCAACACCGTCGTCCTGGGCCTGGGTTACGCAACTCTCGTCCCGGACAACGGAGTTACGGCCCTGAAGACCGCCGACGTCGACGGCGTACGCCTCGCCGGGTTCCTGATCGACGCCGGCACCGCCAACTCCGACACGCTCCTCGAAGTCGGCCCCGCGGGAGCGTCGGCGGACCACTCGGCCAACCCGACCACCGTGCAGGACGTATTCGTCCGGATCGGCGGCGCGGGCGCCGGCAAGGCCACCACCAGCATGGTGATCAACAGCCGCAACACCATCGTCGACCACACCTGGATCTGGCGCGCCGACCACGGCGACGGCGTCGGCTGGGACACCAACCGCGCCGACTACGGCCTCGTCGTGAACGGCGACAACGTCCTGGCCACGGGCCTGTTCGTCGAGCACTTCAACAAGTACGACGTCCAGTGGAACGGCGAGGGTGGCCGCACGATCTTCTTCCAGAACGAGAAGGCGTACGACGCCCCGAACCAGGCCGCGATCCAGAACGGCGACATCAAGGGGTACGCGGCCTACAAGGTCGCCGACTCCGTGTCCACGCACGAGGCGTGGGGGCTCGGCAGCTACTGCTACTTCAACGTCGATCCGACGATCGTCCAGCACAACGGGTTCGCCGTTCCGGACACCCCGGGCGTGAGGTTCCACGACGTGCTGGTCGTCTCACTCGGCGGCCAGGGGCAGTACGAGCACGTGATCAACGAGACGGGCTCGCCGACCTCGGGGACGGACACGGTGCCGTCCACGGTGACCTCGTACCCCTAGACCGGACCGCCTTACGTCATGAACTCCGCTGTGAGGGGCGGGTGTTGAGCGAGGGCTGGACACCTGTCCCGAGCGGTGCTGTCATCCACAACGCACACCGCACGCCGGACCGTACGCCGCGCTCGGTTCTGTCGGCACGAAGAACGTGCTCTCCGTGACACCCCATTAAGTGACACACCGTCAATATTGCGCGCTGACAACGATGTCGGACTCTCGTTGCCCATCGAAGGAGCCCTCCATGTCCCACTCCGAAGACGACGGCCGCCCTCCCCTCACCGCCGGACTGCCCCCGCTGACCAGACGCGACCTGCTGCGCTGGGGAGGGGTGGCCGCCGCAGGTGCCCTGGGCGGCCTCGGCATCGCCGGTTCGCCCGCCCATGCCGCCACCGCGGCGATCGAGGCCGCGACCTCGACGTTCAGCCCGCTGCGCCCCCCGGCCACTCCCCTCGCCGTGCGCTCCCCGTACCTGACCACCTGGCTGGCCGGGGACAACCTGGCCGGCACCTGGCCCACCTTCTGGAACGGGCGGATCACCGCGCTGGCCGGCATCGCCCGGATCGACGGCACACCGTACGTCTTCCTCGGCGCCCCGGCGCTGCCCGGCGGCCCGACGCTCAGCACGATGACGCAGACGTCGTTGCAGCTCACGGCGACCCGGTCGATCTTCACGCTCACCGGAGGCGGCGTCACGCTGACGGTCACCTTCTTCTCGCCGGTGGACCTCGGCAACCTCCAGCGCCAGTGCGTGCCGTTGAGCTACATCAGCGTCCAGGCCGCCAGCAATGACGGGGCGAGCCACACCGTGGACGTGCATGTCGACGCCTCCGCAGAGTGGGTGCACGGCGACAGCTCCACCCAGGTCACCTGGGCCAAACAGGCGACCGGCAGCATGACCGCCCTGACCTGCCAGCCGGCCTCCCCCGCAGTGCTGGCCGAGAACAACGACCAGGCCTCGTGGGGTTCGCTGGTGCTCGCCGCCCCGACCGTGAGCGGGCTGACCTGGCAGATCGGCCAGGACACCGTCGTACGGGCCGCGTCCGCCGCGAACGGAACGCTGGCCGGCACCTCCGACACCGCTCAGCCCCGCGCGATCAACGACCGCTGGCCCGTGCTGGGCCTCAACCAGAACCTGGGTGCCGTCACCGCGTCCGCTCCCTCGGCGGTGTTCCAGATCGTCGTCGGCCATGTGCGCACCCCGGCGGTGAGTTACCTCGGCACGAATCTGAACCCGTGGTGGACGCACTACTGGAGTTCGTGGACCGCCATGCTCGACTGGTTCAACGGCGACCGCGCCGCCGCCCTGACCGCGGCCGTCGCCTTCGACAAGGCGATCCACGACGACGCCGCGAGCGCCGCGGGCGGCGGTGACACCGGTGAACGCTACGCGGCCGTCTGCGCCCTGGCGGTGCGTCAGGCCGTGGCCGGGACGGAACTCGTCGACCGGAACGGCTCGCCGTGGGCGATGCTCAAGGAGATCTCCTCCAACGGCAACTTCTCGACCGTGGACGTGATTTACCCGGCGTCCCCCGCCTACCTGCACCTGTCGCCGGCGTATCTGCGGCTGCTGCTCGAACCGCACTTCTACTACGCCGAGCACGCGGGCTGGCCCAAGGTGTACGCCGAGCACGACCTCGGCTCCAGCTACCCGAACGCGACCGGGCACCTGGACGGCAACGAGGAGGCCATGCCGATCGAGGAGTCCGCCAACATGCTCATCATGGCGGCGGCCGTGGCCCAACGCCTTCCCGCGGCCGACGCGGCCTCCTTCGCGACCACGCACTACGCGATCCTCCGCCAGTGGGCCGAGTACCTCGTGGCCAACGCCCTCGACCCGGAGAACCAGAACCAGACCGACGACTTCACCGGCTGGATCGCACACAGCGCCAACCTCGCGCTCAAGGGCATCATCGGCATCGGCGCGATGAGCGTGGTGGCCAAGGCGGCGTCCAACTCCACAGACGCGGCCCACTACTTGACGGTGGCTCGTGGCTACATGAGCCGATGGGTCACCCTGGCCCAGGACTCCTCCGGCACCCACCTCAAGCTCGCCTACGACCAGGACGGCACCTGGAGCCTGAAGTACAACGGCTACGCCGACCGCCTGCTGGGCGTGGATCTGGTGCCCACCGGGGTGGCCGCGCAGGAGGCCGCCTGGTACCTGTCCAAGGCGGGCACGTACGGCGTGCTGCTGGACCCGCGCAACGACTACACCAAGACCGACTGGGAGGTGTGGACCGCGGCCTGGCTCGCCGACCACGCCGACGCCCGCGCCATGCTGATCAACGGTGTCTACGGCTTCGCCGACTCGACGCCGTCACGGGTGCCTTTCACCGACTGGTACGTCGTCGCCACCGGCGCCCAACGCGGCTTCGCCGACCGGCCCGTGATCGGCGGCGTCCTCGCCCTGATGAACGCCCCGGCGGCCGATTCTGTCGCCTGGAAACGTATCCAGAACAAGAACTCCGGCAAGCTGCTCGCCGTCAGCGGCATGTCCCTGGCCGACAGCGCCGAGGTCACCCAGTACGAGGACAACGGCACCGCCGACCACCTGTGGAGCGTGGTCGACAACGGCGACGGGACCGTCAAGATCTACAACCGCAACAGCGGCAAACTGCTCGCCGTCCACAACCAGAGCCTCGACGACGGAGCCCACGTCCAGCAGTACAACGACAACGGCACCCAGGACCACCTCTGGCGCCTCGTCGACAACGGCGACGGCTGGATGAAGATCGTCAACGTGCACAGTGGCAAGCTCATGGCCGTCGACGGGGCCTCGCAGGCCAACAGCGCCCAGGTGACCCAGTGGAACGACAACGGCACGTCCGACCATCTCTGGCGGCTCGTCTGATTGCGCACGCGTCACACGTTCAGAGTCGGCGACCACCTCACACCCACCACATGACCGAGCCCGCATTCGAACCACCCGACAACTCGCTCCCGCCAGCCGACAGCAGGCGATTGCCGCCCCACCCGAACTGGGCTACTGGACCTGGCTGTTGGACGGAGAAGTGGTCGGGCTGGGACACCTGCAACCAGCCCGGGACCTACCCGCCGAACTCATCGAGACCGGCTGGTGCGTCCGCCCCGACCTATGGCGACAAGGCCTCGCCACCGAGGCGATCCGGTCACTCCTGGACTACGCGCTGTCGGACCTGCGCCTGCCCGCCGTATGGGCCCTGGTCGACAGCGAGAACGCGCCGAGCATCAGGTTCGCCCACCGACTGGGATTCCTGTCGGTGGGCGAGCGCCCGCTGGACGAAGGGACGGCCCAGGTCTTCGTCAGGCCGGCCGACAGTCCGCTGTAGGCGGCCCACGCCTGGCCAACCGCGGCGCCGATCCCCTCCACGCCCGTGTGAGCGCGGCCGGTGTGGTCCCCTCTCCCTCTCAAGGGGAAGGCAGAGGGCCGGCGCCCCTCACGTATCAGTTCCCCGCCGACGTGGTCGAGCGGGCATAGTCCGTCGGCGTCCGGCCGTAGTGCTTCTTGAAGGCCCGGATGAAGTGGCTGCTGTCCGCGAACTGCCAGTGGGCGGCGAGTTCGGAGACGGTCAGGCGGCCGGAGGGTGCGGTGAGGGCGAGTCGGGCTTCTTCCAGGCGGCGTTGGCGGATGTAGGCGGTCACCGATTCTCCGGCCGCGGCGAACGCCCGTTGCAGGCTGCGTACGGAGACGTTGAGTTCGCGGGCCAGCATCGTGCCGGAGAGTTCGGGGTCGGTCAGGTGGTTGTCCGCGAGGTCCTTCGCGGCCTGGGCGAGCGCCAGGGCCAGTTGGGGTTCCGTGTCGTCGACCCGGCGTCTTGCCACCGCCTTGGCCAGTTCGATGAGGGCGCCGTGTGCGGCCTGTACTCCGGCCGGGCCGAGGTCGGCGGCCGTTTCGTAGAGCATGTTCGCGTGGGCCACCAGGAGGCGTACCTCGGCGGAGTCCGCCGGGCCGCTGACGCTCTGTCGCTCGCCCAGCAGTGGTCTGAGCGTGGCGGCGGGCAGGACGAGGACCTTCTCCCTCGTGTCCGGCACCGTCTCGAAGTGCAGGGGCTTGCCGATGTGACGGATGAGGAACTGCCCGGCCGGCACGGTCTGTTCGTCACGGGCCAGCGGCGCGCCCAGCGACCAGGAGCCGCTGCGGACGACGTACATCCGTACCTGGTCCTCAACTCCGTTGAGGGGGCCCTCGGTTCGGATGGCCGACGCGCCGTGGAGGTCGGTGACCGCCACGTCGCCCACCGTGGTGGCTCGGCTCTTGACCCGGAAGTCACGGACCGTGGCCGGGCTGAAGGTCGGCAACGGGAAGCCGTCGCCGATCTCCGTCTCCCAGCCGTCGCGGAAGGTGTCGAACGCTCCAGGTTTGGCAGCCGAGGGGCCTGAGTCCCCGGACCGCGACCGGTCCGGCGCGCCGGCCTCCACTCCCGTGCGGTCCATCTGCGGTCGTCCCCAGCCTTCGTCGCTCCGGCGTCATCTGGCGCGGATGTTCTGCCGGGATGGCGCTCTGGTTCAAGCCTGTGCCGCAGCGATCTTCCTAGGCTTCATGAGCAGAGACAACCCCCCGCCCCAGCCCGGCAGTTGCGTAGAAGGAGCCTCTCATGAGCCGGCCGAACGCCCAGGCACCCGACCAGCAATCCCCCACGGACCGCATGCGCTACTTCGTCGAGCAGGTGCAGGAAAAGGGACGGCTCGACCTGATCGACGAGCTCGTGCATCCCGGTTTCCGGAATCACACCGTCGAGCCGGGGCAGCGCGACGATCGGGAGGGGATGCGCGCGACCATGGCCGCCCTGCACGAGGCCTTCTCCGATCTGCGGGTCGAGGTCCTGCACTGCATCGGGGACGGGGACCTCGTAGCCACCCACAAAGTGTTCCGCGGCCGTCACACCGGGGCCTGGTTCGGCGTCCCGGCGTCCGGCAACCCGGTCGAATTCCGGGTGATGGACCTCGTCCGGTACCAGGACGGGCAGCTGTCCGAGCACTGGGCCGTCGCCGACGCGGTGAGCCTGCTGCGCCAGACCGGCGCCCTGCCGTAACCGCGCGCTCCCCTCCACGCGCATCCCTTGCATGTCCCTTCACCAGATGAGGAGTTGAGGTTCTTCCATGGCTGAGAACACGTTCACCGGCAAGGTCGTCATCGTCACCGGCGGCGGATCGGGCATCGGTGCGGCCACCGCCCACCGTTTCGCCGCCGCCGGCGCCACGGTGGTGATCATCGGCCGTACGCAGGCGAAGCTCGACAAGGTGGCGTCCGAGGCGCCGACGGGTTCGACGGTGATCGCCCGGGTCGGCGACGTCTCGGACGAGGAGGAGATCACCGGGCTGGTGGACGCCGTGGCACACGACCACGGCCGACTGGACACGCTGGTCAACAATGCCGCGACAGTCGAGCCGTTGGGCACCGTGTCCGACATCGACGCGGCGGGCTGGCGACGCGTCATGTCCACCGACCTCGACGGCGTCTTCTACGCCTCCAGGGCCGCACTCCCCCATCTGCGCACCGTGGGCGGCAGCATCGTCAACGTCGGTTCGGCGTCCGGGCTCGGCGGCGACTGGGGCCTGGCCGCCTACGACGCCGCCAAGGGCGCGGTGACCAACCTGACCAACGCGATGGCGCTCGACCACGGCGCGGAAGGCGTGCGCGTCAACGCCGTTCACCCCAGCATGATCTCCACCGACATGACCGCCGCATTCCTGCAGAGCGAGGAGATCGTCGCCGCCGCGCTCAACCGCGTACCGATGCGGCGCTTCGGCGAGCCCGCGGAAACGGCTTCCGTCATCACGTTCCTGGCGAGTCCGGCCGCCAGTTACGTCAACGGGGCCCATATCCGCGTCGACGGAGGCCTCGGCGCGTCGAACGGCAACCCGCACCTCGCCTGACGCCACGCCACCCCACGCCACTCTCGACCGGAATCGCCATAGCCGCCCTGCTGGTCCTGCGGCGCGGCGGCAAGGCCCCCCGAAAGCGCCGCCAGAGCGCCGTTCGGCAACACCCGCATGTCGACTCTCGTCATGAGAGTTCACTTGTATAAAAAGGTCGAGACGGCTACATTCATGAGAGTCAACCCCAACGAACACAGCCCACTCTCTTACGCGGAGGCTCAGATGACAGACGTCTCAGTGGTCGGTCCGGACGCCGGTGAGTCGATCCAGCTCGGCCCGACCCGGATGCGGATCCTGGAGGACGGCAGCACGACCGGCCACCGCCTCGGCATCGGGGAGATCACGCTCGCCCCGCACACCGACGGCCCGCCGCAGCACCGGCACGCCCGGCACGACGAGGGTTTCTACGTCGTGTCCGGCGCCGCCCGCTTCACCGTCGGCGAGACCGTCCACGACGCGCCCGCCGGCACCCTCGTCATGATCCCGCCCGGCGCCCCGCACACCTTCGCCAACCCGACCGACGGCACAACGGTCCTGCTCAACACCTTCACCCCGGACCTGTACGTCGACTACTTCCGGGAACTGCGCGACATGATCGCCGCCGGCCGGCCCCTCACGCCCGAAGCGACCATCGAGGTGATGAGCCGGTACGCCACCGAGCCGTCCTCCGAGTTCGCCTGAACATCCGCAATCGCTCAAGGAGAACGCCATGGCAACCACCACTCAGTACACCGTCAGCCTCGACGGACTCGGCCCGGTCGAGGTGTCCGTGACCGGATACGGGGACGGGGACGGGGAGCCCTTCCTGCTGCTGCACGGCGGAGCCGGCCCGCAGTCGGTGACGGGGTTCGCCGAGAAGTTCGCCGCCGCTCACGACGTGCGCGTACTGGTCCCGACCCACCCGGGCTTCGGCGGCACCGAGCGCCCCGAGGCACTGGCCTCCGTCTCCGGCCTGGCCACGCTCTACGACGCACTCCTGGACCACCTCGCGCTCACCGACGTCACCGTCATCGGCAACTCGATCGGCGGCTGGATCACCGCCGAGATCGCGCTGCTGAAGTCGCCGCGCGTCAGCGGCATCGTCCTGATCGACGCGGTCGGGATCGAGGTGCCCGGCCATCCCGTGGCCGACTTCTTCTCCCTGACCATGGACGAGGTCTTCGGGCTCACCTTCCACAATCCCGAGCCGTTCCGCATCGACCCGACGACACTGCCCCCGGCGGCGCAGGCGATCGCCGCGGGCAACCGGACCGCGATCGCCGTCTACGCGGGCTCCGCCATGGCCGACCCCACCCTCGCCGCGCGTCTCGCACCCCTCGAGATCCCGACCCTCGTCCTCTGGGGCGAGAGCGACGGGATCGTCGACATCGACTACGGACGCGCCTACGCCGCCGCGATCCCCGGGGCCCAGTTCCACCTCCTCCCCGAGACCGGCCACTCCCCGCAGCTGGAGACCCCCGACCAGGTCATCCAGGCGATCTGGGACAGCACCGACACGGACTCCGCCACGCTCACCCGCTGAACCCCTGCCACCAACAGCACTACGACGGCTGCTCCCTGAACGCGCCCACCGCCCAACGCGACCGCAGGGTCCCGCTGTTCGCCGCCCACACCGTGACCGAGGAGAACCGACATGACGACGCACACTCCCCCACCGAACGACACCCGTCGCCGGGGAGGGCTCGTCCTGGCGGTGTGCTGCCTGAGCCTGTTGATCACCGCCCTGGACACCACCGCCGTGAACGTCGCCCTGCCCGCCGTGGGCCATGATCTGCACGCCCCGGTGAGCGGGCTGCAGTGGACCGTCGACGGCTACACCCTCGCGGTCGCCGCGTTCATGATGCTGGCCGGATCCACCGCCGACCGGATCGGGCGGCGCCGGGTGTTCCAGGCCGGGCTCGTCCTCTTCACCGCCGGCTCACTGGCCTGCTCCCTGGCCCCGAGCCTCGGCTGGCTCATCGCGTTCCGTGTCGTCCAGGGCCTCGGCGCCAGCATGCTCAACCCGGTCGCCCTGTCGATCATCACGCACGCCTTCCCCGACCCCCGCGAGCGGGCCCGCGCGATCGGGCTGTGGGGCACCACGGTCGGCCTCTCCCTGGCCGCCGGCCCGGTGGTGGGTGGTCTGCTGGTCGCCTCGGCCGGCTGGCGCTCGATCTTCTGGATCAACCTCCCGATCGGGGTGGCCGCGCTGGTGCTCACCGCGCTGTTCGTCCCCGAGTCCAGAGCTGCGGCGCCCCGCCGCCCGGACCCGGTCGGTCAGATCCTCGTCGTCACGATCCTCACCTCGCTGATCTTCGCGATCATCGAGGGCTCCCACCGGGGTTACGGCAGCACCCCCATCGTCGCCCTGTTCACCCTGGCCGCAGGCGCGGCCGTAGCGCTGCCCGCCTACGAGCGGCGTCGTCAACAGCCGCTGGTGGACCCGGTGTTCTTCCGTTCGGTCCCGTTCACCGGCTCCTTCGTCGCCGCCGTCACCGCGTTCCTCGTGCTGTCCGGTTTCCTGTTCCTCAACACCCTCTATCTGCAGGACGTACGCGGCTGCAGCGCACTGCAGGCCGGTCTGCTGACCATGCCGATGGCCGCCGGCACCGCGCTCGCCTCACCGCTCTCCGGACGCCTCACCGCCGCACGCGGTCCCCGCCCGCCACTGGTCGCCGCGGGCCTGCTGATCGCCGTCGCCGCACTGACACTGACCACGCTCACCCCGACCACGCCATGGGCGACCCTGCTGATCGCCTATGTCCTCCTCGGCATCGGATTCGGCCTGGTCAACGCGCCGATCACCACCACGGCCGTAGCCGGTATGCCGCGCGCCCAGGCCGGGGTCTCCGCCGCGATCACGACCACCGGCCGCCAGGTCGGCAACAACCTCGGCGTCGCCGTCCTCGGCTCGATCGTCACCGCCCGCATCCACACCCCGGGCGGCCCCGGACTCGCCACCGCCAGCCACCCGGGCTGGTGGATCCTCGTCACCGGCGGCTTCGTCATCACCGCGATAGGCCTGGCGACCACCACGGCCCGCGCCACCGCCACCGCCGGCCGGGTCGCCGCACGTTTCCCGGCCGATCCGGTATCGACGCCGAGCACCACGCCCGCAGTGCGCGACAGCGCCCAGGCCTGATGCCGGAACAACGCCGCGCTACGGCGTCCAGGGCGCCCCACGCCCCCCTGGTCACGCCACTGCTGCGAGGGGACGGAAGCTCAACACCCTTACCGCAGCAGGGAGTTCAACAGCAGGAAACCCACACACCCCCGTCCCACCCCCGGTGAACCGACGCGCACAGAAACCATCGGCGGCAAGGGTTGACAACGATGTCGGCCAGGAGCAGATTCCACCAGGCGCGAACGGGAACCGGCACACCTCCACCACAGGCCCACGTGGCCCCACTCCAGGACGGAGCCGTCCGTGAGAAGACGATCGGCGTCACGCACCACACGCTCGCCGCGAAGACGCGTCACGGTCCTCGCCCTCATCAGCACCCTCGCCGCCATGCTCGTGACCGGTACCGGAGCGGCCTCGGCAAACGTCGCGGCCAACCACCGTGCCGCGTCGGTGACTTCGGGCAACGCGCGCTTCCAGGTCCTCTCCCCGACCCTGATCCGCACGGAGTACGCGCAGGACGGGAAGTTCACCGACAGCGCGACGTTCAACGCGATCGGCCGCACCGCGTTCACGCCGCCGCCGTACACATCGAGCACCTCCAACGGCTGGCTAACCATCAGCACGAGCGCGCTCACCCTCAAGTACCAGGTGGATTCAGGGCCGTTCGACGCGCAGAACCTCTCCGTGCACCTGTCGACCGGCGGGTCGGCGGTCGACGCGACCCCCTGGCACCGGCTCATCTGCGGCCTGGGCGCCCTGTGCGAGGCCGAGCAGTTGGCCCACAGCGGGGCCGGCGTCGCCACGGACCACACCGGCTTCACCGGGTCCGGCTTCCTCGCCGGATTCGAGGGAACGGGCGACTCCGTGTCGGCCGACGTCAACGTCAGCGCAGCGGGGACGTACACGTTCGACGCGCGCTACGCCAACTACGTCGGCGGGGACGGCCAGAACACCACCCGCACCCTCACGCTCTCGGTGGACGGCGCCGCGAGCCGTACGGTGAGTCTGCCGAGCACCGGCAACTGGAACACCTGGGGTCTGGCAAGCAGCGCGGTCCAACTCGGCGCCGGACAGCACACGTTGACGCTGACCAGGACAGCCGCCGACTCCGGGGACATCAACCTCGACAGCGTCGCCGTGGTGAACCAGGGCAGCGGTTTCCCCTCCACCTCCACCACCGCGATCACGAGTTGCGGATACGGCGTCACCTGCGAGGCCGAGGCCGGTCGCGTCTCGGGTACGGCGATCACCGCCACCGACCACACCGGGTACTCCGGCAGCGGATTCCTCGCCGAACTCAACCAAGGGTCAAGCGCGTTGACCCACGTGGTCGGCGTACCGGCCGACGGCACCTACGCGTTGCAGGTCCGCTACGCCAACGCCACCGGCAGCGACGGGCTGTACCAGACCCGTACGGCGACGGTGTCGTCCGGCGGTACCACGCGGACCCTGTCGCTGCCCGTCACCGCCAACTGGGACACCTGGAGCACCGCCTCCGTACCCGTCACCCTCAAGGCCGGGGCGAACGACATCACCGTCGGCTGCCCGGACGCCGCGAGCTGTCACGTCAACCTCGACACGGCCTCCGTCACGGCGGCCAACTCCCCTGCCCCGCAACCCCACTTGGCGCTCGGCGGGTACCGTCGCAGCCTGGACGGCATCGACGGCAACAACGGGGCGCCGGCCACCACACCCGGCCTGCTGTACAAGGACGGCTGGTATCTCCTCGACGACACCACCTCGGCCCTGTACGACACCGGCACCCACCAGGTCACCGAACGCCCCTCCCACGGCGGCACGCCGTACCAGGACGGCTATGTCTTCGGCTACGGCCACGACTACCAGCGCGCGCTGACCGATCTGGCCACGCTCACCGGGCCGCCCGAGCTGCTTCCCCCATGGGCGTACGGCGTCTGGTACTCGGAGTACATCGACCGCACCGCCGCCGACTACGAGAACCGGATCCTGCCCGCCTTCCGCGCCGAGGGCGTGCCCCTCGACGTCCTGGTGACCGACACCGACTTCAAGTCGCCCAACACGTGGAGCGGTTGGGAGATCGACCAGTCCAAGTTCCCTGATCCGAAGGGGTTCTTCGACTGGGCCGCGTCCCAGGGGCTGCACAACACGCTCAACATCCATCCGAGCATCCTGAGCAGCGACCCGCAGTTCGCGCAGGCCCAGGCGACCGCCAAGGGCAAGCTGCACAAGGGGGGTTGTGCCCCGGCCGCGAGCAGTGGTGCCGGTGACTGCTACACCTTCGACTGGGGCGACCCGGACCAGCTCAAGGCGTACATGGATCTGCATCAGACGATGGACCAGCAGGGCAACGACTTCTGGTGGCTGGACTGGTGCTGCGACAGCTCCCAGTCCTCGCTGTCCGGTGTCACCCCCGACGCGTGGATCAACCAGCAGTACGCCACGGACGCCGACAAGACCATCGGCCGGGGTTTCGCCGTCTCCCGTGCCTACGGTTCGCTCCAGGCGGGCGGTTACAGCGGTCAGCAGGGGCTGCCCACCGGGCCGTGGGCCGACAAGCGCACCACCGTCCACTTCACCGGCGACACCTCCTCCACCTGGGGCACCCTGAAGGCCGAGGTGGGTTACACGCCCGGTGAGGCGGCCGCCACCGGCATGTCGGCGATCAGCCATGACATCGGCGGCCACAACGACACGACGAAACTGACCGGTTCGGAGACCTACACCGCCGACGGCACGACCCACACCACCTTCAAGCTCCCCGACGACATGTACGCCCGCTGGGTCCAGCTCGGCACCTTCCAGCCCATCGACCGCCTGCACAGCAACCACAGCGACCGGCTGCCCTGGCAGTACGCGACGGCGGCCCGCGCCTCCGCCGACAAGTTCCTCAACCTCCGCGAGAACCTGGTGCCTTACACGTACTCGCTCGCGCAGCAGGCGAACACGACCGGCGTCCCGGTCACCCGCCCGATGTATCTGCAGTACCCCGACGAGCCGCAGGCGTACGCCACTTCGGGCAGTGAGTACTTCTACGGACCCGACATGCTCGTCGCCCCCGTCACCACACCCGGCACCACGGCGACGACCTCGGTGTGGTTCCCGCCGGGCAGTCAGTGGACCGACTACTTCACCGGGCAGACCTACGCCGGCGGTACCACCCAGAACATCACCTCCGGCCTCGACACCATGCCGGTGTTCGTCCGGGCGGGGGCCGTCATCCCGACCCGCACGAGCGATGTCACCAGCAACGACAAGGCCCCCCTGACCAAGGTCACGCTCAACGTGGCCGTGGGCGCCTCCGGCACCTCCACCCTCTACGAGGACGACGGGACCGCCCGCACCGGGCGCGGCCACAGCGCCGTCACGAAGATCCGGTACCGGGAGAACGGCACCCGGCACACGGTGACGATCGACCCGCCGACCGGGACCTTCCGCAGCCAGATCCGAAACCGGCAGTGGACCGTCGCCCTCCTCGGCGTCACCGCCCCGGGCACCGTCCGAGTGGGAGGGGCCCAACTCCCCGCCCACGCCTACCACTTCGACAGCACGACCCGCACGTTGACCGTCACGCTCCCCACTCGGAGTGCACACACGCCGATCACCGTGACGTACGGCTGACCGACCCCTAGCCGGTCGGCACGTCCGACTGGGCCTGTCGTGTGCTTCCCGGCCCTGCCGCAGGGGCCGAGCCGTCCGGGCCGGGAAGCAGACGCAGTCGGTCCCCGTGTTCGGGTTCGACCGACGCCAGGCGCTTGAGCAGCACCGGCGTCAGGCGTCGGTACGCGGCCGGATCGACCGGGCCGAGCCAATGGGCCGCGCGGACAAGCGGGTTGATGTTGAGGTCCAGGTCGCTGAGCACTTCGTCGGCGTTGTGCATGGAGAACGGGATGATCTTGGTGCCGCGACCGTGGTGCGTGTCGGTGGCGAGGTCCATGAAGGCCAGTTGGTCCACGACCGCGTCCCGCATGGTCCCGGTGTCGGGGATCGTCAGCGCGCCGGCGAGGTCGGCGGCGATCCACAGGGCGGCGATCTCGGCGTTGAGGGGGCTGAAGAAGGAGGAGTTGTAGCCGTTGAAGTACAGGCCGGGGATCCCGAGGGGCAGGATCTGGCGGTAGAGCATGAAGTTGCCGCGCTCGTCGAGGAGTTGCTCCCGCACCTTCTCCGGCAGGAACGGGACGCCCTGGGTGAAGCCGGTGGCGCAGACGACCAAGTCGGCGGGGAGCACCGTACCGTCGGAAAGGCGGGCGGAGGGTTTGCCGTCCACGACGAGGAGTTGCTCGATGGTGCGGTCCCGGCGGACGGTGATGGCGCCCGCGGTGACGGCCGCGAAGAAGCCCTCGGTCGCGAGCCCGATGGCGCCGCGCACGATGTCCTCCATCGTTCCCCGGGGCACCAAGTCGAGCCGCTTGAGGCCGAGTTGGCGTATCGAGACGGTGCCGATGGAGTTGATCATCCGGCGGCGCAGCCCGTTGCCGGGGCCGTGCAGGAAGCGTTCGAAGCCGCGCGGGCGGATGTAGCGGAACAGGCCCTCGCCGAGGCGGGTGAGCAGCAGCAGCTTGAAGTTGAGCCGGCCGCCGACCTTGCGCGGGACCTTCCAGAGCAGTTGGCGCGCGATGACGTCCGTGCTCGCGGCCACGGCGCTGATCGGTACGGCCACGTCGCAGGCCGACTTGCCGTAGCCGACGACGAGGACGTTGCGGTCGCGCGCCTGCTCGGCGTCGTGGAACTCGGTGCCCGCGCACACCTGGCCGCCGGCCGCCGTGAATTCCGCCAGGCCGTCGAACTTCGGGACCGCCGGTTCGCAGAACACACCATTGGCGACGACGAGTCGGTCGTAGGACTCCGTGGCGTGGGTGCCCGCCGAGTCGCGGTACTCGACGCTCCACCTGCCGTCGGCGGTCGGGAGGGCCGACAGCACCTCGGTGCTCAGGCGCAGGACGGGTTCGAGTCCGAAGTGCGCGGTGTAGTCGGCGAGGTAGGACTGGATCTGGGCGCCGTCGGGCCACTCCGGGAAGTCCGCGGGCATGGGGAAGTCGGAGAAGGAGTACTGCGCCTTCGGGCTCTGGGTGGTGACTCCCGGATAGCGGCGCGTGCGGCTCCATACGCCGCCGACGTCGGGGGTCTTGTCGAACACGTCCGTGCGGTGTCCGGCCTGCGTGAGGACTTTCGCGGTGACCAGGCCCGCGACACCGGCTCCGATGATGGCGATCCTCATGATCAGGCGACCTCGGGCGGCAGTTGGAGCACGATGCCGAAGTCGGCCATGATCTTCTTCATCAGGCCGATGTCCTTCGGTCCCGGCGGCATGTCCGCGAGCGTCCGGTAGTACTCCTCCAGGCCGGCCGGCGAGACGACGGAGATGACGCGCGACTCCTCCCCGTAGGGGTTGCGGAAGGCGTGGACCACATCGCGCGGCAGGTACAGGTAGTCGCCGTGTTCGAGGACGAAGTCCCTGCCGCCGAGGTGCACGTCGAGCCGTCCGGCCAGACAGACGAAGGACTCGTCCTCACGGGTGTGCAGGTGCGGCGGCGGTCCGTCGGTCTCGGGCGGGACCGTGTACTCGAACAGCGAGTACGCGTCGTGCGTCGCGGCACCGTCCGCCTTGAGGGTGATGCCCAGCCCGATCGCCGCGATCTTGTGTCCGTCGCGGGAGGGCAGCATGTAGCCACCGCCTAGAGTCACCGTCGTCTCCTTCCGGTCGCCACCGTGGCCGACCGGCCACGGCGCTGGTCTGCTGCGCCCAGCGTGGGTTCGGCGCGGGCGATGCGCAATGATCCAGTCCCACCGGCTGGGACTTTTTCAACGGCGGGTGCTGTAGGCCCGCGATGCGGCCGCAGCGGCGAGCCGTACGGCGGGCCCGGCCCGGTCGGCGCGGACCAGCGCGGTGGGCCCGGTGACGGACAACGCGGCGGCGACCCCGCCGGACGGCCCGAAGATCGGGGCGGCGACGCAGCTCACACCGATGTTGCCCTCCTCGCGCTCCACCGCCCAGCCCCTGGCAGGGACGGCGGTCAACTCGCGGATCACGGCCGCCTTGGTGGTCAGCGTGCGCGGGTTGCGCGGCGGCGTTCCGGCATCGAGTACGGCGTCGATGGTCTCGGCCTCGCTGTAGGCGAGGATGGCCCGGCCCAGCGCCGAGCAGTACGCCGGGATGATCCCGCCGACCTGGGAGAGCATCGGCATCGGACGGTGGCCGGTGATCTTCTCGACGACGAGGATCTGCGCGCCCTCCAGGACGCCGAGCTGCACGGTGGTCCTGGTCGCGCTGTGCAGGTCCTGGAGGTAGGGCAGCACGGCCTCGCGCAGTTCGAGCCGGATCGGGGCCAGGCTCGCGATCTCGAACAGCCGGTTGCCGATCCGGTAGTGGCCGTGGGGTTTGTCCAGCCAGCCGAGCCGGATCATCCGGTCCGCGGTGCGGTGGGTGGTCGACCGGGGCAGGCCGCAGCGGGCCACGAGCGCGGACAAGGTCAGTTCGCGATGCGCCGCGTCGAAGGCGCCGAGGATCGCCGCCGCGCGCTCCAGGCCCGAGGTCTCGGACTTGCCGTCCCGCGCAGTGGGACTCGTCCCTTGTTCACCTGGGGTCATGCCGGTCACGCTAAGGCTGCCCGGACCGGCGGGCAAGGGGAGGGCCCGGGACGGCCGTCCCGGCCGGCGGACAGGGCGCGGACTCAGGAGGATGCCAACATCATGCGGACAGCATTGGTCGGCGGCGGCGCGAGCGGTATCGGGCACGCGATCGCCGAGCGTCTGGCGGTTTCGGGCGACCGGGTGGTGATCACCGGCCGGCGCGCCGACGTCCTCGAAGCGGCGGCCGCCCGGCTCGCCGACACCGTGGCCGACGGCCCGGAGCACGACGTGCACGCCCTGGTGAGCGACATGGCCGATCCGGCCTCGGCCGCAGCGGCGATGAAGGAGGTCGACGAGCGGTACGGCGGCCTCGACGTGCTCGTGCTCAACGCCGGCGGTCCGCCGCCCGGGGGGATCCTCGATCTCGACGACGCGCTGTGGCGGGAGGCGACCGAGCTGTTGTTGCTGGGCCCGCTGCGGCTGGCGCGGCTTGCGATGCCGGGCATGGCGAAGCGGGGCTTCGGGCGGGTGGTGTTCGTGACATCTACGGCGGTACGGCAGCCGCAGCCCGACCTGGCCGCCTCCGTGGTGCTGCGTTCCGCGGTCACGGCGGCGGCCAAGCTGCTCTCCCGCGAGTTCGCGGCGGCGGGTGTGACCGTCAACTGCGTTGCCCCGGGCGCCACTTCGACCGAGCGGCGCACGCAGATCCTCGCCAACCGGGCACGTGCAGCGCAGCGCGGCTTCGACGAACTCGACGCGCAGGACCTCGCGCACATTCCGGCCGGGCGGGCCGCGCGGCCGGCGGAGATCGCGGCCGCCGTGGCGTTCCTGGCCTCCGACGAGGCGGCATACATCAACGGGACCGTGCTCACGGTCGACGGCGGAAGGACGGAGACGATCTGATGGCGGAATCAGGATCCCGCTTCACCATGGCCGATTTCCTCGGCTCGATCCACGACACCGTGCGGCCCGGTACGGCACGGCCGGTCGTCGTGCACGCCGACCAGCTCCAGCCGCTGCCTGCCGACCAGGTGCACAACCCGACCGTGCTGGCGATCGCCGGGCTGCTGCCGACGGCCAGCTTCGAGCTCTTCCGGCAGACCATCCCGGCGGGGCTGAGCTCGGACATGCAGCGCCACCATCACGAGACGGTGCACTTCGTCATCAGCGGGCGCGGCCACAGCGAGATCGAGGACGACACCGAACCCTGGGCCACCGGCGACTTCATCTACACCCCGCCCTGGACCTGGCACCGCCACTACAACGACTCGGACACCGAGCCGGTCGAGTTCCTCACCATCGAGAACTCCCGTCTGCTGAGCCTGCTGGGCGTCGGCCGCCGGCAGAGCGCGGGTCTGGTCACGGTCGCGGAAGCCCGCGCACGATTCAAGGAGGAGCAGGCATGAACCCGTTGCCCGCCCACATCGGCATCTGGGGCGAACTGTCCGACGTGGAGCACGAGTTGCGCTTCGTCGACGTCGGAGGCGTCCGCACGCGGGTCCTGCGCGCGGGGTCCGGCCCCGAGCTGATCCTGCTGCACGGCACCGGCGGACACCTGGAGGCCTACGCCCGGGACATCGCCGGGCTCGCCGCCGACTTCCGGGTCACCGCGTACGACATGGTCGGCCATGGCTGGTCCGACCTGCCGGACCGGCCGTACACGATCGACGTGCTCTCCGATCATCTCCTGGGCCTGATGGCCGAGTTGGGGATCGACTCGGCGCATCTGTCCGGCGAATCGCTCGGCGGCTGGGTGACCGCGTGGACCGCGGCCCACCACCCCGAGCGTGTCGAACGGCTCGTGCTCAACACCCCCGGGAACATCGCCAACAAGCCCGAGGTGATGGTCAAGATGCGCGAGAGCACCCTGGCCGCCGTCCGGGACCCGAGCGACGAAACCGTGCGCCGCCGCGTCGAGTTCCTCTTCCACGACACGTCGATGGTCACCGACGAGTTGGTGAACCTACGGCGTGCGGTCTACGGCCGCCCCGGCTTCCTGCGCGCGATCGAGAACACGCTGGTGGTCCAAGACCCGGAGGTACGGAAGGAGTTCGCGTGGGACCCGGCCTGGGTCGGCCAAGTCACCGCGCCCACGCTGCTGTTGTGGACCGACCACGACCCGACCGGCGGACTCGACGAGGCGGCGATGCTCCAGAGCTGGCTGCCGGACGCCCGCCTGCATGTCATCGAGGACGCGGGCCACTGGCCGCAGTGGGAGAAGCCGGACCAATTCCTGCGCGCCCACCGTGACTTCCTCCTCCTCGGCAAGGACCCGGTATGAGCGAGATCCTCGGCCTGGTCGCCCTGTCCCACTCCCCCTTCGCCACCCTGCTGCCGCCCGAGGGCCCCGAGCAGCCCGGCGGTCGGTTTCTCGCCGAGGCGGCCCGGCTCTCCCGGACGGTCGCCCGGCTCGCGCCCGACGCGGTCGTGGTCATCGGCCCCGACCACTTCCACGCGAACTTCTACGACGCGATGCCGCCGTTCCTCATCGGCGTCGAACACGCCGTAGGATTCGGCGACTTCGGCAGCCGGCCGGGTCCCCTGCCCGTCGCCGGCGACCTGGCCTGGTCCGTGTACGACGGGCTCACCCACGCGGGCTTCGACCTGTCGCTGTCGTACGCGCTGACCGTCGACCACGGGCTCGTACAGAGTTACGAGATGGTGTGCGGCGGCACCGACGTCCCGATGGTGCCGCTCGTCGTCAACACCGCCGCTCCCCCGCTGCCCACCATGGAACGCTGCATCGGCTTCGGCCGGGCGCTCGGCGACGCCCTGCGCGACAACGGCGCCGCCGGGCGGGTGCTGGTCATCGCGAGCGGTGGCCTCTCCCACTGGCTGCCCAGCAACGACCCGCGCGATCCCGCGATGGCCGAGGACCGCCGCCACTCGGTGATCCACGGCCGCGAGGACGCCCAAGCCTTCGCCGCCGCGCGCGAACCCCGGGTCCGGGCGATGGGCGGCGACCCGCACGCCCATGTCAACAGCGCGTGGGACCGCTGGTTCCTCAAGCAGTTGGGGACCGGGGAGTCCGAGCCGATCGCGGCCCTCGGCGACGCGGGGTTGGAGGAGCAGGCGGGCAGTGGCGGGCACGAGATCCGTACGTGGCTGATCGGACAGGCGGCGGTCCGGGCGCCGTTGGTGTGGAGCGCGTACGAGCCGGTTCCGGAGTGGATCACCGGGATGGGGATCGGCGCGACCTTCGGGGTGGAGTGAGGTGCCCGGTTCGGCGACGAAGTCGCGAGCGGGTACCAACTGGGCGCCGGGCAGGCCGAGTTGGGCCCGCCCGGCCGGGACGCCTGACCTAAGATCAACACGCCGGAAGTGGAGCAACGAAAGGAAGCCGTGTGTCCGCGTTCCCCGACAACCTGTGCAAGGCGATCTCGACCCATGATCTCGAAGCGCTGGTCGCCTGCTTCACCGAGGACTACCGCTGCGACATGCCGACCCACCCGGCGCGGAGTTTCGTGGGCCAGGACGTCGTACGCAAGAACTGGACCGGCCTCTTCGCCCGCGTCCCGGACATCGAGGCGCGCGCCCTGCGGTCCGTGCAGGACGGTGACGTCGTCTGGAGCGAGTGGGAGATGGCGGGCACCGCTGTCGACGACACTCCCTTTCTGGTGAGGGGCGTGGTCGTCGCGCACACCGAGGGCGACCGGGTCGCGCAGGCGAACTTCTATCTGGACCCGGTCGAGCGGGACGGTGCGTGAACTGCCCGCCGGTCAGCGGAAGATGGAGGGATCACGCTCCGAAAATCCGTGCCCGCATCCGTACGTCTCAGCGACTGCCGAGCCGTTCCGCCTGACGCAACGGCCGTTCACCGGAGTCCGTCGAGGGCCCGCCGAATCGATACACCCGCCACGGCACTTCACCCCATCGGCCACAGGAACCGCCCGATCGAACAGTCGCCAGTTCCGATCAGTTGCGACCGTTTCCGTTGAGGGGGTTTAGGCCGTCCTCCGGGCCGTGCAGGATGGGACCGTGTTAGGCAACCTCCCAGTGATGACGACCAGCTTTGTCGGCCGCGACAGCGAAGTCGACACAGTCAAAACGGCGTTGGCGCGGCAGCGGTGCGTCACGCTCACCGGTGGTGGCGGGGTCGGGAAGAGCCGGCTGGCGCTGCGCGTCGCGGAGCAGGTCCGGGGGCAGTACGCCGACGGGGTCTGGTGGGTCGACCTGTCCAACCTCTACGACGACCGGTTGTTCACCGCGACGGTGTGCGACGCGGTCGATCTCCTGGACCACAATCCGCGCGCCCCCGTCGAGGCGTTGTGCGAGTGGCTGACCGGTCGGCAGATCCTGCTCGTGTTCGACTGCTGCGAGCGCGTGTTGGCCTCCTGTCTGCTGCTGGTGAGCGAACTCCTCGCCGCCGCACCGCAGTTGACCGTGCTCGCCACCAGCAGACAGGCCATCGGGGTCCGGGGTGAGCGCCGTGTCGAGGTGGCTCCGCTCTCCGTGGACGAGGGTGGGGACGGGGACGCCGTACGGCTGTTCCGGGAGCGCTGTGCCACGGCCGCGCCCGCGGTGTCCCTCGACTCCGCCGGTTCCGCCGAGGCCGTCGCCGCCATCTGCCGCCGTCTTGAGGGAATTCCCCTCGCGGTCGAACTCGCCTGCGCGCGGCTGCGGGAGAGCAGCCTCACGGAGATCGCCGAGCGGCTCGGCTCGCGGCTGGACACGCTCGTGGACGAAACGGTGTGGCCCCGGCGGCACCGGGCCCTGCGTACGGCGATCGGCTGGAGCCATGAACTGTGCTCGCCGCTCGAACGGTTGCTGTGGGCGAGGCTCTCCGTGTTCCGCGGTCCCCTCGAAACGGCCGACGCGCAGTCCGTCTGCGCGGGCGGCCCGCTCGACGCCGACGACATCCCCTGGCTGCTTGAGCGGCTGGTCGACCAGTCCGTCCTCCAACAGGCGGGCACCCGCTACCGGATGCTCGACACGCTGTGCGAGTACGGCGCCATGTGGCTCGCGGAGCTCGGTGAGGAGAACGTCCTCGCCCGGCTCCATGCCGAACACTTCGCCGCCATGCTGGGCGAGGCCGAGGCCGGCTGGCTCAGTGACCGGCAGGTCGCCTGGTACGCGCGCATCTCGGCGACCCACGCCGACGTGCGCGCCGCACTCGACCATCTCATCGAGACGGATCCCGACGCCGCCGTCGAAATGGCCGGCCGTACGGGCCTGTTCTGGCCCTGCTGCGGGCATCTCCACGAATCCCGCGACTATCTCGAACGCGTCCTCGCCCTCGACACCCCCAAGGGCCCGTCCCGCACCCGCGCACAGTGGGCCCTGGGGATCACGCTCACCCTCCAGGGCGATCACCGGACCGCCCTGCGCGTCGGCGAGGAATGCACCGAGGCGGCGCGCGAGGACGGCACCCCGCAGTCCGAGCTCTTCGCCGCCCACACGCTCGGCCTGACCCACCTCATGGCCGGCCGCCCCGAGGCCGCGTACGACGTGTGCGACCACGCGCTGATCAGCCACGGCACGTCACCGCCGTCGGGCGCGCCCCAACTGTGCTGCATGGTGATCAGGACCTTCGCCCACTCCGCGCTGGGCCGCCTGGCCGAGGCCTACGAAGCGGCCGTCTCCCTGCGCCGCCTGAGCGTCCGGTACGGCGAGCACTGGGCACGGTCGTACGCGTTCCACCAACTCGCCTTCATAGACCTCCTCCAGGGCCGCGCGCACGACGCCGAACTGCACGCCCGGGCCATGCTCGCCAGCAAGCACAACCTCAACGACAACCTCGGCATCGCCCTCGCCCTCGACCTCCTCACCGGGGCGAACGCGGTCCAGGGCAACGGCATCGCGGCCGCGCGCACATCCGGCACCGGCAACACGTTCTGGCGCATGCTCGGCCACCCGAACCACGGCACACCCGAACTCTCCGAGGTCCGCGACCAGTGGGAACTGCAGGCCCGCAAGTCGGTCGGGGACGACGCCTACGACAAGGCCTTCACCAACGCCCTGAACGACGACGCGGAACAGGGCCTCGCCCTCGTGATGCAGGGCCCCCTTCCCTCCTGACCCGCGCCGACGGCTCAGGAGGGGCTTTCCAGGGGGCCGTCTCCCTGGTCGCCGGGCGGCGCGGAAGACGACCTGAAGGCCTCGGCGATCGTCGCGTACTGGGTCGCGAGGTGCAGGTCGGGCCCGCCCAGGGTGTCCGCAGCCTTGACCTGGGCCTCGTAGAGGAAGAACCTGGCTCGCTCCAGGCAGAAGGCGCGGACCTGCGCGTCGCTCATGTTGAGGACGTCCGCGCCCTGGTAGCGGAACACGCCGATGACGTCCTCGGTCCGGGGCAGATCAGCGGCCCCGCTCGGCTGTCGCGATCGTTCCCAAGGCCGTTTGTCCTGTGCCATGCGGACCCCCTCTTCCGCGGAACATCATGGCAGGGCGGAAACGGCCTCGGGAATCGCGACCCCCTGAATACGGGTCAGGCGTAGCAGTGCGAGCCGGTGTCGATGCGGATGCCGGTCACGTTGCCGTAGCCCCGGTGGTACAGGGAGCCCTGGCGTCCCGGTTCGGCGCAGCTGGTGTAGCCGCTGCTGTAGAGGAAGTACGCGGCGCCGTAGTGCCGGGCGTTGTAGACGTAGGTGACGTCGGTGCGGCTGAAGGTCTGCCAGTAGGGCGTGACGTCCTTGTAGGCGCCCACCATGACCTCGTGGGCCTCGTACACGCAGACGTAGGGATTCCGGCATCCGCCGAGCGATGACGGCGCCGCGTGGGCTGCCGTTCCGGTGGCCAGGGTCGACCCGATGAGCAGAGTGGCCGACGCGCACAGCACGGCGAGCCGTTGCGTAAGACGATGACGCATGTTCTTCTCCCCCTTGTTGGACGAACGACGAGCACATCAGTGGCCGGTCGCCAACAGGAGGGCGTGCGGGGGTGGTTCGGAGGTGTGTGCACGGGGTGCGACCGCCCCTGCGCCCTTCTGCACGCCCGCGCCGTGCGGAAGGTGTTGACGGTTCGTCACGCCTGCGACTGGTCCGTCGCCAGCAGCAGGGCGAGCGTGCCGAGCGCGGCTCCCGTGACGTACCGCTGTACCCGCAGCCAGGCGGGGCGCGCGGCGAGGAAGTTCGAGAGCGTGCCTGCGGCCATGATGATGACCAGGTTCGCGCACACGCTCACGGCGACCTGGATGCCGCCGAAGGCGAAGCCCTGGAGCAGGACATGGCCCGCCCGGGTGTCCACGAACTGCGGGATCAGGGAGAGGTACAGCAGGGCGATCTTGGGGTTGAGGAGGTTCGTGACCAGGCCCATGACGAAGAGGCGGCGGGTGGAGGTGTCCGCCATCTCGCGCGGGGCGAAGACGGACGCGCCGTCGGATCGGAAGGCCTGCCAGGCGAGCCAGCCCAGATAGGCGGCGCCCGCGATCTTGAAGGACGTGTACAGCACGGGGACGGTTCTCAGCACGGCCATCAGCCCGAGGTTCGTCACCACCACGAAGACCAGGGCGCCGACGGCGACCCCGCCCAGCGACACCACCCCGGCGCGGCGGCCCTGGGCGATGCTCCGCGAGACCATGTACATCATGTTCGGTCCGGGGGTGATCACGACGCCGAGGGATATCGCGGCCACGCTGATCCCGTTGCCCAGGTTCACCGTCGGTGCTCCGCGCCGGCGTCGGAAGGCCGGGCTCCACCCCGGCGAACGGGCTTCCAGGCGAGTTTCCCGGAGTCGTGCACGACGGCGTTGCCCGTGATGTCAGCGGCCGTCGAGGGAAAGTCCTCGCGGTAGTGCGCCCCGCGCGACTCCTCGCGGAGCAGCGCGGCCTCGACGATCAGCCGGGAGGCCAGCAGGAGGTTCTCCAGGTCCAGACACGTCTGTACCTGGCCCGCGGCCCGGGGCCCCGAGGCGATGTCCAGCCTCTCCCTGCGCTCCTCCAGCGCCGCGACCGTGTCGGTCATCGCCAGGAGGTCACGGGCCGTACGGATCGGACCGGCCTTCAAGTACATCTCCCGCCGCAGGAGTTGGAGCAGGGCCTCGGGGCAGGCGCCGTCCGGGGAGACGTCCATGCGGTAGGGCCCGGTGACCCGGATGTGCTCTTCCTTCAGTCCCGTACCGCCGCCGGGGGCCGCCGCGTGCCGACCGGCGATGCGGCCGAAGACGAGGGCTTCCGACAGGCCGTTCCCGCCGAGGCGGTTGGCGCCGTGGGCGCCGCCCGCGGTCTCGCCCGCGGCGTACAGGCCGGCGATCGTGGTGCGGGCCGTGCTGTCGATGCGAAGTCCGCCCATCAGGAAATGAGCGGTGGGGCGTACGCCGAACACCGACGCGTCCGCCGAACCGAATCCGGGCCTGATCAGACAGAGACGTTCGTACAGGGCCGGATAGCGCTCCGGTACGACCTGCGCGCAGGCACCGAGATCGAGCCGGACCGTCGCGTCCGGGAAACCGCGCCCCTCCATGATCTCGCGGTACGCACCGCGCGACACCTTGTCCCGGGTGGCCTGTTCGCCCAGCGGGTCGTACCGCACCATGAACCGCTCACCGTCACGGTTGAGCAGGGTCGCGCCGTCGAACCGTACGGCTTCCTCGACCGGCATTCCGTCGTACGTCGGTACGTCCGAGGCGAGCCCGGTGGGATGGAACTGGACGTACTCCATGTCGATGGCCTCGGCACCGGCCCGCAGGCCGAGGGCGAGACCGTCGCAGGTCTTGTCCGTGGAGGCGGCGGACGGTGCGTACATCGAGGTGCCGCCGCCGTCCGCGAGGATCACGGAGTCCGCGGC
Organism: Streptomyces sp. NPDC050528; assembly: GCF_044457795.1. Lineage (NCBI taxonomy): Bacteria > Bacillati > Actinomycetota > Actinomycetes > Kitasatosporales > Streptomycetaceae > Streptomyces > Streptomyces sp. NPDC050528. Next base: position 185,928 of record NZ_JBITHH010000012.1, read on the forward strand.
GATCTCCAGGACTTCGAGGCTCTCGACGGACAGCACCCGGAGTCCTCGTACGGCTCCGTCGGCGTCGAGAAGGACGTCCGTGGCCCGCAGTCCGGAATGGACCTCGACGCGGCCTTCCTGGACGAGTCGTGCCAGTCGTCCGCCGAGCACACGCTGGATGTGGAAGCCGAGCCGGTCCTCCAGATGGACGGCACGGGGCGCGCCGTTGCCGCCGAACGGGCGGGTGGCGAAACGGCCGTCACCGCCCTTCTCGAACCGTAGCCCGAGGCCTTCCAGCCAGTCCACCAGGCCCAACGCGCCCTCGCAGAGCGTCCGGACGATGTCCTCGTCGCCCGCGTACGCACCGCCCGCCAGGGTGTCCTCGATGTGGGCCGCGACGCTGTCGTCCGGCGCGACGGCCGCGTTGAAGGCATGGGTCTTCCAGGTGCACCCGCCGGCCGAGGACCAGCGGTGCCGGGCATGCTCGTAGACGGCCTTCGTGACGAGTACGACGTGTGCGCCCTCGGCGGCGGCCTCGATGGCGGCGGCCAGTCCCGCGCCACCGGCGCCGACGACGATCACACGAGGGGCTCGCGACACGGGTACGGACTTCAGCCGAGCCGTGTTCGCCGTCGTCGCCCCCTTCGCCCGCGACGTCCTCGTCCGCGTCCTGTTCCTCTTCATCAGTCCCCCGTGCTTTTCCGAATGTCCGTCGCTCGTGTCAGAGCCGGGCGCAGATCTCGTCGAGCAGTCGTCGCTCGGCCGCCTCGTCGTCGTCGACTCCGCCGAGCATGTAGCCGCCGAACTTCATGTGTCCGCGCTCCCGGCCGAGGGCGATCACGCCCCGGCCGATATCGGCGATCGCGGCTTCCACGTCGGCGAGTTCGACCTCTGTGTTCTCGTGGACGTACAGCTCGGTGAGGCGCCGGGCCGGAATGATCTCGCCGTGCGCGGCACGCACTTCGGGATGGGATCGGAAGCTCTCCCAGTACATGCGCGAGCCCGGGATGACACCGGGCGCCGCGACCGAGACCGTGGTGATGGTGTCCCGATAGGTCTCCGCGAGGGAGAGCCAGGAGTCGACCTCTTCGTGGAGTTGCTTCCGGGTGGTGCCGGGCAGTCCGAGGATGCCCGAGGCGTAGATCTTGTAGTCGAGTTCCTGGGCCAGTTCGAGCGCCTCGTAGACGCGGTCGGGTCCTTTGTTGATGCCCTTGGAGTCACCCTTGAGGAGTTTCGGGTCGAAGGCCTCCAGGCCGACGTTCCACGTGCGGACGAATCCCTGGCACAGCTTGGCCGACTGGAGGAACTCGAAGACCAGGCCGTAGGCGAGGAGGAACCGGTGGTCCCGGAGAACCGGTGAGGCGGCGCAGCGTTCGGCGAGTTCGTCGAGGTAGCCGATGTCACCGGACCACTGCGCCCGGGAGAACCCGAGGGTGGAGTCCCCGGCGGCGTAGACATTGGCGCCGAGGCCGCCGACCGCCGTTTCGAGTGCGGGAACGATCGTGTCCATCCGGGCGAATTTCGGTGTGAGCCCCTGGATCGAGCAGTGTTTGCACCGGCGTCCCGGACGCGTTCCCCAAGTGCAGCCCGCGTCCAGAGGGAGCGTCACCATGCGCTTCAGCTCGTAGTGATGCGCGTACCAGACGTCGAACGCCTTGTCGTAGTACCGCTCCAGTTGATCCTCGATGAGTGTGTAGTCGGGGAGCATGCGGCGGTCGAGCGGATAGGTGGGAGCGGGCTGGTTCACGACCCGGAGGTGTTCGCGATAGGCGAGGGAAGGGACACGTTTCAGGTCCAGTTGCCCTCGTAACGCGTACAGGAGGCCGAGCATGGTGAAGGGGCCGTTGTTGCCGGTGCTGACGAAATCGACGAGCCGGTGGCCGTAGTGGCCGGTGAGTATTTCGCGATGGAGGATTCCCGCGTGGTCGTTGCCGAACACGACGACCGCGTCCGGGTTCACGCGCTTGATCTCCGCGGCGACGATGAAGGCCCACAGTGCGGTGGCGGTGTAGACGGTGAACGCCGCCACGTCCGGCGGGTCCGCGGCGATGGCGGCCCGTACGTCGTCCCACGGGACATGGCTCAAGTCCAGGTATTTCCAGGAGAGTTCGGGGAGGTACCGCTCCTGGTAGGTGATCATCTCGACCAGACCGGAGTGGGGGTAGACCGTCCCCTCGTTCCGGTACCGCTCCTGGCCGTCGACGCCGTCCACGAGGGCACCGCCGCCGGAGTGCCCACCGCGGTGGGCTGAGGTGAGCGGCAGGGCGAAGTACCAGACGGACAGGTCAGCGGAGGCGGACCCCGAACCGGGGTCGGGGCCGGTGCCGCCCGGCGGAGGGAACACCCACTGGAACCGTCCATCGACGCCGACGACTTCCTCCACCGGCTCCAAGCCCATCTCCACGACGTCTCCCACCACAGTCGGTACCAGGAGCGCCCCAGCGTCATCGCCACCTGCCGGCCCTGTCACGCGTGGTTCCGCTGAGCGGACCGGCCACCGAGGGGTTGCCCCACCCGCGCATCGGGCCCGCCACCGGTTCCTTCGACAGCGGGGAACGGCACCGCTCGTGATAGCCCCCGGGGCCCTCGACTCCCGCCGCGGATCGCGCCCTTGCGGGTTTCCGGCCGGACACGAGGCGCCGTGATGTCAGGTGTTCTCGCAGGCCTTGGCCTCGCACTCCGCGACCTGGACCTGCCCCACGGTCACACGACGGGAAGGTCGCCGGGGCTCACCAAGCCGCTCCGGTAGGCGAGGACGACCAGTTGGGCGCGGTCGCGGGCACCCAGTTTCATCATCGCCCGGTTGATGTGGGTCTTGGCGGTCAGTGGAGAGACGTACAACCGCTCCCCTATCTCGTCGTTGGAGAGCCCGGCGGCGACCAGGGCCATGATCTCGCGCTCCCGCTCGGTGAGTGCGTCGAGCTGGACCGGGCTGGGCAGCGGGCCCGGGGTCGGCTGGGACAGGAAGCGCGCGATGAGGCCGCGGGTGGCCTTGGGCGAGAGCAGGGCCTCCCCTCGGGCGACGACACGCACGGCTTCCTGGAGGTCGGCCGGTTCGACGCTCTTGCTGAGGAATCCGCTCGCGCCGGCGTGGAGCGCGCGCAGGACGTTCTCGTCGAGTTCGAAGGTGGTGAGGATCAACACCCGTACCCCGGCGAGGTCTTCGTCGGCGGTGATCAGCCGGGTCGCCTCGATGCCGTCGAGGTCCGGCATCCGGATGTCCATGAGGATCACGTCGGCGCGGGTGCTGCCGGCGAGTTCGACCGCCTCGCGGCCGGTCGTCGCCTCGCCGACCACCTCCAGGTCCGGCGCACCGTCGACGAGGACCCGGAACCCGGCCCGGATGAGTGTCTGGTCGTCGGCGAGCAGCACTCTGATCGTCACGTGGAGGTGTCCTGTCGGTCGAGTGCGGCGGGAAGGAAGGCGTCGACGGTGAACCGGCCGTCGTCACGCCCGGTGCGGACGCGCCCGCCGACCGAACTGACCCGTTCACGCAGGCCGATGAGGCCGTGGCCGCAGCCGTCGGCCTCCGGGACCGGGCGGCCGGCGGCGTTCTCGACCATGATGCCGAGACCGGCCGGGGTGTAGTCGAGCAGCAGCCGGGCCGCCGGTTCACTGCCGTGTTTGTGGGCGTTGGTGAGGGATTCCTGGACGATGCGGTAGGCGGCGAGGTCGACCGCGGAGGGCAGGGGGCGCGCCTCGCCCTCCTGCCGGTGCTCCACCCGCAGGCCGACTGCGGCCAGCGAGTCCAGCATCGCCGTGAGCCGGCTCAGTCCCGGCGGGGGCTCGGCCGTGGAGGCGTGCTCGGCGTCCTGCTCCTCGGAGCGCAACACGTCCAGCACGGTGGAGAGTTCGGCGAGTACGGTGCGCGTGGCATGCCGGACGTGGGCCAGTGCCTCCTCGGCGGCGTCGGGCCGCTCACGCAGCAGATGGGCGGCGACGCCGACCTGCACGTTGATGACGGCGATGTGGTGGGCGACGACGTCGTGCAGGTCACGGGCGATGCGCAGCCGCTCCTCCACGACCCGGCGGCGGGCCTCCTCGTCGCGGCTGTGCTCGGCCTGCCGGGCCCGTACCTCGACGGCATCCAGGTTGGCCAGGCGGATGCGGGTGGCGTCGCCGACGACGACGGCCAGGGCGCCCCACACGACGATCGCGGCGTTCTGCGGATCGGTCCAGGATCGGCCGGCGCCGATGACGACCGCGACGTACACGGTCACGATGGTGACGGCGCCCGTCACCACGGCGGTCCTCCGGTCGGTCCGGGAGGCGACCGTGTACGTACAGATCACGTTCGCGGCGAGCAACGGGCCGACGAGGGCAGCGTGCAGATTGAACGCCGCGCTCACCGCGGTCACCGCCCCGAAGACCGGCAGCGGCCACCTGCGCCGGGCGGCGATCAGCGCGAACGCGAGCGCACTCGCGGCCAGATCTTCCCCACGCAGCGGGCGCCCGGCGCGGACCGCGAGCAGGATCACGGTGACGACCAGAAGGCCGAAGGCCACGTCCACGGCCTGCGGGTGGGACGTGACGCGGCCTCGGATGCGGGACAACCGGTAGTCAGCCATGGGCCGCACGGTATCGGAGGGCCGGCCACGGCCACGTCGTCCAGCCACGGTACGGGCCCCCGTGACCGTATACCGCGTCCGCAGTACGGCGGATCCACCGCGTCCGGACGACGTGGACGACGGACCGTGTCACCCATCGTCTGCGCCATGACCGAACCACCTGGACCCGAGCGCCGACGCCTTCTCCGCACCATGGCCGCACTCACCGGCGCCGTGACACTGGGGACGGCGGCCGGGTGCAAGTCGCCGGGATCGGACGCGGCCGCCGCAGGCACGACGGGCGCCGAATTCGGCGGCCGTACGCTCACCTCCGCCGCCGCGTCACCGAAGCCGTTCACCACGCCGCTGCCGCTTCCCCCGGTGAAGCGGCCGTCGCGGAGCACCGCGGACACGGACTTCTACGACCTCACCGCGCGGGAGGCGAGCGTGGAGATCCTGCCCGGACTGCGCACGACGATCATGGGCTACGACGGGATCTTCCCGGGGCCGACGATCGCGGCGCGCCGCGGTCGCAGGACCGTGCTGCACTACCGCAACCAGCTCGCCGTACCGACCGTCGTGCATCTGCACGGCGGGCACACCCCGCCGGAGAGCGACGGTTTCCCGACCGACCTCGTACTGCCCGCCACCGGCAGCGCGGCCTTCGCGGCGCAGGCCGTCGGCGGTACCGCCAGTACCGGCACCCGCGACTACACCTATCCGCTCGACCAGCGGGCCGCGACGCTCTGGTACCACGACCACCGGATGGGCTTCACCGGTCCCCAGGTCTGGCGCGGGCTGGCCGGGTTCATGCTGCTGAGCGACGACGAGGAAGCGGCCCTGCCGCTGCCGCGCGGGGACCGGGACATCCCGTTGATGATCGCGGACCGCGCCTTCGACGCGGACGGCGCGTTCCGCTACCCCGCCATGGATCCGGACCTGAAGAGCATGCCCGGCGTCGACGCCGACCACATGGCGGGCGCGGCCGGTGACGTGATCCTCGTGAACGGGGCGCCCTGGCCGGAGTTGGAGGTCGACGCGGTCCGCCACCGGTTCCGCCTCCTCAACGCCTCCAACGCCCGCCGTTACGAACTCGCCCTCGACCCGGTACCCCCGGGCGGCCCGTCGTTCACTCAAATAGGCTCGGACCAGGGGCTGTTGGCGGCTCCGCTACGGCACACCACCCTCCCGATAGCACCGGCCGAACGGTTCGACGTGATCGTCGACTTCTCCCGCTACCCGGTCGGAACCCGGGTGACGCTCACCAACAGGGCGGGCAGCGGCGGCACTTCACGGGTCATGCGGTTCGTCGTCGCGCGCAGGGCGACCGACGACAGCCGGATCCCGGCCCAACTCTCCGCCGTCGAGGCCCTGTCGACGGCCTCCGCGAGGACCCGGCCGTGGATGTTCCGCAAGGGCAAGGTCACCACCATGGGCACGGGCGCGGCGGGTTGGGTCGTCAACGGCCGCGCGTTCGACCCGCGCCGCATCGACGCTTCCCCCCGCCTCGGCGAGGTGGAGATCTGGCGCCTGGCCACCGACGCCTACCACCCCGTGCACATCCACCTCTCGCCCTTCCAGGTGCTCTCCCGCAACGGCGGACCGCTCGGTCCCGGCGACCACGGGTGGAAGGACACCATCGACCTCCGGCCCAAGCAGTACGCCGACGTCGCGATCCGCTTCGAGGACCACGCCGGCCGCTACCTCCTGCACTGCCACAACCTCGAACACGAGGACATGGCGATGATGGCCGCTTTCCGGACCACCCCCTGAACCGCCCACCGAGCGAACCGCCGACAAGGAACAAGAGGAGCAACTCGTGTCCACATGCGCGCACTTCGTCCTGCGCCACCGCTGGTGGGTGATCGCGTTCTGGCTGGTCGTCCTGCTCGCCGGCGGCACCGCGGCCGGCCATCTGCAGTCCCGGCTCTCGTCGGACTTCTCGCTGCCCGGCCAGGAGGGCTCCGAGACCCAGGCCCGACTGGCCCGCTCCTACGGCGTGTCCGCCGACCTGGGCTACCTCCCGGTGCTCACCGCACCCACCGGCCGCCCCATCGACCGCGCGGACGTCACCACCGTGGCGAACCGCCTCCGCACGATCCCCGGCGTCCGCGTCCTCGACTACGGCACCACCGGCGACCCCGGCTTTCTCACCCAGGGCGGCCACAGCACCTTCCTGCTGGTCTACGGCCCTCAACCGGCCGGTTTCACCGACCCGTTGGCGCCCACGGTGGACCGCACGGTCAAGGCGGCCGCACGACAGCAGGGCCTCACCGCCGAGGTCACCGGATACAACCAGCTCTCGGCCGGCAGTGACGCCGGAGACCGCGGCGGGCTCAGTGTGCTGGGCGAGACACTCATCGGCGCGCTGGGTGCGCTGCTCGTCCTCGCCTTCGTGTTCGCGTCGTTCCTCGCCCTGATGCCGCTGCTCGTCGCGGGGGTGTCGATCCTGGCGACGTTCCTGGTCGTCCTCGGTCTGACCACGTTCACCGACGTCTCGTTCGTCGTGCAGTTCCTGATCGCGCTGGTCGGGCTGGGCGTGGCGATCGACTACTCGCTGCTGGTGGTCTCCCGCTGGCGCGAGGAGCGGGCCCGCGGCCGGTCGAACGACGAGGCCGTGATCACCGCGGTGACGACCGCCGGGCACGCGGTGCTCGCCTCCGGGATCACCGTCGCGATCAGCCTGGTCGCGCTCGTCGTGGTCGACGTGCCGCTCATCCGCAGCATGGGATTCGGCGGCATGGTGATCCCGGTGATCAGCACTCTGGTCGTCCTCACCCTGCTTCCGGCCCTGTTGAGCCTGGTCGGTCCGCGGGTCGACCGGCCGAGGATCCGCAAGGAGGCACATGTGTCCCGGGCCTGGTCGGCCTGGGCGCGCGGTGTCGTCCGCCATCGATGGGCCGCCGCCGCCGCGGCCACCGCGGGGCTCGCGCTGGCCATCGTCCCGGTGTTCGGTCTGCAGATCGGCCAGGCCGGCTCCGACTCCCTGGCCCGCACCGGCGTCGCCCATGACACGCTGGCCACGCTCGGCGCCGGCGGGGTGGGCAGCGGGGTACTGACACCTGTGCCGTTGCTGGTCCGGTCAGGTGCGGACGCGTCCACCGTGGCCGCTGCGGCGCGGCGGGTACCGGGCATCCGGATGGCGGTCGTGGCCCCGCCCGGACGGGACGGCGTCACGGAGGTCGTCGTCGTACCCACCCGCGAGACGGTGGACAACACCAGCGTGGCGGTGGTGCGTTCGGTCCGCAACGCGACGAAGGACCTGCCGGGATACGTCGGTGTGACGGGCCGGGGTGCCATCGTCCTCGACTACCAGCGGGCGGTCTTCGACGACTTCCCGTACGTCCTGGGTCTGATCGCGCTGGTCACCTTCGTGCTGCTGGTCCGCACGTTCCGCTCCCTGCTGCTGCCGCTCAAGGCGGTGCTGCTGAACCTGGTCAGCGTGGCCGCGGTGTTCGGGATGATCACCTGGTTCTGGCAGGACGGACACGGCTCGAACGCGGTGTTCGGGATCGCCGCGACCGGTGCGCTGACGTTCTGGCTGCCGGTCCTGATCTTCGCGTTCCTGTTCGGACTGTCCATGGACTACGAGGTGTTCATCCTGGCCCGGATGCGCGAGGAGTACGACCGCACCGGTTCCACCGCGTACGCCGTGGAGCACGGCCTGGGCCGCACCGGGCGGCTGGTCACGTCGGCCGCGCTGATCCTGTTCTTCGCCTTCGCCGCGCTGGCGTCCGCCCCGGGCACCGACATCAAGGTCCTCGCCACCGCGCTCGGCGCCGGCATCCTGCTGGACGCCACCGTCGTACGGGCACTGCTGGTGCCGGCGATGGTCTCGCTGTTCGGCAAGTACAACTGGTGGCTGCCCGCCGGGATCGCCCGGCTGCTGCGCGTCGAGCCGTCACCGCTGGTCCCCGACGCCGTCGTTCCCGCCGGATACGAGGCCGACCCGCACCCGCCGACCCAGCCCACGGCCGACCGCGAACCGCTCCTCCCCCAGGTGCGTCCGTGACCCGGGCGGCGTGCTGCACACGACGCGCACGACCGGTCAGCCGAGAGAGGCGAGATACCCCTGAACCCGCCCGAGCGGCCACACCTCGCCGATCTTGTGCCTGATGTCGAAGAGGTTCGCCGCGTGGATGTCCGGGTCCCGGTCGCCCACGGCCTCCTCGACCACGACCGGCACGAACCCGTACTGCATGGCGTCCAGCGCGGTGGCGCGGACGCAACCGCTCGTCGACAGTCCGCCGATGAGCACGGTGTCGATGCCGTTGGCCGTGAGGTGGGCGGCCAGTCCGGTGTCGAAGAAGGCGCTCGGGCACTGTTTCGTCACGGTCAGTTCGTCCGGCGCCGGGGCCAGCCCGTCGATGAAGTCGCCGAAGGGGTTGCCCTCCGCGAACACCCCCAGGACCGGCACCTTGCGCAGGAACAGGCCGCCGTCACTCCCGTCCGCCCGCAACAGCACCCGCGTCACGATCACCGGGATCCCGGCCCGGCGTGCATCGGCCAGGAGGAGCCTCATCGCGTCGGCCGCCGGTTCGACACCGGCGTAGAGCGGGCAGTCCGGGTCGATGTAGGCGCGGGCGGGGTCCACCAGGATCAGGGCCGGGGACGTGCCGGGGGTGAGCCGGCCGTCGAACCCCGCGCGCTCGTAGTCCTGCTGCTGCTGACCGGTCATGGCGACGTCCTTCGTGAAGTGGCGGACTCCGGTGGGGAGTTGACGGCTGCCGTCTCGGCGGTACGGGGTGCCCGCAGCGACGTGGGAAACGCCAGGCAGATCGCTCCCCCGACCACGACGATGCCCGTGAGGACGAACCCCGTGGCGCGGATGTTGGCGACGAAGCGGTCCAACTCGCCCGAGCCGAGGGCGTTCAGCGTGTTCAGTGTTCCGTCGTAGGCGGCCTGTCGGGCCGGTCCGCTCAGGCCCGTCGTCGTGAACGCGAGGGCGAGCGCCGTGCTGAGGAGGTAGCCCACGTTCTGCGTGGTCGAGCGCAGGCCGTTGGCCATTCCGCGTCGGTCGGCCGGCACGGACAGCATCAGCGCGCTCGTGCTCGGCGTCATGAACAGCCCGGTGCCGGCCCCGACGAGGAAGAGAAACGGGGCAACGGCCGGGAACGGCACGGTCGTCGTCGAGAGTGTCAGCGAGAAGCCCAGCAACCCGCACGCCGTCACCGCCATGCCGGTTGTGGTCAGCGCGCGCGGGGTGAAGCGGTCGAACAACGGACCCGCGGCGGCCGAGGCGATCAGCGTGCCGACCGCGACCGGTGTCACCAGCACCCCCGCCTCCAGGGAGGTGGCGCCGCCGACCGCCTGCTCGTGCAAGGAGGCCAGAAGCACGACGGCGTAGCTGCCGACCGCGTTGGCGAGTACGGCCGCGAGCACCAGGGCGATCGCGCGGGTGCGCAGCAGCGCCACGTCGACCAGGGGGTGCGCACGCCGGGTCTGGACGACGACGAAGGCGGCGAGGAGCGCGAGGGTCGCGGCGCCGCAGAGCCACGGCAGCCAGTCGGCGACGGTGGCCGTGACGCCGGGGGTCAGGGTGAGGACGAGCGCGGTCAGCATCGCCGTGGACAGCAGCGCGCCCGGCAGGTCGAACGGTTCACGGACCCTGCCGACCCGCTGCGCGCTCGCCGGAACGGCCAGTACCGACGCGCCGATCGCGACCAGTCCGATCGGTACGCAGACGACGAACAGCCCGCGCCAGCCGAGGAGTTGGGTCGCCGCGCCGCCGACGACCGGCCCGGCGACCTGAGCCGTCGCGGCCACCGTGACGTTCCAGCCGAGGGCCCGGCCCAAGGAACGCGCGGGGAACACGTCGGCCAGCAGGGCCGTGTTGTTGGTGATCACGGCGGCGGCGCCGACGCCCTGCACGACCCGGGCCGCGATCAGGAACCCCGCCGAGGGAGCGAGCGCCGCGAGCCCGGTCCCGACGGTGAAGACGACGAGCCCGGTGAGATACAGGCTGCGGCGGCCGACGATGTCGGCGAGCCGGCCGAAGACGAGGATCAGGGCGGTCGTCACCAGCATGTAGCCGAGCAGGATCCAGTCGGCCTGCCCGGGGTCGGCCCCCAGTTCCCGGGTGATGGTGGGCAGCGCGACTGCGAGACCGCTCATGTTGAGGAACACGGCCACCACCCCCACGGCGGTGGCCGCGAACACCCGCCACGGACTGCGGCCGACGGTCACGACCGCCCGCCCGGACCGTCCGGAGCGACGGTCACCCGGCCTGCGACCGCGACTTCATCAGCGGCTGGATACGGGTACCGAAGTTCTCCAGACCTTCGAGGAAGTCGTCGAAGACGAGCATGATCCCCTTGGTGCCCTCGACCTCGGCGACCTCGTCGAGCAGCTTCGCGACCGTCTCGTACGACCCGACCAGCGTGCCCATGTTGAAGTTCACCGCGCCCTCGGGCAGCACGATGGTCCGGGCGGTGGAGGTGTCGTCCGCGGTGGTGTCCGAGGCCGATTCGCCCGCCATGTACGCCAGCGCCGCGTGGTCGGCGTTGTCGTGGTAGTCCTGCCACTTCGCCCGGGCGGCCTCGTCGGTCTCGTCGGCGATGACCATGAAGAGGGAGAGCGCGCCGACGTCACGGCCGGTCTCCGCGGCCGCGTCCACGAGCGAGGCCGTGGTGTCCGACAGCGCGAGCGGGGTGTTGACCCCGCTGCCCAGGATGAAGTTGTACTCGGCGTGCTCGGCGGCGAACCGGATGCCGGTGGGGCTCTGCCCTGCCGCGACGATGTCGATGCGCCCATCCGTCGGGCGCGGCGAGAGCACGCAGTCGTCCATCTCGTAGAACTCGCCCTTGAAGTTGCTGACGCCCTCGCTCCACAGCTCCTTCATCACCGTGACGTACTCGGCGGCGCGGGCGTAGCGGTTGCCGAAGTGTTCGTCGCCGGGCCACAGGTCCATCTGGGAGTACTCGCCGGGCGCCCAGCCGGTGACGATGTTGATGCCGAAGCGGCCGGGGGCGATGGAGTCGATCGTGGTGGCCATGCGAGCGACGATCGCCGGGGGCAGCACGAGGATCGGCGTCGAGGCGTACAGCTTGATGCGTTCCGTCACGGCGGCCAGGCCCGCCATCAGTGTGAACGACTCCAGGTTGTGGTCCCAGAACTCGGTCTCGCCGCCGAACCCCTTGAGTTTGATCATCGACAGCGCGAAGTCGAGCCCGTGCTCCTCGGCCTTCCGCACGATGGCCTTGTTGAGCTCGAAGCTCGGCAGGTACTGGGGTGAACTCTTCGATATGAGCCAGCCGTTGTTGCCGATGGGGATGAATACGCCGATGTCCATGCCGCTCCTGTGTGACGGGTGGGCGGGGGTGAGCCTGACGGGGTGACAACGTCCGGACATGATCAAGGGGTTCCATACCCCGTTCGCGACGCCCCGTTCCCCCGGATGCCGAGTATTGTCACCCGAGCGAACACAGGTGGACCACCGGGGCAACTCGGTCTGGACCGCTGCCTGTTGAGAGCCCTGTGCGAGAGCGGGAGTCAAAGGTGAGAGTCCTGCGCAGCACCGCGTTATGTGAGGCGGGAACGGTAAAATTTACGGTATGAACGCACGTCTGGCTCTGCTCGGCACCGTGGACCCCGGCGTCACCGAGAGCGAGGTCTTCCGGCTGGCACTGCAGCACGCGGTGGGCGAGCTGGGCGCGCTCGGTGGGGCGATTCATCTGCGCGGCCCGATGTCCGCGCTGCGGCTGGTGTCGTCGACCGGTCTGCCGCCCGCCCTCACCCGCCCGTGGGAGATCATCGACCAGGAGGGCCCGACGGCCCCGGCCCGGGCCCTGCACCGGGGCAGCGGGGTGTGGGTGCCCGTGTCCACGGAGCAGGATCTGACCTGGCCCGGCACCGGTCTGGCCGCCGTACCGGTGTCCGGCGGGGACCGCAGCATCGGCACCCTCACTGTCCTCATGGGGGACCAGGGCGAGCCCACCCCGCAGCAGTGGACCTTCCTCCGGGACCTGGTCGCCTGGACCGAGGAGCGCATGCGCCAGGCACCGCCGCCCTCGCGGCCCTTCCAGCCGGAGCCCAGCGGCAACCGCGACCGGCTTCGGCAGGCCCTGAAGGAGGTCAGTGTCGGCTCCTGGGACTGGGACATCCGCGGCGGCGAGCTGATCTGGGACGAGGCGGCCCTGGAGCTCTACGGCACCAGACCCGAGGACTACACCGCCCGGGTCGAGAACTGGATGGCCTGCGTCCACCCCGACGACCTGGCGCCGACGCTGGACGCGGTGGACCGGGCGATCCGCGGGCACGGCGTGTTCGAGGCCGAGTACCGGGTACGGCGCCTGGACGGCACGTACGGCTGGACCCGGGCCCGCGGCCTGGCGACCTACGACGAGCACGGCGAGCCCCTCCGGATGATCGGCGTGGGCTGGGAGAGCAACGAGTCCCGGACCGCCCGGGACGCGCTCAGCCGTGCCCTGCGCCACATGAGCGACGGCTTCCTCGCGGTGGACGACGAGTGGCGGATCACCTTCGCCAACCTGGAGGCGGAGCGCACGCTGGGCCTGTCCGAGGAGGAGCTGTTCGGACGCCTGCTGTGGGAGCTGCCCACGGTGCGGAACGTCCCCGGCCTGGAGGACCGCTGCCGCAGGGCCGCGGCCGAGGAGACGCCCGTCGGCTTCGACGCCCAGTTGGAGGGCACCGGCCGGCGCCACCACCTGCGGCTGGTCCCGGGTCCCGACGGAGTCACCCTCTATCTCACCGACGTCACCGAGAAGCGCCAGCACGAGGAGGAGCGCCGGGCGTCCGAGCTCTCGGCGGCCCGACGCGCGGTCCGGATGGGCGAGTTGACGGCCGCCCTCGCCAAGGCGACGACCTCGCAGGACGTGGTGGCCGCGGTCGCCCGCCGGGTGCTGCCGCCGTTCGCCGCCGCCGGACTCCTCGTCCAGGCCATCGAGGGCGACCGGCTGCACACCGTCGGCGCGGACGGCTACCCGGAGGCCTTCCTGGCCACCGTCGACGGCCGCGTCCGGACACCCGGTGAGCCGGGCTGGGACGTCATCGCGTCCGGTCTGCCGCTGTTCCTCTCCTCGGTCGAGGAGTACGCGACCCACTACCCCGAGCTGGCCGCCCGACCGGAACGGGCGGGGAAGGAGGCGTGGGCGTTCCTGCCCCTGACGGCCTCCGGCCATACCTTCGGCGTCTGCGTCGTCGCCTTCGACCGCGCCCGCCGCCTCACCGACGAGGAACGCACCCTGCTGACCACGATCAGCGCCCTCGTCGCCCAGGCCCTGGAACGAGCCCGGCTCTACGACGCCGAGCACACCCGTTCCCGCGAACTCCAGCGGAGCCTGCTCCCCCGGGCCCTGCCCGAGCTGCCCGCGTGCACCGCGGCCGCCCGCTACCTTCCCGCGGGCCAGGGCATGGACGTGGGCGGCGACTGGTACGACATCATCCCGCTCTCCGGCGGCCAAGTCGCCCTCGTGGTGGGCGACGTCATGGGCCACGGCCTCCCCGAGGCGGCGACGATGGGCCGCCTGCGCACCGCCCTGCACACCCTCGCCGACCTGGAGCTGCCGCCCGACGAGATCATGAGCCACCTCAACGAACTCGTCGCCGGCATGGGCGAGGAGTCGTACGTGACGTGTCTGTACGCGCTCTACGACTCGACGACCCAGATCTGTTCCATCGCCGGCGCAGGTCATCCGCCACCGGCGGTGGTCCACCCGGACGGCACCGTGCACTTCCCGGAGCTGTCGGCCGACCCGCCCCTCGGCGCGGCTGAACCCCCTTTCGAGACAGTCGAGTTGAAGGTGCCGGAGGGCAGTCTCCTCGTGCTCTACACCGACGGTCTGGTGGAGTCGTCGAAGCGCGAGATGGACGAGGGCATGGCGGACCTGGCCCGTCTCCTGAGCGCGGCGCACCGCACCGAGTCCGGCGCGGAGGCGGACCTGGAGGACCTCTGCGACACGCTCACCGCGGGCCTGCTCCCCGCCGAGCACTCGACGGCCGACGACGCCGCGCTCCTCGTCGCCCGCCTCCACGCCCTGACCAGCGACAAGATCGCCTCCTGGCCGCTCCCCCAGGACCCGCGCGCGGCCGGCCAGGCCCGCCGTCACGTCCGGGAGCAGTTGCGCACCTGGGGCCTGGAGGACCTGACCCCGACCACGGAACTCCTGGCCAGCGAGCTGGTCGGCAACGTCGTACGCCACGCCAAGGGCCCGGTCAGCCTGCGTCTCCTGCACGGCGCCGAGCTGATCTGCGAGGTCTTCGACGGCAGCCTGACGATGCCCCGGATCCGCCGCGCCACGGAGACGGACGAGGGCGGCCGCGGCCTGCAACTGGTCACCGCCCTCTCCCAGCGCTGGGGCACGCGCTACACGCCGACGGGCAAGTGCATCTGGACGGAGCAGGCGCTGCACGCGTCAGGCGTCGGGCAGGAACTGCCGTCCGACGCCCTGGAGTTGGCGTTCCCGAACATGGAGGACTTCACCGGAGACCTCGACGCGCTGGCCTTCGGCGACGAGGACTGACAGACCCGTCGTGAGCGCTCAGGCCGCCGCTCGGCCGACCGCCCCTATGGCCACAGAACCGCCACCAGGCCGATCAGCCCGAGCAACAGACCGGTGGCCACGACCGTGCCCAGGACCATCTCCCCGACACCGATGGTCGCTTCACTCTCGTAGTCGGCCAGGTTGCCGAGGTAGCACCACGTGTCGGGGCGGTCCCGCCGATAGAGCACGGGCAGCTCAATGCCCTCCTCCGGTGGAAAGCTCTTCGGTTTCCCCTTCGCCTTGGCACGCACCAACCGGCCCGTCTCGATGGTGAATTCGAGTGTCGGCACGTAACCCTCGGGGTCGCTCTCGTCCCCGGAGACCCACCGTTGCTCGACCACCACCCCGGTGGTGTCCTTCAGATGGGGCCGCACGAACGAGAGGCGTATCCGCATCAGCACCGCGACCACCGTGACCAGGGCCACGCACGCAGCCCACAGCCCCACCAGAGGCAGGAACCAGCTCAATTCGAGACTCCTTCCCGATGGCACTCGGACGGCACACCACCGCCGCTCCAGGCCGATGCCACAAGTCTGGGAGGTCATACCCGTGTGTCATCGGTGGAACCACGTACAAATGCGGACTCGCGTCCCATCGGCAGGACACGCTCAGCGCAGCCGGTCCTTGGCCTTGTAGTAGGCGCCGCCGAAGGGCAGGAACCAGGCGGTGCCGTTGTAGAAGGGGACGGGGACCTTCGGGAAGCCGAGGCCGCGCAGGGGGTTGGCCTCCGGGTGGCCGTCCATGACCTCGGCGATCGCCCGGCCCATGTAGCTGGCCATCTGGACGCCGTGGCCGCAGTAACCCATGGAGTAGTACAGGCCGTTCTCCTCGCCCGCGTGCGGCATGCGGTCCCAGGAGAAGCCGACGTTGCCGCCCCACACGTAGTCGATCCGGACGTCGGTCAACTGCGGGAAGATCTCCGCCAGTTCGCGCTTCAGGACGTCGCCGCTCTTGACGTCGGAGGCCGGGTTGGAGGGCGCGAAGCGGGCCCGGCCGCCGAAGGCCAGGCGGTGGTCCGGGGTGAGGCGGACGTAGTGGCCGATGTTTTTGGAGTCGACCACCAGACGGGCGTTCGGGATGAGTTCGCGGGCGCGCTCCTCACCGAGCGGCTCGGTGACGACGACGAAACTGCCGACGTTGATCAGCCGCTTGCGGAACCAGGGCATCGCCTTGTCGGTGTAGGCGTCGGTGGCGGCCATGACCTGCTTGGCGCGGATGGTGCCGTGCAGGGTCTCCACCAGGAAGCCGCCGCTCGGCAGGCGGGTCAGGCCGGTGGCCGCGTTGCGTTCGTGGATCCGCGCGCCGGCGCGTTCGGCTGCTTCGGCGAGGCCGTGGACGTACTTGCCGACGTGCAGTCCCGCGCTGAGCGGGTCGAGCAGGGCACCGTGGTAGAAGTCCGAGCCGAGTTCGGTACGCAGGTCGCTGCGGCTCAGCAACGTGGTGTCGTGGTCGAAGTTCTCGGCCAGGTCGCGCTGGGTGGCCTTCATCGCCTCGAAGTGCTGTGGTTTGTACGCCACTCCGAGGCGGCCGGAGCGGTTGAAGTCACAGGCGATCTGCTCCTTCTGCGTCAACTCCTCGACCACGTCGACGGCTTCACGGAACGCGTCGTACAACTCGCGGGCGCGGTCCTGCCCGTAGCGCTTGCGGGCCTCGCCCACGCCGATGGTGATGCCCTGCGTGCACATGCTGCCGTTGCGCCCCGAGGCGCCGGAGCCGATCTTGTCCTTCTCGACGAGGACGACGTCGGCGCCCTTGCCGGCGGCGTGGTAGGCGGTGGACAGGCCGGTCAGGCCGCCACCGATGACGACCACGTCGGCCGACTCGGGCAGGTCCTTGCCCGAACGGTCGGGCAGGGGCGGGGCGGTGTCCAGCCAGTACGGGATCTGCTTCATGCGGGGCTCCTGTTCAGCAGCCGAGGAGGGCGGGCAGGCCGGACAGGTCGGGCAGTTCGTCGTACGGCTGGTAGGCGGTGCTGCCGGGGCGGCCGTAGCGGTTGATCCACACACGGCGCTTCAGGCCCAGGTCGCGGGTGGGGATCAGGTCGTACTCC
The DNA here is from genome assembly GCF_044457795.1 of Streptomyces sp. NPDC050528. Lineage (NCBI taxonomy): Bacteria > Bacillati > Actinomycetota > Actinomycetes > Kitasatosporales > Streptomycetaceae > Streptomyces > Streptomyces sp. NPDC050528. The sequence continues at coordinate 203,006 of NZ_JBITHH010000012.1, forward strand.
CAGCCCTGCGCGGTGTGGATGACCTGGGACGGGTCGACGCCGATGGTCCGGTAGGCGTGCTCGAACGTCCGACGGTCCGGCTTGTACGCCTTCGCCTGCTGGGCGGTGATGACGTGGTCGAACTCGACGCCGATGTTGGCGATGTTCCGCGCGATCAGTTCGTCGTCGGTGTTGGAGATGACGGCGATCTCGTAGCGGGACTTCAACGCCCGCAGGGCGTCCGGGACTTCGGGGAAGGGGCCGAAGGTCGGTACGGCCTCGACGAGGGCGTCGCCGTCGGATGTGCGGTACTCCAGTCCGTGCAGGCGCATCGCCATCCGCAGGCTGGAGTGCAGGACTTCGTGGTACGGGCGGTAGGGCTCCAGGACGGCCTGGAAGCGGATGACACGGAAGTCGTCGAGGAACTCGTCGACGTCCAGCCCGTCCAGGTCGAGCCGGTCGGCCAGGACCTTGAGCGTGGTCGGGCCGAGCTGGAAGTCGACCAGGGTGCCGTAGGCGTCGAAGGTGACGATCTCTCGCATGAAGTGCAGCCTCGTTTCAGGGAGTTCGGGGGACGGACTTCGGGGAGCGGACCTCAGTGAGGGGGCTTCGGGGTCAGACGACTTGCTCGCCGGGGCGCACGATCTCGTCCAGTGCCGCGAGGTCGGTCGCGTCGGGGATCCAGTCGGCCGCCGTCGCGTTGGCGGTGACCTGCTCGCGGGTCATCGCACCGGAGATCACCGAGCCGACGGCCGGCAGCGCGGCGAGTCCGCCGACGGCCACCTGGAGCAGGGTCAGTCCGCGTGCGGTGCCGTACGCGGCGAGCGCCTCGGCACGGTCGAGGGCCGCGTCGGTGAGCCAGCCCTGCCGCCAGGACAGGCGGCTGCCGGGCGGGGGCTGTTCGCCGCGCCGGTACTTGCCGCTCAGCAGGCCGTTGGCGAGCGGGTAGTACGGCAGCAGGCCGACGCCGGTGCGCAGGCAGGCGGGGACCAGGTCGGTCTCGGCGCCGCGGTCGAGGAGGTGGTAGCGGGCCTGGGTGCTGACGAAGGCGTCGGTGAGCTGTGTGGCGGGGAGGCCGGAGCAGCCGAGATGGAGAATCTTGCCTTCGGCGACGAGTTCGCACAGGACCGCGATCGTGTCGTCGAGCGGGGTGACGCCGTCGGGCTCGTGGTACTGGTACAGGTCGATGCGGTCGGTGCCCAGGCGACGCAGGGAGGCTTCGACGGCGTACCGGATGTAGGGGCGGGAGCCGCGCGGACCGAGCCGGGCGGCTTCCCCGTCGGGGGTCATCTCCATGCCGAACTTGGTGGCGAGGACGACGTCGTCGCGGTGGCTCTTGAGGGCGGCGCCGAGGAGGCGTTCGCCGTCGCCGCGCACTGCCCCGCTCTCGCCGGAGCCGCCGTACATGTCGGCCGTGTCGAACAGGGTGACGCCGGCGTCGAGTGCCGCGTGGACCACGGCAGTTGTGGCCTCCTCGTCGAGTCGGGAGCCGAAGTTGTTGCCGCCGAGGCCGACCACCGAGACGGTCGGCCCGCGCTCGCCGAGGGTGCGGTACCTCATGACCCGTTCCCGAATCCGATGCAGACGTTCTTGGTCTGTGTGTAGCTCGCCAGCGCCTCCAGGCCCTTCTCCCGGCCCCAACCGCTGTGCTTGTAGCCGCCGAAGGGGAGCTCGATGCCGGTGCCGACTCCGGTGGCGTTGACGTAGACCTGGCCCGCCCTGATGCCTTCGGCCATGCGCAGCGCCTTGTCGATGTCGCGGGTCCAGACGTACGAGGCAAGGCCGTACGGAGTGTCGTTGGCGATCGCGAGGGCTTCCTCGGCGTCGTCGAAGTCGATGACGGTGACGACGGGGCCGAAGATCTCCTCGCGGGCGCAACGGGCCCGGTTCGTGAGGCCGGTGAGGACGGTCGGCTCGATGTAGTAACCGTCGGCGAGCGCGGGGTCGGCGGGGGCGCCGCCGCCGGTGCGTACGTCGGCGCCCTCCTGCCGGGCCAGGTCCAAGTAGCCCTGCACACGGTCGCGTTGACGGGCGGCCACCAGGGGTCCGACGTCGGGGTCGTCCAGGCCCGGGCCGAGGCGCAGCGAGGCGGCGTGGGCGACCAGGTTGTCGAGGAACTCCTCGGCGCCGCGTTGCAGCAGGATCCGGGTGCCGGCCGAGCAGGTCTGTCCGGCGTTGCCGAAGGCGGAGCCGGCGACGGCGCCCAGGGCCAGGTCGAAGTCCGCGTCGGCGAAGACGACGACGGGTGACTTGCCGCCCAACTCCACTACAGAAGGCACCACGTTGGCCGCCGCCGCCTGGGCGACCTTGATGCCGGTCGGCACCGAGCCGGTGAACGTGACCTGGTCGATGTCCGGGTGTCCGGCGAGGGCGGCGCCGGTCTCGCCGTCGCCGGGGAGGACGTTCAACACCCCTGGCGGGAGGCCGCATTCGAGGGCGATACGGCCGATCTCCAGCGGGGTGAGGGGTGCTTCGGGAGAGGGCTTGAGGACGACGGTGCAGCCTGCGGCGAGTGCCGGGGCCGAGCCCCTCGCGGTGTTCTGGAGCGGGTAGTTGAAGGGGATGATCTGTCCGGAGACGCCGATCGGTTCGCGGACGGTGTAGTCGATCAGGCCGGGGCCGAGCGGGATGGTGGAGCCGCCGAGCTTGTCGGCCACGCCCGCGTAGAACTCGAAGTAGCGGGCGGCCGCCTCGACATCGGCCTTCGCCTGGCCGAGCGGCTTGCCCACGTCGCGGCTCTCCAGGTGGGCCAGTCGCTCGCAGTCGGCGCGGATCGCTCCGGCGATGCGGTTCAGCAGCCGACCCCGGTCGGCGGCGCGCATCCGGGCCCACTCGGGCGCGGTGAAGGCCGCACGGGCCGCGGCCACCGCGTGGTCCACGTCTGCCGGGCCGGCCAACGCCACTTGGGCAATGGCCGTTCCGTTCGACGGGTCGAGGACAGTGAAGGTGCGGTCGTCCGCAGCGGGGATCTGCTTGCCGTCGACGACCAGCAGCCGCGTGTCGTCACTCATGGCCGGATCTCCCCCTCCACCGTGCCGAAGATGACGACCTCGTCACCGGGGTGGACCGTGCGGATCCGGCGGACCCAGAGCACGATGCCGTCCTGCGGGGCGCGGACCTCCTCCACCGTGTTGCCGTAGTGGTCCACGACGTGGGCGATCAGGTCGCCTTCCTTGCAGCTCTCCCCCGGGTCGGCGTGTCCGACGAAGAAGCCGCCCGCCGCTGAGCGGGCGAAGGTTCCGGTGACCGCCGTGTAGGTGTCGCGCAGTTCGGGCCGGCCGTCGGTCATGCCGAGTTGGCGCATGATGTTGCGCACCGAGTTCATGTGCAGCTCGACGGTCGACTCGCGGTAGGTGCCGCCGCCCGCCTCGATCGTGATCGCGGGCTTGCCCGCCGCGAGGGTGGGGTGGCGGACCGTGCCGCCCCACTTGCCGCCCTTCCAGACGAGTTGGTGTCCGGCGGCCAGACCGATGCCGGTGGCCAGGTCCTCGTAGCCGCCCTGGACGATGACCAGCGGGGCGATCTCGCCGAAGGTGCCGCCGGTGTGCAGGTCGACGAGGGCGTCGACGGCGGGGACGACCTGCTCGACGAAGGTGGCGGCCAGCCGCAGCGAGTACGAGCCCTCGGCGTCGCCAGGAAAGATGCGGTTGAGGTTGAGGTGGTCGAGGCCGCTGCTGCGGGCGGCCGCCTCGAAGGCCGGGGTGTTCACGCAGGGGATGCCGACGAGCGTGCCGCGCAGCGTGGCCGGGTCGGTCTCGGCGAGGACGCGGCGGACGGCCTCCTGGCCGTCGTACTCGTCGCCGTGCACGCCCGCGTCGACGCAGAGCACCGGGCCGGGCTCGGTGCCGTTGACGACGATCAGCGGGATGCCGAGTTCCACGCCGTAGCTGCTGGTGCCGACCGGGATCAGACCCTGGGCGCGCTCGCCGGGGGCGACGGTCAACGGACCGATGGAGTACATGAGTTACTGCCTTTCGGAGGCGGGGGTCACAGGCGGGCGGACGCTTCGTCGAGGGTGTTGGCGATGATGTCGGCGATACGGTCGAGGAGCCCGCGGTCGCTGATCAGCGGGGGCGCTATCTGGACCAGGGGGGCGGCGCGGTTGTAGACACGGGCCAGGAGGCCGGCCTCGCGCAGTCGGCGCGGTATGAGGTCGGCGACGAGTGCGGCGCGGGCGGTGTCGCTGAAGCCGCCGTCGTCCAGGTCGCCGGCGAGTTCGCAGGCGTAGAAGAAGCCGGTGCCTCGTACGTCGCCGACGATGGGCAGGGCCGCCAGGGAGGTCATGCGGGTGGCGAGGTGGTCCTGGAGGCCGCGGACGTTGTCCAGGATTCCGTCGCGTTCCATGATGTCGAGGCTGCGCAGGGCGATCGCCGCGCTCAGGGGATGTCCGCCGAAGGTGTAACCGTGGTTGAGGACGGCGCCGGGGCGGTTGAGGACCTCGGTGACCTTGGTGCCGACGAGGGTGGCGCCCATGGGGGCGTAGCCGGCGGTGATGCCCTTGGCGACGGTGACGATGTCGGGGCGGGCGCCGTAGCGGTCGCCGCCGAACCACTCGCCGAGGCGGCCGAACGCGGTGATCACCTCGTCGGCGACGAGCAGGAAGCCGTAGCGGTCGGCGAGCGTTCTGAGGCCGGGCCAGTAGCCCTCGGGCGGGGTGATGCAGCCGCCGCGGTTCTGCACCGGTTCGGCGATCAGCATCGCGATCGTCTCCGGGCCCTCGGCGAGGATCGCGTCCTCCACCTCGCGCAGCAGCCGGGCCGTGAAGGCGGTGTCGTCCGCCGACTCCCCCGGCAGGCCGAAGCGGTTGGTGTGGGAGACGAACCGGGTCTCGATCGCGGGCGGGCCGTAGGGCTCCTTCAGGCCGGGGTCGTCGGTGAGCGACAGGGTGCCGACGGTGAGGCCGTGGTAGGCGCCGCGGCGGGCGATCGCCTTGGTGCGGCCCGTGTCGCCGCGCAGGGCGTGGTACTTGCGGGCGATCTTCCAGGCGGTTTCGACGGCTTCGGCGCCGCCGCCGGAGAAGAAGGTGTGCTCGATGTCGACGGGCGCGATCCGGGACAGCCGTTCGGCGAGTTCGATGGCCGTCGGGTGGGCGGAGGCGGACCAGAGCGGGCTGAAGCACAGTTCACGGAGCTGCCGGTCGGCGGCCTCGGCGAACTCGGCCGCGTAGGAGTAGCCGAGCTGGCAGCAGTACAGGCCGGAGAGGCCGTCGATGTAGCGTCTGCCGTCCGCGTCGTCGACGTAGGGGCCCTCGCCGCGCTGCACGACGAAGAGGTTGTCGCCGTCGGTGCCGACCGAGCCGTTGGGGGTCATGTTCAGCAGCAGGTGTCGGGACGCGGAGGCCGACAGTTCGCCTGACGAGGTGCGGGTGGTGCTGGTGGTCATCAGGTCTCGATTCCGGCGGGTAGGCCCACGGTGGTCTCCGTCGGCAGCAGGCCGTCCTGCCTGCCGGAGCCGCCGAGCCGGCGCACCGCGCCGACCAGTGCGAGGGCCACGACCGCGACCGCGATGAGCAGCGCGCTGACGGCCGTCACGGACGGATCGACGTCGTACTGCAGGACGTTGAACACCTGGACCGGCAGGGTCACGGTGTCCACGGAGGACAGGAACTGGGAGACGAAGAACTCGTCGAAGCTGGTGATGAAGGAGAAGACGGCGGCGGCGACCAGCCCGGGCATGGCCAGCGGGAAGGTGATGCGCCGGGCGACGGTGAGACGTCCTGCGCCCATGCTGGCCGCGGCGTCCTCCAGCCGTTCGTCGATGCCCTTCAGGGTGGCCATGAGGATCATCACGGCGATGGGTGAGGCCAGCACGGTGTGGCCCAGCGCGATGGCGATCGGGCTGCCGAGCATCGAGGCAGGCTCGAAGAGCAGGAACAGGCCCAGGGCGATGACGACTTGGGGGATCACGAGGGGCGCGAGGACCAGGCCGTAGACCGCGGTGCGCAGGGGCAGTTCGCTGCGGACCAGTGCGGTCGCGGCGGTCACGCCGAGGATGAGTGAGAACACCGTCGTCAGGGCGGCGACCAGGGCGCTCAGGGAGAGGGCGGCCGGCCACTTGCTGCCGTCGGCGAACAGCTGCCGGTACCAGCCGAGGGTCCAGGAGTGGGGTGGGAAGGAGCCGAAGGCGTCGTTGCCGAAGGAGGTGACGACGATGACGACGATCGGCAGGGCCAGGAAGAGCAGGATCAGGGTGGCGAAGACGGTGAGGCCGACGCGTCCGGCGAGGGTGGAACGGAGGCCGATCATGATGCCGTACCCCGCTTCCGGTACGCCTCGCCCGCCGACTTGAGGAGTCGGAGGAGCAGGAGGCCCGCGAAGGTGAGCAGCAGCAGGACGATACCGAGTGCGGAGGCGCCGTTCCACTGGTTCTGCTTCATGACCTGGTCGTCGATGAGCGAGGCCACCATGGTCTGCTTCGCACCGCCCATCAGGGCCGGGGTGAGGTAGTAGCCGAGGCAGAGGATGAAGCACAGCACCCCGGCGTTGACCAGTCCGGGAGCGACCAGCGGCAGATAGACGCGGCGGAAGATGGTGATCCGTCCCGCGCCCATGCTGGCCGCCGCGGCGAGCAGCCTGCGGTCGACACCGCGCATCACGGCGTACAGGAGGAGGACGGTGTACGGGAGCATCACGGAGGTGGTGCCGATGACGACCCCGACCTCGTTGTAGAGCAACTGGAAGGGTGCGCCCGGGAAGTGAAGATCCGTCAGGACATTGTTCACGACGCCGTGTTCGCCGAGCAGGATGATCCAACCGTAGGTGCGCACCAGCGCGCTGATGAAGTGCGGGACGATCACGACCAGCATCACGAGGCCGGCCCACAGGGGCTTCAGCCGGGTCACCGCGTTGGCGAGCAGGAAGCCGATGACGAGGCTGAGCAGGGAGGTCTCGGCGGAGATCCGCAGGGTGGTGAGCAGGATCTCCAGGTTGGCACCCTGGAACGCGTCGGCGTACCAGTGGAGGGTCCAGCCGCCTTCCTCGCCCTTGAGGCTGAGGAGGAGGGTGCTGAAGATCGGGTAGACGAAGAGGATCAGGAGGTAGACGACGACCGGTGCGGCGTTCAACAGGCCGTAGCGGGTGCGGCGTTCGGCCAGCGCTCGGCGCAGACGGTTCATGCGGCCGCGTGTCGCGGTGGGCGTCGGCCGCGGCTTCGCGGCGAGAGCGGTTCCGGCCATGCTCACCCCCCGTGTTCCGCGTCGGCGAACACGCTGACGTCGGACGGCTCGGCGGTCAGACCGACGCGTTCACCGGGCGCCGGGGCCCGCCCGGCGGGGAGCTCCAGTCGTACGACGTCGGTGTCCGCGCCGCCGGTCGGGCGGACCGTGACCCGCACCAGCGTTCCGACGTAGGTGACCGTCTCGACGGTCCCGGTGCAGAAGCCGTCGCCGGCGGGGCAGAGGGTGATCCGGCCGGGCTGGACCGCGCCCCGGACGCGCCCGCCGGATCCTTCCGCCAGGGGGCGGGCCTTCAGCAGGCCGCCTGTGTCGAGGCGCACGAGTGTGTGCTCCGATGTCCGCTCCTGGACGCTGCCGGCAAGGAAGTTGGCCGCGCCGAGGAAGTCCGCGACGAACGGGGTGCGCGGGACCTCGAAGAGTTCCCTCGGGGTGTCGAACTGGTCGATCCGGCCGTCCCGCATCACCGCGATCCGGTCGGAGAGGACGAGGGCCTCTTCCTGATCGTGCGTCACATAGATGACGGTGAGGCCGAGTTCGCGCTGGATGCGCTTGATCTCGGTCTGGAGCTGGTCGCGGAGTTTCTTGTCGAGGGCACCGAGCGGTTCGTCCATGAGGATCACCGGCGGGCGGTAGACCAGCGCCCGGCACAGGGCGACGCGCTGCTGCTGGCCGCCGGACAGCTCGCGCGGACGGCGGCGGGCCATGCCGTCGAGGCCGGCCATCTCCAGGGTCTCGCCGACCCGGCGGCGCAGCTCCGCCTTGGGTATTCCGCGCAGTTGGAGCGGGAAGGCGACGTTGTCCCAGACCGTCATGTGCGGGAAGAGCAGGTACTGCTGGAAGACGAAGCCCAGGCCGCGCTTCTGCGGGGCCAGCCGGGTCACGTCACGGTCGCCCACGACGATGCTGCCGGAGTCGGGTTCGCAGAACCCGGCGATCATCATCAGGGTGGTGGTCTTGCCGGAGCCGGAGGACCCCAGAAAGGTGACGAACTCGCCCGCCGCGATCTCCATGGAGACCTCGTCCACGGCGGTGACACCGCCGTACGTCTTGCGAAGTCCCGTCACGGACAAGGGTTTTCCGGTGCCGCTGTCCGGTGGCCGGGTGATCACCGGAGCTTTCACGTCCAGTTCAGGCATGCGACCACTCCTGCCAGCGCTTGGAGACGGCGTCCTGGTTCTTGATCCACCACTCGACGTCCAGGTCGAAGCCGGACTCCAAGTGGGCGGCGGAGCCTGCCAAGTTGTCGGCGGTGGCCGTGGAGAGCTTCTTGTAGGCGGCGGGCACGGTCGGGGCCATCGGGTACAACTCGGCGTAGGCGGCCTGCACTTCGGGCCGCAGCGAGAAGTCGATGAGCTGGTAGGCGGCGTCGAGGTTGGCGGCGCCCTTGGGGATGGCGAGCCCGTTGCTCTGGCGGCGGGCGCCGTTCCACTGGTAGGCGAGCGGCACGCCTTGCTTGATGAGGGCGTCGAGGCGGCCGTGCCACACGCTGGAGGCGACGACCTCCTCGCGGCCCAGCAGTACGCCGGGGAGGGCGCCGGTGTCCCAGAACTTCTTGACGTGTCCCTTGATCGCGTCGAGGGACTTGAAGGCCCGGTCCACGTCGAGGGGGTACAGCTTGTCCGGGTCCACGCCGTCGGCGAGGAGGGCGAACTCCAGCTCGGGCAGGTCGGCGTCCAGGGCCTGGAGCGCGCGGCTGCCGGGGAACGCCTTGGTGTCCCAGAAGTCGGCCCACGAGGTCGGCTTCCTCCCGCCGAAGGCGTCCGTGCGGTAGGCCATGACGCTGGCCCAGTAGTTCTTGCCGATCGCGTTGGTGGTGAGGAGGGACTTGGCGATGCCGGCGTTCTTGGAGTTCTTCAGCCGGTCGTAGTCCAGTGTCTGGGTGGCGCCCTGCTGCTTGAAGAGCACGAAGTCGGCCATCGAGTCGTCGATGACGTCGAACTGGGGGCGGCCCTGTTTGATCTGGGCGAGCATCTGCGCGTACTCGATGTTCACCACCTTGACCTGGATGCCGGTCTCCTTGGTGAACGGTTCGTAGACCGCCTTCTGGTTGGCGTCGCCGTAGGTGCCGCCGCTGTCGCGCACGACGAGTGTCCTGGAGCTCTTGCCGCCGCTGTCGACGGACCGGCTGGTGCCGGTGCCGCAGGCGGTGAGCGTGGTGGCGGCGATGCCTGCGGCCACTCCGCCGACTCCGCGCAGGAACACTCTGCGGTCTATCCGGGCATCTCTCACCGGGGCCTCCTGGTGGTGCGGTACGTGATGAGGGGCTGGGGTGCGGGTGGAGTGGTTGGGGTGGTTCTCTTCGGTGCGGGTCCGTTGTGGCCGGTCGCGCGGTTCCCCGCGCCCCTTACCGGGCCCTGGTGTCAGTGGGTGGAGGGGCGGGGGACGGCTATGGCGGCCAGTTCGGTGCCGGGGGCTACCGTCAGGCCGTGCATGCCGTAGAAGACTCGGCCGCCGGCCGGGGTGTGGACCTTGTGTTCCCGGCCGTCGGCCGGGTCGATGACGCGGCCGATGACCTGGCCCTCGGTCACGTCGTCGCCGGCGGTGAACTCCGGGTACCACAGGCCGGTTTGCTCGGCGGTGACGCCGGCGACCCAGACCCATTCGCGTACGGGTTCGCCGGCACTGCCGTCGGAGGTGAGGACGTCGAGCCGGCGCAGCATCCCGTGCAGGCCGTCGACCAGACGGCGGGCGGCGTCCGGGTCGCGTTCGCCGAGTTGGCCGGTCTCGACGAGGATCGCCGGGATCCCGGCGCGGGCGGCGGCGGCCTGGCTGTTGCCGCCCTTGGTGTCGAGGCCGATGACGATGTCCTCGATGCCGAGCGAGCGGGCCATGTCGGCGGTCCTCGCGTCGTGTCGCACGTCGCCGGTGAGGCGGTAGCCGACGAAGTTCCGCAGGACCTCGTCGATGCCGCCGGCGTGCAGGTCGGCGTAGGCGTCGGCGCCGTTCACCAGGTGGGCGAAGAGCCACGCGGCCAGCCGTTCGGTGGGGCCGCCGTCGGGGTCGCCGGGGAAGACGCGGTTGATGTTGACGCCGTCGAGCGGGGAGATGCCGAGCCGTCCCCGGTAGACGGCCGGGGGGTTGGCGACGGGGCAGATGATCAACTGACCGTGGACCAGGGCGGGTTCGAGGAGGGCCGCGAGCCGGGTGGCTGCGTCGATCCCGGTGAACTCGCCGCCGTGGACGCCTGCGGTGATCAGGACCCGGGGGCCGGGGTGGGCGCCGTTGACCAGGGTCAGCGGGATGTCGACGGTGAGGGTGCCCAGGTCGGCGGGGACGGTGCCGCGGGTCTTGGTGCCGGGCGCGGCGCTCAGCGTGCCCACAGTCAGCAGGTCGTCGGTCATGGCGCTCACGCGTCTGCTCGGTCGAGGGTGGAGATGAAGTCGATGGGCTGCGGCGAGGCATCGTCCAGCGCGAGGTCCGCGGCGATGTCGCCCATGGCGGGCGAGAGTTTGAAGCCGTGGCCGGAGAACCCGGCGAGCAGCACCACGTTGTCGTGGCCCGGCAGCGGGCCGACGAGGGGACGGCTGCTCTCGGTGTAGCCCTCCATGTAGACGGAGAGGCGGATCGGGTCGGGGTGCAGGTCGGGCATGTACCGGCCCAGGAGTTCGGTGAAGATGTCCAACTCCCCTGGTTCCACGGTCCGTTCGAGCCGGTTCGGGTCGCCGGCCGGACGGTGCAGGGCGCGGGAGAGGCCGAGCTTGACGGAGACGCCGTCCGGGGAGGGCAGGCCGTAGCAGTGGGTGGGGGCCGTGCGGATGAAGGCCGGGCGCTCCTGGCCGGACCAGTCGTCGGTGGTGGGCACGTACCAGGCGTTGACGAGGCGCCTGATGTCCACCTCCCAGGGCAGGTCCGGCAGCAGGTCGTTCACCCACGGGCCGACGGTGACCACGGCGCTGTCGAAGCGTTCGGTGCCGGCGTCGGTGCGGATCTCCACGCCGTTCGCGTGCGGCACGATCTCGCGGACCGGGGTGTAGCGGTGGATGCGGGCGCCGAGCTCCTCCGCTCGGCGGGCGGCGCTCAGGATCGTCAGCTCGGGCCGGATGAAGCCCGCGTGGCGGTCCAGTACGGCCGCGTCGCCGGCCTCGATGCGGAACTGGGGGAAGCGCTTGGCGAGCGCCTCGGTGTCGAGGACCTCGTGGTCGAGGCCGTGCTCGGCGACGGACTCCAGGACGGTCGCCATCTGCTGGTGTTCCGTGGGCCCCATGAGCAGGCAGCCGGTCAGGCGGCGCAGTTCACGGCCGGTCTCCCGCTGCAGCTCCTCCCACAGGATGTCGGCGTGCTTGAGCAGCGGGACGTAGCGGGAGTCCTCGAAGTGGGCACTGCGGAAGATCCTGGTCTCGCCGCCGGCCGCGCTGCGGTCGTGGCCCGGGGCGAAGCGGTCGTACCCGACGACCTCGGCTCCGCGGGACGCCAGGCGCCAGGCGGCCTGGCTGCCCATCGTTCCAACGCCGACGACGGCGACGCGCTTGCTGGCTGCCACCCGGAGTTCCTCTCTTCGGAGACCGTGCCACTATGTGGCACGCTGTGCTAGAATCTGGCACGAGAATGGCAGTGCCGTTGACGGGGGTCAAGAGGCTGTCGTCAGACCATTCGCAGGATTAACAGGGGGAAACCAGATGGAAATGAAGAGCGTCACCAGGTCACTGCGCATTCTGGAGGCGGTGGCCCAGCACCAGCCGGTGACGGTGGGGGAACTGACCAAGCTCTTCGGACTGCCCAAGTCGACGGTGCAGCGCACGCTGGTCACACTGAACGAGGCGGGGTGGCTGCGGGCCAACCGCAAGGACACCACACGCTGGGAGATCGGCGCCCGGGTGCTGGCCGTACGGCCCGCGGCGCTCCAGGGATCGAGTCTGTTCGCGGCCGCGAGGGAACCCATGATCCGGCTACGGGACGCGGTCAACGAGACCATTCACCTCTCGGTGCCGGACGCGTTGCAGTGCATGGTGGTCGTGGACCGGGTGGACTGCGATCACGCGGTACGGACGTTCCACACCATCGGCGACACCTCACCGCTGCACGCCACCGCCACGGGCCGCACGATCCTCGCCCATCTGCCGAGGGCCGACGTGGACGAGCTGATCGACCGCGGTCTGGAGAGCTACAGCGCGTCCACACCTGCCGAACCCGACCTGCTGCGCGCCGAGTTGGAGCGCGTGCGGACCGACGGCTACGCGGTCAACCGCAACCAGTACCGGCCGGACGTGTGCGCGCTGGCCGCCGCGATCCTCGACGAGAACGGCACGCCTCTCGCCGCCGTGGCCGTCTCCATGCCGGACTCGCGGTACGACGCCGAACGGCTCCCCGAATGGGGGCAGTTGGTGGCGGACACGGCCGCGGAGATCGCCGGGCGGCGCATGGGAGGGTGAGCCCGCGCGGCAACCGTCGGCACCCGAACTCAGCACGGCTCCATGGCGGTTCGGTCCCTCACATAGCCCTTCTCCTTGTCGACCACGTTCCGCAGCGGCCGGCCCTGCGCCCTGCGGGTGAGGTTCTCCAGGAACAGGTCCGCCAACTCGACACGCCAGCCGGTCACTTCGCCCGCCGTGTGCGGGGAGACGATCACGCCGGGCATGTCCCACAGCGGTGAGGCGGCGGGCAGCGGCTCCTGCGCGAAGACGTCCAGGGCCGCCCCGGCCAGCCGGCCGTCCGCGAGGTGCTTGACGAGCGCCTCTTCGTCCACGAGACCGCCCCGGCCGACGTTGACCAGCCGGGCCCCGGGTTTCATCGCGCCGAGGACGGACGCGTCGACCATGCAACGGGTGGCCGGGGTGAGCGGGGCCGCGAGGATCACGTAGTCCGCGTCGGCCAGCGCGGTCCGCAGGCCCACGCCCTCGTGCACCGTCCCGAAGTCCGGGTCGTCGGCACGTGCGGTGCGCCCGGCGCCGCACACCCGCATACCCACCGCGCGCAGCATGCGGGCGACCGCACGGCCGATGGGCCCGGTCCCCCAGACCAGCACCTTGCGGCCGCCGATCCGTTCGCTGTCGCGGGGACGCCACTCACGACGCCGCTGGTGCTCCCAGCTGCCGGGGAAGTCCTTGGCGAGGGCGAGGATCAGGCCGAGTACGTATTCGGCGATGGCCCGGTCGTAGACGCCCCGCGAGTTGGTCAGCACCACGTCCGGGTTCTCGACGAGCGCCGGGAAGAGCAGCGAGTCCACTCCGGCGGCGGCCACGTGGACCCAGCCGGGGGCCGGGCCCGGGTCCTTCGGCCAACTCGCCGCGACCGCCGGGGTGATGGAGTGCCAGCACAGCAGGATGTCCGCGCCCGGCAGGAGGAGCGGCAGTTCCTCCTCGGTGGCGTACACCGTTTCCGCGAGCGCTTCGATCTGCTCGGCGTTCGGTGGCAGGACGCCCTGGTGCAGGACGACGAGCCGGTCAGTCACGGCCGTCCACCACGGGGATGGCGAGGTACTTGTACTCCAGGAACTCGTCGATGCCGACCCGTCCGCCCTCGCGGCCGAGACCGGACTGCTTGACGCCGCCGAAGGGTGCGGCGGGGTTGGAGACCAGGCCGGTGTTGATGCCGACCATGCCGGTCTCCAGCCGCTCCCCCACACGCAGGGCGCGGTCGAGGTCGCGGGTGAACAGGTAGCCGACCAGGCCCCATTCGGTGTCGTTGGCGGCGCGGACGACCTCGTCCTCCGTGTCGAAGGTGAGGATCGCGGCAACCGGGCCGAAGATCTCCGCCCGCATCAGCTCGGAGTCCGGGCGGACCTCGGTGATCACCGTCGGCGGATAGAAGTGGCCCGGCCCGTCCGGGACTTCACCGCCGGTCAGTACCTTCGCGCCGCGCGTCACCGCGTCCCGGACGAGACCGTCGGCCTTGGCGCGTCCCGCGGCGTCGATCAACGGGCCCACCTGGGAACCGGGTCGGGTCCCGGGACCGACGGCGAGTGCGGTCATGCGCTCGGCGAGCCGCTCGGCGAACGCGTCCGCGAGCGCGCTGTGCACGAAGAAGCGGTTGGCCGCGGTGCACGCCTCGCCCATGTTGCGCATCTTCGCGACCATGGCGCCCTCGACGGCCCGGTCGAGGTCGGCGTCCTCGAAGACGATGAAGGGCGCGTTGCCGCCCAGCTCCATGGAGGTGCGGACGACGGTGTCGGCGCACTGGGCGAGGAGCAGTCGCCCGACCTGGGTCGAGCCGGTGAAGGACAGTTTGCGCACGCCCCCGCCGCGCAGCAGGGGCTCGATCACTCCGGCGGCGTCGGTAGTGGTCACGACGTTGAGCACGCCCTCGGGCAGTCCCGCCTCGGTGAGGATACCGGCAAGGGCCAGGCTGGAGAGCGGGGTCTGCGGGGCGGGCTTGAGGACCATGGTGCAGCCGGCCGCGATCGCGGGTCCGATCTTGCGGGTGCCCATCGCAAGGGGGAAGTTCCACGGGGTGATGAGGAGGCAGGGGCCCACCGGCTGCCGCATGACCAGGACGCGGTTGGCTCCGTCCGGGGTCCGGGTGAACCCGCCCTCGATCCGTACGGCCTCCTCGGAGAACCAGCGGAAGAACTCCGCCGCGTAACCGACCTCGCCGCGCGCCTCCGCGAGGGGCTTGCCCATCTCCAGGGTCATCAACAGGGCGAGTTCTTCCCGCCGTTCGAGGATGATCTCGTAGGCGCGGCGCAGGATCTCACTGCGGGCGCGGGGCGCGGTCGCCGCCCAGGCCTCCTGCGCCGACACCGCCGCATCAAGGGCGCGTTGCCCGTCGGCCGGTGACGCGTCGGCCACCTCGCACAGCCGCTCGCCGGTCGCCGGGTCGTCCACGGCGAAACGACCGCCGTCGCCCGCGTCCTGCCAACTCCCGCCGATGAACAGCTGCTTGGGAACGGTCTCGACGACAGACGTAGAGGTAGACGTGGTGGTGGTCATCAGCGGGTTCCTCCGGACGGGTTCGGGTCGAGCAGTTGGGCCAGGTGCCGGGCCTGCGGGCCGTCCGGGCCGGTCAGATGGGCCGCCTGGGTACGGCAACTGAAGCCGTCGGCGAGGACGGTGGCGTCGGGATCGAGTGCGGCGAGCTTCGGAGCGAGGGAGAGGGCGCCGACGGCCATGGAGGTGTCGTAGTGCTCGGCCTCGAAGCCGAAGTTGCCGGCCAGGCCGCAGCAACCGTTCGCCTCGTCGACCTGTCCGACGCCGAGTCGTCGCAGCAGTGCGCTCTGGGCGGTCTCGCCGAAGACGGCGTACTCGTGGCAGTGGGTCTGGAGCGTGACGCGGTCGGGGACGGTCGCGGGTTTCCAGTCGGGGTCGGCCAGTTCGGTCAGCGCGCCGGAGAAGGTGTGGACGCGTGCGGCGACCCGGCGTGCGGTGTCCGTGCCGAGGAGGGCGGGTGCGTCGTGGCGGAGTGCGGCGGCGCAGCTCGGTTCGGGCACGACGATGGGCAACTCGCCCTCGGCGTCGAGTCGTTCGACAGTACGGGTCAACACCCGCCGGGCGATGCCGAGTTGGCCGGTACTGATCCAGGTGAGCCCGCAGCACAGTCCGTCGCGCACGGTCGCGGGGACACCGGCGTCGGCCAGGACGCGGGCGGCGGCTCCGGCGACGTCGGGGCGGAAGGCCCGGGTAAAGGAGTCGACGAGCAGGACGGCGGCCGGAGTCGACGGTTGCGCAGGCACCTGGGCCCGGAGGTCACGGCGTCGGGCGAAGCGCGGCAGAGTGCGCTCGGTAGTCACCCCGCCGAGCCGTGCGACCAGTCGGCCGGGCGGTCCACCGAGTACGGCGTTCACGGGGCGGGCGAACCAGCGGGCCAGCGCCGCCCACCAGGGCAGCCAGCCCAGGCTGTAATGGCTGAGCGGGCGCAGCCGGCGCCGGTAGTGCCGGTGCAGGAACTCCGACTTGTACGTCGCCATGTCGACACCCACCGGGCAGTCGGCGGCGCAGGCCTTGCAGGACAGGCACAGGTCGAGGGCGTCCCGTACCTCCGTCGAGCGACTGCCGTCGGTGACGACGGTGCCAGGGCCGTCGCGCAGCATCTCCTGCAACAGCCGGGCGCGGCCCCGCGTGGAGTCGCGTTCGTCGTGGGTGGCGCGGTAGCTGGGGCACATGGCTCCGCCGGTGTCGCTGCGGCAACGCCCCACGCCGATGCACCGACTCGCCGCTTCGGCGAGGCCGCCCGGATCGTCGGGGAAGGTGAAACCCCCTTGCAGAGAAGGGGAGTTGGCCGGCGCACGGGAGGTGATCGGGTACAGCGCGAGGTCGGCGTCGACGGCCGCCGGGTCGACGATCACCCCGGGATTGAGGATGCCGTCGGGATCGTACAGCCGCTTGTAGGAGGCGAACGCGGCTCGCATGCGCGGGCTGTACATGGTGGCGAGGAGTTCGCTGCGGGCGCGGCCGTCGCCGTGTTCGCCGGACAGGGTGCCACCGTGTGCGACGACCAGCGCGGCGGCTTCCTGCAGGAAGGTGCGCATGGCGGCGGCGCCCTCGGGCGTCGCGGGGTCGAAGTCGATGCGGACGTGGACGCAGCCCGCGCCGAAGTGTCCGTACAGCACACCGGTGAAGTCGTGCTTGGCAAGGAGGGTGCGGAAGTCCCGTAGGTAGTCGGCGAGTTGGTGCGGGTCGACGGCCGCGTCCTCCCAGCCGGGCCAGGATGTGCCGCCGTCGACGAGGCGGGCGGCGAGTCCCGCGCCGTCCTCGCGTACGCGCCACAGGGAACGGCGTTCGGCGGGGTCGTCGATGACGCGGCCCGCCACCATCCGTTCCCCGGCCCGGAGTTCGGCGAGGACATCGGTAGCGCGTGCGTCGGCGTCGGCCTGGTCGGTGCCGTCGAGTTCGACGTAAAGCCAGGCGGCGCCCTCGGGCAGACCGGTGACGGCGTGCGGGCCGCGCCGGTGGCGGAGGGTGGCGACGATGGCCTCGTCCATCCCCTCGACGGCGGTGGGCCGGTGGCGCAGGATCGCCGGGACGTCCGAAGCGGCGTCCACGACGTCCCGGTAGCCGAGCGCGAGCAGTGTGGTGGCGGCGGGCACGGGGTGCAGTCGTACGGTCGCGCGGGTGACGATCGCGCAGGTGCCCTCGGTGCCCACCAGGGCACGGGCCGTGTGTCTGCCGTGCTCCGGAAGGAGGTGGTGGAGCTGGTAGCCGGAGACCTGGCGGGGGATGCGGCCGAGTTCGGTGCGCAGGGCGGCGAGGTTGTCGTCGACGAGCCGGGTCAACTCGCCTTCCAGCGTGGCGATCTCAGCCGCGTTCCCGCTCTCGACCGCGCGCAGTCCCCCGACCCCGGCCACCGCGCGCACTCCCGTGGCCGTCACGATCTCCAGCTCCTCGACGTGCTCGACCGTCCGGCCGTAGCGCACCGAGTGGTTCCCGCACGCGTCGTTGCCGATCATGCCGCCGAGGGTGCAGCGGCTGTGGGAGGACGGGTCGGGGCCGAAGAACAGGCCGTGCGGGGCGGCGGCGCGCTGGAGATCGTCGAGGACCACGCCGGGTTCGACGACGGCGGTGCGGGTCTCGGGGTCGACCGCTACGACCTTGTTCAGGCGGCGGGAGAAGTCGAGAACCAGGCCGGGTCCGATCGCGTTGCCCGCCATGCTGGTGCCCGCCCCGCGCGCCGTGAGCGGGATGCGCAGGTCGCGGCAGGCCCGTACGAGCGCCGCCACGTCGTCGGCGGAGCGCGGGAAGGCGACGGCGAGGGGCGGCACCCGGTAGTTGGACGCGTCGTACGCGTACTGTGCGCGCCGCCCCTCCCCCGTGTCGACCTCCAGGCCCGGAGCCGTCCGGGCCAGCAGGTCGACCAGGGAGCGGGCGTCGGTCATCCGCCCGTGCCCGCCGCGACGGCGACCGACCAGGCGCGCAGCCCCTCGTCGATCGAGCCCGCGTCGACGATCAGCGGCGGGATCATACGGACGACGTTGCCCCACGGCCCGCACGGCAGCAGGAGCAGCCCCTCCTCAACGGCCGCGCGCATCACGCGAGTTGCCGCTCCGGGGTCGGGCTCGCCGTCCTCCGTCACGAACTCGCTCGCCAGCATCAGACCGAGCCCGCGCACGTCACCTATCGCGGGATTCTTCGCAGCAACTTCGTCCAGCCCCGCGCGCAGCCGGGCGCCCATGGCGGCGGCGTTCGCAACGAGGCTCTCCTCCTCGACGACGTCGAGCGTGGCGACGGCCGCGGCGCAGGCGACCGCGTTCCCACCGTACGTACCGCCCTGCGAACCGGGCCGGGCCTTTCGCATCAACTCGTCGGAGGCCGCGATGCCGGACAGCGGGAAGCCGCTGGCCAGCCCCTTGGCCGTGATGAGGATGTCGGGGCGGACGTCGAAGTGGTCGTGGCCCCAGAAGCGGCCGGTGCGGCCGACGCCGGTCTGGATCTCGTCGAGGACGAGCAGGATGCCGTGACGGTCGGCGCGTTCCCGAAGTCCTTGCAGGAAGGCGGAGTTGGCGGGGACGTAGCCGCCCTCGCCGAGGACCGGTTCGACGAAGATCGCGGCGGTGTCGTCGGGATCGGAGACGGTCTGGAGGAGCTGGTCGAACTCGCGCAGGGCGAAGCGGGTCGCCGTCTCCTCGTCCCACCCGTAGTGGAAGGCATGCGGGAACGGCGTGATGACGACCCCGCCCATGAGCGGCCCGAACCCGGTGCGCACCTTGGCGCCGGAGGTCGTCATCGACGCGGCGGCGACCGTACGGCCGTGGAAACCGCCGTGGCAGACGACGACGTTGGGGCGGCCGGTGGCCTGACGGGCGAGCCGGAGTGCCGCCTCGACGGCCTCGCTGCCGGAGTTGGCGAAGAAGAGGCTGTCGAGCCCCTCGGGGAGGACCTGGCCGAGCCGCTCGACGAGACGCTGCAACGGCTGGTGCATGACGGTCGTGTACTGGCCGTGGATCAGCGTGGCGACCTGCTCCTGCGCGGCGGCGACCACTTTGGGGTGGCAGTGGCCGGTGCTGGTGACGCCGATGCCGGCGGTGAAGTCCAGATAGCGGCGGCCGTCCGTACCGAAGAGATGCACCCCCTCGCCGCGTTCGACGACGACCGGTGTGGCCTGGCGCAGGTGCTCGGACAGGTGGCTCATACGGCGGTTCTCCCACGACGTGAGGAGGTGCGGGGGACATCTCCCACCCTGTGGGCGGTGCGCCGGGAGGGGCAACGGTCAACGTGTTCCCCCGGCCCGCCCGCTGTGGACGGTCTGTCAACCGGACCGCGGCCGCGGAACACACTGTCAACCCGCCGGTGGCGATGCGAACACGGTGTTCATTGACGGTGGCCGCGCGCTGAACCAGGGTGTTGGCCAACCCCGGACCGCCTCACCTCCCCCACTCCTCACCCCGGTGACCTGTCGGTCCCTCCGGCGTACAGCGGCGTACGCATTCGAATGCTTGACGCACGATCTCCTCCGCCCCGCGTCCCCAGGAGCCTCAAGCATGTCCGTGACCTCGTCCTCCACCACCGGAGGTGCCTCGTCGCTCGACGACGCGCCCGTCAGTTCCTTCCACCGCCGGATCATGGCGGTCGCCATGGGCGGCCCGTTCTGCGACGGCTATCTGCTGGGCGTGATGGGCGTCGCCCTCGGCCTCATCACCCCCGCACTCGCCCTCGACACCCTGTGGACCGGCCTGGTCGCCGCGTCCGTCCTGATCGGCGTGTTCATCGGCGGTGTCGTCTTCGGTCCGATCACCGACCGAGTCGGCCGGCACCTGATGTACGTCCTCAACCTGGCCGCGTTCGTGGTCTTCTCTGCGCTCCAGTTCTTCGTCGCGGAGGCCTGGCAGCTCGTGGTGCTGCGGCTCCTCATCGGCGTCGCGATCGGCGCCGACTACCCCATCGCCTCCGCCCTCACCACCGAACTGGTCCCCCGCCGACTGCGCGGCCCCGCCCTCTCCGGCCTGGTACTGGCCTGGTGGATCGGCTACGGCGTGAGCTACTGGGTCGGCTGGGCGCTGACCGGTCTCGGTGCCGACGCCTGGCGCTGGATGCTGGTCTCCGGCGCGGTCCCGGCGCTGGTGTTCCTCGTCTTCCGGGCCGGGATCCCCGAGTCCCCGCGCTGGCTGGCCTCGCGCGGCCGGATGGACGAGGCGCGAGCCGTCGTGCACCAACACCTGGGCCCCGACATCGACGCCGACGAACTCCTCTCCGAGCCCCGCCGCGAACACAGCGGCGGCTCCGGCCTCGGCAACCTCGTCGAGATCTTCAAACGCGGCTACACGGTGCCGGTCGTCTTCTGCTCCGTGTTCTGGATCTGCCAGGTCGCGCCCGCCTTCGCGGTCCGCTCCTTCCAGCCCCAGATGCTGTCGGCCTTCGGCGTGGAGAGCACGTACGGCGCGAGCGCGCTGATCACCACGCTCGCCGTCGCGGGC
The DNA here is from genome assembly GCF_044457795.1 of Streptomyces sp. NPDC050528. Lineage (NCBI taxonomy): Bacteria > Bacillati > Actinomycetota > Actinomycetes > Kitasatosporales > Streptomycetaceae > Streptomyces > Streptomyces sp. NPDC050528. The sequence goes on from NZ_JBITHH010000012.1 coordinate 223,438, forward strand.
ATCGCCCTCGGTCTCGTGGTCGTCAACCGGATCGGCCGCCGCCCGCTGCTGATCAGCACCTTCGCCTGCATCACCGTGTCGTTGCTCGCGCTGGCCGTGCTGCCACTGCACTGGGCGTTCCTGGTGGTGACGCTGTTCGCGGCGTTCCAGTTCTTCGAAGCGGCGGGCAGCGGGCTCCAGTTCGTCTACCCGAGCGAACTCTTCCCGACTGATCTGCGAGCCACGGGAGTCGGCATCGCCACCGCGATGAGCCGGGTCGGTTCGGCCACGTCGACGTTCCTCCTCCCCATAGCCGCCGACGACTTGGGCGTACGCGGCACGCTCGGCATCGCGGTGGTGATCACGCTGGCGGGACTCGTCGTGTCGTACTTCCTCGCCCCCGAGACCAAGGACTTGAGCCTGGCGGAAGCCAGCGGCCGCCCCTGAAGCTCCCCGGATTCTGAACGCCCCGCCCCCATCAAGGAGTTCACCCCATGCGCAAGGTCGTCAGCTTCGACTGCTACCGCACCCTCATCAACTTCGACACCCGCGCCGCCACGCACGAGATCGTCGAGGACCGGCTCGCCCGACTCGGCGTCGACCCGGACCAGTTCCACCACGACGCGTACGTCATGCGCTTCCAGGGTGTCGTCGACGCGTACCGCCCCTACCGCGAGATCGTGCGCGGCACCCTGCGCAACGTCATGCTGCTGCACGGCCTGGAGTACCGGGACGAGGACGGCGAGGCGCTGGTCGAGGCCATCAAGAAGTTCAAGCCGTTCCACGAAGTCCCGGACGCGCTGCGCCGGTTGAAGGGCGAGTACGACATCGCGATCCTCTCCAACAGCGAGGACGACCTCATCTCGTACGCCGTCGACGAGTTGGGCGTCGAGTGGGACTACGTCCTGACCGCCGAACAGGCCGGGGCGTACAAGCCGTTGCCGCAGGCCTTCGAGTACCTGATGAAGGCGACCGGGCGCGGCCCGGAGGACATCATCCACACCGCCCAGGGCTGGGAGTACGACATCATGCCGACCAAGCGGTACCCGGGCATGCGGCGGATCTGGGTGAACCGCTACGGCTTCCCCGGCTCGGCCGCGTTCCAGCCGTACGAGGAGATCAAGGACCTGTCCGAGCTGCCCGGCCTGCTCGGCGTCTGAACTCCCGGCACCCGCACGCCCGCCGCTTCGAAAGGAACACCCCCGTGAGCGCGACCACGCTCGGCCGCCCCGGACCGGTCAACGGCCGGATCTCCCACTGGTTCTCCGAACTCCCCACGCCCCGCCCCGCGTTGCCCGGCGACCGCGATGCCGATGTGTGCATCGTGGGCGCGGGTCTCACCGGGTTGTGGACCGCGTACTACCTGAAGCTGGCCGACCCTTCGCTCCACATCACCATCCTGGAGGCCGAGTTCGCCGGGTTCGGCGCCTCCGGGCGTAACGGCGGCTGGGCATCGGGGCTGGTGCCCGGGGCCCGTGACCGGCTGGCCAAGCAGTACGGGCGGGACGCGGTGCTCGACTATCAGCGCGCGATGAACGAGGCCGTCGACGAGATCATCGCCGTCGCGGATCGGGAGGGCATCGACGCCGACATCGTCAAGGGCGGCACCCTGCGCGTGGCCCGGACCCCGGCGCAGGCGAGCCGACTGCGGCACAAGACCGAGGCCGATCACGAGTGGGGCGTCACGGACGCGGTGCTGCTGACACCCGAGGAGGCCGCCGAACGTATCCGCATCGAGGGAATGACGGCGGCCGCCTGGACACCGCACTGCGCCCGCTTGCAGCCGGCGGCCCTGGTGCGGGGGCTTGCCGACGTGGTCGTACGCCTTGGTGTGAGCCTCTACGAGAAGTCGCCGGTGAGCGTCGTCGAGCCGGGGCGCGCGGTCACCGCACATGGTGTGGTGCGCGCGCCTGTTGTCCTGCGGGCGACGGAGGGGTTCACCGCGTCGCTCAAGGGACTGCGGCGGGCTTGGTTGCCGATGAACAGCTCGATGATCGTGACCGAGCCGCTCGCGGAGGGGGTCTGGGAGGAAATCGGGTGGGCCGGGCGCGAGACTCTGGGCGACACCGCCCACGGTCACCTGTACGCACAGCGCACTCCGGACGACCGGATCGCGATCGGCGGGCGCGGGGTGCCGTATCGGTTCGGGTCGCGAACCGACTCCGACGGTCGCGTGGCTGACCGGACGATCGCTGAGCTGACCGAGACCTTGTACAAGGTGCTGCCGCAGACCGCCGGCACCCGTGTCGATCACGCTTGGTGTGGCGTACTCGCGGTGCCGCGGGACTGGTCGGCGACGGTGGGGCTCGACCGGGCGACCGGACTCGGCTGGGCCGGCGGGTATGTGGGACACGGGGTGACCTCCACAAACCTCGCCGCCCGGACGCTCACCGACCTGGTGTTGGGACGAGAATCCCGGCTGACCCGGTTGCCGTGGGCCGGGCACCGATCCGGTACATGGGAACCGGAACCGTTGCGATGGCTCGGGGTGCGCGGGCTCTACGTGGCCTATCGCTTGGCGGACATGCACGAGACGGGCGGGCGAGGCCGTACGTCCCCGATAGCCACGGTCGCGGATCTAATCGCACGCCGCCCCTGACCCCCCTCAGGGGCGCGGGGCTGTGTCGATATGCGGCTCCGCCGCGTGGGCGCGACCAGCCACAACGAGCGCGCACCCGCCAACGCAACAGGCACGCTACGGCGACCAGGCGCACCCTTCTGAGAAGCTTGCACACCCCTCACCCAACCCCGCAGAGTGTTCCGGAGCCCCACCGCCCCACCTCCGGAGGAACCCGCCCTCATGCCGTTTCTCACGGTCGCCGACGTCCTGCGACTCCCTGTCATCGCGGCCGGAATGCCCCGAGTGGCGGCCGGGGAGGGGCAGTTGGGCCGCACGGTCCGGTGGGTCCATGTCACCGAACTGCTCGATCCCGCATCGTTCCTGGAGGGCGGGGAGCTGGTCCTCACCACGGGTATGCCGCACCCCTCGGATCCGACACAACTGCGCGGCTACGTCGACCAGTTGGCGGACGTCGGGGTGGCGGGGCTGGTCGTGGAGCTGGGGCGCCGGTACCAGCAGGCGCCCCCGGATCTCGTCACCGCGTGCAGTGAGCGGGATCTGCCGCTGATCGTGCTGGCGCGCGGGGTGCGGTTCATCGAGGTGACTCAGACCGTGCACGCCCTGATCCTGGACGCGCAGGGCGAGTTGCTGCGCCGCGCCCAGCATGTGCACGAGTTGTTCACGTCGCTCACTCTCCGCGGGGCCGAGCCCGAGGAGTTCGTGCAGACCGCCTCGGACCTCTCGGGGTGTCCCGTCGTACTGGAGAACTTGATCCACCACGCGGTGAGTTGGGCGGTGGCCGGACGCGCGGACGGGCAGGTGCTGGATGCCTGGCCGCGTCGTTCACGCGCCGCCGGGACGCCGGACCGGGCGGCGGCCAGCGGGCCCGAGGGGTGGCTGGTGGCGCCGGTCGAGGAGCGGAGCAGTCGGTGGGGGCGGCTGGTCATGCTGCCCCTCACGGCCGGACCGCCCTTCGGGCCCGAGCACACGATGATCCTCGAACAGGCCGCCACCGCCCTCACGTTGGCCCGGCTCACCGGTGCGCCGGAGTGGGACCGGCGGGCGCACAGTTCCGTCCTGCTCGATCTGCTGCACTGGCGGTATCGCAGTCGGACCGAGGCGCGGTTGCGGGCCGAGGCGCTGGGGCTCCCCACGACCGGGCACCGTCTCCTGCCGGTCGTCGTCGACCACTCGGGGGCGCGAGTCGGTGACGTCACGGTGAGCGCCCACCTTGCCGAAGGGCTCCTCACATCCGGCGTCAAAGCTCTGGTGGGAGACCTATCGGGGCGTCGTACCGGACTGCTCATGGCACTGGCCCGCGCGAGTGCGTGGCAGCCGGTCGTGGAGCGCATCGCCGTCGATCTGCGGGCCACGTTCGGGGAGGACGTGGTCGTCGCCGTCGGCCCGGGGGTCACCGAACTCGGCCAGGTCACACGGTCGTTCCGCGAGGCCGAGGAGGTCGCCGACGCCATCGGGCCCACCTCCCGCGACCGCCCTTTCCATGTAGCCTCCGACGTCGGCCTGCCGGAACTGCTCTACTCCCTGCGCGACGACGTCCGGGTCCAGAAGTACGTGGAACATCGACTCGGTCGCCTGGTCCAGCACGACGCCCGGCACGGCAGCGACCTCCTCAGCACCCTGCGGGAGTACCTCGACGCCGCCGGCAACAAGTCGATCGCCGCCAAGCGCGTGGGACTCTCCCGGCAGGCCTTCTACCAACGCCTCCATACCATCGAACGCCTCCTCGGCGCCGACCTGGAAGCCGGCGCCGAACGCACCCAACTGCACGTGGCCGTCACGGCGTTGGAGGTTCTGCGGACGTCGGAGCCGTGAGCAGTGGTCGTGGGTTCGAGGCACCGTCGCTTCTGTCGGGGAACCGGATCACGCGTGCAGGCGACTGCCGTTGACCGCGATCCGGCGGCCCTCGCGGGTGTGCGGGAAGTAGTCCCAGACGGCGTGGTGTTGGACGCTGCGGTTGTCCCAGAGGACGAGGGTGCGCTCCTGCCAGCGGACCCGGCAGTGCAGCAACTGGGTGCGGGCTATGTGCGCGTACAGCATCTCCAGCAGTGCGTCGCTCTCGACGCGGGACAGCTGGGTGATGTGCGAGGTGTAGGGGGCGTTGACGAACAGCAGCTTGCGGTCGGTCTCCGGGTGGCGGGCGACGACCGGCTGTTCGGTGCGGGGCACCTCGTACTCGGGCGGCGGGGTCTGTCCGGCGGCGGTCCAGGGCAGGGCTCCGTCGTGGACGGCGGTGAGGCTTTCGAGGAAGCCGCGCATCGCCGGTGAGAGCAGTTCGTAGGCGAGGTGCATGTTGGCGAAGACGGTGTCGCCGCCGCTGCCGCCCTCGGGGACGGTGGTGATGTACAGCAGCGAGCCGAGGGAGGGTTCGGCGTCGGCGGTGCCGTCGGCGTGCCAGCCGTTGCCGGCCACGGCCTTGGACTCCTTGGTCGCCTTGATCTCCAGGATGTACGGATCGGATCCCTCGGGCGCGAGGGCCACGGGATGCAGTTCACCGAAGACGCCCGCGAACCGCTTGTGTTCCTCGGGGGTGATGTCCTGGTCGCGGAAGACGAGGACGTGGTGGGTGTGGAACGCGTGCTTGAGTTCCTTCTCCTGTTGCGGTGTCAGCTCCCGCGACAGGTCGAGGCCGGAGACCTCCGCGCCCAGCAGCGGGGTGATCGGGGCGACCGACAGGGTGTCGTAGGGCTCGGCGGGGCGAGTGGTGAGCCGCTCGACGGCCTTGAGTGCGTAGTCCTCCATGAGGGACCTCCGTGGCATCGGTGGGGGCGAGGGTGAGGGAAAGCGCGGGTGCGGGGGGGGGTGCCACGCACGGTGACCGCCTCAGGGTCTCCCGGCGGGGTGCGGCAGTGCGGCAACGGCGTCTTGCGTGCTGGGCGGGGCCGCCGCGAGCGCGGCTGCGATCGCCTGCACGTGGGGTTCCGCGACGAGTTCGTAGTGGGTGGCGTCGACGTGGTGGAGGCGGAAGGGCCGGGGCAGGTGAGCGTCCCACGCGCCGGGGGCGGTCGGTTCCGGGGCCAACACCCCTTCCTCTACGGGGCGTTCGGCGAGCCATACCTCGGCGGGCGTCCGGTCCAGTCGTGGCAACCGGTGCTCGGCCATGGCCGCGAGGTTGGCCCGGCAGCAGTCCGCGAGGCGTTCGGCGTAGGCGCGGCCGGACTCCGAGAGCCGTCCACCGCCGCTGCCATCACCATCAGCATCACCGTTGCCGTTGCCGCTCAGCTCCCGGGCGAATACGGCGTCCACCTGTCGTTCGTCGTAGGCGGCGAGCCGTCGTCCGGCGCCGGGGGGCGGCGGGTCGAGGAGGTGCACGGCGTCGACGGGTCGGCCGTCCGCCTCGGCAAGTGCCGCCATGGACAACGCAGTCCAGGCGCCGAACGACCAACCGGCAAGGATCAGGCGGCAGTTGGGGTCCGGGAACGCGGTCCGGACGGCTTGCAGGTAGTGGGCGGCGCGGTCGGCGATCGACCGGGCGGGGCGCGCCGGGTCGCGCAGTTTCGGGTCGGCGATGAGGCAGACGGTCACCTCGTCGGGCAGGGCCGCGACCAGGGGACGGTAGGCCTGGATGTCGCCGCCGACCGGATGGACCAGGCACAGGACATCAGGGCCGGAGCCGCGCTGCCACACCTCGACGTCCACCGCGTCGGCGGACGCGCGGGTGCCGGTGTCGAGGTGGCCGAGGAGTTCGGCGAGGCTCACCCGGTGGCTGAGCCGGGACAGGTCGATGTCGGTGCCGTAGCGGCGTTTCACCTCGTCGAGGAGTTCCAGCAGGGTGAGCGAGTCGGCGCCGAGGTCGTACAACGCCGTATCCGGGGCGACGGCGTCCACGCCGAGCAAGTCGGCCAGGATCTCGGTGAGTTCGGCAAGGGGATCGCCGTGCACAGGGTGCGCGGAGGCCACCGGTCCGGAGTCAGGGGCCGGTTCGTAGAAGGTGCGAGCCTCCGTCAGGGGCGTCGTGTTGACCATCAGATGCGGCAACTGCAGGTGCAGGGCCCGTGCGAAGACGGCCGCACCGTCCTCGGGGGTGAGCGCCACCTTGAGGTGTTCCTGGTGGCGGGCGTCGGTGGTCAGGGCGTTCTGCGCCATACCTACGTCACGCCAGGCGTCCCAGCCGATGCTCATACGGACGGTGGAGGCGTCGTCACCGGGCGGCGCGTGGTGGGCGTAGGCGTCGAGGCAGGCGTTGGCCGCCGCGTAGTCGAACTGTCCAACTCCCCCGAACCGGGCCGCCATTGACGAGCAGTAGGCCGCGTAGTCGGGGTCGTGCTCGGCGATGAGCCGTTCCACGAGCAGGGCTCCGCGCAGTTTGGCGGTCGTGGCGCGGCGGGCGGTGACCGGGTCGCGGCGGGCGAGGAGGCTCCCGGCGGCCGTGCCCGCGGCGTGGACGATGCCCGCGAGGCCGTCGAGGTGCGGGGCCAGACGGTCCGCGACCGCGGTCAGGTCGTCGGTGGCGAGGTCGGCAGGGATCAGCGTGACGCGGTCCAGGTGGGCCCGGAGCGCGGCCGGCGGCTCCGTCCCTCGGGCGACGAGGACCACGCGGTTGCCGGGGTGTTCCAGGAGGTGTGCCGCCAGGGTGGCGCCGATGCCGCCGGTGCCGCCGAGCACCAGGTGGGTTCCTGGGGCGGCCGACCGGACGGCGGGCGTTGGAGACGCGGGGGCGTGGACCGGCTGGAGGGTGCGCTGCCACCAGAAGCCGTCGCGCAGGGCGGTCGCCGGTTCGGTGATCGTGTCGTCCAGGAGCAGGTCGGGCAGGTGTGCCGCCCAGTCGGCCGGTCGGGGGCCGGGGAGGTCCAACCACCGCAGGAGCACGCCCAGTTCCTGGCGGGGCACTTCGAGGGCGGCGGCGAGCAGGCCCGCCTCAGGGGTGCGGACGGTACCGGTGACCGGCTGCGCCCCGTGGGACAGCAGCCAGACACGGGGCCGTACGGCGTCCGGGACGTCGGCCAGGGCTCGCGCGAGGGCCGCGACGGTGTCGAGGCATGCCAACTGGGCCGTTTCCAGGGCGTGTTCGTCGAGGCTGCCGTCGAGGGCCAGCGGCAGTGCGTGCAGCCAGTCGACGCCGGGTCCCGGGTGTCGGGTGACCGTCTCCAGCAGGGTGGCGAGTTGCCCGGAGTCGGTGGGATCGACCTCGTAGCGGTCCGCGTCGAGACGAGTGAAGGTCTCGCCGGCGCGCACGGTCACCACGCGGGCGTAGTGCCGCTCCAGGAACCGCCACGACGCGTCGACCGCGTCCGCCGGAGTGACCACCACGGCGGTGCGCAGGGGTTCATGGGTGCCGGTACGGGCCCGGCGCAGCCGCGTCCACTGCGGCTGGTGCAGCCACTCGCCGGCGGGCAACCGCCGTGGTCCGACCGGGGATTCGGGCGTACTGGTGTGGGCCGCCACGGGCGGGCGCGGGAAGTCGTACTCCGCCGTCTCGAAGGCGGGCGGCGGGAAGTCCCAGGGCGCGGACGCGGGCCCTTCGGGCCAGACGAGAGTGTGCCCGGCCGTCCATGCCTCGACGAGGGAGGACGCGTCCCCGTCCGCGAGATCGGCCTGCGGATGCGGCGCCACGACCTCCCCCATCGCGTCGAGCCACGCGACGGCGGAGGTGGCGTCCGGGCAGACCGCCGCCGCCCGGTGCCCCAGCGCGGGCCGCCCGGCCTGGAGATGGCGCAGCACCTGCGGATAGGTGTCGGGATGCGCCCTCAGGTAGGCGGCGATACGGCGTCCATCCGCGCGTACGGCGACCTCGGAGCTGCCGGACAACACCAGGCACGGCACCAACTCGCGCGCGGTGTAGGCGACTTCCACCGCTTCGGGCTCTTCCAGCAACAGGTGGGCGTTGGTCCCGCCGATGCCGAAGCTGCTGACGGCGGCCACCCGCGCCCCCTCCTGCTGCCATGGCTCGGCACTGACCGGGATGCGGAACGGCCCGTCGTCGATCTCCGGGTTGAGCCGGTCGAAGTCCGCCATGGGCGGGACGATCCCGTGGTGCACGGCGAGGACCGCGCGCACCATGCCGACGACACCGGCGGCGGCGCCCAGATGCCCGATCTGGCTCTTCACCGAGGACAACGCCACGCGCGCGTCGTCCGCCAGGCCGTACGCCTGGCGCAGCGCGGCCGCCTCCACCGGGTCCCCGAGGCGGGTACCGGTGCCGTGTGCCTCCACATAGCCGAGGTCGGCTCCGCTACGGCCGCTGCGGTGCAGGGCGGTGCGGATCGCGGCGCGTTGTCCGGCCAGGGCGGGGGCACTGTAACTGAGCTTGTCCGAGCCGTCGTTGTTGATGCCCGAGCCGGTGATGACGGCGTAGACGGTGTCCCCGTCCCGGCGGGCGGCGGCGAGGGGCTTGAGGACGACCACGCCGCTGCCGCTGGCGCCGACGGTGCCGGCGGCGTCCGCGCTGAAGGGCCTGCAGTGGCCGTCCGGCGAGAAGATGTGCTGCGGCCGGTAGGTGTAGCCGTCGGTCAGGTCGGTGTCGACGAGGACACCGCCGACGAGCATCACGTCGGCGTCGCCCTGCCGCAGCAGCCCGGCGGCGACGTGCACCCCGACGAGCGAACTGGAGCACGCGGACTGCACGGTGAAGGCGGGGCCGGTCAGGCCGAGGTGGTAGGCGGCCTTGGTGGCCAGGAAGTCCTTCTCGTGGTGCAGCGCGAGCCGGAAGGTGTCGGGCAGCGCGGTCGGGTCGGCCTCGCGCAGCATGTTCTGGAAGTAGGTGTTCTCCCCGCAGGCGGCCAGGAGTCCGACCCGGTGGGCAGTGGGGTCCGCGATGCCGGCGTGGGCGAGCGCTTCGACGCAGTTCATCAGGAGGTGCCGCTGTTGGGGGTCCATGAGCCGGGCCTCGTGCGGGCTGATCGTGAAACGGCCCGGGTCGAAGGCGAGCATCCCCGCGAGCTGGCTGCGGGCGCCGACCCGGCCGTCCGTGGTCGGGAAGTGCTCGATGCCCCGGTGGCCGGAGACCACCAGGTCCCAGAAGGCGGCCAGGTCGGGGGCGCCCGGCAGTCGTACGGCCATACCGACGACGGCGATGGGTTCCTGGGCCCGCTCCCCCGCCGGCTGCGGGGCGTCGGATACGACGGCGGTCGCGCCGGTGCCCTCCATTGCACGCCCCTCGATGAGTCGGGCCAGCGCGCGGAGGCTGACGTGCTCGAACAACTCCGGGACGGAGAAGGCCAGTTCGTCCTCGCCCGCACAGCGGAGCTGGAAGCGCATCAGGTCCAGGCTGGTGGCGCCGGCGTCGAAATACCGCTGCTCCACGCCGATCGCCTTGCCGGTCACCATCTCGAACAGGGCGGCCAGCCGTCCTTCGAGCGGGGAGACGACCGGAGCGGTCACATCGACGGAGCGCAGCTCGCGGCCCGGGGCGGTCTGCGCGGCCCGGCGGTCCAGCTTGCCGCTCGGGGTGCGCGGCAGCTCCGCCAGGCGGCGGAACCGGCTGATGCGCACGTAGGCCGGCAGCAGCCCGGCGAGATGATCCGCGAGCTCCGCCACGTCGGGGTCGCCGCCCCGGCACTGCACACAGGCCACCAGGCGCCCGTCCTCCACCGCCGCGACCGCCTGGGTCACACCGGGATACTGCAGCAACGCGGCCTCGACCTGCCCCAACTCCAGCCTGAATCCACCGAGTTTGACCTGGCTGTCGTCGCGGCCCGCGTAGTGCAGCAGACCTTGCGCGTCGAACCGGGCCAGGTCGCCGGTGCGGTAGAAGGTCCCGAGGTCGGGGTCGTCGGTGAAGCGGTCGTGGTTCGGCGTGTTGTCGCCGACGTAGCAGCGGTCGGCCATCAGACCGCCGATGAGCAACTCGCCGGTGCCACCTGGCAGAACGGGCAGACCGGCCTCGTCGACGACACGCAGGACGGCGTTGGCCACCGGGTGTCCGATCGCGGGGCGCAGTGGCCAGGCGGCGGGGTCGCCGTCGAGGCACAGGCCGCTGACGACATGGGTCTCGGTGGGGCCATAGTGGTTGAACAGCCGGGCGTCCGGCAGGCCGGCGAACCAGCGGCGGACCGCGTCGGTGCACACCAACTGCTCCCCGGCGGTGACGACTTCGCGCAGCCGGGACGGGAACCGCCCGGTGCGCACCCCGTGTTCGGCGAGCAGTTGCAGCGCGACGTACGGCAAGAAGATCCGCTCCGCTCCCCCGGCCTCCAACTCCCTCAGCAGGGAAGGGACATCGTGCCGCCAGTCGGGTTCCACCAGGCGCAGCAGACCGCCGGAGCACAGGGTGGTGAAGATCTCCTGGAAGGAGACGTCGAAGGACAGCATGGAGAACTGCTGGGTGACGGCGGGGCCGCGCAGGCCGCCGTCGGTGCGCTGCCAGGTCAGCAGGTTGCACAGGGTCCGGTCGGGGACCTGGACGCCTTTGGGGGTGCCGGTGGAGCCGGACGTGAACAGGGTGTAGAGCGGGCGCAGCCCCTGGTGCGTGGGCAGTTGGGGCGCCGCGGCCGGGGCGTCGGCGAGGGTGAGGAGGTGCCGGGGCAGGGACGGTGGTGCGATCGCGGCGAGGACGGCTTCGTCCTCGGGTGCCACGAGGACGCACAGGGGGTCGGCTTCGTCGAGCACGTGCCGCAGCAGTGGTGGTGGGTAGGCGGGGTCGAGCGGTACGACGGTGAGGTTGAGGCGGGCCGCCGCCAGGAGCGCCACGAGGTGTTCGACGGAGGGCTGGAGGTAGAGCGCCACGGCCGCCGGCGCGCCGGGATCGGCCGGGAGGCGGGGGCTGAGTACGGCCGCCAACTCGGCTGCCTGGGCGTCGAGTTCGGCGTAGGTGAGAGTGCTCTCGGCGGTGGCGACCGCCGGGGCGTCGGGGGTGCGGGCGACCTGCCGGGCGAAGCCGTCGGCGACGGTGGTGAAGTCCGGTGCCCGCGTGAGGCCTTGGCCGTGGTCGGGCAGGGTGCGACGGTAGTCGGCGACCAGTTCGTGCAGGGTGATGTCGGTATCCGTGTCGCCGGTCAGGTGGTCGAGGGTCTGGCGGAAGAGGCGGGCGGCGGCCTGGGCGCGTTCGGCGCCGATGTCGTCGCGGTACTCCCACAGGCAGTCGAACCCGTCCTCGTGTTCCACCACCGACAGCGTGAGGGCGCACTTGGCACCCAGCGGCTCGGGCCACAGCGGCCGCACCTCGCAACCATCCAGGCGCAGTGCCGAGAAGTCGGTGTTCTCCAGGACGAACAGGTAGTCGAACAAGGGGGTTCGCTCGCGGAAGGCGCGGCCCGCGAGGACGTCGGCGAGGGCGACGTCCTGGTCCTGGAGCACGGCACGGACGGCTTCGGAGTGCGCCGAGAGCTGAGCGTCCAGTGAGCGGTGCGGCTCCATCGGCAGGTCCAGGAGCACGGTGTTGGCGAACATGCCGACCGTGTCGGCGAATTCGGGGCGGGGCCGGTTCACCACCGGCGTGGCGACCAGCGGACGCCCCTGCCCGGTCACGCCGTACAGGCTCGCGGCGAACGCGGACACCAGCAACTGGAAGCGCGTCAGGCCGAGTTGCGCGGCGCGCCGGTCCAGCGCGCCGCGGCGGACCAGGTCGAGCGAGGTGCGCAACAGGCGGGCCCGGGGCGCGGCGGGCGTCGGCAGCACGGGGGAAGGTGCGCCGTCACGGGCGTAGTGGGAACGGAGCCGGGCGCGGCGGTCCTCGTAGGCGGAGCTGGTGTGCCAACTGCGTTGCCAGCGGGCGAAGTCCAGGGGTGTGAGTGCGGACGACGGTGGGACGTCCTCGCCGGCGCAGGCGGCGGTGAGGTCGCTGAGGAGGAGGTTGAGGGACCAGCCGTCCACGGCGATGTGGTGCAGGTGCAGCAGGAGCAGTCCGCCGTCGGGCCGCGTCAGCCAGGCGGCCCGCAGCATCCGGGGGTTGCCGAGGTCGAAGCGATGGTCGAAGAACCGGTCGGCGGTGTCCTGCCACTCCTCTCCGGGGCGGGCTTCGAGCGCGTGCCACGGGTCGTAGGGATCACCGGTCTGCTGGAGCAGCCCGTCGGGGGTGGGCAACAGCCGGGTGCGCAGGGCCACATGCCGTTCCACCATCGCGCGCACCGCGCGGTGCAGGGCCGCCGTGTCGACGTGGCCCCGGACGCGGAAGGCCAACGGCACGTCGTAGGAACGGTTTTCGGGCTCGCGTTGGTGCAGGAGCCAGAGGCGTTCCTGCTCGCTGGTGGCCGGTGCGGTCCGCTCGTCGGAGGGGCCGGGTACGGGTGGGTGTTCTCCCGCGATCGCCTCCGGGGCGTGCACGGCGTCGGCGAGGGCGGCGAAGTCCGAGCGCAGGACGAGGTCGTGCGGCAGGTCGACGGCGAAGCGGCTGAGGATCTCGAAGCGGAAGCGCAGCGCCTTCAGCGAGTCGCCGCCGCTCGCGGCCCAACGGTCCCCGGGCCGCAGGCCGTTGACGGCGAGGATGTCCTCGGCGACCTTCAGCACCCGCAGTTGCTCGGCGCTGACGGGTACGTCACCGTCCTGCGCGCCGCGCCACGGGGTCCCGGCGTCGCGCAGCAGGACGGCCCGGTCGACCTTGCCGTTGGCGTTGCGCGGCAACTCGGCGACGAGGTGGGTGTGATGGGGGCGCATGTACGAGGGCAGGGCGGCGGCAAGGTGACGGTCGTAGGCGTCGTAGGAGAGTTCGTCGCCCAGGACGAGGAAGGCGAGCAGTTCGCTGCGGTCCGCCTCGTCGCGGCGGGTGCAGATGTAGGCCTGGCGGACAGCGGGGTGGGCCAGGATCTGCCGTTCCACCTCGCCCGGTTCGATGCGGAAGCCGCGCACCTTGACCTGGCGGTCGGCCCGGCCGACGTAGGTGATCCGGCCCGCGGTGTCCTGGCGTACGAGGTCTCCGGTGCGGTACCAACGGCGTTCGCCGCCGTCTTCGTGCGGCAGCCGTACGAAGCTCCGACCCGTCTGTTCCGGGAGGTTGCGGTAGCCGAGGGCCAACGCCGGGCCGGACAGCAGCAGTTCGGCCACTTCGCCCGGTTCGGCGGTGCGGTCGTCCTCGGTGCGGAGCAGTACGCCGGTGCCGGGGAGCGGGGTGCCGATCGGGATGGTGTCGCCGGCGAAGTCGCGCGGGATGGGGCAGCAGAGAGCGAAGGTCGTCGCTTCCGTCGGCCCGTACACGTTGTGCAGGACGGTGCGGGACGCTGAGTTGGTCTCGTACCAGCGGCGGACGATGCGCGCGTTGAGCTGTTCACCGCCGACGAGTACCTGTCCGATGCCGGCGAAGCAGTTCGGTACCTGCTCAACGACCGCGTTGAACAAGGCCGTTGTGATGAACAGGGTGTCGACGCGGCGCTCGCTCAGCACCCTGGCGAACCGGGGCGCGCTGTGGACCTGTTCATCGTCGAGTACGACGCAGACGCCGCCGGTCAGGAGCGGGACCCACACCTCGAAACTCAGCGCGTCGAAGGCGGGGTTGGCCAGACAGGCGAAGCGGGCGCCGGGTCGTAGGTCGACGTAGCCGGGCCGAGCGAGGCGCAGCACTCCGGCGTCGGTGACCTCGACCCCCTTGGGGTGCCCCGTGCTGCCGGAGGTGTAGAAGACGAAGCCCGTGGCGGTGTCGCCGGGGTGCCCCGGCGCCACCGCGGGCCGGCCGGCCCCCGCACCCGCCACGGGCAGGGCGGCGTCCAACCCCGCCCCCTGCTGCCGCCGGTTGGGGACGTGGGCGGGGTATGGCGCCGCCCGCGGGGGTGGGGGCCCCCGCCCGCGGGGGGGGGCCGCGGGCGGGGGGTGGTGTTTACCCCGACGCCGGGGGGGGGGGGGGGGGGGGCCCCCGCCCCCACGGCGGGCAGGCCGGCCCCGTCACCGTCCAGGAGCAGGTCGGCGTCCAACGCGGCCACGTGCTGCGGCAGTTGGGGGACGTGCGCGGTGTCATGGACGACGGCGACGGCGCCCGAGTCGTCGAGTATGTGCCGTTGGCGGTCGGGCGGGCTGAGTCGGTCGAGGGGGACGACGGTGGCTCCGGCGCGGCGGATGCCGAGCATGACGCAGACCAGTCGCCAGGAGCGGGGCAGGTGCACGGCGACCGCGTGGCCGGGGCGAACTCCGGCCGCGGACAGGCGCGTTGCCACGCGGCCGCTGGCTCGTTCGAGTTCCGCGTAGTCGAGGACCCGGTCGCCGTCCTCGACGGCGATGGCGGTGGGGGTGCGGCGAGCCTGGCCCAGTACGGATTCGGCGAGGGACGCGGACCTCGTAGGAGCCGGGGAGACTCTGCGGGCATGGCGGAGGTCCATCACGCCTCCCGTATCGGCAGAGCCAACTGGGCACCGTGATGGGCCAGTTCGGCGGCGAGCAGTCCGGCGACCTGCGTCACCCCGACGCCCTCCAGGATCTCCCAGTGATCGCATTCCATCGTCTCGACGCGGTAGTCGCCCTCGGCGCGACGCTGCCAGAAGGCACGGACCTCGGAGTGGAAGGGGGTGTCGTCGCCGTCCGGCACGGCCTGCGCGAGGACCGTGCGCGCCGGGGAGGCCGCCGGGAGGTGTTCGCGGGCGGTGAGGCGGTTGTGGTTGTAGAGGTGGAAGTAGCGGTCGACCTGGGCGTCGTCGATGCCGGGGTACATCCCGTTGAACCTCACGAGTTTGTCGCGGAACTCGGCCGCGTCGACAGCGCCGATCTCCGAGCGTGCGGATGCGTCGTCGGTGGCCTGGGTGTCGAGGAGGACGACGCTGACGGCCCGGTGTCCGGCATCGGCCAGGAGGCGTCCCATCTCGTGGGCGACGAGGCCGCCGTAGGACAGGCCGGTCAGGACCAGGGGGGATGCGCCGTCGGGTTGGATGAGTCGGAGGTATTCCTCGGCCATGGCCTCCACGCTCGGGAGGAGGTCCTCGTCGGGGTTCACGCCCGGGGACTGGATGCCGTACAGGCCGACGCTGTCGGGGAGGAGTGCGGCCAGGGGGAGGTAGCAGAAGGCGGTGCCGCCGGCGGGGTGGACGCAGACGACACGCGGGCCCGTGCCGGGGCGGAACTCGATGAGGCTCCCGGGGGCGCGGGCGGTGCCCTCCTCGCGCAGCAGCGCGGCCAGGGCCTCGATGGTGGGGCGGGTCATCACCTCGCCGACCGGGAGACGGCGGCCGAACGTCTCGGTGACGGCGTGGGCCATCTTGATGGCGGAGAGCGAAGTGCCGCCGATCTCGAAGAAGTTGTCGCTGACGCCGATGTCGGGGTGGAGCAGGATGCGCTGCCATATGCGGTACAGGCCGTGTTCGATGTGGTCGCGCGGAGCAGCCGTGTTGACCTGGTCGGAGCTCGACTCCTGGGCCAGGCGCAGGAGTTGGGGCCGGTCGAGTTTGCCGCTGCGGTTGAGCGGGAGCGCGTCGAGGTCGAGGAAGACGGCGGGGATCATGTAGTCGGGCAGTCGGCGGGCGATGGCGGTGCGCCAGTCGTGAGTGGTGCGGGCCGGTGCGGTGCCCCGGCCGATGCCGGCGAGCAGGCGGGGCTGGCCGGTCGCGTCGTGGTCGACGAGGACGGCGGCTTCGCGGACGCCGGGCAGCGCCATGAGCGCGGCCTCGACCTCGGCGGGTTCGATCCGGAATCCGCGGAGTTTGATCTGGTCGTCGGCGCGGCCCAGGTAGTGCGCCTGGCCGTCGGGCAGGCGTCGGGCGAGGTCTCCGGTGCGGTAGATCCGCTCGCCGGGCTCGAACGGGTCGGGCAGGAAGCGTTCCTTGGTGAGGTCGGGGCGGCCCAGATATCCGCGTGCCAGCGAGGCTCCGCCGAGGTACACCTCCCCCACCACGCCGGGCGGGACGGGTTCCATGCGGCTGTCGAGGATGTACATACGGGTCCCGGGCAGCGGGCGGCCGATGGGGCAGGGCCGATCCAGCGGGTGGGGGTCGTAGTATGCGGTGCTGTAGAGCGTCGCCTCGGTGGGGCCGTAGCCGAAACAGATCCGCAGGCCCGGGAGGTGCTGTGTCATGCGGTGCAGGGCGGCTTCGGTGAGCGACTCAACTCCCGTGAGCAGTGTGCGCAGTTGGAGTCCGCGCAGGCGTACGGCCGGGTCCTCGTCGATCCACTTGACGTAGGCGGGCGGCAAGAAGGCCTGGGTCACGGCGTGTTCGCGCATCCATGCCAGCAACTCCTCGGGGTCGCCGCGCAACTCCGCGGGGACGATGTGCAGTTCGCCGCCGGTGGTCAGGGGCAGCAGCAGTTCGTGGATCGAGGCGTCGAAGCCGATGCTGGACCAGGCGGAGCCGACCTCGCCGGGGGCGGTGCCCATGCGGGCGTGCCAGGTGGCGAAGAGGTTGAGGACGCTGCGGTGCTCCACCGCGACGCCCTTGGGGCGTCCCGTGGACCCGGAGGTGAAGATCACGTAGGCGAGGCGGTCCGGGGTGGGAGCGATACCTGCGGGTGGTTCGTGGCGGGTTGCCCCTTCAGCTTCCGCAGCCGCCAAGTCGAGCCATTCCGGGGCGCGTTCCGCGCTGTCGTGGTCGCTCAGCACGAGGGGGCAGGCCGCGTCCTCGACCATGTTCGCGAGGCGTTCGGTGGGCTGGCCCGGGTCGAGCGGGAGGTAGGCGGCGCCCGCTTTGAGGATGCCCAGGATGCCGACGGCCAGGTCGCGGGACCGTTTCGCGTGGAGGCCGACGACGTCGCCGGGGCGGACGGACCGGGCGACGAGGGCGTGCGCGAGGTGGTTGGCACGGCGGTCGAGGGTCGCGTAGTCCAGCGAGCTGTCGCGGTCGACGACGGCGGTGCGGGTCGGGCGCTCGCGGACCTGGGTCTCGAAGAGTTCGACGAGTCCGGATGCCGCATGCGGGGCGGACTCGGAGGTCCCCGACCGCGTGGCGTCGCCGTCGAGCAGCTCGCGCAGGCGTTCCTGAGGGGCCATCAACTCCAGGGCGCGGATGTCCCGTTCGGGGTGGCGGGCCATGTCGGTGAGCAGGTTCCGCAGATGGCCGGCCCAGCGCTCGGCGGTGGTGTGGTCGAGGAGGGCCGTCGCGTAGTCCAGGTACCCGCTGATACGGCCGTCGGACTCGGTCGCCGAGACGGCGAGGTCGAACTTGGCCGGGGCGTCGGCGATCGGCAGCGGCTGGGCATCGACTCCGGGCAGGTGCAGCAGGTCCCGCCGTTCGGGCACCCAGGCCAGCATGGTCTGGAACAGCGGGGTGCGGGAGGCGCTGCGCGGCGGGTTGACCAGCTCGACGATGCGCTCGAACGGCAGGTCCTGGTGGGCGAGTGCCTGGCGGACGACGGCGCGGGTGCGGGTGATGGCCTCGGACACGGTGAGGGAGCCGGACAGATCGATGCGCAACGGGAGGGAGTTGACGAGGAAGCCGATGAGACCGGCCGCGCCGGGGCCGCGCCGGTTGGCGAAGGGGCTGCCGACAACGATGTCCTCCTGCCCGGAGAGACGCGACAGGAGAATCGCCCAGCCCGCCAGCACGGCTACGAAGGGGGTCGCACCATGCTGTCTCGCGAGGCTCCGCAGCCCGGCGGTGACCTCGGCGTCGAGGCTGAACTCGGCACGGGCGCCCTCGTATTGCTGTTCCGTGGGGCGTGGACGGTCGGTGGGCAGGTCCAGGACGGGCGGCGCGTCGTGCAGCGCGCGGCGCCAGTAGTCCTCATGGGCGCCGAGCGCGCCGTCGAGGACGGCCTGCTCCCGGGTCTGTGTGTGCTCGGCGAACTGCACCGCGAGCGGCGGCAGGGGGTTCGGGGCGCCTGCCGCGAACGCCGCGTAGAGCTTGCCGAGTTCGTCCATCATGACGTTCATCGAGACGCCGTCGTAGATGCTGTGATGGAACGTCAGCAGGAGTACGTGACGCTTGAGCCCCACGGCGAGAAGGCGTCCGCGTCCGAGGGGGCCGGTGTCGAGGTCGAACGGCCTTTGTTCCTCGTCGAGTTGACGGGCGGCCACTCGCGCCTCGGTGTCGTCGGCCGCGGTGAGGTCCTCGAAGGTCAGGGCGAAGCCGGCGCCCGGTGGGTCGATGTGCTGGTGCACCTCCCCTTCGGTGGCCACCAGCCTTGTCCGCAGCGTCTCATGACGATCGGTCAGCTCGTCGAAAGCGCGGGACAGCAGGTCGTTGTCGAGCGGGCCGGTCAGGGAGAAGGCGATCGTCTCGTTGTACGCGGCGTTCGCGCCCGGCAGTTGGGCCAGGAACCACAGTCGTCGCTGGGCGAAGGAGGCCGGACGGATGCGGGGCGCCGACTCGGCATCGTCCGTGGCCGTGTCCGTGGACGCGCGTGGAGTGGGGACAGGGTGGGGGGTGGTGTGCACCGGCGGTTACCTGGCCTTCCCATCGGTGTGGGGCGGGGTGACATCGGGAGTGACGAGCCGGGATCACCGGACTGCCGTCGGTCCTGAAGCGGCGTGCTCGCCGTCGAGCGGGCGTCGTGGTGGGGGCGGGGTCGACGGCCGGGAGGCGCGGGGCGCCGTCAGCGCGGAACCGTCACCGCTGGACGGGGCACACGTCAGGTCGTTGATCGGGGGGCGAGTCCACGGGGCGAAGAGGCCTGAAGCGGCCCGGCGATTCGATAATTCGATTCCCGAAATTACTGGCCAATTACTTGGTCACATCGTTTTCCTGCGCTCCCGGATTCCCTTCCGGAACTCCGTGACACAGCCGTAATCATCAATCACAGGCTCAGGACATGTCAATACTCGACATTCCGCGACACCTCACAGAACACCCACAGCGAAAAAGAGCCCCATGAAACTCCCATATGGGAATAAAGGCTCCACAACGTCGCACACTTTCCCCCGGAGTGCGGCGAAACGCCATTACGGGCAAAGAAGGCCTCATGTTCCGGCGGACGAACTCGCCCGCCCCTCCTCCTGCGGTACGGCGTATCCGGGGACAGAAGGCCAGCGCAGAGTCAGTACGACGGAGTCGTCCTCGGCGGTCCAGGAGTGATCCACTCCCTGGCCCCAGACGACATAGTCGCCCTGTTCTTCCAACAGCACGCTTCGGCCGGGGAACTCCATACGGAAGCGACCCGAGATCAGGACCAGGAGAGCCGCGCGCACTTCGCCCTTCACCCACTGCGCCCGCTGTTCGCCGCGCGGGTGGACGCCCCATTTGACCTCGACAGCGTCGCTGTGGAGAGGAGTGCCTTCCTCTTTGAAGTGCCCGAGCAGCCACCCCCGGTCCAGTGCCGCGTCTTTGCCCGCATTACCCACGTACACGCCGTCTTCCATGCGCCGGAAGGCTAGCAGCCGACCACTGCGGCAGTAACAGGGTGCCTAGCGCATCGTCCCGGGCCGAATGGCGTCGAGCAGCAGGTTCGCGGCCACCGCCGCTCCGTCGGTGCGGATCCTGCCGCCCAGAGCCTTGGCCCGAGCCCGTGTCTCAGGTGCCAGGGCCGTCTTGAACGCGACGCTCAAGGACTCGGTCGTCGGAGCCGGACTGTCGAGTGCCGCACCGAGATCCAGCTCCGCGACCTGACCGGCCCAGTAAGGGTTGTCCGCCAACTGGAGAGGGACCACCACCTGCGGCGCACCCGCCCGGGCGGCCGTCAGCGTCGTGCCCGCACCACCGTGGTGGACGACGGCGGCCACCCTTTCGAACAGCTGCTGATGGCTGACCTCGCCGATGGCGAGGCAGTCGTCCTGGTCGTCACCCAGGTCCAGGTCCGCCCAGCCGCGCGAGACGAGTACGCGGTGATCCTGTGCCCGGATCGCCTCGACGGCCCTGCGGGCGATGTCCGGGGACGGGCGGATGCTGCCGAAACCCACATAGACCGGCGGCGCGCCCGCGTCCAGGAACGCCAACAGGTCGGCCGGCAGCGGGCGTTCGTCCGGCAGCGTCCACGCCCCCGTCTGGATCACGTCGAGGCCCGGGGTCTTCCGCCACGGTCCCAGGACCGGATCCGCCGCCAGCCACGGCCGGTCGGTGAAGACGTGATCGCGGACGTTGTCCACCGGGGACAGACCGAGAACTGCCCGGTGTTCGTTGAGCGGTTCGGCGAATTGCGCGTTCACGTTGCGGGCGTCCAGCTCCCACAGCGTCAGGTTGTCGTTCGCCTCCGGCTCCGGCCAGCCCGGCCGCGGGGGCGGCGCGTGGTACGGCGACGGCAGGTTGACCGCCGAATAGCTCGTGTACACGTAGCGGACGCCCGCGGCCTCGGCCACGGACCGCGCGGCGATCTGCGCCAGGCCCGCCGCCACCAGCGCGTCACATCCGTCGAGCGCCGCGGGGAAGATGTCGAACTGTGCGTCGAGCATTTCGGCCCGGTACCGGGCCAGTTCCGCCGCCGACGGCAGCTTCGTCCCGCTCATCAACGCCCGTACCGGTGGCCCGACCGGCACCAGTCGTACCCCGAGACCTGCCAGCCGCTGCGCGAACTCCTCGTCGGGCGGGGCGCACATCCGCACCTCCACGCCGAGCTCCCGCAGCCGCACCGCGAGTGCCACCAGCGGTTCGACATCGCCCCGCGTCCCGTACGTGGACAACAGCACCCGCATTCCGCGTCCTCTTTCGCTCGGTCTTCCGGTGCGTCTCGGCCCGCGCCCGCCCGGGTTTCGAGCGGTCCACGTCGACGGCGAGGGGTCGGCGGCAGCAGTCTACGTCGCGTGATCCTCAACGCGGCAGTAGTCCTCGAACACCGGAATGCAGGCATCCGCGGCGCCTCACCCTCGCCCGGGTGCACACGCAAGTCAGCGCCGTCGTACCGGATTTGGAGGCGTTAGGCTCCGCCCGAGTGCCGGTTCCGGAGCGCCGTACGGTGGTCGGTCCACTCCCTCATGGCCGGGTGACGAGGGCAGTGTCTCCTTGAACTTCGGAGACCGGCGGCCGGAGTTGCCCCTCCCACGGCCCAACTCGGCTGTTTCCACGCCGACTTCTTCCTTCGTCGGCAACGGCGAATACCCACCGGGCACCTTGGGGACAATCTCGTCGATCAACGTTCGCTCCCTCTCACACGGAGCCGTCGTCGGTGACACAGACTGAGAGCCACTCCATGCGTAGTTCGTCCGTGCCCGTTCCTGACGTTTCGATCATCTTGCCCTGCGCCGGATTCGCGACGCGCTTCGGTGCGCCCTACTCGAAGGAGCTGCACTGTCTGGCTCCCGGGGTCACCGTGCTGGACCGCAGCCTGGAGACCGTGGTCGAGCTGGCCAAGAGCGGACTCAACGTGCGCGTGGTCGTCGTGTTCGGGGCACACAAGCTCGACACAGTGGGCTATCTCGCGCGGTACGCCGAGACCTTTCAGATGGTCTTCGTCTACCAGGACCATTCGCTCGAACCGGATCTCGACGGCGCGATCCGGTCCGCCCTGCCGATGACGCAGGGGCCGGTGGCCCTTGTCCTGCCCGACATCGTTGTCTCCGGCGCGGGCAGTGCCGGCAGTCTCCTGGCCGCACTGCGGCAGACGGAGGTCGCGGGGTGGAGCGTCGTGGCCGCCGAGGAGCGGAACCCCGACACCCTGCGGCAGATGGGCGCGCTCGCCGTGGTCGAGGGGGACGGCATCACGACGGTCCGCGCGGCCACCGACAAGCCCTCGGATCCGTCGGGCTACAACGCGTTCTGGGGCATGGTGGCAGTCACCGAGAAGGAGGCACACCGCTTGCCCGACGTGGCGAGCAAAGGGGCGGACAGCCCACTGGCCGGTGCCGTCGCCCTCATCGTGGAGCGAATCGTCAACTACAACACCACCATGGGCTGACTCCCGGGGCACCGACTCGGGCTCGATGGGAGAACCCGCCGCCCCTGATGTGAACGACACGGGTTCGTCGCGTCGGGCCACAGGTCGTACCGCCACCCCGGTGCCTTCAGCGCCGATAGGTCCACGCGGGGTATCGGGGTAGCGGGGTAATCGCACCCTCGGCCGGACCAGCCCAACCAACCCCACCACCGCGCCCGGCGATCACTGAAGTTCCTCGCCACAGCCACTGCGATCCGTCATGCCCTGGAGTCGTCCCGGCCCTCCGCCCGGATGAGCCGCTCGTCCGGGATCACCGCGACCCCCAGGATCTCGATCATCGCCTCCGGCTGCCACAGCGCGGTCGTGCCGATCCCGGCCATCGCCGGATAGACCGGCCCCGCGAGCTCGCGCCAGACCTTCCCGATCTCCTTGCCGTGCGCCTGGTAGTCGGGGATGTCGGTGAGGTAGATGGTCAGGCTCACCAGGTCCTCGGGGATGCCACCGGCCGCGCGCAACGTGGTGAGCACGTTGCCGAACGCCTGCCGGAACTGCTCGACGATGCCGCCGGAGACGATCCGCATGTCCGCGTCCAGGGCCGTCTGTCCGCCCAGGTAGAGCGTGTTGCCGCTCAGCGTGCCGTGCGAGTAGCCGCTCGGTGCGGGGAGCGAGGGCGGGTTCACCGGGATCGGAGTCATTGCTGGTTGCTCCTCGGATGGATCGGACGGACCGGACTGGGCTGGACTGCACGAGCTGACTCAAGCAGCGTAGCCCATCTATTGACTGTTTTCGACGGTCGTGAAAATCTCGCTATAACGCACCCCGGACATCCCGACCACCCCGGTCGCTCCGGCCGCCGCCCCCACCCCGAGGGAGTACGCCCATGAAGCTCGCCACCGTGGCCCACGGAGGCCGTACCACGGCCGCCGTGCTCGACGGCGACCACTGGCGGGCACTGCCGGCCGACGACCTGTCCGCACTGCTGGCGACCACGGACCCCGACCGCATCGCGAGCCTCGCCGGGGCCGAACTGCCCGGCGCCACACCGGTGTTGCCCCTGCCGTCCCCGCGCAAGGTCGTCTGCTGCGGCCTCAACTACGCCGACCACATCACCGAGATGGGCCGCGAACTGCCGGCCCACCCCACGCTCTTCGCCAAGTACGCCGACACGCTGACCGGCCCCGAGGACGACCTGGTCCTCCCACCCGGCCTCGACGTGGACTGGGAGGCCGAGCTGGCGGTCGTCGTCGGGGCCGAGCTCCGGAACGCGGACCGGCACACGGCCGAACGGGCCATCGCCGGATACACGATCGCCAACGACATCAGCGTGCGCGACTGGCAGAAGCGCACCCTCCAGTGGTTCCAGGGCAAGGCATGGGACCGCACCACCCCGCTCGGCCCGGTGCTCGTCACGCCCGACGAGCTCGACCCGGTCGCGGGCGTCGAGGTGATCTGCCGGGTCAACGGCGTCGAGCGGCAGCGCGGAAACACGAGCACGCTGGTGTTCGACGCCGCCGACCTGCTCGCCTATGTCTCCACCTTCACGGTCCTGCGCCCCGGCGACATCGTGCTCACCGGCACCCCCGGCGGCGTGGGCTCGGGCATGAAACCACCGGTCTTCCTCGCCGACGGCGATCTCGTCGAGACCGAGATCCCCGGCATCGGCACCCTGCGCAACCGCTTCCGCCTCACCGACCACCGCCTCACCGACTCCAGGAGCTGATCATGGAACCCGATTTCTCCAAGTACGTCCTAGAGGGCGACAACTCGTCGTACGCCAACGAGTCCGGACTGGTCGTCCCGGTCGTGACGCGCGGTGGCCTGGAGGTCGGCGCCACGGGTCAGTCCGCAGGCGCGACCCGGATCTCGGGCGTGTCCGTGCAGCACACGCCGGCCACCAAGCTGTGGTTCGGGAAGGTGAGCAACGAGTCGGGCTATCGCTCGGTGCCGCACCACCACGGCGAGGCCGAGACCGGCGGCTACGTGCTCTCCGGCCGGGCCCGCATCTATTTCGGTGAACGCTTCGAGGACTACCTCGACCTCGCGGAGGGTGACTGGGTCTTCGTCCCGCCGTTCATGCCGCACGTCGAGTGCAACCTCGACCGCAACAACCCGCTGACCTGGATGACGACCCGTACTCCGGAGAACATCGTGGTCAACCTGGCCGAGGTCGCCGACGCCGACCTGCGCGACTGGCTGGACCGGCCGTGAACGACATCCAGAGCACCAGCTCAGACTCCTACGCCACCGGCGCCGACCTCCGCTCCGTCCCGACCTCGGCGGCCTTCACCGCGGCGATCGCCCTCACCCCCGTCGAGCCCGAGCACTTCGACCTCGCCTTCACCGCGACCACCCAGCCCTGCCCCTGGCCGAAGGCGTACGGCGGTGACATGGTCGCGCAGGCCACCGCCGCCGCGATGCGCTCGGTCGAGGGCAAGACGCTGCACTCGATGCACTCCTACTTCCTGCGGCCGGTCGACATCGGCGCCGAAGTCCGTTACGAGGTCGAGCTGTTGCGCGACGGCCGGGGCTACGCCACCCGGCAGGTACGCGGCTTCCAGAACGGCAAGCCCGTCTACACCTGCCTAGCCAACTTCGCCGCGGGCGAGCCGGGCGCCACCTACGCCGCCGAACCCCCTGTCGGCGTACCGGGCCCGACCGAACTGCCCAGCTCCGCCTCGTACTTGCGCGACACGGCCGCGCCCCGGGGCACGATGACCGACACCTCCGAGGAGTACTGGAGCGGCGGCCGCAGCTTCGACATGCGGCACGTGCCCGGACCCGTCTACCTCACGGTCGAGGGTGAGCGCGTACCCCAACAGGCCGTGTGGGTAAGGCCGTTCGACACCCTGCGCCCAGTCGCCGGCCTCACCGACGAGCAGCGCGACCTCGCCGCGCTCGCCTATGTCTGCGACTACACGATCCTCGAACCCGTCCTCCGCGTACTGGACCTGCCGTGGGCCCTCCCGGGACTCATCACCGCGAGCCTCGACCACGCGATGTGGTTCCACCGGCCCGCCCCCATGGACGGCTGGCTCCTCTACGCCCAGGAAGCCGTCGCCGCCGACGCCGGTCGCGGCCTCGCCACCGGCCGGTTCTTCACTCCCTCCGGTACCCACCTGGCCACCGTCGTCCAGGAAGGCCTGATCCGCAGCTCTTGATTCCCACGCAGCTCCTGATCCCTGCACGGCCCGCCCCCGGCCTGCGGAAAGGACCCTCCCGATGGACCAGTTGGACCAGATGGGCCTCTCGCCCTCCGCCTATCCGGACACGTTCGCCCGCGACCACCTCCCACCGCGTGCCCAGTGGCCGGTCCTGGAGTTCACCACCGACGAACTCCGCTACCCCGAACGCCTCAACGCCGGCGCCGAGTTGATCGACATCCCCACCGCCACCTTCGGCCCCGACCGCCCGGCCCTGCGCACACCGGAGGGCGAGGTGTGGACCTACGGCGAACTCCTGCACCGCGCCAACCAGATCGCCCACGTCCTCACCGAAGACCTGGGCCTGGTCCCCGGCAACCGCGTGCTACTCCGCTCCCCCAACAACCCCTGGGTCGTGGCATGTTGGCTGGGCACCCTCAAGGCCGGCGGCATCGTCGTCACCACGATGGCGGCCCTGCGCGCCCGCGAACTCACGCCCGTCGTCGAGAAGACCCGCCCGACCGTCGCCCTGGTCGACCACCGCTTCACGGCGGACGTCGAGACCGTCCGGGACACCGTCCTGCCGGACCTCACGATCGTGGCCTACGGCGGCGACGCATCCGACGACCTGACGCGTCAAGTGGCTTCGAAATCAGGGGAGTTCACGGCGGTCGACACCGCCGCCGACGACGTGGCCCTCTTCGGACCCACCTCGGGCAGCACCGGCGTACCGAAGATCACCACCCACTTCCACCGCGACATCCTGTCGATCGACAACACCTTCGGCCGGCACACGCTCCGCCTGCAGCCGGACGACCTGGTCTCGTGCACCGCCCCGCTCGCCTTCACCTTCGGGCTCGGCATCCTGGTCGTCTGCGCCCTGCGGGCCGGTGCCTGCGCACTACTGACGGAGGCCGTAGCGCCGGAGCCGCTGGCCGAGTTGGTCGCCGAGGCCGGGGTCACCGTACTGGCGACCGCGCCCACGGCATACCGGCAGATCCTCAAGGCCGGCAAGGCCGACCGGCTGCACGGTCTGCGCGGTGCGGTCAGCGCCGGGGAGCACATACCGGAAGAAGTGTGGGAGCAACTCCGCACCGAGACCGGCATCAAGGTCATCGACGGCATCGGCGCCACCGAGATGATCCACATCTTCATCTCCGCCGCCGGTGACGACATCCGGCCCGGCTCGACGGGACGGCCGGTCCCCGGGTACCGCGCCACGGTCCTCGACCTGGACGGCGAGGAGGTCGCCCCCGGTGTCGAAGGGCGGCTGGCCGTGATCGGCCCGGTCGGTTGCCGTTACCTCGACGACCCGCGCCAGGCGAACTACGTGGTGAACGGCTGGAACGTCACCGGCGACACCTTCGTGCGCGACGAGGACGGTTACTTCTACTACCGCACCCGCACGGACAACATGATCGTGTCCTCCGGCTACAACATCGGCGGTCCCGAGGTGGAGTCGGCCATCAACACCCACCCGGACGTCGTCGAGTCGGCGGTGGTCGCCAAGCCCGATCCCGAACGCGGCTCTGTCGTCTGCGCGTTCGTCGTCCTGGCCGAGGGCATCGTCGGCGACGCGGCCAAGGTCAAGGACATCCAGGACCACGTCAAGGCGCAGCTGGCGCCGTACAAGTACCCCCGGGCGGTGCGCTTCTGCGATGCGCTGCCCCGCAACACCAGCGGAAAGCTTCAGCACTTCCTGCTGCGTCGGCTCGTAGAGAACGAGAAGGAGACCCAGGCATGAGGATCGCGATCGTTGGCGGCGGGCCTGGTGGGCTGTACCTCGCCGCGCTGATGAAGCAGCTCGACCCCACGCACGAGATCACCGTGTGGGAGCGCAACGCCCCCGACGACACCTTCGGCTTCGGCGTGGTCTTCTCCGACGAGACCCTCGGCGGCATCGAGAACGCGGACACCGTCGTGCACGACGCGATGGAGAGCCGGTTCGCGCGCTGGACCGACATCGACATCGAGTTCGACGGCCACCCCTTCACCGTCGGCGGCCAGGGCTTCGCGGCGATGGCCCGCAAGGACCTGCTGCACATCCTCCAGGAACGGGCCGCCGAACTCGGCGTCACGGTCAACTACCGCACCCTCGCCCCGGAGGTCGACGAACTCCGCGGCTCCTACGACCTCGTGGTCGCGGCGGACGGCATCAACTCGGCGGTGCGCACCAAGTACGCCGACGCCTTCGTCCCCTCCCTGGACCAGCGCACCAACAAGTACATGTGGCTGGGCACCGACCGGGTCTTCGAGGCGTTTCAATTCCTCGTCAAGCAGACCGAGTTCGGAACGATGCAGATCCACGGCTACCCCTACTCCGACGCCGGTTCGACGTTCATCGTCGAGATGGCCGAGGACGTGTGGCGCAAGGCGGGCCTCGACGCGACCGAGGGCACGCAGTTTCCGCCCGGGGTGAGCGACGAGCGGTCGGTGGACCGGATCCGCGAGATCTTCGCCGCCGAACTCGCCGGGCACAACCTCCTTACCAACAACTCCCGTTGGCTGAACTTCACCACCGTCCGCAACGAGCGCTGGCACCACCACAACGTGGTCCTGCTGGGCGACGCGGCCCACACCGCGCACTTCTCCATCGGTTCCGGCACCAAGCTGGCGATGGAGGACGCCCTCGCGCTCGCCGCGTGTCTGCACGAACACCCCACCGTGGACGAGGCGTTGACGGCGTACGAGACCGAGCGCCGCCCGGTGGTGGAGTCCACGCAGCGCGCCGCGCAGGCCTCCCTTGAGTGGTTCGAGAACATCGGCCGGTACGCCGACCAGGACCCCGCGCAGTTCTGCTTCAACCTGCTCACGCGCTCCCGCCGGATCACCTTCGACAACCTCAAGGACCGCGACCCCGGCTTCGCCGACCTCATCGAGCGCGGCTTCGCGGAAGCCCAGGGCCTCACCAAGTCGGTCCCCGCGATGTTCCAGCCGTTCGCCATCGGCGGCCTGGAGCTGAAGAACCGGATCATCGTCTCGCCGATGGACATGTACTCCGCCGTCGACGGCGTGCCGGACGACTTCCACGTCGTCCACCTCGGTTCCAAGGCGCTCGGCGGCGCGGGCCTGGTCATGACCGAGATGGTCTGCGTCTCCCCCGAGGCCCGCATCACCCCGGGCTGCACGGGTCTGTGGAACGACACGCAGCGCGACGCCTGGACCCGGGTGACCGACTTCGTGCACGGCCGCAGCACCGCCAAGATCGGTCTCCAGCTGGGCCATTCGGGCCGCAAGGGCTCAACTCGCCGCATGTGGGAGGGCATTGACGAGCCGCTGACCGAGGGCAACTGGGAGGTCGTGGGCCCGTCTCCGCTGCCCTACGGCACGGGCTGCCACCAGCCGCGCGAGATGACCCGGGCCGACATGGACACGGTCGTCGCCGACTTCGTGGCCGCGGCCCGCCGGGGCGCCGAAGCAGGCTTCGACCTCCTCGAAGTCCACGCCGCCCACGGCTACTTGCTCTCTTCCTTCCTCTCCCCCATCGCCAACCACCGCACCGACGAGTACGGCGGCGACCTCACCAACCGGCTGCGTTTCCCGCTGGAGGTCTTCGACGCCGTACGGTCCGCGTTCCCCGCCGACCGCCCGGTGACGGTCCGGATCTCGGCCACCGACTGGGTGCCCGACGGGAACACCGAGCACGACGCGGTGGAGATCGCGCGGGCGTTCGTCGCACATGGCGCGGCTGCCGTCGACGTGTCGTCCGGCCAGGTCACCCGGGACGAGAAGCCGGCGTACGGCCGCTCGTACCAGACCCCGTTCGCCGACCGCATCCGGCACGAGGTCGCCGCTCCGGCGGGCGCGGCCGTGATCGCCGTAGGAGCGATCTCGTCGTACGACGACGTCAACTCGATCCTGCTCGCCGGGCGGGCCGATCTGTGTGCGCTCGGCCGCACCCATCTCTACAACCCGCAGTGGACGCTGCAGGCGGCCGCCGAGCAGGAGTACCGCGGTGCGGGTGCCGACTGGCCGGTGCAGTTCGCGGCCGGCCGCCGCAAGCCGCCGACCTCGCGGACGGATGCGGTCCGGCCGCGGCTCGCGCTGCTGCGCGAGACTCCACGGGACACGGTTCACCTGCGCTGGACCCCGGGCAGGGCGGCGGAATGAGCGGGCCGTTCGGCGTGCACCGTGCGCGCGTGGAGTGGATCGACACCGACGCGGCGGGGATCTACCACAACACCACCGTCGTCCGGTTCGCCGAGGCGGCGGAGGCCGAGCTGATGCGCGCGTACGACATCCCGGGCTACTTCCCGGTGGCGCCGAGGGTGCGCTACGAGGTGGAGTTCGAGGCGTCGATCCGGTTCGGCGAGGAGGTCGAGACCCGGGTCGAGCTGATCCGCCTCGGCCGGTCCTCGATGACCTTCGGCTTCGAGGTGTGGCGCACCGCCGAGGACGGCAAGCCGAACTGCCGCGCCGCGCACGGCAGTTACGTCACCGTCCACGTCCCCGACAAGGCGACCGGCGGCAGCGCGCCCTGGCCGGCCGCCTGGCGTGCCGCGCTGGGCGGCCGGGCGGAATCCGCCTCCGTACGGGCGCACTGAAATACTACGATCGTGACGGCAAGCGACTTCGAAGACGACAGCCCGGGCCAGCCCGCCCCGCCGCGATCCCTGATCGTGACGGTGTACGGGCTCTACGCGCGCGAGGTCGGCGGCTGGATCAGTGTGAGCACCCTGATCCGGCTGCTCGCCGAACTCGACGTGGACGCCCAGGCGGTCCGCTCGTCGATCTCCCGGCTCAAGCGCCGCGAGATCCTGGTGTCCGAGCGCCGGGACGGCCGCGCGGGCTACGCGCTCTCGCCGTACGCCCGTTCCGTCCTGGAGACCGGTGACCGGCGCATCTTCGAACGGCACGCCGTCACCGACGACGGCTGGGTCATCGCCGTCTTCTCAGTGCCGGAGAGCGAGCGCCAGCACCGGCACCAACTCCGTTCCCGGCTGGCCTGGTTGGGCTTCGGGACGGTCTCGTCCGGGATCTGGATCGCCCCGGCCCACGCCCTCGACGACACCCGCGACCACCTGCTCCGGCACGGCCTGGACCAGTACGTCGACCTCTTCCGCGGCGACTACGTGGCCTTCGGTGACCCGGCCGAACAGGTGGGCCGCTGGTGGGACTTGGACGCGCTCCAGAAGCTCTACGACGATTTCGTCGCCGAGTTCACGTCGATGGCCGGGCGTTGGGCCGGACCGGGCCGGACCTCACTGTCGGACCAGGACGCGTTCATCGACTACGTCCATGTCCTCACCGCCTGGCGCCGGTTGCCCTATCTCGACCCGGGCCTGCCCAGCTCCCTCCTCCCCGCCACCTGGTCCGGCACCACGGCGGCCGACCTCTTCGCCACGCTCCGGCACACCCTGGCGGACCCGGCGCACGCCTTCGCCCGGAGGCTGCTGGACGACGACCCGTCGTGATCCGGCGAGGTCAACTCCCGAACGCCTGACGGAACTTGGCGACGTCCTCCGGCGTGGCCTCGATCGCGGCGCACATCGGGACGAAGCCGTCCTTGGCGCCGATGATGTAGTGCCCGCCCTCCGTATACGTCAGCGTCTCCGAGACCTCGGTGTCGCTGGTGAGGACGACCGTCTCCGCGTCGCCGCCCTTGAACCACCGGTCCACGTGGAACGTGGCCGTCGAGCCGTTGACGGACGTGGCCGTTCCTTCGAAGAGGGTCGGGTATTTGCCCAGGGTGTCGACTCCGGGCACCATGCACTTGCCGGAGCCGCCCTCGGCGGTGAGCCGCAGTGCGCCGGCCGGGGCCCCGGTCTTGGTCGCGGCCGAATGCCCGTTGCCGTCACCGCTGTTGGCCATGATTCCTCCGGCGACGCCGCCGCCCAGTACCAGTAGTCCGGCCGCCGCGAGTCCGAAGAGATGACGGCGTGCCCATCCCGCGGTCGCGATGCCGGCGGCCGTGGTCGCGGACTGCAGCGCGGTGTCGGTGTTCAAGGTGTCCTCCACAAGGCGGTCGATGTCGGGCGGCGGAGCAACTCCGGTCAGTGCCGGGTCCGCGGACTTCAGCCGGGCCAGCAACTCGTCGTCATTCACTGACTGCTCCTTCCTTCATCCCTCTTGTGTCCGGTCGGTTCGGCATCCTTTCGCCCCAACTGTGCGGCGATTTTCTTCTTCGCCCGATGGAGCCGGATGCTCACCGCGTTGGACGTCAGCCCGGTCGCCTCCGCGATCTGGCGCGGCGCCAGCCCCTCCCACGCCCACAGCCGCACCACCTCGCGGTCCAGCGCCCCGAGGGCATCGAGCGCGGCATGCAGCTCGCTGTGATCGGCGGCCCCCGCCGGAGTCTCCTCCTGACTGCGGATCAGCCGCTCCACGAGCCGGAGTCTGCGCCCGTCGGCCCGGCGGGCGTTCGCCAGACACCCGCGTGCCACGCCGTAACACCACGGCAGCACGTCACCGGGATCGGGCTCGTCCGTGCCCAGCCCGGGGACGTCGTCGAGCCGGCGCCACAGGACGAGCATCGTCTCCGACAGGACGTCCTCGCCCATGTCGGCGCTCGTCCGTCGCAGCAGATACCGGTGCAGCGGTTCCACCACCAGGTGCGCCAGTCCTTCGAAGCGCGCCCGCCGCATCCGGCGCGCCTCCTGTTCCGTCATGGATTCCACACCCCGTACTGTCCGGCAGCCGCCGGTTCCTTTCATGACGCAGCACCACGCGCATCTTGTTTCAAGTTACACGTAAGTGCATAATGTCGTTATGCATAAGCGGGTTATGGATCCAGCGATCTCCGAGGCCTCATCCGAGACATCGCCCGAGGACCTGATCGTCGCCGTCGAGAGGATGGTCCGCTACGTCCGGCAGAGCGCCGTCACCGGCGGTCTGAGCATGGCCGCCTCCGCCGTCCTCGGACGCCTGGGCCGTGAGGGCCCGTGCCGGCTGACCGATCTGGCCCGGGCCGAGGGCGCCACCCAACCGAACATGACGCAACTCGTCACCCGGCTGGAGCGCGCGGACCTGGTGCGGCGCACCGCGGACCGCAGTGACGGCCGGGGCGTGCTGGTGGAGGTGACCGACACGGGCCTGGAGGTCTCCCGACAGCGGCGCGCCGAACGCGCCCACGCCCTGCACCTGCTCATCGAGGAACTGAGCGAGCCGGAGCAGCGGGCGGTGCGGATCGCCCTCCCCGCCCTGGCCCGCGCGATCCAGGACCGCCAGGACCGCTCCTGACGTCTCCGCATCCCCCTTCAACTCCTTGGAGGACCAGCACACATGAGCGCACCACGTGGAAATGTCGCCGGCCCGTTCCGGCAGCCCAAGGCCGTCTGGGCCGTCGCGTTCGCCTGCGTCATCTCCTTCATGGGGATCGGGCTCGTCGACCCGATCCTGCCCGCCCTGGCCAAGAACCTGCACGCCACGCCGAGTCAGGTCTCCCTGCTGTTCAGCAGCTACCTGATCGTGACGGCGGTGGCGATGCTGTTCGTGGGCTGGTTCTCCAGCCGCTTCGGCGCCAAGCGCACCCTCGTCATAGGCCTGGCGGTCATCGTCGTCTTCGCCGCCCTGGCCGGCACCTCCGGTTCCATCAACGGCATCGTCGGCTTCCGCGCGGGCTGGGGGCTGGGCAACGCCCTGTTCATCGCCACGTCCCTGGCCGTCATCGTGGCGTCGGCCAGCGGCGGGTTCGGTGGCGCGATCATCCTGTACGAGACCGCGCTGGGCCTCGGTATCGCCGTAGGGCCGCTGCTCGGCGGCGAGTTGGGCGGCATCAGCTGGCGCGGACCGTTCTTCGGCGTCGCCGTCCTGATGGCCATCGCGCTCGTCGCCACCGTCGTATTCGTGCCGGACCTGCCCAAGCCGGAGCGGGTCACCTCGCCCCTCGCGCCGCTGAAGGCGCTGCGCCACCGCGGTCTGCTGACGATGGGCATCATGGCGCTGCTGTACAACTGGGGCTTCTTCACCATGCTGGGCTACGCCCCCTACCCCATGGAGCTCAACGCCCACCAGCTCGGTCTCGTCTTCACCGCCTGGGGACTGCTCGTGGCCGCGTTCAGCGTCTTCTTCGCGCCGCGCCTCCAGGCCCGCTTCGGCACCGCACCGGTCCTGTACGCGAATCTGGTCGGCCTCTCCATCGTGATGGGGGTGATCGCGGCGGGTGTCGCCACGCCGACCGTGGTCATCGTGGCGGTCATCGTCAGCGGTGCCTTCATCGGCGTCAACAACACCCTCACCACCCAGGCCGTCATGCTCGTCTCGCCGGTGGAACGACCGGTCGCCTCGTCCGCGTACGGCTTCCTGCGCTTCATCGGTGGTGGTCTGGCCCCGTACGTGGCGGGCAAGCTCGCCGACGCCACCGATCTGAGTGTCCCGTTCTATCTCGGCGCGGCCACGTTCCTGCTGGCCATCCCGGTCCTGGCCAGCGGCCACAGCCTGCTCCGCGAGGCCGAACAGCGCTCCGACGAGGGCGAGTCGGTCGGCCCGACCCTCACCCCCGTCGGCAAGCCCGTGAGCGGAAGCGCACCTCGGATCATCGTCGCCGTCTCCGCGCACGACCAGGCCCCCGCGATCGTCGACGCGGCGGCCCGGCTCGCCCGCGACACGCACAGCCCGCTGGAGGTCGTGCACGTCCAACTGACCTCCGTGGTCGAGGAATTGGCCGCCGACACGGAGACGCGCGACCAGGCCCGAGCGGCCGTGACCGCCCACCTCGACCGCCTCGCCGCGCAGGGCGTCCCGGCGACCGGCCAGATCCTCACCACCGTCGGCGACCACTCCGCGGCCGGCCGTGTACTGGCCCGGCACGCCTCCGACACGGGCGCCCGCGCCATCGCCGTCGGCCACTCGCCGCACGGCCCCCTCACCCAGTTCGCGGAAGGCAGTTTCACCACCGCCGTCACCCACGCGGCCACCTGCACCGTCGTCCTCGTCGAACCCGACAACGCGCCGCGACCCCTCACCTCGGCCTCCCTGTCGGCACTGCGCGACGGGGCGGCCTGACCACCACCGCACACCGACATGTGGCGGGCCCGGCAACCGACGGGCCCGCCACAAACATGTGCGGACCCTCGTAACAAGCACCCGGGAGCGACCGGTACGGGAACCCGAGGTCAGGTCGCAGGTTCACGAATTCCCTGACGCGCCGTCATGAAATAACCGTGTTAACTCGGCGCCCGAACCCTTGCCAAGCAGAGATAGTACGTGCTCGGATTATCTCTGTCGGGCGGTACCCCACCGCTCCGAATCCGCTGCTCAACCCATGCACCGCGGGGTCTGTCCGCCCTGCCTCCGCTCCCTGTCTCCCCCCTCTCCCTCTCTTCGCTCCCCCTTTCCGTCACCGTGTCCGGAGCGTGTCTGCGGCATGTCCGCAGCGCGCCGAAGAGCGCGCTCGGTACCCCCGGCGATACCTGGAGAAGCCCGTGTTCGATCTTTCGTCCGTCGATCTGCTCGACGCCTTCACCCGCGAGCTGAAGCTCTGCAAGCTGCGCAGCGACGAGCACGTCGTGGTGCTGTCCGAGCCCGGCAGCCGCGGTGACTACGTCGCCGCCGCGTTCGGTGCCGCCAAGGCGTGCGGGGCGCACGTCATCTCCGCGACCGTGCCGGGTGGCAGCCCCGCGCCGATGCCGAGCACCCACACCGGTGCGGGTCCCGGCCTGGTCTCCGTGCTCAACGACCGCACCGCGCAGGACCTGTTGAAGTCCGCCGACCTGGTCGTCGACCTGACCCGCGAGGGCTTCATCCACGCGCCGGTCCAGCAGGAGATCCTGCGCGCCGGGACCCGCATCATCTTCGTCTGCGACGCCCCCGACGTCCTGATCCGCAACCTCCCCAAGGAGGGCGACAAAGCAGAGGTGTTGGAGGGCGTCGACCTGCTGAAGCGGTCGTCCGTCATGCGGGTCACCTCGGACGCGGGAACCGACCTCACCGTCCAACTCGCAGGTTCCAAGCCGGAGTTCCAGTGCGGCTTCGCCGACGACCCGGGCCGCTGGGACCACTGGCCGAGCACGATGGTGCTGTGCTGGCCGGAGATCTCCGACGGCCAGATCGTGCTCGCCGAGGGCGACATCCTGCTGCCCTTCAAGGAGTACGTCCGCTCCCCCGTCACCCTGCAGATCGCGGGCGGTCACATCGAGAAGGTGTCCGGCGGCGCCGAGGCCGAACTGCTGTCGACGTTCTTCGAGGACGCCCGGGACCAGTGGGCGCGCAGCCTCTCCCACATGGGCTGGGGCCTGATGCGCACGGCCGACTGGTTCGCCACGGCGATGTACGGCAAGGACGACCTGATGGGCATGGACGCCCGCGCCTTCGCCGGCAACTTCCTCTGGTCGACGGGCCCGCACCCGGTCCTCGGCCGGGAGTCCTACGCCCACCTCGACATCGCGATGCGCGGCTGCACGGTCACGGTCGACGACGTCGAGGTCGTCACCGCCGGACAGCTCACCGACGGCTGACCGCGTCACCCCTCTCCCCGAACCACCCGTAACCGCACGCGAGTTGGAGGAAGTGTGGCGCCCAGCCAGTCGTACGAAGTCACCGTCGTCGGAGGAGGTCTCGGCGGGCTCACCACCGCGTTGGCACTGCGGCAGCGCGGTCTGCGGGTCACCGTCCTGGAGCAGGCGTCCGAGCTCGGCGAGGCCGGCGCGGGCATCCAGACGGCGCCCAACGCGAGCCGCGTCCTGATGGGGCTCGGGCTGCGCCCGCAGATGGAGGCCATCCACACCGAACCGCTCGACCAGGTGCGGCGGCGGTGGAAGGACGGCCGGATCGTCGGGCTGACCTCGCTGGGGCAGCGCTGCAAGGACCAGTTCAACGCCCCGTACTGGCACTACCACCGGGCCGATCTCCACCGCATCCTGCTGGACGCGTGCGTCGACCCCACCGGCCCCGGCCCCGTCGTGGACGTACACACCGCGAGCAAGGTCGTCGAACTGGACCGCACCGACCCCGACCGTCCCGTCGCCGTCACCGACGACGGTCGCCGCTACGCCGGTGACGTCCTCGTCGGCGCCGACGGCATCCGCTCGCGGACCCGCGATCTGATGGGCGCTCCCGACACCCTGCAGTTCTCCGGCGAGATGGCCTACCGGGCTTTGATCCCAGGGGAGTTGATCGCCGCCGACCCGGCGACGCGCTGGCTCGTGGACCGCTTCCAGAGCACCATCTGGTACGGCCCCGACCGGCACCTCGTGCACTACATGATCCGCGGCGGCGAGTACCTCAACATCGTGGCCTGCGTGCCCTGTACGGACGAGGTCGCCGAGAAGTGGAGCGTGTCCGCGACCGCGCAGGACCTCGTGGACGCCTTCCCCGGCTGGGACGACCGCGTACCGGCCATGCTGTCCAAGGCGAAGGAGGACGTCTCCGCCTTCGCCCTCCACCACCGGCGCCGCGACCCGGTGTGGACGGACGGCCGGGTCGCCCTCCTCGGCGACGCCTGCCACGCGATGCTCCCCTACCAGGCACAGGGCGCCTCGCAGGCCATGGAGGACGCGGCCGTACTGGCCGAGGAACTCGGCGCGGTCACCTCCGCCGGCGTCGAGGGGGCGCTGCGCCGCTACGTCGACCGGCGCGCCAAGCACGCCGGCATGGTCCAGGACGCGTCCCTGCGCAACAAGACCTTTTACCACCTGCCCGACGGCCCCCAACAGCGGGCCAGGGACGAGAAGTTGAAGAACTTCGACGGCGAGTCCGACCTCTCCTACGACTGGCTCTGGTCGGGCACACCGCTCAACGACCCGGATCTCGGCGCGTTCTCGTACCAGTTCGCGCGCTGAGCCCCCGCCCTTCTGAGCCGAGCCCCCTCCCTTCTGAAGAGTGCCCCATCCGGTCCGCACGCCGGAGCCCCGCGAAAAAGCGCGCCCGCAATCGTGCGGCACGTACCAGACACGAAACACCGTGGAGCGAACGTGAAAACAGGCGATCAGATAGTTCAGGAACTCCCCTGGAAATGGCCCGTCCAGGGAAAGATCTTCATCATCGGCGGCCTCGGCTACCTCTTCGACGCCTACGACATCGCCCTCAACGGCTTCCTGATGCCGCTGGTGGGCGCGCACTTCGACCTCTCCCTGAGCGATCGCGGCTACGTCGCCACCGCCAACCTCGTCGGCATGGCCGTGGGCGCCATCGTCTGGGGCTCGGTCGCGGACCGCATCGGCCGCAAGAAGGCCTTCAGCGTCACCCTGCTGATCTTCGCCCTGTTCTCCGTCCTCGGCGCGCTCTCGCCCACGTACCCCGTCTTCCTCGCGCTGCGCTTCCTCGCGGGCATCGGCCTCGGCGGCTGCATCCCCGTGGACTACGCGCTGGTCAGCGAGTTCTCGCCGCGCAAGTACCGGGGGCGGGTGCTGACCGGGCTCGACGTGTGGTGGCCGGTGGGCGTCACGCTGTGCGGGTTCGTGTCGACGGCCCTGCTGTCGGTCGACGGCAACTGGCGGTGGATGCTGACCACGATGGTCCTGCCCGCGCTGCTCCTGTTCTGGGCCCGACGAGGTATCCCGGAGTCGCCGATCTACCTGGCGAAGAAGGGCCGCGAGGCGGAGGCGAGGCAGGTCATCGACGACCTGGTCGCCCGCACCGGAGCGCCCACCGTGCTGTACACGATCCCGGAACCCGTCGCCGAGACCGGCCCGCGCGGAGTGGCGGCAGCGGCCGAACAGCTGCGCCGTGTATGGCAGTTCAGCCCGCGCATCACCTCGGCCGCGTGGCTCCTCTTCGCCACGATCATGCTGGTCTACTACGCGGCCCTGAGCTGGATGCCGACCATCCTCAAGGACGAGGGCCTCGGCGACACCGCGGCCTTCATGAAGACCACGTTGATGAGCGGGGTCGGCATCGTCGGTGTGCTGGCGTCCACGGCCCTCGTCGACATCGTCGGCCGCAAGTGGCTCATCGGGATCTCGGCACCGGTCGCCTCCGCCGCGCTCGTCGTGTTCGCGCTGGTGATGAAGATGCCGACGGGGTCCGTCGTAGCGATCGCCGTCTTCGGCTTCCTGATCCAGCTCACGATCCCCGCCCTCTACGCGTACGCCTCCGAGTTGTACCCCACCGAGTTGCGGGCCAGCGGCTTCGGCTGGGCCTCGTCGGTCAGCCGGGCGCTCACCGGTTTCGCCCCGATGCTGTTCGGCTCGCTGATGTGGCCCGCGTTGGGACTGGCAACGACCTTCGCAGTACTGGGAGTTGCGGTCCTGCTGGCCGTCGTGTGGATGGCGTTCGCCGCACCGGAGACGAAGGGCCGGGTCCTGGACGCCGACGAGGAGGAGCCGTCGGCCCTCCCCCGGCTGAGCGTCGCCGAACAGCCGGCGCTCTGAAGCACACCCCTCCCGGGCCGCCCGACAACTTACGGAGGATCATGAAGCCCGCCCCTTTCCAGTACCACCGGGCCCGCGATGTCGACGGCGCAGCAGGGCTGTTGGCCGAACTCGGCGACGACGCCAAGGTCATCGCCGGCGGCCAGAGCCTAGTGGCGATGATGAACTACCGGCTGGCCCGGCCGCGCCACCTCGTCGACATAGGCGGCCTGCGCGAACTGGACCGGATGCACCGGGACGCCGACGGCGGACTGCGCATCGGGGCGCTCACCACCCATCACACGGTGGAGGCGGACCCGGCCGGAGTGCTGGGGGCGGGCTTCGAGGTCCTGCGGAAGGCCATGACCTGGATCGGGCACCTCCCGATCCGCACCCGTGGCACGGTCGGCGGCAGCATGGCGCACGGCGACGCCACCGCCGAGTGGTGCCTGCTCGCGGTGACACTCGGCGCGGAGTTCGTGGCGCGCGGTCCGCAGGGTGAACGCACCATCCCGGCAAGGGACTTCTTCCACGGCTACTACACAACCGCCCTCGACCCGGACGAGATCCTCGTCGAGATCGTGTTCCCCCGTCCCGCACCGCACGCCGCACTCACCGAATTCGCCGAGCGTCGCGGGGACTTCGCCCTCGTGGCCGCCGCCGTCGACCTCGATGTGAAGAACGGCGAGGTACGCGGGGGCCGGGTGGCACTCGGCGGGGTGGCGTCGGCAGCCGTCCAAGTGCCGCAGGCCGAGGCCGTGTTGGCGGACGGCGGCTCCTTCGAGGCCTGCGCATCGGCTGCTGCGGAGGCCGTGGAGCCACCCGCCGACGCGTCCGGCAGCACGCATTACCGCAAGCAACTCGTACGGACCCTGGTCCGGCGCGCGTGCGAGGAGGCGGTGTCCCGATGAGCGGTTCCCTGACGCGCGAAGTCCCCTTGAACCAGAACAAGTTGGTGGGCAAGGCGGTTCGCCGTCGCGAGGATCCGCGCCTGCTCGCCGGGCGCGGCCGGTTCGTCGACGACATCGCGCTGCCCGGCATGCTGCACGCCCAGTTCGTACGCAGCACGGTCGCCCACGCCGAGCTGGCCTCGGTGGACGTGTCGACGGTGCGCGAAATCCCGGGCGTCGTCGCGGTGTTCACGGCCGAGGACCTGGAGCTCGGCGACATCGTCGCCCAACTGGGCCGCCCGCTCTCGGAGTTCGTCCCGACCGCGATGCCGGTACTGGCCCGCGACAAGGTCCGCTACGTCGGCGAACCGATCGCGATCGTCGTGGCCCGCGACGCCTACGCGGCGGAGGACGGCCTGGAGGCGGCGAAGGTCACGTACGCCACGCTGCCCCCGGTCATGTCCGAGGAGGCGGCGTTCGCGGCCGACGCCCCGCTCGTGCACGCCGAGGCCGCGGCCAACACCCTGGTGGACGTCTCCCTGTTCGCGACGGAGGGCATCGACGGGATCTTCGCGTCCGCGCCCTGTGTCGTCGAGGTCGACACCAAGACCGGACGGCAGAACGCGCTCCCCCTGGAGACCCGGGGCGCCGTGGCGCACTGGGACGACCGCGAGGAACAGCTCGTCGTGCACACCTGCACCCAAATCCCGCACCAGGTAAGGACGGTGGCCTCCCGCTGCCTCCGTCTCGACGAACGTGCCGTGCGGGTCGTGGTCCCCGACATGGGCGGCGGCTTCGGCCAGAAGTGCGTCGTCGGCCGCGAGGAGATCGCCGCAGCGGCGGCCGCCCTACGACTCCGCCGCCCGGTGAAGTGGATCGAGGACCGCAAGGACGCCCTGACCGCGTCGTTCCTCGCCCGCGAACAGCACTACCGGGCACGCGCGGCCTTCGACGCCGAGGGCAGGATCCTCGCGCTCGACACGGACGTGGTCTGCGACATGGGCGCGTACTCCTGCTACCCGTTCACGGCGGGCATCGAGCCGCTGATGGCGTCCGCCGAGATGCCCGGCGTCTACCAGCTCCCCGCATACCGGGTGCGGGGCCGGGCGGTCACCACCAACAAGGCGCCCACCGGGCCGTATCGCGGGGTGAGCCGGCCGCAGTACGTCATGGTCATGGAGCGGCTCTTCGAGCGTGCCGCACGCCAACTCGCCCTGGATCCGGTCGAGATCCGCCGCCGCAATGTCATCACCGACTTCCCCTACAAGGGCGTCAACAACATCACCTACGACCCGGGCTCCTACCTGGAGTCGCTCAACCTCTGCGAGCGGCTCGTCCGAGAAGAGGGCTGGTACGAGACGCAGGCAGCGGCGACGGCCGAGGGCCGGCACATCGGCATCGGCTACTCCTGTTTCAGCGAGCGCACCGGCTACGGCTCGGCGGCCTTCGCGCAGCGCAAGATGAAGGTGGTGCCCGGCTTCGACATCTCCGAGGTGCGGATGGACACCAGCGGCACGGTCACCTTCACCACCGGCACCATGAACCACGGCCAGAGCCACGAGACGACGATGGCCCAGATCGTCGCCGACGAACTCGGCCTGGACATCGCCAAGGTGAGGCTCCATCAGGGCGACACCGACCGCATCACCTACGGCTTCGGCACCTTCGCCAGCCGCTCCATCACCATCGGCGGCAGCGCGGTACGCCTGGCCGCCGCGAAGCTCGGCGACAAGCTGCGGGCAATCGCCGCGTCCCGTTGGGGAGTTACTCCCGACGAGGTGGAGCTGTCGGACGGCGCCGCCCGCCACCGTAACTCCAACGGTGCCCAAGACACCCTCACCTACGAGGAGATCGCCGACATCGCCTACCTCCAGGCCCACTTGCTGCCGAAGGACATCGAGCCGGGGCTGTCGGTCACCGCCACCTTCGACGTGTTCAACGACGGCACCTTCTCCAACGCCACCCATGCCTGCGTCGTCGAACTGCACGCCGGTACAGGGCAGGTGGAGATCCTGCGGTACGTGTGCGTCGAGGACTGCGGGGTCGCCATCAATCCGCAGGTCGTGGAGGGGCAGTGCCGGGGCGGTATCGCGCAGGGCATCGCGGGCGCGCTGTTCGAGCAGGTGACGTACGACGCCCAGGGGGAACCGTCGGCGACCGGCTTCATGGACTACAAGGTGCCGACCGCGCACGAGATCCCGGACGTGCTGATCCACCATCTGGAGACGCCCTGCGCGTTCACGGAGACCGGTGCGAAGGGTGCCGGCGAGGGCGGAACGATAGGGGCGCCCGCCGCCGTACTCAACGCCGTGAACGACGCCCTGCGCCCGACCGGTGTCGAACTCGACGACACACCGATCACCCCCGAGACCGTGCACCGCGCGCTGAACGGCGCCCCGAGCCTGGAGTTGTCCTCATGAACACCGACCCCGTGGCGACCCGTCCGGACCTCCAGCTCATCGCCCTCGATGTCAACGGCGAGCGGTACGACGTGATCACCGAGCCCCGCCGCACCCTCGTCGACGTACTGCGCCACGAACTGCGCCTGACCGGGACGCACGTCGGATGCGAGCACGGGATCTGCGGCGCCTGCACGGTCCTGGTCGACGAACGCCCCGTCCGCGCCTGCCTGATGTTCGCGGCGCAGGCCGAGGGGGCGCGGATCCGCACGGTCGAGTCATTGTCAGAGGACGGAGATGGCGGTGGCGGTGGCGGTGGCGGTGGCGGTGAACTCAGCGATCTGCAAAGGGCGTTCAGCGAACACCACGCGCTGCAGTGCGGCTTCTGCACACCCGGTTTCCTGATGCTTGCCGAAGGGTTCCTCGCCGAGCGGCCGGACGCGACGAAGGAGGAGATCCGCGAAGTGGTCGCCTCGAACCTGTGCCGGTGCACCGGCTACCAGACCATCGTCGAGGCGATCGACGCCTGCGCGACGACCCGGCGCCAGGCCTGCGCCAACACCTGCGACAGCCCCGCCGGCAAGGAGCACTGACCGCATGCAGCTCACCAACACCGTGCCGATCAAGGCCTCCCCCGACGACGTCTTCGCCCTGATGAACGACGTCGAACGCGTCGCCTCCTGCATGCCGGGCGCCGCGCTCGACGGGCAGGACGGCGACAGCTGGCGGGGCCGGGTGAAGATCCGGGTGGGTCCCATCAGCGCCTCGTACGCGGGTACCGTCCGTTTCCTGGAGATCGACGCCGAGCACCGGCGACTGCGGGTGCACGCGCGCGGTACGGACACCCACGGCAGCGGGGACGCGGAGGCCGAGGTCTCTCTCGACATCCTCGCGGCGCCCGAGGGTGCGCTGCTCCAGCTCTCCACGGACCTGGTGATCCGGGGCAAGATCGTCCAGTTCGGCAAGGGCGCGATCGTCACGGTGTCGGACCGGATCCTCCAGCAGTTCGCGCGGAACCTGGGGAGCCTGCTGGACCAGGACCGGGCCGTAGGAACCACTTCCGCGGTGACCCCGATCGCTCCTATGGCAGCCCCGACCACTCCCGTCGTGACGCAACCGGTCATCGCGCAGGACTCCGATCTCGACGGCCTGGCCCTGCTGTTGGGCCCGCGAGCCGCCAAGTACGGCCTGGTGGCAGGGGCGTTCGCCGTCGGTGTGCTGGAGGGCTGGCTGCTCGGCCGACTCGGCGCGCAGGCACGGGAGTTGCGCGCCCTTCGGAGGACGTCATGAGCGACGCTCAGTACGGGCAGGCGACGGAACAGACGTATCAGCGGGCCGGGTTCGGCGCGCCCGTGCGCCGTGGCATCCGTCCCGCGATCGTCGTGGTCGACCTCACGCGCGGCTTCACCGAACCGGACTTCCCTTCAGGGGCCGACCTCACCGAAGTCGTCGCGGCCACCGGCCAGTTGATCGCGGCGGCGCGTCCGGCCGACGTGCCGGTGGTGTTCACGGCGATCTCCTACACCCCGGCCGAGGCGGCGGGCGATGCCGTCACCTGGCTGCAGAAGGCACAGGGCATGCGGAGCCTGGTCGAGGGCGGCGAGGAGGTCGCGCTCGACCCTCGGCTGCCGCGCTCGCCGCAGGACCATCTGATCGTGAAGAAGGGCGCGTCGGCGTTCTTCGGTACCTCCCTCGCCGCCCTGCTGACCGGACTCGGCCGCGACACGGTCCTGGTGTGCGGCGCGACGACCAGCGGTTGCGTACGGGCCACCGCCGTGGACGCCGTGCAGTCCGGTTTCCCGGTGCTGGTGCCGAGGGAGTGCGTCGGCGACCGCGCGCAGGGTCCGCACGAGGCGAACCTCTTCGACATCCAGGCCAAGTACGGCGACGTGATCGACCTCAAGGACGCCGTCGGCTATCTCGACACACTGCCCAGGACCGCCCCGTAACCCCAACTGCCCGGCACGCTCGGCACCTTGGAGAACCCCATGCCCCCACCCCCACCCACCCGCCTGCTGCCACAGTCCGCGCTGGCCGATCTCGCGGACGTCCCCGCCACCAGCCGCTGGGTCCGCTCGGGCGGCACCCGCCTGCACGTCCTGGACTACGGCGGTGACGGCGTCCCGCTGCTCGTGCTGCCGGGCATCACCAGCCCGGCCGTGGCGATGGACTTCGTGGCGCGTGAACTGACGCCTCTCGTCCGGCCGTTGGTGGTCGACGTCCGTGGGCGTGGGCTGTCGGACGGCGGCGGATCGTACGGGCTGGAGGAGTACGCCGAGGACACCGAGGCCGTCGTCGAGGGGCTCGGCCTGCACCGGCCGGTCCTCCTCGGGCACTCGATGGGCGCGCGGATCGCGGCCGTGACCGCCGTACGGGCCAAGGTGGCACTGCGGGGCACCGTGCTGGGCGACCCGCCGATGAGCGGCCCGGGACGCGGGCCGTATCCCACGCCCCTGGACGCCTTCCTCGACCAACTGGCCCAGGCGCGGCGCGGTACCGACGCGGACGAGGTGTCCCGGTCCTGGCCGCGCTGGCCGCGCCGCGAACAGGAGCTGCGGGCCCGGTGGTTGGCGAGTTGCGACACGGAGGCCGTCACCGCCACGCACCGCGGTTTCGAGAGCGAGGACTTCTTCGACTGGTGGCCGTCCGTTCCCGGGCCCACGGCACTCCTGTACGGCGCCGACAGTCCCGTCGTCACCGCGGAGGGCGCGGCGGAGGCGGCCCGGCTGCTCCCGTCGGCCGTGCTGGCCGAGATCCCGGACGCCGGCCACATGCTGTTCTGGGACAACCCGTCCGCCGCGCTCGTGGCCCTGCGCCGGGTCCTGCGCCCAATGCTGGTGTGACGCCGCCGCGCGAGTCGCCGGAGATCACCGGTCCGGCTGACGACTCGATCAAGTGCCGTGCTTAAGTGGGCTCCATGGGTGACGAAACCGCAACCCCGACGTCCACGCCCGGCCCGCCTCCGGCGCTCACCGCCGCGCCCGGCTACCAGGTCCGCCGCCTGTACCAGGCGTATCTC
The DNA here is from genome assembly GCF_044457795.1 of Streptomyces sp. NPDC050528. NCBI lineage: Bacteria > Bacillati > Actinomycetota > Actinomycetes > Kitasatosporales > Streptomycetaceae > Streptomyces > Streptomyces sp. NPDC050528. The sequence goes on from NZ_JBITHH010000012.1 coordinate 268,190, forward strand.
GCGGTCTGGATCCGTGCCGTGGACCCGACACTCACGGGCCCGCAGTTCGCGGTGCTCCAGGCCGTGGAGGCGGCGCCGGGCAGCGACCAACGCTCGATGGCGTCCGCGGTCTCGCTGGACACGTCGACGATGGCGGACGTGGCCCGGCGGCTGGAGAACCGGGGTCTGATCGTGCGCAGGACCGCCGCGGACGACGGCCGCCGCAAGCTCCTCCACCTCACGGAGGAGGGTGAGCGGACCCTCCACGAGGCGAACCTCCGCGCCCGTCGGCTCGACGAGCGCCTTCTCGCGCCGTTCGGACCCGAGCGGCGCGAGGACATCATGCATCTGTTCACGTCCCTCGCCGATCATTGGGAGGGACTGGCCGAGGACTCCTGACCGCCGAGGCGGCGGTCGGCGGATCCCCGGTCACCGACCACACCCGGAGGATCCCGTGCCCGATCACCGCATCGGCATGATCGTGCCCAGCTCGAACCTGACCATGGAGACGGAGCTGCCGCGCATGATGCGGCAGCGCGAGTCCCTGATCCCGGAGGACCGGTTCGTCTTCCACAGCAGCCGTATGCGCATGCAGCATGTGACACCCGAGCAGTTGCGGGCCATGAACGCGCAGACGGGGCGCGCGGCGCTGGAGCTCGCCGACGCCCGGCCCGACGTGGTCGTCACAGCCTGCCTCGTGGCGATCATGGCGCAGGGGCCGGGACATCACTGCACCGCAGAGGACGAGATCACTGGTGTGCTGCGCGCCGAGGGCTCCCAGGCCCCGGTGGCGTCGAGCGCGGGCGCCCTCCTCGACGGCATCGCGGCCCTGGGCGCCCGCCGGGTCGCGATCGTCACGCCGTACCTGAAGCCGCTCACCCAGTTGGTCGCGGACTATATCGAGGACGCGGGCGTCGAGGTGGTGGACGCGCTGAGCCTGGAGGTGCCGGACAACCTGGCCGTCGCCCACCTCGACCCCGCCGACCTGCGCGACCACTGGCGGCGCCTGGACCTGTCCCGGGCCGACGCGCTCGTCCTGTCCGCGTGTGTCCAGATGCCCTCACTGCCGTCGATCCAGCCGGTGGAGGATGCGTGCGGGCTGCCGGTGCTCTCGGCGGCGACCGCCACGGCGTACCGCATCCTCGTCGAGCTGGGGCTGCCCACGGTCGTTCCCGGCGCCGGCAGGCTGCTCAGTGGTGAGGTGGGGGCCGATGGGCGGCGAGGGGAAGACCCGGAGCCGCCGCGACGGACGACAGGACGTCGGTGAACTGTTCGCACATCTCACGGACTTCAGCCTCACGGAGTTGCTTCGGCTGATAGCGCACCACCATCGTGTAAGGCGATCCCGGATAGATCATGGGATTCAAGGAGACGCCCTCCCCCATGCTCCTGAAGTCGATTCCTGACACTCGGATTACCGGACGGTCACTGAATTTTTCGCGATCCAGCGGATAGTTCTGATTCAGGAACATGACATCCGGCAGCCTTTCCATGCCGCTGATCTCCAGGACGTCCCTCAACGGCAGGTGCCGATGTGCCAGCAGATCGGCCTGCTGGTCCCGAAGACGTTTCAGCTCGTCGATGAAGGGCTTGTCGCCGTCGAGTCGGATCCGCAGAAGGGTGGAGTTCGCCAGCGCGCCGACCATGCGTTCCACGCCCGCGATCTCGGGAGGACGTCCCCCTGTGGAGCTGAGGAGGACGAGATCGCTCTCTCCCGTCAGTCGGCCGAGCACCGCGGCCCAGGCTCCTTGGAAGACTGTTCCCAGGGTCATGCGGTGACGGCCGGCGATTTCGGCCAGCGCCGTTGTCAGTTCTAGGGGCAGTTCCAGCGTGATTTCCTCAAGGGGCGCGCGAGCACCGACGAGGGGCCTGGCGAGGACGGTCGGATGTGCGTGGGCAAGGGCTGTCGCCCAAGCGTTCCTGGCCGCTTCCTCGTCCTGTGCGGTGAGCCATTCGACATAGCTTCGGTACGACGGAACGGGCGCGAGGAATTCATCGTTTCCGTCGGTCTCGTACAACTCCAGAAGCTCTTCGAGCAGCACGGGGAAGGACCAGCCGTCCAGCACGCGGTGGTCGTTCGTCATGACGAGGCGGTGCTCGGCCTGTCCGAGCCGGACGAGGGTGAACCGGAACAGCGGAGGACGGGCCAGGTCGAACGGCTGCTGCCAGTCCTCTTCGCGCACTTTCAGGATCTGTGTGTCCCGGTCGATCGGCCCGAGGGCGGAGAGGTCCGTGAACCGCCATGCCGGAGACGCGTCGGCGACGACGAAGTGCACGAAGCCGTTCTCTCCCCTGCCCCACATCCCGCCCCGCAGCGCGCCGTGCCGACGGGTGAGCGAGGCGATCGCCGTCCGCAGCCTCTCCGGCTCAAGCGGTCCCGCAAGATGAACGACCCACTGAACGGGACGTGGCAGCGGCTCGGTTCCCTTGAATCCGGCCGTCTGGTCCGGGGACGGCGGGAAGACGTCCTCAAGCGAGGGATGGGCCTCTTCCAGAACCTCGATCTCCGTCTGACTCAGAGCCACCAGCGGCAGATCGGTCGGCGTCCTGCCTCCGGTGCCGGGATGGCTCATGTGGCCGACGATGCCGCGGACGGCGGTCTCCCAGAGATCGGCGAGCAGGCGGACCTCGCTCTCGTCCAACTGGCCCGGCGACCACAGCCAGTTGGCGGTCAGTCGCGGGCCCTCGGGGAGGTCGTAGGCGCAGACGTTGATCTCCAGCCCGTGTCTGACGGGCATGTGCGGGTCGTAGCCGGGGACGAGACCTTCGGATGTGGGGACCACGGCCCAGTCGGCGTCCTGGTCGGCGGGCGTCCGGCCGAGGTAGTTGAAGAGGACCTGCGGCTGCGGGAAGTCCGAAAGGGCGGTGGCGGTACCGGAGTTGAGGTGGCGAAGCCGTCCGTAGTCGGCGCTGATCCCTCTGACGGTACGCAGTCGCTCCTTGGTGCGCTTCACCTCCGCGGTGAGTCCGGCGGCTGCGTCCACCACCTCGGACCAGTCCAGCGTGCCCAGTTGGAGGCTGACGGGGAACTCGTGCGTGAACCAGCCGACGGTTCCCGAGATGTCCGGCGCCCCGGCGTCGTTCGACGTGGTGGTGCGTCCGTGGCGTTCGAGCATGAGCAGAACGCTGTCGTCCGCGGCCACCGGATTGTGCGGCCGGCGGAGGGCCCGCAGACGCCCGATCGCCAGGGCCAGCGCGGTCAGGAGGACGTCTTCCGTGGTCGCGTGAAAGGCCGCCGGAATGCTGGTGAGCAGCGGGGCGGTCGTCTCGGGAGGCAGGTCGATCGTCAGGTTGCGCAGTGCCGCCACGGTCTCGTTCGGCACGTCGTCGCCCGCATGGTCCCCGAACAGGCCGTTGGGGCGGCGGAGTTGGTGCTCCCAGGTGGCGAGCGAACGCTCGGCGGCGAGGGCGGCATCGGTGGTCTCCCGGATCGCCCATTGCCGGAACGAGCCGTGCACGCGGGCGAGTTCGACCGGTAGCCCGGCGTCGACCGACGCACACGCTTGCGCGAGATCGGCGAGGATCACCCGCCAGGACACGGCGTCCACCACCAGATGGTGGAGCACGAGAAGAAGCCTGCCGCGTCGTTCGGGACCGGCGTCGAACCAGACGGCCTTGAACACCGTCCCGTCCTCAGGCCGGAGCCGGCCGGCCTGCGCGTGCCGCTGCTCGGTCAGGACGTCGTCCCATGCCTTGCCGTCCAACTCCCCGACGGACACGCGCGTGAGGCAGCCGTCGACGCGCACCGAACCCGGTTCGGACACGACCTGCCGGAGCCGCCCGTCCTCGCGCCACGCGCGGAGCCTGAGCATGTCGTGATGGTCCAGTACGGCCTGGAGCGCGTTCTTCACCGTGTCCTGGCCGAGGCCCAACGGAGTACGCAAGACGGCGAATTGATGGAACGCGTCGAAGCTGTCGGCCGTCTGCTCCAGCATCGCGACGATCGGCGTGACCGCGACTTCTCCCCACCCGAGCCCGGGCGCCTCATCAGCCCGGTGTTGCGATACGTGCCGTGCGACGGCGGCCAAGGTCCTGACGGTGCCCTCGGAGAACACGTCCTGCACGGACAGCGCCCACCCCTGTTCCCTCGCCCGGGTCACCAGCCTGATGGCGAGGATGCTGTCGCCGCCGCGTTCGAAGAAGTTGTCGTCGATACCGATGTCGTCCAGGCCGAGCACACTCGCGACCAGACCGTGAAGCGCATGCTCAACTGCCGTACGCGGAACGCGCTTTGGACCCCGCGAGGAGAAGTCGGGAGCGGGAAGCGCACTGTGGTCCACTTTCCCGTTCACCTTCAACGGGATTGCGTCGACGGTCAGTACGGTCGGCGCCATGTACGAAGGGAGACGGGACGCCACGAACTCCCGCAGATCGGCGTCCGTGAGGGAACTCTCCGGGTCCGAACGCACCACATGGGCGATCAGTCGCTCGTGGCCCGCCCGGTCCGTGTGCACGGTCGCGACGGCCGCCCGCACGTCGTCGTGCGCGAGCAACACCGCCTCCACGGCGCCCAGTTCGATACGGAATCCATGAATCTTGACCTGACCGTCCGCGCGGCCCAGGTATTCGAGAACTCCGTCGGGCCGATAACGGGCGATGTCTCCCGTCCGGTACATGCGCTCGTCCGGCGATGTGCCGTAGGGATCAGCGACGAACTGCTCCGCCGTGAGATCCGGCCGGTTCAGATAGCCCGACGCCAGCTGCGCGCCCGCCAGATACAGGTCACCGGGATACCCGGGCGGAACCGGCATACGGCTGTCGTTCAGCACATACGTCCGCGTATTGAACACCGGCCGTCCAATGGGTACGTCCGTCCCCTCGACTTCCTCCGGCCGGCTCTCCCAGGCGGTGACATCGATCGACGCCTCGGTGGGACCGTACAGATTGTGCAGCCGTACGGTCGGAAGTGTCCGGTGGAACCGCTCGGCCAACGCGCCGCTGAGCCGTTCCCCGCTGCTCAATACCCGCAGGAGACCCCAACAGGAGGCCGCGGACGGCTCGTTGAGGAACTCCGCGAGAAGTGACGGCACGAAATGCGCGGTGGTCACCCCCGTACGACGGATCAGCTCACTCAGATACGCGGGATCACGCTGTCCACCGGGCTCGGCGATCACCACGGCCGCCCCGACGGTCAACGGCCACCAGATCTCCCACAGAGCGACATCGAAACTGATCGACGTCTTGTGAAGAACACGGTCACCGCTCTCCAACGCGTACTGCGCCTGCGTCCAGTGGAGCCGATTGACGATCCCCCGCTGCGGGACCACAACTCCCTTGGGCTGACCGGTCGATCCGGAGGTGTAGATGACGTAGGCCGGCGTTTCCCCCACGGCCGTATCCGCACAGGCGGCCTCGCGTGCACCGGCCTTGACCTCACCCACGGCACCGAGCGAGTCGACGACGACATGCCGGGTGTCCGGAGGAAGAACGGAGGCATGCGCCGCGTCCGTGATCACCAGTCCAGGCCCGGCGTCGGACAGAATGCGCCCGACATGAGCATCGGGAAATTCCGTGTCGACGGGCAGGAAGGCCGCACCGGTCTTCGCGACCGCGACCATCGCCGCAACGAGACCCACCGAGCGAGGCAGTAGCAGCGCGACACACTGTCCAGGACCGGCACCATGATCTGCCAGAACACGGGCGATTCCACCGGCAGTTGCATCGAGCACGGCATAGGAAACCGTCTCGTCCCCATGAACAGCCGCTGCCGCATCCGGTGTCGCGGCGACCTGCGCCGCGAACATTCCGGCGAGGGTCGTGTCCGGCACGGGAACCGCGGTGTCATTCCACTCAACGAGGATCTTCTCCCGCTCGGCGGGATACAGAACATCGATATCGCCTACGACAATGTCGGGATTCTCCGTGACGAGGTCGAGGATGTGGCGCAACCGCCGATGATGCCCGGTCACCTCGTCCTCGGAGTACCGATCGCTGTTGCCTATGGCGTCCATGACGAGCCCGTGTCCGTCGGCGGGGTCGTAGATCAAGAGGGTGAGGTCGTCGCAGGGTCCGGTGTTGATGTAACGCTGGATGAGTTTGTGACCGCCGAGTTCGAACCCGTTGGGGAACGTCAGCACGTTGATTTCGGGGCCGAAGAGTTTCTGGTCGCCGCGCAGTCGAAGATCTCGACGCAGGTCCTGGAAACGGTAACGCTGGTGACGACGACCGTCCCGCATCTCCTTCAACACCTGTTTGACCACTTCGGCGAAACTCATGTCCCGGTCGACGGTCAGCCGCAACGGAACGGAATTGGTCATCATGGAGGGCGTCTTCTTGGCCGCCGGAGTCACCCGTTCGGAAACGGGAATTCCCAGAACGATGTCGGACTCGCCGGTCACCCGATTCAGATAGACGGCCACCGCCGCGGCGATCACGACGGGCAGAGCGGCACGCGTCGCGGTGCGCAACGCGTCGCGCTGTTCCGAGGGAATCCGCCCCGAGCAGACGACCTGGTGCTCCTCACCCTGCCGTGGCCCGAGCGAGAGGGACGGCGGGGTTCCCGCTCCGTCCAGTCGTTCCGTCCAGTACCGGCGGTCTTCGTCGTACTCAGCCGAGCCGCGATAGGCGGACTCCTCGTCAACCAACTCCCGCACCGACCCGAGAGACCGCACCTCGGGGCGCTTTCCGTCCAACAGCGCTTGATACACCTCCGTCGTGCGCTGATTGAACAGAGTCTCTCCGTAGCCGTCCAAAGCGATATGGCTCGCGCACGAAGAGACGATGAAGCGGTCGTGCGCCAGCTTGAGAAGGCAGTGGCGGGTCATCGAGCCGACGGCCAGGTCGAACACCTTGACCCGATCCGCTTCGATCCACGCGTCCGCACTTTCCCGGGGATCAGGCGCATCGCTGAAGTCGACGAACTCCATGGGAGGCGGCGGCAACGACCCGACCCTTTGCGCCGGCACCCCCTCCTCCTCCACACACCGCAGCCGCACGGCCTCCACTTCGAGCGACACATGACGGAACGTCGCCCGCAGAATGTCCGGGTCCACGGGACCCAGAACCTCACACGTCTGACTCATGTTGAAGCGGGGCGAATGCGGTTCGAGGAGGGTGCCGTACCAGACCCCGAGCTGGGCCCCCAACATGGCGAATGAACTTTTTGTGTACGGCACGTGCAGAGCTCATTTCACTGGACCGGAGTCGTAATGAGCAATGAAAGCAGGCGGCGGTGCCCTATGTTCTCGGCGGGTTGCGAGGCTTGCGCGCTCTGCCCCAGCTGCCGTGCGGCCGGTTCCGCGACTGGGCCGACGCCGACGCGTCGAACTGGACCTTGTCGGTCACTGCTCGTGGTTCAGGTACGAGCACGGTCGCAGTCGACGTCCACGGCACCGCCGAGGCCCAGCCGACCAGGGGCATGGTCTCGTCGTAGTGCGGGGCGAACTCCGCGACGGTGATGCTGGGCATCCGATGGTTCAGGCCGCGGACGTGCTCGACGAACGCCTCGGGCAGCGAGACGTGATGTGTCTCCAGGTAGTGCGGGAAGTCCTGCCGCCACAGCCACGCCCCGTCGGTCACCAGGGAGGAGCATCCCGCTGAATTCCGGTGAGGGGCACCCGTGATGACGTCGTGCCCGGCTTCCATGACGTCGATCAGGACGTGCCCGGCGTCCAGATAGGCCACCAGATCCGCCTCGTCCGGCTCGCCGACGGGCCGGACGGCATCGTGTATCGACCCGTTCGTCCGACCGGAGCGGTCGTCGAACTCGTCGTAGAAGCCCAGCAGTCCCAACACCGCGTCTCCTTCCGCGAGTCACGCGATGATCGCAGGTCACAGCCTAGACAGGATCCGGTCCCCACCGAGTTCAGAGGGGTGCCATCTCCAGTTCCCCGAAGACCCGCAGGCCGACCTGTGCCGCCAGCCAAGGAGCCCGTTCGGCCTCGACCTGCTTCACGTGGACGTACAGCGTGTGGTCCGGCGCGGGCTCGTCGAGGTCGAGGTCGCGCGCGTTCACGCACACCGTCACGTAGGCGCCTCTGGTGCCACCGACCCCGAGGCCCGCCTCCGGAGCCTCGGGCCAGCCTCGGAAGTCCCAGCGCACCATGGCCGGAACGTTCCCCGTCGCGGCCAAGAAGCCCGCTACGGCTTCCGGTGCCATGCACCATCTGCGCATGAAGATCGGGAGGCACTCCGACGGAGTGTCACCATCGGCCGAGGAGCCGTTCCGGTCGCCTCCGTAGGACCACCACTCGGCTTTCGGCATCACCTCGCTCAACCGCTCCAGCTCGCGGGGCGTGGAGACCCGCGCCTCGAAGTCGACTTCGAGTTCCGTCGTGTCGGCGAGATCGAGCAGTCGCCCGGCGGCTCGCAGTACCTCGGCGAGATCCGTCGTCCTCAGCACTGCCTGCGCGTACGAGTTGCTCATGCCGCGCAGTCTGCCAAGCCGGTCACCCCGCCGACCACCGATTACCCACCGGACTCCGGCGTCCGAAAAGCGACACCGGCCTGTGGGGAACCTGAGAATTTGTGTGATCCCGGCAGGCCTGGGCAGACGCGGCCGTTATGAGCACCCTGCAGCAGAGCACCGTAGACGAGGCCACGGAGCAGAGCCCTGATGTGCGGGCGGCGGCGCCGCTCGTGCCCGCGTCCGCGGATCGGGGCAGAGGTGGTGGGCGGGGCTTTTCGTCGGCGCTGCGGGGTGGTGGGCGGGTCGCGGGGCTGGACGGACTGCGGACGGTCGCGGTGGTGCTGGTGATCGTCTACCACCTGGAGCCGGACCTGGTGCCGGGCGGCTCGGTGGGTGTGGACGTGTTCTTCACGATCAGCGGGTTCGTCATCACGCGGCTGCTGGTCGGCGAGTACGCCCGTACCGGAGGCATCGGCCTGTGGTCGTTCTACCGGCGACGGTGGCTGCGGCTGATGCCCGCCCTGCTGGTGATGTGCGCGGTGACCGCGCTGCTCTCCGTGACGTTCGCCCTGCCGTTGTTCCGCGGGGCATGGGTGGCCGCCGCCCTGGCCGCGGGGTCGGTGGTCAATCTCGTTCGGGCCGGGAACGACGGGGCGTACTCCGATCTCACCGCGCCGCTGAGCCACACCTGGTCCCTGGGCGTGGAGGAGCAGTTCTACTTCGCCTGGCCGCTCCTGCTGCTCGTACTCCTACGGCACGCGACGGCACGCGCAGTGTTGGCCTGCGTCGCCGTGCTGTGCGTCCTGCCGGTGCTGTGGCGGACGGTGCTCTGGGATCCGTCGGCCGCGCACCGCATCTACAACGGCCCCGACACCCGGGCCGACCAACTCCTCATCGGCGCCCTGCTCGCCCTCGTCCTGGCCCGGCTGCGCGCCGACGACCCCCGGCTGGCGGCGCTGCGCCGATGGGCGGGCCGGCTCGTCTGGCCCGCGCTCGCGCTGCTGGGGCTGATCGCCTGGCAGATCCCGATCACCGAGGTGAGCGACTGGAACCCCGTCTGGTACACGGTCGGTTTCCTGGTCGCCGCCCTGCTCACGGCCTGTGTCGTGGCCGCGCTGGCTCTGTGCCCCCGTGCGTGGCCGACCCGCCTCCTGTCGCTGTCCACGCCGGTCTGGATCGGCCGCAACCTCAGCTACGGGATGTACCTGTGGCACTACCCCGTCATCCGGCTCCTCCACGACCTCGGCGTACGCGGCGACGCCCTCCTCCAGACCGGCCTCGCGGCCACATTCGCCGCGGCCCTCGCCTCGTACGCCCTCGTCGAACGACCTCTGCTACGACGCGACCGGCCCCGCATGCGCCCACTGGAGCCGGTTGTCGCCACGGAACTGCGGTCGCCGATCCGGTGACCGACGACCGCCTGCCCTCCGCACGCGCCGCCGGCGCTACACCGGATCCGCCGCCGCAGGGCTCGGCGTCTGCGTCCCCGTGCTGCCGAACCTGATTCCCTTGGCCTCCTTGCCCACCGCGCTCAGCACAATCACCAGGACCAGAGCGGGAGTTACGGTCCACGCCATCGCCGTCGGATAGCCGTGGTGCTCGGCGATGGCCTCCTGGATCGGCAGGTTGAGGGCCGCGATCAGGTTGCCCAGTTGGTAGGTCACGCCGGGATAGAAGCCCCGGATCGTGTCCGGGCTCATCTCGGTGAGGTGCGCGGGGATGACGCCCCAGGCGCCCTGGACGCACAGCTGCATCAGGAAGGACGAGAGCATCAACCAGCCCACGGCGGTGGACAGGACGAAGAACGGAACCACGACCAGGCCCGCCGCCGCCGCGATCATGATCGTGCGACGGCGTCCGAGCCGTTCGGAGTAGGCCCCGAGGACCATCCCGCCGATGATGGCGCCGATGTTGTAGACCACGGCGATGGCGATCGCGGTGTCCGGGGACAGGCCCAGGCCCTTCTTGACGAAGGTCGGGTAGATGTCCTGGGTGCCGTGCGACATCCAGTTGAAGGCGGTCATCAGCGCGACCAGATACACGAACCGCCGTAGGACAGCGGGGTTCTTGAACACCTGATAGGCGGGCGTGCGGTTGAGCTTGACGCTCTTCTCCCACACCTCGCTCTCCTCCACCCGGGCGCGCACCCACAGCGAGACCAGGGCGGGCACCAGGCTGAAGGCGAACAACCCCCGCCAGCCGAAGGCGGGTTCGATGACGAAGAACGCCACCGCGGCGAGCAGATAGCCGAGCGAGTAGCCGCTCTGCAGCAGGCCCGACCAGAAGCCGCGCCGCTCGGCCGGGATCTTCTCCATGGCGAGCGCCGCGCCCAGGCCCCACTCGCCGCCCATGCCGATGCCGTACAGCAGACGAAGTACCAGCAGCACGGCGTAGTTCGGGGCGAAGGCGCAGGCGAAGCCGATGACCGAGTAGAAGGCCACGTCGACCATGAGCGGGGTGCGACGGCCCTTGCGGTCCGCCCACAGGCCGAAGAGGAGGGCGCCGACCGGTCGCATCACCAGGGTGGCCGTGGTGAGGAAGGCCATGTCGGTGAGGGAGACGTTGAAGTCGTCGGCGATCTCGCTGTAGACGAGTACGACGAGGAAGTAGTCGAAGGCGTCCATCGCCCAGCCCAAGTAGGCGGCGACGAAGGCGTTGCGCTGGTCCTTGGTGAGTCCCGCGGCCTGTTCCCGGACGGTGTTCAGCATCCCGACCCTCCCTTGGTCCGCAGGTCAGGGTAGGTCGGTGTGGTGCAGCGGACAACGCAAGGACCGGCAAAACACCCGCCACAATTAGCCAAAGGGAACGCCGTGACGCGCTTGCGCAAAGCGAACGCGTCACGGCGTCAAGCGGACAAAGTCAGTTGCCGCGCCGCTCGCTGACGAAACTGTGGTCGCCCGGGCCCAGGTTCGACACGGTGACCGTTCCGTCGACGACGGTGACGTCACGGCTGGACGCCCGCCGCCCGTCCCACAGCGTCCGCCCACCGACGCTCACGCGCAGACCCCGCGCGTCACCGGGGAGAACGACCGAGCCCTGGGTGTGCCGGGGCACATGAACGGTGAGCCGGAAGACACGTGCGCTGTTCTCCCACTCGACGCCCAACGGGCCGTGCGGGGTGGGGAGTTGACCCGTCGCCCAGTCGACGCCGGCGGGCTGCGGGCGTACCTCCCAGGTGGCGAACCCGGGTGAGATCGGGCGGGCGCCGAGCAGGTTGTTGGTCAGCGCCGGCAGGACACCGGTGGACCAGCCGTGGGCCATGCTCGTGTAGGCGTCCTCGTACAGCGAACCGTTGGGGCCGATGCCCTCCCAGTGGGTGATGCCGGGGTCGTTCTTGTCCATCCAGCCGTACATACGCCGGATCTGGTCCAACGCGGACTCGGCCCGACCACTGAGGAAACGCGCCTCTATCTCCGGGTACGAGGTGAAGGCGTAGACCCGCTGCGACGCCTGGTCGAAGAGCGTGTCGTTGTCCATGAAGGCGTTCCCGTACGGCCGTTGCGTCGTCGCGTCGAGATGCGCGAGGGCCGAGGTGGCGCGGGCCGCGTCGGCGATGCCGGTGACGACGGCGAGGGAGTTTCCGTCCTGGGCGTGCCGTACCGCGCCCGTCGAGGAGTCCAGGTAGGCGCCGGCATCGGCGTCCCACAGAAGGGAGTTGACGGCCTGGGCAACGTTGTCGGCCCGTGTGCTCCAGCGCGCGGCGTCGGCCTTCTGCCCGAGCAGGGCGGCCAACTGGGCCGCGTTCCGGAGGGCTTGGACGTAGAGCGCGTTGTAGTAGGTGACGCGGCCCGTGCGGCCCAGGAAGGCGTAGTCGCCGTAACCGCCGGTGCCGTTGAGGCCCTTGCTCAGCAGGCCGGCGTCGTCCGTGACGCTCGGGTACCAAGTATCCAGCACCTTCAGCAGGTTGGGGTAGTAGCGCGTGGCGTACTGCCGGTCCCCGGTGTGGAGGACGTAGTCCCAGCTGCACGTGACCCAGTACAGCGGGTAGTCGAAGAGCGGGAGGGTGTAGTTGCCGATGGACGCGGGCGGGATCCAGCCGTCGGCGCGTTGGTGGTCGGCGAGGTCGGCCAGGACGTTGCGGGCGGCCGCCGCTGCGTCGTCGTGGGTGAGGTAGAGGGTGCGCGCGGAGACGGCGAGGTCGCCGACGTACGGGTCGCGGTCGCGCTTGGCGCCGTCCTGGAGGACCAACTTCCCCTCCAGCGTGGCACTCCACGCGTTGCGGGGGTCGACGTCGTCCTGGCGGAAGGTGTCGGTGACGAGTTCGTTGGTGTAGGCGGCGCCGTACCAGTAACGATTCAACTCGTCGTCGGAGCACAGGAACCAGCCCCGGTAGGTGCTCGGCGTACCCACGTACGCGGTGAACTGGAGGGCCACGGAGTCGATTTCGACCGTGCCCCAGGGCTGGGCCGCGGGGCTGTCCGAGGCGAGCGCGTCGAGGCTGATCTTGAGGTAGCGGAATCCGTGCAGGCCGTCCGCGAAGACCTTGTCGCCGGCCTGGAAGCCTTTGTGGTCGGTCCAGTTGGCACCCTTCGCGGGTACGGCGAACTGGTCGGTGCCCCCTCCGGCGCCGCCCGCCTGGTCGGCGCGGGTGAAGTCCGAGCGGTCGGTGAGGAATTGGCGGGTCTCCGAGAACGCGACGCGTACGCCTGGGGAGTTGGTGGAGGCCGAGGTGAACTTGATCTGCGGGTATCCGACCACGACCTTGCCGAAGTCCACGGTGACGGTCGGTATGGGGATCGGCTCGACCGGTGCGGGCCAGACCTCGTTGATCCGGGTGAAGTTGCCGTGCGAGGTGTCCTGCGCGTGGGTCACCGTGATGCGGACGCGGTCGGTGCTGATCTTCTCCGTGAACGGAACGGCCTTCTGCACCGCGTCGTTGCCGGTGACCGTGGCGGCCGTGTGCCAGTCGCCGTCGGTCCACACGTCGACGGTGTAGTCGGTCGGCACGCCGTCGCTGTTGGAGATCACCGTGATGCCCTGCAAGGACGTGACCTGCGGCGCGGTGATGGTCAGGACGTCGGGGAAGACGCCCAGGGTGTCGTCGTTCCAGAACGTGTCCGGGTTTCCGTCGATCGCGTTGGTGGCGTCGTAGGTGCGCGGCTGGCCGTCGTTGCCGTTGTTGCCCGCGTGGGCCGAGGAGGCCTCGGCGGTGGTGCCGGCAGGCCAGGCCGGCGCGGCCGCGGGCTGCGGGCGCCGCAGGACGGATCTGGCTCCGCCGGGCTTGAGCAGCGCGTCGGGGTTCTTCACGTCTCCGGTCGACGTGGTGATCCGCACCGGGCGGACCGTGCGCGAGGACGGGCCCTGCACGTAGCGGTGCCAACTGCCCGAGCGGCGCGAGGAGTTGCCGGCGAGGGAAGCGGAGGCATCCGCTGCGGGGAGCGCCTCCGCCGAGGGGAGTCCGGTGGAGAGGGACACCGCGGTGAGTCCGACGGTGCTCGCCGCTGCCAGAGCTGTGCGACGGGAAATGCCTTTGTCCGGTGTGCTGTTCGACGCCATGCGGTCCCCTTGAGCGGCGGTGGATTGAATCGTTTCACTCGGCAGCTGCGTGGTGACGCTATCTCGAACACCGGATGCCCGTACAGCGGTGGGACAGAAGTAATTCCCGAGGCGTTCCGTCCGGAATGAGGTGCCGCGCGGCGGGCGGAGGACCGGACAGGACCCTGATCGGTCGCTCATCGGACGCTGACAGGATCTTCATACGTGGACGGCACGTTGACGGCATGTCCTCCTCCCTCCCTTCCCTCCGGCGCGGCGTCACCGCTCCCCTGCTGACCGTCGTCGCCTCGGGCGCGACGCTCGTGCTGCTCGCGGCCTGTGGTGGCGGTGGCGGCACCCATGACGAAGGGGTCGCCTCCCTCGACACCCCCTCCGTGCGTGCCGCGACCACCGCCGACCCCGACGCCGGGCATGTCCGGATCCGGCTCGACGACAGCCAGGAAGACGTCAACAGGCTCTGGGACGCCTGGACACACTGCCTGACCGAACATGGAGTGCCGAAGGGCCGGAAGGCTCGGGTCAACAGCCCCGCGCTCAAGGCCTGCGACGCGAAGTACCCGCTGCAGCCGGTGGAGATGGACCCGGCGAAGAACCCGCGCTACAGCGACGGCGTACGCGCCATGGTGCGGTGCATGAACAGCCACGACATCAAGAGCGTTGTCTCCGACGGGAATTGGGCCATGGTCAGCGGGGACAGCATGAGTCTGCCCAACTACGACAAGTACAAGGTCCAGTGCCAGGTCAAGTCCTTCAAGAACGGCGGCTGACGGGCGAGGGAACAGTGCGGGGACGAGCCCGCGCGGGACGGCGACCGTACGACTTTGGTCGTTCGTGGATGCGACGAACGGATGCTGTGCGCGCGGGCATTGCTGCATACCGTTGGCGCGTGAACGCGAAGACGATGGCCCTCGATGTCCGGAGCCGGCTGGGCGCGGCAGGTATGTGGTCCCGGCGGCAGATCGTCGGCGAGACGGTGCTGGCCGTCGTCCTGGCCCTGGCCATGGCCATGACCCAGGTGAGCGAGGGCGCTCTGCGGATGGTCACCGTCGGGATCGTCGCCGCGGTGCTCACCCTGCTGCGGCGGGCGTTCCCCGCCGGCACCCTGCTCGCCACCGGCGCGATCTCCGGTGTGCTCGGTGGTCTCGGCCTCGTGCTGATCGTGGTGAGCTGGTCGGCGGGCGCGCGGATCGAGGCACCGCGTCGGGCGCTCGCGTTCTTCACGGCCACCTACGTCGTCTACGTCGGGCTGTCCGTCCCGAGTCCGTCGCAGCCGTTGTCCGCCGCACAGACGCTGGTGTTCACCACGCTCGCGTTCCTGGCGACGGGGGTCGTGCCCGGCCTGGCCAGTCGCAACCGTGCCCAACGCCGCACGCTGCTGCGGGCGTTGCACGAGCACAACGCCCAACTCCTGCGTGAGCGCGAGATGATCGCGTCCCACTCACGCCTGCGCGAACGCCAGCGCATAGCGCAGGACATGCACGACAGCCTCGGCCACCAACTGGCGCTGATCGCCGTGCACACGGGCGCGTTGGAGGTCGACCGCGAACTGACGGGCGGGCAACGGGAGGTGGTCGGCGTCCTGCGGGAGGCGTCCGTGTCCGCGATGCACGAACTGCGCGAGGCGGTCGGCATCCTGCGCGACGGCACCCCCGATCAACTGCGCGACACCGAGGGCGAGTTGGAGCCCCAGGCCCGGGGTGTGGCGGGGATCGACGGCCTGGTGGAGGCATCCCGGGGCGCGGGGACTGTCGTAGCGCTGCGGCGTACGGGCCGGCCACGTCCGCTGGCTCCCGCGGCCGATCACGCGGCGTTCCGGATCGTGCAGGAGGCGCTGACCAACGCCCTGAAGCACGCGCAGGGTGCGGCGATCGCCGTCGAACTCCGTTACGAGCCGGACTCCTTGGTCGTCGAGATCGCCAACGGGCCGATACCCGCGCTGACTTCGGCCGTACGACGGACCGTGGTGAGCGGCGGGCAGGGGCTGACGGGGTTGCAGGAACGGGCCCGGCTGGTCGGCGGCATGGTGCACGCGGGGCCCGGGGCGGACGGCGGGTTCCGTGTCGCGGGCGTGCTGCCCTACGGCCCCGGGTCGCCGCGCGCCTCGGAGAGCGGCCGGCGGCCGGTGGACCCGGGGTCCGACGGAGCGACCTTCGTCGCTGCGGCGAACGACTTCCGGGGGCAGAGCGAGGGGGCGGGTCCCGGCGACGGTGGTGCGGACATCGACTGGTCCGGTGCGCCGGACAGGCAGAAGGAGTTCGACATCGCCATGGGACGCAAGAAGAAGGGCTTCATGATCGGATGCGGCAGCGCGGTGCTGGCCTTCCTGGTGCTCGGGGTGCTCGCCGTCGTGCTGATCGTCAACCTGGTGGGGAAGGAGGGCGACAAGATCATGCTCGATCCGAAGGTCTACGAGTCGGTGAAGGTCGGGGATTCCGAGAAGGCCGTACGGGACAAATTGCCGCACGGAAAGGCGTACCTGGGCCCGGCCCTGAACGACCAGGCGCCCGCGAAGCCGCGGGGGGCGAACTGCTCGTCGTATCTCTCCAAGAAGGACTGGCCGGCCGACGGCGGGCACATGCCCGCCTTCCGCTTCTGCTTCAAGGACGGCAAACTGATCGAGAAGCGGACCTTCGTGACCAAGTCGTAGTCTTGGGCCGCACGTTGTCCCCGTCGCACGTCCCGCAGGAGAGTCGTGATCAGAGTCCTCGTCGCGGATGACGAACCCCTCATCCGGGCGGGCATCAGGATGATTCTCACCTCCGCCGACGACATCGATGTCGCGGCGGAGGCGGCCAACGGCCGTGAGGCGGTCGATCTGGTCCGCGCCCATGCCGTCGACGTGGCCCTGCTCGACATCCAGATGCCCGTGCTGGACGGCCTGTCCGCACTGGCGGAGCTGCGGCGGGTGGCACCGGCCGTGCGTCCGCTGATCCTGACGACGTTCGGCGAGCGGGAGAACGTCCTGCGGGCGCTGAGCCAGGGAGGCGCCGGGTTCCTGCTGAAGGACTCGGCGCCGGCCGAACTGATCCAGGCGGTACGGGCGGCCGCGGCCGGGGACGCGTATCTGTCACCGGCCGCCACGCGTCACGTGGTCGACCAACTCGCCTCGGGCCGGGCGGCGGCTCGGGGCGAAGAGGCGCGCCGGCGCCTGGAGTCACTCAGCACGCGGGAACTCGAAGTGCTCGCGCTGCTCGGCGAGGGCCTGTCGAACGCCGACGCGGGCGAGCGGATCCATGTGAGCGAGGCGACGGTGAAGACGTACGTCAGCCGGATCCTGACAAAGCTGCGGTGCGAGAACCGGGTGCAGGCGGCGCTGTTGGCACGGGACGCGGGGTTGGGTCCGAGCTGATCCGCGGGCGCGTCAGCCGCCGGGCCCGGCTCCCAACTGCTCCATGAGGGAGTAGAGGTTGGCGACGCCCCAGTGTTCGGTGATCCTCCCGCCGACCACGCGCATCGCGTCGACGGTCTCGAACTCGATCGCCCTGCCGGTGGGGGCGATTCCGAAGAACTCGCCCTCGTGCGTGCCGTGGTAGGTCTTGTACGTGGTCACGAGGTTGTCCTCGGCCGCCTGCCAGTGGATCACCGCGTGGAAGTCGGGGAACGCGGCCTGCAGCACCTTGTACAGCTCCAGGGCACCCGCTTTGTCGGGGGTACGGCCCGGCTGCGGGGGCCGAGGTTATCGGCCGGAGGGCTCGGTGATCGGGATTGGCTGATCCGAAGTAAATGCACACTTGTGCAGTTATTCCCATCTGTATAACGTGGCCGCATGCAGCTCGAACCGATCCAGGAATCCGGCACCCAGGACAGAAGGGTCCGGCGCTCCCGCGCGGCCCTGATGGCGGCGGCGGTGCGCCTCGTGTCCGAGCGCGGTACCACGGACATCCCGGTCACCGATCTCGCCGAGGCGGCGGACGTCAGCCGCCGACTCGTCTATCTGCAGTTCGGCGACCGCGACACCCTGCTGACGGAGGCCGCGATCGATCTGGTGAGACGGGATCTGCTCCCCCGGGTCGGCGACGGTGACGACACCTCCGAGGGGGTGGCGGCGCTGGCCCGGCACTTCGCGGCACACCGCGCCTTCTACCGCCCGATGCTGACCGGCTCCTGCGCCTTCGCCATGACGAGCACGCTGAACAAACTCTTCGGCTCCCTCAACAGGCCCGCCGTCCGGACGCTGTTCGGCGAGCTGGACCGGCCGACGGCGGACGACCTGTCGGAGTTCATCGCGGGCGGCGCGGCCACCCTCGTCAACAACTGGGTGATCGACGGCACGCACCCCCTCGACCCCGAGGAACTCACGAACCGTCTGCTCCGCCTCGCGTCCACCCTCACCGCCGGCCGCCACGGCCCGGCAGACGGAGACCACGCCCGATGAACCTCCGCAGTCATCTCGTCCAGCGCCTGCTGCACCTGCCCCCGCCCGCGACCAGAGACCTCACCGTCGAGCCCGATCTACGGGTGCCGATGCGCGACGGAGCCGTCCTTCTCGCCGACCGCTGGACCCCGAGATCCGGCTCAGCCGACCTGCCGACCGCTCTCATCCGCATCCCGTACGGCAGGACGGGCCTGATCGCCTCGCAACTGGCCAGGCCACTGGCGGAACGCGGATTCCAGGTGCTGATCCAGAGCACCCGCGGCACCTTCGGCTCCGGCGGCACCTTCGACCCGCTGCGCCGCGAACGCGAGGACGGTCTCGACACTCTGGAGTGGCTCGTCGAACAGCCCTGGTGCGGCGAGGCGGTCGTGCTCTACGGCGGCAGCTACCTGGGGTTCGCCCAGTGGGCGATGGCCGGTCAACTTCCGCCGCAGGTCAAAGCGTTGATCCCCTCGGTCTCCGAATCCGCGTTCACGCTGGAGTTCCTCCGCGAGGAGTCGTTCAACCTGGAGGCGACCCTCGGCTGGGGCCTCCAGGTCGCGGGCCAGGAACGGCGAGGCGCGATGCTCCGCCAGGCGCTGCGGATCCGGAGGGAACGGCGCGCGTGGTACACGCTGCCGCTGAACGAGGCCGACACCGCCGCCATCGGCCGCCGCTCCGACTACTTCCAGAACACCCTCGACCACGACGCCGACTCACCGTTCTGGTCCGTCCTCGACCACAGCTCCCGGGTCGCCGACCTCACCGTGCCGGTCAGCACGGTCGGCGGCTGGTACGACATCTTCCTGCCCGGCCAACTCCGCGACTTCCAGGCGCTGCAGGGGGCGGGACGGGAGGCGCGGCTCACCGTCGGGCCGTGGGCGCACATCTCCATGGGCGTCGGCGTCACGGCGACCGCCGAGGCCCTCGACTTCGGTCTGGCCCACGCCCGCGGCGAGAGGCCGTCCGACCGAGCCCCGGTGCGCCTGTTCGTGACGGGCGCGGAGACCTGGCGCGACGTCCCGTCCTGGCCCCCGCCGGGCTACGCCCCACAGCGCCTCCATCTCCACCCCGCCGGCGCCCTGTCCGCCGACCCGCCGCCCGAGTCCGCCCCGGACACCTACCGCTACGACCCGGCCGACCCCACCCCTGCCGTCGGCGGCGTCCGCATGGCCGTCGGCGTGAAGTCGGGCCGCGTCGACAACACCGCGCTGGAATCCCGCGCGGACGTCCTCACCTACACAACTCCCGTGCTGGACAAGGGCGTCGAGGTCATCGGCGAGGTGAGCGCCGAGATTTGGTTCCGCTCCAGCCTGCCGTACGCCGATGTGTTCGTCCGTCTCTGTGACGTGGACGAGAAGGGGAAGTCGACGAACGTCTGCGACGGTCTGGTCGGCCTCACCGGCGCCGACAACACGACCTGCGCGAGGGTTCAACTCTGGCCGACGGCCCACCACTTCGAGCGCGGTCACCGCATCCGGGTCCAGATCTCCAGCGGCGCCTTCCCCCGCTACAACCGCAACCTCGGCACCGGCGAACCCCGGGCAACGGCCACCACGCTCCGCGCCGCCGACCAACAGGTGCTCCACACCCCGGCTCACCCGTCCGCGGTGATCCTGCCGATCGGGCGACCGAACTGACCGAGCCTGGTGGGCTGTTGGCATACTCAGGACCTCGCCGACATGGGCGTGCCCGAGACCTGGGACCCGGACGGCACCTGGTTCCTCGTCGGAAGGTCATCAACTCCCCGAACAGGTAAGGAACATGCCCGAACTGCAGCCACTCCGCGCCGACCACGCCCCGGCGGTCCTGGCCTTCGAGATGGCGAACCGCGCCTACTTCACCGCCACGATCTCCGACCGCGGTGACGCCTACTTCGAGGAGTTCACCGCGCGGCACGACGCCCTGCTGGCCGAGCAGAAGGGGGGCGTCTGCGCCTTCTACGTGCTCGTCGACGAGGACGGCTCGGTCCTGGGCAGGTTCAACCTGATCGACATAACCGAGGAGCACAGCGCCACACTCGGCTATCGGGTCGCGCAACACGCAACGGGTCGCGGTGTGGCCACCGCGGCCGTCCAGGAACTCTGCCGACTCGCGGCCTCACGACACGGCCTGCACACGATCAGAGCGGCCACCTCCCACGAGAACATCGCCTCCCAAAAGGTGCTGACCAAGGCCGGTTTCACCCCGGTCGGCCCCGCCGACCCGTCCGACATCGGCGGCAAGCAAGGCACTTGGTACCAGCGCGACGTCTGAGCGGAGAGCGATCACCCCACCAGGGCAAGAAGCGGCACCGCAGACCTCTCCCCGCCGAGCCCAAGGTGACGGGCTCGGCGGGGAACGATGCCCACGGCTCGCCCGGTCAGCCCGCGGCGAGGAGTTCGAGCGTGTCGATCACCCGGTTCGAGAAACCCCACTCGTTGTCGTACCAGGCGACGACCTTCACATGGCGGCCGTCGACGCGGGTGAGGGCGGAGTCGAAGATCGACGACGCCGGGTTGCCGACGATGTCGGCGGAGACGAGCGCGTCGTCGGAGTATTCGAGGACGCCGGCAAGGGGGCCCTCGGCCGCGGTGCGGTAGGCGGCGAGCACGTCCTCGCGGGTCACGTCGCGGGAGACGGTGGTGTTGAGTTCGACGATCGAGCCCACCGGTACGGGCACGCGGATCGAGTCGCCCGACAACTTGCCGTCCAGGTTGGGCAGTACGTGACCGATCGCCTTGGCGGCGCCCGTCGTGGTCGGCACGATGTTGACCGCGGCGGCCCGGGCGCGCCGGGGGTCGCGGTGCGGCCCGTCCTGGAGGTTCTGCTCCTGCGTGTAGGCGTGCACTGTCGTCATGAACCCGTGCTCGATACCGGCGAGTTCGTCGAGCACCGCGGCGAGGGGTGCCAGCGCGTTGGTCGTGCAGGAGGCGTTGGAGACGATCGTGTGCGTGGCCGGGTCGTAGGCGTCGGTGTTCACCCCGTACGCGAGGGTGACGTCGGCGCCGTCGGAGGGCGCGCTGACGAGGACCTTCCGCGCGCCCGCGTCGAGGTGGGCGCGGGCGGCCTTGGCGGAGGTGAAACGGCCCGTGGCCTCCAGCACGAGGTCCACACCGAGCTCGGCCCACGGCAGGTCCGCCGGTTCGCGCTCGGCGAGGACCTTGATGCGCCGGCTGTCGACGACGAGGGTGTCCCCGTCGACGGTCACCGGGCGGCCGAGCCGGCCGGACGTCGTGTCGAAGGCGAGCAGCCGCGCGAGCGTCGCGGGCTCCGTCAGGTCGTTGACGGCGACGACCTCCAAGGTGCTGTCGCGTTCGAGCAGGGCGCGCAGCACATTGCGTCCGATGCGGCCGAATCCGTTGATGGCAATGCGAGTCATGAGTGATGTCCCTTCGGTATGCCACCAGGCTCGCTCGTGGCATACGGCGCGGACAGTGGCGCGATCGCCATGGTTCAAAAGGATCCCGCCACAGCGGGCGGACCGGCCCCGGGGCTACTCGCCCTGGGCGAAGGTGCGCCGGTATTCGCTCGGCGTCGTACCGAGGAGACGGTGGAAGTGCAGCCGGAGGTTCGCGCCGGTGCCGAGACCGACGTCGGCGGCGATCTGCTCGACGCTGCGCTCGGACCGTTCGAGCAGTTCGCGGGCCATGTCGATGCGGGCGCGCATGACCCACTGCATCGGCGTGTAGCCGGTCTCGTCGACGAAGCGCCGCGAAAAAGTGCGCGGTGAGACGGCTGCCTGCCGGGCGAGCGTCTCCAGGGTGAGGGGCTCGCCGAGCCGGTGCAGCGCCCACTCGCGGGTGGCGGCGAACCGTTCACCGAGCGGCTCGGGCACACTGCGCGGCACGTACTGCGCCTGACCGCCGCTGCGGTAGGGGGCCGCGACCAGGCGCCGGGCCGCGTGGTTGGAGGCGGCCACTCCCAGGTCGCCGCGCAGGATGTGCAGGCACAGGTCGATGCCGGAGGCGGCGCCGGCCGACGTCAGGACACTGCCCTCGTCGACGAACAGGACGTTCTCGTCCACCCGCACGAGTGGGTACTTCGCCGCGAGCGCCCGCGTGTAGTGCCAGTGCGTCGTGGCCCGTTTGCCGTCGAGCAGCCCCGTGGCGGCGAGCGCGAAGGCGCCGGTCGAGATCGCGGCGAGCCGCGCGCCCCGCCCGTGCGCGGCGATCAACGCGTCGCGCACGGCCGCCGGCGGATCCTCCCGGTCCGGAAAGCGGTACCCGGGAAGGAACACGATGTCGGCCCAGGTCAGCGCGTCGAGACCATCGGCAACGTGGTACGAAAGGCCGTCACCGCCGGTCACCAGCCCGGGCGCCGCACCGCACAGCCGCACCTCGTACGGCATGCTCGCCCGCGTCGTGAACACCTGCGCGGGGATGCCGACGTCCAGCGGCTTGGCGCCTTCGAGGACGAGGACGGCGACGCGACGCAGACGGGCGGTGGACACGGGGACAGCCTACGCAGGTGACCGATCGCGGTGACGGCCCGCCGCAGGTCAGACCTTCCAGGAGCGCAACTGGTCGGCGACGGCGAGGACCCCGACCCGCGTGTCACGGATCTTGCGCACGAGGTCGGAGAGGGCGCCGTAGGGCGGATCGATCCCCTCGCCGGACTGCCCCATGTACTGGGCGGCGACGAACGCGGCGTAGAGGCTGTTGCGGTGCGGCAGCGGCTCCAGGCGCACGATGGTGTGCATGAGCGCGGCAGCCCGCCACGCGGCGTCCGGATCTGCCGCGGCGAGGGTCGGCAGCTTGGTCTTGTGCCGCGATACGGCGGCCACGAGCGCGGAGTAGTCGGAGACCGACATGTCCTCGCGGCCGAGGGCAGCCTCCTGGACGTCGAGCAGCCAGGACACGTCGATGTACAGATGCATCAGGCGGCCGCGGCCCCGTCACGCTCGGCGGGCGGCACCTCGTCGGGGAAGGCGTCGTCGAACTCCCCGCGCAGCCGCTCGGCCCACACGGACGCGCCCGCGACGAACTGACCGCGCTGCATCTCGCGGACGCCGAGGTCGTGCAGATACTGCTTGAGGCTCTTCCCCTCGGCCGCGGCGGCCGCGCGTACTCCCTCAAGTTCCTCTTCGGTGAAGGACACATTCAGCGATGGCATGCTGCGATGGTACCTAGTTGGTGCCGCCGGTGCGAGGGGCGTGCCGTCAGTGCCGGTACGGCAGGGCGCGCGGGGTCGGCCGCCCGCGTCCCAGGGGGGTACCGGGGTGTCCGCCCGAGCCCGGCGCCTAGGCTGCGGGAATGATCTCCAGCGACTACCTCTCCGAACTGTTCTCCCTGGACGGCCGGGTCGCCGTCGTGACCGGCGGCAGTTCCGGCATCGGCCGCGCCGCCGCCGGGGCGCTCGCGCGGGCGGGGGCCGAAGTGGTCGTAGTGGCACGCAAGGAGCCGGAACTGACCGCCACGGTCGACGAGTTGGCGGCGGAGGGCTGCCGGGCGGCCTGGGTGCGCGCCGATCTGGGAACCCGGGACGGCGTCCGGGCGGCGGCGGAAGCGGCAGCGGAGGTGTTCGGGGAACCGGACATCCTCGTGAACAGCGCCGGCATCAACCTGCGCCCGCCGATGGGCGAGTTGAGCGAGGAGGTGTGGGACACCACGATGGCCCTGAACCTGGAGGCCCCCTACCTCCTGGGCCAGCGCTTCGGCCCCGGCATGGCCGAACGGGGCTTCGGCCGGATCATCCACATCACCTCCCAGCAGGCCCACCGGGCGTCCCTGCAGAGCGGCGCCTACGGCGTGTCCAAGGGGGCGTTGGAATCCTTGGCCCGCTCGCAGGCCGAGGCGTGGTCGCCGCACGGCGTCACCTGCAACACCCTCGTGCCGGGTTTCGTGATGACACCGCTCAACGAACGACTGTCGTCCGACCCGGAGAAGGTGGCGGCCCTGGCCGCGCGAACTCTGGTCGACCGCAACGGACTTGCCGAGGACTTCGCGGGCGCGACGGTCTTCCTGGCGAGTCGCGCCTCCGCCTATGTCACCGGGCAGTCGGTGTTCGTCGACGGCGGGTTCTCCGCGCACTAGGCCGTTTCTGATGGCTCTTGGTGGGCTGGTGGATCTCGTGGGTTGCCGGGCAGGACGCCCGTATGGTGCGGCGACACGAACTTACTGACGCGCAGTGGAAGAGGATCGAGCCGCTTCGGCCCGGCAACGGCAGGCCAGGAGGGCAGTGGGCGGATCACCGCAGGGTGATCAACGGGGTGCTGTTCCGGGCCCGGACCGGGGTGCCCTGGCCTGATCTTCCGGAACGCTACGGTCCCTGGCAGACCGTCTACGAGCGGCATCGTCGCTGGTCGGCCGACGGCACCTGGAAGGCCGTCCTTCAGGAGCTGCAGATCGAGGCGGAAGCCGGCGATCCGGACGGGGCACTCGCCCGCCAGGCGGACCGGCAGGAGTGGGCCGTGAATATCGACTCGACCTCCTGCCGGGCGCATCAGCACGCGGCCGGGGCGCCTCACAGGCCTCCGGGTGACTACCCGCAAAAGGGGGCGGGGCCCGTGAGGAGGCCGATGGGCGGGAGGCGCTGGGGCGCTCGCGGGGCGGGCTGACCAGCAAGGTCCATCTGCTGTCCGACGACCGTGCCCGCCCGCTGCACTGGCTGACCTCCCCTGGCCAGCGGGGCGACAGCCCGATGTTCGCACCGGTCCTGGACGGCTTGCGCATCCACCGCCGCGGCGCGGGCCGTCCGCGCAGCCGGCCGGACCGGGTGCGCAGCGACAAGGCGTACTCCAGCCGCGACAACCGCGCCTACCTGCGGCGGCGCGGCATCAAGGCGACCATCGCGCAGCCCGACGACCAACGGGCCCACCGCACACGCCGCGGACGCAACGGAGGCAGGCCCCCGGCCTTCGACAAAGGCCAGTACCGCCGCCGCAACGCGGTCGAACGCTGCGTGAACAAGTGGAAGCAGTTCCGCGCCGTGGCCACCCGATACGACAAGCGCGACTACATCTTCAACGGCACCCTCACCGTCACCGCGATCACCATCTGGCTCCGCGACACCGTCCAAGAGCCATCAGAAACGACCTAACCCAACACCGGCTGTCCGTCCGCACGTTGAAGCCCACCCTCACGCCACCCCGCTCCCCCGCCGCAGAAAACGGATCACCGGATGCCCAGGGTCGTGGCCGACCTCGGCGCGGACGCCGTAGACGTCCTTGATGAGGGCCGGGGTGAGGACCTCGGTCGGGGTGCCCTCGGCCACCGTGCGGCCGGTGTCGAGGACGAGGAGGCGGTCGCAGTACATCGCGGCGAGGTTGAGGTCGTGCAGGGCGATCACGGTGGTGACCGGCAGGTCGGCGATCAGGTCGAGGAGGTCCAACTGGTGCTGGATGTCGAGGTGGTTGGTCGGCTCGTCGAGGAGGAGTTCGCGGGGTTCCTGGGCCAACGCGCGGGCGATCTGGGCGCGTTGGCGTTCCCCGCCGGAGAGGGTGTGCCAGGACTGGGCGGCGCGGTCGGTGAGGCCGGCGCGTTCCAGCGCCTCGGTGACCGCGCGGGCGTCGTCGGCCGACGCCGGTGACCAGGCGCGGCGGTGCGGGATGCGGCCGAGGGCGACGACCTCGCGGACGGTCAACTCGGTCTGGGTGTGGGCGTGTTGCTCGACGGTGGCGATACGGCGGGCGGTGGCGCGGCGCCCGACTTCGGGGAGCGGGCGCCCGTCCAGCGTGACGACTCCGGTGGAGGTGGGGAGGACACCGGCCAGTAGGCGCAACAGGGTTGATTTGCCCGACCCGTTGGGGCCGAGGAGGCCGACGGTCTCTCCGGGTCGCAGGACGAGCGTGACGCCGTCGACGATGAGTCGGCCGTCGGTGCGGCGGGCTACCCGGTCCGCGTGCAGGCCGGTGTCCGGCGCGGGGGTGTTCATGTCTTCCTCCGGCCTCGGTGCAGCACAACTACGAACGCCGGTACGCCGATCAGTGACGTCACCACCCCCACCGGTACCTCCTGGGGATCGACGACGGTACGGGCGAGGGTGTCCACCCACACCAGGAAAACGGCCCCGGTCAGCGCGGTGACCGGCAGCAGTCGTACATGCCCGGAACCCGTCAGCGCCCGGGTGACGTGCGGCAGGACCAGCCCCACGAAGCCGATCGCCCCGGCGCAGCTGACCAGCACGGCGGTGAGGAGGGCCGTAGCGCAGAGGAGGATCAGTCGGGCGCGGGCGACGTTCACGCCGAGGCCCGCCGCCGCCTCCTCGCCGAAGGCGAACGCGTCCAACGTGGTGGCGTGGCCGAGGCATACGACGAGGACGGCGGCCAACGCGCCCGCGCACAGCGCCACTTGACCCCAGTCGGCGCCCGACAACGAGCCGAGGAGCCAGAACAGCACGCCCTTGGTCGTCTCGGCGTCGGCCGACGTCAGCACCGTGAACGACGTGAGCGCGGAGAAGAGTTGCATGGCCGCCACGCCGGACAGCACCACCCGGTCCATGCTCGCGCCGAGGCTGTGGCTGAGCAGCATCACCAGCCCGAAGGAGAGCAGGGCACCGACAAACGCGCCCGCCGACAACGACACGGCCCCGCCGCCCACCCCGAGCACCACGACGGCGACCGCCCCCGTGGACGCCCCGGAGGAGACGCCGAGCACGAACGGATCGGCGAGCGGGTTGCGCAGCAGAGACTGCATGACCGCGCCGCACAGCGCGAGCCCGGCGCCGCAGACGGCGGCGAGCAGCGTGCGGGGCATGCGCAGGTCCCAGACGATGCCGTCCCGCAGCGGGGCGAGGGTGCTCTCGTCACCGCCGAGATGGGAGGCGACGGAAGCCCATGCGTCGGCGGTGGAGATATCGGCGGGTCCGATGGTCACGGCGACGGCCACGGAGAGGAACAGCGCCACCAGCCCGCCGCCCGTCAACAGCAGCGTGCGGAGGGTCACTTGGCGAGCCCGAAGTCGCGCAGGCCGGCGGCGACCTGCTCGATCCCTTCGACGGTGCGGATGGAGGGGTTCATCGCCTGGCCGCTGAGCAGGATGTACCGCTTCTTCTTGACGGCGGTGAGGTTGCGGGTGGCGGCGTTGGTCTCCAGGAAGCGGATCTTCGCCTGGGCGGTCTCGGCGGTCTGCGACTTGCGGGTCAGATCACCGAGGACGATGACATCGGGGTCACGGTCGGCGACGGTCTCCCAGTTGATCTGGGGCCACTCGTCGTGGGTGTCGGAGAAGGCGTTCTCGGCGCCGACGGCGCGCGTGATGGCACCGGGGGCGCCGCAGCAGCCGGCCAGGTAGGGCGACTGGGAGTTGGCGAACCAGTACATGAGGGAGGTGCCGGAGGCGTCGAGGCCGGCGGTGGCCGCGCGCACCCGCTGCTTCAGTTGGGCCACGAGTGTGTCGCCGCGCGCCTTCACGCCCATCGCGCGGGACAGGTCGTCTATCTCGCCGTAGACGGTGTCGAGTGTGAGCGGGGTGCTGCGCGAACCGTCGCCGCCGCTGTCGTTGTCCTTGCCCGCGCAGTCGGACGGGGAGACGTACGTCGGCACGCCCAGCTTCTCGAACTGTTCGCGGGTGGCGACCCCGCCCTTGCCGAGCGTCGAGACGAAGGAGGCGGTGACGAAGTCGGGTTCGGCGTCGAGGACCTTCTCGAAGGAGGGCGCGTTGTCAGCGAGGCGCGGCACGCCCGCGTTGGCCTTCTCCAGGCCCTTGAGCACCGGGTCGGTCCAGGTGGCGGTGCCGGCGATGCGGTCGGCGAGGCCGAGGGAGAGCAGGATCTCCGTGGTGCCCTGGTTGAGGGAGACGACCCGCTTGGGGGCCGACTTCAACGTGACCTTGCGCCCGCAGTCGGTGAGAGTGACCGGGAAGCCCGCGGCGGACTTCTCCGTCTCGCCGTCGGCACGGTCGCCGTCGGAACCCCCGCACGCGGTGAGCAGCAGGGCGGGCGCGACGAGGAGGGCCGCGGTACGGCGGCGCAGCGGGACGGGGGCAATACGGATCACGGGCATGCCTTGCCTGTCGGGGCTCGAACGCGGAGCCTTGCCTACGAACTCCCCCTCGCCGAGGGCGAGAAGGCGCCAGCAGGTCTTCGGACTCGGGTTCGTCCGGACGGGGCGCCTTCCCGGCGCGTCGCACACCGGCTCCTTCGGCCGGCCCGCGTCGCCCCAGTGGCGTCGAGTGCCCCGCCCGTCCCCCTCACCGCTGCGCGTCAGTTCCGGATTTCCACCGGATTCCCTGGCCTCGGTTGTGGCACGACTGGCGGGCACAACGTATCAAGATCGGCGGTCCGCTCCCGCCGCGGGGTACGGCACGAAGGTGCTCCTGAGCCACTGCCGCTCTGTACCGGTACCGCTGGATTTTCCTCCGGTTCCGTCCAACCCCTGTGCGGCACGCCCCGCACGGCGGATCGTGGAGGCCTCCACTGGCCCGCACGGAGGTCCAACGACCATGTCCCAACCGATCGTTGTCGGTGTCGACGGATCCGCGGACAGTCGCGCAGCGGCCGACTGGGCGGCGACGGAAGCCGAGTTGCGCGGACTCCCCCTCCGGGTCGTACACGTCTCGACACTCCCTGACGAGCAACTCCTCACCACCTGGCCCTACTTCCGCGAGCCGTCCCCCGACGCCCTCGTCACGTCACTCGCGAAGGACCACTCCGAACTCCGGGCCGAGGTGGTCACCCTCACCGGAGAGGTCGTGCCGACGCTGCTCCCCTTGACCGCCGAGGCCGACTGCACGGTCCTCGGGCTGCGGGGTTCGGGCGGTTTCGCGGGCCTTGCCCTCGGTTCCGTGGCGCACGGAGTCGCCGAGCGCTCCGAAGGGCCGGTTGTGTTGGTGCCGGGCGGATACAGTCGCCGCGGACGGTCGCCGTACGGTGTGACGCTGGGCCTCGATGACCGCGAACCGCCAAGCAGCGTCGTCGAGTTCGCCTTCGACACCGCCCGCCGACACGGCACCGGCCTGCACGTCGTCCACGCCTGGCGGCTGCCCTCGCCCGTCGAGCGCTGGATGCCGTACGCGCTGCCGGAGGAGGACCGGGGTCGCTGGGAGGACCAGGAGACGCAGCGCTTCTCGGACGCGCTGCGGCCCTGGCGGGAGAAGTATCCGCACGTGGATGTCTACGAGGATCTCCGTCTGCAGAGTCCGGCGGCCGCCCTGGTCCAGGCGTCGGCCTCGGCGGAGTTGCTGGTGATCGGCCGCGCGGGCCGGACACTCGGGCCCGCTCTGCACGCCGTACTGGAACACACCGCGTGCCCGGTGGCCGTGGTCCCGCACCGCACCTGAGAACAGCTCCGCCCGTTACACTCTCGGGCTCGAACTCACCTCGCTACAAAGGCCGTTGGGCAACAGGAGAACCGAAGTGACGGATGCGGGATTCAGCGCGGACGACGTGGACACCGGCAAACCCCAGTCGGCCCGCATGTACGACTACTTCCTCGGCGGCAAGGACAACTACCCCGTCGACTGGGAAGCCGCCGAGAAGGTCATCTCCCTGTTCCCCGCCGTCAAGGAGATGGCGCGGGTGAACCGAGACTTCATGCACCGGGCCTCACGGCTGTTGGCGGAGCGGGGCATCAGCCAGTTCCTGGACATCGGCACCGGAATACCCACCCGGCCGAACCTGCACCAGGTGGTCCAGGCGATCAACCCCCGTGCCCGCGTGGTCTACGCGGACAACGACCCGATAGTCCTCCGGCATGCCGAGGCGCTTCTACACAGCACGCCGGAGGGCAGTACCGCCTACATCCAGGCCGATGTGCGCGAGCCGGAGAAGATCCTCGCGGCGGCCAAGGAGCGGCTGGACTTCGAGCAGCCCATCGCCCTGTCCCTGGTGGCCCTGCTGCACCTGGTCGCCGATGAGGACGAACCCCGTCGCATCGTGGGCGAACTACTCAACTCCCTGACGTCCGGGAGCTATCTGGCCCTGTCCCACGCGACGGGCGACTTCGACCCCGAGACCTGGGAGCGCGTCGTCGAGGTCTACCGCAAGGGCGGTACACCCGCCCAAGTGCGGTCACGCGCCGAATTCACCAGTTTCTTCGAGGGACTTGAGCTGGTCGCCCCCGGCATCGATTTCGCCGCCGGCTGGCACCCCGAGCCCGGAGCACAACCCGGCCAAGCCGACCGGATCCCGCTGTACGTCGGAGTCGCCCGCAAACCGTGAGGCCCAACTCACGGACCGAGCGCGGTGATCGCATCGATCACCGCGCTCGCCGTGGAAGAAGCCCAGGAGTCCGTTACGCCGGGACGGGGTCCGGTTCCTGGGAGGGCGCCGTGGCGTCCGGGCGCGCCGGGTCGAGGAGGCGTTCGGCGAGGGGGGCGAAGATCAGGCCGAGGGCCGTCCAGAGGATGAGCTGCGCGGCGACCGAGTAGAAGCGGAAGTTGAAGAGCACGTCGGCGGGGAAGCCCGGGTAGACGATGGTGCCCTTGGAGTCCTTCAGCGGGAGTGGGGTCTCGGTGGCCTGGTTGCCGAAGTTGGCCTTGTTGTACGAGAGATGGCCCAGCTGCGGCAGGAGCAGCATGACGATCCCGATCGCGACGACGAACGCGGCGCCGGCGAGGAGGGTCGCGTTCCAGTTCCCGAAGCGTGCCTGGAGGTGCTTGCCGAGGTAGACGGCTCCGGCGAGGAAGGCGACCGAGCACACGACCATGATCAGGTACAGGGCGCCGCGCTGCTGGATGGTCTCTTCGTGGCCGATCGCGGGCGGGTTGGCGGGGTACTTCAGGAACGGCACCAGGTACATGCCGAGGAAGCCGCCGCCGGCGACGAGGAGCGCCAGGTTGCGCGGCCGCAGACCACCGGTGCGGCCCAGACAGACGCCGTAGGCGACGGCGAACAGGGCGCCCATCGCCATGCCGAAAAGGATCATGCCGGCGCCTATGCCGACGTTGGCCTGGATGGTGCGGCTGAACAGTTCGTGTTCGTGGCCCTCGACGGGGAGGCCGGCCGCCTTGTCCAGGGCGCTTTGGGCGGCGTCACGGCCGCTCTCGTAGTCGATGGCCTTCGCGATCTGTGGCTCGGCGAAGATGCGCGCGAACAGGAACGCGAGCAAGCCCGCGACTGCGCCGGCGAGTATGCCGCGCAGTATGAGCTTCTTTTCCATGTCGAGTTGTCCGTACTTCCGGGTGCCGGCGGAGGGTCAGTGGCAGGGGAAACCGAGGAAGTGACGCGCGTCGTGGACGAACTCGTGGACGTGCATGTCGTTGCCGAACACCGACACGGCACCCTGGTCGACACCGATGAAGTAGTAGACGGCCAGGGCGATCAGCGCGGTGCCGACCAGCCAGACGATCGACTTCGAGACCGGCAGGACAACCGGCGTGGACACCGGACGGGTGGTGGAAATGCTGCTGCTCAAGGTGAGCCCTCCTTCGGGATCGTGCGTCCCTTGCGTGTACGGGCGAGTGAAGGTTCAGTGTCTGACTCGCCCTCCGCCTTCCGGCGGCGGGCTCACAGTGGCGCGACCGTGCTGGAATTCCACCAGCTTCCTTATGCCATCACTACAGGGGGAGAGTACGGCGCGGCTCTCCGGGGCGTCAATCAGGCCCGTTGCCCCTACTGCTCCTGACAGGACCGTCCCCGCGCGGGGAGTTGCCCGGCAGCGCCCCTCTCGTCACCGCTTCGACGTGAGCCTCAGGTCGACCTCCTGTTCCTGGTCTCCGGATGCCGTGCCCTGCTCGTCCACGGCGAAGGCGACGCTCAGCGCCTCACGAAGCTGGCCCACCGCGACGTAGCCGCCCTGGAGTGTGGCGTCGACCGAGCCCTCCAGCGGAATGGGGTCGGTCGGGATCCATTCCTGCGTCGGTTCGAACTCCGCGGTCCATACGGCGGCGCGGTCGCCGGGCTGGTCCTGGGGCACGTCGTCGGAGGGGCGGTCGGTGGGGAACGCCGTCCGCAGGACACCGAAGACGGTGGTGGCGTCCTCCTTGGACGCTCCGGTGAGGGACACGGTGGCCATCGGGATCACTCTCCTTGGGTTCTTCGAGTAGGGCGGCGGCCGGGCGTTCAGTAGCCGAGGGCTTTCGCCAGTTGCTGCTTGTTCATCGACGAACGGCCGTCGATACGGCGCTTCTTGGCCTCGGCGTACAGCTGGTCCTTCGTCGGTCCCTGCGCCCCGCGGTGGGAACGCTCGCCGCCGCGCTGCGGGGCGGATTTCGGGTCCCGGGTGGACGTTTTGCTCGCCGTCGCGGACTCACCGGCGCGGGCGCGCTCCTTGTTCACGGTGCGTGCGGCGATCTCCTTGGCCCGCCCCTCGGAGACACCGCGCTTCTCGGCACTTTCCTTGATGTGCTCGTACTGACGCTCGCGCTTCGCGCTGGAACCTCGCGGCACGACGCTCACCTTCCTTTTCACGACTTTTCACGCGGGTGCGGCCCGGCTCGGCCGTACCCGACCCGTTTTCCGACGATTCCCCAGGTACCCGTCGTCCGGCGCTTCTCACGCCGCCCCCGGAACGCGCCGATCCCCTCCGCGCTGATCCCATCTGATGCGTGCCCGGCGCGCCGTGCGAGCAGACGGCCACCGAACGGATGAGCCGCCAGGGCCCTCATGACGGCCGGGCGGCGGGCCGGGGTCACACGGGTGGCGTACTCGCGTGGCGTGGTGGCGGGCCGCCGCCTAGTAATGGACTGGATCAGCTTGTTCATCGCGCATCGGGGGGCGATAGCAGCATCACCCTCTTCATGGAGCCGAGCATGACCATCCGCTCTTTCTCGCCCAGCCCGGACCAACCCGACATACCTCACGGCGCTGCGGCCCACGCGTTCGCGCCCTCCGACGGTGGGCATGCCGACGGAACGCCGCCGACGTCACGTCCGACGCAAGAGGGTTCCGCCCAGACCGGCCCCGAGAGCGAGAACGTCGACCCGATGCACCGCCTGGTGCATGCCGCCGTCGCCGATCGGCCGCTCGACGAGGTCCTCCAGCTCATCACGTTGCTGGAGCAGTCACCGAAGTACGCGCAGGCCACCGTCGACGCCCTGCGGGCCGTCGGTGAGGGCCGGTCCGTGGAGGACGTCACGCGTCTGGTGACGCTGCTGACGCAGCCACCGCGCAACCCCGACTCCGCCGACGAGGCGATCCGCGCGGCCGCCGAGAACCGGCCCGTCGAGGACGTCACCCGGCTCATGGCCCTGCTGCAACAGGCTCCGGTGGAGCCGCACTGCGGCGAGGAGGCGGTACGGGCCGCGGCCGGACGGCCCGTCGAGGAACTCGTCCAGTTGATCGGCCGCCTGGCCGAGGAGCAGGACGCGTCCGCCCCAGCACCGGGACCGGCGGCCGAGAGGTCTACGGCTCCGCTGTACGACGCGCCCGGACAGACCCCGGCGGTCACCCACGAGCCGGAACCCGCGGGTGACCGTCCGGCCGCTCGTCAGCGCCGCGCACGACGTCCCCGTACGACGACCCGCCGCACCGCTCCCCCGGTCTGGCCGAGGCTGATCGCGGCGGCGGCGCTCATCCTGTGCGGGCTGTCGTACTTCCCGCTGCACCGTGACGGTGCTTCCCCCACGGCCTACGGGTTCGCGCTCGGTGTCTCGATCCTGTGCGTGCTGCTGGCACCGGCGCTGGTCCTCCAGGGCGGTCTGTTCGTGCTGGCCGTGTCCGTGGTGGTGCCGGCCGCGCTGGCCGCCCTTCAGTTGTTCGACGGGCGGTTCCATTCCTCACGCCTCTCGCAGGCTCTGCGGATCACGGCCGCGCCGTCCTGGTTCGCGGGGCTGATCGCCGTCCTCGCCGCACTGGCGGCGCTCACGGCACTGCTCGCGCTGCTCGCCTCGCGGAGGTTCGGCCGCCGGCTGGACCTGCCCGGTCCGCCCGATCACCGGGAGCTGGCCGACGCGAACCGGATGCCTCAGTAGGGTCGGCCCCGCTCAATTCGCGGTGGCGTCGGCGCTGTTGACGACGTCACCGCTCGCGGACGGCACGCTCGACGCCGAGGCCGCGGGGCTGGAAGCGGCGCTGTGGCTGGGTTCGGCACTGGAGCCGGCGCTGTTCTCCGGCTTCGTGCTCGCGGACGGCGAGGCGGTGCCGCCCGAGTACGACCCCGCGCTGCTGGACGTGAGCGGCGTGGGCGTCGGGCTGTGAACGGGAGTGCTCTTTCCGGCCGAACCGCCGCCCAACGACGTTCCGTTGCCGGATTCGTTCCTGACCGCGGCCGCTATCGGCTTGCCCAGGATGAGCTCCCCCGCGGTCACCGTGACCATCGCCAGGGCGAACACCAGGCCTGTCGCCAGCGCGTACTTCTTCCAGCCGATGGACCTCCAGAAGGACCCGGACGTGGAGCGGTAGGTGGTCACCGACGCGTCGTCGGCGGAGGCGTCGCCGGGATCGTCGGAAGGGGCGTCGGACGATGACGCGGCACCGGCCGACGTGCCGTCCCGTAACGCGAACGCCGCCCGGGCGTCGGCGCGTTGGACCGCCCGCTCCTCACTCGGCGTCAGCGCCATCGCCACCGACGGCACCCTTCTGCGGATCCCCTCCCCCGTCCGTCGGAAGGCGTGCTGGAAGACCGCCGCGCCGGTGGTGGCGCTGGCGCTGACCACGGCGGCGCCGATGATCGTCCCGGCCACCCCCAACAGGGACGCGAGGACTGCGCCCACCACGGTGGCAAGGGCACTCGCCACCACCTGCACAGCGGTCAGATCGAGCACCTTGCGCTTCGGCTCCTGCTTCTTCTCATCCTTTTTGTGACTCTCCATCAATGTCCTTCAATATCCTTTGACAGTTCCGGAGCACGACAGCCATCGAAGAGGCATGTGCAAGGTGTCGACTGCCCTGTTGTCGGTGTTTCACCTCAACTGGAAGCAACAGGGCTGGACTTCACCGGTGCCGTCACTCCGACGACTGCCCCGAGAGCGCCTCGGTGAACGGCGTGACCGGGCGCTCCAGGGTCTCGCCGTCCACGACGATGTCGACCGCCTCGTTGTAGAAGGCGAGCAGATCCTTTACGGCGCCGACCGCGGGCAGCGGTTCCGGATAGCTCCAGACGATGTTCGGCGGGACACCGGGAACGCCGACCTCGCTCCGCCACGACCAGTACGTGGCGGTGCCCTTGTAGGGGCAGCCTGTGCTGTGGTCGGTCGGTTCGAACAGGTCGAGGCGGACGTCCTCGCGCGGGATGTAGTACCGGGTCGGCAGACCGGTCTCGAAGAGCAGCACCGGGCGGTGGGTGTCGGCGACGGCGGTGCCGTCGATCTCGACCCTGACGTGACGGCTGCTGGGGATGGCGTCGACTCGTTTGTGCGGGTCGCGGGGGTGGATGAAGATCTCTTCCTCCTCCTCGTACCAGTGGTCCAGGCCCCGCCCGACCCGCCGGAACCACTCGAAGGCGATGTATCCGGCCAGATCGTCGGCCGGGTAGGTCCAGGCCGCGTTCTCCACCGACTCCCCTTCGATTTCGAGGTCGTAGAAGATCCGTGAGCCGGTGTGCACGCCGGTCGGCGGGTTCTTCGCCGGGCGGAGCAGGTCCTCGCGGATCTCGTCGTGGGGGAAGGCGTACGTCGGTACCGGTACGGCCGGCTCCCACACGAGGACGGGGTGCCTGCTGTCCACGACGGTGGTGTCGCCCTTGCGGCCGCGTACCCAGCGGGGGCTCGGCTCCCAGAGGAGGCCTTCGGGGGTGGTCCTGACGTCTCGTGCGGTGGGGAAGGTGCTCATCCGTCGCTCCGTGATCCGTAGGGGGTGGGGCGGGCCGGGAGGCCGCTGCCGCCGGCCGTTACCTGCCAGTGTCCGCCGGTCGGCTCGGAACCACCCGGCCAGGCCGATCGAAAATGACCGAAGAGGAGGTGAGTCGCTTCTTTCGCCGACGAACGGGATCGAATCGCGACGGAATCAGACCTTCACTGACCGCGATGTTAAGTGCGCAAAAATGACTTTGCATGGAGGGCCGGGACAGCTCAACCGACCCGCTCCGCGCGGTAGTTTCGTTTCGGGCCCACTTGTGGCCCGCCCGGGAAAGTGCTCAATCACATTCCCGGGGACGAAGCAGATCGACAAGGAAACAGACAAATGCGCGAGCCGATTCGTCGAGGGCGCCTACAGCTTCCCTCCGGGCGATTTCACGGTACCAGCCCCAATATCGTTCCCGTGGGGTCTCATGGCGACCCGGAATGTCACGCGGCAGGGTAACTCGGCCCGATATTACGGGTCTTACGGCCTCGCGCTCCCGCCCGGCGCGAGACCCCTTCCCTTGCCGCACCGAACGCGCGGCATTGAGCACAGGGATCGACGCCACGGTCCCGCGCCCCCGAGGAGCACCTCATTCCTCCGTGCCACCGAACCATTCCCCTATCGGCCACCCCACGTCATCGGCGGTTGATCCGGTGATCGCGGACCTCGGATTCGCGGCCTTCGCCGAACGAAACCGCCCCCGTTATACGCGCTACGCCAAGGCCCGGCTGTCCTCAGTGGCCCGTTCCACGGCTGTCGTGGAAGCCACGCTGGTGTCCGCCCACGACAACTGGCAGTGGCTGATGAGCCAGCCCTGCCCCGCCGCCGAGGTCTGGGAGGAGCTCCGCCGTCAGGTCGACCGGCGGGGCGAGCGTGCCGTAGCGCAGGACCCGGTCCTGGCCGTGCTGTACCGGCGGCTCCCCGACGCGGCCGCGGACAGTGTGGTGTTGTGCCGTCGGCTGGGCTTCCCGCTCGCCGAGGCGGCCGAGCTGATGGGCGTCGAGCCGTCCGCGGTCGAAGCGGCCCTCGCCGCCGCGCGGCGCGCCCTCCCCCAACTCGTCGTTGTCGAGGCGCCCTTGAGGCATCGCTGACCCTCCGGCGTACGCGGTCTCCTCGCGGATGCTCCGATCCGCCACCTTTCGCCAACCTGCGCCACGGTTCACCCGAACCAGCGGTGGTGCGGCCGCGTGCCGCCCTCCTAGGATGGGCAACTCCACTTCGGATGGGGCGGATTCGGCGAGGGGACGGGCCGTTGGTGGAGCGCAATCATGTCGATCTGTCGTTGCCCAGTGCGGCGCGGATGTACGACTGGCTGCTGGGCGGCAGCAACAACTTCGAAGCGGACCGCAGCGCCTGCGAGTTGTTGCTGGAGGTGGCACCCACCTCGCGCGAGATCGCGCTGAACAACCGGTGGTTCCTCCAACGCGTGGTCCGCGTGCTGGCCGAGCAGCACAACATAAAGCAGTTCATCGATTTCGGCTCGGGCCTTCCGACCCAGCGCAATGTGCACCAGATCGCGCAGGAGGTCGACCCGGAGTCGCATGTCGTCTATATCGACAACGATCCCGTCGTCCTGTCGCTGGGCCAGTCCCTGCTCGACGAGAACGACAACACGGCAATCCTGTCGGTCGACATGACGGACACCGACACCATCTTCAACCACCCGGACTTCACCCGGCTCATCGACTTCAGGGAGCCGGCGGCGGCCCTGTTCATCTCCGTACTGCACTGTCTGCCGGACAGCGCCGGGCCAAAGGCCCTGGTGGAACGGGTCGTTGACAAGCTCGTCCCGGGCAGCTTCGTCGTCGTGTGCCAGCTCGTGAGCGACGATCCCAAGGTCCGCGACGCCGTCACCGAGCTCATGCGGGTCCAGACCGGCGGCAATTGGGGCCGGGTCCGGGAGAAGGCGGACGTCGATGACATCTTCGACAGGCTCGTCGTGGAAGAACCGGGACTCGTCGACGTGACCGACTGGCGGCCCGACTCGGAACTCCAGCAGCGCCAACGCAGCATCGAGTGGACGGAGTACGGCGGGCTGGGGAAAGTGCCACCCCGGGAATAGCCGGGAATTGCGAATTGCAATGGGCCCGACCCGGCGGCCCGGCTACAGCAACAGCAACAGCAACAGCGCCTAGGAGTACCGCTCGACGGCCTCGTCCAGCATGCGTCGGCTTTCCATGGGTGAGGCACATGCCTCGCCCTGGATGCGCAGCAGGAGTTGGAGGTGCCGCTCGAAGTCGTTCTCCTTCGTCGGCCAGGGCTTCGCCCGCTCCGCGGCGCTCAGCGCGGGCTTGTTGTAGTAGTCGGCCTTGCGGTAACCCTCGACGTAGACGAGGTCAGGAAGCCCGCCGCGACCGAACTGGAGGTGGGCCATGCCACCCGCCATCGACGCCTCGTTGCCCGCGATCATCCGGTCGAGGAGGACGAACCGGATGGTGATGTGCGGGAGTTGGGCCATCTCCCGGAGGTGGAGCATCTGGCCGCGCATCACGTCGTCCGAGCCGGCCCGGCGCAGCAGGACGGACTCGTCCATGAGGAACACGCAGCGCGGCGGCTCGGCCTGGCCGAACACCCGGTCCTGACGCTCCCTGCGCATGGCGATCCGTAACTCCATCTCGGGACCGTCCCACTCCGTGAGGTGCAGGCCGGTGCGGAGGATGCAGCTCGCGTATTCCGGAGTCTGGAGCAGTCCCGACACCAGGCGTACGTCGTACGTGGTGAGGCCGATGGCGACGGATTCGAGGCCGAGGAGCCGTCGCAGGTAGTCGGGGGTGCAGTCGTCGAATCTGTTCTGGAACCATTCCGGTTCCTGGGCGCGGCAGAACAGCATCGACAATTTGTCGCGTGTCGGTCCGTCGAGTTTCAGATATGCCATCACGGCTTCCACCGTGCGCCGCTCGGGCGTGGAATCGGCATTCTCCAGGCGGCTGATGGTGGAGTTCGAAACGTGGGTGGCCTTCGCCAGTCCCGTCTGCGTGAGACCGAACTCTTCGCGCACATCCTTGACGGCCAGGCCGAGCATGATGTTGGCCGCCGTCTTTGTCGTATCCGGCCCGGCGGTATGCCGGGCCAGACGATTGATCGGAATCGGATCCGGGGACACGCCTTCTCCTTCAACGGGCAGTCACCTTGCCATGATGACACGCCCGGGCCGGAGGCGTTGCCCGAACTTATGTACTCCGACGCCTAGTTGGGACTGCCGAAGGCGTCGAACTCTCCCCTCTTCGCACCGTCGAGGAAAGCGTCCATCTCCTCGGCGGTAAAGATCAGCGCGGGACCTGCGGGATCGGTCGAGTTGCGTACGGCGACGCCGCCCCGGGGCAGCGCGGCCAGTTCGACACACATGCCGTTCGCTTCGGACTTACGGCTTTTCACCCACGTTCCCTGGATGAGGTGGGCGGCCATTCCGTTTGTGAAGTTCTGCATCAGAGACGATCCCTCTCCGTTCGACAAGCCAATTTTTCCGACCTTTTCCGTCGCGGCCTCGCAACCGCACAGGTGGAAGCCCCATGAAATCCCGTCATGCAATTTCATGGCTCGGCGTGGAAGAAATGCTAGCGGCTGGAAATCGAACAATGCCGTCCCACGTACGGGTGGATGGTGGCCCGCCGGGTGGTACGGGCGCCGATGGGGCGCGCGGGGGTCTGTTCGTGGTCCCAGCTGACATGAAGCTGTCACACATGGGCCGGAATCCCCCGCCGGGGGCCCGGGGTTGGCACTGGTACGACCCGCTTCGAGGCCGGGCCTCGCGCGACGATGGAGGGACGACCATGACCGTTGACCTGACGACGACGGATCTCCAGACCTTCACCCAGGACTGGCTGGAGTGGTACCGCGGGCAGGAGGAACGGCTCGCCGCTCCGCACGGGTTCCTGGCGATCACCGGGCTGCACTGGCTGGACGACCGGCCGCAGCGGTTCCCGGACGCGCCGGGCGCCTGGTGGACCGACGCCGACGGGGTCGCCGTAGCCCTCGACGAGGGAGAGGAACTCGTCGTGGACGGAAAGCCGGTGCGGGGCGAGTACCGCTTCGGTGTGCTGCCCGAGCGGGGCGGGGTCAACGCGGTCTGGGGCGATGCCGTGATCGAGGTGGCCAAGCGCGGCGGGAACGACATCGTGCGGCCCCGGCATCCGGACGCGCCGTTGCGCACGGCCTTCGCCGGTACGCCCGCCTACGCGCCGGATCCGCGCTGGGTGGTCCAGGGGCGGTACACGGCCTTCGACACGCCGCGTCCGACGACCGTGGGTGCCGCGGTCGAGGGGCTGGAGCACGTGTACGACGCGCCGGGCCGGGTCGAGTTCGAGCTGGACGGGCGGCCGCTGGCCCTGACCGCGTTCCCGGGACGTGGGCCGGGCGGACTGCTGGTGCTCTTCACGGACGCCACCTCCGGGGTGACCACGTACGCCGCGAACCGGGCCCTGGCGCTGGCCCCGCCGGCCGCCGACGGCACGGTCGTCCTGGACTTCAACCGTGCGACGAACCTGCCGTGCGCCTACACCGACCTGGCCACCTGCCCGCTGCCGCCGGCCGAGAACCGGCTTCCCGTGTCCGTCGAGGCCGGGCAGAAGACACCCCGTGAGCGGGGCGGAGCGGTCTGATCGTCGCCCCGGCTGCGTCCATGGGTCCACCGGGCCGCAGCCGGGCTCGTCGAACCCGGCTGCCCGCCGAGCCGCGGTACGACCATCCGTTTCTCCCGTCGACAACCATGCGCACCCCTGAGTCGTCCCCATTAATGGCACGCCGGTTACCCACAGCCGTACCCCCCACCGACGCTGCGCACGGACGACGCGCAGGAATGAGGCCGCATGCTCCGTATCCACTTCACCTCGCAGGACCTGCAGAGCGTCCGGGTGGCCCGCCAGCCGCACGCTCTCTGGGAACTCGTGTGTGGTGTCTGCCGGTTGGACGCACGGCAAGGGGCGCTGGAGTTCGGGCACTGGCGCCGGTCGGTGCAGGAGGGGCTGGCCAAGGATCCGCGGGCCAGGCGGGCCCTGTCGCCCTTGCAGACTCTGATTCCTCCCGTCGGCTACATCCCCGACTTCCTCACGCCGTCGGTCACGGGCGACGGTCTGGCCGGCGGTCTCGACGAGGTGCGGGCCACCTCCCGCACCCGGCTGACCCGTGAGCTGAGCCGGCTCGCCGAGTCGCGTCCGCTGCCGCCCTGGGTGTCCACCCTCGACAGGCCGGGCGTCAAAGCCCTGGGGGCGTTGACGCGTGCCCTGGAACTGTCCTGCAAGACGCTGCTCGAACCGTACTGGCCCCGCATCCAGACGGCCGTCGGCAACGATGTGGAGCTGCGGTCACGCGCGCTCCTCGACGGCGGCACCTCCGGACTGCTCAACGCGCTGCGCCCGCACGCCCGTTGGCACGCCCCGGTCCTTGAGGTGGACTATCCCGTCGACCGCGAGCTGCACCTGGAGGGGCGCGGCCTGCTGCTCATCCCGTCGTACTTCTGCTGGCGCAGGCCCACCGCCCTCGCGGATCCCACGCTCGGGCCGGTGCTCGTCTACCCGGTCGCCAAGCAGCCGCTGGAGATCGTGCGGGCGAACAAGGGCGGCCTGGAGCGGCTGCTGGGCCGTACCCGGACGGTCGTGCTGGCGGATCTGGCCAGCCATGGAGCGCGTACGACGTCCGAGGTGGCGTCGGCGGCCAACATCGCTCTGCCCAGCGCCAGTTACCAGCTCGGGGTACTGCGCGACGGAGGTCTGATCGCCAGCCAGCGGGAGGGCCAGTTCGTCCGGCACTCGGCAACTCCGCTGGGCCTGCGCCTGCTTGACGAGCGGTGACCGCGCACACCTCGGCCGGTGTCACTTCGAACGGTTTCGAATTCATTGCCTCGGCGTGACCCGTACGGCCATGGTTTGTGTCGATCGCGCACGACCACCGGAGAGACCCGTGCGAACTCGGACACGGCGGCCACCGTACACAGGGGGACGGTGGCCGCCGTGTCCGCGGTGTCGGGGGTCAGCCCGTCGTGGTGCGGTGGGTGAGGGGGTCGCGCAGGTCCAGGTGTTCGCGCAGGGTCGTGCCGGTGTAGTCGGTGCGGTAGACGCCGCGTTCCTGGAGGGCGGGGACG
Organism: Streptomyces sp. NPDC050528; assembly: GCF_044457795.1. Taxonomy (NCBI): domain Bacteria; kingdom Bacillati; phylum Actinomycetota; class Actinomycetes; order Kitasatosporales; family Streptomycetaceae; genus Streptomyces; species Streptomyces sp. NPDC050528. The sequence continues at coordinate 310,022 of NZ_JBITHH010000012.1, forward strand.
AGCAGGTCGACGATGTCGTCGAGGCCGTCGGGGATCAGGTACGGCGTGACGTTGAAGCCGTCGACGGCGCCGTGCCGGACGAAGTGGGCGAACTTGTCCGCAAGGCCCGCCGGGGTGCCGACGTGGCCGCGCTGGGGGCCGAGCGCGATGACGGTCTCGCGCAGGGACCAGCGGTTCGCGTCGGCCTTCTCCCGCCATTCGGCGACGACTTGACGGGGGTCGGCGATCCGCCGTGCGCCGAAGGAGCCGTCGTTCTCGGCGACGACCGGGTCCTCCTTGGGCAGCGGCCCGTCGGCGTCGCGGCCGGAGAGGTCGATGCCCCACAGGAGCCCGGCGATGCCCAACGCCGTTGCGGGGGTGACCTGTTGGAGGCGGATCCAGCGCTTCTTCTCCAGGGCCTCCTCCTCCGTGGCGCCGATGATGATCTCGGTGCCGGGGAGGATGCGCAGGTCGTCCTCGGGGCGGCCGACGGCCCGCAGTCGGCGCCGCAGATCGTCGGCGAAGGCGAGCGCGTCGTCGAAGTCGTTGCCGTGCGCGGAGAAGATGACGTCGGCGTTGCGGGCGGCGAAGTCCCGGCCCTCGCCGGAGTCCCCGGCCTGGAAGATCACCGGGTGTCCCTGGACGCTGCGCGGCAGAGTGGGCGCGAGGTCGACGTCGAACTGCGGTCCCTGGTGGCGGACTTGGCGTACGGCGCCGGGTGCCGCCCAGGCCGAGACGTGGGCCGAGCCGGACACGGCCGCGTCCTGCCAGCTGTCCCAGATCGCGCGGGCGACGGTGAGGAACTCCTCGGCGCGCCGGTAGCGGTCGGCGTGGTCGAGGTAGCCGCCGCGCCGGAAGTTGGCGCCGGTCCAGGCGTTGTCGGTGGTCACCACGTTCCAGCCGGCACGACCTTCGGAGAGCAGGTCGAGGCCCGACAGGCGGCGCGCGAGGTCGGCGGGTTCGTTGAAGGTGGTATTGGAGGTGCTCACCAGGCCGATGCGGTCCGTTACGGCCGCCAGCGCGGCGAGTTGGGTGATGGCGTCCGGCCGCCCGGCGACGTCGAGGTCGTGGATCCGGCCGTCGACCTCGCGCAGCCGCAGCCCCTCCCCCAGGAAGAACGCGTCGAACAGGCCCCGTTCCGCGGTCTGCGCGACGCGCCGGAAGCTGGCGGGATCGATCTGCGAACCGCTCGCCGGATCCGACCAGACCGTCCAGTGGTTGACGCCCTGGAAGAAGACACCGAAGTGGAGTTGGGCGTCGGGACGAGGGACGTCGAGGGGGTCGGTGCGGGTCATCGGACGTCCTCCTGGGCGGCCACGGCGGCGTAGCGGTTGGCGGGCCGGTCGAGGCCCAGGTGGGTACGCAAGGACGCGCCGGGCAACGGCCGTACGGCATACCGCCGTTCGAAGAGATGCGGCAGGACGAGCCGGGACAGCTCGGGGAGGTCCTCGTCCAACACCAGTGGATGCAGGCGCACTCCGTCCACCACTTCCCTCAACTCCCGCAACAGCGCGGCGAGTCCGGCGGCGGAGCCGATGTGGCGCAGGCGTCCTCGGTCGCTCCAACTCCCGTGCTGCTCAAGGTCGGACACGCGTTCCTCTGCTGTGGCGTAGGCGGTGTCGAGGGCGACTTCGACTTCGGCGAAGGTACGCGGTGTTCCGGCGGCGGACGCGCTCGCGGTGACGGCTGGGAGATCACGGCCCGTGACGAGGGCGACGTCGAGTCGGTCGCCGGGGACACGCTCCGGGCTGCCGAGGACGACGAGTTGGCCCTGCGGTGGGCGCGGCACGATCGCCGGGCCCTTCACCGTGTAGGTGTCGCCGGTGAAGTCGACGTAGTGCAGGCGCTCGCGGTCGAGGTAGCGGCTGGTGGCGACGGAGCGGATGACCGCGTCGTCCTCCCAGGAGTCCCACAGTGCGCGGACGACCTCGACACCGTCACGCGACTCGCGGGCGCGGGCCGCCGCCCCGTCGACGAGCGGACGCCCCCAGACCGTGGCCGCCTCGGGCCGCGTCTCCTCGCCCACCACCCATCCGGCGCGCCCGACCGAGATGTGGTCCAGGGAAGCCAACTGGCTGGAGACATGGAAGGGTTCGGCGTACGTGAGCGGCACGACCGGCGCGACGCCGACGACGCTCGTCGACGCGGCGATGAACGCGGCCCGCTCCACCGCGCCGATCCGGCCGACCACATCGGATCCGGCGCCGGGCGGGAGTACGCCGTCGTCCAGGGTGAGCAGAGTGAACCCGGCGTTCTCCGCGGCGGCGGCGACACGGGCCACCCGGCGCGGGCTCAGCAGCTGGTCGGGCGAGTGGGCGGCGCGGCGCCAGGCCGCGGGATGGGCACCGTCGCCGTCGATTTCGAGGGCGAGCCGCAGGGCGGGGCCGGACATGGGGTTCCTTCCGAGAACACGTCGAGACGGCCGGCCCAAGGGGCCGACTTGGGTCAGGGGCGTGCGGAAGGACAGACGGCGGAGGCGGTACGGCAGTAGTCGACATGCCGGCGGATGATCAGCCACGCGCCCGGGACGGCACCGTGGGGTGCGGCGTCGCGTACGCGCATCGGGGCCTCCACCCGTCCGGGATCGATCGCCTCAACCTTGGGCGTCGGCCCAGGAAGATGTCAAGAACATTAGATGTACGCGCATGCAGCAGTGGCGCGACAAATAAAGCGTTGGCCGCGCCGACGACCGGCCTGCTAACTTGCCGTAGGCCGTGACGACGTACGAGGAGGTGAGACCCATGAACTCGGTTTTCAGTTGGGTGCTCCCCCTCTTTTCCACGGTTGGGCCAGCGGCATAGGTGTCGCCGGGAGCGCCTCACGACAAGGCGATCCCGAAAGGCATCATCATGGAACTCTCTTATCACTCAGTGCAGTTCACCGCGGAGACAGCGTCGAACGGTGTCCTGGTCCGCGACTTCACCGTCGGCGAGCTGACCGGCGCGCTCTGGTCCCCCGCCGCCTCCCCCTCCGTACGCGCTCCCCTGGTCCTGATGGGCCACGGCGGCGGCACCGACAGCAAGGCACCGGCCATGGCGGGCCGCGCCGACCGGCTCGTGAACGGCTGCGGCTTCCACGTCGCCACCCTCGACGCCCCCGGCCACGGCAACCGGCCGCGCACCGCGCACGACGAGCGCGAAATCGCCCTGATGCAACGGAAGATGGCGTCCGGCGAACCGGTCGGCGAGATCGTCGTCCGCTACAACGCCCACCTCGCGGAGCGTGCCGTACCGGAGTGGCTGGCGACCCTCGACGCCCTCCAGCAACTCCCGGAGATCGGCACCGAGGGACCCGTCGGCTACTACGGCCTCAACATGGGCACCGCGATCGGCATCCCGCTGACCGCCGTCGAACCCCGCATCACCGCCGCGGTGTTGGGCCTGTTCTGGTACGACGACGCCCTCGCCGAGACGGCGCGGCGGATCACCGTTCCGATCGAGTTCGCGCTCCAGTGGGACGACGAGCACATCCCGCGCCCGTCCGGTCTCGCGCTGTTCGACGCCTTCGCCTCGCAGGAGAAGTCGTTGCACGTCAACTCGGGCAAGCACAAAGAGCTGCCCAGGTTCGAGGCGGACAGCGCGGCCCACTTCTTCGCCCGGCACCTGACCGTCAACGGCCTTACGGAGTAACGCCTCGACGCGGCTGCGGCCCGGCACCCTCTCCGAAATCCATGCCCGTCATGAGCTCGGAGAAGGCGCCGGCCGCGCCGGGGGACGTGAAGAGCCGGTCGAGTCGGGCGCGGGCCAAACTCCGGTGGAAAGGACCGGAGTTGGTGGCATCGCCGGCGTCATGGAGCATGCGGGTCATCCAGTGCGAGAACTCCTGGTCGCTCCAGACACGGCGCAGGCACCGTTCCGAATACGTGCGCAGGGCGGTGTCGTCCTGGTCGTGCCCGGCGTCCCGTACGGCTCGGGCGAAGAGGTCGGCGTCGTAGAGAGCGAGGTTCATCCCCTTGCCGCCCATCGGCGACACGATGTGGGCCGCGTCGCCGACGAGGAAGAGGCGGCCGTACTGCATCGGGTCGTGGACCAGGCTGCGGAGGCGGAAGATCTCGCGGTCGGTGATCGGGCCGGAGACGAGGGCCGGGTCGCCGAGCCGGGTGCGCAGCGCGTCCCAGACGCGGGCGTCGGACCAGGCGCCGGGGACGTCGTCGGGCGGGCACTGGAGGTAGTAGCGGCTGGTGTACGGGCCACGCGGGAAGTGCGCGGCGAAGCCCTGCGGGCTGACGGCCAGGAGCGGGTGGGCCGGGGGCGGCGCGTCGGCCATGACCGTGAGCCATCCGATCCCGTGATCGAAGGCGTACGGCGTGAGGGCTCCGTCGGGGACGGCGCTGCGGCTGATGCCGTGGTCGCCGTCGCAGCCCGCGACGAAGGAGCAGGTGATCGTGCGGAGCTCGCCGTCCGTCGTGCGGTAGCGGACGGTGGGGTGGTCGCCGGTGAGGTCGTGCAGGGAGACGTCGGCGGCCTCGAAGCGCAGGTCGCCGCCGTCCTCCGAGTACGCGGCGATGAGTTTCTGGACCAGCATCTGCTGGGGGCAGAGGCGGGCGGTGGGGCCCTCGGAGCCGTCGTAGTCGTTCACCAGGTGGGTCTCGCCGTCGACCCGGAGTTCCAGGATGCCGTCGTGCGGGATGCCGCCCAGGACGCGGTCGGCCAGGCCCCAGGAGTCGAACATGCGGACGGCACGGGTCTCGACGATGCCGGCCCGCTGGCGTTGTTCCACGTAGGCGCGGGTCTGCCGTTCCAGGACGACGCAGTCGATCCCGCTGCGCCGCAGCAGGTTGGCGACGGTGAGTCCGGCCGGGCCCGCGCCGATCACCACCACGGTCGTGGATTCCGGAGAGTCGCTCAACTCCCGCACACTGTCGGCCACTTGACCACCTCCGGAATCACCCTACCGACGCCGACCGGCCGGCCGGTCACTTCACCTCGATCGTCACCTTCCAGGTCTCGACGAGCAGGGGGCAGAGGCTGCCGGGGTCGGGGAGGCAGCGGCGTTGCGCGGTGACGGTGGCGGTGCCGGGGGATGCCGCGTGGAAGACGGCCGTGGCGTCACCGGACGGGTACGTGGCGTCGGAAGCGTGCCCCAGCACCGCGGAGTCGGCGGACTGCGGAGCGGTCCAGGTGTAGGTGAATCCGCGCTCGCGGGTGTGGGTGAGCCGGATCTCGACATCGCCACCCGAACTCGCGGGCACAGTCCGGCCGTTGTCCGCGTTGGTGAGAACCATGCGTCCCGCCAGGCGTGCGTGCGGCGTCTGCCCCTGGGCGGTGGCCGATGCCGCGACGGCCACAAGGACCAGTCCCGCGGCTCCAAAAGCCGTGGACCACTTCGTTGCTCCCATGATTTCCTCTCCTCGCACCCGCCCGACAGGCGGTCTCCGGAAGCGGCGAACGTGCCGCCCAGCGGCACAACGTGGCGGAGGAGGACGGGTCACAGACAACCACCCGTTCGTGCGGACCTGTGCCGCGACTATGCGTGTGTAATGAATCTTCACGCGCGACCGATATGACAAGACGATAGACAACCGTTCGACCGGCCCCACGGGTGAGGACCGGTCGGGGTCGCCGATGCCGGGGTCCGCTCCCCGGGCTGCGGTGATCTTCCTTCCCAGGAGGACCTCCCGCATGTTTCGACGTATTGGCAGTGGAGTCGTCAGACATCCCGTCTGGACGATCGTGGCCTGGCTGATCGCGGCGGTGGCGATCGTCGCCACCGCTCCCGGCCTGCCCTCCAACAGTGACGAGAGCAGTTTCCTGCCCAAGAGTTACGAGTCCATCAAGGCCGCGGATCTGCAGGTGAAGGCGTTCCCCAGCGCCTTCACGCCGTCCGCGATCGCGCTGTACCAGCGCACCGACGGCGGCAAGCTCACCGCCGCCGACCAGAAGGACGTCGCCCGGATCACGACCGAGCTGGGCAAGAAGCACATCGACCAGGTGCAGAAGGTGGTCCCCGGCCAGCCGTCGAAGGACGGCAGGTACACCATGACGCTGGTTCAGATGGACAGCAAGAACGCCGGCCAGCCCGTCCAGGCGGATGCCGCGAAGGTGTTGCGCGACGACGTCAAGCAACTGGCCAAGGGCACGGACCTTGAGGTGAAGCTGGGCGGTTCCGCCGCGCAGGCCCTCGACCAGCAGGACTCCTCGAAGCGCGGCGAGGCGCTGATCGGCATCGGGACCTTCCTCATCATCCTGGTGACCCTGCTGATCATCTTCCGCGCGCCGATCCTCGCCGTGCTCCCGCTGGTCCTGATCGGCGTGGTGGCGTCCATCGCCAACGGGCTGATCGCGTACGCCACCAAGCTGTTCGGACTGCAGGCCAACAGTTCCGTGTCGTCGATCCTGATCGTCGTGCTGTTCGGCGTGGGCACGGACTACTTCCTGTTCCTGATGTTCCGTTACCGGGAACGGCTGCGGGCGGGTGACGAGCCGAAGCAGGCCATGGTCAACGCGGTCGCCCGGGTCGGCGAGGCCATCGCCTCGGCCGCCGGCGCGGTCATCATCGCGTTCCTCGCGCTGGTGCTGTCCACGCTGGGCTTCCTCAAGCAGATGGGTCCGGCGCTGGCCATCTCGGTCACCGTCACCCTGATCGCGGGCCTGACCCTCATCCCGGCCGTGGTGTCGCTGATCGGGCCGAAGGTCTTCTGGCCGTCGAAGTCGTGGCAACGGGAGCCGGAGAACGCCCGGTTCGCGGCCCTCGGGCGCGGTGTGCAGCGCCGGCCCGCGCTGACCGCCGCGCTCTCGGGCCTCGTTCTCATCGCCCTGTCGCTGGGCACCCTCGGCTACAAGGCCACCTTCGACCTGGCCTCGGGTTCCATGCCCAAGACCAAGGAGTCGATGGTCGTCCAGGACGAGATGCAGAAGGCGTACTCGGCGGGTGCCGCGGCCCCCACCGACGTCTACCTCTCCAGCAGCGACGGCAAGCCGCTCGACAAGAGCTCCTTCACCGCGTACGCCGAGAAGCTCGGGGCCGTCGACGGTGTCGCGAGCGCCCGGATGAGCCAGCTCAACCCGGGCGGTACGACGGCGGACTTCACGGTCACGCTGAAGTACGAGGCGTCCACGGAGAACGCGATCGACACCGTGGGCCGGGTGCGCGACGTCGCACACTCCGCCGCGCCCGACGGCACCGAGGCGCTGGTCGGCGGTATGTCCTCGATCTACAAGGACATCAACGCGGCGGTCAACCACGACTACCGGACCGTGTTCCCCGTCGCCGCCCTGCTGATCATGCTGATCCTGGGACTGCTCCTGCGCAGTGTGGTCGCGCCGTGGTACCTCATCGCCTCGGTGGGCCTCGGCTTCGGTGCCACGCTCGGCGCGACCGTCTGGATCTTCCAGGACGCGCAGGGACACCCGGGGCTGATGTTCATGCTCCCGGTGATCATGTATCTCTTCGTGGTCGCCATCGGCACCGACTACAACATCCTCATGATCGCCCGGCTCCGCGAGGAGGCCCGCGAGGGCCGCGATCCGCGCGAGGCAGCGGGCATGGCGCTACGGCACGCGGGACCGACCGTGGCCGCCGCCGGTTTCATCCTCGCGGCGACGTTCGCCACGATGATGCTGGCGGGCAACGCGCTGCTCACGGAGATGGGCTTCGCCGTCTCCTTCGGCATCGCCGTCGCCGCCTTCGTGATGGCGATGTTCTTCACGCCGAGCCTGACCGCCCTGATCGGCCACGCCGCCTGGTGGCCCGGCCACGCCGACCGCACCCAGGAGAGCCCGGCAGGCACGGATTCCGACACCCCCGGGCCGGCCTCCGGCACAGGGGACCAGGACTCGGTCAGCCAGGGTCCGGCGGGCCGTCGCAACTAGCAACTAGCAACTAGCAACTAGCAACAATGCGGGGCCTGTTCGCCGATCCGTACGACCGGCGGACAGGCCCCGCACCCGTGTCAGCGGTCGGCGTGCCCGCGCAGGCCGCTCTGAACGGCGGCGAGCAGCGCGAGGGCGAAGCGGTCGGGGTCGATGCGGTCGGGCAGTTCGCCGCGTGCCCGCATCGCGCGCAGGCCGTCGCGCAGCGCCCCCGCCCGACGGCTGAACCCGGCCAGCAGATCCGCCCGCGCCTCCGGGGTGGACCGGGACAGTTCGCTGCTCAACCTGCCTATGGGACAGCCCTGTTGGTTGCGTCCGTCCAGTTTCGAGCAACGCGCCGAAGACGACTGGCCGTTGGCACGCACCGAGTGGACGCGGTTCTCTCTGCACGCCGGTGACGGCTCGCTGTCCACCGAAGCCCCCGTCGATCGCCGTACGGCCGAATTCGCGGCCCTGGGCGAGGGGTTGACCTTCATCACCGGCCCGGCCGCGGCACGGCTCGTGGTGGCGTCCAGCACCGCCGAGGCGACCTGTTCCTCACCGTGCGCGTCCTCGACACCGAGCGGAGTCTGCCGCACCGCCCCTGGCATCCGCACGAGCGCCTCGACCCGCTGACCCCGGGGAGGGCCGTCCCGCTCGACATCGAGATCTGGTCGGCCTCGGTGCTCCTCCCGGCGGGCTACCGCCTCGCGGTGACCGTCCAGGAGCGTGACTTCGCGTTCCCCCGCGACGGTCCCTGGCCCCGGTCGTTCGGAGTGGAGGTGAAGGGGCACGCCATCTTTCTGCACGACGATCCCGAGGACCGTCCGGCCGACCTCTTCGGAGGTGTGACGACCCTGGTCTCGGGCGGCGACGAGCTCTCCTATCTGTTCCTTCCGGTGGCCCCGCCGAGCCCGCAACGCATCAAGGGCGTGCGGCGCGGGCGGGATCTGTTTCGGACCGGACGGACGGGGCACTAGCGAGCGCAGTCCAGTGCTTCGGTCAGCAGGCACGTGTTCTTCCCGTGCGAGGAGTGTCATCGTGCCCCTTCCCTCTGGTCGCGACCGCGTGTCGACGAGTCCTGGTTCCGTCGAGAACGGGGAGGCCTGACGTGATCGTGCCGAACCTCGCCGTACTGCGACAGGCGGTCGACCGTTATCTGGCGCTCGCGGCGGACGGGGACATGGCCGTCGACGTCCCCCTGCAGAACGCCGCCTACACGCTGTGCGTGCTGACCGGCACCCGCACCGTGGAGGAGGCCATGGCCGCCGTACGCCTGCTGACGGTGCCCGGCCCTTCGCACCGGCGGCAGACGTTCACCGCCTCTTCGGGTGAACGCGCGCCGGACGAGCGGGAGTTGGTGTCGTGACGGAGCGCACGGGCGGCGTTCCGCTGGAGGTCGGCACGACCGGTTTCGTGGCGTTGGCGGACGACGAAGGGGCCATCGTGGCCGCGGAGTTGGTGTACCGGCCGGACGACTGCCTGGCGGTGTGGCTGGTGTTGCACGGGCCCGACGGCGTGGACGTCACCTGGATCTTCGCCTGGGAACTGCTCGCGCTGGGCCTGATGTTCCCGGCCGGCGACGGAGACATCACCGTACGGCCCGCGCCGGGCCCGGTCACCGGTGTCGAGGTGGCCCTCGTCTCCCCGTCCGCCGCACGCGTATGGCTGCCCGCGAGGACCACCGCGGACTTCGTGCGCAAGGTACGGAAAAGAGCCGACCGTGACATTCACGGCATCGCTCCGGCGCTCGACCGGGAACTGGCCGCGATCACCAGCGGGACGTAGGAGGCGGCCCGACCGGGATACGGCCGTAGAGGACCAGGAAGAGCTCGGCGGCCGTGCCCCGGAAGGTGGCGCCGGCCGCGTCCGGGGCCTCGCCGGTGCCGGTGGCCCGTGCGTCGGCGGCGGAGAGCGAGAGGCGCCAGGAACGGCCCTCGGGCGCGTGGTGTTCGACGGTGGCGGGCTCGTGCGGCCAGGGGTCCGTGCCGGCGCAGCGGCTCGACAGGAACTCGTCGACACCGTCGAGCGCCGCCTCGTCCGGCAGCGGCTGCGGGGCGCCCACGGTGACCTCGGCGTCGTAGGTGTGCACCTTGGCCTCCTGGACCTGGTGCCGGGCCACGGCGCCGGAGGTCGGCACCTGTACGTCGAGACTCGGCGCGGAGGCGACCGCGGCCCGGAACGCGGCCGACCGTTCGCCGATCAGCCGCAGCAGGACGGGGAACTCCAAGATCTCAGTCACGCGGACTGTCCATCGCCCTGCTCCGACAACCCGACAGCAGATCTCCCCGCCGCCCCAACGGTCAGCTATCGAGGGCCTGTTGGACCGTCGGGTGGCAGACGATGAAGCCGTCGATGCCGACGAGCTGGATGATGCGCAGCACGGGCGGGGCGGCCCCGGCCAGGCGTAGCCAACCGCCCGCCTGCGCGAGAGCGGTGTGCACGGCGATGAGGATGTTGATGCCGCTGGAGTCCATGAAGGTGACGTGGCTCAGGTCGATGACGACGCGAGGCGCGGCGCCTTCCGGCGGGACCAGCGCCTTCCGCAGTGAGCCGCCCGTCTCCTGGTCGATCTCTCCGGCAACAGCCACGACCAAGGTGCCGTCGACGATGTCGGTCCTGACCGACAACCGCCCCGGCTGCCCCGCGTGTTCGGTGTCCACCATCTGTCCTCATACACAAGTCGGCGAGCGCTACGGATCAGGATTTTCATCCGAAGTGCTGCCCCGCATCGTACGGTTGATGCTTGTGTCCGGTGGAGCCGATGAAGATTGCCGGAGTGCGCGTTCCTTCACGGGGTATGCGCGGGGAACGCGGAAGGCGGTGAAACGATCCGGATGGAACCAGATTCATCGGAGGACGACGACGCAGCGCCGCAGGCCCGGGCCCTGCGGTCCACCGTGGCGCTGGACGGGGACGGCTCATGCATCGCCGAGGCCCGCCGGCTGGCCGCGACATTCCTCACCCGGGCCCAGACCGAGTACGGATTGCCGGTGTCGGCCCGCGCCATGGATCTCACGCAGCTGGTCGTCAGCGAGTTGGTCACCAATGCCCGTAAGTACGCGCCCGGTCCGGTGCTGATGGATCTGCGGATCGTCGATTCCCTGGTCGAGGTGGAGGTGTGGGACTCCGACCCGGTCCTGCCGGTCGCCCGCGCCGCCGACGCCCAACGGGTGGGACAGCACGGTCTGGAGATCGTCCGGGCCGTGGCGTGGGGCTTCGAGGCGCAGCGCGAGCCCGTCGGCAAACGCATCACCGCCCGCATCCCTTTGACGGACGCCCCGGACGGCGCCGTCGCCGGTGACGGCGCGCAGCAGGCATGAGCCGCAGCAGGACCCAAGTGTCGTAGGAAGTCGCCGAGTTGAGGCGGCTACGGCATCGTCGGGATCCGGTAGACGGAGACGTGATCGTGCGACTCGGCGGTGAATTCGGCGCCGGACCAGTCCGCGTGCCTGCTCTCCAGCTCGAACCCGGCCAGCTGGGCCATGAGGTCGAGCTCGGCCGGCCAGATGTACCGGTGAGGGCTGCGGTACAGGCGAGCCTGCTCGGTCTCGTCGATCCGGAAGTGGTGCGACACGGCGTGCTGGCGCAGGACGTCGTAGGTGTCCAGGCCGATGTAGTCGGCGTCGGTCCGCCAGACGGTCGCCGTCCGGCCCGGCGGAAGTCTGCGCAACTCCGGTACCCAGAGCTCGATCACGAACCGTCCGCCGGGCGCGAGATGCCGCGCGGCGTTGCGGAAGCACTCGACCTGCTCGGCCTGGGTGAGCAGGTTCGAGATCGTGTTGTAGACGAGGTAGACCAGACTGAACGTCCCGGGTGCGACGGTCGTCGCCATGTCACCGATGATCACGGGGATCGTCGCTTCGTCGGCCTTGGTGCGCAGTTGCTCCACCATCGGCTCCGACAACTCGATCCCGGTGACCGGCACTCCACGCCCGGCGAGCGGCACGGCGACCCGCCCGGTCCCGATGGCGAACTCCAACGCAGCCCCGTCGCCGGCGAGATGCGCGAGGCGGTCGACGGTCGGCCCCAGAGTGTCCGGCGCGAACATGCCGGTGCCGGGCGTGTCATAGCGCTGGGCGGCGTCGGCGTCCCAGATCTTCTCCTGTCCCATTCCGCCCACGCTCGCCGCCGGTCGCCGGGTTGTCCACCGAATTTCCCCACCGTGTGTCGCGGTCCGCCGCCGCAACTACGTTGTCTGGAGCGCCAGTTGAAGAGACATCCCGTCGGCGACCGTGATCATCCTCCGTTGCATACTGACGCCCATGCGGACGACGGAGCAGACCCTCAAACAGGCGTGGCACACCATAGCGGCGGGTTCCGACCTGCTGGACGACGCCATGTTCCCGCCCACCGGCGCCTCACCGGACCAGTACACGCAGCGGGTGAGCCACACCGGTGACCTCTTCCTTGTGCTGGACGAGGACGGCACCGTGCGCGGTTACCGCGGTTCCGGCTGGGAGGACTTCGCCACCCGGGACCACGACCAGGTGCTGTACTTCGTCGCGGAGCAGGCGGTCCATGATCTCGCCGAACACATCGTGGCCCACTCCCCCGGCCGCGGGCCCGCCGTCAATCTGGTCAGCGGGCAGGCCGAGTTGCTGGACCGGATCAACCCCGCATGGGGAAGCAGATACCGCGACGGCGGGATCAACGACATCGAGGGTGCGCGGACGGCGCGGCCGTGTGGACGTGACCCGTTGGAGCGCTTCGCCTGGGTCGCCCGTGAATGGCGCGACCAGGACCCCTACACCGTCCTCGCCTTCTTCCGCGGCGAGAACGTCAGTGCCGAACAGATCGCCCTGCTCCACGGAGCCGACCCTGATCAAGTCGCCACCGGGACCCGCCTGTTGGACCTGCGCGACAGGGACGACCACGGCCGCGAACACGGGGACACCGCCTGGGAGACCTTCTGCTTCGGGGAGGCGGGCGGTTGGGCGTTTCTGCTGTACAACGACACACCGGACGGCGTTCTGGCCGACAGTGCGGCTCTCGCCCGACTCGGAGTCACCGAGACCGTGCGGTTGACCGCCACCTCCGCGAAGGCCATCTACACCTTCGACTACGAACGCGACGGCCGCCGCGTCGACGACAACCGGGGCATGCTGGAGTTGATCTGGTACAAGCGGGGCCGGGCCCCCTACTACCGGGGTGGCCAACTCGACTTCCTCAACCGGGCGTTGCGCCGCGCCGAACTGGATCACCCCGAGCTGCTCCACGACTTCGAGCTGTACTTCCATGCGTTGGAGGTGTCACTCGGCCTGCAACTCCCCCGGCGGGACATCAAAGAGGGGACGGTCCGGGCCGCGCAGTGGGCACGCGGTGACGCGGACCGGATTTGACGGTCAGGCTGTCACGGTCTCGACGTGGTGGACGAACTCGCTGATGCGGTCGGTGAGTTCGGGCCACAGTTCCCGTGGAATGCTGTGGCCCATTCCGCCCAGGATCAGGAGTTCGGCGCCGGGGACGGCGGCGGCCGTGGCGCGACCGCCGCTGACGTCGCACACGATGTCGTCGGCGCCGTGCACCACCAGGGTGGGCACCCGCAGTGACCGCAGCCGTTCGGTACGGTCGCCGGTGGCCACCACCGCGAGGCCCTGGCGCTGGATGCCGAGGGGGTCGTAGCCCCGGTCGAAGACGCGTCCGGCTCGCTCGGCCGCGGCGGTCGCGTCGAACGGGAAGCCCGGGGACGCGGCGAGCCGCAGGGCGCGCACCTGCCACTCGACGAAGGGCTCCCTCTCCTGCGGCGGTGCGCCCAGTCCGGCGAACACGGAGAAGTCCGCCTCGCCGACGCCGGGCTCACCGGTCGTGGACATCATCGAGGTGAGCGAGCGGACCCGCTCCGGGTACTCGATCGCGGTCATCTGGGCGATCATCCCGCCCATCGAGGAGCCGACGAGGTGCACGCCCGTGAGTCCGAGTACGTCGAGCAGGCCCACGGTGTCGGCCGCCAGGTCGGAAAGCGTGTAAGACGCCGTGGAGAGGTCACCGGCCAGGGCCGCCGGAAAGTCCGGTACGGGTGCGTCGGGGAAATGGGTCGAGCGGCCGGTGTCGCGGGTGTCGAAGCGGATGACATGCAGGCCCCGGTCGACCAGTGCCTGGCAGAATTCCTCCGGCCAATTGATCATCTGGGCGCCCGCTCCCATGATCAGCAGAACCGGCGACGCCTCGGGGGCACCGAAACGTTCGTAGGCGATCTCGATTCCGGACGGGCCGACGTTCCGTGCTTTCAGCTCTGGCATGGCCGAAACGGTAGCCATCGCACGGGCGTGAGAGATCGAACTGCGGTCTGACGTTTTTCGCCCGCCTCCCGGGTTACGGTGGAAGCGGCCGGGGATTCGCTCGACACGCGGAAGTGCCTCGCCTCACCTAGAGTGTTGTGGTCGACGTGCTCATTCCGGTCGCCTCTCATCGCTGGCCCTTTGCCGTTGATTCTCCGTATGACGTACTCAAACAGTCCGATCATTTCGGGAGGAAAACACCATGCCCTTCGCCACCAGCACGGACGGCACGCAGATCTTCTACAAGGACTGGGGGTCGGGGCAGCCGGTCGTGTTCTCCCACGGCTGGCCGCTGACCGCCGACGCGTGGGATCCCCAGCTGAAGGTGATGGCCGACAACGGCTTCCGGGCCGTGGCCCACGACCGGCGCGGGGGCGGTCGTTCCGGCCAGCCCTGGGACGGCAACAACCTCGACACGTACGCCGACGATCTCGCGTCGGTCATCGAGGCCCTGGACCTCCACGACGTGATCCTGGTCGGGCACTCGACCGGCGGCGGCGAGGTCACCCGCTACCTCGGCCGGCACGGCTCCGCCCGGGTCGCCAAGGCCGTCCTGCTCGGCGCGATACCGCCGCTCATGCTCAAGACGGACGCGAACCCGGAGGGGCTGCCGATCGACGTCTTCGACGACATCCGCAAGGGCGTGGAGACGGACCGCTCGCAGTTCTACAAAGATCTCAGTGCCGCGTTCTACGGCGCCAACCGCGACGACTCGACCGTCACCCAGGGAACCCGGGACGAGTTCTGGCTGTGGAGCATGACCGTGGGAATCAAGGGCGCTTATGACTGCGTCAAGGCATTCTCCGAGACCGATCTCACCGAAGATCTCAAGCAGATCGACGTCCCCACATTGATCGTCCACGGCGACGACGACCAGATCGTTCCCATCGTGGCCTCCGGCGACAAATCGTCGAAGCTCGTCAAGGACGCGATCTACAAGGTCTATCCGGGAGCTCCGCACGGCTTGGCGATGGTGCCGAAATTCGCCGAGCGGTTCAACGCCGATCTCCTTGAATTCGCCCGGAGTTGATCGCACGGTCCCGGCCACGGGTCCACCCGGCGGAGTTTGAGTCCGTGCCCGGCGGGGACCCGAACGGTTGGCTCAAGGGACCGCACATTCCACACAGAGAGAGAAGTTGAAGCGCCGTGACCGCGCGCACCGCGAAGAAGGAAGACCTGCATCTGCCGCCCGAGACCGGTTGGGCGAAGGCCCGTCGCCGGAGTGGAAAGGCCGTACGCACCTGCATTCCGCCCGTCGACGACAACAGCGTGACACCGCCTCCGCAGACACTCACCGAGGGCAACATCGTCAGAGGTGACGACTGACGAGTCGGAGGGACAGGGGCCGGACAACGGGCCGGAGGCCGAGGCTTCCGGCCCTCGGCATGTCGCGGGGGCGACTTCCGGGGTACCCGAAGGTCCGTACCGGACGGACACCCCCCATCGGAAGGACCCCGCCCATGGCCACCAAGGTCTCCGACCACCTCCTCCAGCGCTTGCGCGAGTGGGACGTCACCCACGTCTTCGCCTACCCGGGCGACGGCATCAACGGACTGCTCGCCGCCTGGGGCCGCGCGGACGACAACCCCCGCTTCGTCCAGGCCCGGCACGAGGAGATGTCCGCGTTCGAGGCAGTCGGTTACGCCAAGTTCTCCGGCAAGGTCGGTGTCTGCGCGGCGACTTCGGGCCCCGGCGCGATCCATCTCCTCAACGGTCTCTACGACGCGAAGCTCGACCACGTGCCCGTCGTGGCGATCGTCGGGCAGACCAACCGCAGTGCCATGGGCGGGAGTTACCAGCATGAGGTCGATCTGCTGAGTCTCTACAAGGACGTGGCCTCCGACTTCTGCGAGATGGTCACCGTCCCGGAGCAGTTGCCGAACGTCATCGACCGCGCCATGCGCACCGCCATGGCGCGCCGCTCGGTGACCGCGGTGATCATCCCGTTGGACGTCCAGGAACTCGACTACACCCCGCCCGAGCACGCCTTCAAGATGGTGCCGTCCAGTCTGGGCATGCCGCACTACACGGCGGTACCGGACGACGACGATCTACGGCGGGCCGCCGATGTGCTCAACTCCGGTGGAAAGACCGCCATCCTGATCGGGCAGGGTGCGCGGGGTGCCCGTGCGGAGGTGACGGCGGTCGCCGACCGGCTCGGTGCCGGGGTCGCCAAAGCCCTGCTGGGCAAGGACGCGTTGGACGACGACCTGCCCTATGTCACCGGCTCCATCGGGCTGTTGGGCACGAAACCGTCGTACGAGATGATGCGGGAGTGCGACTCGCTGCTGGTAATCGGGTCGTCGTTCCCCTACTCGCAGTTCCTGCCGAAGTTCGGGAAGGCGCGGGGCGTGCAGATCGACATCGATCCGCACATGGTGGGGCTGCGCTATCCCTTCGAGGTGAATCTCGTCGGTGACGCCGCCGCGACGCTGCGCCGGCTGCTGCCGTTGCTGGAGCAGATGGACGACCCGTCGTGGCGGATCAAGATCGAGGCCAACGTGGCCCGTTGGTGGGAGGTCATGGAGCGGCGGGCCGCCGTCGAGGCCGATCCGGTCAACCCCGAGCACGTCGTGCACGCGCTCGGCGGGCTGCTCCCGGACAACGTGATCCTCTCCGCCGACTCCGGTTCGGCCGCCAACTGGTATGCCCGGCACCTGAAGTTGAGGGGTGCGATGCGCGGCTCGCTGTCGGGGACGCTCGCCACGATGGGTGCCGGGGTGCCGTATGCCATCGGTGCGAAGTTCGCGCACGGTGACCGGCCGGCCATCGCGCTGGTCGGGGACGGGGCGATGCAGATGAACGGCATGGCCGAGCTGATCACGGTCGCCAAGTACTGGCAGGAATGGGCGGATCCGCGGCTGATCGTCGCCGTGCTCAACAACCGGGATCTGAATCAGGTGACGTGGGAGATGCGGGCCATGGAGGGCGCCCCGCAGTTTCTGCCCTCGCAGTCGATCCCGGACGTCGCCTACGCCGACTTCGCGCGCTCCCTGGGGCTGACCGGCATCCGGGTGGAGAAGCCGGACGAGGTGACCGGCGCTTGGGAGAGCGCGCTCGCGGCCGACCGGCCGTGCGTGCTGGACTTCGTGACCGACCCCGCCGTACCGCCCATCCCGCCGCACTCCTCCCTGGAGCAGATCGAGGCCGCCGCGTCCTCCGCCCTCAAGGGCGACAGCGATCGCGCCGCCATGGTCAGGCAGGGGTTCAAGGCGAAGATCCAGGATCTGCTGCCCGGCGGGCGGCACTCGGGCCATTCGTGACGTATCGCTCACGGACGGGATGTCTGAGCTCGCCGGACAGGGGCACCCGTGAGCAGGTAAGGAACCGCACGCTCCACCCAATGACCAGAGGTGAACCATGACCAAGGAGATCAAGGACCTGACCCCGAAGTACACCGTTCCCGGGATCCAGCGCGAGGCCGCGGGCCGGCTGATCGGTGTGCTGCGGCAGCGGCTCCACTCGCTGAACGATCTCCACCTGACGTTGAAGCACGTGCACTGGAACGTCGTCGGGCCGCACTTCATCGCCGTGCACGAGATGATCGACCCGCAGGTCGACCAGGTGCGCGAGATGGCCGACGACGTGGCCGAGCGCATCGCCGCACTCGGCGGCATCGCGCCGGGCACGCCGGGCACGCTGGTGGCCGAGCGCACCTGGGACGACTACTCCATCGGCCGGGCCGACGCCATCGCCCACCTCGGCGCGCTCAACCTCGTCTACACGGGGCTGATCGAGGACGTCCGGGCCGCGGTCAAGGAGGCGGGCGACATCGATCCCGCGACCGAGGACCTGCTGATCGGGCAGCTGCGCGACCTGGAGCAGTTCCAGTGGTTCGTGCGGGCGCACTTGGAGAGCGCGGGCGGCACGCTCGCCACCGGTGACGCGCACTCCGAGTCGGAGGCGGCCGCGAAGGGCGCCGAACTCGGCTGACCGGCCCGCAACCTGCACCGAACTTCCCCCGCTCGACCACATGTCGGCACCGACACCCGTGAAACTTGCCGTTTGACAACTATGGCCATGAGGCAAGAAAGTAGCGGGTGTTGTCACAGCAGGGGGAAGGATCTGGGATGTCCCGGTCGGCGGGGGCCACTCCGTGCACCGGCCACGAACAGCAGACAGCCGCCGCGTGGGCGGCTGTCGGGCGGCTCGGTCAGGCAGTACGGCTGCCGGACGAGTCGTCGTGGTCGTGTATCTGCGCCGCGGCCACCGCACAGAACGCCTCAAGACCGGTGAGAAGCGCGCTGCGCCCGGCGGCCGGCATCTGCTCCAGCACCGCCCCGAGCGCCTCCTCGCGCCGGGCCCGCAGGTCCGACAGGAAGGACCGCCCCAGGCTGCTGAGGTACAGGCGCACCTCGCGCCGGTCCGTGGGGCTCACCTCGCGGTCGACGAATCCGGCGGCCTGCAGACGGTCGCACAGCCGGCTGGTCGACGGGGGTGTCGAGGCGAGGTGGTCGGCGAGGGTGCGCAGGTTGATGCCCTCGTGGTGCTCCAGGATGAACAGGACCCGCAGCTGGGAGGCGGACGCGGGCGCCGTCGAGGCGCGTCCCCACAGGACTTCCAGGAGTTCCGCGGCCGTGGACGTGACGCGCGCGACCTCGTCGGGTTCGGGGCGGGGGTGGAAGGACGTCACAGTCACACTCTCGCAGGCACAGGGACGAGCCCCAGCCTACTAGGCACGCGCAACAGACACGGATGGACGAGACGACACGCGTCGCCGGGGCCGTACGGCCCACCGCAGAGCGGGCGACGCGTGCCTCGGGTGAGAGATTGGCATACCTACGATCGTGAACAGATTCCTGGCTGTCGAGCGCGCCCTGCGCACGGCGGCCCCCCATGAGCTGCCCGACGTCGTCGGCCGCGAACTGGGCAGGCTGTACGAAGCGGACTCCGTGGACCTGCTCATGGCCGACTACGGCCTGACCGTGCTCCAGCCGGTGACCGACCTGCCGCACACCCTGCCACCGGTCTCCGTGCACAACACCCCGGCAGGCCGGGCCTTCGGCGCCCAAGAAGCCTTCGTGGAGGGCAACTTGGGCGACGGCAGCGTGCGCGTGCACCTGCCGATCAGCGTGCGCGGGGACCGTCTCGGCGTGCTCTCGGTGACACTGCCCGGCGGCGACCACGCACGCGAATGCCTGCCCGAACTGACCGAGCTGGCCGAGGTGTTGGGCCACGAGGTGCTGGTCGCCGAGCGCGACACGGACCTGTATCTGCGGGCCCGGCGCAAGGACCGGCTCACACTGGCGGCGGAGATGCAGTGGCAGCTGCTGCCCGGCCGCTCGTGCTCGCGCTCCGAGTTCGACCTCGGCGCGCAACTGGAGCCGGCGTACGCGATCCACGGCGACAACTTCGACTGGTCCGCCACGGCCGACCACCTCACGCTCTACGCCTCCAACGGCATGGGCGAGGGCATAGAGGCATCCCTCCTGACGAACCTGACGGTCAACGCCCTGCGCAACGCGCGCCGGGCGGGCATCCCGCTCGCCGACCAGGCGGCCCTCGCGGACCAGGCCGTGTACGCCCACTACCAGGGCCGTAGCCACATGTCGGTGTTGATGTTCGACTTCGACCTCACCACCGGGCGGGCGCGGGTGGTGGACGCCGGCTCGCCGCAGACGATGCGGCTGCGGGACGGCGTGGTGGAGCGGATCGAGTTCGACGCGCAGCTGCCGCTGGGCATGTTCGAGGAAACCGACTACATCGAGCAGGACTTCCTGATCGAGCCCGGGGACCGGCTCCTCTTCGTCAGCGACGGGGTCTACGCGGTCGCCTCGCCGAAGGGTGAGGCCTACGGCGACGCGGCGCTGGCACGGGCGATCCAGCACACGCGGCTGCTGCCCGCCGCCGAGGTGCCGAGAGCCGTACTGCGCGAGCTGACCGGCCACCGCGGCACACCGACTCCGGACGACGACGCCTTGGTGGTGTGCCTGGACTGGCGGGGGCGGTGAGGTGCGCCCAGTCGTAACCCGCACCCACCGGCGTGGCGCTAGTGTGAAGACACTGAGCCGGAAGGGTGAACACCGTGAGCACCTCTGAGTCGCTCCCGTCCATGGAGAGCGAGTTGCGATCGGCCCCGCCCAACGCTCTCGTGGAGACGGCCCGCCGCCTGCTGGGCGACCGGGCCGGAGCCCGTGACGTCACCCTCCTCCTCGCCGACTACGGCCTGCGCGTGCTGCGCCCGGTCGCCCCGCCGCCGGACACCGCCGAACCGCTGTCCGCCTACGACGGTCCGGCGGGCCGGGCGTTCACCCTGCAGACGCCCGCCGTCGAACCGGGCGAGGACGCGACGGCCACCGTGTACGTCCCCGTCACCGTGCGCGGCGACCGGCTCGGCGTCCTCGCCGCCCGGCTGCCCGCCGCCGGTGCCAACACCGCCGGAGTGCGCGGGCTCGCCGAGTTCGCGACCGCACTGGGCCACGAGATCGCCACGGCGGAGCGCGACACCGACCTGTACCTCCTGGCCCGCCGTACGCGACGCCTCACGCTCGCCGCCGAGATGCAGTGGCAGCTTCTTCCGGGGCGCGGCTGCGGTCGCCCGGAGTTCGTGATCGGCGCCCATCTGGAGCCCGCGTACACCGTCGGCGGCGACAACTTCGACTGGAGCACCGACGGCAGCCGGCTCACCGTGACGGTCACCGACGGCATGGGCCGCGGCATCGACGCCTCGCTGCTGACCAGCGTCACGGTGGGCGCCCTGCGCAACGCCCGCCGGGCCGGCGTGAGCCTCTCCGACCAGGCCCGCCTGGCCGACCAGGCGGTCTACGCCCAGTTCGGCGGCAAGGTCTACGCCTCGACCCTGCTGCTCCGCTTCGACCTCGCGACGGGCACGGTCCAGGCCGTGGACGCGGGCTCGCCCCGGCTCTACCGCCGACGCGGCGACACGGTGACGCAGATCGAACTGGAGGCCCAGCTCCCCCTCGGCATGTTCGAGGAGACCGCCTACGAGGAGCAGATCTTCACCGTACGACCCGGGGACCGGCTGGTGGCGGTGAGCACCGGCGTCCACGGAGCCCGTTCCCCGGAGGGCGCTTTGTTCGGCGAGGACTCCCTGCGCCGGGCCCTGGACTCGGCACCGACGCAGGCCCCACAGGAAGTCGCGCGCTCCGTGGTGGCGAGCCTGGCCGAGCACTTCGGCAGCACGGAACTGACCGCCGACGCGGCCGTGGTCTGCCTGGACTGGAACGGACGCGGCACCGACGCACCGTGAGGCGTGGGTTCACCCGTCCTCCGTGGGCGGCGGCTCGCGGAGCGTCGCGACGAACGCCCGCAGGCCCTGCTCCAGGGCCGCCCGGTCGTCCGGTTCCATGCCGCGTACGACCTCGGACAGCGCCCGGGACCTGAGCTCGGCCACCTCGGCGAGCACCTCACGGCCGTGCGCGGTGAGCCACAGCTGTATCTCCCTGCGGTTGTGCGCCGCGGCCTCCCTGAGCAGCAGCCCGGCCGCCTCCAGCCGGTCGCAGAGTCTGCTCACCGTGGGCAGCCCGGCGTCGAGCCGGTCCGCCAGCATGGTCAGGTTCGCGCCCGGTGTGGCCTCCAGGGCGTGCAGGGCGCGCAGTTGATGCGGGGAGAGCCGTACCGACGCCTCCGTCGCCGCCGTGGTCCACAGCTCGGCCAGGCCGTCCACGGCATCGGCGACCCGGCCCGCGACGGCGTCCGTGACGTCCGCCCGCATCGATGTCCGGTCCGCTTCCCCGTGCGCTGCCAAGAGCTCGACACCTCAGGGAAGTCGGCAGTGTGGTGATTCGCCGCTCATGGGGTTGGCCTACCCGAGATTCCCACCCCCAAGCGGCCCCGTTCCCGGGAGCTGCGACGCCCGCTCAGTCGCGGTCGGGATACAGCACGGACGAGATCCGCTGGTGCAGGTCGTGCTGGGGGCGGCCGGGTGCGGTGGGCGCGGCCTCGCGCACGGACTGCGCCAGTGCGCGGAGTTTGACGTTGGCGTACTGGGAGTGGCGGCGCAGGACGCGCATCGCGACGTCCGCGTCGATGCCGTAGAGGGCCATGAGGACGCCGCGCGCGAGGTCGATGTCCTCCTGCGAGACGCGGGCCCGCTCGATGTCGGAGTCGGCGGTGCGCCGGGCCTCCTGCCGTACCGATGTCGTCACGTCGACGGCGAATCCGCGCAGCACGACCACCTCGCCGTCGTCGCCGGTGCGGCCGTCGCCGACCAGGACGACGCTGCGTTCCTCGTCCGGCGTGCCTACCACGCGGAGGTAGCAGCTGAAGGGCAGTCCGGTGGTCCTGCCGTGTTCCAGGGCGCTGTCGAGGCGGGCCTGGTCCTCGCTGTGGACGTGGCCGCGCAGCAGCTTGGCGGTGGGCGTGACGGCGTCGGCCTCGTAGCCGAGCAGCCGAAACATCTCGTCCGACCACCACCAGGTGTCCTCCGGCAGCCGATGCAGGAACACCCCGGTGACGTCGTCGGCACGGTCGTCCTCCGACACCATGGCCCTCACCAACTCGACGCCCGGTCCATCACCTCGTACGAAAACCCTAGCGCCTCAGCCGAAGCGGTGGGGCAGCCGGACGACCTGCACGAAGAAGTCGTCGATCTGCCGGACCGCCGCGATGAACTGGTCGAGGTCCACCGGCTTGGTGACATAGGCGTTGGCATGCAGTTTGTAGCTCCGCAGGATGTCCTCCTCGGCCGAGGAGGTGGTCAGGACGACGACGGGAATGTGCGCCAGTTCCGGGTCGGACTTGATCTTCTCCAGGACCTGACGGCCGTCGTACTTGGGGAGATTGAGGTCCAGGAGGATGAGGTCGGGCTGCGGGGCGTCGGTGTGCTCGCCGCGCTTGTAGAGGAAGTCGAGGGCCTCCTCGCCGTCCCGGACGACGTGGAGGGTGTTGCCGATCTTGTTGTCCTCGAAGGCTTCGCGGGTCATCAGTTCGTCGCCGGGGTCGTCCTCGACGAGGAGGACGTCGATCGGGGTCGCGCCAGGGAGGGTCATGTCAGGGCCTTCTCGTCCGTGGTGGTGTCGGCGGTGGCATCGGGGCTGCCGGTGGCTTCACCGGTCTCCTCGCCGTTGGGGAGCGTGAAGCAGAAGCTGGTGCCCTCGCCGACGCGGGATTCGATCCAGATACGGCCGCCGTGGTGTTCGACGATCTTCTTGCACAGGGCGAGTCCGATGCCCGTGCCGCCGTACGCGTCGCGGCTGTGCAGCCGCTGGAAGATGACGAAGACCTTGTCGGCGAACTCCTCGGGGATACCGATTCCGTTGTCGGTGACGCACAGGCGCCACATGCCGGGGTTCTCGGGGTCGGGGTCGCAGGTGACGGTCACGTGCGGGGCGCGGTCCGGGGCGCGGAACTTCAGGGCGTTGCCCACGAGGTTCTGCCAGAGCATGGTCAGCAGGGTCGGGTCGCCGACGATCTCCGGCATGGTCTCGGGCCGGTCGATCCGGGCGTCCGCCTCCTCGACGGCCGTCGCGAGGTTCCTGAGCGCCTTGTCCAGGGCCGGACCGAGGCCGACCTCCTCCCGGGTGTCGTCGAGGCGCCCGACGCGGGAGAAGGTGAGGAGGTCGTTGATGAGGACCTGCATGCGTTTGGCGCCGTCGACGGCGAAGTCGATGTACTGCAGCCCGCGTTCGTCGAGCTTGTCCCCGTACCGTTTCTCCAGCAGCTGGCAGAACGAGGCGACCTTGCGCAGCGGCTCCTGCAGATCGTGCGAGGCGACGTAGGCAAACTGCTCCAACTCGGCGTTGGACCGGCGCAGTTCGACGGCCTGGGCGTCCAGTTCCGCGGCCTGTCGGCTGAGGATCTCCTCCTGGCCCCGGGAGGCGTCGAGTTCGGCGACGATCCGTCTGCGCATGCCCTCGACGGCTCCGGCCACCGTGGTGAGGTCGACCGGGCCGTCCCCGGTGATGTGGTGCGCGAAGTCGCCGCCCGCGACCTGTTCCGTCGCTCTGCTGAGCGCCTCCAGGGGGCGGGTCACCAGGAGGCGCACGAGGACGGCGAGGACGACGCCGGTCAGCAGGAAGGCGGCGACCATGGCGCTGAGGACGGAGTTGCGCACCGTCCGCTGGTGGGCGAGGTGGGCGCGGCCCTCCTTCACGGCCTGCGCGAGGTCGGCGTTCTGCTTGGCCCAGAGGGTGCGCAGGTGGTCGAACTCGTGCTTGCCGCTGTCCACGGTGGTCTGGTCGACGGCTCCCGGCCTGCCGGGGGTGACTGCGGCGGCGAGGGGCTCGGCGTAGTCCTGCCGCCAGGCGGCCGCCCCGCTCTCCACGGCCCGCAGATCGGCGAGCAGTGCGGGCCGGTCATGGAGTTGTGCGCGCAGCCGCGCGGCCGAGCGGGCCTCGTCCTGCTTGCCGTTGGTGTACGGGGTGAGGAACCGCTTGTCGGCGGCGATCGCGTAGCCGCGGATTCCGGTCTCCTGGTTGACCAGGGCGGCCTGGAGTCGGTACGCCTCGGTCTGGGCGGGCTGGACCCGCAGCAGCAGATCGTCGGTGACCCGGGCGGTCTGGCTCAGGAGGTTGGCGCCGATCGCGGTGCCGATCACCACCAGCAGCACCATGAGCGACAGCGCCAGGAAGAACCACCCCTGTACCGTCAGCCGGCGCCCGATCCCTGTTCCGCCCGTCATGTCCCTCACCGTTCGTCTCGTGCCGACTCCCTCTCGTCCCACCTGCTCACTTCCGGCGCAGTGAATCACGTCCGGAGCAGGAGCTTCATGTCCAGTGCAGGTGCATCACGGCCACGTCGTCCGCCAGACCGCCCTGTGCCTCGGCCAAGGTCTCGGCGCAGGCGATGAGTTCGTCGACGAAGGGTTCCGGTGCCAGTCCGGCCCGTTCCCGTGCGAGCCGGAGCAGCCCGTCCTCCCCCAGCCGTTCCGAGCCGCGCCCGACGTGCCCCTCGAAGAGGCCGTCGGTGAAGAGCACCACGGAGGCGTCCGTCGGTACGGCGAGTTCCTCGACCGGCCAGTCCGCGTGGCCGGGGACCACGCCCAGCGCCGGGCCGCCGGGCACCTCGACCCACTCCACGCGGCCGCCGTCCCGCATCAGCAGTCCGTGGTGCCCGGCGCGCACGACGCGGGCCGTGCGGGCGCCGGGGGCGACAACGAGACTGACGAGGGTGGCGAAGACCTCGCTGCGGGCGCGCTCGGCGACCAGGAGTTCCTCCAGGCGGGCCACCTGTTCGGCGCCCGTGACCCCGCTGAGGACCAGCGTGCGCCAGGCGATCCGCAGGGCCACCCCGAGGGCGGCCTCGTCGGGCCCGTGCCCGGAGACGTCACCGACGACCGCGTGGACGGTGCCGTCGACGCTCTGCACGATGTCGTAGAAGTCGCCGCCGAGCAGCGCCTGCGCGCGGCCGGGGCGGTAGCGGGCCACCGCTTCGACGCCCTCGCCGCGCAGCAGGGGCCGGGGCAGCAGGCCCCGTTCCAGGCGGGCGTTCTCCTGTGCCTGCATGCGGCTGGCCTGCAGCGCGACGGCCGCGCGCTCGGCCTGTTTGCGCTGGATCGCGTAGCGCACGGCCCGTCCGAACAGTCCCGGCTCGACCCGGCCCTTGACCAGGTAGTCCTGCGCGCCGGCGGCGACGGCGGCCAGTCCGGTCTCCTCCTCGGCGAGGCCGGTGAGGACGACGACAGCCGCCCGCTCGGCATTCGCCCGGACCCTGGACAGTGCCTCAAGGCCCTGCGCGTCCGGCAGATGCAGGTCGAGCAGCACACAGTCCGGCACATCGGCCGCGAGCGCCTCGGCGGCCTCGGCCATCGACCGCACCCATTGCAGCCGTATCTTCAGCGCGCTGTCGGCGACCAGTTCCTCCACCAGCAGCGCGTCACCGGCGTCGTCCTCGACCAGCAGGACGGCGGGCTCCCAGGACACCCAGGCTTCCGGGCCGATCCCTTCGCTCCCCACCGACAGCAGGTCGTCGGCCCGCGGCTGTGGCACCACCATCGACCTGCCCTCCCCACCGCACGATGTCCCGCGACCATAGTTGCCGTCAGACAACAGTCGAGAGCATACCGGTCCGCCGGGACGTCCCGTACGCACCCGACCCGACTACGGCCGGAACTGCCCAACACGCCCTGCGTTCCGCGCTGTTGAGGGTACGACGGTCGCCTGGAGGACGGCGAGGAACCCTCATTCTCACCACCCTGTGACCGCGTGAACACAGCGGGCGGGGAGCGGCCGCCGATCCGTGCGACGGGTCACCCAGTGGGCCGGTTGTTGTTTGAACCGGCCCCAGCCCGGTAGTCCGAAGAGGGCGACAAGCTGCCCAACCGCTCCCGGGAGGGTTCGGCAGTGAGCCCGCCACCGGCCGCCCCAGGAGCGACATCGCGGGGCGGCCGGCCTCCCCTTCCCAACAGGGCTAGGCGGCGTCGGCCAGGACGCGTTCGCGCACCGTGGCGCAGGAGTGGGTGATCAGCCGGGAGATGTGCATCTGGGAGACGCCGAGCTGTTCGGCTATGCGGCTCTGGGTCATCCCCCGGAAGAAACGGAGGTACAGGATGGTGCGCTCGCGATCAGAGAGCGTCCGCAGGGCGGGCTTGACCGCCTCGCGGTCGACGACCAGGTCGAATCCGGCGTCCCACTCCCCCAGCAGACCGACGAGCGTCATACCGGAGTCCTCCCCCGGCGTCTCGGCGTCCAGCGACAGCGCGGTGAAGCTGTCCAGCGCCTCCAGACCGGCCTGCACGTCCTCCTCGCTCAGCTGCGCGTACTCGGCGATCTCGGCGACGCTCGGGCGCCGGTCCGACCCCGTCGCGGACAGGTCCCGCAGGGCGACGCGCACCCTGTTGCGGAGTTCCTGGATGCGCCGGGGCACGTGCAGGGCCCACATGTGGTCGCGGAAGTGCCGCTTGATCTCACCGGTGACGGTCGGGACGGCGTAGCTCTCGAAGGCGTGGCCGCGCTCGGGGTCGTAGCCGTCGACGGCCTTGACGAGGCCCAGGGCCGCGACCTGACGCAGATCCTCGTAGGGCTCGCCCTTTCCCCGATAGCGGCCGGCGATGCGCTCGGACATGGGGAGCCAGACGCGGACGAGTTCGTCGCGCAGGGCGGCCCGCTCCGGCCCGGCGGGCAGGTGCGAGAGGCGAGAGAAGGCGGCGGCGGTGCGCGGGGCATCGTCGTGCGGGTGGCGCTTCCGGGTGGTGACTGTGTCCATGGCGGTGCTCACAACTCCCTCAAGGGGTTGTCGAAGGACGGTCCCCATGGGAGCGGGCACGGACCGAGCAGGCAGAACACACCCGTAATCCGGCATACGCCGTCTCCCACGGACGTGCCTCCTGTCCGAAGCACTCACCCTGCGCCTTCCCGCGCCAAGAGCCCTGAAACAATTGTCCGAAGACAATGACTCCCGGCCGTCAGAGCGTGACGAAAGGTGATGAATCAGACGAGCGGGCAAGGGGACGCGTCGGCCCCTCACCGCACCCGGGCGGGTCACTCGGCGGGTTCGGAGTCCCGCCCGTCGCCCGGCGCCGTGGACGAGTGCTCGCGCCGGTCGTCGTGCTGGGCAAGGGTGGACAACAGCGCCTCGACGGTCATCCCGGCCTCGGCCGGATGCCGGAGGATGGTTCCCGGCTGGATGCGGTACGCGTTGGTCCGGCCCTCCCGTGTGTGCGTGAGATAGCCGTCCTGCTCCAGATCGGAAATGATCTTCTGAACCGCTCTCTCGGTGAGCCTGCACCGCAGGGCGATGTCACGGATACGGGTGCGGTGGTCCTCGGCGATCGCGGCCAGCACTCGGGCGTGGCTGGTGAGGAACGTCCATCCTGTGTGCGTCTCGGCTACTCCGTCCATGCCCCCAGCATAGGGCCCGGCATTCACGTATCCCGAGACACGAAACAAATTTCGTGTATATCTTGACGCACTAAATGCGGCGGGCAAGACTTGACCGGGCAGAAAACAGGGTGGATGCCTCGGGAGCGGCTGCCATGCAAGAACACGAACGTAGCGCTCCTCTCAGGAGCGGGGTCCGGACGATCTGTGCCGTGTCACCCGTCCCTGCAGTGGAACCCTTGTCGGTTTCCGCCTCCTTGAAGATCGTGACGCGGCCGGCCGGTGTCCGGACGGTCGTCGTGGTCTCCGGGGAGATCGACATCGACACGGAACAGACGGTGCGGCACGCCCTGCGGCAGGCACTCGCCCGGTCGCCGGGAGGGCTGGACCTCGACCTGGCCGGAGTCGGTTTCTGTGACTGCGCCGGGCTCAACGTCCTGCTGTCCGTCCGCCGGCTGGCCCTGGCGGACGGCAAGACCGTCGGCGTCCGGGCCGTCAGCGCCGAGGTCGAGCGGCTGTTCGCGCTCACCGACACGTCGTCACTGTTTTGTCCCGTGCCGGAGTCCGCGCCCGCCGACGGGGTGGTCAACGCCTGGCACGAACCGTCCCCCACGACGCACGACCTGATGGAGGAGAACGGCGTGTCCGACGAGGCCGAGGAGCTGCGCGTCGAAGTCGTGCAGCTCAAGCGCGCGATGCTGACCCGGCCGGTCATCGACCTGGCCCGCGGAGTCCTGATGGCCTCCTTCAGCCTCAGCCCCGAGGACGCCTGGAGCGTTCTGGTCGACGTCTCCCAGCACACGAACACCAAACTCCATCAACTGGCCGAGGACCTCGTCGGCTCGGTCAACGGAGCGCCCCTGCCCGAGCCCCTGCAACAGCGGATCTCGACGGCGGTCGCCGAGATCCGCCGCCCGGCGTAGGCCGGTGCGGCACGGACCTCCACTAGCCGCCGACGGGCGTCTGCTCCGGCACCGGCGCGATGCGGAGGGGGGCCACGGCCCCCGCGGTCTCCTGGTCGTCGCTGCGCCGCGTCATCTCCGTCCACCAGGACCCGCCGTCCTCGATGTAGCGCAGCAGCACTCCTTCACGGATGCCCCAGGGGCAGACGGTGACGGTCTTGATGCCGGTGAGCTTCATGGCCGTGTGTCCGACGACGGCTCCGGCCAGGCTCTGCGCGGAGCGCGGTGCCGAGACACCGGGGAGCAGGGCCCGGTCGGGGGCGGGGAGACCGGCCAGCCGGTCGAGGCCCACGCGCAGGTCCGCCCGCGCCAACCGCCGTTCCACAAAGGGACCTTGACGTCCGGGGGCGGCGCCGCAGAGCCGGGCCAGCTGCTGGAAGGTGCGGGACGTCACGACGGTGGTGCGCGGCCCTTCCCAGCGGATCCGGGCGGCCACGTCCCGCAGTTGGTGCCGTACCTCGCGCCGCAGCGCCTTCACCGCGTGCTCGGGCGGCGGGTCCTGGCCGGAGAGGAAGTCCCGGGTCAGCCGGCCCGCGCCGAGTGGCAGGGAGGCGACGAAGTCGGGCAGCCGGCCGCGCCCGAAGGCGACTTCGAAGGATCCGCCGCCGATGTCGAACAGGGCGAGCGGTCCGGCACGCCAGCCCATCCAGCGCCGGGCGCCGAGGAACGTCAGCTCGCCCTCGACCTCTCCCGGCAGCGTGCACAGTCGTACGCCGGTCTCGGTGCGCACCGCGCGGAGGACGTCGTGCCGGTTCGGCGCGCCGCGGACCACCGCTGTGGCGAAGGCGAGCGGCCCCGCCGCGCCCCAGCTCCGGGCGGTCTCGGCGGCGGCCGACACCGCCTTCACGAGGTGGCGTACGGAGTCCTCGGGGATCTCACCGTACGGTTGCCCGACGCGCTCGGAGAGCCGTAGCTTCCACTTGGCCGTGTGCACGGGCAGGGGTACGCCGTCCTGCAAGTCCGCCACCACGAGCCGTACCGTGTTCGATCCCACGTCCACCACGCTCATTCGCATGAACCGGTGAGTACCCAGAGGCCGATCCCTCAGTCGTCCAGGTTGATCTTCGTTTCGAGGCGTTGGTCACTCAGCCGCGCAGGGCGTCGAGCCGTCGACCGGGCGGAGTGAGCGAACGTCCCCGACTCGCCAGTCCCGCCCAGGGGTTGGTGCCGGCCTGGTGCACGGCGTCGGCCATGGTCCAGCGGCGCGCGTCGAGATCCGGGTCGTCGAGTTGGTCCCAGCTGACGGGGACGGCGACCGGGGCACCGGGCAGGGCACGGACGGCGTAGGGGGCGACGGCGGTCTGCGCGTAGCCGTTGCGCTGGACGTCGAGGTAGAGACGCTCCCCGCGGTCCTTCTTCCGTGCGGCCGTGGTGAGTCGATCGGGGTGCGCCTCGGCGAGATGGTCGGCGACGTCCTTGGCGAAGGCGCGGACCGCGTCGAAGTCCTGCTGTCCGTCGAGCGGCACGACCAGGTGCAGTCCGCGCGAGCCGGTGGTCATCGGCGCGGACGGCAGCCGCAGTTCGTCGAGCAACTCCCGCAGCAGCAGGGCGGCTTGGCGTACGGCGGCGAAGTCGTCCCCGGTCGACGGGTCGAGGTCGAAGACCAGGCGGTCGGGCCGGTGCGGCCGGTCGGCGCGGGACAGCCAGCGGTGCGGGGTGAGGCAGGCCTGATCGGCGAGGTACACGAGGGTGGCGGTGTCGTCGCACACGAGGTGCGTGACCGTGCCGCCCTCCTTGGCCACCTCGACGCGTTTGATCCAGTCCGGATAGTGCTCAGGGACGTTCTTCTGCATGAACCGGGGGCCGTCGATGCCGTCCGGGTGCCGTTCGAGCATCAACGGGCGTCCGCGCAGGTGCGGCAGCATGGAGGGGGCGACGGCCGCGTAGTAGGCGACGAGGTCGCCCTTCGTGTACTCCTTGGCGTTCCCGTCGGCGGGGAACAGCACCTTGTCGGGCCGATGGACGTCGAGGCTGCGCCGACCGGCCCGCACGGCCTGTGTCCCGGCCATCAGGAACCGCCGGACCCCGTGTCCCAGCGCGGACGCTCCTGGTTGTCGCTGCGCCTGCTTCCGGAGCCGTGGAGGTCGTGCGGCCGCAACCGCTCGCCACCGTCGCCGGTGCGCGGCACCTCGTCCGACTCCCGCTGCTCCCGGACCTCCCCGACGGCGCCGGACTCCGGCAGCCGGGGCTGCTCGTCGGGCCGCGGCGGCGCCGATTCCCGCTGCCGGACATTGATACCCAGCCGGACGGCCCACACGAGCAGCGCGACGATGACGAGACCACCCGCCGCGGCCACCACCATGCCCATGGCGGCACCGGACGCGGCAAGCTCTACGTGTTCTTTCTGGGCGATCATCATGTCGGCCGGGTACCCCCGCGCGGGGTGACCAATCGGACTCCCGCACGCAGTGCCCGGCCCCGGTGTCACATCCCCGGGCCGGCCGGTGTCTTCATGTCGAACCGCCGACCAGGCACACGTACAAGGAGGACACCGTGACGCTTCGCGTTCCGAGGGCCGAGCTTCCCGCCGAGCTCCGCGAGACCATGATCAAGCAGCTCGGGGCCGTGCCCGAGCCCGTCGAAGTGCTGTGGAACCAGCCCCAACTCGCCGCCGCCAACCAGGAGTTCGCGGCCAAGGTGGGCACATGGGACGCGGCCGACGCGGGGCTCAAGACGTTCGCGCACATGGCCGTCGCCGCCCAGGTCGGCTGCGGCTGGTGCCTCGACGTCAACTACTTCCAGGCCCTGAACCAGAACCTGGACCTGGCCAAGGCGAGCCAGGTGCCGCGCTGGCGGCAGTCGGAGGTGTTCACCCCGCTGGAGCGGGACGTGCTCGCGTACGCGGAGGCCATGACCAACACACCACCGACCGTCACCGACGAGCTGTCCAAGAGCCTCCTCGACCGCCTCGGCCCGGCCGCCCTCGTCGAACTCACCGTGTTCATCGGCTTCGCCAACTTCGCGGCCCGCTGCAACACCGCGCACGGGATCACCTCGCAGGGCTACTCGGACGCGTGCGGGATTCCGCTGGCCTCGCGGGCGGGCAACGCCGGCGCCGACGTAGCGTCGACGGCATGACCCAGGACCCCTTCGTCGTCCACCGCAGCCTCCTGTTCACGGTCGCCTACGAGATGCTCGGGTCGGCGGCCGACGCGGAGGACGTGCTCCAGGAGTCCTGGCTGCGGTGGGCCGACGTCGACCGGTCACAGGTGCGGGACCCGCGGTCCTACCTCGTCCGGCTCGTCACCCGGCAGGCGCTCAACCGGCTGCGCACGGTGTCGCGCCGCCGTGAGGAGTACGTCGGCGAATGGCTGCCGGAGCCACTGCTGACCAGTCCT
Source organism: Streptomyces sp. NPDC050528 (assembly GCF_044457795.1). Taxonomy (NCBI): domain Bacteria; kingdom Bacillati; phylum Actinomycetota; class Actinomycetes; order Kitasatosporales; family Streptomycetaceae; genus Streptomyces; species Streptomyces sp. NPDC050528. Next base: position 342,090 of record NZ_JBITHH010000012.1, read on the forward strand.
GATGTCGCCGAGGACGTCGAGCTCGCGGAGAGCGTCTCGATCGCGATGCTGACCGTGCTGGAGACGCTCGGGCCCACCGAGCGGGCGGTGTTCGTGCTGCGCGAGGTCTTCGAGCTGCCGTACGGGGAGATCGCCGAGGCGATCGGGAAGTCCGGGGCCACGGTACGGCAGGTCGCGCGACGGGCCCGGGAACATGTGGCGGCCCGGCGGCCGCGGGTACGGGTGAGCCGCTCGGAGCAACAGGCCGTGGTGGAACGGTTCTTGAGCGCCCTGCGCACCGGTCAGTTGCAGGACCTGATGGAGGTGATGGCACCGGACGTGGTGCTCGTGACCGACGGCGGCGGAGTGGTCCCCGCCGCACTCGCCCCCATCCACGGCGTCGAGCTGGTGGCGCCGATCCTCGCCCGCGCGCACACGCTGGTGGCCGCGTTCGACACCACGCCCGTGTGGCTCAACGGCGAACCGGCGGGCCGGATCGAGATCGACGGCGAACCGTCCGCGGTGAGTATCGTCGTGGAGGACGGCCGGGTCACCCTGATCCATGTGGTGCGCAATCCCCGGAAGTTGACGCGCTTGGACGAGCCCGCGGAGCTGGCCAGGTGAGTCCATCGCCGTACCGACTCCTCTAACTTCCGTATGTGCAGCGGAAGTTGAAGCGATCACCTCTACGATCGTCTCGACTGTGCGCATCCTGTGCGGCGCCGGAAATCGAAGCGGAAGCCGGGGAACCGTCCCGTGCCCGAGCGCATCGCTATGGGCATGGGGTGGCCGCATGGCAGGCCGTAGAGGGGGCGACGTCGTGGCGTATGCGAGAGCACTGCGTGTCAGCGCGGTGGTGGCGGCCTGCGGGGCCCTGGTGCTGGGGTGCACGGGGGGTGGTGGCGGTTCCGCGTCGCCGCCGACGACGTCGTCCGGGACGGCTCGGAGCGCTACGACCGACTCGCAGCCGTCGGCATCGGCGACCCCCGAGACGAATGCGGGCAAGGAACCGAAGACGACGACGCAGGCTCGGTCGCTGATCCAACGGGTCATCTCTGGCCCGGAGTTGTTCGGGACGGGGGTGGTCCGGGCGACACCGTACGAGAGTGACCCGGCGCAGTGGGCGGTGCTGGGCGACGACTGTCTGTGGCGGCTGCGCCCGTTACCGGCCGACGCGCTGGCCACGCTGACCCGGCACTTCGAGGTGCCCGCGTCCGGTGCGAAGGGAGCGGTGCGGCTGTCGGCCACGGTCACCGTGCACCGCACGGCGTTGGACGCGTCGTGGGAACAGGCCAGGATGCTGGAGGAGGACCTCGACTGCACGCAGCAGACCCAGCGGCCGGGTGAACGCCTCACGGGGCTGCAGTCGTTGTCGTTCGCCCGGGGCGAGGGCGGCAACACCAGCGGCGACGATCTGCTGCTGGAGACCGGGCAGTGCGTCAGCGACACGCGTGGCAGACCGTACCCGTACTGGTGGCAACAGGCCGTGCTGGGTTCGGTGGTGGCCGGTACATCCGTGTGCGGCGGGCGCGGCCGGAGCGAGCAGGAGCTCAACTCCCTTGTGGCGGAGGTGCTTCCGAGGATGCTGCTGCGGGTGCAGCAGGAGATCGGCGGCACTTCCGGGACCGGGTCCAGCGGGGCGACCGCCTCCGCGTCGGGCACGAAGGGCGGTTCGTGATGGAGCGGTTGCTTCCCTCCGATCCGTCGCGGCTCGGCGGATACCGGCTGTTGGGGCGGCTGGGCGCGGGCGGCATGGGGGTGGTCTACCTGGCGCGCGGTGCGGGCGGGGAGCTCGCCGCGGTGAAGGTGATCCAGCCCGAGTTCGCCCAACAGGCGGAATTCCGGGCGCGGTTCCGGCGGGAGGCGGAGTCCGCGCGCGGGGTGGAAAGCCCGTGGGTGGTGCCGGTGCTGGGCGCGGACACGGAGGGACCGGCGCCCTGGCTGGCGACCGCGTTCGTGCCGGGCCCGTCGCTGGCCGAGGCGGTGGCGGAGTGCGGGCCGTTGCCCGCGCGGGTGGTGCGGGTGCTGGGCAAGGTGTTGGCGCGGGCGCTGGACGCCGTGCACCGGGCGGGACTTGTGCACCGGGACGTCAAACCGGGCAATGTGCTGCTCGCGCTGGACGGGCCCCGGCTGATCGACTTCGGGATCGCCCGGCCCACGGCGGCCGAGGAGACGGAGCTGACCTCGGACAGCATGGTCGTGGGCACCCCCGGGTTCCTCTCGCCGGAGCAGGCGCGGGCACTGCCGGTGGGTCCGGCGAGCGATGTGTTCTCGCTGGGCTGTGTGCTGGCGTACACGGCGACCGGGCGGCTGCCGTTCGGGAGCGGCGCGGCGGACGCGCTGTTGTACCGGACCGTGCACGACACGCCGGATCTGGACGGGGTCGAGGACGTCGAGCTGCGGGCGCTGCTGGAGCGGTGCCTCGCCAAGGAGCCCGAGGACCGGCCCCAAGTCGCCGAGGTGGACGCTGAGTTGGTGGAGGACGCACCGGCCGGCTCGATCGGCTGGCTGCCGGACGCGGTGGTCCGGATGGTCGCCGACCGGTCGGCGGAGATGCTGGCCCTGCCCGGTGTCGAGCCGACCGAGATCTCCGGCGAGCCGGAACCCCGAGGCCCGAGCAGGCGCCGGGTGTTGGCCCTCGCCGCGGGCGGTACGGCGCTGTTCGCGGGCGGTGGCGGCGTGGCGCTGTGGGCGGTCCTGCGGAACAACGACGAGAAGAAACCGGCGAGTTCGGCCGCCGGACGCGCCTGGACCATCGGTGTCCAGGCCGATCTGAGCGGCCCGCTGAAGGCGGCGGGGACGGCGCAGGAGCGGGCCGCACGGCTGGCCGTGGAGCAGTTCAACGCGCGCGAGGACAAGCCGTTCCCGCTCACCCTGCGGGTGCTGGACGACCGGGGCGAGCCGACCCGGGCCCAAGCGGTGGCCCGTCAACTCACCCGGGACCGCGCTGTGTTCGCCGTGCTCGGCCCCACCGGTTACGCCTCGGCGCAGAGTGCCGTGGAGGTGTACGAGAGCGCCGGGCTGCCCTTGGTGACGGTGTCCGAACTCTCGGTCTCCGCCGTCCAGTCGACCCTTCTCGCCAAGCCGCGAAGATACTTCCGGGCCGCTCCGCTGGCCGCGTACTCGGCGTTCGCCACCGTCTCCGCGCTGACCGTGCAGGGGTCGCGCCGTCCGGGGCTGCTCGTCGATCGCGCGGGCGGGATCACCGGCATGGAGTCCGTCAACGTCGTTCACAGCGCGACCGGCGCGAGCAGTCTGGCCCTGTACGCCCGGGTCGTCCCCGCCCTCGCGCCCGACGTGTCGACGGTCGTCGCCGACATGCTCGCCCACGGCGTCGACAGCTTCTACTACACCGGCACCGCCGGACGTGCCGCCCCGCTCGCCCGCGCCCTGGCCGCACGGAACTTCACCGGCCCACGCTTCCTGGACATTCCGTCGGCCACCCCCGCGTTCGTCGCGGCGGCGGGCCCGGCGAGCGAGGGCTGGCAGGTCCTGGCCCCGTACATCGACCCGGCCGCCGCGGCCGTACGACCGTTCGCGACCGCCTATCGCAAGCGGTACGGCAGTGCGCCGGGCGACTGGGCGGCCGAGGCGTACGACCTCACGCGTCTGCTGGCCGACCGGCTCACCGCGCTCGCCGGGAGCGCCAAGAAGCGCCCCTCGCGCACGCAGGTCGCCGACGCGCTGGCCAAGGCCCGGTTCAAGGGGCTGGTCACCACGTACGCGTTCGACGCCGACCATCAGCTCATCACCCGGCAGGTGCAGCACTACCAGGTCAAGGGTGGTCGCTTCGTGTACAGCGGCCCGGTCGGCCTGTCCGCGTCCTGACACACGGCACGGGAGCAGCGGGATGCAGGCATTGCGGGCCGAGGACCCGGAGGAACTGGGCGGGCACCGGTTGCTCGCCCGGCTCGGCGCGGGCGGCATGGGCGTGGTCTATCTGGCCCGTACCGCCGACGGTTCGCTGGTCGCGCTGAAGGTGATCCGCGCCGAGTACGCGGCCGACCCCGGTTTCCGTGCCCGATTCCGGCGCGAGGTGCGACTGGCCGGCGGGCTCACCGGCCGTTGGGTCGTCGCGGTGACGGCCTCGGACACGGAGGCGCGTGAGCCGTGGCTGGCCACCGCGTTCGTGCCCGGTCCGTCGCTGGCCGAGGCGGTGGACGGACTCGGACCGTTGCCGGCGGACACGGTCGTCACGCTCGGCGCCCAACTGGCCGAGGCGCTCGGCGAGTTGCACGCGGTGGGCCTGGTACACCGGGACGTCAAACCCGGCAACATCCTGCTGGTCCCCGACGGCCCCCGGCTCATCGACTTCGGCATCGCCAAGGGCGTCGGCACGACCGCGCTCACCGCTCCGGACGCGGTCGTCGGCACCCCCGGCTACCTCTCCCCCGAGCAGACCCGCAGTCGCGGCGGCGAAGTCGGCCCGGCGAGCGACCTGTTCTCCCTCGGCTGCGTGCTGGCGTACGCGGCGACGGGCCGGCGTCCGTTCGGCACCGGCGAGGCGCCCGCCGTCCTGTACCGCACCGTCCACGAACCCCACGACCCCACCGGCCTCGCCCAACTGCCGCCGCCTCTGCGCTCGGTGATCGACGGCTGCCTCGCCAAGGATCCCGCGCTACGGCCGACCGCCGCACAGGTCCACTCCGCGCTGACGGAGAACGGCCCGTCCGCGGCGCCCGACTGGCTGCCGCCCGCTGTCCTGCGCCTGGTCGCCGAACGCTCGGCCGGCGCCCTCGACCCGCCACCCCGCACGACGGGACCGCGCGTACCCGATCCGCTCAACGCACCTGTGGCGCAAGGCGTTTCACGCCGCCGCATCCTGGCCATCGGCGGCTCGGCAGCCGCCGCACTCGCCGCGTCCGGCACGGGCGCGGCCGTCCTGCTCGCCAGGGGGCACGCAGCGACGAGCGGTTCGCACCACGACGTACCCACTCACACCATCGCCCTCCACGCCGACCTGACAGGCACTCAGAAAGCCGTGGGAAAAGCGCAGATGCGGGGAGCACTCCTCGCGGTCGCCGCCCACAACGCCCGCAAGAACGTCGGCTACCGCCTCGCCCTCACTTCCTACGACGACGGGGGCAACGCGACCCGAGCGCGCGAGACGGCCCGCCGTGTGCTCGCCCAACCGTCCGTCAGCGCGGTGATCGGCCCCAGCACGACAGCGGGTGCCCGCGCCGCCGCCCCGCTCTACGCCGCCGCGTCCATGCCAGTGGTCCTGGTGTCGGCCGCCGACGACGCGGCCGGGCTGTCCACCACGACCCTGCGCACCCTGTGCGTGACCAGGGCGTCCGACAGCTCGCGCACGCTGCCGATCCTCTTCTACCTGACCAGGACCCGCCCGAGCCGTCGCACGGCGGTCATCGAGGACGGCGCGGGAGGCGAGACGGCCGTCGACATCACCCGGAACCTGGTCGAGACACCACCCAGCGGCGGCACCGTCACCGTCCACCAAGTGGCCGCCGGAACAAGCGACTTCGGCCCGGCCGTCGCCCGGGCACTGGCCACCCGTCCGCAGGCGGTCGTCTACGGCGGCACGTCCCCGCGCCGGGCGGCGGCCTGCGCCCGCGCTCTGGCCGCGGCACGGTTCACGGGGTCGGTGACCGGCTTCGACCCCGTCCTGAACGCCGACTTCCTGAGCGCGGCGGGGCAGGCGGCCGAGGGCTGGGTCCTCCAAGCGCCGTACACCGAGGCGCAGTCGGCCGGCACCCCGGCCGCGAAGGCGTTCACGGCGGCCTACCGGGCGCGGTACGGCGAACCGCCCGGCCGCTGGTCCGTCGAGGCGTACGACGCCGTCGGTCTGATCGCCCGCGCGATCGACGCGCTGGGGACCACCACCACGATCGAGCCCGCGCAGGTCGCCGAGCGCATCTTCCACACCGCGTACGACGGGGTGGCCAAGCCGATCCGTTTCGTACAGGGCACCACCCACACGCTGGAACCGGAGAACACCGGCTTCCTGTACCAGGTCAGGGACGGCGCGTTCCGCTTCATGGGCCGTTACGACCAAGTGCGCGCGGTTCAGCCGTAGGCCGCCGGGGAACGTGTCGTGGCCAACCCCCTTGACTCTCAGGTCACTTGAGATCCCATAGTGACGGGTGTGAACGAACCGGAGCTCTATTCCATCGGAGACGTCGCCCGCCGCACGGGCCTGAGCGTGAGCGCGATCAGGTTCTACGCCGACGAGGGTGTCGTCACCCCCACCGGTGTCACCGGGGGCGGCTTCCGGCGGTACGACGTGCATGCCATCGCCCGGCTCGAACTCGTGCGCACGCTGCGGGACTTGGGGGCCGGGCTGGACGACATCCGCCGGGTGCTGGGCGCGGAGACGACCCTGCACGACCTGGCGGTCACGCATCTGCGGCTGGTCGAGGACCAGTTGCGGCAGTTCCGGGCCCGCCGTGCGGTGCTGCGGACCATCACGCGGCAGCACAGCACGGCGGAACAGGTGAGCCTGATGCACAAGCTCGTGTCGATGTCCGACGACGACCGTGACCAACTCGTCGACGAGTTCTGGGACTTCGTGACCGACGGACTGGACGTCGACCCCGGCTATGTCGAGCGGTTGTACCGTCTGCGGCCGCAGCTGCCCGAGGAGGCGTCCACCGAGCAGGTGGAGGCCTGGATCGAACTCGCCGAGATCGTGCGCGACGAGGAGTTCCGCTCGGCGCTCCGGGACTTCTTCCACCGCACATTCGCCACCCCGCAGGGCAAGTTGATGGCCTCACCGGAGATGATGGCCCGCGTCGAGAGACACCGGAAGCTCGTCCTGGAGGCACGGACCGCCCAGGAGTCCGGACTCCCGGCGGATTCGCCACGCGCCCGGGAGCTCGCCGAGCGGGTGGCCGCCGGCAACGCCGAGATGGTCGCCGCCATGACCGGGGAGCACGACGTCGACAAGGCCCGGCGCGGCATCGTCGAGTTCGACCCCAACGGCAAGGCGGCACAGCGGCTGTCCAAGGCGCCCGGCCTGCAACTGCTCACCAGGTACCACTCCCTGGTGGCGACGATCAACGGCACGCCCAAGCCGGCCCCCGACTCGGACCGCGACCGGGCGACGGCCGTCCGGGAGTGGATGGCCGCCGCCCTGCGCCAGTTGCCCTGACCCGCGCCCTAGTTGGTCTCCTTCGCCGCCGCCACCGTCCGCAGATACGCGCCGAGACGGGCGATGGCCGACGGGTTGCGGGGGCTCTCCACGAGGTCGACGTAGTCGAGGACGAAGATCCGCCGGTGCTTGACGGCGGAGACGTTGCGCAGCGGAGCGTAGGAGAGGAGGAACTTCTTCTTCTGTTCGGCGCTCACGTCGCCGTAGTCGCAGATCACGATGACGTCCGGGTCGCGCTGCACGACGCTCTCCCAACCGACCGTGGTCCACGAGTCGTTGACGTCGTGCATGACGTTCGTGCCGCCGGCCTCGCTGATGATCTGGTCGGGGGCGGCGTAACGGCCGGAGGTGAACGGGGAGTCCTGGCCGCTGTCGTAGAGGAAGACCTTGGGACTCTTCGCCGGGGCCTTGGCGTGCACGGCGGCGATCTGCTGCTTGAAGTCGGCGATCAGGGTGGCCGCGCGCTTCTCGACACCGAAGAGCTTTCCGAGGTTGGTGAGGTCGGCGTACAGGGCGCTCAGGGGCGCCATGATGCCGCGCGAGGTGTCCGTGCGGCCGTTGCGGCAGGATTCGGTGAGGATGTACGAGGGGATGCCGAGCTTCTTCAGGGCGTCGGGGGTGAAGCCGCTGTCGTCGCGGAAGCCGTAGTTCCAGCCCGCGAAGACGAGGTCGGCGCGGGCGTCGAGGACGTTCTCCTTGGTGAGTTGGTCCTTGGACAGCCACTTGACCTTCTGGTAGCCGTCCTTCCAGGGCACGTCGGTGAGGTCGCCCTTGTCGTCGGGCATGGCGAACCCGGCCATGCGGTCCTCCAGGCCGAGGGCGAACATCAGCTCGGTGATGCCGACGTCGTTGGTGACGACCCGCTTGGGGACCGTCTTGTACGTCACCTTCTGGCCGCAGTTGGTGAGGGTGACGGCGGAGGATATGGCGTTCTGCGGCGTGGGCTCGACCGTGGCACCGCAACCGGCGGTGGCTGTCGCGGCGAGACAGAGTGCGGCGGCAAGCAACTTGCGCATGCGAGGAGTTGTCCTTCAGGAGGTGGGCGGGAGCAGGTCGAACAGGAGCTGGACGGCACCGGTCTCCGGGTGCCGCACGGGATGTGCGCGGACCCCGAACACCTCGGCCAGCAGGGCGGGTTGGAGGACCTCGTGCGGCGTGCCGGAGGCGACAATCCGGCCGTTCGCGATCACGTACAGCAGGTCGCAGTGGGCGGCGGCGAGGTTGAGGTCGTGCAGGGCCGCCAGTACGGTCAGGCCACTACCGCGGACCAGGGACAGCACGTCCAACTGGTGGGCGATGTCGAGGTGGTTGGTGGGTTCGTCGAGGACCAGGACGCGGGGCCGCTGGGCGAGCGCGCGGGCGATCAGGACGCGTTGCTTCTCGCCGCCGGACAGGGCGAGGAAGCCGCGGTCGGCGAGGTGGGCGACGCCGGTGCGTTCCATGGCTCCGGCGCAGATCTCCCGGTCCGACGCGGCCGTCCGCTCCTGGTGCGGCATCCGTCCCATGGCGACCACTTCGGCGACGGTGAAGTCGAACTCCGCCGACGACTCCTGCGGCAGCGCGGCCAACTTCCGGGCTACGGCGCGCGGTTCCATGGCGTGGACGTCGTCGCCGTCGAGCCGGATCGCGCCGTCGGCCGGTCGCAGCGCCCGGTACACGCACCTCAACAGGGTTGATTTTCCACTGCCGTTGGGGCCGACGAGCCCGACGAAGGCCCCGCTGTCCACGCCGAGCCGAATGTCGTCGACCAGCCGTACCGCGCCCGCGTCGACTGACAGCCCCTCGATGTCGAGCCTCATCAACGCCCCCCGAACGCATAGCCACCACGCCGCATGAGCAGTAGGAAGGCGGGCACTCCGACGACCGCGGTGATCACGCCGACCGGCAGTTCGGTGGGCGCCAGCAGCAGCCGGGACAGCACGTCCGCCCAGACCAGCAGCACGGCTCCGGCCAGGGGCGCGACCGCGAGGACCTTGCGGTGATCGGCGCCGACGAGCATCCGCACGAGATGCGGCACCATGAGCCCGACAAAGCCGATGGCCCCGCTGACCGCGACCACGGTCCCGGTGACGGCGGCGGTCACGAGGAACAACTCCCGGCGCAGTCGGCCCGGTTGGACGCCGAGCGCGGCGGAGGTCTCGTCCCCCATCGCGAGGGCGTTCAGCGACTCGGCCCGGCGACGCAGCCACGCCCAGCCTGCCGCCACGGTCACGGCGGCCAGGGGCACCTGCGCCCAGGTCGCCCCGCCCAGGCTCCCCAGCAGCCACATCATCGCCGAGCGGGCCGCCTCGCCCCGGGCCGCGCCGAACACCATCACGGTGGTGACGGCTTCGAAGCCGTACGCCAGCGCGGTGCCCGTCAGGATCAGCCGCAGCGGGGTGAGGCCGTGCGGTGAGCGGGCCACGGCGTAGACCAGGACCATGGCCGCGAGGGCCGAGGCGAACGCCGAGACCGACAGCGCCCACACCCCGAGGCCCGCGAACGCGCCCAGCAGGATGACGGCGTTGGCGCCGACCGCCGCGCCCGAGGAGATGCCCAGCACGAACGGATCGGCGAGCGCGTTGCGGACCATGGCCTGCACTGCCAGACCGACGGCCGAGAGCCCGGCGCCGACGACGGCCGCAAGGACGACCCGGGGCAGCCGGATCTCCCAGACGATGGTGTACGCGGCGGCGTCGGAGGCGTGCACGGTCCCGCCGGTGATCCCCGCCCACAGGAACCGGAACATGTCCGCCGTACCGATTCCGGCCGCGCCGAGCCCGACCCCGCAGACGAGGGAAACGAAGAGGAGGACCAACAACCCGAACAGCAGCAGGTGTTGGGGCATTCGGCGAGGATCTCGCCCTGGACTCTGGCCACGGCCGGAGCCGGTCTTCGGTCGACGGAACACGAGCGGCGGTCCTTCACCTGGGGCCGCCTGGTGAGCCTTGAGCGAGGAGACAGCCCCGTACGACCCTGCCGGCCGCTCGGTCCCCTCTCGCAGTCCACGGCGAGCAGTCAACGGGTCGCACCACCCACGGGCGATCGGACTCGCGCGACGACCAGGGGTCGCCACGCACACCGTTGCGGGTCAGCGCCGGACTCTCACCGGACTTCCCCCGCGGGAGGCCTGGGGAGCGTAACAAACGGGATCGACCGGGCCGACGGCGCCCGAGCCGACCTTGGGCACGGCGAAGAGGCTCATGGTTCGCTTCAGCGCCGGAGAACACCGGAGAGTGCCCAACGAACGGACCAGCCAATGGCAGAGTCACCCACGCCCGCCGAAGGCGGCGAAGTCCCCCTGCCCGGAGGCCGTATCACCCCGGGCGTCGTACGGGTCGGCGACACGGTCCGCCGCCCCACGACACAAGCCTCGCCCTTCGTCGCGCGCCTCCTCGGCCACCTCGCACAACGCGGCTTCACCGGGGCGCCCCGCCATCTCGGGCTCGACGAGACGGGACGGGACACGTTCAGCTACCTGCCCGGCCACGTACCCGCACGCTTCCGACACTGGACCGACGAGCAGATCACCGCGGCCGGCGCGCTGCTCCGCTCGTTCCACGACGCCACGCGAGGCAGCGCCCTCGCCGAGCCGTGCGCCGTCGTCTGCCACCACGACCCCGGGCCGAACAACACCGTGTTCCGCGACGAACTGCCCGTCGCCTTCATCGACTTCGACACCGCCGCGCCCGGCGACCCCCTGGAGGACGTCGGCTACGCGGCCTGGACCTGGTGCGTCTCCTCCCGCCCGACCGCTCCGCCCGTGTCGGTACAGGCAGCCCAGGTACGACTCCTCGCCGATGCCTACGGACTCGTCGCGTCCGACCGCGGCAAGCTCGTCGACGCGATGCTCAACCGACAGACACGCAATGCAAGTTGGTGGCTAGCACGGCTCGGCGGACCCGAACACACCGTCGGCGAGGACGAGTTGATCGGCGCCCGCATCGCCTGGTCCGAGCGGGAACACGCCCACACCTCCGCCCATCGATCCGCGTTCGACAGCGCGCTGCACGAGTCCTCCCCGGCCCACCGGAGGAATCCGGACTCCGCCACCACCTCATCGCCGTAAACCCGATAAACCCCCGCCCCGACCGCACCCGCCATCTACCGTACGAACACGCGGAGTTACCCACCGCAGCCACCCGAGGAGGATTCCCGTGTCATCGCCCTGCGATCCCGCGCACGCTCCCGTCGGTGATGTCGGTGCGGCGATCATGATGATCGACTCCCGCCTGATCACCGACGCCCTGTCCGTCGCGGACGGGGACCAGGAGGACTGACGGGCCGCGGCCCTCGTCCTCAACTCGGGCCGCCGGGGCCCGACATGGCGTGGGCCGGGCCCCGGTCCGGCTCCGGACAGGTGGTGCGCAGGGCGTCCAGTTTCTCCGCGTCGGTCGTCCCGACCGGCGCCGTGTACGTGACGATCCTGAGGTCGGTGCCCGCGGCCATCACGATGTCGAGGTCGAGGTGGATGTCTCCCACCCGGGGGTGCTCGACGGTCTTGCGGTCGCCGACGTTGGTGCGGGCGGTGCCGTTGGACCAGAGGCGGGCGAAGCGCGGGCTGTCGTGCAGCATGCGGTCGACGAAGGCGGCGAGCCGCGCGTCGTGGGGATGGGCGGCGGCCGTCACGCGCAGGTCGGCGACGAGGTCCTCCTCCTCGACCTCGTCGCCCGCCCAGGACCGCACCGGCCAGGCCGCGATCGGTTCCCGCCGCCCACCGTTGGACCGGAACATGCCGGCCACGAGGTTGAGTTCGCTCCAGCCGTACGTCCGGGGGTCGCCGACGACCTCGTTCCACATCCCGTTCCAGCTGATGAGGGTCCAGTCGGCGGCGAACACCGCGGTGGGGTTGTCCGCCAGCTGCCCGACCAGCCGGTGCACCCTCGCGGGGACGTGCCGGGACACGTTCCCGGTCGAGGGCGGTGCGAGGTGGGCGCAGCGGAACAGATGCTCACGCTCGGACGGTTCGAGCCGCAGCGCCCTGGCCAGCGCGGTGACCACCTGGACCGAGGGGTTGCGGGCGCGTCCCTGCTCCAGCCGGACCACGTAGTCGACGGACAGGCCCGCCAGCCGCGCCAGTTCCTCCCGGCGCAGCCCGGGGATGCGCCGGTCCCCGCCCGCCTCCAGCCCGCTGTCCTGCGGTGACACCCTCTCGCGCCACCCCCGTAGAGCGATGCCGAAGTGGTTCGTCGTAGCCATGCGGAACATTCTTGTTCAACTGGCTTGCCGCACACGGATGTTCGACCCCCGCACGGCGGAGTCTTTACTCGCCGCGGGTCCGTGCCGTCGTCCCTCGTCCGCCTACGACGATGCCCCGGCCGACAGCGTCTCGTCCGGCTTGTCGGCGTCGGCGCCGTCGGCCCACCGGGCCCGGATGAACGCTCCGGCGGCGTCGAGCGCGGCGGCACCCTCGTCGAGCATGGCGGCGAACGCCTGGAAGACGTGCGGGACTTCGGGCCAGACCTGCAGTTCGACGTGGACGTCGTGCGCGGCGGCGCGCGCGGCCAGCCGTACGGCGTCGTCCAGGAGGATCTCGTACGAACCGACCTGGATGAACAGCGGCGCCAGGCCGGTCAGATCGGCGAAGACGGGGCTGACGTGCGGGGTGGTCGGGTCCGTGGTGCCGAGGTAGTCGCGGGCGCGGGTGCGCAGGCCTTCCGGGGTGAGTGAGGCGTCGACCGCGGCCTTGGTCACCGCGCTGTCGCCGGACACGGTCAGGTCGGCCCACGGGGAGAAGACCGCGGCCGAGGAGGGCTGGGGCAGCCCGGCGTCCTTGACGGCGACCAGCGTCGCGGCGACGAGACCGCCGCCCGCGGACTCGCCGACGAAGGCGATGGCGGAACTGGGGATTCCGTCGTCGAGCAGCGCCCGGTACACGGCCAGGGCGTCGTCGACGGCCGCGGGGAAGGGGTGCTCGGGGGCCAGCCGGTAGTCGACGCAGACGGCGCGGGCACCGGTGCGCCGGGAGACCTCGGCGGCCAGGCCCGCGGCGTCGGCCGCCGAGCCGATGACGTACGCGCCGCCGTGCAGATACAGCAGGACGCTCGCCGGGTCGTTCGCCGGTGTCCCGACGGTGACGACCGGGACGCCGCCCAGTTCGCCCTCGGTGGTGGAGACGTCGGGCGGCAACGGGATGGACGTCATCATCTCGTGGAAGAGGGCGCGCTGTTGGGCGACGTCCCCTCCGAGGTCGAGCGGGCCGTGCCGCAGCATCTCGTCGAGAGCCTGGCGCTGTTGCCGGGACATGGCTGTGCCTTTCGTGGTTCCGGTCGGTGCGGTGGTGCGGTGGAACTGTGCGGGTCAGCGCGGCGGGCCGACGATGATCTGGCCGTACATGTCGGCGGCCTCGGCCATGATGTCCCGCGAGATCTCGAAGCCCTCGGGGCGCGGGGTCGTGAGGTCACGTCCCGCGTGCCGGAACATGCCCTCGATGCCGCCGGGCGTGCAGATCATCAGCAGGTCGGCCGTGTCCGAGGTGATCCGGTAGCCGTGCGGGACATTGCGCGGCAGGAAGACGATCCCGCCCTCCGACAGCTCCATCTCCTCGTCGTCGCACCACAGCAGCGCACTCCCCTTGATGAGCATGAAGACCTCGTCCTCACGGGTGTGCTTGTGGTACGGCGGCGCCTCGCCCTTGGCGACGGAGAACCGTCCCACGGTCAGCTGTCCGCCGGTGGCCGCGGCGTCCAGGAGGACGGCGAACTCACCGCCGTCGAGCCATTCGAGCCTCTGCTGCTGCTCGGGCTGTGCGAGGTAGGCCATGGTCATGTGGCTGTCCGTTCTGCGCGATCAGCCGGCTCCGGTCGGGGCCGTGCCCTGCCCGTCCGATGATCCTCTTCCGCACGCGCCGGCCGCCAGCCGTCCGGGTAGGACCAGCAGTACCACTCCCCCGGCCCGGCCCCCGGTGCCGGGCGCGTCCGGAGCGTCCTTCGGCTTGTGGCATTCTCTGCTGCCATGGACGTCTCGACTGATCAAGAACTGCCGCCCGGGGACGAGGACATGGAGGCCCGCGCGGTCTCCGGCGACCGCCTCACCTTCTTCGGGGACGCGGTGGTCGCCATCGCGCTCACCCTGCTCGCTCTGGAACTGCCGGTGCCGGAGGGAACGACCAACTCCGAGCTGTGGCACTCGGCCACGTCACACCGTGAGAGCTACCTGGCGTTCATGATCAGTTTCGTCGTGATCGCCGCGCACTGGCGCTCCCACCACCGGGTGTTCCGCTATGTCACGGCGACCAACAGCCGGCTGACGGCCCTCACCATGTACTGGCTGCTCATGCTGGTGGTCACCCCGTTCGCGACCGACGTGATCGGCGGCGAGGGAGCGTTCCAGGCGCGGTTCGTCTTCTACGCCACCGTGCAGTTCCTGGCCTGTCTCCTGTTCATACTGATGGTCCGCGAGGTCCCCCGCGACGGCCTCCAGCGCCCCGGCACCCCGCCCGAGCTCTTCGCCCGCGCCATCCGCCGTCTCGGCATGGTGGCCGTGGGCTTCCTGGTCTCGATCCCGGTCTCGCTCTTCACCCACTGGGCCTACCTCTGCTGGATCGTGGTCCCGCTCGTCGACTCGGTCGTCGACAAGCGCAGGGACCGTACCGGCCAGCAGGCCCTGGAGGATTGAGCCGGACCCCGTCAACACCCTTGGCGTGCAAGGGTGTTCGGGCGTCACCGCGCCGGCGTCGTCACCGCCGCGCGAGCCGTGCGGACAGGAACGCACCGGCCCGGTCCAGCGCCACGGCCGCTTCGTCGAGGAGCGGGAGATAGGCCTGGAAGACGTGCGGGACCCGGGGCGTGATCTCCAGCGTCACCTCGACCTCCGCGGTGCCGGCCCGCTGGGCGAGGCGTACGGCATCGTCGAGGAGGACCTCGTGGCTGCCGACCTGGATGAGCAGGGGCGGCAGCCCGGACAGGTCGGCGAAGATCGGACTGATCAGACCGAGTGCGGGGTCCTGTCCCGCCGTGTAGTCGGTGACCCGGGGTTCGAGGAGTTCCCGGCTGAGCAGCGGGTCGGCGTCCCGCTTGGTCTCGATGCTCGCCCCGGCCAGGGTGAGGTCGGTGTACGGCGACATGACGTAGGCCGCGGCAGGCAGGGGCAGTCCGCGGTCGCGGGCGCCGACCAGGGTGGCGACGACAAGGCCGCCGCCCGCGGACTCACCCGCGAGGACGATGTCCGAGGGGGCGGTGCCGTCCTTCAGGAGGGCTTCGTAGGTCGCCAGCGCGTCGTCCACGGCGGCCGGGTACGGGTGCTCGGGGGCGAGCCGGTAGTCGACGGAGTAGACCTTGGCGCCGGTGCGCCGGCCGACCTGTGAGGCCAGACCGGCGGCGCTCTCGGCGTCCCCCAGGACGTAGACGCCGCCGTGAAAGTACAGGACGACGTGCCGGGGTGCGACTCCGTCGACCGTGATCGCGGCGACGGGGACACCGCCCAGCGTGGTCGACGTCATGGTCACCTCGGGGGGCAGCGGCTGCCGTGACGTCAACTCATGGAGCAGGCGCCGTTGTTCGGCGACGTCACTGCCGACGGGAAGGGCCGACTGACGCAGGATCGCGTCGAGAGTGTCCTGCTGCTCGGTGCTCACGGAACGTTCTCCCTTCGGTGGGGGCTGGTCCGGTCGCACGATCGGCCGGACCGGGAGGTCGTGCGGGGGCCGGACTTTGCGTACTTCGAGGAGGTCGAGGCCGAGTGCCTCCACCTCGGCGAGGACGCCGTAGAGCGCCGCGGTGTCCGGCAGCAGCCCGGTGAGCACGGTTTCGGTGCCCTGCTGCTCGGGCGCGAACGCCGGGAACGCCATCAGCAGGGTGGGACCGAGATGGCCGTAGACCCGGATCTGGTACAGGACGGGGTCATCACCCATGGCCCCATCGTCGTGGGCGGACGGGTGAGCGCGCGTCGCCGGAATCCGGTGATCGTACGGTCCTCAGCCGCGGCCGTTCGACAGGAGCCGCAGCTCACGGCCGCGCTGCACCGCCGAGGAGCGGTCGCCGGCGCCGAGCTTGGCGTAGATCCGGCGGATGTGGGTGTTGACGGTGTTGAGCGAGACCGAGAGTTCGGTGGCGATCTCGGGGCGGGTGAGGTTCGTCGGCAGGTAGCGCAGGACGCGCAGTTCGCTGGGGCTGAGGTGCTCGGCCGGTCCCGAGGAGTGCCGGTCCGGTCCGGCCGGAGTGTTGTCGCGGACGACGTCGAGGATGTCGGAGACCAACGCGGCGTGCGATGTCCTCAGTTGGAGGGTCTCCAGCAGCGTCCAGGCACCGGTCATCGCGAAGGGCAGGATCATCCGGTCCGGTTCGGCGAGGTGCAGCGCCTGTTCTACGGCGGCACCCGCCTCCTGCTCGTCGCCGAGGTCGCGGCACGCGAGCGCATCCAGCAGGTGGGCCTCGATCGGGGTGAGGAAGGAGGTGACGGGAGCGGTGCCGTCGAGGACCGGCCGGAGTTCGCGCCGGGCACCCGCGGGGTCCTGCTCGGCGAGGCGGATCACCGCCGCAGCGGTACGGATCTCGCCGGTGGCGGCCCGCCGGTCGTCGAGGGCGGCGAGGGTGGCCCGCGCCTGGTCGACCCTGCCGAGGCGGGCCTGGGTGGCGACCGTCCAGGCGGTCACCCGGGTCCAGAGTCCGTGCTCGCCCCGCATGTGGGCCTGCACCCGCTGGGCGGCGCTCAACTCGGCCAGAGTCTCGTGGAGTTGGCCGCGCGCCGCCGGAAGCATCGCGGAGATCAGATGCACCAGCAGCCGCACACCGGGCTCGCCCTCGGACCGCGTGGCGCGCCGGGCCCGGTCCAGCCACTGCTGCCCGCGATCGAACTCGCCCGTGCAGATCAGCGTCCCGGCGAAGGACACCTGCGCGGGGGCGATGACCGGCTCGGCGCCCCAGCCGTAGCGGTCGGCCAGCGCCAGGGCCTGCTCGCAGCGGCGTCTGACCAGGGTGAGGGAACGGTTGCCGGAGGCGAATCCCAGATGGGCGAGGCAGGCCACCTCCAGATAGGGGCGGCCGATGTCGTGGGCGAGCGCGGCGCCCTCCAGAAGGTGCCGTTCGCTGTCGTCGAGCCGTAGCGACCAGGCCTCGGTGACGCCCAGGTTGAGGAGGGCGAGGGTTCGCAGGTCGCCGGCGAGCGCGATCTCGGTGGTGGACTGGCCGGTGGTGGGCGACGGCAGTGCGTCGGCCTGCTCGAAGACGGCGTCGAAGTGCCCGCGCAGCCGGGCCAGTAACAGGTCCAGGGAGGCGATCGCCACCCCCAGCCGATGCCGGCGGTCGGGTGCAGTCGTGGCGGCGTACGACCTGGCGATCTCCAGGTGCGCCTCAGCCTCGTCGAGGCGGTGCTGGTGCAGGTCGGCGTTGGCGTGCACGAGGGCCAACTCCGGGCGTTCTTCGCCGGTGCGGGCCGGGAAGCCGCCGAGCAGCGCCACCACGGTCCCGCCCTGTCCGTCGAGGGTGAGGCTGACCGTGTGGTCGGTGAGCAGACGCGCCGCCTCGTCCCAGTCGCCGGCGGCCTGCAGGTGCCGGACGGCATCGGCGGCCTGGCCGTGTTCGGCGAACCAGCGCGCGGCCGGCCGGTGCAGTTCCGGGATCTCCTCGGGGAGCGTGCGGCGCAGTTCGAGCCGCAGCAGACCGCCGAACATGTGGTGGTAGCGGAACCAGGTCCGGCCGGGATCGAGCGCCACGACGAACGCGTTGGCGTCCTCCAGATCCAGCAGGATGCGCTCCGACCCGGTCGCGCCCGTGAGCAGATCCGCCAGCTCGCCGTTGACCCGGTCGAGCAGCGAGGTGCGCAGCAACAGCCGCTGTACGTCCGGCGGTTGGCGCTCCAGCATCTCGGCCAACAGATACTCGGCGACCGTACGGTGACTGCCCGAGAACTCGGCGACGAACCTCTCGGGATCCGGGTGCCCGGCCAGGGACAGCACGGCGAGCCGCAGCCCGGCCGCCCAGCCCTCGGTGCGCTGGTGCAGCAGTCCGGCCACGTGGTCGGGCAGCACGATGTGGGTGGCGGCCAGGAGCTCGCGGGTCTCGGCCTCGGTGAAGCGGAGCTGCGCGGCACGGATCTCGGCGAGTTCGCCGGCCAGGCGCAGTTTGTGCAGGCGCAGCGAGGGGTCACGGCGGGTGGCCACGATCGCGTGGACGCCCTCGGGAAGGCTCGTCAGCAGCGTGCCCAACTGCTCGGCCGCGGCCACGGAACCGAGCTCGTGCAGGTCGTCGATGACCAGGTAGAAGGGCTTCCGGGACGCCGTGATCTCGGACAGGACCTTGTCCATGATGATGCCGCCGTCGACGCCGGGCGTCACGGCCGGCGGCTCCGCGACCCCCTCGGTGCCGGCCGCGGTACGGACCGCGTCCAGCAGGGCGAGCCAGAAGTGCTGCGCATCCTGCTGGCCCGGTTGTACGGACAGGAAGGCGATACGGCGGTCCGGGCCCGGCCGGTCGGCCCACGTGCGCAGCAGCGACGTCTTCCCGCTGCCGGCGGGAGCGGAGACCAGCGTCACCTGTTTCTCGGCCGCACGGTCCAGGGCGGCGACCAGGTCGCGGCGGCCGATGAGCCCGGGGCGTCCGCGGCCCGCCGCACGGCCCGGACCCGCCGCGGCCCGCAGGTCGGGGGTCGCGCGATGTCCTTCAGCCACGCGGTCAGCGTAGTCGATACGTGTCAGGGCATCCCGGCGATGATCAGTCTTCTCGGGCTGTCCCTCGCGGTCAGCGGGCCGGTCGCATCCGGATCACCGGAATCCGGTGACGACCGCTCACCTGCCCGGCCGGGAGCCTGGCGGTAAGCATCAGAGGCCGTAGGAGGAACCGCCATGGACAACGAACAGATCGTCCGGAAGGCATACCAGACAGCCGAGGACAAGGACATCGAGGGCTGGCTCGCCGCGTTCACCGAGGAAGGGACCTTCACCGACGAGTCGATCGGCGTCACCTACCGAGGCCGGGACCGCGCCTTCCCCGTGGAGAACTACGGGCGCGCCTTCCCCGACATGCACCGCGAGCTGTACCAGCTCTACGTGAGCGGCGACATCGTCGTCGTACAACTGGCGCTGCAGGGCACCCACAACGGCCCCCTGAGCCTGGGGGACGGAACGCTCGAACCGACGGGCAAACGGATGGACGCGCCCTGCTGCGACGTCTTCGAGCTGGCGGACGGAAAGATCAAACGCTTCGACTGCTACCCGTCCGGGAGCGTGATCCTCGCCCAACTCGGCGTCCTCGGCGCACTCGACGCCGCGCTGCACCCGGACAACTGACCGCAGAGATCGACCACTTGAGCACTCGGTCTCTCGGTCTCTCGGTCTCTCGGTCTCTCGGTCTCTCGGTCTCTCGGTCTCTCGGTCTCTCAGGGAATCGGGAACATGCGGCCGACCTTCGGCACCGGTGACGGCGCACAAAGTCGTTCACATAGCCTCGCGGACATGTCAGATGAATTCGCGGGCGTCCGTCTGCTCGGCCCGCCGGAGACCGACGGCGAGTACATCGCGCTGAGTGAGCACGAACTGGTGCACCTGCACGAGTACACGCGGATCTACGCCGTGCCCGGCCTCTACGAGCATGTCGTCCAGGACCAGCTTCAGTGCACATCGCCGCAGGTCGCGGCGGCGGGTTTCCTTCGCGCCGCCGCGCGTCTCGGATCGGACCCGGACTCGCTGACCGTCCTCGACGTCGGCGCCGGAACCGGATCGGTCGGCGAACTCGTCCGTCGTGGTGGCGTGGCCCGGGTGATCGGGGTCGACTCGCTGCCGGCGGCGCGCGCGGCGAGTCTGCGCGACCGTCCGGGGGTCTACGCCGACTACGTGGTCGGCGACTTCCTGCGCCCCGACACACTCCGTGAGGCGCTACGCCCGTACGCGCTCGGGGGATTGGTGTCGGCAGGCGCGTTCGGCGGCACGCACGCCACACCGCAGGCGCTCGACAACGCGCTCGCGCTCCTGCCACCCGGCGCGCCCGTGGCCTTCACGATCCATGAGCAGTGGATGGACGAGACGGATCCGGACGGCTTCGGCGCCGCGATCGAGCGGCTGGTGGCCGACGGACGCCTCACGGTGCTGGAACGAACCCGGTTCCAGCACCGGGTGACGACGACCGGCGAACCGATCTTCTACCAGCTTCTCGTGGGCGAGACCGGGTGAGGTGAACGACCGTGCGGGATGGGCGAGTTGGCGGTGCGGCGGCGCCTCGGTACCTATGACGGGATTCCGGTGAGCTGCGTGGGCTGATTGATCTGGGTGGGCTGAGTGATCTGATGGAGTGCGCACTCTCTTTCATTTGAATGCGCACTCGCTCATGTCACGTTCGGCTTCACTTCATGCTCGGCGCAGGCCGCCCCCGGGTGGCCGCCAACAGCTTCCTGGCCCCCACCAGGCACTTCGCCGGGTCCACCGGCGCCGCCTGAAACCCCGGCAGCAGCATCATCCACAGGTCGCTCACCGCATCCTCGATGTTGCGGCGGTCGTCCAGCGCGTCGGAGACGGTGTGCACGCCGAAGAAGCTGGAGACGAGGACCCGTGCGGCGCGGTCCACATCGACGCCGGGGGCGAGTTCGCCGGCTTGGGTGGCGGCGGTCAGCATGCGGGCGGTCGCGTCGATCCACCCCACGAAGGGCCGGGGCAGGGAAACGGGGATGGTTCTGCGCTCGCTCCAAAGCCTGTTGCCGGCACGGACGATCACGTTGTCCCGGAATTCCCGGGCCACGGCGAGGCTCAAGCCCACCAACCGGTCGAGAACCGGGGCGTCTTGAGACTCCCAGTGTTCGACATAGCGCGGCCATTCGGCGAAATGGGCTTCCAGAACACCCCGGGCCAGCCCTTCCTTGCTGCCGAAATGGAAATAGATCGCCCCGCTGGTGTACCCGCTCGTACGCGCCACGTCGCTGATGCTCGTACCGACGTACCCATGCTGTTCGAACAGCACCGCGGCCGTCGCCAGAACAGCCCTTCGGGTGACTTCCGCACGTTCCTGCATATTCTCGGTCGCCCCTGTCCTGCGTGCCGGATCGTCTTTTCCGGTGAATCTAGCCGACAGGCCGCCGTTCGCCGTACGCATGCCGGAGAACCATAGCTTCTATTATTTTATGACTGAATCACGCTCGCTCGCGTCACCCGAAGCGGACCCGGAAGACCCGGAACAACTCACGCTGAGCTGGGACAGTTGCGTGTCCCGCGCCCTCGTCCACCGGAATGCGGTCGCCGAGGTCCTGCTCACCGACGCCCGAGCGCTACCCGACGGCCGTTTCCTCCTCGCGGCACAGTGGCCGCGCTCGTATGCCACGTCCGCCACGTCCATTTCCGGCCCTGGCACTGCTCTCGGTGCTGGTTCTGATCCCGGTGCTGGTTCTGCTTCCGCCGAGCGGCACGATCCGATGCTGGCCGCCGAGACCATCCGCCAGGTCGGCCTGTACATCTGCCAGCGCTTCCTCGGCGCACCGAGCACGAGCAAGCCCATCATCAGAAGCGTCGGCTTCCAACTCGACAACAGCGCGGAGCCGGTGGTCGGTTACGGCGCCACGGATGTGCTGTGCCGGGCAGAGGTGCACGACGTACGTCACGTCGACGACGTTCCGTGGCCGGTCGCGCTGAGCGTACGGATCCAATTCTCCGCCGCCGGGCGGGAGTTCGGCTCGGCCCTCGGACGCGTCCGCGTCCTCTCCGAGGAGGAGTACGAGACCTTCCGCGGCCCGAACGCCGCCGCCGACCCCGTACCGGACACGGTGCACGGGCGCCCCTCACCCACCGAGGTCTCGGTCCCCTCCCCCGGCGACGTGATGCTGGTCCGCGACCCGGCAGGGGCTCTGATGGTGGCACCCGCCGACCTCCGCCACCCACGCTTCTTCGACCATCCCAGCGACCACGTACCCGGCATGGTCCTCCTGGAGGCGGCCCGACAGGCAGCCTGCCTCGCGGGCGCCACCCCCGGCCGCCTGAACGGCTGCCACATGCAAGCCCTGCGCTTCACCGAATGGAACGCCCCGGTCCACGTCGAATGCGCGCCGGCCGAGGACGGCTGGACCTTCCAGGTAACCCAGAGCGGCGATACGACCGCCTCCGGCACCCTGTCGTTCGCGAGGAACAGGTAACTCCCCTCGCACGTCCGGGACTTGACATCCACCCCCTTTGAACGGACCCGCACTCCCCCACCCGTTGCCGACCCGCGATGGACGCCTGCCCGCTCGACAGGCCGGGCGCCCATCGCGCCAGGCACCACGCGATCCAGGCCTACCGCTTCCACATGGACAACCTGCATCTGAACGTCACAGGTCCGGACCGAAGGGGGAAGCGGACCGTGGAGATCGCCCATGGTCGCCCCGGAGCCCCGGGCGCCAGTCTCACCTGGCACCTCACGGCCGCGGAATGGGAACAGTCCCCCGACCTGGTCGCACTGCTCGAAGCGGTACAGGCGAGCATCGACGCCACCACGGGGCCTCGCCCGGCGTGACAAGCGTCAACTCTCCGGCTCCGTACGGCGGTCACACTCGCGCACCGCGCCGGAATCAAGACGAACGCACCCACGACGATTCCGCTGGGTGCCCGACACGGGCCGCGCACCCAGCACCCTACGAATGCGCTCGCGATCAGACCAGAACCGTCTGCACATTCGACGGAATCGCACTCAACGCCTTGCTGACGGGACAGCGTTGCTCGGCGGTCGCGGCGGCGCGGCGGAGTTCCTCCTCGGTGATTCCAGGTACGGCGGCCTGGACCCTGATGGTGATGAGTGTGAATCCGGTGCCAACTTTCAGGGTCGCGTCGCATTCCGTGGTCACGCTGCTCGGCGGGGTCCCGGCCTCTGTGAGGACGTGGGACAGCATCATCGTGAAGGCGGACGAACAAAGGCAGTTGCGGGATTTTCCCGCGCCCATCGTGAACATAACGATCGTTTCGGTCAAGTCCCCGAATTGATTACTTTAAGCAGCCGAGGACCGGGGAATTCAGGGTGTGAGAATCCAAGAAGGGATCATCGTGAGTGAACGGACCGTCGACGACGGCACCCAGCCCACCGCCCCGACCGCCACCAGCCTCGGGACCCGCGCCGCCCGCTCCATCGCGACCACCACCAAGACCCCGGCGCAGCTCGCGCTCACCACACCGCGCTGGCTGCTCAGGCTGCTCCCCTGGGTCGAAGTGGAAGCCGGTACCTACCGGGTCAACCGCTGTGTCGCCTACGCCGTGGGCAACGGGAGGATCACGCTGCTTCCGGGCGCCGACGGCAGCCGGATCATGGCCGAGGAGGAAGTTCTTCGACGAGGAGGCGGCACTCCGCGGCGGCGACTGGCCGTACACGGTTATGTACAGCCGCTACGGCGGACCGGACGTCCTCGAACTCACCGAGCTGCCCGAGCCGAAGACTCACGTGGACTCGATGCTGATCCGAGTCAGGGCCGCCGGGCTGAACCGCGCCGACGCCGCCATCCAAGCCGGGGCGCTGGACAGCGCCGTAGAGACGTATTTCCCGGTGGTGCCCGGCTGGGACGTCGCTGGTGTGGTGGAGCGGGCCGGGCCCGGGGCGCCGGAGTTCGCGCCGGGCGACGAGGTGATCGCGTATGTGCGCGGTGACGTGCAGCGGGCGCACGGCGGGTTCGCCGAACTGGTCTCCGCGGATGTGCGGGGCGTGGTGCGCAAGCCGAGCACCTCTCTTTCACCGAGGCTGCGGGACTGCCGTTGGCGGGGCTCACCGCCTACCAGGGCGTGGTGCACGCGCTCGCGGTACGGCAGGGCGAGAGCCTCCGCGTGCACGGGGCCGCCGGGGGCGTGGGTTCCGTCGCCGTGCAGGTCGCCCTGGCCGGGGGCGCCCGCGTCATCGGCGTGGGATCGCTGGAGATCGGCTGAGTCATCGGTCCCGTTCCTGTGCCGATCGCGAGGCTCGCCGCGATGTGTGGAGGGAGGCTCGCCGGCGTTGACGTCCTCCGCCGCGCTGTCGTATTCGACGGCGTCCGACCTGCCTCCGTCGGAAGGTCGGTTCGGATTCCGCTGAACGATCTTGGAATTGCGTCTGCCGCGTGGTCACGGCGTCGGCCGGACCCGGCCTGGCGTCCTCGTCGGCCGTACAGGGCTTGCTGCGCAAGGGAGTTGGACGCGGGCTAGGCGGAATCAGTGTGGGGTGGCGGGCGGCGGCAAATAGCCCAAAGCCTCCTCGCCAGGTCGGAGAGACGGGTGGTTCGGGCAGTGCGGAGACCGTATCGGCCCTGCCGCCCCGTACTCTTCGTGGTGTCCACGGCGTCACATAGCGGGCGCCAAACCACTGGAGGCAACACCGCATGCTGATCGCTCAGCGCCCCTCGTTGACCGAAGAGGTCGTCGACGAGTTCCGTTCCCGGTTCGTGATCGAGCCGCTGGAGCCGGGCTTCGGCTACACCCTCGGCAACTCCCTGCGTCGTACGCTCCTCTCCTCGATCCCGGGTGCGGCGGTCACGTCCATCCGGATCGACGGTGTGCTGCACGAGTTCACCACCGTGCCGGGCGTCAAGGAGGACGTCACCGACCTGATCCTCAACATCAAGCAGCTCGTCGTCAGCAGCGAGCAGGACGAGCCGGTCGTGATGTACCTGCGCAAGCAGGGCCCGGGTCTGGTCACCGCCGCCGACATCGCGCCCCCGGCCGGTGTCGAGGTGCACAACCCCGATCTCGTCCTCGCCACGCTCAACGGCAAGGGCAAGCTGGAGATGGAGCTGACCGTCGAGCGCGGTCGCGGCTACGTCTCCGCCGTGCAGAACAAGCAGGTGGGCCAGGAGATCGGCCGTATCCCGGTCGACTCCATCTACTCGCCCGTTCTCAAGGTCACGTACAAGGTCGAGGCGACCCGTGTCGAGCAGCGCACCGACTTCGACAAGCTCATCGTCGACGTCGAGACGAAGCAGGCCATGCGTCCCCGTGACGCCATGGCTTCTGCCGGTAAGACCCTGGTCGAGCTGTTCGGTCTCGCCCGCGAGCTGAACATCGACGCCGAGGGCATCGACATGGGCCCGTCCCCCACGGACGCCGCCCTTGCCGCTGATCTCGCCCTGCCGATCGAGGAGTTGGAGCTCACGGTCCGCTCCTACAACTGCCTCAAGCGCGAGGGTGTTCACTCGGTGGGTGAGCTCCTGGCGCGTTCCGAGGCCGACCTGATGGACATCCGCAACTTCGGTGCGAAGTCCATCGACGAGGTCAAGGAGAAGCTGGCCGGTATGGGCCTCGGCCTCAAGGACAGCCCTCCCGGAATGAACCTCACGGCCGCTGCCGAGACCTACGGCGTCGACGACGACGTGGACGCCGGTTTCGTGGAGACCGAGCAGTACTGAGTTCTGCGCCGCACCGGCCTTGGTGACACTCCGCGGACGGGGACAGGGAAACCTCCACACTGTTCCCCGCCCGGAGGGAAACCTCGGCCGGGCTCGCGGCCTAGCACAATTCCCGGCGCGGGCAGCAACGGGCACCTACGGCTTTTGACGTACGCCCTGCTGCTCCGCCGGCCGGGGCCGCCCGTCTCGGGCGCCGCTTCCGACGTCCCGCTCAGAGTTCGGTCCGTCCGTCGTGGTACGTCACCGTCCAACTATTTCCGAGCTCTTGAGCGAGCTGAACAGCCAGCTCCTCGCCCACCCGATAAAAGGTCAGCTCCACTTCACGCGACGAGAATCCAGACGATTTCGGATCGTCCGCGCAGAGAGTTCCGTCGTATTCATCGGCCCAGTCGCTCAAGCGCTGTGCCAATGTCGACGACAGTGCGAGGCGTGGATCGTCGGGCGCGATGTCACCGGCTTGTGGGCCGCTCAGCCAGAGAGGGTGGCATTCGTAGTCCGCCATGAGGCGTATCGTGCGCGACTCGGGCCGGCTGTTCATGAAGTACCTCGCAGGTTCGCCTCGCCTCCACGTTATGCCTTGCCCGCGGCGCGGGCGGAGTCGCATGCCCGGTCGGCGACGTCCGCCCCGGGCTCTCGGATCGCCGAGAGCCTCCAGCCGCCGCAGATCAGGCGGTTGGGCACCCGTCGCCGGAGCGCAGCGCGCCCCAGGTGCGTGGGTCGACGGTTCCGTTGGCCTTGAGGGGGACGGCGCAGCCTCGGAGGGTGTCCCAGGACTGGAACTCGCGTACGGCCAGATAGACGCTGTATCCGTAGCGGTCGTTCGTGAATACGCCGGCCCAGCCCCGGTACGCCAGAAGGCACTGCACCTCACGCACGCGAGCCCCCGAGTCGCCCCTCCGGGTGAGCGCCGTACCGCTGTAGTCGCCGCACGACACCGTCACGTTCGGCCCGGCGGACGCGGCGGCGGGGGCCGAGCCGGTCGTGGTCGAGTCGGCGCCGTTGACGTGAAGTCCCGCGACGATGAACGCGGCTGTGACGCTTGCCGCCACTTGCGTCCTGAAAGACATCCTTCATCCCCCTGTTCAACAGTCCGTTTAAGACTGATGACGCAACCGTGCCATCGACACGCATTCGGAGCTACACTTTTAAGCGGTGCCTTAACAGGATGCCAATCAGGGGAAATTAAGTGGGGGGGTGAATGCCGTGCTCCGCATTCATTTCACAGATGCCGATCTGGTCCGGACCAAGATGGCCACAGTGTCCGATCCACTGTGGGAGATCGCACTCAGCCTGCACCGTTTCCAGGCGCAGGAAGGGCGCTGGGCGTACGCCGGTTGGTTCCGTGACACACAAAAACGGCTGATCGACAAAGACCTGGACCGAGTGGTCACGGAACTTCTGCTGCCCCTTTTCCCGAAGGGAATCTACTACCCCGACTTCTTGAATCCAGCCGAGGCACAGGGCGGGTTGACCGCTGGAATTGACACAATCGTCGGGACACCACCCGAGCGGATACGGGAAGAGGTCCGGCGTTTCGCGACGCAGGCGGCCGCCCCGGCGTGGGCACCGCGCCTCGTCGAACGCGGGATGCGCGAGAACGTGGCGGACGGTCTGCGCCAGTACTACGACACCGCCGTCGCGCCGTACAACGACTACTCCCGCGCCTGCCTGGACAACGAGCGCGCCACCCTGGGCCGGGCCATGCTGCACGGCGGCCCGGACGGGCTGTTGGCCAACCTCGGGCCGCACATGCGGTGGGTGCCGCCCGTTCTGCACGTGACGTATCCGGCCGAGGACCGGGACCTGCGGTTGGACGGGCGAGGGCTGCTGCTGGTGCCGTCCTACTTCTGCTGGGGTGCGCCGGTGGCCCAGGGCGACCCGACGCTCCCGCAGGTTCTGGTCTACTCGCCGCACCGGGAAACGCTCGACTCCCCCGGCCTGTTCTCCTCCACCGCCCCGCTCAGTGCCCTGTTGGGCCGCACCCGGGCGCTGATCCTGCGGGTCACCGGGGGCGGGGCCACCACAGGCGAACTGGCCCGCGCCGCCGGTGTTTCCGACGCGGCGGCGAGCCAGCACACCGTGGCGCTGCGGAACGCGGGACTGATCCTGAGCCACCGCCGCGGCCCTCGGGTCGTGCACACCATCACCCCCCTGGGATCAGCGCTGCTGCACGGCCCGCACCAGGCCGGGTGACACCGTGCGGTTCAGGTCGAAGTCGCCGGTGTGGCCCATGAAGTGGGCCCAGATCCGCGGCGGAAAGCTGTTGCCGCGTAGGGAATCCGCACCGCCGACGCCCGTGAGCGGGAGGAGTTGGGCCTGGCCGGGCTTGTTGCGGAACAGGGTGATCGCGGTGGACCGGTCCTTCGTGTAGCCCACGAACCAGGCCGACTTCGTCAGGTCGTCGGCACCGGTGGCGACGGACGCGGAGTCGGGGACGATCGCCTGCGTACCGTTCTGGAAGGCCACAGAGCGCAGCACCCTGTCGATGGTCACGGCCACCCCCGCGCTGAACGCGGCGTGTGCGTGCGGGTGTTGGAGACCGCCGACCGGCTTGCCGTGCCGGAGCATCCCGGTCACCGAGTAAGGGTCGTTCTGCCGGCCCTCGTTGGCGAAGGTCGCGTAGGCGTCGGCGGTGCGGATGGCGCTGGGCGTCGACGTGCCGATCGGGAAGGTCTGCTCCAGCGGGGCCATGCTGCTGCGCAGCAGCCCGGCGTCGACGGCCGTGTTCCGGATGGCAACCCACCCTATGGACTTGCCCAGTTGGACGAAGGGCGCGTGGGCCGAGGTCACCAGCGCGCTCTGCATGTCCGCGATCGACGGCGGGGGCGAGGACACCGACCAGCGGATGGGCCGCTCGCGCCGCTCGCCGTCGATGAGGGCGGCGAGCGCGAAGGGCTTGAACACCGACCCGGCCGGCACGCCGGAGGTGTCCGCGTTGTCGGTGAAGTGCCGGGTGGCGTCCGAGCCGCCGTAGAGAGCGAGTACGGCACCGTCCCGGGGCCGGATGGTGGCGGCGCCGATCTGGACGTCGCGGTCGGTGGAGCGGTGCTTCGGGTCGAGGCCCTTGGCGGTGACGTCGTTGACGGCCTGCTCCAGCCGCCGCACCGTGTCCTTCTCGAAGGTGGTGTGGATCCGGTAGCCGCCGCGCGCGAGATCCTTGTCGGCCAGCCCGGTGCGCTTGGTGATGTACGCGTCGGCGACATGCACGAGATAGCCGATCTGCCCGGCCATGCTCGTCGCCACCGACTCCTTCTTCGGCTCCGGGAACGTCCGGTACGTGTTCCGCTCGGCCGACGTCATCAGTCCGCTCGCGACCTCGCGGTCCAGGATCCAGCTCCAACGCGCCACCGCACGGGCGTGGTTGGCGGCGCCGAGCGAGGGGTCGTAGTCCTCCGCGCCCTTCAGTGTCGACGCCAGCAGCGCGGCCTGGCTCGGGTCGAGGTCCTTGGCCGGGATGCCGTAGTACGCGTAGGCCGCGGCCTGGATGCCGTATGCCTGCCGGCCGAACCAGCCGCTGTTCAGATAGCCCTGGAGGATCAGGTCCTTGCTCTTCGTCCGGCTCAGCTTGAGGGAGATGAAGAACTCCTTGACCTTGCGGGTGTAGGTCTGATCCTGCGACAGATAGGTGTTCTTCACATACTGCTGGGTGATGGTCGAACCGCCCTGGACGTCTTCGCCCTTGGCCATGTTGACGATCGCGCGTAACTCGCCCGTGAAGGAGACGCCGGGGTCGCTGTAGAAACTCGCGTTCTCCGCCGCCACCACCGCGCTCCGCATCGAGGCGGGGATCTGGGAGAGCGGCACGATCTGCCGGTTCACCGCTCCCACGGCGGTCATCTGGCTGCCGTCGGCCCAGTAGTAGACGTTGGCCTCCTGCCGTGCCGCCGCGTTCTCGTCCGGTATGGAGACCTGCGCGTACGCGTAGGCGAAGAGCCCGCACAGGCTGCCGACGAACAGCAGGAAACCCCCGAGCAGCAGCCGCCACGACGGCAGCCAGCGACGAACGCCCTTTCTGCCACGGCGCGGATAGTCGATCGGACGCCTGCGGCCGGAGCCGGCGGCACGGTGCGTCCGCACCGGGAGCGAGGACGGTTCCTGCGACGAGGGCCTGCGCATCGTAGGGGGAACTCCTTGTTCGGCGGGAACGCGAATGGCCGGCTCGGCTCGGCTGGGCTCGACTCGTTTTCCTTGTCCGGTGGGCCCGTTGGGGCGGGGCAAGGTCCGGCGTGATGTCCGTAGACGCTGGACGCGCCATGTGATCGAACCTGGTTCGCCATGTCACGGGACCGCAACGGCCCCTCGGCCGCGAGGGCGCCGTTACGGAACCGAGACGATACGAACCAGGGGCCGTCTTGAGCTGTTGGTCGCATGAACGCCGTACGGGACGGACCGGGACGGCACAGAGCCGCCGGACCGGCAGAGCGAAGGAGACACCCTGTGGGTAGGCATGCGCTTCCGCGTGGCAGGAACGGGCAACACGCCAAGAACGGCCGGCGTGTGGCCGCGATCGCGGTTCCGGTGGTGGCCGCGATGGCCGTGACCGCCACGTCCGCATCGGCGACGAGCGCACTGACGACGGCCGACAAGACGATGGCCGGGAAGCTCGACCAGCGGGTGGGCACCGCCCACTTGGGCACCAATGTGGCGGGTGAGGTCCGGGACGTCGCCTCGGGGCAGAAGGTGTGGTCCAAGAACCCCGCAAAGGCATTGATGCCCGCGTCCACCAACAAGGTGGCGACCGCGGTCGCCGCACTCACCGTGCTGGGTCCCGACCACACCGTGCAGACCAAGGCCGTCTACCGTTCCGGCACGGTGTACCTGGTCGGCGGCGGCGACCAGCAGCTCAGCTCCGCGGACCTGAAGAGCCTCGCCACCGCCACCGCCAAGGCCCTGAAGTCCAAGAGCCTGCAATCGGTACAGCTGAAGTTCGACGACCACCTCTTCGCCGTCCCCAGCCTCGCCACCGGCTGGAACAGCGGCTACTACTCCGACACCGTCGCGCCCGTCCGGGCCCTGCGGATCGAGGGGAACAACACCCTGGACACCGCGCTCACCGCCACGAAGTACTTCGCCCAGCAACTCACCGCCGCAGGCATCACGGTGGGCACACCGGCGCGCGCCACGACACCGTCGGGCACCACGGCCCTGGCCACCCACACGTCCAAGCCGCTGTCGACGACCGTGGAATACATGCTCAAACACAGCGACAACGACATCGCCGAGGGCCTCCTACGGCTCACCGCGCTCGGCCAGGGCCGCGCCGCCACCTTCGCCGGCGGCACCGCCGCGGTACACGCCGTCCTCGTCCAGTACGGCATCCCGCTCACCGGCGTGAAGGAGTACGACGGCAGCGGCCTGTCCCGCAGCGACCGGATGACCGCCGACGCGCTCTCCGCCATCGCCGGACTGGCCGTCGACACCCACCACCAGACCAAACTCTGGCCCATCCTCAAGGGCCTGCCGATCGCGGGAGTCGACGGCACCCTTGCCACGTCCTACGGCCGTTTCACCACCGCACCCGCCTCCTGCGCCGCAGGAAAGGTCGATGCCAAGACCGGCTCCCTGAACGATGTGTCCGCCCTCGCCGGGGTCACCAAGGGCAAGGACGGCCGCTGGAAGAGCTTCGCGTTCGTGGAGAACGGCACGGCCCCCACCGCCACCGTCACCCACGGCCTGGACGGCCTCGCCGCCACGGTCGAGGGGTGCTGGTAGCGCTGACCGTCGTATCGCTGGCGTAGGGGGCAGGTCTGGTCGGTGCGCGTTCGTCCTGATGGACCTGATGTGTGAACAGATCCGTCGGGATGCGCCTCAGAGATGGCGCTTCGATGCTTTCACCAGTCGGCTGACGTCGTCGCGGGTGGCGACTCTGCGTCGGTCGAGTTCGGCTCTGGTGTCCGACTTGGACAGGGCCGTAATGTCCGTGAGTACGGTCTCCGCTGTCTGCGCCAGCGTTTCGTCATCCGTCAGCATCTGCACCCGGAACAGCGCCTCTTGAGCGTTGGAACGCAGATCGTAGGCACGAATCCGCACCGGGTCGGGGTTCTCCGGCGGTGGCTGTTCGTGCTCGCAGAACCAGAGGTGCACCAGGCAGCGCCGGTAGTTGATGAGCGTGCCGGCGTAGGCGGAGTAGGCGTCCAGTCGCTCCTGTCGGAGTTTCTCCCGACGGGTGAACTCGTGCCCCTTGTCGGTGGTGCGCTGCTGAAACGCCAGGGTGAGCCCCGAACCGAGCAGAGTTCCGAGAACGGCTATGGCACTGGCGATGATGGTCTCCACGTCTCCAGCTGATCATGTGTCGTGGATCCGGGTGGGACGCATGGCCAACTCACGCCTCAATGAGACAGGTCAGCGGGTGAGCCCAGGGTCCAGGACGGGCACGCTCGTCGCTGGCACGGGCGCCCAGGCGCACGGGGGAGGGGCCGCGCGGAATCACGTACGGCGCGGGGCCGTCAGCTCCTGACGATGGGATCCGCTCGGCAGTCGTCCCAATCCGGCACGCGCACAGGCGTCGCGAAGCGCACCGGCGCCCGGAAGCGGGCCTCGCGGGCGGCGCGGCGGAAGGTGGTCAGAACCGCTGGGTCGGCCAGCAGGATGCAGACGAAGTTGGTGATCGCGCGGCCGGTGTCCCGGCCCAGAGACGTGGCGAGGTCGAAGTCGAGATAGCGGTGCCACTGCTCGGTGAACGGGAGGCCGGGCAGGTAGGCGATGGAACTGTTCGGGTCGAGGGAGAACGGCCAGAAGGAGAGGTTGAGCAGAAAGCCGAAGAGATAGCCGGCCACCGATCCGTAGCCGGCCAACATCAGCACCTCGTACCGGCACCGCGTCCGGGGCAGGAACCGGGCGAGCATCCCGACGAAGGCACACCCGAACATCTGGTACGGCATCCAGGGCCCGACCCCACCCGTGATCAGCACGGAGGCGAACAGCGAGGTGCAGCCGAGGACGAAGAAGACCGTCCCGAAGAGGACGACGCACAGGACGAGCACCAGGAGCACGCCGAAGATGAGCAGGGCCGCGTAGTTGGAGCCGAACGTGCCCGGTACGACGACGAACGACCAGAAGAACGCAACCAGTCCGAGGAACGCGGAGAGCGCCATCACGATGCCGACGCGTGGGGTGAGCCGGATAGCCGGGGCGGTCATGAGCGGGAGTCCTCGTCCAACAGCGACCGTACCTGATTGTCCGTCAAGAAAGGTTGTGGCACGAGGATCTTCGCCGTCTGCGGGGCGAACACCGGTGACGCGACTATGACTTCGGCGCTCGGGCCGTCGGTGACTATGCCTCCCTCGGCCATGACGACAGCCCGGCCCTCGGCGACCAGCACGTCGACGATTGCGACGAGTTCCGTCTTGGCGCGGTAGTCGAGACCGCAGTTCGGTTCACCGAGGAGCAACACCCTTGATGCAGCTCCGAGTTGGATGGCCAGGACGAGCGCCAGTTTCTGTCTCTCGGACAGGTCGCGCGGGTGGGCGTCGTTGGGGATGCCGGGCACTGGGTTCCCGTACAGATCACGTAGGCCGGAGGCGAGCGGCTCCTGGCCGCAACCGGCGAGCACACCCAATCCCATGACATGGGAGGCCGTGCGAGAGGCTCGACCGGATGCCGTCCTCGTCCTGCCGTGCGGCTTTCCGCCCGAACGGACCTTGCGGGAAGGGGAGTTGCTCACCCGCTTGCCGGGCTGGGCGGAGCTGCCCGCCGTGCCTGCGGGGCGGGTGTGGGCGATCACCTCAGGTGAGGCGCGTCCGTTGCGGGGCTTCGGCGAGTAGGGAAGAGCAGGCGGCATGACCAACTGCGCGCCCACCAACACTGCTTACCCAGGCCGGCCACTCAGGGTTCGATGACGAGGCGTTCGATGAAGCCGTCGCCGAGCGTGAACTGGTACCGCAGGTCGACGGTTCCGCCGGGGAAGTTGCCTTCGAGGTGGTTGGTGGCGGTGTAGTGGGTCGCGTCGGTCTGCTCGGCGGCGGTGAGGGTGACGGTGTAGGTGTATTCGCCGGCCGCACGGTCGAGCCAGTCCCTGATCGCGTCGGTGCCTTCGTAGGTCTTGCCGTCGTCGATCACCGCGGCTTCGCGGGTGAACGCGGCGATCGCGGTCGCGGTGTCGTGGGCGCGGTGCGCGGTCAGGTAGCGGGTGATCACCTCGGGCAGGGTGTCCGGGGTGATGGTTCGGGGCTCGTTGTCGGGCATGACGCTCCCTGGGGCAGTTACTGCTAAAATAGAAGCTATTAACTTCGACTTTAGCAGTAACCGAGGGGATGGCCGCCATGGCAAGCCGGATCAGGCTGGAAGACCGGGAGTGCCCGCTGTCCACGACGGTGCAGCACGTGGGCGAGTGGTGGACGCTGCTGCTCCTGCACGACGCCTTTGACGGCTACACGCGGTTCGACCAGTTCCAGGAGAGCCTGGGCATCTCCTCCAGCATGCTCACCACCCGGCTGAAGACGCTCGTCGCCGACGGGTTGCTGGAGCGCCGGCCCTACCAGACCTCCCCCGTGCGTCACGAGTACGTCCTCACCGACCTCGGGCGCTCGCTCCGCCCGGTGGTCGTCGCGCTGGCCGCATGGGGCAACTCCCGCCTCGCACCGGCCGAACGCAGCATGATCCTCATCGACGCGCAGAGCGGCGAGGAGGTCGATCCCGTCGTCGTCGACGCCGGGACCGGCCGTCGACTCGACGACAGTGACGCCTACGTCTTCGCCGCGGGTCCTGCGGCCGGCGACGCGATGCGCGCGCGGTACGCGAATCGGACGACCGCCCCTTCGGAGGCGTAGGGCTGCTCCGAACCAGGTCAGGTCGGAGAGGTCGGAGCCGCCGGCTTAGCTCTAGAAGGCCGTCCAGGTTAAGGCCACTTTGTCGCCGGCGGGGTTCAGCTTGAACTGGCAGCCGCCGACCGGGGTCGCGGTGCCGTTGACAGAGATGTTCCAGTATGCGATCCCGCAGCCGGAGACGTTCTTGACGGTGTCGACCGAGTAGTCGTCGGACGAGGCGTACCAGGCGCCGTCCCACGTGAAGTGCCCGGTGCGGGCCGCGTCGTCGAGGGCGGCGGTCGGGGTCGGGACGGCGCCGGGGTTGGCGCCGGCGTTCGTGCCGTCGCACGGGTGGGTACCGCCGGTCGCGGTCGTCACCTCGTGGCCCCGGGTCCTGACCTTCCCCTTGAAGAGGAGCCCGTCCGGCCCCCGCACGGGCAGGGTCACTCGGATCGGGGTGTTCGTGCCGGGCGCCCCCTGGGTCGCGGCGACGGCCGGTGCGGAGGTGAGGGCGAGGCCGAGGACGGTGGTGGCGAGCAGTTCACGGCGTGCGGACGTCCGGCGCAAGGGGGTGCCTTCCTGGCGTGGGCGGCCTGCAGGACGGCACCGAGCGACCCGCGCGAACACCATGACGACCGTGCCGGCGGACCAGGACTCTCGGCTTCGCGCTGCGGACCATGACAGTGGGAAGCGGTACGGATCGCCACGCACGCCGGGTTCCTCGCCTCACGGCCCTGCCGGGCCGCACACGGTTGCAGGTCAGCGCCGGATTCCCACCGGCTTCCCCCGGTCGTACGCCCATGTGGTGCTGTGCGGTGCTGAGCTGTTGGTGCCTTGCTGCGCTCAAACCCCGGCCGCTTAGGGGCAGTTGGGGTGCGGAGGCCAGCGCTCCGCGACCTCGTGGGCGTCGAACGCGGCTTCCCCGGGCGCGCCGTCGGCTGAACCTCCGGAGCTGTCCCTGCGTATGAATTCCGCAGAGACAGCCCTGGTCTCCGCCACGGGACGGAAGGAGAGCACCGTGCCCACACCGCCCGCCTCCGACGCACCGGACGACCGAGCCGCGCTGGAGCCCATCCGCGTGCTGCGCCCGCGCCGCACCGACGCGCTGGCCCAACTGCTCGACGACATACGCCAGGACAAGGACTACCGCGGCCGGACCACTGTGACCGCACCCGTCGGCCCACACACCCCGACCGATGGCGAGACCGAGGAGCTCCCGCCCGTCCACGGCGGCGCGACGGAGAAACTCCCCGTACCCGACGGCAACGCCCGCGCGCCGCGTTCCGTGAGGCGCCCGCGCCTGGGGCCCGGGCAGCGCAGGGCGGCCGTGGTGATCGCCCTCGCCGCGGCGGCCGTCGCCGGCTTCGGCTGCTCGCTCCTGATCCCCAATCCCACCGCGGCCACCCCGGCCACGCCCGCCGCACCCCCGGCAAGCGCGTCGGCCGCCCCGACGTCGGCGGCCCCGAGCGCGGCCGGGGACGCCGGTGTCCTGGCCAACCCCGGCTTCGAGTCGGGCAGCATCTCGCCGTGGAGCTGCGCCGGCAACCCGGGGTCGATCGTCTCCTCGCCCGTCCACGCGGGCTCCAAAGCCCTTCAGGGGACGGTGAGTTCGAGCGACACCGCGCAATGCGACCAGACCGTCGCGGTACGGCCGAACACCACCTACGCACTCAGCGGCTGGGTCCGCGGCTCCTACGTCTACCTGGGCGTGGACGGCGGAACCTCCACCTGGACCACGTCCCCCTCCGGCTACAGCCATCTGACCGTCTCCTTCACCACCAGTGCATCCCAGACCACCGCGACCATCTACGTGCACGGCTGGTACGCACAGGGCACGTACTACGCCGACGACATCACCCTGAACTGAGGCGCCGGGTCAGGGCGTCGCGGAGACCGGTGACTGCTGTGCGGCCCTTGGGTGTCATCGCGAGCAGGGTGGCTCGGCGGTCGGAGGGGTCGGGACTGCGCTCGATCAGACCCGCGGCTTCGAGCCGGTCGGCATGGCGGCTCACGCCCGCGGAGCGCCTGCCCGCCGACAAGATCCGGCTGCTTGACCAGACCGACGGCGACGACCTCTCGTCGTAGAAAAACCTGGTCAGAGCCCCATCCCCAGCAAGTTCCGCCCTACAGAAAGTAATGCCCAGTATGTACAAGGGAAAATCCAGTTCATCAGTCCGCAAATCGATCACTGGATCGGTGTAATCGGCACATACGCCGCGCCGCTCGGCGATCTAGCGTCGGAGTGCACGGGGCCGCACGGACCAGAAAGGCATCCAGACACTCATGCCCATCCCGCATACCGACGTCATGCCCGAAGCCGAGTTCGACACCCTGACCGTTGCTCGCGGTGGCGGTCTCCCGCCGGCCGCCGACCTCCTCCAACCCGTCGACGAGCTGCCCGAGTTCGCGTCGGAGCCCGACCTGGTCTGCCGTCGCGTACGCGACGAGTTGATGCTCGACGGCAACGCCCGCTTGAACCTCGCCACCTTCGTGACGACCTGGATGGAGCCGCAGGCAAGGGAGTTGATGGCGGAGACCGCCGAGAAGAACCTCGCCGACCGCGCCGAGTACCCGCAGATCACGGCCATGGAAGAACGCTGCGTACGGATGCTCGCCCGGCTCTGGCACGCGCCGCAGCCGGAGCAGGTGCGCGGCTGCTCGACCACCGGCTCCAGCGAGGCCGCGATGCTCGGCGGGCTCGCGCTCAAGCGCCGCTGGCAGGAACGGCGCCGCGCCCAGGGCAAGGACACCGCGCGCCCGAACATCGTGATGGGCGCGAACGTCCAGGTGTGCTGGAAGAAGTTCGCCAACTACTTCGAGGTGGAGCCGCGTTACGTCCCGATGGAACCGGGCCGCTACCACCTCACGCCCGACACCCTCACCGCCTACTGCGACGACAACACCATCGGCGTCGTGACGATCCTCGGGTCCACGTTCGACGGTTCCTACGAGCCCGTCGCGGACATCTGCATGGCTCTGGACGGCTATCAGGCCGCCACCGGTACCGACATCCCCGTGCATGTCGACGGCGCGTCCGGCGCGATGGTCGCCCCGTTCCTCGACCCGGGCCTGATGTGGGACTTCCAACTCGAACGCGTCGCCTCCATCAACACCTCGGGCCACAAGTACGGGCACGTCTTCCCCGGCCTGGGCTGGGCGCTGTGGCGCGACGCCGAAGCCCTCCCGGACGACCTGGTGTTCGAGGTCGACTACCTCGGCGGCAGCTCCCCCAGCTTCACCCTCAACTTCTCCCGCCCGGGCGCGCATGTCGTCGCGCAGTACTACAGCTTCCTGCGCTACGGCGTCGAAGGGCTGCGCAATCTCGCGGCCCAGAGCCGGACCACGGCCCGCGCTCTCGCCGCGCGCATCCGCACCATCGCCCCCTACGAGTTGATCACGGACGGCTCCGAACTCCCGGCGTTCGCCTTCCGGTTGACGCCCGGCACTCAGGGCTTCACGGTGTTCGACGTCTCCCACGCGATGCGGGCCCGCGGCTGGCACCTGCCCGCGTACGACTTCCCCGCCCCCTGCCAGGACGTCTCCGTCCTGCGCCTGGTGGTGCGCACCGGGTTCACCGCCGAACTCGCGGGCATGTTCATCGCCGACCTGACCGAGGTCACCAGGAACCTCCACGTCACCCGGCCGACGCTCGCGCCGCCGCACCAGCCGCTCGTCACCGCCTGACGACGACGTCCGGCGACACTCCCCCGCCTTCCCGCGCATCTTAGTGGACGCCAAGTCCCCTTCCTCGGCGCCTCGTTGAGCGGGGGCCCGGACGCGGTCCGCAGCGACACCCGTCAGTGGGTGTGGCGGCGGACCGCGTCCAGCAGTTGGTCGATGTCGTCGGCACTGTGCGAGAACGCGGTGACGAAGCGGACGATGCCCGGCTCCCACCGGTCGTGGTAGAAGGCGTAGCCCTCGGCGAGAAGTCCTTCGGTG
Organism: Streptomyces sp. NPDC050528; assembly: GCF_044457795.1. Taxonomy (NCBI): domain Bacteria; kingdom Bacillati; phylum Actinomycetota; class Actinomycetes; order Kitasatosporales; family Streptomycetaceae; genus Streptomyces; species Streptomyces sp. NPDC050528. The sequence goes on from NZ_JBITHH010000012.1 coordinate 380,085, forward strand.
GCCGGCTGGGGCAGGCGGCAGAAGAGGATGTTGGCCTGGGGAGTCGCCAACAGGCCTGCCCCGCCGATGGACTTGAGGCCGTCGCCTAGGCGGGTGGCCATCGCGTTGGCCTGGCGGGCGTTGCGCAGCCACAGGTCGTCGGTGAGGTAGGCGTCGATCTGGGCCGTGTTGAAGCGCATCTTGGAGGCGAGTTGACCGGCGCGCTTGGCGCGGAAGGCGAGTTCGCCGGCGAGCGCCGGGTCGAAGCAGACGATCGCGTCGGCGGTCATCGCCCCGTTCTTGGTGGCGCCGAAGGACAGCACGTCGACGCCCGCCTTCCACGTCATCTCGGCTGCGGTGGCGCCGAGTTGGACCAGCGCGTTGGCGAACCGCGCCCCGTCCATGTGGACGCGCAGCCCGGCGTCCTTGGCGATGGCGGACAGTTCGCGGATCTCCGCCAGGGTGTAGACGCTGCCGCTCTCGGTGGCCTGGCTGATGCTCACCGCGGACGGCTGCACGCTGTGCACGTCACCGGCCCGCCGCCGCACCGCCGCCCGCAGCGCGTCGGGGTCGATCTTGCTGTCGGCGCCCGGAACACCGACGAGCTTGGCCCCGTTGGTGAAGAACTCCGGCGCGCCGCACTCGTCGGTGTTGATGTGGCTGCCGGGGTGGGACAGCACGCTCCCCCACGGCGGGGTGAGGGCTGCCAGGCTCAGACCGTTGGCCGCGGACCCGGTGGAGACGGGGAAGACATCGACGTCCCGCTCGAAGATCTCGCCGAGCCTGCGGCGGGCGCTGTCGGTGAAGGGGTCGTTGCCGTACGGCAGGACCTGCCCGGCGGCCGCGTCGGCGACGGCACGGGCTATCTCCGGGGACGCTCCGGCCATGTTGTCGCTGATGAAGGCGCGGCCGGAGGGCGTGGTGGCGAGGGTGGGGGTGCTCATGAGCGGGGTTCCTCGGTCTCAAGTACTGGCGAACTCTTGGCTGTTGATCGGGCTCCAACTGTCAAGGGAGCCCTGGGTATTGACGGTGCCTCAGGTGCTGATGGGTGAGGCGAAGACGACGGTGATGTCGACCTCCTCGGACCCGGTCCGGTAGAAGTGCGGGGCGTCTCCGGCGAAGGCGAGCATGTCGCCGGGGCCCAGGTCCTGCGGGGCGTCGACGGGGCCGGCGGTGACGTGCCCGGTGGCGATCAGCAGGTGCTCGATCGTGCCGGTGGCGTGCGGGACGCCGGCCAGTTCCGTCTCCGGCGGAATGCGCAGCCGCCAGATCTCCAGGCTGTTGCCGCTGCTGATCCGGCGCAGCAACTCCCGTGATACTTCGCCGGGTTCGATGTCCGTGCCCGGGCGGAAGACCGGTCCGGTGTCGGCGTCGCGGGCCAGCAGGTCGGCGATCGGGATGCGCAGGGCGATCGCGATCGCGTCCAGGGTGTCGATCGTGGGGTTGCCGTTCCCGGCCTCCAACTGCGACAGGGTGGCCTTGCTCAGCCCGGCGCGCCGGGCCATCTCGGCGGCGCTCATCCCGCGCTGCTGACGGCGCAGCCGGATCTTCGCGCCGACGGCGGCCGCGGTACTGCTCACCGGCCGGCGGCCGGACGGCGGGGGCGTCATCAACGGCTCCGGTGGGTCGCGGAGTAGGACACGCGGATACGGCCCTTCTTGACCTTCAGCGTCGGCAGCACCACGTCGGCCAGGTCCCCGAGGCTGCGCACATGCGTGCCGCCGCACGGCGCGGAGTGCAGCGCGTCGAGATGCACCACCCGCCGCCCGTCGTCCAAGTACCGCGCGGAGACCGGCAGTTCATCGGCGACGGCGGCCGCCACCGCAGCCCTCAGTACGGCGGTCACTTCCTCCCGCCCGTCCGGATCGGCCAGCCGCGCGTCCGCGTCCGGCGCCCGGAACTCGATCCGCGCCTGACCGGGAAAGTGGATGCTCCCGGCCATCTCCCACCCCTGCGCCCGCCCGACCGCCTCCACGAGATGCCCGGCCGTGTGCAGCGCGGCATGCAACATCCGGACCTGCAGATCGATCCGGGCCCGCACCGACTCCCCCACGGCGAGATCCGGAAGCCCCCCGCCTCCGGCCGCCGTAGCCACCACAAGCCCCGACTCCCGCTGCCGGACCGGAACGACCTCCGCATCCTCCAACCACCCCCGGTCGGCGGGCTGTCCCCCGCCCTGCGGATGAAACAGACAGTGCTCTACGGCCGCCCAGGGCGCCCCGTCCGTCTCGCCGACCGCGATCACGCGCGTGTCGACCTGCTCCAGGTACGTGTCGTCGAGGTAGGCGCCGATCTGTGCGCCGACCCGAGAATCCGCGATCAAATGAACCATGCGTTCACTATACCGAACCATGGCAAGAATGGTGAACACATCGTTCATTTTAATCAACGCTCCCGCCCGCCGGGCCAGAAATCGTCGAATGCCCGAGAACACCCGCACCACAAGGTCCGTCCTGGCATCCGACGCATCAGGAATCACGCCAATGTCGGCGTCCGCCGCCGCACATCGGGCAGGCGCGCCACCGCCCCCGCGAGCCCCGCGCACCCGCCCGATGCCGTGCACGTATGCGCCGCGAGCGTTCACTTCACACACCCGCCGCACTGCTGTCACACAAGAAACACATCCAGCCGATCCGCGATCCCGGCCCTCTTCGAGGGGCAGACGGCTCACGCGCGGCCCGCCTAGCCTCCCGGCCCATGCGATCACCACGTATGAGACGCCTGGGTCTCGCCACCGTCCTCGGTTTCCTTCTCGCCGTCTTCGGCCTGAGCACGAGTGCGAGCGCGGCGGACGCCGACCTGACCTTCGCCACCGACTCCGCCACCACGACGCCCGGCGGCACGGTGAAGCTCTCGATGACGCTGACCAACAACAAGACCTACGACATCCTCTTCGTCTACCAGACGCTTGAGCCCACCTGGCTGACCACCCAGCGGCCCGACCTCAAGTACAGCTTCACCGACTGCGCCCTGACCACCGACACCGGCAGCACCCCCTGCACCGGCGTCGGCCCCACCGACCTCGGCCCGGACTACGGCGCCACCATCCCGCCCGGCCAGAGCCGCACCGTGACGCTGACCCTCCAGGTCGCCGCCGACTCCGGCTGCAACGGCAACATCGGCTTCTACTCGTACTACTACTCCGAGTTCAGCGACACGACGAACGTCAGCGCCGGCCCGGTCTACACCCCGGAGACCCGCGTCCTCTGCGCCACCTGACCCCGTCGGTCCACCGAGAACCGAGTCCACAGCCCCTCGCCCCGCCGGTCGCCCGACCGGCGGGGCGACAGCATGTTCCGGAACGCAATCGAACGGCTCGATCGGCACGAAAGGCGCGAACGGCAGGCGGGTTACGCTCGATTCGTACGTAGGCACTCTCGGGTGCGTTGCACTCCTGGCAGGAGAACCGGATGGCCACGAAGGCGAAGAATGCACAGGCGCGCGGGATCGAGCCCGGCACTTACGAGGCGTACATGCACGACTGCCCCGCCGTGGCCCTGCTCTCCACGATCAGCAACCGGTGGGTCAGCCTCACGATGTGCACCCTCGGGTCCTACGGCGACCCGATGCGCTACAGCCACATCAGCCGCGAGATCCCGGGCGTCAGCCAGAAGATGCTCACCCAGACACTGCGCATGCTCGAACGCGACGGCATGGTCATCCGGACGGTCACACCGACCGTGCCGGTACGTGTCGACTACGAGTTGACCCCGCTCGGACAGGGTCTCTACGGCCTGCTGTCCCAAGTGCGCGACTGGGCCGCCGAGAAGACCGACGAGGTCGACGAGGCGCGGGAACGCTACGACGCCCGGCAGGCCGACCAGTGACGACAGGGAGCAGTCCCCGCCCCTTCCCGGCCTTCCCGGCCGCCCAACGGACCGTAACGCACTTAAAAGTGCCTACTTACTAATCGATCGTTACCCGCCTAGCGTTTGTGGTGTTCCACTCCGCAAACGGAAGGGCGGACGTCATGCGCGCCGCAGTCGTCAGGAAGATCGGTGGACCCGAGGCCGTCGAGGTCCTGGAGGTCCCTCTCCCGGAACCGGGCCCCTTCGAGATCCGCGTCAAGGTCGCGGCCGCCGCACTCAATCCCGCCGACGCCGCGGTGTGGGGCGGATTCTTCGGGCCGTTGGACGAGCTTGAACACACGGGTCTCGGTCTGGACGCCGCCGGGACGATCGACGCGGTCGGCACGGGGGTTCTCCTCGATGTCGGAACGCCGGTCATCGTGTTCCACTCCCCCGTACTGCGGCCCACCAAGGCCCAGGCCGAGTACCTGGTGACCGACCTCAACTCCATCGCCCCCGCCCCCGAGGGCATGGACCTGACGCTCGCGGCGACGATCCCTCTCAACGCGATGACCGCCTCGATGGCACTGGACCACCTCCCGCTGCGCCCTCGCGACACCTTGCTCGTCACGGGCGCCGCCGGTGCCGTGGGCGCCTACGCCGTCGAATTGGCGCGGATCCGCGGCGTGCGGATCATTGCGCAGGGGCGGCCCGAGGACGAGGAGTTCCTCCGTGACCGCGGCGCCACCTGGTTCGTGTCGCGCGACGAGCAACTGAGCGACGCGGTACGGCGGTTCGTGCCGGACGGTGCGGACGGCGTCCTCGACGCGGCGGCCCTGGGCGCACCCGCGCTGGCGGCCGTCCGCGACGGCGGCACCTTCGTGAGTGTGCGCCTCGACGTACTGCCGACACCGGAGCGGGGCGTGACCGTACACAACACCACCGCCGGCCCCGAACCCACCCGCCTCGCCCACCTCTCCGCCCTCGCCGAGGTAGGCGTCCTGACGCCACGCGTGGCTCAGACCTGCCCCCTCTCTCGGGCGTCCGAAGCCCACGCCCAGCTCGCCCGGGGCGGACAGCGCGGCCGGATCGTGCTGGTGCCGTAGCCCTCGGGACCGCCCTGCGGCAACGGAAAGAGCCGATCACATTCGGTGCGGCGACGGCTTCCTCCGCAGAAGTGGAGGAAGCTCCTCCGTGTCCATTGACGTTTTTTTACGACGGTGACAGGATCGCTATATGGAACCTGAGATCCCGTTCGTTCCCAAGCTCCCTGTGCCCACCGCGCGCACCATCGCCCCGCCCGACCTCGCCGACAGCACCCTGCTGAAGGTCGGCCCGAATCCGCAGATGACCCTTGGCGACGTCGAGATCGAAAGCCGTCCCGACGTCGCCTTCAGCACTGTGAAGCTGCCGAACGGGGAGTCCCGCGATCTGAAGGCCGACATTCTGCGGCCCGCGACGGAAGACCGGCTTCCGCTGGTCCTCTTCCTCCCCGGTGGTGCGTTCCTTCGCTGCAACAAGGCGATGGCGTTCGACCTGCGCCGGCATGTCGCCGAGTCGGGCTTTGTCGTCGCCAGCGTCGAATACCGCGTCACACCCGACGGTGGCACCTACGTGGATTCCGTCCACGATGCGCGAGCCGCCCTCGTCCATCTGCGGCAGCATGCGGACGACTTCGGCATCGACCCGCGTGCGGTCGCCCTCTGGGGAGAGTCGGCCGGCGGTCATGTGGCGGCGCTGACGGGTGTCACGCATGAACTGCCAGAATTTTCCGGCGACTTGGGCACCCTGCCCCTGGGGACCGTGCAAGCCGTGGTGGACGCCTTCGGCACCTCCCTGCTCTCGGCGATCGCCGACGACTTCGACGAGGAGGCACGGCTCCATTACGAGCGCACAGCCACACATTTCTCGGCCTATGTCGGCAAGCCGGGCGCACTGTTCTCGGAGATTCCCGAAGCGGTCGGTGCCGCGGATCCGGCGACCCATGTGACGGCTTCGGCGCCGCCGTTCCTGCTCCTCCACGGCAGCGACGACATGCTCGTCTCCCCTTCCCAGACGCAGCACGTGCACCAGGCTCTCCGCGCCGCCGGCGTGGACAGCACGCGCTATGTCGTGGCCGGGGCGAATCACGGTGATTTCGGAGTCCTCGCGGATTCGGATGCCGCACTCGCCTGGTCTTCCGCGACCGTCACGAACGTCATCACCGAGTTCCTGCACCGCCATCTGGACAGCGCCGACCTGCCGAAGTGAGTGAGCCTCTTCCCTGGCCAACAGGTGGCCCCACGAAGCGAGTTGTTCAGTGGGGCTGCTCGCTTCCGGTGAACATGTCGAGCAAACTGCCCGGCGTATCGTCCCCGAACAACGCCTCGTTGAGGTCGGCGCCATCGGCCGCGGCTGCGGCGCTGCGGGCGAAGAGGGGCTCCTCGTATACGGCGAGGGCGGCTTCGGGGTCGTCGGGGTGGGCGGCGAGGGCCTTGCCGAGTTCGGTGCCGTCGTACATGGCCAGGTTGGCGCCTTCGCCGTTCGGGGCCGAGAGGTGGGCGGCGTCGCCGAGCAGGGTGACGCCGGGCACGCGGTCCCAACGGTGCTCAACAGGCAGTGCGTTGAGGGTTCTCAGGACCAGCGGGGTGTCGCTGTCGGTGATCAGGGTGGTGAGTTCGGGGGCCCAGCCGTCGAACTCCCCCGCGATCCTCTTGGCCGCCGTAGCGGAATCGGTGAAGTCGATGTCGGCGAACCAGTCCTGCGGCCTGGACAGCGCCACGTAGGTGTGGAGGATGCCGCCGTTCTCGCGGTGTGCCTGGATGCCCTTGCCCGGGGCGAGCGCGAAGAGGGATCCGCCGCCGACTGCTTTCGCGGTGGCGGGGTGGCGGGTGTCGGCGTCGTAGAGGTAGGTCTCGACGTATGACGTGCCGGTGTATTCGGGTGTCGCGGCGGACAGCAGCGGTCGGACCCGTGACCATGCGCCGTCCGCGCCGACCAGGAGGTTCGTGGTGACGATGGTGGCGTCGGCGAAGGTCACCTCGTGGCGGGACTTGCCGAGGGCGCGGACGCCGGTGACCTTGTGTCCCCATCGGACGGTGTCGGCCGGGAGCGAGTCGAGCAGGATGCGTCGCAGTTCGCCGCGCAGGACCTCGGGGCGTCCACGCGTGCTGTCGTCGTCGAACAGGACGGTCCCGTCGGGGGCGAGAACCCGTGTCGCCTCGCGGCCCTCCAGGACGAGACCCCGGAATTCCTCGGTCAGGCCTGCCGCATCGAGGGCCGGTTGGCCGTTGTCCTCGTGGATGTCGAGCATCCCGCCCTGGGCACGTGCGGTCGGGGCGGGCTCCGCTTCGTAGACGGTGGCGGGGATGCCGTGGACGTGCAGGACGCGGGCGAGGGTGAGGCCGCCGAGTCCGGCGCCGATGATCGTGACGTGCGTGTACATGGCGGTCTCCTTCAGGATCCGGGCCGCCGGGTGAGTTCCGGCCGACCTCTCTGGAATGCCGTTCCATTGTTGGAACGCCGCTCCAGTTATGTCAAGATGGCCGCATGGCAACACGGACGGGCCGGTCACAGCGGCGTACGGGGGCGCTCTCCCGCGAGCGCATCGTCGAGGCCGCCGTGGCGCTGCTCGACGAGGTCGGCGAGAGCGGGCTGACGTTCCGGGCACTCACCGAGCGCCTGGCCACCGGGCCCGGGGCGATCTACTGGCATGTGGCGAACAAGGACGAGCTGCTCGGCGCCGCCACCGACGCCGTCGTCGCCGCGGCCCTGGCCGTCGAGCCCGCCGGCACTGTCGAGCCCGCCGGCGCTCCGGACTCGCCGCAGGACGGGATCCGTGCCGTCGCACTCGGCCTGTTCGACGCGATCGGGGGACACCCGTGGCTGGCCACACAGCTCGCGACGCAGATCTCCCACAGCCCCTGGGGGCCGGTGGCACCGAGGATCTTCGAGCACATCGGCCGGCAGATCCGCGCGCTGGGCGTACCCGAGGGCAGCTGGTTCACCGCGACCTCGGCATTGATGCACTACGTCCTCGGCGCCGCCGGCCAGAACGCGGCGAACACTGTGAGCACCGGCATGCTCGGGCCCGACGTGGACCGCGCCCAGTTCCTCGACGCCGTATCGACGGCGTGGGAGGAACTCGACCCCGACGACTACCCGTTCACCCGCGCCGTCGCGAACCAGGTACGCGGGCACGACGACCGCGAGCAGTTCCTCGCCGGGCTCGACCTCGTCCTCGCGGGCGTCACCGCTCTCCACCCGATGAACGGTTAGATCTACCGACAGCCTCGGCCATCACCGCCCAGGACGGGATCGTCATGTCGCCTACCTGAGGGCTCCTACTCCACCGCAGCGACCGCGCCCCGCCCGAGCACCGCCCGCCGAACTGTCGCCCTGAAAAAAGTCCCCGTTCATCCGGTTGTTCCCGAACTCCACCGGCACCCCTGCCTATCGTGCGCCGGAACAAAGCGTTCCGCCCCCGAACCAGAATGCCCGGAGCAACCACCATGCCCAGCCGGACCTTTGGCCGTTCCCCCGCCGCCTCGCCCCCGTCCACGCGACTTCCCAGGTCCACCCGGAGCGCCGCCGCGCTGCTGTGTGCCGCCACCCTCACCATGGCCGCCTCCGCCTGCTCCTCGTCGTCCTCCTCGTCCACCTCCGTGAGCGGAGCCGCGGCCCATCACCTCACCGCCTACGTCAGCGGTGACACGAACATCCAGAAGTTGTGGGACGACATCGTTGTCCCGGCCTTCGAGAAGGCCAACCCCGGTTACCAGGTCAAGGTCGTCTTCTCCGCGCACGGCACCGCCGACGCGACCACGCTCGCCAAGCTCCAGGCCGCCGCGAAGACCGGCCGCGACCCCGGCTACGACCTCATGGAGTCGTCCGTCACCCTGAACGCGGCCACCGCCGGTCTGCTCACCAAGGTGTCGACGAAGAACGTGCCGGGCCTCACGGACGTCGACCCCGCGCTGCTCGGCCCGGTGGCCAACTCGGCGGTGCCGTACCGAGGTTCGTCGGTGGTGCTGGCGTACGACGCGACGAAGGTGAAGACGCCGCCGAAGACGTACGACAGCCTGATCTCCTGGATCAAGGCCAACCCGGGCAAGTTCGCCTACAACAGCCCGGCCAGCGGCGGCTCCGGCGGCTCGTTCGTCGAGACGACGCTCGACCGGCACCTCGACGCGAAGACGCTGAAGACCTTCCAGAGCGGCTACGACGCCTCCCTCGAATCCAAGTGGGACCCGGGCTTCAAGGAGCTGAAGGCCCTGAACAAGGACGTCTACGGCAAGGGCGTCTACCCGAACGGCAACCAGGCTGTGCTCGACCTGCTCGCCAAGGGCCAGATCGAGGTGGCCCCGGTCTGGTCGGACCAGTACCTGTCGGGCATCCAGAACCACACCCTGAACTCCGACATCAAGTTCACCCAGATATCGGACCCGACGTTCACCGGCGGCGCCTCCTACCTCGGCATCCTCAAGGCGAGCAAGAAGCAGCAAGCCGCCCTGAAACTCGCCGACTTCTTCCTTCAGGCGCAGCAACAGGACGCGATCGTGAAGCAGTTGGGCGCCTACCCGGTGATCCCGGCGAGCAAGCTGCCCGCGGCAACAGCCGCCCGCTTCAACGGTGTCGACGTCGGCAACCTGCGGGCCGGTTACTCCGGCCAGACCAACAGCGACATGAACAACCTGTGGCAGCAGAAGGTGCCCGGTCAGTGAGCGTGACGAGTACTACGGGTACTACGGGCGTCTCGGGTACTACGGGTACTACGGCGGGGGCGACCAGAACCGGAGCCGTCGGCACCCTCATGGTGCTGCCGCCCCTCCTGGTCGTCACCCTCTTCGTCGGCATCCCGGTGATCTCCGGAGTCCTGTACACCCTCGGCCACTTCGGCGGCCTGAACTCCGTCATCGCCTCGATCGGCCTGCACCAGCACCCCGCCGACCACTGGTGGGGCACCCTGGCCGCCTACCGCGAGGTCCTCACCAGCGACACCTTCCTGCGCAGCCTGACCGTCACGGTCGAGGTGACGCTGGTGAGCGTGGTCGTCGTCTTCGCTCTCGGGCTGGCGGTGGCGCTGTACGCCCGGCTGTCCGGCGGCCGAACTGCCCGCTTGGTCACCGCACTTGCGGTGACTCCGCTCTTCTTGCCGGCAGTCATCGGCTCGTACGCGATCCTGACCTTCTACGCCGGTGACGGCGCCCTCACCACCCTGGCGCACGCGCTGGGCTGGTCCTCCGCGCCCCGGCTGAGTTACACGACCTGGGGCGTGATCGTCGGCCAGGTGTGGACCAACCTCCCTTTCGCCGTACTGGTGTTGACCTCGGGTCTGGCCGCCGTGCCGGACGCGCTGATCGAGGCAGCCCGTGACGCCGGGGCCCGCCCCGCGCAGGTCGTGCTGCGTGTCCTGCTCCCGATGACGAGCGTGCCCGCGGTCATCACGGCCACGTTCACCACCATCGCGGTGCTCGGCAGTCTCACCGTCCCGTATCTGGTCGGGCCGACCGCGCCGACCATGCTCGGGGTCCAACTCGCCAACGCCTTCCAGTCGTTCAACCAACCGCAGCAGTCCCTGGTGACGGCCGTCGTCGTCTTCGCCCTCGCCTCGCTGGTGGGCGTGGCGTACGTCCGGTCCAACGTCCGCGAGGCCCGGCGTGCCGCGTCGGTGACCCGGTGAAGGGGCAGCGCATGAGCATCGCGACCCTCACACGTCGCGCGGGCGGTGCCGTACTGGCCGCGCTGCTCGCCCTGTTCATCCTGGGCCCGCTGCTGTGGCTGCTCCCCCACGCCTTCGCGGACACCTGGCGCTATCCCGACCTGCTCCCACAGGGCTGGACCCTGCGCTGGTGGTCGACGGTCGCGGACAATCCGGACCTGGTGGCGGCGGTGCGCTGGAGTTTCGTGTTCGCGCCGGTGGTGACGCTGCTCTCGGCGGTGATCTGTCTGCCCGCCGCGTACGCGTTCGCCCGTCGCGACTTCCCCGGGCGCCGCTTCTTCCTGGTGGCGCTGTTCTCCGTCAACGCGTTCCCGAAGATCGGTCTCTACGCGGCGATGGCCTCCCTCTTCTACACGCTGAACCTGATGACGACGTTCTGGGGCGTGGTCATCGTGCAGTTGCTCGGCACGGTCGTCTTCATGACCTGGCTGCCGGCGGCGGCGTTCGCCGCGGTACCGCGCAGCCTGGAGGAGGCCGCCCGGGACGCGGGCGCCGGTCCGCTGACCGTCTTCTGGCGGGTCACCCTGCCGCTCGCCCGCCCCGGCATCCTGGTGGCGCTGATCATGTCGTTCCTGGCCGCGTTCGACGAGGCCCAGGGCACCCTGCTGGTCGGCGCGCCCACCTACACCACCATGCCCACCGCGATGTACAGCATGGTCACCAACTACCCCGAGGGCGTCGCCGCGGTCTTCTCCCTCCTGCTGTCCGTGCCGTCCGTCCTGCTGATGCTCGGCGTACGGCGGCACATCATGGGCGGCCATCTCGCGGAAGGGTTCCAACTGCGGTGACCAGTACCACTGTTCACACGGCCACCGCCGGACTCGTGCTGTCCGGCCTCACCAAGACACTCGGGGGCAGGACGGTCGTGTCCAGCCTGGACCTGCGGGTCGAACCCGGCGAGATGGTCTGCCTGTTGGGCCCCTCGGGCTGCGGCAAGACCACCACCCTGCGGATGGCCGCCGGGTTCCTGACCCCGGACTCCGGCCGGGTCGAGATCGGCGGCACGGACTACGCCGCCGTTCCGCCCGAGCGCCGCCCCACCGCGATGGTGTTCCAGAACTACGCCCTGTGGCCGCACATGACGGTGCGTCAGAACATCGGCTTCGGCCTGAAGATGCACAAGGTCCCGCGCGCCGAGGCCGATCGCCGGGTCGCGGAAGCGCTGGAACTGGTCGGCCTCACCCACCACGCCGACAGCCGCCCCGCCCACGTCTCGGGCGGCGAACAGCAACGCACCGCGCTGGCACGGGCGTTGGCCCTGCGCCCCCAACTCCTTCTCCTGGACGAGCCGTTGTCCAACCTGGACGCCAAGCTCCGCGAACGGGTCCGCGAGGAGATCCGGGACATCCAGCAACGCCTGGGCATTACCACCCTGTTCGTCACCCACGACCAGGACGAGGCCCTCAGCGTCGCCGACCGCATCGCCGTCATGAACGGCGGCCGCATCGAGCAGTACGCGTCCCCGGACGAGCTGTACCGCAGGCCGGCCACGCTGTTCACCGCCGAGTTCGTCGGCAGCCTCAACCGTCTCGACGACGCGTTCGCCGCGCCGGGCACGGTACGGCTCGGCCATGTCATCCTGCCGTGCGCGGAGTTGACCGGCCCGGCGGGATCGGGCCTGACGGTCGGCATCCGCCCGGAGGAGGTACGCCTCGACAGCACCTCGGAAGGCGCCTCCGCCCGGGTCGAGAAGGTCCTCCCGCGCGGCCACTTCACCGAGGTGGTCGTGGAGTTGGAGGGCGGCCCACGTCTGCGGTCGTACGTCTCCGGCGCCACGGCACCCGCGCGCGGCGAGGTCGTACGGGTGAGAGTCGGCCAGGCCCTGTCGTACGCGACCGACCCAGTCGTAGCAGCAGAAGCGGAGGCAGCATGAGGGCGGGACGTCCGCTGGCCGTGGCGCACCGGGGTGACCCCCGGGCCGCTGTGGAGAACACCCTGGAGGCCGTACGGCTGGCGGCGGGCGCGGGTGCGTCCGCGATCGAGGTGGATCTGCGGTGCACGGCGGACGGTGTCGTCGTACTGCATCACGACGACGACCTGCGGCGCGTGTGGGGCCGTCCGGAGTCGGTCGCGGCCCTGACGCGGGCCGAGTTGAGGGAACTCGCTCCGGCCGTCCCGACCTTGCGGGAGGCGCTGGAAGCCGCCGCCGGGGTGCCGCTCCTGCTGGACACCGGGGACCCGATCGTCGCGACGGCGGCGCACGCGGAACTCGAAGGCCTCGGAGCGGTCGCCATGTTCTGCGGTGCGGCGGAGGCGATGGCGGCGGTTCGGGCGCGCGACGAGCGGATCACGCTGTTCCTCAGTTGGTACGGCGAACTTCCGCCTTCCGAGGGCGTGTTGGCGGCCGTACGCCCGCAGTATTTCAATCCCGAGCACCGGTTCCTGGACGAGGAGTCGGTGGCTCACTGGCATGCGCGGGACGTGCTGGTGAGTTGCTGGACGGTGGACGACGCGGACCGGCGCGGCGAACTGCTCGGCTGGGGCGTGGACGCGATCATTAGCAACGACGTGAACGGGGTGGTGAAGAGCTGTGACGGTCAACCATGACCTGGACGGTGCTCTGCGGGTGGCCGTGGAGTTGGCCGAGTGGGCGACGGAGGCGATCCGCAACGGGAACCGGGGAGGTGCGGGGCCGGTCCGGGAGAAGGCGAGCCCGGCCGACATCGTCACGGATACCGACGAGGCGGTGGAGCGGCACGTACGGGCGGTGCTGCGGCGGGAGTTCCCCGACTGGGGCATCGACGGCGAGGAGTACGGCGCCGAGCAGGGCTCGTCGGACGGCGCACCGCACTGGGTGATCGACCCGGTGGACGGAACGACCAACTACGCCCACGGGCTTGGCTGGTGCTCCTTCTCCCTGGGCCTCGCGGAACCGGACGGCAGTCCGCTGCTCGGCCTGGTGGCGGACCCTTGGCGGAGCGAGGTCTTCACGGCGGTGCGGGGCAAGGGCGCACACCTGAACGGCACCCCGATCCACGCGGCGGACCACACCACGCTCACCGGCCACGCGTTCTTGACGGAGTGGGCGGCCCACGCGCACTGGCCCGGCCTGGACGCGCTCCTCGCGAAACTGGCCGAACGGCACTGCACCGCACGGGTCATGGGCTCGACCGCGCTGTCGTTGGTCCAGGTCGCGGCGGGCCGGGCGACAGCCGCGGCGATCGGCGAGTTCCACCCGGTGGACGGCCTGCCCGCGCTCCTCATCGCGACCGAGGCGGGTGCGGTGGCCATGCCTCAACTCCCGTCATACGGCGAGCCGTTGCTGCTCATGGCGCCGCAAGCGGCGGCGGAGACCGGGGAGTTGTGGCGTACGACGGTAGGCGCCGCGTAGCGAGTCGGACGGCGGCCGTGGGTGTCCCTACGACAGGGGCATCACCTTGCGGTAGGTGACCACGGCGGCCGCCGCGACCGTCACGTGCATCAGGAGCAGCGCGCCGACACCGGTCGCGCCGCCGTCGCCGTAGAGCAGGAAGTCGGGGACGAAGGACACCACGACGAGGGTCGGTACCAGCCAACGGACCAGCACCTGGGGGGACTTCGAGACCTTGCGCAGGATGGTCCAGCCGATGGCGCCGGCGACTATGCCGACCGTCGTCAGGAAGATGTACGACGGTGCCTTGAGGGGCTGGAAGTCGTCGGGGGCGCCTGCGGCCAGGGCGAGTTGGGCGATGACGGTGTCCGCCGCGGAGGCCAGCACGATCGCCGCGAGGACACCTCCCGCGACGACGAGCGGACCACGGCGGACGGCGACGGCATCAGAGGCAAGTGACATGACAACTCCAGGGAGGGAGATTCCGGGCAGAGCCCAAGCCGCCCCGAGACGGTTCGTTTGAACTCTAAAACGAGAGTCTGACCGACTCCGTTTGAAACTTCAAGCTCGCTTGCCCGGTGGTGCCCGTCACGGCACTCCCGGTGTTCAGGTCGATCATGTCCACGGGTGAACGCCCGCCGCCCGGCTCGCGGGGCCGGGCCGGGATCCGTCATCGTTCAGTGAAGCGAACCGCAGTGGCACAGGGACGGAGTGACCGGCATGTACAACCTGCGCCGCCTGGAGGTGCTGCGGGAGTTGAAGTACCGCGGCACGCTGGCCGCCGTCGCGACGGCGATGTCGTACAGCCCCTCGGCCGTCTCCCAGCAGCTGACGCTCCTGGAGTCGGAGGTCGGCGCGCCCCTGCTGGAGCGGGAGGGGCGTGGGGTCCGGCTGACACCGCAGGCCGAGATCCTCGTCGCCCGTACGGAGAAGGCCCTACGGGAACTGGAGCGCGCCGAGACGGAGATCGCGGCCTCGCTCCGGGAGGTGTCGGGGACGCTCAGGGTCGCGGCCTTCCAGACGGCGATGCTCGCGCTGCTGCCCGCCGCGCTGACCTGGCTGCGCGAGCACCATCCCCGGGTGCGGGTGGAGGCCACGCAGGCGGAGCCCGACACCTCGTTGCCCGGTCTGCTCACCCGGGACTTCGACCTCGTGATCGACGAAACGTTCCCCGGTCACCCGCGACCGGCCCGCGCTGCGGAGGTCGAGCATCATCACCTGTACGAGGACGCCATGCGGCTCGCCACCCCTACGCCCGTGGCGGCCGTGGTCGAACTGGCCAAGCACCCCTGGGTGATGGAGCCCGCCGGCACGCCCGCCCGCGCATGGGCGACCTCCGTGTGCCACGCGGCGGGCTTCGAGCCGGACGTCGCCTACGTCTCCGCGGACATGCTGGCCCACGCACGGCTGGTCGAGCAGGGCCATGCGGTGGCCTTCCTGCCCGACATGCTGTGGTTCGACCGCACCCCCCGACTGGCGCTCGACACCTCCGCCGTCCACGTCCGCACCGTGCTCGCGACCGTGCGCGCCGGTGCCGGGGAGCATCCCCTGATCCGGGCGTTCCTCGCCGCGCTCGGACACGCGGTCGGCAGGCTGCCCGCGCGCACGGGGTGACCGCTCCGGACGCTGCCGGACGGCTCCATCCATCAGATTTCTTGGCCTTTCACATCCAGAAACATTCACTTTACTGAATGGGCACGAGTTGAGAACGTGAAGGAACGGGTTCTTCGGACAGATGGGAAGCAGAGGACATGGACATCGACGCGCTCCGCCAGGACACCCCGGGCACCGCGAACCGGGTGCACCTCAACAACGCGGGAGCCGGTCTGCTGTCCCGTCGGACGCTCAAGACCATGACCTCCCACCTGGAGCTGGAGGCGGCGATCGGCGGTTACGAAGCCGCCAACCAGGAGCGCGACCGTATCGACGCCACCCACGCGAACATCGCCCGGCTGGTGGGCGGGCAGCCGGACGAGATCGCGCTGTTCGACAACTCCACCCACGCGTGGAACGCGGCCTTCTACTCCATGACGTTCAAGCCCGGCGACCGCATCCTCACCGGCCGGGACGAGTACGGCAGCAGCGTGCTCGCCTATCTGCAGACCGCCCGGCGCCACGGAGCCGAGGTCGTCGTCGTACCCGACGACGAGCACGGGCAGCTCGACACCGCGGCCCTGGCCGATCTGATCGACGAGCGCACCAAGCTCGTCGGCGTCACCCACATCCCCACCAGTGGCGGCCTGGTCAACCCGGCGGCGGAGATCGGCAGGATCACCCGCGCGGCCGGCGTTCCCTTCCTGCTGGACGCCACCCAGTCCGTGGGCCAGTTCCCGGTCGACGTCGCCGAGATCGGCTGCGACCTGCTCACCGCGACCGGCCGCAAGTTCCTGCGGGGCCCGCGCGGCACGGGCTTTCTGTGGGTGCGTCCCGAGGCCCTGGAATACCTGGACCCGAACGTCGTCGAGATCGAGGCCGCGACCTGGGACGGCAAGCGGGGCTTCACCTGGCACGACGGCGCGCGGCGCTTCGCGACGTGGGAGATGAGCTACTCCAACGTCCTCGGTCTGAGCGAGGCCGTCCAACAGGCCCTGGAACTCGGCATGGACGCGATCGGCCGACGCTCCATCGCCCTCGGCGCACACCTGCGTGACCACCTCGACGCGCTGCCCGGTGTCACCACCTACGACCTCGGCCGCGACCGGTGCGCCATCGTCACCGCGAAGATCGACGCCCTCCCCACGGCCGATGTCGCCGCGGCGCTCGCGAAGCAGGGGATCAACGTCAGCACGACCTTCGCCGAGCACACCCAGTTCGACACCGAGAACCGAGGCGTCCACCCCTTGGTGCGGCTGTCCCCGCACTACTACAACACCGAGGCCGAACTCGACCAGGCCGTCGAAGCCGTAGCCGAACTGGCCCGCACCGCGGGCTGAGGCGCCGAGACCGCCCGAGGTTCACCTCACGGCAACCGGATCGCGACCGGCGGCCAGCCCGGGGCGGCGTAGGGACGCCGGAACGTATGGCGTCCCGAGCCGACCTCGAACGCGGCGCTGCCGTCCGGCAGTTGGACCTCGGCCCGGGCGTTCGGTGGCACCAGCGTCTCGACGACGAGGACGTCCCTCATACGGCCGCCCTTCACACGCTCGATGCGCCAGCCCGCCTCGGCCCTGCCGTACGGGGTGTCGTGGGCCGCCTTCGCCCACGTCAGGTCGCCGCCCGGGACCGGGGCGATGCGCAGTCGCCGCCAGCCGGGTTCGGCGGTGGCGAGACCCGCGACCGTACGGTGCAGCCAGTCGGCTACGGCGCCGAGCGCGTAGTGGTTGAAGGAGGTCATCTCCCCGGGGTTGACCGTGCCGTCGGGCAGCATCGAGTCCCAGCGCTCCCAGACGGTGGTGGCCCCCATGGTCACCGGGTAGAGCCACGACGGGCACTCCCTCTCCAGGAGCATGCGGTAGGCGAGTTGAGGCTCGCCCGCCGCGCAGAGGGCGTCGCAGATCAGTGGCGTGCCCGTGAAACCGGTGGCGATACGGAAGGACGCGCGGCGCACGACGCGTGCCAACTGCTGAGCCGCGCCCCGCCGTTGGCGTTCCGACGGCAGGAGCGAGAAGGCGAGCGCCAGGGCGTACGCGGTCTGCGTGTCCGAGGCGAGTCGGCCGTCCGGCGTGACGAACTGGTCGGCGAACCGCTCGCGTACGGCCTGTGCGTGCGCACGGAACCGGGCTGCGTCCTCCTTGCCGTCGTCCAACTGACCGGCCCCGTCCAGGAGTTCGGCGACCTCGGCGAGGACCTCGGCGGAGCGGATGACGTACGCGTTGGCGACGAGGTCGCCGTCGGTCCGCGCCTCCCCCGGACGGTCCGGCGGGGCCTGCGGGTCGAGCCAGTCCCCGAGTTGGAAGTCCTGGCGCCACAGCCCGTCCCCCTCGGCGGTAAGCCGGATCGTGGCCTCGCCCCACGCCCGCATGCTCGGGTACTGGGCGCGCAGCACCTCCAGGTCCCCGAACCGCCGGTACAGAGTCCACGGCAGAAGCACCGCGACATCCGCCCACACCGCCTGAGCCCCTACGCCCTCGAAGGCATCCGGCAGCACATCGGGGACCACGAGGGGCGGTACGCCGTCCGGCCGCGCCAGTTGCTCCGCCGCCAGGTCACGCAACCAGCCGGTCAGCATGCCGGAGCAGTCGTACAGGAAGGAGGCGGTGGGCGCGAAGACCTGGATGTCACCGGTCCAGCCCATGCGTTCGTCGCGCTGCGGGCAGTCCGTGGGGACGTCCAGGAAGTTACCGCGCATGCCCTGCACGACGTTCTCGTGCAACCGGTTCACCAGCGGGTCGGAGCACTCGAACCAGCCGGTGCGGGCCATGTCCGTGTGGAGTACGACCGCTTGGATGTCGGCGGGGTCGAGCGGGCCGGGCCAGTTCCCTATCTCGGCGTATCTGAAGCCGTGGAAGGTGAAGTGTGGTTCGTAGGTCTCCACGCCCTCGTCGGCCTCCGCACTTTCGCCTGCCTCCATCTCCTCGCCGCGCAGGATGTAGGTGTCCGTGGCTGCGGCGAACCGCAGTGGCCGGATGCACAGTTCGCCGTGCTCCAGCACCTCCGCGTGGCGCAGGGTGACCTCGTGGCCGGCGGGGCCCTTGACGCGGATGCGTAGTCGGCCGACCAGGTTCTGCCCGAAATCCAGGACGGTCTTCCCGGACGGCGTCGTGATGACGTCGACCGGGGCGACGGTCTGGGTGCGTCGCACGGGCGGACCCGTCGGGGCCACCAACTCAACACGAGGGAGCGGCAGTTCACGCACCGGGGTCCAGTCGGACAACTCATGTCCCGGCGCGGACCACCCCGGCCGTTCCCGCCGCGCGTCGTAGGCCTCGCCGTCGTAGATCTCCGAACGCAGCACGGGACCGGTCGTCGTACGCCAGTATTCGTCGGTGCGGACGATCTGCGTCGTGCCGTCGGCGTACGCGATCTCCAACTGGGCGAGGAGGGCGCGGCGTTCGCCGTAGATGTTGCGTTTGCCGCCGTGGAAGCCGAGGCGTCCGGTGTACCAACCCTCGCCCAGCAGGGCTCCGATGGTGTTCTCGCCGGTTCGCAGCAGTGGTGTCACGTCGAACGTCTGGTAGCGCAGGCGGTGTTGGTAGGAGGTCCAGCCGGGGGCCAGGACGTGGTCGCCGACGGGCTCGCCGTTGATCTCGGCCGCGTAGACGCCGTACGCGGTGATGTACAGCCGGGCGGAGGCGACGGGAGCGGCGAGGGTGAAGTCGCGGCGGAGCAGTGCCGCGGGCAGTGACTCCTCGACAGGGGCGCTGTCCGGAGTGATGGGGCGGGCCGTCCAGTCGGCCGGTTCCAGGAGTCCCGTCTCGGCGTACGCGGGATCCGACCAGGGCGACGGCTCGTCCTCGTCCTCACCCCAGACGCGTACGCGTACGCCGACGCGTTCCCGGGAGCCGAGGCGTGGGCCGGGCCAGGGGACGAGGACGGACTCGGCGGACTCCACGCGCCCGGTGTCGGCGAGGACCGTGCCGTCGGCGGCGGTGATCGATACCTGGTGCGCGGCCTGTCGCCAGTCCCCGGTGTCGGTGATCGTGCGCCAGCTGAGGCGGGGAACGGACTCGCCGATGCCGAAGGGTTCGCGGTGGTGCTCGAAGGTGGGTGGTGTTACGTGCACGGAGCTCAACTCCCCCTCGGGTCATGGCAGATGTACACCCTCGGCGCACCACCCTCGTCGGGTACAGGTTCCCCGGCGGTCGCGCGTACGCCCTCGCGGACGGTCTCGCCGGACCGGGGGTCGACCACGCGGTACGGGAGCGGGACGATCTCCGGGTCGGTGATGATCAGCGGGCCACCCTCCTCCGCGTAGCAGAGGTACAGCACGCCGGGGACGGACAGGCCCCGGGGCGCCAGGGCCGATCGCCAGTCGGGCCGCATGTCCGTGAGGGGAAGGCCGTCGAGGATGCGGGAGATCAGCCCTACGGCGCGCGAGCCCTCGAAGTCCAGTGCCTCGCGCCAGCCGGCGCCCTCGGCCAGGAAGAACTCCTCGTGGCCCGGTTCGCCGGCGTGCAGCCGCCACTGCCACAGGCTCGCCGCCCCGTAGACCACGCCCATCGTGCCGCCAGCGCAGAGGTTGCTCCAGGCCTCGTGCCCCTGCCACCAGCCCGCGGCGCGGCCGGGTCGGCCGGTGTTCTCGTACGTCGGCTCGGCGTTGGCGACCGCCTTGACGGGGGTGTTGCGCCACATGTCGGCGACCCGTTCCTGGACGTGCCCGCCCATGTGCCCGGTCTGGCACCACTGGAAGTGCAGCCAACTCTCGCTCTGGTGGGCGAAGTTGTCGGTGTGGGGCCGGTAGTGGATGCCGCAGGGCTGGCCGTAGGCGTCCCAACGGCCCACCTCCGCGCCGCCCGCCGCGATCTGCGGTTCGTGACCCTCGCCGTCGGCGCCGACCAGGTAGACGACCGGGCCGGCGCCGTACCGAGCCACGAGATAACGGCAGTAGCGCGCGTACTCCTGCGGCGGGACCACCGGACCCGCCACCCGCAGGCCCTTCCATCCGAACCCGTGGAAGATCGGCTGGAGCACGGGGACGATTCCGTGCTCGCGCAGAATCCCGATCAGCCGGTCCAAGTACTGGAAATACGCCGGGTTCAGCACATTGACGTGCCCGGTGGGCAGGTCCTCGAAGCCGACGTCGAAGCCCTCGTCGGCGGTGCGGTCACGAGGTCCGCGCGCGTCCATGTCCGGCTGGACGCTCATCAACAGGGCCGCGTTGAAACCCTTGGCCCGCCGATCGGCGGCGTACTCCGTGACCTGCTCCTCGGTGGCCCGCCAGGGCAGGGCCCAGGCGGTGTCGCCGACCAGCAGCGCGGGCGTCCCGTCGGCGTGCACCAGGCTGCGTCCGCCGGGCGACATCCGCCAAAAGCCGTGCTGATGAAAGGAGTTGGCGTCGTCGGTGGCGGGGCGGACGATGAGCGATCCACCCCGCCCGGACAGACCTTCGTCCGCTACGGAACTGCCGCTGCGCCAGGTCCAACGGCCGTCCGCGTGCGGGGAGGCGAACCGGATCCTCCAACTCCGGCCGCCGTCCCAGAAAGCGGGGCGGCGCAGGACGGTCCCGGACTCGTGCGTGAACTCCGCCCATACGTCGATGTCGGTGTAAGGGTTCGCGTAGTCACGAGTCCCGGTCAGGAGGATCTCGATCTGCCGCCAAGGGCCGACTGCCGTCTGCGTGCCGGTCGTCACTGGCCTACGGCGATGTCGGCGGCCAGCGGCAGGGTCGTCGACGACGGTCCCGCTTCCAGCCTGAACGTGCCCGACTCGACTGCCCAGCCGCCCACTTCGGCGTCCCAGTGCTCGAACGCCCGGGCGTCCACGGTGACCGTCGCGACGACCTCCTCGCCCGGCGCCGCCTCGACCGCGGCGAACCCGGCGAGCCAGCGGAGAGGGCGCACCACGGCACCGCCGGGGCGGCCGGCGTAGATCTGCACGACCTCCTTGCCGTGCCGGGTGCCGCTGTTGCGGATCCGTACTTCCACGGTCAGTTCGGCGCCGGGGGCCACCTCGCTCGGGGTGTCGAGCGAGACGAACTCCCAGGTGGTGTAGCCGAGTCCGTGGCCGAAGGCGTAGCGGGGCTGTTGCCATCCGGTGCGGCCGTCGCCCCGGTAGCCGATGAACAGCCCCTCGTCGTAGGCGAGTACGCCGTCGACCGGTTCGGTGGCGGGCAGTCCCTCCTCGGACACGGGCCAGCCGGTCGGCAGTCGGCCGCCCGGTTCCGCGACGCCCAGCAGTACGTCGGCGAGGGCGTTGCCGAACTCCTGCCCGGGGAACCAGGCGAGCAGCACCGCCGCCACCTCCTCGGACCACGGAAGCAGCACCGGGGCTCCGGAGTTGACCACCACGACGGTACGGGGGTTGGCCTCGGCGACCCGGCGGACGAGTTCGTCCTGTCGGCCGGGCAGGGCCAGGCTGTCGCGGTCAAAGCCCTCGCTCTCGACCTCTTCGGTGGTGCCGACCACGACCACGGCGACATCGGCTTCGCGGGCGAGCGCCACGGCCCGCTCGATCTCCTCGTCGTCGTTGCCGTGCGGCGGCTGGAGGTTGAGCTGGAACATGGTGACGGCGTCGCCGAGGGCGTCGTCCGTCGAGACGTCGTCGTCGTGAGTGGCCACCTCCTGGGCGGCGGCGATGTCATGGATGAGGACGACCTCGGTCTCCTCGCCCTCCGCCAGCTCGACGGTGTGCAGACGTTGCGGCGGAGTCATCAGACCCTCCACCAGGTCGGCGCCCGGCGGGAGTTGGAGGCGTACGTCGAACACCTCGCTCCCTGCGACGGACAACCGGAAGCGTCCGATGCCCGAGCCGCCGATGGCGTACCGGCCGGCGTCGGTCGCACGGATCAGGGTGCGCACCTCCACCCGGGCGACCTGGCCGATGGGGACGTCGGGGCCGTAGGAGCCCATCCAGGTGTAGGCGCTCCCGGCGCGGCGCTCGGTGCCGAGCAGGGTTCCGTCCTCGGCGCGGAAGCTCACCTCGACGCCCTCGCCGGAGCCGTCGGGGTGGCGGAGGTACGTCAGGGCCGCCGCCGGAGTGCGCGTCTGCGGGGTCACGCCGACGCCGTGGGTGACCTCGACGTCGTCGCCCAGGGCGGCGCGGATGCCGTCGAGCGGGGAGACGGTGTAGGGCGGGAAGACGGTGGCGCTGCCGCCGCCGAGGGTGCGGGCCACGGCGGCGTTGGGGCCGAGGACGGCGACCCGGGTCAATGACGCCCCGTCCAGGGGAAGTTGGGCATTCTCGTTGCGGGCCAGTACGAATCCGGCGGCGGCGGTCTCGCGCAGTCGGACCGCCACGGACTCGGCGTCGTGGTGGGGCGGAAGGGCGGGGGCGGGCACATCGCTCAGCGCGCCGACCCGGGCGGCGAGGCGCAGGAGGCGTAGCACCTTGTCGTCGACGCGGGCCTCGTCGACCTTGCCCTTGCGTACGGCGGCGACCAGGGCGTCGCCCCATGGGCCGATCGGGCCGGGCATCACCAGGTCGAGGGCGGCGCGTGCAGAGGGTTCGGTGGTGCGGGCGGCGAACCAGTCCGACATCACGAGTCCGTCGAAGTCCCAGTCGTCGTGCAGCACTTGGCGCAGCAGCGGGCTCTCGGTCATCGGGTGTCCGTTGACCCCGTTGTAGGCGGCCATGACGGCCCAGACCCCGCCCTCGCCGACGATCCGCTCGAACGGCACCAAGTACAGCTCCCGCAGGGCGCGTTCACCGATCCGCGCGTCGAGCGTCATGCGCTGGGTCTCGGAGTCGTTGCCGACGAAGTGCTTGACGGTGGCCGCGACTCCGCCGCCCTGGACGCCCTGGACATAGGCGATGCCGATGCGGGCGGTGAGCAGCGGGTCCTCGCTGAAGCACTCGAAGTGCCGTCCGCCGTAAGGGGTTCGGTGCAGGTTCACGGTGGGGGCGAGGAGGACGTCGACGCCCTTGGCGCGTGCCTCGTGGGCGAGCAGGCCGCCGAGTCGTTCGACGAGGGGTTCGTCCCAGGTGGCGGCCAGTGCGGTGGGCGAGGGGACGTTGGCGGAGGGGCTGCGTTCGTCCCAGAGCTCGCCGCGGACTCCGGCGGGTCCGTCCGAGACGACCAACCGCCGTAGCCCAACGGCGGGTTCGGGGTGGAGGGACCAGAAGTCGGCGCCGGTCAGCAGCCTCACCTTCTGCTCCAGGGTGAGCGCGCCGAGACGCCTGGCGAGCTCGACTTCATCGGTGGCGGAGGGGGTGGAGGGGGCGTCGGTGGTGGGCTGCCGGGTCACGGCGTCCTCCTCGGTGAGGGTGAAGTGGGGGTGACGGGAGTGGCGCGGGCCGGGTCTGTGTGGATCCCGCCTGGGGTCTCGACGCCGTGCTCGACGAGCAACCGGACGTCCCAGGGACCGAGTTCGAGCGCGGTGCCGGCGGCGAGGGACTCACCGGTGAACAGGTCGCGGACGTCACCGGGCAGGCGGTAATCGACCGGATCCCAGGCCCAGTTGTGGACGAAGCGCAGGACGGCGCCGTCGGCGGCGGTGGCCGAGGTGCAGGTGACGGTCGGCGGCCGGTCCTCGCGCCAGGCGTCGGCGGGGAGCGAGACCCCGGCGAGCCAGTCCGCGAGGCTGTGCGAGAGTTCGCGGTCCGGGACGGTCCCGATGTAGGTCACGCGGCCGTCGCCGTACTCGTGGGTGGTGATGGCGGCGAACTGACCCAGGTGCGGATGGTCGTACCCGGCGAGGACGGTGGCACCCTCCGCGATCAGGCCATCGGCCCACGCGGTGGCGTGTCCGTGCGGGGCGGGGCCGTTCGCGTCCCCCTGGGTGATCACGACCGGGGTCAGCGCATTGGTGAACTCCTGATAGCGCGCGCCCACGGCAGCGCGCAGCACACCAGGCATGACCGTGTGCCGGGCGACGGCCTCCTCGTCGGCGTAGCCGGTGCGCGGAGTGAGGACGAGATGGCCGCCGGCTTCGGCGTACCGGCGCAGCAGATCCAGTGTCGCGTCGTCCGCGATGTACAGCGCCGGGACGACGAGCACCGGCCAGCGGTCCGCCAACTCCTCCGGACTGAAGGGCAGTTGCTCCGGGGAAACGATGTCGACGGACAGCCCGGCGTCGAACAGCCCCCGGTAGAAGGCGGCGACGATGCGCTCGTAGGACTGCGGATCGCCGAACCAGGCAGGGGAGTTCCCCCGGAGCGGCCCCATGAACTCCATCGCCCAACGGCTGTCGGCGGACAGCAGCATCGCTACGTCACTGCGGGGTCGTAGCCCCTCGATCGCGTCGCCCGCTTGCTTGAACTCCCCAGCAATCGCGGCGAGTTCGTCGTACGTCCGGCCGGGTTCCAGGCTGTGGCCGAGGATGCCGCCCCAGTAGGTCTCGGCGCCGTAGTGGAGGGAGTGCCAGTGCCAGTACTCGATCATCCGGGCGCCGCGCGCGACCATGCTCCACACGGCCTGGCGGGCCTGGCCCTTGTAGAGGGGGAAGTTGTCGGCGGAGCCGCCGATCGAGGTGGCGTTGGTCTCCATGACGAGGAAGGGTTCCTGGCGGATGCCGCGTGCCATGTCGTTCTGGAGGTAGAGCCAGGCGGGCCCTGACCAGGAGACGAAGAACGGGTACAGCCCGCCGTCCGGCTCGTCGGAGCCGGGCAGGGCCAGCCCGTCCTGGGTCGCGTAGTAGATGTTCGCCCCGGCGACGTCGAGGGGGCGGCCGATGGCCGAGATGTCGAGGCCCTGTTGGCCGAGGGCGACGCAGGTGGTGACGAACTGGTCCTCCGGCACCAGGCCGCGCACCAACTCGGCGTGCCACGTGATGTATTCCTGGGTCAGCCACGACTGGTAGCGGCGCCAGGCCAGGTCGTAGGACGGGGTGGTGTTGCCGTCGGGGGTCCAGAGGTCCGCCCAGTCCTGCAACCGGTGGGACCAATAGGTCAGCCCCCAGCGGCGGTTGAGGGTCTCGACGTCGCCGTAGCGGTCGCGGAGGTGGTCGAGGAAACCCTGGAACACCGAGTCGTTGTGGAAGATCCGCAGCCCGGGTTCGTTGTCGACCTGCCAGCCGATGACCGCCGGGTGGTCGGCGTAGCGCGCCACGATGTTGCGGACGAGTCGCTCGGCGAGATGCCGGAAGGCGGGGTGCGAGTAGTCCGCGTCCTGCCGCATGCCGTACGGGATGGGCTGTCCGGTGCCCGAACGGGCCGCCGTTTCCGGGTACTTGCGGCGCAGCCACGGCGGGACGGCGTAGGTCGGCGTGCCCACAATGGCCTTGATGCCTCGGGCGTGGGCGGCGTCGAGCACCGGTTGCAGCCAGTCGAGTTCGAAGTGGCCCTCGCGGGGTTCCCAGGTCGACCAGACCGACTCGCCGACCCGGATGACGCTGAACCCGGCCTCGGCCATGAGATCCAGGTCCTGCGCGAGCCGCTCGTACGGCTGGTACTCGGTGTAGTACGCGGCTCCGAAGAGCATGCGTGAGGAGGAAGTGCCCATACGGTGCTGGTGACTTTCTCTCAGGTATCAGTCGGCTGTCGTGGACGGGGCGGAGGCGTCAGTCCTCGCCCCGGTACCTGAACTGACCGAAGGCGACGGCCCCTTCAGCGGCGTACATGCCGACGACTCGGCCGGTGAAGGACGCGGCGGTCTCCGCGGAGACGTAGCGCCCGTCCACGACGGCGAGTTCGATCGACCCGGTGTCGGCGCCGGTCTCGACGGACAGCCTCACCATGTCCGGGCCGAGGGCATCGAGCCCCATGCCCCTGACCGGCTCGGTCTCGATCCGCACGGTCGCCGGTCCCTGTGGAATCGCCTGCTCCCAGGTCTGGCAGAGTCCGCCCACCCGGGCACGGGCACGGGCGACACCGGCGCCCACTTCGATGTCGTAGTGATGGCGTTCGTCGATCCGCAGGCTGAGGCCGCCGACTCCCCCACCAGCATCCACGCGGACCGAGAAGACGGCCGCCTGGTGCTCCTGCCGGCGGCCGACGAAGCGTGGCCGCGGGTCGTCCATGGTGGAGCCGTCTCCCTGCACGACGAGGTGGCCCGGACGTTCGGTGAGTGAGGACCAGTCGGCGGCCGGGGTCCGTATGGAGAGCCATTCCAGGCCGAGTTGGGTGCCCGTGAAGTCGTCGTGGTGCTCAACTGGTGCGGTGGGTGGCGTCAGTTGGACCGGCTGCACGATCGGCCAGCCGTCGACCCAGTCCAGCGAGGTGCTGAACGTCTCCCGGCCCATGGGGGAAAAGGCCCTCGTCAGACCGCCGGGTCGCATGCCCAGCAGGAACAGCGCCCAGCCGTCGTCGGGAGTGCGTACGAGGTCGGCGTGGCCGGTGTTCTGGATCGGGCGGTCGGTGCTGCGGGCGCTGAGCACCGGGTTGGCCGGGCAGCCCTCGAAGGGGCCGTCGGGACGGGTGCCGCGGGCGATGCTCACGGAGTGCCCGCGCTCGGTGCCGCCCTCGGCGATCAGGAGGTACCAGGTGCCGTCGATCTCGTAGAGGTGCGGCGCCTCGGGGAACATCAGGCCGGTGCCGGACCACAACGAGCGGGGTTCTTCGAGGGCTTGGCCGGTGTCGAGGTCCATGCGGACCTGCTGGATGCCGAGGTGTTCGCCGGCGTGGTCTCCGTCGAGTTGGAGACCCGAGTAGGTGACGAAGCAGGTGCCCTCGCTGTCCCAGGCGAGGTCCGGGTCGATGCCGTTCATGCCCTGCATGACGATGCCGTCGGACCACGGTCCCTCGGCCCGTTCGGCGCTGAAGATCAGACTCCCGCGCCCCATCGCGTCGGTGACGACCAGCCAGAAACGGCCGTCGTGGAACCGGATGGTGGGCGCCCAGGCACCGCCGAGCGTGGGGACCTTCTCCACCGCCAACTGCCCCGGCCGGGTTACCACGTTGCCGATCTGCTCCCAGTGCACCAGGTCGCGGCTGTGGAACAGCGGTACGCCGGGGAGGTACTCGAAGCTGGAACACGCGAGGTAGTAGTCGTCGCCGACGCGGGTGATGCTGGGGTCCGGGTGGAAGCCGGGGAGGGTGGGGTTGGGCAGGGTCATGCTCGGTCTCCCGACGTGGAGGCGGTCGTGGATACGGCGGTGGTGGCGCCCGGGGACGCGGCGGTGGCCTCGGCCAACCGGCGCCGCTCGGCCCGGCGTTCCGCCTGCCGCTGTGGGTCCGGCACGGGCGCGGCGAGCAACAGGCGTTGGGTGTACGGGTGTTGGGGTGCGGTGGTGACGGTCGCCGCGTCCCCGGTCTCGACGATTTCTCCGCCCTGCATGACCGCCACCCGGTGGCTGATGTGCCGGACCACGGACAGGTCGTGGGTGACGAAGAGGTAGGCGACGCCGGTGCGTTCCTGGATCTCGACGAACAGGTCCAGTACCCGGGCCTGGGTCGAGAGGTCCAGTGCGCTGACCGGCTCGTCGCAGACGATGACCCTCGGGTCCCGGGACAACGCCCTTGCGATGGCGATGCGTTGGCGCTGTCCGCCGGAGAACTCGCGTGGCAGCCGCTCCCCCGCGTCGGCGGGCAGCCGTACGTGGTCGAGCAGGTCCCGCACCCGCTTCTCGGCCTTCGTCCGAGGGGTTCCCGCGACGCGCAGCGGTTCGCTGAGGATGTCGTTCACGGTCATCGCCGGGTTGAGGGAGGTGTACGGGTCCTGGAACACCACCTGGATGTCGCTGCTCAGCGCCCGGCGTTCCTTCGCGGCCAGGCCGGAGATGACCTTGCCGTCGTAGCGGACGGTCCCGGAGGTGACCGGGGCCAGTCCGAGGACGGCTCGGCCCAGGGTGGTCTTGCCCGATCCGGACTCGCCGACCAGCCCGAGGGTCTCGCCCGCGCCGATGCCGATCGACACGCCCTTCAGCACCCGGAACGGCG
The DNA here is from genome assembly GCF_044457795.1 of Streptomyces sp. NPDC050528. Taxonomy (NCBI): domain Bacteria; kingdom Bacillati; phylum Actinomycetota; class Actinomycetes; order Kitasatosporales; family Streptomycetaceae; genus Streptomyces; species Streptomyces sp. NPDC050528. The sequence goes on from NZ_JBITHH010000012.1 coordinate 408,214, forward strand.
GCTTGCGCCAGCCCTTCGTCGGGTACTCCACGACCAACTCGTCCACGACCAACAGGGGTTCGGCCGGGAGCTTCTCGTTCGGTGTCCCGTTCATGGTCGCGGTCATGCCGGACCCTCCTGACGTCCGGTGTGCGTGATGCCTTCGCTGTTCGTGACACCCGCGCCGCTCACCGCTCCCGCCACGCTCGCCGGCACCGTGCGGCTCAGGCTCAGCGCGGTCCGCGGCTCGGCGTCCTCCAACGTGGACGCCAGGAGCATGCGCGTGTACGGGTGTTGGGGATCCGCGAACAGCTGCGCCACGGGTGCGGATTCGACGACGGTGCCGGTCTGCATCACCGTCACGCGGTCGCAGATGTCGGCGACCACACCGAAGTCGTGGGTCACCAGGATCATGCCCATGTTCCGTTCGCGCTGAAGGGACCGCATCAGGTCGAGGACCTCGGCCTGCACGGTCACGTCGAGGGCGGTGGTCGGTTCGTCGGCGATCAGCAGGTCCGGTTCGCAGGAGACGGCGCCGGCGATGAGGACGCGTTGTGCCATGCCGCCGGAGATCTGGTGCGGGTAGGCCCGGAAGACCCGTTCGGGGTCGGAGATGCCGACCCGCTCCAGCAGTCCGAGCGTTTTCGCCTTCGCGTCGGCCGCCGACAGTCCGAGGTGTCGGCGTACCGGTTCGACGAGTTGGGCGCCGATGCGGAAGGAGGGGTCGAGGTTGGACATGGGTTCCTGCGGGACGTAGGCGATCCGGTGGCCGCGGTAGCGGTTCATCGCCGCGCGGCCGAGTCGTCCCAGTTCCGTGCCGTCGAACAGAAGGCGGGCGGTGGTGACTTGGGCCTCGCGGGGCAGCAACCCGAGGACGGCGAAGGCGGTTTGGCTCTTGCCCGAGCCCGACTCCCCGACCAGTCCGAGGACTTCGCCCCGGCGGACGGTCAGGGAGACGCCGTCGACGACGGTCTTCTCGCCCTGGGCCGTCGGATAGGAGACCGTCAGGCCGTCGAGGACGAGCAGGGCGTCGTCCGACTCCCCCGCCTCGGGCGTGACGGGCGGTGCCTTCTTGTCGGCGACCGGCCTACGGGCCGTAGCGCCGCGCGACGACCTTCGACCGGCGGTCGCGCTCCCGTCCAGCGCGTCCCGCAGGGCGTTGCCCAGCAGGCCGAACGAGGCGACGGTCACCGCGAGTGCCACGCCAGGCCAGAGCATCAACTCCGGCTTGGTGTAGATGTTCCCGAAGGCGTCGTTGAGCATGGAGCCCCAGCTCGCCTGGGTCGCCGAGCCCAGGCCGAGGAATTCGAGCCCGGACTGGATGACGATGCCGAGGCCGAGCATCTGGGCGGCCTGGATGATGGTCGGCGCCTGCACGACGGGCAGGATGTGCCGGCGGATGATCCGGGCATCCGTCAGGCCTGACACCCGTGCCGCGTCGACGTACAGCTCCTCGCGTACGGAGATCACAGAGGCGCGGATCAGCCGGAAGACGCCCGGTGACATCAGCACGCCGAAGACGGCCATGGCGAGGTAGGTGTTCTGGCCCACCGCGGACATCACGACGAGGAGCACGATGATCGCCGGTACGGCCATCAGCAGGTTGGACACCCAACTGCTCACGGCGTCGAACCACTTGCGGTAGTAGCCGGCCACCAGACCGGCCGGAACGCCGATCACCAGCGCGACGGCGACGGCGAGCAGGGCGCCGAGCAGACTGGTGCGGCCGCCGTAGAGGAGTCGGGCCAGGACGTCACGGCCGACGCCGTCGCCGCCCAGGGGGTGTGTGCCGCTGGGTGGGGCGAGGCTGTCGGTCAGTGAGGTGTGGGCCGGGTCCTGGCTGGTGAGAAGCGGTGCGAAGAGGCTGGCCAGGGAGATGAGGGCGAGGAGTACCAGGCAGGTCACGGCCACCGGGTCGCGCAGCAGTCGGCGCAGGAGTCCGGCGCGTCCCTGCGCGGCGACGGCCGTGGCGACCGTGCCCGCCGGCTCTTCGGACTGGGGAAGCGTCATCCGACACGCACCTTCGGGTTGAGCCAGCCGTATGCCAGGTCCATGAGGATGTTGACCACCACGACGAGGGCGACCATGACCACGACGACGCCCATGACCACGGGGGTGTCACCCTGGGAACCGGCGGTGGTCGCCTGGCTGCCGATGCCGTTGAGGCCGAAGACCTTCTCGACGACCACCGCGCCACCGACCAGGCCGATGAACTGCAGGGCCAGCACGGTCAGCGCGGCCGGGGCGGCGTTGCGCAGGGCGTGCCGGAACAGCAGGCTCCGCTCGCTGATGCCTCGGCTGCGGAGGGTGCGTACGTAGTCGGCGCGCAGGACGTCGACCATGGAGCCGCGCACCTGTTGGGCGGTGGCGGCGATCGCTCCGACGGAGAGCGACAGCGCGGGGAGGGTGATCGACCGGAGCCAGCCGCCCGCCGAGTCCGCCAGTGGCACGTAACCGGTCGCGGGCAGCCAGCCCAGGTCGACGCCGATCACGACGGCGAACACCAGCGCCACCAGGAAGCTGGGTACGGCGAAGCCCAACACCGCGAGCAGTTGCACCAGTTGGTCCAGGGCGCCCCGGCGGACCGCGGCGGCCACGCCCAGCACCGTGCTCAGTACGGCCGACACCAGGAGCGCGGCCAGCACGATGGACAGGGTGACCGGGAGTTTGTTCTCCAGCGAACTCGTCACGGACTCGTCGCTGAACCACGAGCTGCCGAGGTTGCCGTGCGCCGCGTCGGCGAGCCAGTGGCCGTAGCGGACCACGAAGGGCTGGTCGAGGCCGAGTTCGGCGGACTTGGCGGACACCTGCTGCTGGGTGGCGGTCTGCCCGACGATCTGGCGGACCGGGTCGGAGCCGGTGAGGCCCATCAGCGCGAAGGTCGTGGTCGCGATGACCAGGACCAGGACCAGCCCGGCGACGACGCGCCGGACCAAGAAAACGATCATCTGTCTCTCCACCTTGCCTCTCCCTGACCGGAGTTCATCGGCGGACAGGCGGGGCGGTGCCATCTCTCGATGTCACCGCACCCGTCCGGTCCGACGCCCGGTCAGCCAGCGGGCTTGAAGTTGTAGATCGGCGGGACGGCGGCGAACGCCTGCGGGGTGAAGGTGACGCCCTTGGTCGTCGCGTAGGTGGCCTCCACGGAGTCCCAGGGCGCGTTCCACGCCTGGTCGACGAGGTAGGTGTTGAGCTGCTTGAACAGGGCGTCCTGGGTGGCACCGGTCGCGGACTGCGCCTTGGTGATGAGGTCGGTGACCTTCGGGTCCGAACTGTGCAGCGGGTTCCACAGCGCGCTCTTCGCGACCTCGATCTGGATGGTGTCCCAGGGCCGGAAGGACGCCAACGTCATGTACGACAGCGGGTACTTGCCCGCGAGCAGGGCGCTGATGAACTGGGTGACGGGGATCTTGTCGACCTTGACCTTGATCCCGATGTCCTCCAACTGCTGGACCATGGCGGCCTGTTGGTCGGGGAAGACCGACGACACATCCGGGACGGTGACCGAGAAGCCGTGCGGATAGCCGGCCTCGGCGAGCAACTGCTTGGCCTTCGCGGGGTCGTAGGAGTACTTCGAGTTCAGCGAGCTGTCGAAGGCCGAACCCGCCGGGTTGAAGATCTGGGTGGTCGCCCTGCCCAGTCCCTGCTTCGCCGTCTTGACGATGGTGGAGCGGTCGAAGGCGTAGTTGAGTGCCTGGCGGACCCGGACGTCGCCGAGCGCCTTGACGATCTTTCCTTCGCGGTCCCAGATGTAGACGCCCTCGACGTCACCGGAGGTGTACTTGGTGACGTTCAGCCCGCTGCTCTTGGCCGGCGCGACGTTCTTGGCGCTGGCCAGCAGCGCGCCGTTGACCTGCCCCGAGCGCAGCGCGTTGAGGACGGCGGTCGGGTCGGTCAGCGGCTTGAGGACGATCTTGTCGAAGGGGAAGGCGGCCTTGTTCCAGTAGTCCGGGTTGCGCACGAAGGTGTACGTACTGCCCGCCGTGGTCGCGGACTTGTCCAGCGTGTACGGCCCTGAGCCCACCGGCGTGGTCTTGATCGTCCCCGCGGCGATGGCCTTCGGGCTGGCCAGCATGCCGGCCACGTTGCCGAGGTTCGGGACGAGGGAGGGGTCGGGCGCCGAGAGCTTGATCGCGACCGTGGTGGAGTTGACGACGTCGACGCCGGTGATGCCCTTGAGCTGGCCCGCGGCCTCGCTGGTGCCCTTCTCCGTGTGCAGCAGGTTGGTCTTGACCGCCGTGGCGTCCAGCGCGGTGCCGTCGGTGAACTTCACGCCGGTACGCAGGGTCATCGTGAGGATCGTGCGGGCCGCGTTGTACGACCACTTGGTCGCCAGGTTGGGCTCGACCTCGGCCGTCGGGGAGAGCCGAAGCAGCGAGTCGTATACGGGCTGGTAGTACTGCGCGTTGTTGCCGAGACCGGCGTCGGCCAGATCCCACGGCTGGGCCGCGACCAGGGGGGCCAGGGTGAGGGTGCCGCCGGTGGCCGCCTTGCCCGAACCGGATCCCGATCCCGAGCCGCACGCGGCCGCGGACAACATCAGGACAGCCGATACGGCGGTCAGCGCGATTCTTCGCATGGGTGCTCCGCTGGTGAGTGGATGACCGGACGGCATCGCGCGGCGAGCCGCCCTCAAAGGGCCTCGGAGGGAGTGGGACACCAGGTCCTGACGCGGCCTGGACCGTTCTTGGCGGTCAGCCGTTCCTGGCGGAAGGGGCTATATGTCCACCGTTTTTCGGTGGGTCCGAAATCAGCCACTGATACGTACAAGTGAAACGTATGCGTAACGTAGCCCCGCACTTGGTGGACCACAAGGGCCGTGCAACAGCTTTTTGGGAAGCGGCAATCCGGACGAACGGCGGCGGACGGCGACGTCATGGCGCGCGGGCAGCCGGACTCCCCCGGAGTCGGGTGAAGACGCCCTGGTCAGACGGGATTTGACTCTATGGGCCCGGCTCGCGTCGGACCGGCTCGGCCCGCGTCAAAACCGGCCCGGCTTGCGCCGGAGCGGCCCGGTTTACGCCGGACCGGGTTCCGTCAGGCGGACTCGCGGACGATCAGTGTCAGGGGGGTCACCTGGGGCACCGGTGGCTCGGATTGACCGGTGACGCCATTGACGATCATGCGGGCGAGGCGGCCCACGGCGACATCGAGGTTGTTGTCGATCGTCGTCAGCGGCGGAACCGCGAACGGCGCCAACTTGTCGTTGTCGACGCCGATCACGGCCAGGTCGTAGGGCGCGGCGAGACCTACCCGGCGCATCCCCGCGAGGAGGGCGAAGGCCGTCTCGTCGTTGTAGGCGCACACGCCCGTGACGGCGGGGACGGCCGCGTGCCACTGCTCGGCCGCCGCGGCGGCGGCCGAGATGTCGAGCGGCACTTCGAGCACGAAGGGCGGCTCAAGTCCGCGCTCCGCACAGGCGCTACGGGCGCCGTCGAGCCGCAGGTCCAGGAAGTCCCGGAGCCGGGGGTCGCCGGGGGCGGCGTAGCCGATGCGTGTGTGTCCCGTCGCCGCCAGCCGCTCGACCTGCATCGTGCCGATCAGGGTCTGCGGGACGGTCAGGACACCGGGGGCGACCGCGGGGCCCATCCCGGCGCTGACCACGTGGATACCGGCCGCGCGCATGCTGGCCACGTCCTCGGCGGAGACGTCGAAGGCCGTCATCACGGCCGCCGGCATGAGCTCACGCCACAGCGACTTGAGGGGCGCGTGGTGTTCGCGCCGGGTGACGAGGTTCAGGCCGTGGCGTTCCAGTTCGTCGCCGAGCAGTTCGACCAGGGCGGTCAGTGTGCCGCCGACCGGAACGTCCGGGAGGAACATCAGCACGAGATCACTGCGGCCCAGGCGCAGGGCGCGCGCGGCGGCGGACGGTTCGTAACCCAGCTTCTCCACCGCGTCCAGCACCTTGCGCCGGGTCTGGTCGGAGATCTTCTGGTGCGACACGTCGTTCAGCACATAGCTGACCGTGGTCTGCGAGACTCCCGCCTCCTTGGCCACGTCGGTCGCCGTCACGCGGCCGGTCCTGCGCGCCATGAGAGTCTCCCGGGGAAGGTCTTGAAGGGTGTTGGACGGTCCTGGTCACGGGGAAATACGGGGCATCCGGCTGAGCAGCGAACTCTACTGAATCGTAACAGTGGGCATGCGGGGTGTCCGATACTCCGGACACCCCGAACCGTGAAAATCCGCTGCGCACGGCTTGTCGACCCGATGTCGGTGTCGGGCCGCCGTCGACCTCAGTTGCCGTTGTCGATGCTCCAGGCCCAGAGTTTCCCCTTGGCGATGCGCTTGAGGAGGGTCGTGAAGTCGGCCTTGACCGCTTCCGGGGTCTTCTCCGGCGGGAACAGGGGCCGGATGGTCTGCCGCTCCAGTGGCATGTCCGTGGAGAGGCGGGCCCGGTAGGCGTTGTACACCGCGGCGATGTCCTTGCGGATCGTCTCGCCCTCGTTGTTGCGCGGGAGCGGCATGCCGCGCATACGGTTGTCGTTCGTCGCGGCGATCGACGCCACGTCCATGAGGAAGCAGTCGATCAGGTCGGTGACGTCCTGTTCCCGGGCGCCGTCCTCCTCGTTGTGCACGTCCCGCAGCAACTGGTCCGCCATCTCCAGGGTGACGTCGCGGTAGACGGTGTACCGCGGGCTTCCGGGAATGACGCCGAGCACGTGATCGGCCTGCTGGGCGGTGTCGGAGTTCATCGACGCGAACCCCTCGGGCACGTCCTTCCCTTCGAGACCCGGCACCGGGTACGGCATGCCCCGGAAGTTCCCTTCTTCCTCCTGCATGTTGGGAGCGGCCTGCGCCATCGGGTGCATCCCGAACTCGTGGCACAGCATGCCCACGATGTAGCCGATGTCGTAGTTCTCCAGGTAGTAGGAGGCCAGCGTGACGAAGACGCCCTCGGCCCCCTTGTCGACCACGTTCGCCGGCGTCTCCGTCGTCCGCTTCTCCAGCGTGATTCGGCAACTCCGGTCAGCGAGAAAGGACTTGACCTGCGTGTTGCCTGCCAGGAGCTCCAGCACCCGGGTGGCCTTGCCCTGCGATTCCGGGTACTTGAGCGACACGTTGGTGAACGAGATGTTCCCGTGCGACAACTTGCTCCGCTGCACCACCGCCCGCTGCCCGCCCGAAGCGGGATCAGCCGTCCGCCCGGCCCAGGAGTGACCCCCTTCGCCGAGCATCTGCACGACCCCGGCATTGCCCGCCTTGCCCTGGAGCGACAGCAACTCGCGCGAGGGCGTAACGGTGTTGACGGGATGGACTGCCGGACCGCTCACCGAGGTTCGCCGGGCTGGGGCATCCTTCGGGCGGACTTCGTCTCGGGCGTGCACGTGCTCACTTCCTGGCCTGAAATCGCGATCATCGCTGTCTAACCGCAGACCGGATACCCCCGCCAGGTCCTTTGGGGCAACGATCTCCACAGAGGACCCACCCCAACTGCCCATAGGGGCAGGGTGGTTCAAGGATTGGATCGGTCGGCCCCGCCCCGGGGAACGCTGTGCTCACCTCGCCGCGCGAACCTGACCCGAGCGTCATAGTGAGCGCCGCGCAACAACTCCACCACCAACTCCCCTGTCCGCTCACCGGGGTTGACGACGCAGATCCAGCCGAGTGCTCCGTATACCGGGTGCGGCAACACATGGTCGGTGGCCGCGTAGTCGTAGGACCGGTCGAGACGGCGCGACTCCCCCGTGAGTTCGCCGAACGCCGTACGGCCGACGTGGATGTTCACGCGCCAACGCCCCGGAGGATCAAGGTCGGACGCGATGTCGTCGGGATAGTTCTTGGTGACGACGGTCCCGTACGGCTGCACGTTCTGCGGCGGTCGACCGTCGGGGGCGTAGTAGAAGAAGGCGTCCCCCCAGGCGAGTTCGGGGAAGGCGCCGCCCGGTTCCGGTACGACCACGAGTGCGCCGGTGAAGTCTCGTACGGTCGCGATGATCTGTTCCATACTCATGGTTCAAGCGTGACCTTCAAGTGCTTATGTGGGGTTGGCCGATGGGTGAGCCGGTGAGCGGTCGGCGACAGGGCACGCTCAGGACCGCCGATGTGGCGCGCGAGTCGGGGTACTCGGTGCAACAGGTGCGCGATCTGGAGCGGCTGGGTGTCATTCCGCCGGCCGCTCGGTCGAGCAATGGCTACCGTTCCTACGCGCCGCTGCACGTCCAAGCCCTGCGTGCCTACCGAGGACTCGCAGGCGCTGTCGGGCCCGTAGTCGCAAGGCAGTTGCTCGCTGAACTGCGCACAGAGACGATCGCTGAGGCGGCCTCGGCGATCAACGACGTTCATGTGCGGCTCGCGCGGGAACGCGAGGAGGCCCTGCGCGCTCAGCAGGCCTTGCGCGCGATCCAAGCCGAGGCGGACACACCGGAGTTCGAGCAGGACGTCGAACGGGACAGCGACGCGATGACGATCACCGAACTCTCCAGAGCACTCGGCGTACGGGCCTCGACCCTGCGCTTCTGGGAGCAGGAGGGACTCGTCACCCCCGAGCGGGTGACCTCCCTCCAGGCCCGCCGCTACGACCTCTCCGCCATCAGGACGGCCCGTATCGTCACGGCCCTCCGCAGCGCCGGGTACGGCATTCCCGCGGTGCGCGAGATCGTGGGGTCCCTGCATCGACTCGACGGCACGGAAGAGGCCGAGCGTGTCCTGCGTGAACGTCTCGACGGGATCGCGCTACGGACCGTAGGGCTGCTGCGGGCGGGAGCGGACTTGGCGACCGTCGTTACGGCCGCCGCCAAGGAATCGGGGGCTGTCTGATTGGTTCCGGCACCGTTGCTCAAGGCCGGGCTGTCGGTTGCCCCTGTCGCCGCGTCAACGGTCCTCGCTGCGGCCGAATCCCGTGGCTTCACGCCGACGGCACGGAAAAGCCGGTTGCCGACCCTCTTCCGGTCATGAACGATCCCGGATCATGACGACGAACCCCACTCACACCCCTGCCCGCCCCCTCGCCCTGATCACCGGAGTAGGACGGACCATCGGCATCGGTGCGGGTATCGCCCGCCAGCTGGCGGCCTCGGGGTGGGACATCGCCTTCACCTACTGGTCCCCCTACGACGAACGCATGGCGTGGGGCCCCGAGGCCGGCGCGACCACGACCATCACCGAGGTCCTCACCCAACTCGGCGCAGCCAGCACGGCAGTTGAGGCGGATCTCGCCGACCCGGACGCCCCGGCCCGCGTCTTCGACGAAGTCGAACGCGACCTGGGCAGCGTCACCGCCCTGGTGATGTGCCACTGCGAGTCGGTCGACTCCGGGCTGCTCGACACCACGGTGGAGAGCTTCGACCGGCACTTCGCCGTGAACGCCCGTGCCACCTGGCTGCTGATCCGCGAGTACGGCCGCCGGTTCGCAGCACCTCAAGGCAGCGGCCGGATCATCGCCCTCACCAGCGACCACACCGTGAACAACCTCCCCTACGGCGCCAGCAAGGGCGCTCTCGACCGCATCACCCTGGCCGCCGCCCACGAACTCGCCCACCTCGGCATCACCGCCAATGTCGTCAACCCGGGCCCGGTGGACACCGGTTGGATGACTGACGAGGGCCGCGCACAGGTGCTCCGCCAGACGCCGCTCAACCGTCTCGGCACGCCGCAGGACACCGCCCACCTCGTGGACTTCCTGTGCTCACCGGAAGGCCAGTGGATCAACGGCCAACTCCTCATGAGCAACGGCGGGTTCGAGTAGCACCGACAGCCCGATCGCCCGCCTCAAACGACACGCACGCATTCCTCGGCCAGCCGCAGGCTCTCCGCGACGGCATGCGGTATGTCGTCGACGGGGAACAGCGCGTGCCGGACGGTCCGTTCGGCGTCGACGACCAGGATCAGGCGCTTGAGGCGCAGGCGGCCGGCGCCGCGGAAGGTCGGCAGGCGTAGGGCCGCGCCCAGTTGGTGGTGGGCGTCGGACAGGAGGACGTGCGGTATCTCCTCGGTGCGGGCGAACTCCGCCTGTTCGTGCGGCAGTTGGGTGCTGATGCCGCGTACGTCCGCGCCCGACCGTTGGAAGTCGGGCCACGCCTCGCGGAAGAGCCGGTTCTCCAGGGTGCAGCCCGCGACTCCGGGGATCTCCTCGTTCCAGTCGACGCCCGTGCCGGGGTAGGTGAACAGCACGGTCGCGGGGGCGTCCGGCGAGACCACGGGCAGGTCGGCGCCCTGGATGCCGGGGAGTTGGAGGTCTTGGGGCAGGCGGGTGCCGGCCAGGGCGTGCACGCGGGCGTGTTCGGCACTGTCTGTGTCGGCCGTGGCGGTGACACTTCCGTCGCCGAGCGCCCAGCGGTCGCCCCAGTCCTGCATGGCGACGAGGAGGGGCAGCAGCGCGCGTCCGGCATCGGTGAGGACGTACTCGTAGCGCACCGGACGTCGTTGGTAGAGGCTGCGGCGCAGGACGCCGTGGGCGACGAGGCGGCCGAGGCGCTCGGTCAGGACGTTGCGCGACAGGCCGATCTCGGCGGCCAGCGCGTCGAAGCGAACGTGTCCGCGGGCGATCTCCCGCAGGACCAGCACGTTCCACCAGTCCCCCAGAACCACGGCGGCCGCAGCGATTCCGCAGGTCGCGTCTGCGTTGTGCTTCCTCATGGACCCATAGTAAGTTCTTTTTCAGGACTCACTTTGTTTCCGAATGGAACTTACCGCCCGCCGATGCCAGAGACGCGGGCCCAGCGTGAGGAGCTGCACCGTGACCGCCATCAACCGGGTAGTCGCACGGGAGATCATCGACAGTCGGGGCAATCCGACGGTCGAGGTGGACGTGGAACTCAAGGACGGCTCGCTCGGCCGAGCCGCCGTACCGTCGGGCGCCTCCACCGGCGCCCGGGAAGCCGTCGAACTCCGCGACGGAGACCCAACCCGCTTTCACGGCAAGGGAGTTCGCCGCGCCGTCGACGCCGTCAACGAGAGCATCGCGGACGCCGTGATCGGACTCGATGCCGAGAACCAGGCCGCCGTGGACCGCACGATGATCGAACTGGACGGCACGGAGAGCAAGTCGCGGCTCGGCGCCAACGCCCTGCTCGGTGTCTCCCTGGCCACCGCCAAGGCGGCAGCGGCCGCCCACCGCCTGCCGCTGTACCGCTACATCGGCGGCGTCGACGCCCGCCTGCTGCCGGTGCCGATGATGAACATCGTCAACGGCGGCGCCCACGCCGACAACCCGCTGGACTTCCAGGAGTTCATGATCGCCCCGATCGGCGCGGCCACCTTCGCCGAGGCCGTCCGCATGGGCTCCGAGGTCTTCCACACCCTGCGCCGCGACCTGGTCGCCGCCGGCCACAGCGTGAACGTCGGCGACGAGGGCGGCTTCGCCCCGGACCTGCGCACCGCAGACGAGGCCCTCGACTTCGTCGTCCACGCCATCGAGAAGACCGGCTACAAGCCCGGCACCGACATCACCCTCGTCATGGACCCGGCCACCTCCGAGTTCTTCCACGACGGCGTCTACGACTACACGGGCGAGGGCGTCCGCCGTACACCCGCCGAACACGCCGACTACTTGGCGGAGTTGGTCGACCGCTACCCCGTCGCGTCGATCGAGGACCCGATGGCCGAGGACGACCACGACGGCTGGCAGGCGCTCACCGCCCGGCTCGGCGAACGCTGCCAGCTCACCGGCGACGACGTGTTCTGCACCAACGAGACGCTGTTGAGCGCCGGCATCCGGGACGGGATCGCCAACTCGATCCTGGTGAAGGTCAATCAGATCGGCACCCTCACCGAGACCCTGGCCACCGTCGCGACGGCCCACCGCGCCGGCTACACCGTCGTGATGTCCCACCGCTCGGGCGAGACCGAGGACACCACCATCGCCGACCTCGCCGTCGCGACCGGCTGCGGCCAGATCAAGACCGGTTCGCTGTCCCGCTCCGACCGCACCGCCAAGTACAACCAACTCACCCGTATCGAGGAGGACTTGGGCGACCAGGCCCGGTACGCGGGGCGCGACGCGCTGGGGCTGCGCCGCTGACAGGTCCGGTCAGGAGACCTTGACCCCCAGCAGGTCGACCGGGGCGATCACCGGCGGCGCGCTGAGCTTCGTCTGCGCGGCCTCCCCGAGGGCGGCGGCGATCCGTCCCGCCAGGTGGGCCTGACGTCCCTGCTCGTCCTCGAAGGTGTCGAACACCCCGAAGGTGGTGGCGTTCTCACGGAACGCGAACCACGTCACCGTGCCCTGCTCCCGCTCGGCCAACTCCTGGGCGCCGCGCAGCATGGCCTCCACCTCGTCGGCGTACTCCGGCTTGGCCTCGATGCGTACCAACAGACCGACCTTCACTGTGACCACTCCTTGCGTTCGTACCGCCGGGCTTCCGGCGCACGACGAACGTATGGCGGCGCGTGGTGATCACATCAGCGGCAGAAACGACACGGTTGATACCGTTCCCGCCATGCAGGTAGCGGTCGTCGTCTACGACGGGGTGTTCGACTCGGGCCTCTCGGCCATCCTCGATGTGCTGAGCAACGCCAACGCGCTGGGCGGGCAGATCCACGAGTCGGCGCCCACCTGGAACGTGACCCTGGTCGGCCCGACTCCGCAGGTACGGACGGGTGCCGGCCTCCTCGTGGCGCCCGAGCCGCTCGAAGTCGCCGACGCCGCAGACCTCTTGGTCGTACCGGCACTCGGGGAGAGCGATGCTTCGGCACTGCTCGACCATGTCGGCGGCGACGCGTCCCGGCCCGTCCGCGAGCTGATCACGCGAACTCGTTATCGTGGTACGCCGATTGCCTCGGCCTGCGCGGGCACCTTCCTGCTGGCCGAGGCGGGCGTACTGGACGGGCTGCGGGCCACAACGACCTGGTGGCTGTCGCCCGCCTTCCGGAACCGCTATCCCAAGGTCGAGTTGGACCACAGCCGGATGGTCATCTCCAGCGAGGGCATCACCACCGCCGGCGCGGCCTTCGGCCATGTCGACCTCGCGCTGTCGATCGTCCGGGACGGCAGCCCCGCGCTCGCCGACCTGGTCGCCCGCTATCTCGTGGTCGACGAACGCCCGTCGCAGGCGGCGTACACGATTCCCAGCGCGCTGGCCCAGAGCGATCCCACGGTCGCGGCCTTCGAGGTCTGGACCCGCGAGCACCTGGCGGAGCCCATCAGCATCCCCGAGGCGGCCAGGGCCATCGGCGTCAGCGAACGCACCCTGCAGCGTTCCGTGCAGCGCACGATGGGGACGTCACCCATCCGCTTCGTCCAGGACCTGCGGATCGAGCGCGCCTCCCATCTCCTGCGCACCACCGGCCTGTCCCTGGAGACCATCGCCAGGAAGGTCGGCTACGAGCACCCCAACACCCTGCGGGTACTCCTCCGCGAACGCACCGGGAAGACGACGTCGGCGCTGCGCGGCAGCAAGTGACGCGCAGCCCACGCCGACACCGTCGTACGCCTCAGTCCTTTCCGTGTCCCCCAACTCAGGGAATCAGCACGATCTTTCCGCGCGTGTGACGCTTCTCCAGTTCGGCGAACGCGTCGCGGACGTCGTCGAGCGGGTACGTGGCGGCGATGGGGATCTCGATACGGCCGGAGGCGACGAGGTCGGCCATCTCGATGAGGACCTCGCGGGTGGAGGCCTCGGCGCTGCCCGCGCTCTTGGTGCCGAGTTCCTGGGCCTTCTGGAACGAGATGATCGTCTCGATCCGGTCCCTCGCAATGCCGAGATCCACGGCGAGTTGGACGTACTCGGGGCCGAAGAGGTCGATGAAGGCGTCGATCCCGTCGGGCGCCGCCGCGGTGAGGGCCTCGGCGAGCCGGTCGCCGTACGGCACCGGAGTCGCGCCGTGCGCGGTGAGCCACTCGGCGTTGGCGGGTGAGGCGATGCCGAGGACGTGTGCGCCCCGTACGGCGAGGAGTTGGACGACGACGGTACCGACACCCCCGGCTGCGGCCGAGACGGCGACGGTCTCACCGGGCTTGGGGGCCACCGCCTCGACGGCGGACCACGCGGTGCAGCCGACGACGTAGAGGGAACCGGCCACCTCCCAACTCAGCGCCTCCGGCTTGAGGATGAGCTGCGACACCGGTACGACGACGTGGGTCGCCTGGCTGGAGCGCTGCCAGGAGAAGCCGAGGACCTCATCGCCGAGACCGAAGTCCGTTACGCCTTCGCCGAGTTCGGTGACGACGCCTGCGAGGTCGCTGCCCTGGCCCGACGGGAAGGTCGCGGGGAACAGCTCGTGCATCGCCCCCGAACGGATGGCCGCCTCACCGGGGTTGATGCCGGCCGCCCGGACCTCCACGAGGACTTCCCCTGCGGCGGGTCGGGGCATCGGCACCTCGGTGACATGGAGGACGTCACGGTCGCCGTACGAGTCGAAGCGCACTGCGCGTGCTTGGGTGGTGCTCATCAGGTCTCCTTCGTCAGGGGTGTTGGGCCGGGTGGAGTGGAGGCACGGAGTACGGCGAGCGCATGGGCCAGGTGACCGAGCACCGTGTCGGGGAGCGGGCCGGCCAGCCGGGTCGCGAGTTCACGGTCGAACACGGGACCGGCCTGCGCCACCAACTCCCGCCCGGCCGCCGTCAGTTCGACGATCGAGGAGCGGCGGTCGGCGGGGTGGGGGCGCCGGGTGCAGTGCCCGAGTTTCTCCAGTCGGTCGACGGCCTGACTCGCGCCGCCGACCGTGATCGAGAGGGCGGCGGCTATGTCGTTCACCCGGCAGGAACCCGCACGTTCGACGACGAGCATCACGTTCAGACCACCCAGCGTCACATCGCAGTCCTGCCGGAGCCGGGCGTCGATTCCGTTCCACAGGTCGGTCTCGAAGCGCACCAGGTCGTCGAACACTTGCCGCAGGTCCACGGGCGGGCCTCTCCTAGATACATTAGCTCTAATCATATTAGCTCTAATGCACTGTGGACGCATCCCTCTCGACCAGCCCGGGCTCCGACGTGGGACCGCCCTCGCTCAGACCGAACCGTGCGTGGAACGTCCGCAGGAAGCCGGGCGCGTACCAGGCCGAGCGGCCGAGCACGCGCATCGCGGCGGGGACGAGGATGCCCCGGACGGCGACGGCGTCGATGAGGATGGCCAACCCGCTGCCCAGGCCGAAGAGTTGCATGAAGCCGAGCTTGGCCGTGCCGAAGGCGAAGAAGCTGACCGCGAGCAGGCAGGCGGCCGCCGTGACGATGCGTCCGGTGTGCCCGAGGCCGTTGGTCACGGCGGACTCGTTGTCCTCGCCCAGGTCGTGGAGCTCCTTGATGCGGCTGGTGACGAAGACCTCGTAGTCCATCGAGAGGCCGAAGGCGATGCAGAACATCAGCACGGTCATCGACACGTCCATCGGCTGTGCCGTGAAGCCGAGCACGGAGGACAGGTGGCCGTCCTGGAAGATCCAGGTCATGACGCCGAGGGTCGCGCCCAGGCTGACCATGTTCAGGAGCAGCGCGCGCAGCGGCTGGACGACGCTGCCGGTGAACAGGAAGAGCAGGAGGAAGGTGGTGAGGGCGACCAGGCCCACGGCGAGCGGGAGCCGGCTGCCGACGGAGTGCTTGGAGTCGACCAGGACGGCGTCAACTCCGCCTACCAGAGGGTGAGTTCCGGTGGGTGGGGTGACCGCCCGCACGTCCCGGACCAAGCTCTCGGCCGCGTCGGACTTCGGTGTCAGAGTGCTCACGACGTTGAGCTGCTGTGCGTCGGGGCGGCCGAGGGCAGTGGTGCCGGGGCCGGTCGCCGCGGGCTGTCCGTCGGCGTAGGTTCCCGTGCTGGTCTCGACGCGGAGGACGCCCTTGAGCCCGGAGAGTTCGGTCGCGTACGACGCCAGTGGGGCCTTGCTCAGGGCCTTGTCGATGGCGATGTGGAGGGCGGAGTCGTCGTTGCCGTTGAACTTCTCGCGCAGGACCGAGGAGACCTGGCGGCTGGTGGCGTCCTCGGGCAGGACGCGTTCGTCCGGGGTGCCGAAGGTGATGCCGAGGAGCGGGCTCGCCGCGACGAGCAGGATCGCGAGGACGGGCAGCGCGGTGAGCGCGGGCCGCCGCATGACGATGGCGGCGAGCCGTCCCCACAGGGGTGCGCGGGTGGCGATACGCACTCGCTTCGCCCAGGGCAGCCGGCCGCCGTTGACCCGGTGGCCCAGGACGACGAACAGCGCCGGCATGACGAACAGGGTGCTGACGGCCGCGATGACGACGACCCCGACACCGGCGTAGCCGAACGAGCGCAGGAAGTACTGCGGGAACACCAGGAGTGCGGCGAGCGCGGCCGCCACGGTCGCGGCGGAGAACGCGACCGTACGACCCGCGGTGCTCACCGTGCGCCGTACGGCGTCCTCCACGCTTGCCCCGGACGCGAGTTGCTCCCTGAACCGGCTGACCATCAGCAGGGCGTAGTCGATGCCGAGGCCGAGGCCCAGCGCGGTGGTCAGGTTGATCGCGAAGACGGAGACGTCGGTGACGCTGCCGAGGACGTACAGCTCCGCGAAGGTGCCCGCGATGGCGATGGTGCCGATGGCCAGCGGCAGCAGGGCCGCGACCATGCTGCCGAAGACGAGCACAAGCAGGAGCAGGGTGAGCGGCACGGCGATGGACTCGGCCAGGACGAGATCCTCGCCCGACTGGGTGCCCATCTCGCTGGTCACGGCCGCGCCCCCGCCCGCCCGGACCGTGAGTGTCTTCTCGTACGTCCCGGCGTAGGCGTCGATCACGCTCTTGGCGTTCTCGTCCCGCTCGGTGTCATTGCCCTTCACATGGGCGAGCACCATGGCGTCGCGACCGTCCTTGGAGCGGAGGTCCGAACTCCCCGTGTCCCAGTACGAGATGACGTTCTCAAGGTGCCGATCCTTCTTGAGGTCGGCCACCAGATCCCGGCCGCTGCGCTGTGCGGCAGGGGCGTCGACGCGCCCTTCGGAAGCGCCGACCAGCAGGACCAGGTTCGTCTCCCCGCCGAACTTCCGGTCGATGACCTGCGCGGCCCGGGAGGACGGGGAGGCCGGGTCGTCGTAACCGCCGCCCAGCAACTTGGCGAACGCGCCGGCGCCCAGGACGCCCATGAGGGCCACGACCATGACGGCGACGACGAGGACCAGCCGGGAGCGGCGGATCGCCAGTTCGGCTATGCGTTCAAACACGGCTGTTCTCCTTGGATATCCATACGTTTGCCGTCCATACGGTGAAAGAGGCGCGAAACACCCGGAGTTGATCAACGGGGCACTCTTCGTCGCCGCGCACGACGTTAGTGAGGAGCAAGAAGATTTGGCAGTGTTAGATTTTCCTCACACCTTGGAACTTCGGGGCGCACGAGCGGAGTTGGCGTCGTACGGTCGCCGCATGGCCGTCGACGAACGCACCACCGCCCCGCCCTCGCTGCGCGAACGGCGCCGGGCCGCCGCCACCCAGGAGATCGTGGACGCGGCCGAGCGCCACCTCGCCGAACACGGGCCCGCCGCCCTGTCGTTGAGAGCGGTGGCCCGCAGCCTCGGCATGACCGTGCAGGCGCTCTACCACTACTTCCCGAGCCGGGACGCGCTGGTCACCGCGCTCGTCACCAAGGGGTACGAGGACCTGGCCGACGCCGTGCAGACCGCCGTCGACGCCCCTTCGGACGATCCGGATCTGCCCCGCCTGGTGATGGCCGCCGAGGGCTACCGCCGCTGGGCCATCGCCCATCCCGAGAGCTTCCAACTCCTCTACGGCACACCGTTGCGGGGCTATGCAGCACCCGCCGAGGGCCCGACCACCCAGGCGACGCGCCGGATGAGCGAGATCTTCGAGCGCGAGCTGTTCGACGGGTTCAGCGCGGAGCAACTCGCCGCGGCCGACGTCCCCGCGCTCTCCCCCGCACTCCGCGCCTATCTGGAACAGCTGCCGCACTACGGCCACGGACATCTGCCCTCACCCGCGACCGCCCTCCTGATGAACGCGTGGGGACACCTGCACGGCCTCGTCGCCCTGGAGGTGTTCGGGCACACGTCCTTCCTCGGTGAGCACCAGGCCGAGCTGTTCCGCATGGCCATGCGGAACCTGCTCGCGGACATCCACCGCAGGATCCCGTGACACGCCCGCGTGAACGCCCGTGCTTGAAGGCCGCGTTGACGTCGCACTAGCTTGCCGACGTGAATCTCTTCTCACGCTCTTGGACGGCGCTGCTCGCAGCGGTGGCGGACCGCTCGGACGAGGACTTCGCGCGGCCGTCGGGCTGCGCCGGCTGGCTGGTACGGGACCTGGTCTGCCACCTGGTCATCGACGCCCAGGACGTCCTCATCACCCTCGTGACACCCGCCGACACGGAACCGACCCGCGACGCGGTCACCTACTGGACCGTCACCCAGACACCGCCCACCGGCGACGACCCGCTCGACGCGCTGATCGTCCGGCTGGCCGCAGCGTACGAGGAGCCCTGGCTGCTCAAGTTCCATCTGGACGACGTCGGTTCGGCCGCAGGCCGCGCGGCCCGGCTCGCCGATCCGGACCTCCGGATCAGCACGCAGGACGAGGTACTCACAGCGGGCGACTACCTCTCCGCGTACGTCCTGGAGTGGACCCTGCACCACCTCGACCTGGTCGCACACCTCCCGGACGCGGCGGGGCCGTCGGCCGAAGTCCTCGCCAGGGCGAGGGAGTTGCTGGAGAGGATCGCCGGTGCCGCGTTCCCGTCGTCGTTCTCCGATACGGCCGCGCTGCTCGTCGGCACCGGTCGACGCGCGCCGAGCGCCGAGGAGAAAGCCCAACTGGGCGCGCTGGACGCCAAGTTGCCGCTCGTCCTGAGCTAGCCCCGCGCTCCTCGGCAACTCGGCCTGAGGTCAACCGAGTTGCCGAGACAGCGCCGAGCGGCCGTAACACTCAGATCGCGGCGGCCGCCGCGCGCCCCGCCTGGCGGCCGGAGAACAGACAGCCGCCGAGGAAGGTGCCCTCCATCGAGCGGTAGCCGTGGACTCCCCCGCCGCCGAAGCCGGAGACCTCACCGGCCGCGTACAGACCGGGAATCGGCGTGCCGGTGGCGTCCAGGACGCGGCCCGAGAGGTCGGTCTGGAGGCCGCCGAGGGTCTTGCGGGTGAGGATGTTGAGGCGGACGGCGATCAGGGGTCCGGGACTCGGGTCGAGGATCTTGTGGATCGCGGCCGTGCGGCTGAGTGAATCCCCGGTGTAGGACAGGGCGTTGCGGATGCCCATCACCTGGGCGTCCTTCGAGTACGGGTTGTCGATCTCGCGGTCCCGGGCCTCGATCTGCCGCTGGAGGTCGGCGAGTTTGATGAGGCCGTCGCCGGTCAACTTGTTCATTCCCAGGACGAGTTCGGAGAGCGTGGTGGCGGTGATGAAGTCGACGCCGTTCTTCCTGAACTTCTCGATCGGCTCCGGCGTCTGCCAGATGCGCGAGAGCAGCATCAGGATGTCCTTGTTGGTGAGGTCCGGGTTCTGCTCCGACCCGGAGAGCGCGAACTCCTTCGCGATGATTTTGCTCGTGGTGACGAACCACGAGTAGTCGTAGCCGCTGGCGGTGATCGAACCCAGCGTGTGGAGGGTGTCGTAGCCCGGCATGTCTGGGGCGGAGAACCGCTTGCCGGTGGCGTCGAACCACATCGAGGACGGTCCGGGGAGGATGCGGATGCCGTGGTTGGGCCAGATCGGGTCGTAGTTCTTGAGGCCCTCGGTGTAGTGCCACATCCGGTCGGGGTTGACGATACGGCCGCCCGCCGACGCGGTGATCCCGAGCATCCGGCCGTCCACGTAGGCCGGGACGCCGGTGACCATGGACTTGGGCGGGGTGCCGAGGCGGGCCGGCCAGTTCTGGCGTACGAGATCGTGGTTGGCGCCTATGCCGCCCGACGTCACGATCACCACAGGGGCGGTGAGCTCGAAGTCGCCCACCACGGTGCGGGAGGTGGCCTTGCCGCGCTGGGCGGTGCTGGGTTCGAGGATCGCGCCGCGTACGCCGGTCACGGCACCGTTGGTGCGGACGATCTCGTCGACGCGGTGGCGGAACTTGAACGTCACCTTGCCGCTGGCGACCCCGGCCCGCACCTGCTTCTCGAACGGCTCGACCACGGCCGGGCCGGTTCCCCAGGTGACGTGGAAGCGGGGCACCGAGTTGCCGTGTCCGTCGGCGAGGCCGCCGCCGCGCTCGGCCCAGCCGACGATCGGGAACCAGCGGATGCCGAGGCCGTAGAGCCAGGACCGCTTCTCGTTGGCCGCGAAGTCCACATACGCTTCAGCCCACTTGTGGGCCCAGTAGTCCTGGCCGGCCGGGTCGTCGATGCCTCGGTCGAAGCCTGCCGTTCCCAACCAGTCCTGCCAGGCCAGCTCTTGGGAGTCCTTGATGCCCATGAGCCGCTGCTCGTCGGAGTTGATCAGGAACAGTCCGCCGAAGGACCAGAACGCCTGACCGCCCAGGTTGGACTCGGGTTCCTGGTCCAGGAGCAGCACTTTCTTTCCTGCGGCGACCAGTTCGGCGGTGGCGACGAGACCGGCGAGGCCGTGTCCGACGACGATGGCGTCGGCGGACGTGGTGTCGGCGGCGAACGCCGGTACCGCGTGTGCCGCGAGGGCGGCGCCGGCGGCGACACCGCCGGCCACCGTCAGGGCTCTTCGTCGGCTGATGGTTGTGGGGGCCGAGTTCTCCATGGGGTGCCTTCCGGGTCAGGTACGGGAGGTGCGGGAGATGTGTCCGACACGTGGAACGCGCCGAGACACCTCTGTTGTTACCGCCGGTAGCACCCAGGGAAACCAAGCTGTGTCGGTCGTGTTGCGGGACTGGGGTTCAGGACAACGCGATCGGGCTTCAGGACAGGGCGAGCGGGGTTCAGGACAGGGCGAGCGGGCCGTCGCGGTCGACGAAACGGCCCGATCCGGCGCCGGGTTCCTCGGTCGCGAGCCGGACGATCGCGTCGGTTCCCTCGGTGACGGTCTGGGGGCCGCTGTGGCCGTTGAGGTCGGTCGCCGTGTAGCCGGGATCGACGGCGTTGACGCGAACTCCCTTGAACGCCTTGGCGTATTGAGTGGTCAGCATGGTGAGGGCCGCCTTGGACGCGGTGTAGAGCGGTGCGACGACGGAGGACTCGATGCGCGACGGATCGTGGGTGATCGCGAGCGAGCCCATGCCGCTGCTGACGTTGATGACGACCGGGTCGGGTGAGCGGCGCAGCAGCGGGAGGAACGCGGTGATCGTCCGCACCACCCCGAAGACGTTGACGTCGAAGACGCCGAGCGCGTCCGCGCCGGTCAGCTCGGCGGGGTCGCCGTGCGGGCCGTGTACACCGGCGTTGTTGATGAGGACGTCGAGGACACCTTCGTGGGCGGCGACGTCGGCCGCCGCCGCGGCGACGGACGCGTCGTCGGTGACGTCGATATGGACGAACCGCGCACCGAGGGCGGTGGCGGCCTCCCTGCCCCGTTCCTCGTCGCGGGCTCCGACGATCACGGTGTGGCCGAGGGCGAGGAGGCGGCGGGCGGTCTCGTGGCCGAGGCCCTTGTTGGCTCCGGTGATGAACGTGGTGGTCATGCGTCGATCGTGCCCACCGCGCTGGTGCTCTGCCAGGGACGCCTCGACCGTAGGAACGGCATTACCAGGATCGGGGGTTGGAGGAGGATGGGGGCATGGCAACAAACGAGGGGCTCGGGCTCGGGGCGACGATCCGTGCGTGGCGGGAACGGCTGTCCCCGTCGGCCGTAGGGCTGCCGTCCGGTCGGGCCCGGCGGGCGAGCGGTCTGCGCCGTGAGGAACTCGCCGAGCGGGCCGGGGTGTCGGTCGACTATGTGGTGCGCCTGGAGCAGGGGCGATCCACAGCGCCTTCGGCCCAGGTCGTCGCCGCGCTCGCGCACGCCCTCCAACTGACCGCCGTAGAACGGGAACACCTCTACCGCATGGCCGGTCTGGTGCCGCCGAACGCCGAGCCGATCCCCGATCACCTGCCGTCGGGGGTGCACCGGGTGCTGAACCGGCTCGGGGATGTCGCGGTCGCCGTGTTCGCCGCCGACTGGCAGTTGATCTGGTGGAACGCCGGGTGGGCGGCGCTGCTCGGCGACCCGTCCGACAAGCCGCCCGAGGAGCGGAACTTCGCGCGTGAGCGGTTTCCGATCGGCTCCGGCGAGGGCGTACGTGACGTACGTATTGCTTCGTGGCCGGTGTTGGTACGGAACGGAGACGCCTCGGATCTCGCGGTCGTGTCCGACCTGCGCCGTGCCACCGGGCGCTTCCCGCACGACGTCCGGCTGGCCGAGCTGATCCGTCAACTCACCGGGGGCAACGCGACGTTCGCACGGTTGTGGGCGAGCGGCACGGTGGGCGCACACCGTGAGGACCGCAAGACGGTCGAGCATCCCGAGGTCGGGCCCGTGGACGTGGACTGCGATGTCCTGACGGACGGCGATTCCGACCTGAAGATCGTCATCTTGACGGCGGCGCCCGGGAGTTCGGACGAGGCGAGGTTGCGGCGGGCGATGGCGCGCGCCAGCGACAGCACTGCCGCGCCCGCCGTCTGACGGGGAGCTGCGACTCCGGCCGGGATCCATCCTGTGACCGGCGCTTTCGCTACCGACCCTGGCCCCCTCCCAAGGCTCGCGCACGGTAGTCGCTGGGGTCTCCCCTGTGTGGTGCCGGAAGAACTTCGGTTCCCGGTCCAGCCCGAGTGGCGGGACAACCCGCGCCCCGAAAGGAGACCCCACCGCCATGCCTGCCAAGACCACGGAGACCAGCGTGCCCACCGAGTGCCCGCGCTGCGGTCACCCCACCCTGGACCTGCTCTGCTCCACCCCCGTCGACAGTGTCTGGGACGTCTACCACTGTGCGCGGCGCCGCGACTGCTGGCGCACCTCCGAGCAGCCGTCGTCCCGAAGCTGGAGAGCGGCATGACCACCGCATCGTCACCGAACGACTAGGTTCTGTCCGGCGGATCAGGGCCGGAGCCATAGTCTGATGGCTGCGGTGGTGACGGTGCCGTGGAAGACGTAGGCCCTCTTGTCGTAACGG
>NZ_JBITHH010000013.1:0-285967 GCF_044457795.1 Streptomyces sp. NPDC050528
GGAAGGCCGCAAGTGCCTCCACGGCCCGCTCCGCCTGTACCTCCTGGAAGAACGCGAAGCCCGCGTTGAGCACGATCACCGCCGTGATCGCCACCCCCAAGGTCGGGCTCCCACTGACCCACGCCAGTACCGCGGCCACCGCGAGGACCAGGGCCAACGGATGGGTGAACTGCCGCGCGAGTTCCGCGGGCCACCGGGTCCCGCCACGGCGGACCAGTTCGTTCGGCCCGTAGACCTGCGCCCTCCGCACCGCCTCCCGCTCCGACAGTCCCCCGGCCGAACTGCGCAAATGCTGCAGCAACAGGGTCAGCGGCTCCAACGGATCGGCAAGCCGTGACCCGGCCCCGTCGCGTTCCGCCACAGGTTCACGTACGACATGCTCAGGGACCACTGGACCCACCGCCTCCGGAAACGGGCAGCACGCCGGACTCCAGCCGCAGAAGACGTTCCTCCCCGGCCCAGCGGCGCGCTGCTGATGTGCCGCGGCTCGTGACAACTGCCATACGGGCCGCGCTCTCCGTCTCATTGACACGCGGGACCCGGCACGCCGGACAGGGGCCACTCGGTCATGGGAAGGGCCGCCTGGTCCCGCCGTAGTCACCGAGACCGGACCTTCGAGGTTTTCGACGTGGTACGCGACCGACGACGTGCTTTTCACCCCACGACGGCGGCGATCTGCCGGACCGACGGACCCTCACCGTGGTCGCGCTCCAGCGCCGCTCACCGCGAAGATCTCGCGGTCAGCGGCGAGGCAGATGACTCCGCTCCGGCTGGAATACCCCCGTGGCCGTTTCGATTGCTCCCTGTGTACCGATGGCGGGAGGGGGACGCTGGTGACCGACCTGATGCTGTTTCGGCAGGATGCCGACGGCCGGGACGTCGAGCTTCAGGGGTCGACGGTAGCGCTGGAGGTGGAGCTGCAGCGTCGAGTGGAGGCCGGGATGGAGTCGATGCTGGGGATCCGGTTCCTGGCATCGGAGTACCCGACCGGGCCGTGGCACCGGGGCCGGATCGACACGCTGGGGCTCGACGAGAACAACACCCCGGTCGTAATCGAGTTCAAGAAGGGGGCAAACGCCGGGGATGAACTCTGCGGATCTTGGCGAGGCTGGTCCTTCCCGGGGCGGCGGCATCCCCCGGCTGGACTTCAACCCGCCCGAGGAACGGATCCCCGGCTTCGAGATCATCGATCTGTCCACCCTGCACGAGCGGCGCCGGCGCAGACGGCCGGATGCCGTGCACCGGGTGGATTTCCACACCCTCACCCTCATCACCGAGGGCAGTGGCGAACACGCCATAGATTTCGTGAGCTACCCCTGTCGCCCGGGCACCTTGCTGTGGATCCGCCCCGGACAGGTGCAGCGCTTCGTGCGACCGGGCACCGCAAACGGCACCCACCTGTTGTTCACGCCAGCCTTCCCGCCCCACTCCAGCAGCGCCGACCGACTGGTCAACGAGTGGTATGGGCCGGCGTGCTGGCAACTGGGCGCGAGCCCCGACTACGCAGTGCTGTCCACCCTGCTGGGCCAGTTGCGGGCCGAGTACGGCCGGCCGGAACAGACCGTGTCGGCGGAGATCCTCCAACTCCTGCTCGCCACCGTGCTGTTGCAGATCGACCGACTCCCCCACCCCGACGGCGGCGGCGACCCGCACGCCGGCGGGGAGGTCTACACCCGCTTCCGCACCGAGCTGGAACTCTCCTACGCCACCACCCGCCGCGCCGCCGACTATGCCCACCGCCTCGGATACACCGTCAAGACACTCACTCGCGCCTGCACAGCCGCCACCGGACAGCCCGTCAAACACGTCATCGACGGCCGCGTCGCCCTGGAGGCCCAGCGACTGCTCGCCCACACCGACGAACCTGTGGCGACCATCGCCCGCCGCCTCGGCTTCCCCGAACCCACCAACTTCGGCAAGTTCTTCACCCGCCACACCGGCCTCACCCCCGGTGCCTTCCGTCTGGCCCATCAGGGCCAGCAGTGAGCCCGACGCCAGGCCGTGCCGACGGCCGGCCTGGCACTTGAGCGCAGCCTGGTCGGTGGGCGGAGCGAGAGCGGGAACGGAATGCCGCCGAACCGACGCCGACGTCACGGCTTGTGCAGGTTCGCCAGGCCCATGATCGCGAGACGGTGAACCCGTTGCTCGGGCGGATCGATGCCAAGCCGGGGGTTCGCACCAACCCCGGCGGAGCTGTTGCCGCAGAGGCTCGCAGCAATCATCACGATCTCCGCATGTCCTCGTTTTACCACGCCGTGTCCTCTGCACATCTCGTGTGTGCACGGCCTGGCGGCGAGGATGGAGGTCATCAGGGCGATGCAAAGCCGCCCATGCTGTAAGGAGCGTCCATGCACGGTACTTCCACGCAATCGCCCAGCTGATCGAGGCCCGGGCACGGATCTCGCGATCGGCGCCCGGCCGAACCCCGTCCACGGCCGCCCCCGTTCGCTGAAGGCGCGCCCCGCTCCGACAGACTGCCGGGCGGCCTGGTCGTCCCAGGCGCCGAGGTGCTCGACGACGTCCCTCTCGTGTTCGAGGCGCTTGCCGCAATGAGCTGTCGCCGACGAACTGATCGTCGCGCTGTCCGGGCAGGGCGTGCTGTCCGGTGGCAACAGACGGTCCACGTGCCGGCTGCCGGGCTCGGTCACGACACGGCTCTCGCGGACCGCGACCTGCCCGCCGGCCCAAAAGCCGACGAGGAGATCCGCAGCTGCCTCGCCGACGCGCACAACCCGCCCGGAAACGACGGCGAGGCGTAGTCGCACCGAATGATCACGCCGGACGAGGGCGAGACCGGCGGCGAGCTCCGTGGGTGTTCCCCGTGGCAGGAGGATGGAATGAAGGACAATCCGGTGCGAACGGGGAACCTGCCGGCGGCATTCACCAGCTTCGTGGGCAGGCAGGACAAGGTCGCCGAGATCTGGAGACTGCTGAGGTCGGCTCGGTTGCTGACGCTCATCGGGGCGGGTGGGGTCGGCAAGACCCGGCTGGCGCTGGAGGCGGCCACCGTCTCGGCGAAGGCATTCCCGCACGGAGCGTGGCTGGTGGACCTGACCGCGGTGCGGGAGCCGGAGGCGGTGGCAAGTACGGTCGCGACCGCGCTGGGGGTGCCGGACCTGGGTGTCCGGCCCGCCGAGGAACAGCTCGCCGGGTACCTGGCCGAGCGGCGGGCGCTGATCCTGCTGGACAGCTGCGAGCACCTGGCCGACGGCTGCGCGCAGCTGGTCAAGATTCTGCTGTCGGCCGCCCCCGAGTTGCACATCCTGGCGACGAGTCGCCGTGTGCTGGGCATCACCGGCGAGCACGTCCTCACCGTCCCGCCCCTGTGCTCGGAGGATGCGGTCGCCCTGTTGCGGGACCGAGCCGCCGCTGTCAGGACGGGGTTCCAGGTCAATGAGGCGAACCGGGACCAGGCAGCCCGGCTGTGCGCAGATCTGGACGGGCTGCCGCTGGCGATCGAGTTGGCCGCGTCCGGGCTACGAACCTTCACCATCGAACAGCTGGCGGACCGGCTCGAAGACCGGTTCGCGTTCCTGACCGGGGGCAGCCGGAGCGCACCGCGTCACCAGCGGACCCTGCGCGGAATGATCGAGTGGAGCTACGAACTGTGCTCCCCGGCGGAGCGGCTGCTGTGGAGCCGGCTGTCGGTCTTCGCAGGCGGGTTCACCCTGGACGCGGCCGAGGCGGTCTGCGGCGGCGAGGGCATCGCCCGGCGCGAGGTGCCTGATCTGCTCGACCGGCTGGTCGCCCAGTCCGTCGTCCTGACCTGTGAGATGGAGGGCATGCCGCGCTATCGGTTGCTGGAACTCGTCCGGCGCTACGGTCGGGAACGGCTCACGGGCTCCGGGGAAGAGCACCGACTACGAGTGTGGCATCAGGACTTCTTCCTGGACGTGGCCGAGCGCGCCAACCGGGGCTGGTACGGACACGGCCAGGTGAAGAGCCTGGCGATGTTCCGTGCCGACCACACCAACCTGCTGGCCGCACTTGAATGGGATTCCGATCCTCAAAAGCGGCTCCGGCTGGTGTCGGCACTCAGCTTCCACTGGTGCGTGGGAGGTTTCCTCAGTGAGGGGCGCCACCGCTTCGAGCAGACACTGGCGGCCGGCTCCCAGCCCACGTCCGAGCGTGCCTGGGCTCTGCTCGCCGCGACCTGGGTGGCGCAGAACCAGGGCGACCTCACGGTGGCCGACCGCTGGCTGGACGAGGCGGAGCGACTGGGCGAGGCGTTGGACGACCCGGCGGTTCGGGCTATGGCGTCGGGGTTTCGCGGGGTTTCGGCACATTACCGGGGACGGCCGGAGGAGGGCATCGGCCGCTACGAGGCGGCGCTGGCCGTGATGACGGCGCTCGGCGACGAGCGCGAGGCGACCTCCTGGCTGCTCGCTCTGGCCTGTGCGCAGGCTTACGCCGGTGATCCCCGGGCACCCCAGAGCAGCGACCGGCTGATCGCCTCCAGCGAAGCGAGCGGCGAGCGATGGGGCCGTGGGCAGGTGCTCATGGCTCTGGGGCACGGCGCCTGGGACCAGGGCGACCGAGAGGCGGCCGAAACGATGGCCAGGTCCGCGCTGGAGTGCATGCGTGGCTTCCACGACTACGCGATGGTCGCGCGGATGCTGGAACTGCTCGCCTGGGCCACCGTCGCAGGCGGCGCACCCGCCCGGGCGGCCGGACTGCTGGGCTCGGCGGATGCGCTGTGGCTCGATGCCGGCACCTCGATCGCCGCGTTCGGTCCGCAGATGGCCGGACATCACATGCGCTGCGAAGAGGCGGCCGTCGAGGCTTTGGGCCGTACGGCCTACGCCGCGGCGTTCGCGGAGGGCGGCCTGCACGGCGCCCCCGGCCGGGCCGTCGACTTCGCCCTCGCCGCCGAGGAGAGTTCCGGCGCCGACATGGTCATCGCTGTCAGTGGCGGCGCCCTCATCGTCGGCACCACCGACGCCGACTGCCTGCTGTCCCGCCGGGAGCGGCAGGTCGCGTCGCTGGTGGCCAAGGGGTTGAGCAACCGGCAGATCGCCGCCGAGCTGGTGCTGTCACCACGTACGGCCGACCGCCATATCGAGAACATCCTCGGCAAACTCGGCTTCCGGTCACGGGCGTCGGTCGCGGCCTGGTGGACGGAGAAACAGGCTTCTGCGTCGTAGGCGTCGCACGGCAGGGGCCCGGAAACTCCGGGCCCCTGCCGCTCTGGCAGTCACGTCTTCTGCGGTGCGGTCAGTTCGAGGTGAAGACCGGGGCCCAACCGTCGGTGCCCGCCAGGTACTTCACGGCGGTGTAGTCGGCGGCCTCGGAGGCGGACATCTGCGGGGCGTTCGCGCCCGTGCCCGCGCCGGGTCCGGTGTTCTGGTACTCCTTGAATCGGGCCTGCGTCCAGGAGTAGTCGGTGGTCATGTCGGTCCATGGGTGCGCGGCTGTGATGCCGGAGTTGATCGTGGTGTTGCGGATCACCGCCTGGGGGGAGGCGTCCGCGGTGTTGTGCCAGGGCCGGCCCAGGTACATCGTGTTGGCCGGCACCCCGTTGGTGTAGATGGTGCTGTGGGTGATGAGCATGCCGTACTTCTTGCTCTGGTCGGTGTTCGGAGCCAGCACCGTGCCCCCGGCCCAGTTGAGCATGGCGATGTTGCAGGCGTCGAACACTGCGGTGGCGTTGCCGAAGATGAAGTCGATGTTCCCCTGGATGTAGCTGCCGACGAAGTACTGCCGGTTCTGGGCGGTGGGGACGGGCGACTTCGCGAGGACGGTGTCCTGGCTGCTGATGATGCGGTCCTGGGTGTAGGTCTGCCGGTCGCCCTCGGCTGCCAGCGCGACGGCCTGCGTCTCGTACGGGCTGATCTCCGGGTGGGCCTTGGGATCGAAGGTGTTCTGAATGGTGAGGTTGGCGACGGTGACGTCGTGGGCCTTGATGGTGGCCACAGCGCTGCCCTCGGTCCCGTAGGGCGTGCCGTCGGGCTTGAGCATGCCGTGCGCCCGGTCGCCGGTGATGACGACCTCGAAGGCGTAGTCGCCGGCGCCCCGGAGCATCAGGTAGGGCTTGCTCGGCGGCACGGTGATCGTCTCGTGGTACGTGCCCGGCTCGATGGAGATCGTGTACGCACCCCCGTCCGTGGGCAGCGCGTCGATCGCGCCCTGCACGGTGTCGTAGTCGCCGGAGCCGTCGGAGGCGACCATCAGGGTCTCGCTGTTCGCGAGGTGCCGCCTGCTTGAGTACCCGGGGTAGCCGTTGGCGACCATCATGATGCGGGCGTATTCACTGGCGAGGTTGAGCGAGAGCTCGACGATGTCGCCGAAGCCGTTGCGGAACCAGCCCGTCAGCGGGATGGGCGTCTGGTCGCTGCCCACGAGCTGCACCTGCCGGAGCCGCTCGCTGAGCTGGCCCCAGTCGGTCTCCTGCTCGACGAGACGCGGGTCGAGCCTCGTCTCCACGGAATACGAGTCGGCGCCTGTGGAGCTGAACCCTGCCTGGGCGATCGTGTCCTGGATGCCGCGGAACCTGGCGGCCTCGGAGATGAACTGCGCGAAGTACACCAGCGCCGCGGACATCGCCACGTTGTTGGTGGACTTCCACAGGCTCAGGGCATGGGCCTGGGTGGTGACCCTGCTGAACACCATGGTCGTACGGTCGACCTGGCCCTCGCGTTCGAGGGTGCCGTAACTCGACGAATTGACCAACTGCACCGCGTTGGTGCCTTGGTCGCCCGGTATCCGCGCTTCCGACGCCGGACCGATGTAGCGGTAGCGGCCGGTGCTGTCGTACCAGCCGACCAGGTACAGGTCGCTCGTGCGGAACCGCAGGCGGAGCTCGTGTCCGTCCTCGGTGTGGATGACGGCCTCGGTGGAGCCGACAGCGTTGGGGTTGGTGTGGTCGATCAGGTCGGTGGAGTTCGCGACCTCGTTGTTGACATCCTGAGATACGAAGTCGACGTTCTCGCGGAGTTGGGCGAGGAAGGCCAGGTAGTTGGCGGTGGTGGCGCCGTTCTCAGTATCGAGCCGCAGGATGGGTGTGGCGGGCGCCGCCATGGCGGGCTGGGCGGCGACCAGGGCACCGCCCAGGGCTCCGGCCAGGAGGGCGGCGGACGTCACCGCGGCGACGAGGGCCAGCACCCATCTGGGTCTGCTGCGGGCGGGGCCCTGGAGGGTGGTGGTCATCGGACCCCCTGCATGTCATGGGCAGCCATGGGCCTTTGCTTTCCTTCGGCGTTCCGAGAGGGAGCCGCTCTCACGAGAGAGCGCTTTCTCCGTAGAACGTGTGGTGGGTGGGAACGCAAAGAATCTCGTGATCATGCGAGGGTCGGCATGCGTGAAATCACCCATTCCACTACCCACGACGAGGCGAGCGCCGGCCGACGGACTACCTGGCGAGCGTCTCCGCGAGTTGGAGCCGGTGGCTCGGCCTTGTGGCCGTAGGCCGTCTTCTTCAGCCGCTCGCGTTCCGAGGCCAGCAGGGCTGTCGGAGACACTGAGGCAACGGGCAGGGAAGACAGCCGATCACGGTAAGTGGATCACGGCAGGCAGCATCCTGCCGCAATCGCGCACCCGGCGGTCCGCAGGGATTCCGCTGTACCCACGCCCTCGGAACACACGCGGTTCCAGCTTGAGCTGTACCTGAATATGCACGCCCAGACCGCCTGGCTGTAACTGGCCGGCCTGCGCGTCCGTCACCGGGCCCAGTACTCCCACGTGGAACGCGAACTGACCGGCGGCGGGAGCCTCATGCAGATGCGCATGCGCTACCACGGCACTGCGAGCCGTTGGAGCTTCGCCCTGCACGACCCGGCCGGCGACCGCTGTCAGGACGCCCTCCTGCCCACCGGCGATAGCAGCCGCACCCCCGAGGACGCGCTCGACACCGCCTGCCGTCTCCACCTCACCGGTCTCGGCACCTGACCGCGAACACGCCTGCAACCAGTCCGAAGTCAATCCCCGAAGGGCCTACGACGCAGACCACCAAAGTCGCCGGCTTTGATCGCCTTCCGGATCGTGGTGTATTCAGTTGCCGTACGACGGACATGTGTGACGACGCCGCCTCACCGCAGGAACTCCTCCGCAGCCGCCCTGAGCAGGGAGCTGTCCGCCGCCGGGAACCGGAGTTCATGTTCACGCACTTCGGCCGAAGAAGCGGGAAGCCTTCTCAGGACCAGCTGGCCATGGGCACCATACGGTTGCTCAGGTGCGTGATCTGCCCGTCTGCGTTGACGGTGGCGTGCTCGATTCCGCTCTGGCCGGCCAGGCGGCCGTCGGTCCCGCGGCCGGCCTGGACCCAGTGGCACTCCAGCCTGCCGTCGTCGAGCTCCGTGACGGTCCAGAAGTGTTTGCTGTCGACCATGGCCTTGGTCAGCTGCCTGTATGCCGCCGTGATCGCGGGCATGCCGGTCACCGGTTCCATGTCGCCGTCGAGCTCGACGGTGGCGTCCGGTGTGAAGATCGACTCCAGCTCCGTCAGGGCCTCGGGCTCGTACACCGTACGGTCGACGATCCTGATGTAGCGGTCGATGACGGTCTCATTGGCGGTTGTCACGGTCGTCCGGGTCATGACACTTCCTCCGTCTTTCCTCAACTCGAACCGGAGCGCTCCGGTTCCTGACTGTGTTTTGTTCCGGGGTAGGTGGTGATCAGGGCGAGCATGGCGTCGCGTCGTTCGCGCAACAGCCGCAGACCTTCTTCGGTGACTGCGCGGACCTCGGCGGGGCCGGCTTCTTCGGGGTCGAGCAGGGCCGTCACCGCGGCGGCCATGACCTTGTCGGGGTCGTCGACCGTGACGCTGCTCGGGGTCGGTGGCCGGGTGAGAGCGCCGAGGAAGCCGGTCATGAGCGCCTGCAGGGCGTAGGCCTGTTCATCAAGGGGCCAGTCGGTTCGTACGAGCCGGTGCTCGCGCCACACCGGCAGCACCGAGTGGACCACCGTGGCGGGGCCCAGCCTGCCGAGGAGTTCCACGCTGCGCGGATGCTGGCCGAAGGCGCCCAGCCGGTCATCATCGCCGGTTTGCATCGCTCGTACGATCGGGTAGCTCAGGGCGTTGCGGGCTACCCGCGGACAGAGCCGGTGTGGGCGGCCGGCCTCAGGGTCGGCGTCCAGCGCTTGGATCTCGCCCTCCAGGAAGGTCAGGAAGTCTCTGGCGAACAGTTCGAACAGGAGATCCTGCTTGGTGCCCCAGTACAGGTACGCCGTGCCCTTGCCGACGTGCGCCTTCTCCGCGATCTCGGCCACCGTCAGACCCTTGACGCCGCGTTTGAGGATCAGTTCCCTGGCCGCGGCGAGAATCCGGGCCGCGGTGGCGGAGTCGTGTTCGGCCAGTGCTGCCATCGTTGCTTCCTTGCCTGTCCTGAGCGGGCCCGCGGGCGCGGAGCCGGCCTCATGCTATGGCGAGGTCACGGTCCTTGAGCCGGCCTGCCTTGTTGCTGGTCTGCATGCGCTTCAGCAGGTGTGAGGCCCCCGGGGTCCGCATCCCCAGGTTGATGACCTTGCGCAGAGCGAGTTCCTTGTTGTTGGCCGGCACGAAGATCATGCGCTGCTGGATGCCGTTCTGCTGGAACACGTCCACGTGGGGCCGCAGGGTCTGTTCCCAGACGGCCAGGGCGCGGCGCACATCGGCGGGGTGGCGGTCCAGCATGGTGCCGAGGAGGTCCGCCCCGGTGATCCCCATCGAGACGCCCATGCCGGCGTAGAGGCTGACGCACCAGGCGGAGTCGCCGACCAGTACGACCCGGCCGCGATGCCAGGTGTCCATCCGTGCCTGCTCTACCGAGTCGAACAACAGGTCCTTGACAGTGTCCAGCGCGTCGAGCACCTCGCCCAGGAGGCGGCCGGTGGGCTCGGGACCGAACGCCGCGCGTACGCGCTGGGCCGGCGGCTCCTTGAACTCGGCGTCCACGTCGGCGGTGTGGTAGCTGAGCAGTACCGTCTGCGGACCACCGCGGAAGGGGAAGATCCACATCGACCGGTTGGCCTCCATCAAGGTGGCGCCGTCCTCAGGATGGAGTTCGCTGAGGGGGCCGGGAAGTTCGTAGGCGACCGCCATGTAGTTCAGCCGGTGCAGGTACTTCTTGTGCGGTCCGAACACGAGGGACCGCACGGTGGAGCGCAGCCCGTCCGCGCCGACCACCAGATCGAACCGCTCGGTGACCGAGGTGTCGTCCACGGTGTTGGTCATCGTGACGTCCACACCGTCGGCGTCCTGTGCGATGTGGGTCGGCACGGTCGAGTAACGGATCTCGACATCGTCGGGGAGCGCCATGAAGGCAGCTTCCTCGACCTTGCCGCGCACCGTCATCCAGGGAGTGCCGGGCAGGTCGCCGTAAGCGAGGGCGCCGGGCCGCCGGTTCCCCGCGCGGTCGAGGTCGTACTGGACGGTGCCGGCAGGGGTGCGGTCGCTCAGGTTGTCGAGGATGCCCAGGCGCTGCGCCGGCTGCCGACCGCCACCGAACAGTGCGATGAAGTACCCGCCGGTGCGCCGGGCCGGGGACCGCTCGATGACGACCGGCGTCCATCCGCTCTGTCGTAACCGCACTGCGGTTGCGATTCCGCTGATACCAAGCCCGACCACGAGGGCCCGGCGTTCCTTGCTGCTCTGTGTCTCCATGCCCTCCAGAATAGAGGAACTGACCAGATTCATCATTTGGTCAGTTCGTGAACTGTCTCACACAGGAAAGAGCTGAGAAGGGTCCGCCAGGCAGGGTCGAGGAGTCTCAGCCGTCCCGTGGGTGCCGGGCGCGTGCTTTGGTGGCCGGTGGCCGGCCGATGGAGAGTCCGACCGTCGTCGACCTGTTTCGCCCGCGAGAAGCGGCCGCAGTCCGCCCGCCGGCTCCGCGACGAACAGCTCATGCCGTTGATCGAGGGGATCCATCGCCGAGTCCGGGCCGTCTATGACACCCGGCGGCTCACCCGCGCACTGGGGCACGAGGGCCTAGACGTGGCCCCGTGCACGGCCGCGTGGCTGATGCACGAGTTGGGCCGTCAAGGGCGTCACTGCCGTCGGCGGCGCCGCACCACGGTGCCCGAGCCGTTACAGACTCCGGTCCCGTTCACCACTGCGCCCGCAGCCGCGAGGCTTCTGAGGGGAACCAGCACACGGCCCTCATGCGATTCGTTCGCGCGACCGTGATCGTCGGATTGCCTGCGTATCAGAGCCGCAAGGTCACTTCCGTGGGTTGTGCGCGAAGACCCACCCACGGAAGTGACCTCGGGGCTAAGGGAGGATGATCGTCTTGCCCGCTGCGTGCCCTGCGGCGCTGTGTTCCTGGGCAGCTCCGGCCTCGGCGAGCGTAAAGCGGCGCTCGACAGGCAAGC
Source organism: Streptomyces sp. NPDC050528 (assembly GCF_044457795.1). Classification (NCBI taxonomy): domain Bacteria; kingdom Bacillati; phylum Actinomycetota; class Actinomycetes; order Kitasatosporales; family Streptomycetaceae; genus Streptomyces; species Streptomyces sp. NPDC050528. Next base: position 11,284 of record NZ_JBITHH010000013.1, read on the forward strand.
GGAAGGCCGGCAACGCAGCTGCCTCGGCCCAGGCCTTGCGGTGATCCGATGGTGCCGTAGACACCTGCGCTCCGAGTTCGAGCGCCGCGAAGTCGGCGATCGAAAGGACCCGGGAAGGATCCCCGACAATCTCGATCAGGTCGGGCAACACGCCGGCACCGGAGAGATGAAGGGCTCCATCGATGCCCGAGGGCGCCGCTGCCGCGACGCGCGCTACGAGGCCGTCGCCGTAAACGACCGGAATCGCTCCCAGGGACGCGAGGTAGTCCTGGTTCTGCGCGCTTGCGGTGCCCACCACCGAAATCCCGCGGCCGACGGCGATCTGGACAACCGCGGTTCCCACGCTTCCCGAGGCGCCGCTGACGAGCACGGTCTGTCCCGCGGAGAGCCCGAGCTGGTCGAGAACCCGTACGGCCGTCTCGACTGCCGCTCCCCAGCCGGCGGACTCCTCGACGCTCACTCCCTCCGGCACCGGTGCCCACGAGGTAAGAACCGCCTCTTCGGCGTACGTCGAGCGGCCCACGCCGAACACCGGTTCCCCGACCACCGCGTCGATGACGCCTTCACCGAGCGCGATGACCGTACCTGCCGCGTCGGCGCCGGTCCCGGCCGGAAAGTCGACGGGGATGATGCCTTCCATCTGCCCCGAGCGGATCTTCCAATCGATCGGGTTGACGCCGGTGGCCGCCACGCGGATGAGGATCTCGCCCGGCTGCGGCGTTGGAGCCGGGATGTCGACGAGGTCTAGCTTCTCTGCGCTGCCGTAGCTGTTGAACTGGATCGCCTTCATGGCACTCCCTTGGTTCGAGTCCGACCGCATGACGCGAATGACTCGTGATCTTTGAACGGTCTCACCACGCGTGTGAGACCGGGTCGCTCTTCTTACACCCCGGCCTCGGCGAGCACATCGGTCGCGCGGGAGTCGTAGTACTCCTCCAGCCTGCTGATCAGGCCGTCGGAACTGAGCTCGACGCGCATGAAGGCAGGAAGCCGGAGCCGACTGCCCGTGAGGAGATCGGCCGTCAGGGTGTGCTGGAGGAAAACCTGCTGGTCTACCGCTGTCATGCGGCGGTCCTCGTAAGCCACCTTCGAGGACGCCGGACCCAGCAGCCTGATCCTCTGGAGGCACGTGTCCACGTCCTGCTCGACCTCGTCGTCCGCATGCCAGATGACGGCATCCGGCGCGAAACACGTCAGGAGCCGCTCCATGTCACCATCCTCGGTGGCGGTGTACATCCTGTCGATTGCCTCATAGCCGTTGGGGCCGGGGGCCTGTTCCGCCATGTGTTCCTCAGCTTTCATTCTGTTGTGAATGGCCTGCTTGCCTGGCACGTTCTGTTGCGGTAGGCGACGAATGGAGCGAGCGCCTCCGATATGTCGTCAGACGGCCTTCAGGAACCGAAGGGGCAGCAGCGTGAGCCATGAGAACCCCGGCGAAGGGTCTATGGGCGATCAATTTCGGCTCTTCGCCAGGGGGCCTTGTCTGGTCAGGTCATGCCGCGCTGCTGCGTCCCTGCTGCCGTCTCAGTCGGTGAGTTGCATCTGCATCTGCAGTTGCAGCAGTTCCTCGACGTGCCGGACCTCGACGATCCTGCCGTCGACCACCCGTGCGATATCGATGCCGGAGCAGGTCACGTCACGGCCGGTCGCGGGCAGTCCGAACCACGGGCCCGTGTGGGTCGCTGTGATCACCCACTGGGAGACGACCCAGCCGTCGTCCGTCTCGGCCTGGTAGACGACCTCGTGGTGAGGGTTGGTGAACCCGTCGCGCATGGCAGCGACCATCCCCTTCATCCCCTCGATCGCCGAGGGAGCCCCTGGGGGCAGGTTGTGGTCGATGAGATCGGGCGAGACCAGGGTGTCCAGCGCAGCGATATCGCCCGCATCGAAGGCGGCGAAAAGGCGGGTGGGGACATCGCGGGCGGAAGTGGGTTGGCTGTTCATCAGGGGGTTTCCTCTCACCTCGGGGTGCGGGCTCAGAAGTTGGTTACTGGGTGGGGGTGGGGTAGAAGGCGTTGATCTCGGCCAAGACGCGGTCGGGTGCTTCGTGGAGGAGGAAGTGTCCGGCGCCGGGGACGTCGGCGGAGGTGGCGTGGGGGGCGGCGTCCTGGAGGGGCGGCAGGACCATGTCGGCGAGGCCGGCCTGGGTGATCATGCGGACCGGGATGGTCAGCGGGGTCTCCTGCAGCTTGGTGTTATCGGCCTCGTCCTGGATCTCGGTCCGGTAGAGCTCGAAGCCGGCGTGCAGGACCTGGGGGCGGGAGTACAACCGCACGAACTCGGCCAGTTCGTCGGCGGACAAGTTCTCGCCGGCGGTCTTCATCCCCTGGAAGAAGTGCGTGAGGAAGGTCTCGACCCGGCCGGTGACCAGCTCCTCCGCGAGCGGACGCTGCTTGTTGAAGGAGAAGTGCCAGAACATCGACTCGATGGCGGCGAACTTCAGGTTCTTGCCGGTCAGGCCGTAGTCCATGAGGAAGAGCCCCGACACCTGCTCGCGGTACTGGGCGGCCAGCGGGTAGGCGACGCTGACGCCGAAGTCGTGCGCGACGACCTGCACATTCTCGCGGTGACCGAGGTGGACGAGGAGCTTGTGGACGTACGTGGCCAGAACCGTCTTGACCCTGGAGGACGGGTTCCCGGTCGAGTCGCCCAGGCCCGGCAGGTCGATGGCGATGACGGTGCGGCCCGGCAGCAGCGAGGGCATGACCTGGCGGTACTCGTACCAGCTCTGCGGCCAGCCATGCAGCAGCACCATGACCTGCGGGCCGTCGCCACCGATGACGTAGTGCATCTGCAGGTCTTCGATGGTGGCGAAGCCGTGCCGGAAGAGCTGGTTGAACTCGGCATCGTCCTTGGTCGCGACGTCGTAACCGGGGCTGAGCGGCTCCTCCGACCCGACCGCCAGGGCGATCGTGGAGGCTGTGGTGGAAGCGTTCATGATGGTGATACGTCCTTATTTTTAGGGGGTGCAATAGCGGGCGTCGCCGTACCCAGTGGTAAGGCCGGAGGCCGGTGACCGGCGTCGACCGAGAACGCTCTGCCGATCGCGGGCACCGGGATGCCCAGGTGGATTGCGGCCGCCCGGGGCGGGCGGTCAGACAGAGGAGCCGCCGTCGACGTTCCAGGTGCTGCCGGAGACGAAGTGGGCTTCGGGGCTGGCGAGGTAGGCGACGGCGCTGGCGATGTCGGCGGGCTTGCCGTAGTGACCGACCGTGGTGAGCTGTCTCATCCATTCCGCGGCCGGGCCGGAGTCGGGGTTCATGTCCGTGTCGGTGGGACCGGGCTGCACGGTGTTGACGGTGATGCCGCGCGGACCGAGTTCGCGGGCCAGGCCGCGGGTGAAACCGGCGACGGCGGCCTTGGTCAGGGCGTAGACGCTTATGCCGGGCTGGGGGGCGCGGTCGGCGCTGACGCTGCCGACGGTGATGATGCGACCCCCTTGGCCGAGGTGGGCGGCGGCGGCCTGGACGGCGCTGAACACGCCCCGGACGTTGACCGCGATGATCCGGTCGAACTCCTTGAGCGTGAAGTCCTCGATCGGCGCGGCATAGGTGACGGCGGCGTTGTTGACGAGGATGTCCAGTCCTCCGAAGTGCTGGGTGGTGCGGCTGACCGCGGCCCAGACGGCTTCATGGTCCGCGTTGTCCGCCTGGATGGCCAGGGCGCCCGTGGCTTCGGCCACGGTGTCGGCCTGTTCCTTGGCGTTGGTGTAGGTGAAGGCGACCTGGGCGCCGTCGGCGGTCAGACGACGCACGATCGCGGCACCGATACCCCGGGCCCCTCCCGTAACCAGGGCGGTCTTGCCGTCGAGGAGCCGTACGCCGGACTGAGTGGTGCTGGGGGCGTCCTGGGTGCTCATGGCATGTGCTCCGAATTTCTTCCACTTACGAACCGAACCGCTCGGTTACTATAACCATGACGACACTAACCTGAGCAAGCCACGGATTCATTCCGCGGCGGCGAACTTTTCTCAAGGAGGCTTCGATGCCCAGCACGGGACGGCCCCGGTCCTTCGACACCGACGAGGCGCTGGAGGTGGCGATGCGGGTGTTCTGGGCCGAGGGCTACGAGGGCGCCTCGCTCGCCGCGCTGACCGAGGCCATGGGGATCAACCGGCGCAGCATCTATGCCGCCTTCGGCAACAAGGAGGAGCTGTTCCGCCGGGCCGTCGACCGTTATGTGGAGGGCCCGGGAGCCTTCGTGGCCCCGGCTCTTGAGCTGCCCACCGCACGGCAGGTCGCCGAGGCGATGCTGCACGGAGGCATCAACGCCCACACCCTCCCCGACTGCCCGCGCGGCTGCCTGCTGGTGCAGTCCGCGCTGGCCGCCGGACCCGAAAGCGAACCGGTCCGCCGCGACCTGGCCGAACGCCGCGAGGCCGGAGTCGCCGCCCTGCGCAAACGCTTCGAACAGGCCCAGGCCGAGGGTGACCTGCCCCCCACCGCCGACCCGGAGACCCTCGCCCGCTATGTGCACACCGTCGGACAAGGCCTCGCCGTGCAAGCCTCCGGCGGCGCCAGCCGAGAAGAGATGCACCGCGTCGCCGACCACGCCCTCAGCACCTGGCCGAGCTCCTGAACCTCGGTTCCGGCTGCCGGTGATGATGCGACTCGCGCCTACTCGACAGCCTTGTGATCGCCTCCGCGATCAGCGAGAACGAGAGCGAGAGCATGTTCCCCGCGTTCCTGCCATCTCCGGCCTCGACGCTGAAGCAGGTCCACGACTTCCAGAACGCGCACAGGGAGGAGGCAGGTCAGACGACAGCCTGCTTGTCGGAGGAAAGAAGCCGCGACGCGAACAGAGAGGCATCGCTCATGAGCCGGCCGACGACCACAACTGCCTTGCCGAGCGACACGAAGGTACTGTCCATCGGCCTGCATCCCAGTGCGCCCGACTACAGCAGGATGCTCGACGGTTTCGACAATGAGGCGATTCTCACCGCCCGGATAGAGGCCGGGATCGCGGCGCTGCGCAAGGCGGGCTTCGATGCCGTCCCCTGCTTGATCGACACCTCTCCGGACCGCGCCGAAGCAATCGTCCGGGAACTTCTCCAAAAGCATGCGTTCGGCCTGACAGGGATCGGCGGCGGCGTACGCATGGTGCCGGAGAACACCCTGCTGTTCGAACGGCTGGTCAGCCTCCTCACCGAGGAGGCCCCCGGGATCCGGCTGTGCTTCAACGCTTCGCCGGAGAACACAGTCGAGGCGCTGAGCCGGTGGATCCAGACGTAGGCGGCCCTTCGTCCTGCACCGGTTCTGCACCCGGGCGACGACGCTGCATCAGCCAACGTGTCCTGGCCATCACGGCGGGAAGACGCGTACGGCGCTCGTTGTCCGAGAGCCGCATCTGCTTGCAGCCCCCGGCCGACACCGGGACCTTCAGCAGAGGCTGCGGCGTTCCATCCACACGAAGAGAACCAGGCCTACCTGTCGTTCCCACGGATGCCGACCAGCAGGGCAGTAGGCACGGGTCCGACGTGAGATCGACCAGCCGCGAGCCCAGATCACGGCGAACGCGGCGCGGAGTGGAGCACCGCGAGACAGCTCCAGCCCCAGGTCAGCTGTCACCCGCATCCGGTTCCGACGCCACAACAGCCGCCGGACCGGCGCGGAGCATGGCCCTGTAGAGGGCGTCGTGCTCGGGTGAAGCGGGCAGGGTGCCGCGGGCGGGGGCCTCGAAGGACTGGATGAACAGGGCGACGACGCGGCGCCAGGCGTCGGGGGCGGCGTCGCCGGTGGCGTTGACGACACCGGCGTTGGCCATGTGCAGGAGCACCAGGTCCGAGGAGTCGAAGTCCTCGCGCAGCCGGCCCGTCGCCTTGGCCCGGCCGATAAGCTCCACCATGCCCTCGTAGGCCTCGTTGCGGCGCCGCTCCAGGGCCTTGGCGGTGGGGAAAGTCGTGATCAGGACGTCGGCGAAGCCGCTGTCGGCGGCCTGCATCGCGCAGGCGGTCTCGATGTAGCCGACGAACCCGTTCCAGGGGTCGGGGTCGTCCAGGCCGACGGCAACCGCATCGGCGTAGGCGTCCATGCGGTCGATGAAGACGGCGTCGACCAGCTCCTCCTTGGTGGGGAAGCGGCGGAACATGGTGGCGATCCCCACCCCCGCTTCACGGGCCACGGAGGCCATCGAAGCACCCAGACCGTCACGCGCGAACACTTTGCGCGCGGCGGCGGCGATCCGCTCACGGTTGCGCTCGGCGTCGCTGCGCAGAGGCTGGGCGGCCGGGCCGTCGGGACGCTGGGTGCCAGGGGTCATACCGGGGAGTCTAGCAATCGGATTGCCTTATCCATTTTTGGTGGTACGGTGGCAACAGTGATCCGGTAAGGCCTATCCGGATCTCGATACGGATAGGCCTTGCCGGATGCCCGTTTCCTTCGACTAACTAGCTGCTTTGGAAAGGATCGCTGTGACCAGCATCGCCATCGTTGGAGCCGGCCCCCAGATGGGCCTGGCCATCGCCCGCACCTTCGGCTCCAAGGGCTTCGACGTCGCCCTGATCTCCCGTAACCGCGAGAAGCTCGACGGTCTCGTCGGCAAGCTCACTGCCGACGGCATCACCGCCGCCGCCTTCCCCGCGGACGTGCTCGACCCCGACGCGCTCACCCGGGCACTCAAGGACGCCGCCGCGCGGTTCGGCGGGATCGACGTCCTGGAATACTCCCCGGTGGGGTCGTTCGGTGTCATCAAGCTGACCGCTCCGGCCGAGACCGAGCCGTCTCATGTGGAGTTCGAGATGAACTTCCAGTTGTACGGGGCCATCGCTGCCACCAAGGCGGTACTGCCCGCGATGCGGGAGGCCGGCACGGGCACCCTGCTCTACACCACCGGCGCCGGCTCGATCTGGCCCGACCCGCGGGTCGCCAACGTCAACGCCGCCGCCGCCGCGCTGCGCAACTGGGCGATGAACCTGCACAAGGAGCTGGACGGCACCGGCATCCAGGCAGCCCACGTCGGTATCGACTCCTCGATCGGCGTCTCCGTCATCCCCGGCGTGGAGGCGGCCAAGCCCGAGCAGATCACGCCCCTCTACTGGCAGTTGCACACCACCAAGCGCGACGAGGCCGAGCTCGTCTTCAAGCTCGATGCCGCAGGCTTCCCCCGCGCCTGACACCGCGTCGACTCTGCTGACTCGGCCCCCTCGTCGAACGCCGATCGCGTCGCGGCGTCCCAGCGCCGCGACGCGACCCCGAAGAAGGCTCCGCTCTGACGAACGTGTGCCTGTGGCCATCCGGCTGATCCTCCCAGCTGCCCTGAACATCGCCACGGGGCTCACTCCACCGGCCTCGCGATGATCATGATCCTGGCCATAGGCCTCCGCACCCGCCGCAAGGAGCCCGGCCATCGCGTTCAACGTGGACCCGCTCAGCCTCACGTCCATCTCCTGGGCATCCACCAACACCAGTGACGCGACACCAAGCACTGCCAGATCGCCCACCGGACCCTCACCCGACCCCAACCGAGAAGGCTTCATGGCCTACGCCTACGACCCCGAGATCACACCCTGGTTCGGGATGCTCCCGAGCGGGCCGTTCGCCGACTTCCGTGAGCTGCGCGCCATGGGTGAGGCAGCGGTCCGAGCCGGCCTGCCGACCTACGAACCGGACGTCGCGATCAGCATCCACGACGTCACCGTCCCCGGACCCGACGGTGCACCCGATGTGCTGGTCCGCGTCTACGCACCCTCCGAGCACGACGGCCCGCTGCCCGGCCTGCTGTTCCTCCACGGCGGCGGGTTCATCATGGGCAGCGTCGAGCAGTTCGATGCCACCGCCACCCGCATCGCCGCGGAGGTCGGCACGGTCGTGGTCTCCGTCGAGTACCGGCTCGCACCCGAACACCCCTTCCCCGCCGGGCTGGAGGACTGCTACGCGGCCCTGGCGTGGACCGCGAAGTCGGCGAGCGAACTGGGCATCGACCCCGACCGCCTTGGCATCGCAGGGGAGAGCGCTGGAGGCGGCCTCACCGCCGCGGTGACCCTCCTCGCTCGCGACCGTGGCGGGCCCGCACTGTGCTTCCAGTACCTGGGCGTCCCCCAACTCGACGACCGCCTACAGACACCGTCGATGCGCACCTACGACGACGTACCGCTCTGGAACAGCCGTACAACAAAGATCAGTTGGGACTGCTACCTCGGCGAGGGCCGCCCGGGCACCACCGACGTCTCTGCCTACGCCGCACCGGCCCGCGCCGAGGACCTGTCCGGGCTGCCTCCGACGTTCATCTCCGCCTGCCAGTACGACGCGCTCCGCGACGAGGACATCGACTACGCCCAGCGCCTCGCACACGCCGACGTCCCCACCGAACTCGTCCTCTACCCGGGGGTCCTGCACGGGGGCCTCATCCCCGAGTCTGCGGTGGGCAAGCGCGTACTCGCCGACATGCTCGCTGCGCTGCGCCGCGGCCTCGGCGCACAGGGCAGTTGACGGCACGCCTCCGGGCTCCTGATGGCATCGGCGACGGCACCGATCGGATGGATCTGCCCGCAGTGTCGGCCGATGCCCGCCGAGGAGAGTTCCGCGATCTGTCGGCCCGACCGAGCCACCGCACCGGATCCCGGCGCTCCGCCGCAGTCGCCCGGCCCCGCCCGACGTCAACCGTCTCTGCCGCCACCGCCGCCGGCACAGCAGGCCGTACGCGTAACTGCGGACCGAGCCAGGCCGGTTCCTCGCCGTGAAGTCCCGGGGACACCGCTGGATCGGGTCCGCCCGTGTCCGCATCCTGCACCTGCCCGGCCTTGCCGGTCGCGTGTCCGGCGACTTCCTCGCACCCCTGGAAACACTCCGGCGGTCGTGCGGTCAGGAGAAATGGAGACCTCTGTCCGGGTCACCGAGCGGATTGCGCTGCCCAGGCCGGACCCGGCCGTAGGCCCACACCGTGGAGGCGGTGGTGCCGGCACGGCCGCGCTCTCGCCGCCCGATCCACTGTGCCCCCCTGTGACACTTCTACGAAAGGACCGCTGTGACCAGCATGTCGTTCACCGATGCGGCACGCACGTGCCTCACCACCAAGTTCGCCACCTTTGCCGGTCGCGCACGGCGCGCGGAGTACTGGTGGTTCTCCTTGTTGTACATGGGCGCCGCCGCCGTAATCGCCGGAGGCAGCTTCGTTATCGGGGTTCCGTTCCTCAGCGTCTTCCTGGTGCCTTTCATCGTGCCGATGCTGAGCGTCTCGGTCCGCCGGTTGCACGACACCGGCAAGTCCGGGTGGAGAATGCTCATCGCCCTGATCCCGGCCGTCGGCCCCATCCTCTACCTCGTGGGCATGACGGTGGACAGCGCACCAGGCACCAACCAGTACGGCCCCTCCCCCAAGGCCACCGGCCAGCCCGTCGGCTGAGCCGGCCATGATCCTGTACCAGAGCCCAGCCGCAGCCGCCCGGCTGCGCCGCGTTCGCGAGCGGCAGGCGCGCAGGCACCCGGCCGGTGTCATTCACCGTGCCCGCTGCGGCCCTCAGCCCTAACTCAGTGACGCCGCCGCCATGGTGCACCGCGTTGCTGACCAATTCGGCCACCACCGGCAGCACCGCGTCCGCCTGCGCGCCGCCCTCGGGTGAGTGCACGGCCAGAAAGCCGCGCGCCATGTCTGTGATGCGCTCGGTGGGCTGAGGGCCGACACGTTCCAAGGGGCCCATCGCCGTCGGGTGAATGAACTACTGCACACTCCGCGGTGTGAAATCGCCATCGGTTCCATGCCTGCCCCAAAGATCGGATTCATCCCCCGACGGCCAGAGGCGCGGATCGAACGGGTTACTCGCGCAGGCCGGCGCCGGGTACCGCGCGGCTGAACGGCTGGAGGTCTCCCTTCCAGGTGCCGATTGAGCGCGCGGGTTCGCGGAATCCTGGAGGCCCAGGGTGGGCGAACCCGCGCGCGGACGCGAGCCGACCGTCCGTTCCTGTGCCGGTTCGGATGGTCCAGCAGCGGTCGGGGCGTGGCCTTCGGGTTCAGTGGGCGGCCACTCGTCAGCGGTAACGACCACGCCGGTTCCCGCCGACGAGACACGGCTACACCGTAGGGGTGATCAGGCGGAGGCTGGTGCGAGGATCACGTGGGCAGCGCGGCGGGTGACCTTCCAGTGCCCGTTGTCGAGCCGGTAGTGGTCGTTCAGTTCGACAACGTGTCCGGCGTTCTCGGCCGGATAGCGGGCGGGGTCCTCGTCAGCGGGGGTGGGCCCGGCGTAGGCGAGCAGGGAGACGGTGCCCTCGGCCGTCCGGTCCCTGATGTTGTGGAAGTGCTGGCTGGTGACGAGGTGGCGGATCGTCATCTCGGGTCCGGGACGGGCGTTGAGCACGTCCCGGATCTCCGCATGACCGCGCAGCTTGCGTCCATGGACCTCGTACAGGGTGTCCAGAACGAACAGTTCGAGCAGCTTGTCGTACTCGCGACGGTCGTAGTGGTGGAAGAAGGCCGTGTTCAGCCGGGCCAGCGACCAGGCCGTGGCCTCCTCGGGAGTCATGCCCTCTCCTCCTTCGGGGTGATGGTGTCCGGGCTGGTGCGGGTCTTGAGGACAAAGTCGAACTCCATGGTTCGGTACGGGCCCTGGAAGCCGTGTCCGGCTATGTCCTCGGGGTCCTCGTGCAGTGTGGTGTCCGCTTGCAGGGCGGGGTGGGCCAGCTTCGAGCCGACGAAGTCGACGGGGATGACGGGGTCTCCCTTGAAGTAGATCTCGCCGAACCAGGGGCTGATCAGGTCAGGGTGGTGGACCTCGTAGTGGATGTGGGCCGGACGGTAGAGGCTCCGCCCGAGGGCCGCGGCGGCCTCGACGACGCTTTCGATCGCACTGGCGTTGGCATCGGCGTATGCGACGGGGGTGACGGTGGTGAAGGTGTAGCAGCCCTCGGCGTCGGTGAACAGGTGCCCGCGCAGGTTGTACTTGGGCACTCCGTCGTCGTACAGACCGGAGTAGTTGCCGTTGTTGGCGGCGTGGTAGATCTCCAGCTTGGCGCCCGCTAGCGGCTGACCGTGGCCGTCCAGAACGTGGCCGGACACGACCAGCGGGACGCCGGGCTCGTCCGGCCGCATCGGCAGGGTGCCGGGGTTGTCGACACGCGGGGAGCCAGCGATGACGGTGGGGCTCTTGACATCCTCGGAGGGGGTGTAGCCGTCCCGACCGCCCTGGAAGAGCTCGCTGTACAGGGGCATGGCGGCCAACGCGAGGGGGGCGCCGGTGACCTTCTGGATCTGCTGCAGCACGTCGGTGACGGCGTTGAGGTCGTCGAAGGTCAGTCCTTCCTCGTCGCGAAGGCGGAGCAGGGCGTCCTTGAACGCCTCGACAAGACGTATCGTGCGGGGGTTGATCAGCGCTGGGTCGACGTAGGACGGATCGGTGGTCGTGGTCATTCCGGTCTACTCCTTCATGGTGGGGGATCGCTGAGGGCGGGCATCAGCCGCCTGGGGTGCGAGGCGAGTCGGAGGGGCACGCGCGCGTAAGCCGGTGGCGGCGGTCTGCGCGCCGCGGTCACTTCGGGCGGCGGGGCGGGTTTCCTGCGGACGGCGGAGGCGGCTTCGGGGGCGCGGAGTCCGACGGGTTCGTCGACGGTTGGCGGTAGGGCAGATCGCTGGGCCCGCAGACGCTTCACCCACTGGTCGGAGGCGCGCCGAGCCGGCCGTACGGCGGAGATCGCGAGAGGGTAGGTGGTCTCCGTGGCGGGGGCGGCGACGGCTCACGGTTTCGCCAATTCGGCACGGATCTGGGGGAGCACTTTCGTACCCAGGAGTTCGACGGCGCGCAGGAAGTCGCGCTGTGGCATACCGCCGACGTCCATCTGAAGGATCTGGCGGGTGTGACCGAGCAGCCCGTGCAGGTGGAGGATGCGGTCGGCGACCTCGTCGGGGCTGCCGACGAAGACCATGCCACCGGGGCCGTAGTTCGCGGCGCGGTCGGTGCGCGAGGGGGCCGGGCGGCCCAGTTCGGCGAAGCCCTCGGCCATCATGCGGTGCTCGTAATCCAGGTACGCCGATCGAGCCTGGGTCCCGGACTCGGCGACGAACCCGTGCGCGGAGACCGCGATGTCGGCCCGCTCTGCGGGATGGCCGGCCCCTTCCCAGGCTGCGCGGTAGGCGTGCCCGTAGCGCGCCCAGTGCTCGGGAGTGCCGCCGAGGACGCCGAGGAACATCGGAAGCCCCAACTCGACAGCGCGGAAGACCGAGTCCGGGCTGCCGCCGGTGCCCAACCAGATCTTCAACGGCTGCTCGGGGCGGGGGAAGACGGTGACGTCCAGCAGCGGCCGTCTGCGGTGCGGGCCGCTCCACGTGACGTTCTCGCCGGCGTTGACGGCCATCAGCAGGGCGAGTTTGGAGGCGTACAGCATGTCGTAGTCGTGCTCGTCGTGGTCGAACAGCGGGAACGTGATCGTCGACGAGCCGCGTCCGGCAACCAGCTCAATGCGTCCGGGAGCCAGGGACGCGGCGGTCGCGAGCTGCTGGAACACCCGGATCGGGTCATCGGTCGACAGGACGGTGACCGCAGTGCTGAGCTTGATCCGGTAGGTGGAGGCCGCGGCGGCGTTGACCACCGAGGTGGGTGAGGACAGCGGCATCGCCCGCATGTGGTGCTCGCCCACCCCGAAGAAGTCCAGTCCCACCTCATCGGCGAGCTCGATGGCCTCCAGCACATCGCGGAGGGCCTGGGCGGTGGGGCCGCGGCTGCCGTCCGCAAGGCGCGGGGTGTTGCCGAAGGAGTAGACGCCGAGTTCGAAGGTCATGGCGGGGTCCTGGCTTCAGTTGCTGATGGCGGGCATGGCCCGCCGGTAGCGGGCATCGGTGAGCTGCGAGACGAGGAACGCGGCGATGTCGGCACGGCTCATGGCGGAACCGACCCGGTCGTGGCCGAGGAAGCCGGAGCGGATGCGGTCGGTGGCGGGTTTGTCGGTCGGATTGGTGATGCGGGCGATCGTGTAGTCGAGATCGGAGCCGGTGACGGCCACGGTCATGCCCTTCAACTCGGCCAGCGCGTTGGGGAACATCAGCCCGGCCAGCACGGGCAGCACCTTGTGCTTCCAGTGCGGCTTGTCACGCGGATCGGCCAGCGAGGGCGTGGCCAGGCCGACGAAACGGGTGATCTTCTGCGCCTCCATGGCCCGCACGATGATGCGGGTTCCGTCGGTCACCTGGGTGCCGGTCGTGGACCGTTTCAGGGAGGGGCCGAGCGCGCTGATTACCGCATCGGCGCCGCTGACTGCCTGCTCGACAGCATCACGGTCGGACAACTGCCCGGTGATGACCGTGAGTTGGGAGTGGGTGAGAGCGAGCTTGGCCGGGGTGCGGACCAGGGCAGTGACCTGGTGCCCTTGGTCCAGGAGCCGCAGGACGGCAAGGCGGCCGATGCCGCCGGTCGCGCCGAAGACGGTGACACGCATCAGGGATGGTTCCTTGCGGTGGGGGTCAGAAGCTGTAGGGGCCGAAGCGTCCCCAGGCGACCAGCGCGGCCAGGATCAGCAGGACGGCATTGAAGGCGATCGCGGAGGGTTCCTTGCGACGGGCGTGGGTGATCGCGGCCAGCACCATCACCACGATCAGGCCGGTCGCGGCCAGTGGGGTCAGGACAGGGGCGATGTCGGTGGCCGGGGGCAGGATCAGCCCGAGGGCTGCGGCGAACTCCACGATGCCGATGAAGCGGACGGTGCCCTGCGAGAAGTCGGCAGTCCAGGGCAACTGACCGGCCAGCTTGTCCGTGGGCTGGATGGACTTCATGACACCGGCCATGGCGAACATGGCGGCCAGCACGGCCTGGACTATCCACAAGAAGACGTTCACGTACGGATTCCTTGCCAGAGGGGGACGGGACAGGAAGGGAGCGGATGGCCCCCTCCCAGGAGCGGGGTGGGCCGGCCGGTCAGGCGTTGAAGACGGCCTCGGAGCGGTCACGGTTTTCGTGCAGCTCCCAGTACAGGGGGGCGATCTGTTCGGGCGTGGCCGTCGGGAAGCCCTCCGGGCCGCCCTCGCCGATCCAGACATTGATCGCCACGTGGGCGGCGTGCACGCCCCTGCCGGCCAGCTCTTTGTTCAGGTTGATGACCCAGTTGCGCAGGGCCGCACCGGCGGCGTTGACGTTGCCGAGCATGGGGACGGGATCCACCGAACCGCCGCCGGTGGTGAACAGCAGGGTCCCGGCCCCTGCCTCGCGCATAGCGGGCAGCACTGCGCGGGCGGCTGCGACGGCGCCGTAGAAGATGTACTCGATCTGCGGCTGCAGATCGTCCACCGTGGCTTCCGAGGGAGCGGCCAGGGTGAGGCCGGGCACTGGGGAATGCGCGGCCGGCGAGTACTCCAGTACGTCGATGGCGCCGAAGCGGACCTGCACGGCGTCCAAGGCGTCCGTCAGTGAGGCACGGTCCAGCACGTCGGCGGGGAACGCGGCAGCCGTGATGCCTTCCTGAGCGAGCTGGTCGACCAGCGTCTGAAGCTTGGTCTTCGTGCGGGAGACCAGGGCGACGTCGAAGCCGCGGCTGCCGAAGGTGCGGGCGATGGCCAGGCCCATACCGGGGCCCGCGCCGACGATGGCAAGAGTGGGCACGGACGTTCCTCCTCCGTTGGACGTGGGTCAGGAGCAGGAGACGGCGATCTTGCCCGGGGTGCTGGCGCCGAAGGCGGCGAACGCCTCCGTGGCTTGCTCCAGCGGGTAGGTGGCGGTGACCGGCACACGCAGCGCACCGGAGGCGACCTGCTCGGCCAGGGAGGCCAGGATCTGGGCGTCGGGGTTGGCCATGATCGTGTGGACAGTGACGTCGTGCCCCTTGACGTCGTCCTGGCTCAGGCCGGTGGCGGAGGCGAGCTGTCCGCCCGTCCGCAGCAGAGCGGCCAGCTGGATGCCGTCGCCCGCCAGGTGCAGCACCGCGTCCACACCGTCAGGGGCGATCGCGCGGACCTGCCCCTCCAGGTCACCGGTGAAGTCGACCACGTGGACATCTGCGCCGGTCAGGCCGGTGACGAAGTCGGTCTGCGCGCCGGGGCGGGCGGTCGCGATCACCTTCGCGCCACGGGCGGCGGCGAGTTGCACCGCCAGCGAACCCACCCCGCCGGAGGCCCCGGAGATCAGCAGCGTCTCGCCCTCGGCCAGGCTCACCACGTCCAGGCTCACCAGGGCAGTGGGCCCGGCCACGCCCAGCGCGCCCGCGTCCCCCACCTTCAGGCCCGCGGGGATGTGGGCGACGCCGTGTCCGGCGGGCACGGTGACGTACTGGGCCAGCGACCCGGCGCCCAGGAACGGCTTCATCACGACACCGAAGACCGTGTCACCGACCGCGAAGCCCTCCGCGCCCTCGCCGAGCGCCTCGACGGTGCCCGCGAAGTCCTGGCCGAGGACCAGCGGGAAGCGGTGCTCCATAAACGCTTGCGTGTAGCCGGCGGCTGTGGCGAGGTCGATGCCGTTCAACGAGGCAACGGCCACATTGACCAGCAACTCCCCGGCCCCCGGGCGAGGAGTGTCCACCTCCGTCACGGCCGGGGCCGAGGGAACGGATTCGAGCGTGACAGCGCGCATGGCAATACCCTTCAACTAAGTGGACCATGCGGCCCACTTCCATTGCCGCCCACGGTACATCAAAAACGGACCACCCGTTCCACTTGGATAGACTGGGGGGATGAGCTCCCTGCCTTCCGACCAGACGTCGGACCAGCAGCCCAGCACGGGACTGCGCGCCGACGCCGAGCGCAACCGCTGCCGCATCCTGGCCGCCGCCCGCCGCCTCTACGCCACCGAAGGGCTCGGCGTCTCCATGGCCTCCGTCGCCCGCGAGGCAGGCGTCGGCAAAGCCACACTCGGCCGGCGCTTCGCGACCCGGGAGGATCTCGTCAACGCGGTCTTCGCCGACCGCATGGAGGCCTACGCCGACGCCGCCACCGAGGCCCTCGCCGACCCCGACCCCTGGCACGGCTTCACCGGCTACATCCACGCCGTCTGCACCATGCAGGCCGCCGACCGCGGCTTCGCCGACGTCCTGACCATGACCTTCCCCGCCGCCAAAGCACTGGAAGCCCGCCGCAACGAGGCCTACAACGGGTTCCTCGAACTCATCGCCCGCGCCAAGAACGGCGGACACCTCCGCGACGACTTCGTCTCCGAGGACCTCGTCATCCTGCTCATGGCCAACGCCGGCGTCATCGCCGCCACCGGAGATGCCGCACCCGACACTTGGCGCCGCCTCGTCGGCCACATGCTCCGCTCCTACGCTGCCCCCGGCGCACCGATTCCCGCCGTGCCCGAAGCTCCTAGGCCCACCGCTCTCTACCGCGCCATGGTCCGCCTCTCACGAATCGGCCCTGACACCGTCTAATGGAGCGGCGATGGCCCGTGGTCCGCGTTCGCGCCATGGCGGACGTCTGCCGACACAAAGGACCGCCTTCTCCGCCCGCACGCAGGCGATGGCGCGGTGGGTACCGAGACGACCCACGGCCCGAGAGGGGCTGACGGCGGCAAGGAGGGTGCCGACTCAAGCACGGACCGGCGCGGGGTCACACCGACGGCGGTGACGGGCGGGCCCAGCTGGCGTCGCACACGGGCCACCCGGCAGCGGTCGGCGCCCGGGGTCGGATTGATTCCGTCAACGGCGGAACCGACCTTCTCCGCGCAGGCTCCCTTCCCAGCCGGGACCCCCCACGCGTCATTGCCGCATACACGAACCAGCCGCAGCCGACCGCCTCGCGCCCGTTGCAGAAGCTGACGAGGCCCGGCTCGGAGCCCAGGAGGAACGGCCACCGAAGGTGTTGATGATTCCGGAAGGCTCTCCCTCGAAAGGAAAACGGTGCCGTCCCAGCCGGTGCGGGCGATGGCCTGGTCCACCGGTCGCCAGGAGACATACCGACCACCCCTGCAATCGGATAGCCCTATCCAATTTTCTGTTAGACTAACCAGGAGAACCGGAATTCCCTATCCGGATCATGAAATGGATAGCTCTATCCAAAAAGGATCGCCGTGAGCAGCATCGCCATCATCGGAGCCGGCCCGCAACTGGGCCTGGCCGTCGCCCGCACCTTCGGCTCCCAGGGCTTGGACGTCGCCCTGATCTCCCGCAACCGCACCAAGCTCGACGAACTCGTCGGCATGCTCACTTCCGAGGGCATCACCGCTGCCGCCTTCCCCGCGGACGTCCTCGACCGCGCGGCCCTCACCCAAGCCCTCAAGAGCGCCGCCGCCCATTTCGGCGGGATCGACGTCCTGGAGTACTCCCCGCTGGACCAGCTCAACGCCACCGACCTGACCACTCCGGCCAACACGGACCCCTCCCACGTGCAGCATGAGCTTGAGTTCCAGCTCTACGGAGCCATTACCGCCACCCGGGCGGTACTGCCGGCCATGCGCGAGGCCGGCACCGGCACTCTGCTGTTCACCACCGGCGCTCGCTCCGTCAACCCCCAGCCGCCGACCGCCAACATCAACGCCGCCGCCGCGGCGCTGCGCAACTGGACGATCAACCTGCACAAGGAACTGGCCGACACCGGCATTCAGGCCGCCCACATCGGCATCGACGCGACGATCGGCACGCCCACCTTCTACGGACAGGCACGGGTTACGGCCGACCGGATCGCGCCCGTCTACTGGGACCTCCACACCACTCACCGCGACCAGGCCGAGCGCATCTTCAGGGCCTGACGCTGCACCAGCCGACCAGCAATCCCCACGCTTTCCCCGCATCTGGCCGCCGAGGAGACGCCATGGCCTACGCGTACGACTCTGAGATCACACCGTGGCTTTCGGCGCTCCCGAGCGGGCCGTTCACCGACGTCCGAGCGTTGCGCACACCGACTACAGCTCGCACCTACGCACCGGCCGAGCGCGACGGCCTGCTGTCCGGCCTTCTCCACGACCCCGGGATCGTGATGGACAGCCTCGATCAGTTCGACGCCACCGCCACCCGCATCGCCGCGGAGGCCGGGACGGTCGTGGCCTCCGCCGAATACCGGCTCACCCCGGAACACCCCTGCCCAGGGATCCCGCACGGCGGCCTCATCCCTGAGTCCACAGCAGGTAGACGCCTCCTCGCCGACACCCTCGCGGCACTACGCCCCGGCCTCGGCGTATGAGACGGCTTACGCACTCGGCCCCGCCCGATACGGGCCGTACCCACCCGGGGCCCCGCATGGAGGTCGACGCCGGCATCGCGCTCTTCTTTCAACTGTTCGGAAAGCGCTGGACCGGCCCGATCGTGTCCGTACTCACTGCGGGACCTGCGTACTTCGCCGACCTGCGCCGGGCGATCCCCGGGATCAGCGAGCGCATGCTCTCCAACCGCCTCACCGAGCTCGCCGCCGCGGAACTGATCGTGCGTGAGGTGGACGAAGGACCGCCGTTGCGAGTGTCCTACCGGCTGACGGAGGCGGGCACGGCGCTGAAGCCCGCGTTCAACGGGCTCGCGCAGTGGGCGCAGACCCATCTGCCGGAGTCGGGAGGGCCCGCCGACTGCTGAGGCCGTCCGTCCAAGGACGGCGGCGCGGCGCCGAACATGCTCATCCCGCGCCGTACGCACTCCACGCTCAGTTCGGCGACACCGCTCTCGTCCGCGACGCGGTGAGCGACTGATGAGACGGGGTGCCATCGAGTTGCTCTCAGGGCGTTCGGCAACCCGGTGGCAGTGCCCTTTCTTGCGACGCCGGCTGATCATCGGGGCCGCAGACCGTCCGCACCCCGTGCTCCCTGACCCCGACGGTCTGCCGCGCCGTCCGAGCTCATGACTGCCTGGGGCCCAGCGGACAAGCGCCATGTCTGTCGGGCCCGGAGCAATGCGGAACCGGCTGAGTACAGGCCGTGTCAGCGTTCGACCGGCTCGTACTCGAACCAGTCGAAGTGGACGGAACCGGCACCCGCGAACATGCCGATCACCCGGCCGGTGAAGCCGCCTGCGACCTCCGTGGAGAGGTACTTCCCGTCCAAGGAGGCGAGCTCGACGAAGGTGCCGTCCGCCTCCTCGATGCCGATCGTGACGGTGTCCGGGCCGGTGCGCGCATCGTCCACCGCGTGCACGGCGGTCACCTCGATGCGGAGAACCACAGGTCCGGGGGGTGTCGTACGGGACGCAACGACGGTGCTCAACGGGCCGATACGGGCCCGCACTTGAACGTTGCCGGCCGAGGCCTCGATGTCGTAGTGGTGCTGTTCGTCGAGGCGGACGGCCACGCCGCCGCGGCCGTCCGTGACATCGACCAGGGCTCGCACGCGACAGGACACGTGCTGCTGTCGTCGGCCGACGAACGTCACGTCGGGCTCGTCGAGGGATTCGCCGTGTGCCTGAAGAGTGAGCCAGCCGGGCCTTTCCTTCGTCGTGCACACCTCCGGCGATCGGTGCCGCAGCGAGATCCAGTGCGGGGCCAGCTCGCTCAGGTCGAAGTCGTCCAGGCCGGGGACGGCGGCGTGCGGGTGTAGCGGCCAGGGGGGCGCGGGCATGGAGGTCGACAGTTCGCCGACGACCGGCCAGCCGTCGGCCCAGTCGACCGGCACCAGGAACGTCTCCCTGCCGAGCACGTGCCACCCCGGGGTGCCGCCGCCCGGCCGCACGCCGAGCAGCACCATCCACCACGAGCCGTCCGGTGCCTGCACCAGGTCGGCGTGGCCGGTGTTCTGGATGGGGTGGTCGGTGCCCCGGTGGGTGAGGATCGGGTTGGCCGGGCACGGCTCGAACGGGCCCGTCGGTGTACGGCCGCGGGCGATGGAGACACCGTGGCACCGCTCAGTGCCACCCTCGGCGATGAGCAGGTACCAGTAGTCGCCGATCTGGTAGAGGTGCGGTGCTTCAGGCGCCTTGGCACCGGGGGCGCCGGACCAGAGCCGGCGCGACGGGCCGAAGGTCTCTCCGGTGCGCGGGTCGATACGGATCTGTCCGACTCCGGCGGTGGTGCACCAGCAGTTACCGTCCTCGTCCCAGGCGAGGTCCGGGTCGATGCCCTGTACTCCGGGCAGGCGGACGGGATCGGACCAGGGCCCGGCCGGATCGGTGGCCGTGAAGAGCAGATTGCCGTCCCCGCTGACATTGGTGACGATCAGCCAGAAGCGGCCGTCGTGGTAGCGGAGGGTGGGTGCGTAGATGCCGCCCGAGGAGCGGGTGTCAGGTGGCAGGCGCAGTTGGCTCGGACGGTCGAGCGCGTTGCCGATCTGGGTCCAGTGCACCAGGTCCCGGCTGTGGAAGACGGGTACCCCGGGGAAGTACTCGAAGCTGGAGCAGGCGAGGTAGTAGTCCTCGCCCGCCCGGCAGACGGAGGGGTCGGGATGGAAGCCGGGGATCACCGGGTTGGCGATGGTGTTGGCCTTCTCGGGCTTGCTCGACACCCTCATCGAATCCTTACGTTGTAGGTGGGTTGGTTCAGCGGTGGAGCTGGACGACCACGATCGAGTAGGCCGGTACCGTCTGGCTGGTCGCGCTGCCCGTGGTCGTGGAGCCGATCGACGTGGCGTTCTTCAGGTACGAGTACACGGTCGGAGTGGCAGCGGACGGGCTGAACCCGCTGTACGACAGCGTGACCGTCGCGGCGTTGACGGGGTCCTTGTTGATGAGCATGACGCTGAGGTCGCCGTTGGCCCGCCGAACGGCGTGCGCGGAGACCAGGGGGTTCGAGCCGACGGCCCGGACCAGCGTGTCGCCCGGCGCGCCCACCTTCGTGATCATCCGGGTGCCGTAGTACGGCGGGAAAGGCGTGTTCAGGGGCGGCTCGCAGGAGGCGCCGCTGGACAGGATCCCTCCGTCGTCGTAGTCCGTGGCACCTTCGACCGTGGTCACGTGAGAGCAGTCCGTGCCGTTGTGCAGGTTCCACCAGGCGACGGTGAACGCGCCGTTCTCCACCCAGGTCAGATACTCGTCCGGTGCGAACAGGCCGTTCGGGGACGTGTCCTTGTAGGCGTTGGCGTTGACCTCCGTCACCGCGATGCCCACGTTGGGCGCGTTGCTCCCGGCGTACTGGTTGATCAGCGAGCGCAGGGTGGCGGCCATGTTCGGGATCTCCGACTGGGGCTTGCCCAGCAGGTCCGCCTGACTGTTGCCGATCGGGTAGTGGTGCACGATCACGAAGTCGATCTTCGATCCGGCGATCGACAGGACCGTGTGGTTCCAGTCCGTCGAGTCACCGGCTCCCGTGATGCCGTCCGGCCAGGCCCTTGGGGTGGTCAGCACCGCGCCGATCTTGACGGTCGGGTCGACGGCCTTCATGGCGGTGGCGTACTGCACGAGGTTGGTCGCGTATGTCGTAGCGGACTTACTGGCGTGGTGGTCGGTTTCCCAGGTGGCGCCGTAGAGACCGTTGCCGTAGACCTCGTTGCCGATCTCCCAGTACTTCGCCCCGTAGCCCTTGGTCACGTTGGCGTACCGCACCCAGGCCGCGGCCTCCTCGGGGGTGCCCGAGCCGTAGTTGGCGGTGATGATCGGCTGTGCCCCGGCGGCGCGTACCGTGCCCATGAACGTGTCGAACTCCGTGTTGGGCGCGACGTAGCCGCCCTCGACGGTGTGGGTCTGCCAGTGGTAGCCGTCGGCGTAGCTGCCGCCCGGGTAGCGGACCATCCCGGTACCGGCGTCCTTCAACAGCCCGGGGACGGCGGAGTGGTTCATGTTGCCGTCGTAGACAGCAACGTTCATGCCGACACCAGTCGCCGGGATTCCTGCCAGCACCCGGCCCGCATCGACCGTCACCGAGGCGCTGATGGTGGCAGGAGCAGCCACCGCTGACGGTGGGGCAGCCATGGCCAGGGACACCGCTGCGGCCAGCCCGACCAGGCGGGCGCCATATCTGTGGACCAACCTCCGCATGAGCTCCTCCAAGGGGATGCGACCGAGGTGGGTGGAGAGGGACGGGGTTCATGGTCGGGCGGGTCGCGGGCTTTCACTAGCCTCACGAATGGAGCGAAACTTTCGCTCCACAAGGTCAGATAATTTCCTGGCCGAGATTAGTCAGCGAACCCCTGTTGGTCAACGGTCGCGCAGCCCGCTCCCGTCACGGGAAGCCTCGGACACACCAACTCGCCCGCTGCCGACGGGTTGTCGACAGCGGGCGTCTGGGGAGCTGAAGCGCGAAGCGGCGCGTGACCGCTCAGGGTCAGCCCTTGGGCGGAGCCGTGCTGCCCCGGACCGTGAGGGTCGTCGCGATCTCCACCCCGACCTGGGGTGCCGCTTCACCGCGACCGAGCGTGAGCGCCAACTCGGTGGCGGCCACGGCCATCTCGGTGAGCGGCTGGTGGACGGTGGTCAGGGGCGGGTCCACCCAGGCCACGACCGGCAGGTCGTCGAAACCGACGACGCTCAGATCGTCCGGGATCCGCAGGCCGGCCTCGCGCGCCGCCTGGTAGACGCCCAGCGCCTGCAGGTCGTTGGCGGTGAAGATCGCGGTCGGGCGCTCGGGCATAGCGAGCAGGGAACGGGCCGCCGCGCGGCCGTCCTCGTGAGTGAGCGTTGCGTGCACGACGAGTTCCGGATCGACCGGCAGACCCGCGGCGTGCATCGCGGAGCGGTATCCGTCCAGCCGGGCGCTGCAGTACAGCTGGTCCTCGGGGCCGCCGATCATGGCGATGCGGCGGTGCCCGAGTTCGGTGAGGTGGCGGGTCGCGGCCCGGCCGCCGGACCAGTTGGTGGCGCCCACGAACGGGACGTCGTCGGGCAGTTCGGTGGCGGGGTCGAAGACGACGAACGGGATGCCCTTCGCCGTCAGTTGCTCGCGCTCGGCCTCGGAGAGCTGAGCCACGGACAGGACACAGTTGGGACGTCTGGAGACGGTGTCGTCCCAGGTGGGCTCGCTGGTGTCGTGCAATCCGAACTCGGAGACCATGAGGCCGACCCGGTGCTGTCGGGCCACCCGCTCCACGCCCCGGATGATCTCGACCGCCCACATGTGCTGGAGCTCGCGGAACACGAGCTCGACGACGTTGTTCCGGTTGGCTCCCGAGGGCTTGCGGTAACCGTGCTCGTTGACCAGCGCCTCGACCCGGGCACGGGTGTCCGCGGAGACCCCGGACTTTCCGTTGATCACCTTGGACACGGTAGGGACGGAGACCCCCGCGGACTCGGCGATGAACGCGATGGTCACCGGGCGGGACGTGTCGCTCCGCCCGTCGCCCTGGCCCGCCGGTCCGTCAGCTGCGTTGTCCGTCAAGGTCGCCTTCCCGGTCATCGAATCGCTCGCACCAGGCGGAGCTGGATGCGGGAGACGGTTGAACAGTCCTGTCTGGGTATGCCCGGCCATTCTGGCATCTCTTGCCGACGAACCTGTGGCCTCAAGCACATCCCCATGTTAACTTCTCCGCCGAATAGAGAGAAAGTTTCCTTGTCCAAGGCGCGACTCGGTCGCGACGAGGCCGATCCCCATGTGTCGAGTACGTCCGACAGGGACCCTCCAGGGTCTGCGCCGCCCCAACCGGAAGGTGCACGCGATGACGAGGAGACTGACCCGGTTTCTCCCGCGACGGCGGCGGCCGTCGCGCCCTCCGCGGAGACTGACGGCGTTACTCCTGGCGATCGTCCTGCTCCCGCTGTTACCCGCCACCGCCCGGGCCGACGATTCGCCCGCCCCGCCGCCGAGCGCCCCGGCCGCCCGCAGCGCGGTGGCGGCCATGCAGCCCGGCTGGAACCTGGGCAACACCTACGACGCCATCCCCGACGAGACGTCCTGGGGCAACTCGCCCGTGACCAGGGCACTGCTGAAGAAGGTCAGGTCGCAAGGGTTCAAGAGCATCCGGCTGCCCGTCACCTGGGGCGTCCACCAAGGCTCCGCCCCCGACTACACGATCGACCCGGTCTGGATGGCGAAGGTCCGGCAGGTCGCCGACATGGCGCTGGGCGAAGGTCTGTACGTCCTGCTCAACATGCACCACGACTCATGGATGTGGGTCAACAACCTCTCGACCGACCATGACGCCGTCCTCACTCGCTACAGCGCCACCTGGACCCAGATCGCGGCGGAGTTCCGCGACGAACCGTCGAGGCTCGTCCTCGAAAGCATCAACGAGCCGACGTTCAGCGGCACTTCAGGCGACGACGAGAACTACCGGCTGCTGGCCGAGCTCAACCGGGCCTTCCACACCGTCGTCCGCGACTCCGGCGGCGGGAACGCCAACCGTCTGCTCGTACTGCCCACCCTGTACACGAACGCCGACCAGGGCCGGCTCGACGCACTGGCCGCCGAACTGACCTCCCTGCGCGACCCGATGATCGCCACGACGGTCCACTTCTACGGCTGGTGGCCATTCAGCGTGAACATCGCCGGCTACACCAGGTTCGACGCCACCGCGGAGCAGGACCTCACCGGAACCTTCGACCGCGTCTACAACACCTTCGTCGCACGCGGCATCCCGGTCATCATCGGGGAGTACGCCCTGCTCGCCTACGACCACAACCGCCCCGGCATCATCGAACGCGGTGAGCAGCTCAAGTACTTCGAGTTCCTCGGCGACTACGCGCGCCGGCGGAAGCTCACCACCATGCTGTGGGACGCCGGTCAGTTCCTGAACCGCGCCACCCTGCAATGGCGGGACCCAGAGCTGTTCGCCCAGATCAAGTCGAGTTGGACCACACGTTCGGGAACCGCCTCCAGCGACATGGTGTTCCTCGCCAAGTCGGATGCCATCACGAGCCAAACGCTCACTCTCAACGCCAACGGCACCGACTTCCAGGGCCTGCGCCACGGTTCCCGCAACCTCGTGCGGGGCAAGGACTACACCGTCTCCGGCGACCAACTCACGCTGACGGCAGCCGCGCTCGGCGAACTGGCGGGCGACCGGACGTACGGGGTCGACGCAACGCTGGAGGCCCGGTTCTCCCGCGGTGTCCCATGGCGGATCGACGTGATCACGTACGACCTTCCGGTCCTGTCGAACGCCTCGGGAATCGCCACTGGCCTGAGCATCCCCACCGAGTTTCGCGGGGACATGCTCGCGACCATGGAGGCCAGGTACGACGACGGGAGCAACGCGGGCCCGGCGAGCTGGACTCCCTACCAGCAGTGGGACACCGCCTTCTCGGCGTACACCAGTGACTCGATCAAGCTGACGTCCGAGTTATTCACCTCGCTGAGGGACGACTCCCGGGTGACGCTCACCTTCCACTTCTGGAGCGGCGCCTCAGCGACGTACTACGTCACCAAGTCCGGCAGTTCCGTCACCGGCACGACCGCCTGACCTCGTCCCTCGCGGTTCCGCCCTTCCAACAGGCCGTCGTCGAAGCGCTGCGCCGACGGCACAGCCCCCAGCACATCTCATCGGCGAAAGCAGCCCACCCATGACTTTCGACATGAACCGCAGAACCCTTCTCAGCACAGCCGCGGCCGTTGCCGGCACCGCCGCGATGGCGCCGCTGCTGTCCGCGTGCGGCGACGGTGGACAGAGCACCGGCGGAGCCAGCACGAAGAAGGGGCTCAAGGCCGCGCTCCCGTCGTTCGTGCCCAACAAATCACTCAAGCCGGACATCCCGTCCGTCGTCGGCGGCGCCGACATCGCGACCGACCCCGGCTTCCTGACCTACCCCGCCCAACAGGCCCGGACCGTAGAGGGAGTTCCGGGCAAGGGCGGCCACTACTCGGCCGTCACTCCGCTGTGGGGAACTGTCCCCTCCCCCGACAACTCCTTCTACCAGGCCATGAACAAGGTCCTCGGGATCGACCTCACGATCAAACCCACCGACGGCAACAACTACCTGACCATCATCCCCACGATGACCTCGGCCAAGAAGCTGCCCGACTGGATCCAGCTGCCGGCCTGGTGGAACTCCGGCTTCAACACGGGCGGCCTGGCCGACACCCAACTCGCCGACCTCACACCGTACTTGGCCGGCGACAAGATCAAGAAGTATCCGAACCTCGCCGCCATCCCCAGCGGCGCCTGGCAGGCGGGCGCCTGGGGCAACAAGATCTACGGCATCCCGTCCTACTCCAGCAGCTGCGTCGTCGCGGGCACCACCTTCTACCGCCGCGACGTCCTGGACGCCAAGGGCATCACCGCCGGCGAGATCACCTCGGCGGCCGACCTGTTCACGCTGGGCAAGGAGCTGACCGACGCCAAACGCGGGGTCTGGGCGTTCGACGACGTGTGGACGTACCTCTTTCCCTTCTGGGGTGTGCCCAACAAGTGGAAGGTCGAGGACGGCAAGCTGATCAACAAGTACGAGACCCCGGAGTTCCTCGACGCCCTCGACTGGCACTACAAGCTCGCCAAGTCCGGCTCCATGCACCCCGACGCCCTCGCCGGGCAGGAAGCCTCCGGCAGCACCCGCTTCTACTCGGGGAAGGTTCTCATCTCCGGTGGTGGCACCGGCGCGTGGAACCTCACCGACCAGCAGTCCGGTTCGGCCGCAAACAAGGACTACCGGCGCGGAGCCTTCGGCATCTTCGCGGCCGACGGCACGTCCAAGCCGAGCCTGTTCCTCGGCAACTCCACCGGCGTCATCAGCTACCTCAACCGCAGGCTCGGCAAGGACCAGATCGAGGAACTGCTGTCGGTGGCCGACTACTTGGCCGCTCCCTACGGTTCGGCCGAATACACCATGGTCAACTTCGGCGTCGAGGGCGTCCACCACACCATGGTGAAGGGAGTCCCCACCTTCACCGACGCGGGCAAGAAGTACGTACAGCCCCAGACGTACTCGTTCCTGGCCTCGTGCCCGCAGGTGATCAGCAACCCCGGAACCGACCAGGTGACCAGGGACTTCACCGCCTGGCAGGCCGCCAACGTCAAGTACCTCTACAAGCCGGTGTTCTGGAACATGAATATCTCCCTGCCCTCCTCCCTGGCCACCGCGGACGCCGCGCAGTCCGTGGAGGACACGATCAAGGACTGCTGCCACGGCAAGCAGAAGGTCTCCGACGTCCAGGCCGCGATCGCCGCCTGGAAGAGCAGCGGCAACCGGCTCAAGAACTGGCTGACGACGAACGTCCTGGAGAAGTACGGCACCGGGCAGTGAGGACAGCACAGACGTGACCACCATCATCGGGCCCAAAACCGAGACGCAGACGACGAGGAAGCCGCCTCAGGCGCACGTCAAACTCCACTGGCGGATCCGGCTGCGCCGGGACAAGTCCCTGGTCATCATGACGATTCCGGCCATCGTGCTGCTCGTGGTGTTCAACTACGCGCCGCTCTTCGGTCTGATCACGGCCTTCCAGTACTACGACCCGCTGGTCGGGGTCTGGCACAGCCCGTGGGCCGGGCTGGAGCAATTCGCCACCCTCGTCCAAGACCCCTTGTTCTGGAGTGCGTTGCAGAACACGCTCTACCTCAGCCTCGTCCAGCTGATCCTGTTCTTCCCGATCCCGGTCGTCCTCGCCCTGCTGCTCAACACCGTGCTCAGCGAGCGACTGCGCAACCTCATCCAGTCGATCGTCTACCTCCCCCACTTCTTCTCGTGGGTGCTGACGATCACGGTCTTCCAGCAGATGCTCGGCGGGGCAGGCGTGCTCAACCAGTTCCTGCGCCAGCACGATGCCGGCACCTGGGACATCATGACCAACTCGAACACGTTCGCCCTGCTGGTCACCTCCCAGGCGGTCTGGAAGGAAGCGGGCTGGGGCATCATCGTCTTCCTCGCCGCACTCGCCGCGATCGACACACACCTGTACGAGGCCGCCGCCGTGGACGGCGCCGGGAGTTGGCGCCGCATGTGGCACATCACCCTGCCCGGGATGCGCGGCGTGATCGTACTGATGCTGGTCCTGCGCCTCGGCAACGCACTCACCGTGGGTTTCGAGCAACTCCTGCTCCAGCGCGCGGCCGTGGGCCACAACACGGCCGACGTGTTGGACACCTTCTCCTTCTACTACGGCATCGCCACCAACAACTACAGCTACGGAGCTGCGGCGGGGCTCTTCAAGAGCGTCATCTCGCTGCTGCTGATCTGGGGCGCGAACAAGCTCGCGCATGCCTTCGGAGAGGACGGGTTGTACCGCGGATGAGCACTGCCGTTCCGCTGCGACAGCGCCGCAGCGACAAGCGCCCGGTCTGGGAAGAACCACCGTCGGCGGCCACGACCACGGGCAAGAGCGCCGCTCTCGCCCTGGTCGTCGCGGTCGTGCTGGTACCGCTGTGGATCATCGTGGTCACCAGCTTCTCCACCCAGGCCGCCGTCAACCGGGCCGGCGGCCTGGTCATCTGGCCCGACGGACTCACCGTGTCCGCCTACCGCGAGATGCTCGCCGACCCCACGGTGCGCACCGCCGTGCTGGTCAGCCTGGGCATCACGCTCGTGGGAACAGCCGTCTCTATCGCGGTCTCCGTACTGTGCGCCTACGGACTGTCCCGCGCCCGCTCCTACGGTCACCGGCCGATCCTGACGCTGCTGGTCATCACCATGTTCGTCAGCGGCGGCCTGATCCCCACCTTCCTGGTGGTCACCGGTCTGGGCGGCTACGGCCGGTACTGGGCCCTCATCCTGCCCAGCGCGGTGTCGGTCTTCAACATCCTCGTGCTGCGCTCTTTCTACGCCGGCACATCGGCAGAACTCATCGACGCCGCCCAGATGGACGGAGCCGGCGACTGGCGGACCCTGTGGTCGGTGGTCCTGCCCACGTCCCGCGCCGTCACCGCAGTCATCACGCTCTTCTACGCCGTCGGCTACTGGAACGCCTTCTTCAACGTCATGCTCTACATGCCCACGGAGAGCCAGAAGTGGCCCCTGCAGTACGTGCTGCTGACCTACGTGAACCGCGGCAACGGCCTGCCGGGCTCCGTCAACAGCGGTTTCGGCAACGCCCACGCCGAGACCGCTCCGCTGTCGTTGCAGATGGCCGTGGTTGTACTGACCCTCGTCCCCCTGCTCGTCGTCTACCCGTTCATGCAGAAGCACTTCAGGACCGGCGTGCTCACCGGAGCGATCAAGGGCTGACGGAGTTTCAGCGTGGGCCGCGCCAGGAGCAGGCCGTCGCGCATGCGAGCCCTCAAGCAAGACCGCAGCCCTGCGAACGACTACGGAGAGCCATATTCGCATCTGACCGTACGTGGGGAATTCCTCGGGGCCGCCGTCACCCTCACACCCCTCGTCCACGTGCGTTACTTCGTCGCCTCCGCCCGGGCATCGCTTGGCGTGAGGCCGAACCTGGAGCGGAAGAGACGGGCGAAGTGGGCCTGACTGGAGAATCCCCACCGGTGCGCGACGTCGGCGATCCTGGTCTCCCGCGCCCCCGGTTCGGTGAGTTCTTGATGCGCCCTGAGCAGGCGCCGTTCCACGATGTGCCGTGCCGGAGACGTGCCCGTCGATTCGAAGATCCGCCCCAGGTGGCGTACCGAGATGCCCATCACGCCGGCCACCTGCGCGGCCCCCAGACAGGGGTCGTACAGATGCCGGTCGATGTAGTCCTCGGCCACAAGGAGCTGCGACCGGTAGGCGTCGGGTCCCGGCCGCCCGCTCGTACGTTCCTCGGCTAGTCGCCTCAGCAGGCCGAGCACGGCCCCCTCGGCGTCGGCGGGACCCGGCGGCCCGCCACGCAAGGTGGCCAGCCCGCCGAGCAGGGAGTTCAGCGCGGCCACGAGCGCGCCCTCCCGCGCCGTTCCCCGTCCGAACAGCATCGGCCCGGGCAAACCGCCTCCCACGCCCGCCTGCCCGAACAGGTCGTGCGGCACGTCCACCAGGATCTGCCGCATCGAGGAGGAGAACCCGAACAGATAGGGCCTTCGGGTGTCGTAGACGAGCAGCTCGCCCGCCGTGGCCGCGAGGCAGCCGTTCTCGTGCAGGAACACAGCGTCTCCCTTGAGCAGCAGGGTCGCGAACACCGAGTCCTTGGGCGCCGACCTGACCGTCTGCGGGCTGCGTTCGACGGCGTGGGCGTTGCCGGCGATCTCTGCGAGGCGCAGTGCGCCCAGCTCGGTGTTGGTCTGGCTGGCCAGCAGACCCTGCTCCGAATAGGAGGTGCAGGACAGGCCCACCAGCGCCTTGCGGTTGTAGTCCTCCCAGTAGTGGACGCGCTCGGCGGGTGCGATGTGCTCGGTGGTCGCCCGGGAGATCACGGAGGGGACGGACACGTGACCTCCCACGGTCATGCGGTCGGGATGCCCTGAGCCTAGGTGACATGTCACACGGCCAGGTAGCCTCCGTCCACAGGGACGACCGCTCCGGTGACGTACGAGGCCGCCACCGAGCACAGGAATGCCACCACCGAGGCGACCTCGTGCGGCTGCCCCAGGCGCCCGGCCGGAATGCGGGCCAGCACCTGGGCCGTGGCCTCGGGGTCGTCGAGCACCCCCCGGGCCAGCGGGGTGACCACGAAACCGGGCGCGACGGCGTTGACCCTGATGCCGTCGGCGGCGTACTCGGCGGCCAGCGACTTCGTGAGCTGGGACACTCCGCCCTTGCTCGCGCTGTAGGCGGGCCGGTCCCTGCTGCCGAAGAAGGCGAACATGGATGAGACGTCCACGATGGCGCCGCCGTTCTCGGCCAGGGCCGTGCGAGCGGCCTGACAGGCGGCCATGGTGGCGGTGAGGTTGATCTCGATGACCCGCTGCCAGCGGGCGAGGTCGTACTCCTCGCGATCGTGGCTGACGCCCGCGCAGTTCACGAGGGCGTCCAGCGGCTGCTCCGCGGACAGCAGAGCAGTCAGGCCGGCGCGGTCCAGCACGTCGTGTTCCACGACGTGGACGCGGGGGTGGTCAGGCAGTTCGGCTGAATCGGCGGGTGGCAGGCCGAGCGCGGTCACGTCGGCGCCCAGCTCGGCGAGGAGGACGGCCGTGGCCGCGCCGATCCCCGAGGTCCCACCGGTCACGAACGCCCGCCGCCCGGCGAACTCGCCGCTCACGGACGCTGATCCCTTGGTCGTACCAGCACTTTGACCTGCTCCTCTCCCCGCAGCAACGCCTCGAATCCGTCACGTACGACGTGCTCCATGGCAATGGTGGACGTGACGATCCCCGCCAGGTCCACGCCCTCCTCGGCCACCAGGCGGATCAGCTCGGGATAGGCGTCGCGATATCCCACGCTGGTCGTGATCGTCTGCTCGTTGTTCACCAGCGCGAAGGCGTCCAGGCGGACCGTACCGGTCAGGCCGAGGAACATCACCCGCCCGCCGCGTCGGGTGGCGGCCAGGCAGGCACGCAGGGTGTCCTCCGATCCGATCGCTTCGAACACCACGTCGGCTCCCTCGCCGCCGACCACGTCGGCGAGGTCAGCGCCGGTCTGGGTGGCCCCCAGGCGCAGCGCCAACTCGCGGCGGGCCGAAGACCGGTCGGCGGTGACGATGCGTCTGGCGCCGCAGCGGGCCGCTAGCTGGGTCACGAGCAGCCCGATCGGGCCCAGGCCGAGGACGGCGACGGTCTCGCCAGGGCGTATCCCGGCCCGCCGTACCGCGTGCAGGGCGACGGCGGCCGGCTCGAACACCGCCGCCTGCTCCAGGGAGACCGACTCGGGCAGCCGGTGCAGCATGTACGCGGGCACAGTGGCGCGCTCGGCCAGCCCGCCGTGGCCCATGAGTCCGGCGAACCCGAAATGCCGGCAGATGTTGTACTCCCCCGCGAGGCACCGCGGGCAAGCACCGCACCGGTAGTGCGGCTCCACCGCCACTCGGTCGCCCGGGGCGACACGCGTGACATCGCCGCCCACCTCGGCGACGATGCCGCAGAACTCGTGCCCCAGGACGATCGGAGCGGCCACGCCGGACTCCGGGTGCGGGTCGCCCACGGGAAGGGCGTGCGGCCCATCGGTGTACTCGTGCAGGTCGCTGCCGCAGATCCCGCAGTAGGCGACCTCGATCGTCACCTCGTCGGGGCCGGGTGGTGTCACCGGCACGTCCTCGACGCGTACATCCAGGGCTCCGTACCAGACGGCCGCCCTCATGCGAGGTACCCGGCGGTCGCGAAGAGGGCGAGGGAGCGGATCTCGTACCGGTCGGCCGTACGGATGTCCCGCACGGCGGTGGTGTAGTTCATGGAGATCTCGATCGGTCGGGGGCGCCGCGGCTCAGCGGAACAGGGAGTTGACGTAGTCGGCGCCGATCCCGACCTTCTCGTAGTGCTCGCGGCACATCTTGATGTAGTCGTGCACGTCGAAGAAGCCGTCGGGCTCGCCGTTCTCGTCCAGCCAGATGAGCGGGCCCTTGACGATGAAGAACGCCTTCATCGGCTCGGCGCTGTCGTAGGCGACCAGCGTGTGCCCCTCGCCCGGGGCCTCGTAGACGAAGTCACCTGCGGTCGCCGTCCAGGGCCGCTCCAGGTAGCCCCACTTGCCGGAGATCGTGTACGCGAACACCTCGTGCGGGTGGTAGTGCCGGTTGACCAGCCCCGCCTCCTTGGCCCGCAGAATGTCGGCCCAGGTGTTGTCCTTGACGTTGATCCACAGCGGCCGTGAGCTGACGGTCTCGGTGAACGGCACGTAATAGCGGTCGTCGTCCGTGGCCACCTTGGACAGGTAGACCTCGGGGAGGGCGTCGGGGCGGAAGGAGTTCTCGATCGGCCTGAGGTCCTTCCAGAACTCTCCGGCGGGCATGTCGGGCATGTGGACGGCCTCTTTCGTCGTGGACTTCCCGGAGTGAATCCCGAAGGGACCGTTGACGTCTTTCCCGTGGCAGACCTCAGCGTTTGCAGATTCCGGACATCCGCCGGTGGTGGGCACGATCAGGCTCGCGCCCACCTGGGACGGCCGCGGCGTCGGTAAGGCCGGATTCAAGGACCGGACACGACCGGCTCCTGCTGACGCCCGCACTCGCCGAACGCCCCCGCGTCGACGAAACGCATACCTGGGCCACTTGGTTTTCGACCAGTCCCGACATGCCGGGTGAAGGAGAGGGTTTCAGCGTTGGCCGCGCCAGGCGCAGGCCGCGGTTCCCCTGACCGGTACGGGGACGCTGAGCACCGCGCCGGAAGTGGCGGTCGGATTCGTCACCCCGTACCGGGCCGTGGTGACGAGGAGACGGTTGTCGCCGGGATGCAAGCACACCGACGTGGGATGCGGGGCGGGGACGGTCACTGTGTGGATCAGGCGGCCGTCGGGGTGGTACCGGCGGACCGCGCCGGCGCCCCACATCGCCACCCACAAGCAGCCCTCGGCGTCGACCGTCATTCCGTCGGGGCTGCCCTCGCCGTCGCGCAGTTGGGCGAAGGTCTCCGGGCCGCCGACGAGGTCGCCGGAGACGGGATCGACCCGGCAGCGGAAGATGGTGCCGGCGGCCGTGTCGGCGAGGTACATGATCGCGCCGTCGGCGGTGAAGGCAGGCCCGTTGGCGATGGTCAGGCCGTCGAAGACGCGTACGACCGTGCCGTCGTGGTCCGTC
Organism: Streptomyces sp. NPDC050528; assembly: GCF_044457795.1. Lineage (NCBI taxonomy): Bacteria > Bacillati > Actinomycetota > Actinomycetes > Kitasatosporales > Streptomycetaceae > Streptomyces > Streptomyces sp. NPDC050528. The sequence continues at coordinate 44,428 of NZ_JBITHH010000013.1, forward strand.
CGGTAGAGCGAGCCCGCGCCGTGGGTGCCGTCGTAGGCCATGCTGCCCGCCCAGAAACGGCCGGCGGGGTCGGCGACGCCGTCGTTCATCCGGCTGGGGACCGGGGTGCGGTCCTCGGGGCGGTCCAGCCATTCCAGTGCGCCGTCGGCGGTGAGCAGCGCGATGCCGGTGCCGGCGGCGGCGATCCATGTGCCCGGCCGGTCGCCGACCGGCGCGACGGCTCCCAACGGGACGTCGAGCCGGGCCAGTTGGTGCGCGGCCGGCCCATTGTCGTCGCGCAGTTCGAAGAGCCGGCCGCTGAGGATGTCGACGTACACGTACCGGTCGTCGACCCAGCGACCGCCCTCGGCGAGTTCGTACGCTCCGTCGACGACGACCGACGCCGGTACTGCTGCCGTGGATGTCATGATTCGGTCCTCCCGGTCAGCGAATGGTCGTGCCCTCGGGCTGGTCGAACAGGCCGAGTTCGTCCCGCGTCGGCAGGCCCTCCCAGTCGCCGCGGGTCGCGACGGCGAAGGCCGCGGTGGTGACGGCCCGGTACAGACGGGCGGGGATGTCCGCGCCGTGGAGGTGTCCGGACAGGTATCCGGCCACGAAGGCGTCGCCCGCTCCGACCAGGTCGACCGCGCCGACCTCTCGCGCGGGGCAGTTGGCCGCGCCGTCTGTGGTGAAGGTGGTCGCGCCACGTGCGCCGCGTTTGATGACCACCTCGGTCACGCCCGCGGCCAGGATGTGTTGCACGGCGTCGGCTTCGCCCGTTCCGGGCCGTTCCAGCATCAGCGGCAGCTCGTCCTCGGAGGCGATGAGCAGGTCGGTGTGGGTCAGCAGCGGTCGGAGGGCCGCGCGGGCGTGGTCCGAAGTCCACAGCCGGGAGCGGTAGTTGACGTCGAGGCATACGGTGATGCCGGCGTCGTGGGCGGCCGTGGCGGCGGCCAGGGCGGTTTCGGCCGCCGACGCGCTGAGCGCCGGTGTGATGCCGGTCAGATGCAGGATGCGGGGTCCCGAGGCCAGCGCGGGCAGGACGTCGGCCGGTGAGAGGGCCGAACCCGCGGAACCGGCGCGGTAGTAGTTGACGCGGGTGAGCGTGCCCAGCCGGGGTTCGGTCAGCAGCAGTCCTGTGGGCCGGCGGGTGTCGTCGGTGACCGCGTGGCCGGTGTCGATGCCCTCGGCGCGCAGCGTGCGCAGGACCAGCGCGCCGAGTTCGTCCGCGCCGACCCGGCCGACCCAGCGCACCCGGTGCCCGAGCCGGGCGAGACCGATGGCGACGTTGGACTCGGCGCCCGCGACGGACAGCCCGAGATTGCCGCCGAGCCGCAGGGCGCTGTGGGCGCGCAGCGCCGCCATCGTCTCGCCGAAGGTCACCACTTCGGGCGGGGTCTGGTGATCCGGTGTCGTCACAGCGTCTCCCCCTCTGCGACCTTGCGGAACACGGCCGCGCGGGCTCGGAGTTGGTCCAGGTCGCCGCCGTCGGCCGCGTCCCCGACGAGGGGTGAGCCGACGCCGACGGCGAGGGCGCCCCGGTCCAGGTAGTCGCGGGCGGCCTGTGCGTCCACTCCGCCGACGGGCACGAAGGGCACCTCGGGGAAGGGGTCGCGCAGGGCCCGCAGGTAGCCGGGGCCGCCGAGCGTGCCGGGGAAGAGTTTGATCGCGGCGGCGCCCCGCGCGAGGGCGAGTTCGATCTCGCTCGGGGTCAGGGCTCCCATCAGCACGGGTATGCCGTAGGGCTCAAGACCGTCGACCAGTGCCGGGGTGACGAGGTAGGACGCGCCGGCGTCCACGGCGCGGGCGGCGTCCGCGGCCGAGCGTACGGTTCCGGCGCCGACCAGTGCGTCGGGGCCCAGTTCGGTGCGCGCCTGCCTGATCACGGTCAGGGCGTCGGCCGTGGTCAGGGAGACCTCGACGGCCGCGATGCCCTCCTCGGCGAGGGTGCGCACGGTGCGCAGGGCCGCGGCGGGATCCTTGCCGCGGACGATCGCCAACAGGCGGTGGGCTCGAAGCGATTCCACCAGGTTCATGGAGCAGGCTCTCCTTGTGCAGGGGGTGCGGGGAATGGCCTGATGACGGTCACCATTCGGTGAACGCCCCGTCGGGGCCGCGCCATACGGGATTGCGCCAGCGGTGTCCGACCTCGGCGGCGCGGCGTACCGCCTTCTCGTCGATCTCGACGCCGAGACCTGGGCGGGTCGAGGCGACGGCGTATCCGCCCTGGAACCGGAAGGGTTCGGGATCCATGACGTAATCCAGCAGGTCGCACTGCTGGTTGTAGTGGATGCCCATGCTCTGTTCCTGGATGAGGAAGTTCGGTACGGAGAAGGCGATCTGAAGGCTCACGGCCAGGGCGATCGGCCCGAGGGGGCAGTGCGGGGCCAGGGCGACGTCGTAGGTCTCGGCCATGGCCGCGATGCGGCGGACCTCGGAGATGCCGCCGGCGTGCGAGAGGTCGGGCTGGGCTACGGCGATGCCGCTGGTCATGACCTCGCGGAAGTCCCAGCGGGAGTAGAGGCGTTCGCCGGTGGCGAGGGGAATACTCGTGGACTCCACGAGGCTGCGCAGGTGGCCGGAGTGTTCCGGCGAGACGGGTTCCTCGACGAACAGCGGGTGCAGCGGCTCCAGTTGGGGCAGCAGGCGGCGTGACATGGCGGTGGAGGCGCGGCCGTGGAAGTCGACGGCGATGTCCCGCTCGTCGCCCAGCACTTCACGGACGGCCGCGACGCGGGCGACGACCTCGGCGGTGCGCGCCGGGGTGTCGATCGGGGCGAGTTCGGCCGAGCCGTTCATCTTCACGGCGGTGAAGCCCGCCTTCATCTGTTCCTCGGCCAGTTCCGCGACCTCGCTGGGGCGGTCCCCGCCGATCCATGCGTACATCCGGACGCGGTCGCGTACCGGGCCGCCGAGAAGACGGTGCACGGGAACGCCGTACGTCTTGCCGGCGATGTCCCACAGTGCCTGGTCGATGCCGGCGACGGCGCTGGAGAGGATGGGGCCGCCACGGTAGAAGCCGCCCTTGGTGAGCACCTGCCAGTGGTCCTCGATGCGCAACGGATCCTGGCCTACGAGGTAGTCGGCCAGTTCGTGGACCGCGGCGCGTACGGTCTCGGCGCGTCCCTCGATCAGTGGCTCGCCCCAGCCGGTGACGCCCTCGTCGGTGGCGATGCGCAGGAACAGCCAGCGCGGAGCCACGAGGAACGTCTCAAGTCCGGTTATTTTCAAGGAGTTTCCTTCGGCGGCGTGTCGGTCGCGACGTCGGCGGCGCGGTCTTCCTTGTCTTTCCGTGCCTGTACGGCTGCCAGGTCGTCGGTGGCCTGGGCCAGGACTGACTCGACGGCGGCCACGGCGGCGTCCGGGTCGCCGGCTTCGACGGCGTCGAGCAGTTTCTGGTGCACGGGGATGGAGTCGGCGAAGTGCCGGGCGCCGTGGACGATCTGGTCGCGCACGCGCAGGCCGGCCTCGATGACGACCTCCATCCGGCTGAGGAGTTCGTTGTGCGCGGCGTCCAGCAGGCCGCGGTGAAAGGCCAGGTCCGCCTCGACCATCGCGTCCGCGTCCGTGCCCGCCGCCGCCATCGCGTCGAGCGCCTGGCGCAGTGTGTCCAGGTCGGACGGCGTTCGGCGGGTGGCGGCGAGCCGGGCTCCGGCGGGCTCGACGATCGCGCGGACCTCGGCGAGGTCCCCCAGGAAGCCGTCGGTGGGAGCGCTGCTGCCCTGCCAGCGCAGCAGGTCGCTGTCGAGCAGGTTCCAGTCGGCGCGGGGCCGGATGGTCGTGCCGCGTTTCTGCCGTGATTCGAGTAGGCCTTTGGCGGCCAGCACGCGCAGTGCTTCGCGCACCACGGTCTGGCTGACGCCGAGTTCGGTTTGGAACTTGGCCGGGTCCACCACGGTGCCCGGGGGGTAGTCGCCGCGCATGATGCGCCGGCCCAGTTCTTCCACCGCTTGGCCGTGCAGCCCCCTACCGGGTTGGCTCACCAGGTTCTCCGTTTCCGTCTCGGTGCTGTTCGCGGAGGCCTCGTACGGCATACCGCGAGGTGCGCGGCGCTCACGAGGACTCCTTCATGACGCTCCATCCTCCGTCGACCACGAGGCTCGCTCCGGTCACGTAGGAGGCGTCCGCCGATGCGAGGAAGGCGACTGCGGCGGCCACCTCCTCCGGCTGTCCGAAGCGCTTGGCCGCCGTGGCCGCCACGCTGCGCGCCCGCTCGGACTCCGGGATCCCCTCCCATGCGGCGGTGAGGATGGGTCCGGGCAGCACCGTGTTGACCCGGATGTCCGGGCCGTACTCGACGGCCAACTGCCGCCCCAGTGAGCACAGCGCGCCCTTCGCGGCGGCGTAGGCGGCATGACCGGGGATGCCGATGACCGCGTGCACCGAGGAGGTGAGCACGACGGATCCCGACGCCTGGCGCAGCATGGCCGCGAAGGTCTTCATCCCGCGCCAGGCCGGCTTGAGCAGCACGGCCATCTGACCGTCCCACTCGTCCTCGCTCAACTCGTGGGCGGGCTTGTTGAGTTGGGCGAAGGCGTTGCTGTGCAGCACGTCCAGCCGGCCGTGACGCTCGCCGACGTGGCGGGACAGGTTCTCCCAGTCGGCGGCGGAGGTCACGTCGCACCGTACGTACTGCGCGCGCCCCCCGCTCTCCTCGATGCCTGCGGCGAGTGACTTGCCCGCCGTGTCGTCCACGTCCGTGACCACGACGGTCGCGCCCTCGTCCGCCAGCCTTCGGGCCGTGGCGGCGCCGATTCCATGCGCGGCGCCGGTGATCACCGCCACCCGCCCCGCCATTCTGCGGCACTCCGTCATCGCGTGCGTCTCCCCTCTGATGGCTGCTGTGCGCACCCACCATAGCTGTTTCAATTAATTATGAATATATCTTGACGAGATGGCGATGGCGCTCCAAGACTGACCGGCAGCAAAAGGCACGTTCAGTACGAAGTGAGGAAGGACCTCCTCCCATGAGCCGCACCACACACCTCCGCAGAAGCCGGGGCGCACTCGCAGCGACCCTTGCCGCCACCGCCCTGGTGATCTCCGCCTGCGGAGGTTCAAGCAACTCGCAGGACAAGGGAATCCAGGCACCTGTCAAGGCCGGTCAGAAGGTCGACCTGCGCTTCTGGTCGTGGGTTCCCGGTGTCGACAAGGCTGTCGACAAGTGGAACGCCACTCACCCGGACATCCAGGTCAAACTGGAGAAGATCCCGGCAGGCAGCAGCGGCGGCTACGCCAAGATGCGCGCCGCGCTCAAGAGCGGCAACGCGCCCGACCTGGCACAGGTGGAATACCAGGAGATCCCCTCGTTCCTGCTGGAGAACGGCCTGGTGAACCTGTCCAAGTACGGCGCGGACAAGGACCGGTCGAAGTTCGTGGACTGGCAGTGGCAGCAGGGAGTCTTCGACTCGGCTGTCTACGCGATCCCCCAGGCGTCCGGCCCGATGGGCCTGTTCTACCGCTCCGACCTGTACAAGAAATGGGGCATCAAGCCGCCCGCCACCTGGGACGAGTTCGCCCAAGCCGCACAGAAGATCCACGACGCCGACCCGAAGGCCTACATCAGCACCTTCCCCGCCGGCAACTCCGCCTGGTTCACCGCCCTCGCATGGCAGGCCGGCGCCAAGTGGTTCGGCGTGAACGGCGACACCTGGTCGGTGAACATCGACTCCCCGCAGACCCTCAAGGTCGCCGCCTTCTGGGACAAGCTGCGCAGCAAGAAAGTGATCAAGACCGAACCCGACTTCGCCAACGGCTGGTACAAGGACCTGCAGACCGGCGCCATCACCTCGTGGGTCAGTGCCCAGTGGGGCGACGCCATCATCAGCGGCAACGCTCCTCAGACCGCCGGCAAATGGGCGGTCGCACCCATGCCGCAGTGGACAAAGGGCTCGAACGTGTCCGCGAACTGGGGAGGCTCCTCCACGGCCATCCTCAAGGGCGCCAAGCACATCCCCGAGGCCCTGAAGTTCGCCGAATGGCTCAACACCGACCCCACCAGCGTCGACCTGCTGCTGCAGGGCGGATACGGCTGGCCCGCGGGGGCCGACGCGTACAAGGGCTCCTCGCTGGACAAGCCGTCGAAGTTCTTCGGAGACCAGAAGTACAACGAGGTCTTCGCACAGGCGGACAAGAGCGTCGACAACTCGTGGAAGTGGATACCGACGATCGACGCCACCTACCAGCACCTCAACGACGGCTTCCAGGCCGCCCTGGCCGGCAAGGGCACGTTCGTCTCGGCGGTCCAGCAGGCACAGAAGCAGACCGTCGAGGACCTGAAGAGGAAGGGCCTGAAGGTTTCCACCGGCCAGTGACCACCTCCGGAGGGCGCGACACGGCCGCCGCCGTTCTCCCCTCCGGACTCCAGAAAGAACCCAGATGCCCACCCGAGCGCCCCGCCGCCGCAGAAATCTGGCGCCCTTCGCCTTCGTCGCGCCATTCCTCCTCCTGTTCCTGCTGACCTTCGCCGTCCCCATCGGCTACGCCGTCTACCAGAGCGTCATGGATGTCGAGCACACCGGAGCCCTCGGGCTCGGCGGCAGCCGTACCGTCTTCGTAGCGCTGCGCAACTACTCCGACGCGTTGTCCGATCACGCCTTTCTGCGCAGCATCGGTCGCGTACTGCTGTTCGCCGTCGTCCAGGTGCCGGTGATGGTCGTGTTGTCCGCCGGGCTCGCCCTGTTGCTGGACAGCGCCTCGGCAAGAGGCGTGCGCTTCTTCCGCGCCGCCTTCTTCCTGCCCTACGGCGTTCCGGGGGTCATCGCGTCCATCCTGTGGGGCTTCTTGTACGTTCCGGGAGTCAGCCCCCTCGTGGACGGCATGCGCCACCTCGGGATATCGGTCGACCTGCTCGGCGGAAACACCGTTCTGTGGTCCATCGCGAACATCGTCACCTGGGAGTTCGCCGGCTACAACGTCCTGGTTCTCGTCGCCCAGTTGCGCACCATCCCCGCGGAGCTGTACGAGGCCGCCCGCATCGACGGCGCCAGCGCGTGGGCGACGGTCCGGCACGTCAAACTGCCGCTGCTGCGCCCGGCGTTGATCCTCACCACGGTCTTCACCATCATCGGCACGCTGCAACTGTTCGCGGAACCGCTGGTGCTCAAGCCCGTCTCATCGAGTATCGACAGCGCCTACACCCCCAACCTCAGCGCCTACAACGAGGCGTTCACCAACGACAACTACCACCTCGCCGCCGCCGAGGCGGTACTGCTCGCCCTCGCCGCGTTCGTGCTCTCCTTCGGTTTCCTGCGGCTGATCAACAAGAGAGGTGGGGACGCGTGAGTCTCCAGACACCGGCCCGCACAGTCCCACCAAGGGGCGAGACGCCGGCCTCCGACGACGGCACGACGCCGCGCGGCGGCATCACCGGGGTCACCACGCGCAGTCGCATCCTGGTCACCGGCCTGCTCGTGGCAGCCGCCGGCTACTTCCTGCTCCCGGTGTACTGGCTGGCGGTGGCGTCCACCAAGTCCACCGGCGACCTGTTCGGCAGTTTCGGGTTGTGGTTCTCCCATCCCCGGTTCCTGAGCAACCTGCACCAGGTGGTCACCTACGACCATGCGATATACCTGCGCTGGGCCGCCAACAGCCTGCTGTACGCGGGCGTCGGCGCAGGCGTGGCGACACTTCTGGCCGCGATGTCCGGCTACGCGCTGGCCAAGTTCTCCTTCACCGGCCGGGACACGATCTTCAACATCGTGCTGGGCGGCGTCCTGATCCCTGCCACGGCGCTGGCGCTGCCCATGTACCTGCTGTTCAGCAAGGCAGGCCTGGCCAACACCTACTGGGCCGTACTGCTGCCGAGCTTCGTCAGTCCCTTCGGCGTGTACCTGTGCCGGATCTACGCCGCGGCATCCATACCGGACGAGTTGCTGGAGGCGGCCCGCATCGACGGTGCGGGAGAGATCCGTATCTTCACGGTCGTTGCTCTGCGCATCATGACCCCCGCCCTGGTGACGATCTTCCTCTTCCAGTTCGTCGGCATCTGGAACAACTACTTCCTGCCGCTGGTCATGCTCTCCGACTCCAAGCTGTACCCCATCACCCTCGGCCTGACGTCGTGGCAGTCCTTCGCCGACCGCCAACCACAGCTCTACCAACTGACCGTCGGAGGCGCCTTTGTCTCCGTCGTCCCCCTGATGATCGCCATGGTCGCCCTGCAGCGCTTCTGGCGCAGCGGTTTGACCGAGGGCAGCGTAAAGGGCTGAACACCGCCGGACCGGAGGTCCTGCCCCTTGCCGCGGGCGGAGGTGCCGTCCCACTCCAGGTTTGACCCGATATCGAGGGAGGGTCGCCACCCTTGAGTGGCCACGTATCGGTGCTCGCACTGGCGTCGGCGATGTCCGACGGAGCAGCCCGCGTGGTTTCGTGGTGCTGCCCGAGCGGCGGATCGTCGAGCGCCAACTCGCCTGCCTGATAAGCGACTTCGAGCGGCGCACAGTGGTACTCGACGAGGCTGCCTGTACAGCTGCCGTCGGCCCGGACCACGGTCGGCCGACGGCACGCGTCGGCGACATGCCGCAGCAGGACCCGGGCAGCGCTGCGGTCGCCAGTGTCCGCCAGCGGTAGCCATCACGCCCAGCAGCAGACGCACCACGTGGAGTGTGTTGCGATCCTTGAACCGGTGGCCAAGCTGTCCTGACCTGCGATTTTGTCAGTGCGCGTTATGTGCGATGTGGGCGTTACGGGCGATATCTTGACGCTGAAATGACGCTCGTGACGCTCATTTGACGCTCGCTCTGATGGCATGTCAGGCGTGTTGGGATGCTGGTCATCGCCTTCGACGAGCTCTACCAACGGGCCTGCTTCATCGTGGAGGACCGCTGATGCACACCTGACCGCACCAAGGCGGGAGCCTGTTCACGGCTGGCTCCCGACATTGGTTGCAGCCATGGTGCATGGACAGCGGCGAGTGCAGCGTCCGCTGTCAACGCTCGTTCCGTTCCAGAGCAACAAGGCCCTTCCGTAACGGAACATGAGGGCCGCACGGAACGAGCCGTGAGCGTTTACCGAGTGAAAAGGCTGACGCCTCCATCGATGGGGGTGGAAGTGGGCTACCGAGCCCACCTGCGCGCTGTCCGGTGAACAGCCCGACATCACCCGATCAAGTTCAGTAGTGCCCGCCGATGCTCGGGTGAAGGCCAGCGGTTGGCCGGCGGAGTCGGTGAGGGCGATGAAGGCTCGGAAGATGGATGCGGTCGTCGTGGACGCGGATCACGAAGACCCGGTCCAGGCTGTCGGCCGTCGCATGACTTGCACGGTTCGACATCAACCGGCGCGCCCCTCGATGTGTCGGTGACCGACGACACGCTGCGCAGGCTCGACGGAATCTGGCCCGGCCCTGGCGGCGAAGGCCGGAAGCCAACGCCTGGTAGACGCGCCCCGGGGTGAGACGACCGCGTCGCGTTCAGTCGAGCGCGACGCCCGTCTCCGCGGCCAACGCCTGCATCAGGCGGTCCTGGAATGCCTCGTCGTGGACGGCGGGGTGTGACTGCTGTATCCGGCGGTGGTACCAGTACCCGCCGGTGGTCCGGGCGTCGGGTTCGTCGCTGACGGCGAGCCACTCCTGGGTCTGATGGCCGAGTTCGAGATCGTCCGGTGCGTCCGGACCGCCCATCCTGGTCGGCACCCAGCCCGGATCCACGGCGTTGCTCAGCACCTCGGGCCGTCGGCGGGCTACCGCGGCCGCGAGCGTGGTGACGAACAGTTTGCTGTCGGGGTACGAGCCCGCGTTTGCGCCCCGCCAGTTCACCCCGGCGAGTGAGGGGCGCCCGCTGAGGTGCGAGCTGCTGCTCAGATACACCATGCGGCGCGGCCCGGGCAGCAGGGCCGTCAGCAGGTACGGTGCGATGACGTTGACGGGCATGACGGCTGGACCGTTCCATACCCCGGCGTTGTGGATGACCGCGTCGAGCGGGTCGGCGTCGTTCAGCCGGGCGGCGAGGTACCGAACGGCATCCGGGTTGGCGAAGTCGCCCACCACCAGCTGCGCCCCACGGTTGACCAGGAAATTGAGGGCCGCCGCCCGCTCCTGGTTTCGGGCGTGCACCACCACATCGTGCCCTGCGGACAGCAGCGCATCCGCCGTGGCGCGGCCAAGGCCGTCTGCGGAACCGGTCACAAGGAGCCGACTCACGATTGCTCCTCCCTCTGTTACTTCTTGCACGATCTCGCGTAGCGGTCCGCACCGGCGAGGTCAGCACGTCACGTGATCTTCGTCGAGTGCCGGAGTCCTACCTTCAGGGCGGCTCCCTGCCGCTGGCGGGTTCTGCTTCCCGGAGTCGGGTCGCTGCCCAGCTGGCGAGGAGTTTGAGTCGGTCCTCATCAGGGGTGCCCGGCTCGGCCGTGCAGATGGTCAGCGAATGTGCTTCACGGGGGGAAATGGTCAGGTCCAACGGCTGGTAGACGAGTTCGAGAGGCCCGGCCTCAGGGTGCTGGAAACGCTTGACCCCGCCGTGGTGGATGCGCACGTCGTGGGCGGCCCAACGGGTACGGAACTCGGGGCTTACCGTGCACAGCTCACCGACCAGTTCGCGCAATGCCTTGTCGTGTGGATATCGTCCGGCCTCGGCGCGCAGCAACGCAACGGTGGCGCCGAGGGCGCCGTCCCAGTCGGCCACGAAGTCGGGTGCGCCGCGATCGAGGAACCAGTACCGCGCGAAGTTCGGACGCCTGCGTTCGTCCGTCGTCTCGCTGTTGAACAACGGCGCGAAAAGGGCGCGGGCCAGCGCATTGGTGGCGACGATGTCCAAGCGGCCGTTGGTGACGAACGCCGCGGACAGTGTCATGGAGTCCAGCAGCCACTGGACGCGGGGCGGTATCTCGACGGCTTTGCGGCGGCGCGGCGCGTGGCTGGGAGGCTGTGCGGCCCTGGCCAGATCGAACAGGTAGATGCGTTCGTCCTCATCCAACTGCAGTGCGCGGGCGACCGCGTCGAGGACATCTTCGGAGACGCCGCCGATGTGGCCCTTCTCCAACCGTGTGTACCACTCGGTGCTCACGCCGGCGAGGACGGCGACCTCCTCGCGCCGCAGCCCCGGAACCCGGCGCCGGCCGCTGGTGGGCAGCCCCACCTGCTCCGGAGCGATCTTGGCGCGCCGGGTGGCGAGGAAGTCACGGATGTCGGCGCGGTTGTCCGGGAGGCGTTCCATGCCTTCCACGCTACGGCCCGCATCTCCGGGAAGGGAGGTTGAGCTTGTCCCCCCCGATAAACGCAGCCTGTCACGCCTGCGCAAGACGCGATTTCGTGGGATGCGCACCCCGATCTCGACCCGCAGCGGAGAGGAAGCATGACCACGCGAGGAGATACCCTCCACGCCCCGCCGACCTGCGGAGCAGTAGCCACGGGCAGCCGCCCTCCCGGCTTCCGCTCCTCGTGTACGTCCTGGCCCTGGGTACGTTCCTGATGGGCATGACTGAGTTCGTGGTGGCGGGCCTGCTGCCGGAGATCGCCGGTGAGCCCCGGGCCCTGCCGCGATCGGCACCGTCAGCGCCGCTCTCACGCTGATTCCCACGATCGCCATCGCGCTCACCCAGCGCCGCCGCCCGGCGGCGCACACCCCAGCCGCATCGGCGGCGGGAAGGCCGAGCCCGGGGCCGGACAGGTAGGCCCCTCAAGCGGACTCGCCGGCGTGCAAGCCCTCCAAACCGAGCCGCGGCACTGCCGTGCCTTCCTGAACACGAACCGGCGTCTCAGGCGCCGGCACAAACAGCAAGGAGACCCACCATGCGTGGAGTAGTCATGCACACCGCCGGCGACGTCCGGGTGGAGGAGCGCGAGGATCCGAAGATCATCGAGCCCACCGACGCTCTCGTGAAGCTGACGGCGACCTGTATCTGCGGTTCTGACCTGTGGCCGTATCGCGGCATCGAGCCCGCCGATCACACGCTCATGGGCCATGAGTACGTGGGCGTGGTCGAAGAGGTTGGCGCTGCGGTGAAGACGGTCAAGCCCGGGGACTTCGTGGTCGGATCGTTCGTCATCTCCGACAACACGTGCGAGATCTGCCAGGCCGGGTTCCAGTCCAAGTGCGTGCACGCCGAGTTCGTCCACGCCGGGATCGGCACCCAGGCCGAGAAGGCTCGTATCCCCTTGGCCGACGGCACCCTGGTCGCCACCCCGGGACAGCCCGACCCCGAGCTGGTCCCCGCGCTGCTCGCCGCCTCCGACGTGCTGGGCACCGGCTGGTACGCCGCCGTCGCGGCAGAGGTCGGGCCCGGCAAGACCGTCGCGGTCGTCGGTGACGGCGCAGTCGGCCTGATGGCAGTCCTGGCCGCCAAGCAGTTGGGCGCGGAACGTATCATCGCCATGTCCCGTCACCCTGAGCGGCAGAAGCTGGCCCGCTACTACGGCGCCACCGACATCGTCGAAGAGCGCGGCGACGAGGGCGTCGCCAAGATCAAGGAGCTGACGAACGGGCTCGGTGCGCACTCGGTGGTCGAAGCGGTCGGCACGCAGGAGTCGTTCATGCAGGCCGTCGGTGCCACCCGCGGCGGCGGGCACCTGGGCTACGTGGGCGTGAACTACGACGTGTCCATCCCCGGGATCCAGCTGTTCTTCGCCGGCATCCACACGCTGGGCGGGCCGGCCCCAGTGCGCCGGTTCCTGCCGGAACTGATCCAGCTCATCTGGGACCGCGAGATCGACCCGGGCAAGGTCTTCGACCTCGTCCTGCCGCTGGAGCAGGCCCCGGAGGGCTACAAGGCGATGGACACGCGCCACGCCACCAAGGTGATGCTCACCTTCTGACCTGCCTGCACATCCCTCCCCTCTCGGCCCGCCCCGCGTCCCCGCAACAGACGGGGCGGGCCCGGGGCGTGGCTCCCCAACTCCTCGGCACGCCGCCATGGCCTCGGCACGCGCATGCGTGACCTCAGTAAGCGGCGAGCGGCCCTCTCCGTCCTGGTACAGGTAGTCGTACCTCGGCCGCTGGGCGCGATTCCGATTGGCTGCTCAGCGACGGCGGGCAGTCCCATCGGCTTCGAGCCAGGCGGTGAGGCTCAGCGGCTGGTGAGGTGGAGCAGGATGAGTTGTTCGGGGTGGAGTGTGGGGATCTGGATGCCGACGTGTTCCAAGACGCTGCCGGGCAGGGCGATGCCGTCCTTGGTGCACCACGCGGGGGTTCCGCGTTCCATACCGGGGGCCTGGTCGGCCGGGGGTAGCGGGCGCAGGTGGTAGGTGATGTCCGGGTCGAGGCCCGGCAGCCGCAGCGTGCCGGGGTGGGCGGCGACCGGGGTGGTCATGGAGGCGAGGGCGAAGACGGCTTCGGTACGGTCGGAAGAGATGACGCCGTGGGCCCACAGGGCCGGGTCGGGGTGGTCGACGCGGACGACGCGTCCGGCGTGCAGCAGGTGGCGGAGCTGCTTGTGGAGGGTGATCCAGCGGGTGAGTTCGGCGCGTTCGCTCTCGCTCGCGCGGGTCAGGTCCCATTCAATGCCGAGGTGGCCGAAGAGCGCGGTGCCGGCCCGGAAGGCGAGGTCGTGGGTGCGGCCGGTGGTGTGGGAGCGGGCGGCGCCGATGTGGGAGCCGACGAGTTCGGGCGGCAGGAGCAGACCGGTCCAGCGGTTGATGGACTGGCGTTCCAGGGCGTCGTTGCAGTCGCTGGCCCAGACGCGGTCGGTGTGTTCGAGGATGGCGAGGTCGACCCGTCCGCCGCCGCTGGAGCAGGATTCGATCTCCAGGCCGGGGTGGCGCTGCCGTAGTTCGTCGAGCAGGGCGTAGACGGCGAGGGTCTGGGCGTGGACGGCGGGTTCGCCGTCGGGTGAGTGGCCGGCGTCGACGAGTTCGCGGTTGTGGTCCCACTTGAGGTAGGCGATGTCGTACTCGCTGAGCAGGTTGTCGAGCCGCTCCAGGATGTAGGCGTACGCCTCGGGGTGGGTGAGGTCCAGGACCTGCTGGGAGCGGCGGTCGGCGGGGGTGCGGCCGCCGGTGGCCAGGATCCATTCGGGGTGGGCGCGGGCCAGGTCGGAGTCGGGGTTGACCATTTCCGGCTCGACCCACAGGCCGAACTCCATCCCGAGCGCGCGGACCTGGTCGATCAGCGGGCTCAGGCCATCGGGCCAGACGGTTTCGTCGACGTACCAGTCGCCGAGTCCCGCCCGGTCGTCACGGCGGTGGCGGAACCAGCCGTCGTCCAGGACGAAGCGTTCCACGCCGACCTGTGCGCCTAGATCGGCGAGGTGGGCGAGTTTGTCGAGGTCGTGGTCGAAGTAGACGGCTTCCCAGGTGTTGAGTACCACCGGGCGGGGCCGGTGCGGATGTCCGGGGCGGCCGCGCAGGTGGTCGTGGAAGCGGGCGGACAGTCCGTCCAGGCCCTGGTCGCTGTGGGAGCCGTAGAGCCACGGGCCGGTGTACTGCTCGCCGGGGCCGAGGATCGCCTCGCCCGGAAGCAGCAGTTCACCGGCGGCGACGACCGGGCGGCCGGTGGGCAGTCGTTCGGCCATGATGCGGTGGTTGCCGCTCCAGGCGATGTGCAGGCCCCACACCTCGCCGTGGCCGAAGCCGAAGCCCGGTGTGCCGGCTGCCATGACCAGGGCGGCGTCGGGTCCGGTGCGCCCGCTGCGGGTCTCGCGCAGCCAGGTGCCGGCATGGAAAGGATGGCGTTGCGGGGCGCGTTCACGGCACCAGCGGCCGGTGAGGTCGAGCAGTTCGGTGGCGGTATCGGGGACCGGCAGCGCGAGCATCAGGCCGTCGAGCGTGTACGGCCTTTCCGTGTCGTCGTTGCGTACGGCGGCTCGTATCCGCACTAGCCCGGAAGGGGTGAGTCCGGCTTCCAGGAGGAGAGCAAGGCGGGCGTTGCGGTCGGTGGCCCGGATGCGTACCGAGGCGCTCTCACCCTCGACCGAGTCGAGGGTGAAAAGAGGTGACCAGTCGGCGCCTTGGCGGTGTCCGGTCAGACCGGGCTGTCCGGGCCATCCGGTTCCGTGTTCGGGCAGTAGCGAGACCCGCGGCACGGCGTCGTCGAATCCCGGCATGTTCGGCAGGGTGACGGCCTCGGCCAGCTGCGACAGCTCATGCTGTGTGAGGTCGCCGAGATCGGTGCCCCAGTGGAGCACGGTGGGCAGGCCGGTGCCCCGCAGGTCGAGGACCAGGCTCACGCCTGCGGCCCGGAGATGGATGAGTCTTTCGGCGGCGGCATCGGCGGGGGTCTTCATGGCACAGATCGTCCTCAGCGTGTCAGGGTCGGGATCAGGAGGTGGCGTGCGGCAGTTCGCGCGTGTGAGGGCCGTTGTACTGCTGGTCGGTGACCGGCTTGGCCAGGTGGGTTTTGGTGCTGCCGTCGCCCTTGGCCTCCCACAGGGCGAGGCGTTCCATGAACCGGTCGGGGACGGCTCTTCGTGGCGCCTTTCAATCCGGTGCGGAGGGCCGGGGTGTGGGTAGCCGCTCGTTGATCATGTCGTGGCCCGTCCCTATCGGGCGACGTAGCCTCCGTCGACGGGGAGGGCGACGCCGACGACGAAGCCGGCCCCTGGGCTGCACAGCCACAGAACGGCCTGGGCGATCTCCTCGGCGGTCCCGAGCCGGTTGATGGGCTGGTTGGCCTCGGCCTCGGCGCGGTCCAGCTCGCCCTTGGCGATCATGTCGCTGACCATGGGGGTGTCGATGGTGCCGGGGCAGACGGCGTTGATACGGACGCCGCGCGGGGCGTACTCCAAGGCGGCGCTGGTGGTCAGGCCGATGACTCCGTGTTTGGAGGCATGGTAGGAGGCGCGGCCGGGGAGGCCGACCAGGCCGCCGAGGGAGGAGCAGTTGACGATGGCGCCGCTTCCCTGGGCGCGCATGTGCCGCAGTTCGTGCTTCATACAGGCCCACACGCCGCGCAGGTTGACGGCGTTGACGCGGTCGAAGTGTTCGGCGGGCTCGTCGGCTGCGTCGCTGGGCGGGATCTGGATGCCGGCGTTGTTGTAGGCCATGTCCAGGCGGTCGAACGTCTCCACCGTGCGGTCGACGGCGGCGGCGACCTGGTCCTCGTCGCTGACATCGCACGGGACGGCGAGGACCCGGTGGCCGGCGACGGTGAGTTCCTTCGCGGCGGCGTTCAGGGCCGCTTCGTCGATGTCGGTGAGGGCAACAGCGGCCCCGGACGCGGCGAAGGCGCGGGCGGTCGCCAGGCCCATGCCCGCGCCGGCCCCGGTGACGAGGGCCACCTGGCCGGTGAAGTCGTAGGCGGGGTTCATCGTGGATCCTTCCGGTCGGTGCGGCGGCGACACGGCGTCGGCTCATGGCGGACGCCGACCGGGCTCAGTGATGCGACGGCGTCCGTGCGGGTCGGTCACTCGGCGCGTGGGCCGCAGCGGTGCGCCGAGCCACGATGCGGCTCTTGGCGGAGGCGCCGCGGACGGCGAGGGCGATGAGCGGGAACAGGGTGAGGGCGGCGATGACGGTGCCGACCAGGGGCGGGCCGGTCACGCCGAGGGAGGAGTCCAGGGCCGCACCCGCGATGAAGGAGCCGCTGGCCACACCGACGTTGAAGGCGGAGGTGGTCAGCGCGGACGTGAGGGTCGGAGCGTCACCGGCGAACCGCATGGCGAGCGCTGTGACGACCGGGTTCACCGTGAAACCGCTCAGGCCCATGAGGAAGACCAGGATCGTGGCCGTGACCGCGTTGGTGGACAGCGGGATCAGCAGGAACAGGACCAGGGCGGTGGCCGCTGCGGCGGTGAGGGTGGTGCCCATCGGACGGCGCTCACCCAGACGGCCACCCGTGGTGGTGCCGCCCAGGGCACCGACACCGAAGGCGATGAGGACGAACGGCACGGCGCCCGCCGGGATCCCGGCACGGTCGGTCAGCAGCGGGGTGACGTAGCTGTAGGTCGCCAGCACCCCGCCCATGATGAACACGGCTGCGCTCAGCGCCAACCACAGCCGGCCCTGGCGCAGGGCACCGAACTCGGCGCGCAGCGAAACGGTCGCGCGTTGTTCCTGGGTGGGGATGAAGCGGCCGATGAAGACGGCGGCGAGCGCGGAGAGGGCGGCCAGTGCCCAGAACGGGCCGCGCCAGCCGACGAACTGGCCGGCGAAGGAGCCGATGGGCACGCCGACGACGTTGGCCAGAGTCAGCCCGCCGATCATGACGCCGGTCGCGCGGGTGGCCCTCTGCGGGCCCGCGGCGGTGGTGGCGACGACGAAACCGACGGACCAGAACGCCCCGGTGGCCAGGGCGGTGACGACGCGGGCGGCGAGGACGACGGTGAAGGAGGTGCTGAGGGCGGCCACCACGTGACCGAGGCTGAAGACGGACAGAGCCAGGATGAGCGTCTGGCGCTGGGGCAGGCGCAGGGTGGCCATCGCCATGGTCGGTGCTCCGATGATCATTCCGACGGCGAAGGCGGTGATCAGCAGCCCGGCCCGGGAGGTGCTGACACCGAGGCCGGTGGACAGTTCGGGCAGCAGACCGGCGATGACGAACTCGGTGGTGCCCATCAGGAACGTGCCTGCGGCCAGCACCCAGACGACGATCGGGAGCTTGCCGGGGGTGGTCCCGGATGTGGAAGGCATACGGAAGGTCTCTCCTTGAGCGGAAGGAAGGAAGCGGAATACGGGCAAGCCAGGTGGGCGACGCGGAAGGCCGCCGGAGCGGACGGCAATCGCCTCTTTCACCGTTCCACGGCTGAAGAAAGGGGAGGACGTTTCCCCTGGGGCACCGACCGGATGCTTGCGGTGGCTGCCGGCAGGGTCAGGGGGCCGTTTCGATGGTGATGTGCTCGGCGTTGGCGAGCCGTTCGGTGTCGCGGTCGTCGATGTGGCCGAGGATGATCAGGTCGGCGGAGGCGGAGTCGCCGTCGCGGTAGAACAAGGCCAGGTTGCCCCAGGGCGCGTAGTAGGCGAGGTCGCCGGCCTTCGGTGCCGCCGGGTCCGGGGCGCCGGCGGTGCCCAGCCTGCGCGGCGGATAGGCGATCCGCTCCGTCTGGTGGAAGTCCTCCAGATCGAGGCTGAGCGGGAGCAGGGAGGCGAAGTCGCGGGCTACGGCGTGGTCGTTCAGGGTGGCGTCGACCGGTTGGCCGTCGATGGTGACCTGGATGTTCATGGCGGCGTTCCTGTCGGCCGATGCGGTGGATGCCGGGCGGGCAGGCGTCTGTTGCCGTCCGGAGGGGGACGACGCGGACGAGGCGGCGGGCGAGGTACCGGGCGAGGTGTCGGTGCAGGCGGTGACGGCAAGCAGCAGGGTCGCGGCTGCGGCGCCACGGGCCGCCAGGGCGGGAAGGGCGGTCGGCATCACGGGGCGTCCAGGTATTCAGTCGGGCAGGGGCTCGGAGTAGTGGCGGAAGCCGTCGCGCTCGGTGTGGATGTCGTACAGGCGCCGGGCCAGGGCGTCGGGGCTGCTGTGTTCGGCGTCGGGTCGGATGGCGCCGGGGACGATCAGCTGGGCGGCGTGGATGTTCTGCGGGGCGAGGGTGTCGTGGAGCATGCGGGCGTAGGCGCTCTCGGCGGCGAAGGCGATGGAGGTGCCGGCGACGTTCGGGTTGGGGCGTACGGCGCTGGAGCCGTTGACGAACAGCAGCGTGCCGCGGCCCAGTTCGCGCATGCCGGGCAGGACGGCGTTCACCGCGGCGACGGGGCCCTTGACGGAGAACGCGAGGGGAGCGTCGAGGTCGTCGGCGCCGGTGTCCAGGACCGGCTTCATGAAGTCGGCCCGCGGCACGGGGCTGTACTGGAGGATCTCGACAGTCCCCAGCGAGGTACCGGCCGCGTACAGGGCTGCGTCGAGGGACTCGATGTCGAGGACGTCGGCGGCGAAGCCACGGGCCTCGATGCCGTCGCGGGCCAGTTCGGCCGTGAGGTCGTCCAGGCGCTGGGTGTCGCGGGCGATGAGAGCGACGCGGTGGCCCGCAGCTCCGAAACGGCGGGCGGCGGCGAGCCCGAGACCGGGGCCGGCGCCGATGAGGGCGAACGTGGTCACGATGAGTCCTTGTTTGGGAGGGGCCGGACAGAGGTGCCCGGCCCCGATGGCGGAAGGGTTTGCAGTCAGGGCTTCAGGAGGGCCTTGATGGCGCGGCGTTCGTCCATGGCCTTGTAGCCCTCGGCGACCTGGTCCAGGGGCAGGGTGAGGTCGAAGACCTTGCCCGGATTGATCCGGCCGGACAGGACCCGGTCGATCAGATCCGGCAGGTAGCGGCGCACGGGGGCAGGGCCACCGCGCAGGCCGACCTGGGAGAAGAACAGCTCCTGGCCGTCGACGGCGACTTCGTGGGGGACGCCGACGAAGCCGACGTTGCCGCCGGGGCGGGCGGAGTGCAGGGCCTGGCGCATTGACTCGGGGGTGCCGACGCATTCCAGGACGCTGTCGACGCCGATGCCGCCGGTGAGGTCCTTGACGCGGGCGATGCCTTCGTCGCCGCGTTCGCTGATGATGTCGGTGGCGCCGAATTCCAGGGCGAGCTTCTGCCGGGAGTCGTGGCGGATCATCGCGATGATCCGCTCGGCGCCGAGTTCCTTGGCGGCGATGACACCGCACAGGCCGACCGCTCCGTCGCCGACGACGACGGCGGTGGAGCCGGGCTTGACCTCGGCGGCGAGGGCGGCGTACCAGCCGGTGCCCATCACGTCGGAGACGGCGAGCAAACCAGGGACGAGGTCGCCCTCGGGGGGCTCGTCGGTGGCGACGAGGGTGCCGTGGGCGTTGGGGATGCGCACGTAGTCGGCCTGGCAGGTGGACATGAACTCGCGGTGCAGGCAGGAGGACTGCCAGCCGTTACGGCAGTTCGCACACGTGTTGTCCGAGGTGGCGAACGACCCCACGACGAACTGGCCCGGCTTGACGTTGGTGACCTCGCTGCCGACCTCCTCGACGATGCCGACGTACTCGTGCCCCATCGGGTGCGGGTCATCGATCGGTTCCGCGCCGCGGTAGGGCCACAGGTCCGAGCCGCACACGCAGGTGGCGACCGTGCGGATGATCGCGTCGGTCGGCCGGCTGATCTTCGGGTCGTCCAGGGTCTCGAAGCGCACGTCGCCGGGGGCGTGAATGACTGCTCCGCGCATGATGGTGCTTCCTTCGGTACGAGGTTTGTGAGCCGCAGCCAAAGGGAGGAAAGGCTGCTCGAAATCGAGCCTCACACGCGAGGGCGGGCGGGAAAAGCGGAGGAATCTATCCAGGGAGAGGAACATCCAGGGAGGAAATTCTCCCCCCTTAACCCGGTGCGATCGATGCCATGCTGGGAAGCATGACCAGCAATGTCACCCTGAATGAACTGGGAGAATTCCTCAAGAAGCGCCGCTCCGAACTGAGCCCGCGCACGGTCGGGCTTCCGTCGACCAGTCGGCCGCGCCGGGTGGCCGGGCTGCGCCGTGAGGAGGTCGCCCAGCTCGCTTCCATCAGCACGGACTACTACACGCGGCTTGAGCAGGGCCGCATGCAGGCGTCCGCTCCCGTGCTGGACACTCTCGCCCGCGTTCTCCGCATGGACGAAGACGAGCGCGGCTACCTGTTCCAGCTCGCGGGCAGGACCACCGTGCGCACGCGGCGCCGTGGCGTGCAGAAGGTCCAGCCGCAGCTTCAGCGGGTGCTGGAGGACCTCGCCGCCGTCCCGGCCATCGTGCAGGGCCGGCGCGGAGACGTCCTCGCGTGGAACGCGCTGGCGGCAGCCCTGGTCACCGACTTCTCCCGCATTCTCGAGAAGCACCGCAACTACCCGCGGCTCATCTTCACGGATCCGGCGATGCGCAGCATGTATGCCGACTGGGAGACGGCTGCGCAGGTGACGGTGGCGCAGCTGCGGATGGAGGCGGCGAAGTATCCCGAGGACCCGCGTCTGATCGCGCTCGTGGGTGAACTGTCCATGCGCGACCAGCAGTTCGCCCAGTGGTGGGGAGACCACCGCGTCGCCGCCCGCACTGTGGGCACCAAGACCCTGATCCATCCGGTCGTGGGTGAAGTCACCCTCGACTGCGACACCCTCACAGCCAACACGGACCCCGACCAGTACATGACGGTCTGGACCGCCGCCCCGGGATCCCCCGCGCACGACCAGCTGCGCATCCTCGCCTCCTGGGCCGCCGACCAGAACCTGCCGGCCTCGTCAGGATGGGAAGCATGACCAGCAATGTTCCTCTCAATGAGCTGGGCGAGTTCCTCAAGAAGCGCCGCTCGGAGCTGGGTCCGCGCACGGTCGGGCTGCCGGAGACCGGCGGACCCCGCCGGGTGGCCGGACTGCGCCGTGAAGAGGTCGCCCAGCTCGCCTCCATCAGCACCGACTACTACACGCGTCTTGAGCAGGGCCGTATGCAGGCGTCCGCTCCCGTGCTGGACACCCTCGCCCGCGTCCTCCACCTGGATGACGACGAGCGCGGCTACCTCTTCCAGCTCGCTGGCAAGACCACCCCCCGCACCCGGCGCCACGGCAGGCAGAAGGTCCAGCCCCAGCTGCAACGCGTGCTGGACGACCTCACCGCCACCCCGGCCATCGTGCAGGGCCGACGCGGGGACATCCTGGCGTGGAACGCGCTGGCCGCCGCACTGGTCACGGACTTCTCCCGTATTCCGGAGAAGCACCGCAACTACCCGCGGCTCATCTTCACCGATCCGGCGATGCGCGACCTGTACGCCGACTGGGAGGGCTCGGCGCGGATCGCCGTGGCGCAGGTGCGGATGGAGGCGGCGAAGTATCCCGAGGATCCCCGTCTCATCGAGCTGGTCGGTGAACTGTCCACGCGGGACAAGCAGTTCGCCCAGTGGTGGGGCGATCACCGCGTCGCGGCGCGCACCGTGGGCACCAAGACCCTCAACCATCCGGTCGTCGGAGAACTCGTCCTGGACTGGGACACCCTCACCGCCAACACCGACCCCGACCAGCACCTGACGGTCTGGACCGCCGCCCCCGGTTCTCCCACCCACGAGCGGCTGCGCATCCTCGCCTCCTGGGCCACCGAGCAGCACCTGGCGCCCTCTTCTCCCCTCCGCTGACCGGTGACGCACCCACACCGCCGATGGCTTCCGCCGCGCGTGCCCCGCATACTCGGTCGGTCCGCGAGCGTGACCTGCTGCTCGCGCGTAGGACGAGCACCGCGTCA
Organism: Streptomyces sp. NPDC050528; assembly: GCF_044457795.1. Taxonomy (NCBI): domain Bacteria; kingdom Bacillati; phylum Actinomycetota; class Actinomycetes; order Kitasatosporales; family Streptomycetaceae; genus Streptomyces; species Streptomyces sp. NPDC050528. The sequence goes on from NZ_JBITHH010000013.1 coordinate 66,419, forward strand.
GCCGATGTCTTGAGTGCCGCCCCCGATCCTCTGGTCTGCGGCTGCTCGGGGCTGAGCCGGGGGCGTCTCGGAACGGGTGGCGCGCATCAGCGCGAGTGCGGTCAGCGGTAGAAGGGTGAGGGCAACCGCCACGGTGCCGACCAGCGGGGGCCCTGCCTGCTCCAGCGGTGAGGTCAGAGCGATGCCCGCCGTCCAGGAGCCGATGGCGATGCCAACGTTGGGCGCCGAGCCGCTGAGGCCGGAGACGAGGGTGGGCGCGGAACGGGAGAAGCGCAGGGCCAGCGCGCCGAGCACCGGGGTCGCGGCGAAGCCGGTCATCCCCATGAGCGTCACCAGGACGACGGCCGCCACCGGGCTCGGGGAGAAGAAGGTCAACAACAGCAGGACCAGCGTGGTCGTGACGGAAGAGGTGATCAGCGTGGCAAGGGGGCGGCGATCGCCCAGGCGCCCGCCGACCGTGGTACCCAGCAGGGCGCCCAGGCCGTAGCCGGTCAGAACCAGGGGCACGGCTCCATGGGGGATGCCGGCCCGTTCGGTGAGCAGGGGTGAGACGTAGGTGTACGTCGCCAGGACGCCGCCCATCAGCAGCGTCATGGAACTCAGCGTCAGCCAGACCCGGACATCGCGCAGCGCGGCGAACTCGGCCCGGACGGAAGGCGCTTCGCTTCGCTCATCGGCGGGGATGTACCGGCCGATGACCGTCGCCGCGGCCGCTGACAGCGCGGCCAGCACCCAGAACGGCCCGCGCCAGCCCGACAACTGCCCCAGCCACGCGCCCAGCGGTACGCCGGCCACATTGGCCACGGTCAGACCTCCCAGGAGCATGCCCAGAGCCCGTGACGTCGCCGCCGGTCCCGCCGCGGTCGTGGCCACGAGCGCGGCGACGCACCAGAAGGTCCCGGTGGCCAGCGCGGTCACCACGCGGGCCGCGAGCACGAGCGCGAACGACGAGCTGAGCGCGGCGGCCAGATGGCCCAGGGAGAAGACGACGAGCGCGAGGATCAGCGTGGAGCGCCGGGGCAGGCGCAGCGTCGCGATCGCCATTACCGGCGCCCCGACGATCATGCCTGCCGCGAACGCCGTGATCAGCAGGCCCGCGTGAGACACGCTGACATGCAGATCGTCGGCTATCTCGGGCAGCAGGCCCGCGATAACGAATTCGGTGGTACCCATGAGGAATGTCCCGGCGGACAGCACCGAGACGACGAAGGGCAGTTTGCGACGTCGGCCGTCGGTCGTGGATGGCATTCGGTGGCATTCTCTTTTCAGGGCGATGTGCGAGGAGGATGAATTTCTCCGGAATTGGCAGGCGGTGTGCCGGCCGCGCCACGTGTGGGAGGGGCCACAGAGCAGCGGCACCGCCGGCGCCCTGGGCCGTGCCCTGCGGCTATGGAAACGCCGCCTCCGCAAGCCGTACATTCCCGTCGCGCCGTGTCGGCCGTTGGCCGGGATCCACCGCTTCTTCCCTCAGCCGGACGGGGTCGGACCTCAGTGGAGGGAGCGGCCGGTGGATCGGTCCGGTGACCCGGGACAAGGACAGGCCCGTGCCCTGGTTGATGTGGGCGATGATCTCCGCGGTGATGGAGACGGCCGTCTCTTGGGGGGTGCGGGCGCCGAGGTCGAGGCCGATCGGGGAGTGCAGGCGGGCGACTTGTTCCTCGGAGACGTCGGCCTCACTCAGCAGCCGGAGCCGTTCGTCGTGGGTGCGCCGGGAGCCCATCGCGCCGACATAGCCCACGGGCAGGCCGAGGGCGAGCTGAAGCAGCGGGATGTCGAATTTGGCATCGTGGGTCAGGACGCAGACGGCGGTGCGAGAGTCCACGGCTGTCTGTGACAAGTAGCGGTGGGGCCAGTCGACCACGACCTCGTCGGCGTGCGGGAAGCGGGCGGGCGTGGCGAAGACGGGGCGGGCGTCGCACACGGTGACCCGGTAGCCGAGAAAGCGACCGGCCTGGCTGAGCGCGGCGGCGAAGTCGACGGCGCCGAAGATCAGCATGCGGGGTCGGGACGCGTGGACGTGGACGAGGACGGTCAGCGGTTCGGGGCAGCCGTCCCCGTTCCCGCCGACCGTGACGCGGGCGGTGCGTCCGGCCCGCAGCAGGGCCCGCGCCTCCTCGGCCACCAGTTGGCCCGTCGGACCGCCGTCCAGGCTGCCGTAGGTGACGCTGCCGCCGGCGAGGACGCTCAGGGTGGAGCCGTTGAGGCCGCTGGGGCCGTCGACCACTTGGGCCATGGCAACAGGACGGCCGTCCACGATGTCGGTGAGGGCGGCGGTGAGGTGCGGATTGGCGGTGGGATCGATGCGTTGGACGAGGACGTCGAGTTCGCCGCCGCAGGTCAGGCCGACGGCGAAGGCGTCGTCGTCGGAGTAGCCGAACCAGGCGCGCTGCGGGGCGTCCCGGTCCCGGAGGACCTGTTGGCACAGGTCGTAGACCGCGCCCTCGACGCAGCCGCCGGAGATGCTGCCGACCGCGTTGCCGTCGGCGTCCACCGCGACCGACGTACCGACCGGCAGCGGTGCGCTGCCGGTGACGTCGACGACGGTGGCCAGGGCGAAGGGGCGTGCCTCGCGGCACCAACGGTGCAGTGTGTCCGCGATGTTCAGCATGAACGGTTCCTTCGTGCCGGGGGTGAGGGGCCGCCATCGCGCCGTGAGGGGGAGCGTCTTCACGCGGCGGCGGCCGTGGAGGGTCCGGCAGCCGGACGGGGGCCCGGCTGCCGGACGAGGAAGGAGTGCCCGGGCCGCTGGCCGCTCCGCAGCGGCCCGGGCACTCGGCTCAGAGCAACGCCTCGGCGGTGATGGGCAGTTCACGGACCCGGCGGCCGGTGGCGTTGAAGACCGCGTTGCCTATCGCCGCTGCCACACCCACCTGCACGACCTCGCCGAGCCCCTTCACCCCCAGCGCGTTGCCCGCGTTGTCCTCGCCGTCCAGGTAGATCGCCCGGACCTCGGGGATGTCGGCGTTGACGGGCACCAGGTAGTCGGCGAGATTGGCGTTGACGATCCGCCCGTCATGGTGGTCGGTGACCGTGTGCTCCAGCAGGGCCGTGCCGATGCCGCCCACGATGCCGCCGAACGCCTGGCTCTCGGCGAGCTTGGGGCTGATGATCCGGCCTGCGTCGTACACGCCGAGCATCCGCCGCACTCGCACCAGCCCCAGCGTCGCGTCGACGGCGACCTCGGCGAACGTCGCGTTGTAGGCGTTGTAGGAGTCCCGTTCGGGGGTTGGCGGCCCGGCGTAGTTGCCGCGTGCCTCCAGGTGGGAGCGGTCCTGGCGGCCCAGCAGGCTGCGGTACGTCTCGCCGCGCGCCGGGGTGTCCTGCACGTGCAGCCGTCCGCCGCGTACGACCACATCGGCGGGGTCCACGCCGTACAGCGGCGACTCGCGGTCCTCGACGGCCAGTTTGATCGCCTGCTTGCGCACCTGGTTGCAGGCGTCGACGACGGCGGAGCCGACGCTGGCCATGGTCGACGAGCCTCCGTGCGGGCCGGTCTGCGGATACAGGGAGTCGCCGAGCTTGAAGGTCACCGTGCGCATGGTCAGCCCGAGCGCGTCGGCGGCCACCTGGGTCTGGGAGGTGTATGTGCCCGGCCCCATGTCGGTGGTGGCCGCCTCGACCACCGCGGTGCCGTCGGCATCGAGTCGGGCCTTGGCCTGCGCCGGATAGCGCCCGGGATCGTAGACCCCGGCGGCCATCCCCATGCCGACCAGCCAGTCCCCGTCGCGCGTCGAACGGGGTTTGGGGTTGCGGCGGTTCCAGCCGAACTCCCGGGCGCCGACGGTGTAGCACTCCCGTAGCCGCCGGGTCGAGAACGGCAGGTTCTTCCCCTCGTCCTCGGACGGCTCGTTGCGCCGGCGCAGCTCGATCGGGTCGAGCCCGAGCCGGTGGGCGAGCTCGTCCATGGCTGACTCGATCACGAAGGACGCCGATGCGAAGCCGGGACCGCGCATCCAGATCGGCGTGTTCACATCCAGCGGCACCTGCCGGTAGGTCTGGCTGACGTTCGGCATGCTGTAGAGCATCTGCCCGGGCGCCATGACCCCCTCGGTGAACGTCTCGTACGACGAGGTCTCCGCGTCGATCTCGTGGATCGCGGCGGACAGCCGGCCGCGCCGGTCACTGCCCAGCCGCAGCCGGTACTCGTAGGAGGGCCGGAAACCGGTACCGAAGTACATCTGCCGGCGGCTGAGCACCAGCTTGACCGGGCGCTTCGTGTCCCGCGCGGCCACAGCGGCGACGATCGTGTGCGGCCAGCAGCGCAGCCCGCTGCCGAAGCCGCCGCCCACGAACGGGTTGATGACCCGCACCGCATCCGCGGGCAGGTCGAACACGGCGGCGATCTCGTCGCGGGTGCCCATCACCCACTGGGTCTTGTCCCAGACGGTGACTGTGTCGCCTTCCCAACGGGCGATCGTGGCGTGCGGCTCCATCGGGTTGTGATGGTTGCGCGCCAACTCATACGTCAGGTCCAGGCGTACGGCCGCGTCGCTCAGTCCGGCATCCGCGTCGCCGCGTGCGTAGGCCGTCGGCTTCCCCGGCTTCCCCTCGTGCAGGTCGGTCGAGGGCTGTTCGGCGTCGTACTCGACCTCGACCAGGCTCGCGCCGTGCTGGGCGGCTTCCAGCGTGGTGGCGACGACGACGGCGACCGGCTGGCCGTGGAAGAGCACCTGGTCGTCCTGGAACACCCGCAGCCTGCGCCCGGGCGGATTGTTCGAGCCGGAATTGTCGCGGTACGGCAGCTTAGGCGCGTTGCGGTGGCTGATCACCCGCAGCACGCCCGGGTGCTGTTCGGCGTCACGAGTGTCGATGGAGGTGATGCGGCCGCGGCCGATACTGGCATCGACGATGACCGCGTGCACCGCGCCGTCGACATCGAACTCGGCGGCGTACAGCGCCTTGCCGGTGACTTTGAGCCGGCCGTCCACCCGGGACAGGGGCGCGCCCACGGCTGCCTGCGGCTGGGGACTCACGTGGTACCTCCTACGATGCGCAGCTGACGTTCCACGGTCCGCTTCAGCAACTCGACCTTGAAGCGGTTGTGCCGGAGGGGACGGGAGCCGTCCGCGGCTCGCTCGGCGGCGGCCGCCCACAGTGACTGTGAGGGACGCTCACCGACGAGGTGCTGTTCCACGGCGGGCAGCTTCCATGGCACGGTCCCCACGCCACCGACGGCGACCTTCGCCACCTGGATCACCCCGCCCCGTACGTGCAGCGCCACGGCCGCCGACGTCAGGGCGAACTCGTAGGACTGCCGGTCGCGTACCTTCAGATATCCGGACTTCAGCGGGCGCGGAAGTGCGGGAACCTCCACTGCGGTGATCAACTCGCCCCGCCGCAGGGCCTGTTCACGATTCGGAGTGTTGCCCGGGCGCAGCAGGAAGTCGGCGAAGGGGATCTGGCGTTCCCCGTCCGGGCTCAGCAGATGCACTCGGGCCTCCAGCGCGGCGAACGCCACGGCCGCGTCGGAGGGGTGGGTTGCCACGCAGTCCTCGGAGGTTCCGAGGATGGCGTGCGTACGGTTGAAGCCCTTCAGCGCGGCGCAACCCGAGCCAGGCTCGCGCTTGTTGCATTCGGCGGTGACGTCGCGGAAGTAGGTGCAGCGGGTGCGCTGCATGATGTTGCCGCCGATGGTGGCCATGTTCCGCAGCTGGGCGGAAGCGCTCAGCTCCAGCGCCTGGGAGATGACGGGGTACAGCGAGCGCACCTTGGGATGGGCGGCGGCCTCGGTCATGGTCACCAGCGCGCCGATGCGCAAGCCACCGCGCTCGGCGACCTGGACGTCATGCATCGGCAGGTCACGGATGTCGACCAGGGTTTCGGGACGCCCGACGGTCTCGCGCATCAAGTCGACGAGGGTGGTACCGCCGGCGATGTAACGGCCGCCGTGGCGGCCCGCATCGAGGGCCTCACGGGTGTTCGCGGCCTTCGTGAAGGAGAAGGGATACATGTCAGCGGCTCCTTAACTCCGGCCAGCGGCCTGCTCGATGGCTCGCACGATTTTCACGTAGCAGCCGCAGCGGCAGATGTTGCCGCTCATCCACTCCCGGATCTCCTCCGGCGAACCGGTGTGCCCCTCCTGGATGCAGCCCACCCCGGACATGATCTGGCCGGGGGTGCAGTAGCCGCACTGGAAGGCGTCCTGGTCGACGAACGCCTGCTGCAGCGGGTGGAGTTGGTCACCGTCGGCCAGGCCCTCGACCGTGGTGACCTGGGCGCCCTCCAGGCGTACCGCCAATGTGAGGCAGGAGTTCACGCGCTGCCCGTCGACCAGGACCGTGCACGCTCCGCAGGCCCCGGCGTTACAGCCCTTCTTGGAGCCGGTCAGTTCGAAGTGCTCGCGCAGCAGATCCAGCAGCGAGGTGCGGTTGTCGACGGTGACCTTGCGCCGGGTGCCGTTCACCGTCAGGGACACACGGCTGGAGGGCGACGTATCGGCAGCGGCCGCCTCCTGCGGGCCGAGCAGGTTTGTCCCCCCGATCACACCGCCCGCGACGACGGCACCGCCGACCGCGCCAGTGGTGGCGATGAAGGTACGCCGACTGGGGGCCGGCGAGGACTCGCCGGCCCCGGTGGGGGGTGGAACGGCGGACTCGGGGACTTCAGTAGACATGGGTACGCCTTCGCATCGCGGACGGATCACGCCGCGCACAGCGGCACGGCAGGAGGCGGGACCGTCGTCGCCGCAGGACCTGGACGACCGTGCGGATCAAGCCGCGGCCGGTCATGCCCGGCAGTCTGGCATCGCCAGTGACGCCCGTGGCAGGGAGACTTTTCTCCCCCGATCCTTCTCTCCCCCCAAGAGCCGAGCCGTGGATACGTCCACTGCGGCGTGGGTTTTGGGGTAAGCAGGACAGCGCTTCCCCGCCGATGACGCGTGCGTCACTGGACCAGGCGCTGCATTGCCCGAACGAGGCGCACCCGACCGTGTGGGTGCGGCGGCACCTGGACGTGGACGGGCACGTCCTGCCGACGGGGTTCCAACTGATGGTCTTCGCCGAGGGACGGCGCTACCGGCCGCAGAGCCCGAACTGGTCGACGATCGCGGCTCCGGCTTCGCTCCGCCTCCCGCGGAGCCGGAACCTCAGTTGGTGTTCGAAGAGTTCGCGGTGGTCCGTCTGGCCCGCCTCATACTGTTCAGAGAGCCGGAGTGCATGCCGGCCGGCGTGACGTGGCGGCGGCGCTGAGTTCGTGAGATCCGGCCCCGCCAGGGCGGCGCGAGGTGCTGCTGGTATCACGGCACCGACTGGCACTCGGTCAGCGCGATGGCCCTGGACATCCTGGAGCCGGCAGACGGCCTTGGCCACGCTGTTCAGCCTCGCCGACGCAATCCAGCCCTGCAGCGGCCCGGGTTTCATCAACCGCCAGCACCGGGCCCAAGAACTGCTGGAGACGGGGGTGTCTTCCTGGCCACGACCACCGCCCCATCGGCCGCGGGTCCGCGAGCCGTGGCCGCGCCGATTCCGCGTGCGGTCCCGCTGGCACTCACCCCCACCCTCGGATGTTTCAATTAATTATGAATATATCTTGACGAGGTGGCGATGACGCTTCAAGACTGACCGGCATGCAACAGGCATCCTCAGTACCGATCGACAACCGGCGGCACCTGCGCCCGGCCGGGATCGCCTTCGGCGGCGACTACAACCCCGAGCAGTGGCCCGAGGAGGTGTGGGCCGAGGACGTCGCGCTGATGAAGAAGGCCGGCGTCTCCATGGTCACGGCCGGGATCTTCTCCTGGGCCAAGGTGGAACCAAGGCCCGGGGAGTTCGACTTCACCTGGTTCGACCGGGTCATGGACAACCTCGCCGGGGCCGGCGTGGCCGTATGCCTGGCCACCATGACGGCGTCCCCGCCACCCTGGCTCTCCCGGCTGCACCCCGAGATCCTCCCCGAGACCGCCGACGGCCGACGGCTGTGGCCCGGCGGACGCCAGCACTACTGCCCCTCCAGCCCCGTCTACCGCGAGCATGCCGCCCGCCTGGTGGAGCGGCTTGCCACCCGGTACGCGGACCATCCCGCGCTGGAGATGTGGCACATCGGCAACGAGTACGGCTGCCACACCCCGCAGTGCTGGTGCGACGAGTCGGCCGCCGACTTCCGGCGCTGGCTGTCCGAGCGCTACGGCGACGTCGAAGCCCTCAACGACGCCTGGTCGACGGCCTTCTGGGCCCAGCACTACGACACCTTCGACGAAGTGTTGCCCCCGCGGCTCGCACCGACCTTCCCCAACCCCGCCCAGCAGTTGGACTTCGCCCGCTTCTCCGACGACGCGCTGCTCCAGTGCTACCTGACTGAGAAGGAGGTCCTGCGGCGGATCACCCCGGACGTGCCCGTCACCACCAACTTCATCGGCGTACACAAGCCCGTCGACGCCTTCCGCTGGGCCGCCGAGGAGGACGTCGTCTCGGTCGACGTCTACCAGGACCCGCACGACGAGGACACACACGTCGCAGCGGGGTTCATCTTCGACGTCACCCGCTCCGCCCGCGCCGGTCAGCCGTGGATGCTGATGGAGCAGGCGCCCAGCGCGGTGAACTGGCGTGAGCGCAACGGGCCCAAGCCGCCGGGCCGGATGCGGCTGTGGAGCTGGCAGGCGGTCGCCCAGGGCGCGGACGCGGTGCTGTACTTCCAGTGGCGCCAGTCCCGGGGCGGCGCCGAGAAGTACCACTCGGCGATGGTCCCGCACGGCGGCACCGACACCCGGATCTTCCGCGAAGTGCGCGAACTGGGACGCGAGTTGGCCTCCGTGCCGCAGATCGCCGGCACCCGCTCCACCGCCCAGGTCGCCCTGGTACTGGACTGGAACAGCTGGTGGGCCCTGGAGCTGGACTCGCACCCGTCCACCGCGCTCAGCCAGATGGACATCGCGCTCGCCCACTACCGTCCGCTGTTCGAAGCCGGCATCGCCTGCGACGTCGTACCCCCCGACCGCGACCTCTCCGGCTACCGGCTCGTCGTAGCACCCAACCTGTACCTGCTGAAGGAACGCGACGCCGAACGCCTCACCGAGTTCGTACGCGGCGGCGGCCACCTGCTGGTGTCGTTCTTCTCCGGCATCGTCGACGACTGCGACCGGGTGCACCTGGGCGGATACCCAGCCCCACTGCGCAAGGTGCTCGGCCTGCGCGTCGAGGAGTTCTGGCCGCTCGCGGAGAACGAGACGGTCGGCGTCCGGCACGCGGACGGCACGGTCAGCCGCGCCGACCTGTGGTCGGAGGCCGTCATCCCCGAAGGCGCCCAGACAGTGGCCGAGTTCGGTTCCGGGCAGCTCGCAGGGCAACCGGCCGTCACCCGGCATTCCTTCGGCGAAGGACAGGCCTGGTATGTCGCGACGCGTCTCGCACCGGAGGCCATGCGGGCCCTGACCGACGAGGTGTGTCGTACGGCATCCGTGGGTCCCGTACTCCCCGGGCTTCCCGAGCACGTCCAGGCAACCGTGCGCGAGGGCGACGGCGGGCGCTTCGTCTTCCTGCTGAACCACGGTCAGGAGGAGGTCGAGGTCGGACTCCCCGAGCCGATGACCGACGCTCTGACCCCAGGGGGGACGTTCATCGACCGCGTCACGCTGCCCGTAGCCGGAGTAGCCGTACTGACCGAGCCGTAAAAGACCGAACAAGCCGCAAACACAAGGGGAGGGGCAGTTCGCCCCTCCCCTTGTCACCGGCCTCCGTTCCGCAGGGTCACCGGCCCTTCGGACGGGCGGCCTTGCGGAACGCGTCGTAGACGAGCTTGGGCCGCTCCCCCGCGAAGGTGAGCAGGCCCATCACGGAAATACCGTTGTAGGCCTGGTTGTAGCCGGCGCGCTCCTTGTAGTCCTTGAGGACCCAGTAGGTGAAACCGGCGACGAACTCGCTGCGCGCGGCCACCTGCGCCCAGTGGGCGGTGAAGCTCGCCGCCTGCCATTCCTCGGTGCCCTGCGTGGTGCTGGGGCCGTGGGTGCCGGCCTCCGACCAGGTGCCGTTCTCGGTGATCAGGATCGGCTTGTCGGGATACTTCGCGTGCACCGCGTCCAGCGTGGGGCCGAGGTCGGCGTCCTTGCCGTAGAAGTAGCCGAAGTACTCGTTGAACCCGATCACGTCCGCGAGGTCGAAGGCGGGGTCGTTGCTGGTGTTGGAGGCCCAGGTCACCGGACGGGCGGTGAGGTCGACCGCCTTCACCGCCGCCTTCAGGTCGGCGAGCCAGGCCCGGTAGACCGGGGCGCCGTCGGCGTCGATCTCCGACTCGTTCTGCAGCCCCCAGAGGATCACCGAGGGGTGGTTGTGCTGGTTCCACGCCATGGTCAGGGCCAGCGCGCGGGCGAGGCCGTAGCGCTCGGTCTGGAGCTTCTCCTGGGCGGTGTTGAGCCACATGGTGTCGATGTCGTCCATCACCACCACGCCGTGCGCGTCCGCCCAGTCGTAGACGTAGGGGTGGCGGTTGTAGACGCAGTTGCGGATGAAGTTGGCGCCCAGTTTCGTGATGTGGCCCAGTTCGCGGTCGTACTCGGCAGGCGTCATCGCCCTGCCGTGGGCGGCCGTCTCCTCGTGCCAGTTGAGGCCCTTAAGGAACAGGGGCTTGCCGTTCAGCCTCAACTGCGCGTTACTGACGGTCAGTTCGCGCACACCGTAGACGGTGGTCAGCGTGTCCACCCGCGGGCCCGAGTGCCTCCCGGCGGTCAGGGTGGCGCGGGCGGTGAGCGTGTGCGGCGAGGCCGGGCTCCATCGTGGGGCGCCGGGTACGTGGAGCACGACCCGTACGACGCCTGCCGACCGGGCCGCGATCCGGGCCGCGACCGTGGTGGGCCGGCCGCCGCTCTCCCGGCCGGGATCGAGGGTGACCTGGCCGTCGAAGGCGTAGTCACCGTGGTTCTCGACGACCGCGTGTGCCTCAAGGCGCCCGTTCGCGGCGGACACGAGCAGTTTGGCGATGGTGACCTGCGGGACCGCCTCGATCCAGGCCGACCGGGTCAGTCCCGCGTAGGGCCAGTAGTCGACGGGCTTGTACGGCAGCTCGTACTCGTCGGTGACCGGCTGGGGAGTCGAGGCCGTGTAGTCGGTGTAGCTCGCCCGGCGGAAGACCCGCACGGCGATCGTCTGACGCTTTCCCGGCCTTAGCGCCCCTGCCACCGGCAGCGCAAAGGGCGAGTTGGCGCCTTCGTGCTTGCCGAGGTGCGTGCCGTCGAGCCAGACCTCGGCGCTGTAGCCGGCGGCCAGGAAGGCGATGCGTACGTGCCGGGCGCGCCAGGACGCGGGAACGTCGACGGTGGTGCGGTACCAGGCGTAGCCGTCGTTGAACGCCGTGCCCTTCGCGAACGGGGCGGTCTCCGAGCCGAATCCGGGTGTGTCCAGGAGGTCCCAGGCCGCCGGGACGCCGATGAGGCCCCAGGCTCTGTCGTCGTGGTGCGGGGACTGCCATCCCTCGCTGAGCCCCTGGGCATCAGGGTCGAAACGGAAGCGCCACCGCTTGTCCAGGGACAGGTAGTCGCGGGTGGGCTCATGGGTGCGCCAGCCGTCGAAGGCGGGGAGCACCGTGCCGTACTGGAAGACGACGTTGGTGCCGCCCACGTCGCGCACATGGGTGCCGGAGGGCTCGGTGGCCGGGTGGGTGTCGAGCACCGGGCCGTTCGCGGTGGCCACGGTCGTACCGTCTGCCGCTTGCGCCGTCTGGGGCCACGCCGGCAGGGCGACGAAGGCGGTCGCGCCGAGTGCCGTGACGACGGTGCGCCGGGACGGATGGATGGATTCGGTCATGGCAGGCGGCTCCTTGATGCACGTACGGGTTCGTCCGCCCCACAGCCTGGACAAGCGCGCCACCCTCGTCAAGGATTATTCATAAATAATGAATTGAGCTAGCGTGATGCCGCCGAACCGCCGACGGCGGCGTCCTACCGCACAAGAACGACGGGTGCCCTCATGACCACCGCACAGCAGCAAGCCACCACGCCCGGGAGCACGGGCCGACTCACCATCACCCTGTGGGACTTCAGCTGGTACACACAGGCCGGACCCGGCGAACCCTTCGCCGACCTCGACCGCGCCTTCACCGAGGCGGTGGAACGGGGCTTCAACACCGTGCGCATCTGCGCCATGCCCTTCCTGCTGTTCTCCGGACGGGTCCACTCCTCGGAGTCCGTCCAAGTCCGAGGCCTGGGCGAGCAGTTCGGACAGCGCACCCGCTGGTACAACGTGCGCGGCGGCTACCCGCTGGACGGCCGCCGACGGCTCGTCGAACTCTTCGAGGCAGCCGCCCGCCATGACTGCATGGTGATCGTGTCCTCGTGGGAGTACCAGCAGTCCCCCAGCTTCGCGGACACCGACACCTGGCACCGCGCCCTGGCCGCCGTCCCCGGCCCGGACCGCGCCGAGGCCGTGGCCGAAGCCCTCGCCGCGCTGCTCGACTTCCTCACCGAGCGCGGACTCGCCGACCGCATCGCCTACGTCGAGGTGCACAACGAGGTCGACAACTGCTCCCTCGTACCGGCCGACGGCACCGCCGGCCACTACGCCCGGTTGCGCGGCCCCCTCGAACGGGCCGTCAAGCTGCTGCGGGCCCGCCACCCCGACATCCCCGTCAGCTACTCGCTGGGCGAGCCCTGGCCCGGCGAACTCGACGACCTGCCCGAGCAGGCGCAGATCGCACACTTCCACTTCTACGTCTACGGCGTCCTCGGCGCGCTGTACGAGGCGGTCGGCCTGGGCCACGGCACCGAAGCGGCGCCCGAGACGGCCACCTGGCCCACCCCCGCGCTGGCCGCCATGCTGCGCCCCGACGCGCCCGCCTTCTCCGACTACCAGCCGGACGAACCCTGGCGCCTGGCCGCCACCGGCATCCCGCGCGAACTGTTTTACGCGCACGACTGGGTTGATCCCGACCGCTGGGACCTGTGGCTCTACGAGAACTATCCGGCACACCGGCAGGCCATGCGGGAGACGCTGGCCGGGTGGGTCGACTCCGTCGCCGAGTTCGCCCGCCTGCGCGGCATCCCAGCCGTCCTCGGTGAGAGCGTCGTGGGATACACCCCTCTCCTGACCCGCTTCGAGGAGGACGCCGTCGGCAAGGACATCGCGGAGTTCGTCGTCGACCGCTGCCTCGCGGCAGGCTTCCAGGGCGTCGTGCTGACCTCCAACGCGGCCCCGCACCACCCCATGTGGCACACCGACCGGGACTGGATGCGGCGGGTCAACGCCCGTGTCACCGCGAGCTGAACACGATCCCGCCGCACCCCGAATGCAGACGACAAGGCAAGGACTATCGGCCCAGGAGATACATTCCGCAGGACGGACCGGGCCGTCGGACAGGCGGCCGGAGGGCAGCCACAGGACGCCGGCGGCCATCGGATTCCAAGTGTCCGGCCAGGTCTCGGTATCCGTCTCAGAGCAGGAACGGGACGCCCGTTCGAGGGTTACGGCCGTACGTTCGGCCGACACCGCGCGCGCCGGAGCGGAGTCTCTGCCAACGATCCGACTATGCACAGCCGAAAACGCATCATGCTGCCGCTCGCCGCCCTCGCGGCCGTGGCCCTCGTCACCTCGCTCCCCACCACCGTCGCGGCAGCCGACCACCCGGCCCCCGCCACCAACTCCGCGCGGCCCGCCGCCGACTGGCCGGCCGCCAAACGCGTCCAGCAAGTACGCGCCACCATCAAGGTCACCGGCAACCGGGACTTCGACCTCACCCGCTTCGCCGGCGCCGGCGCGCTCGCCGGCGGGGACCAGGCCGAGAACCAGCCGCCGATCCTGGAACTCGCCGACAAGGCCACCGTCTCGAACGTCATCATCGGCTCCCCCGCCGCCGACGGCATCCACTGCCGGGGCACCTGCACCCTGAAGAACGTGTGGTGGGAGGACGTCGGCGAGGACGCCGCCACCTTCAAGGGCACCGCCGCCAGCCAGACCATGACGATCGACGGCGGCGGCGCCCGCAAAGCCGCCGACAAGGTGTTCCAGCAGAACGGCCCCGGCACCTTCGTCATCAGGAACTTCAAGGTCGAGAACTTCGGCAAGCTCTACCGCTCCTGCGGCAACTGCAAGACCCAGTACCAGCGCCACGTCGTCCTCGACAACGTCACCGTGAAGTCCCCCGGCCTCGACATCGTCGGCATCAACTCCACGCCCTACGGCGACACCGCCCGGCTGACCCGCATCACCATCCAGGGCGACCCGGCCCGCAAGATCGTCATCTGCCAGAAATTCCGCGGAGTCACCTCGGGCGAACCCACGAAGGCCGGATCCGGCCCCGACGGCCGCAACTGCATCTACAAAACCTCCGACATCACCTACAAGTAGGAGCACCGACGATGTTCACCGCCAGAGCGCTCAAGGCCCTCACCGCGTCGGTCGCCGCCGCCGTCGCCGCCCCGCTCCTGCTCGCCCCCTCCGCACAGGCCGCCGACAACTGCACCGCCTTCAACACCGTCAAGGCGTCCCCGTACTACCTCAACAACAACGTCTGGGGCGCCAGCGGCGCCACCGGCAAGCAGTGCACCTGGCTCAACTCCTACCGGGGCGGCAAGGCCAACTGGGAGACGTCCTTCGACTGGTCGGGCGGCAACCCGACCGGCGTCAAGGCCTACGGCAGCATCGTGCTCGGCTGGCACTGGGGCTGGAAGGACACCACCACCAAGCTGCCCGTCCAGCTCAACAGCCGCCGCAAGATCACCTCCAACTGGACCTTCAACATCACCCAGAACACCCCGTCCGTCATGAACGTCTCCTACGACGTCTGGTTCCACCAGAAGTCCAACCCCAACTGGGCCGACCAGCCCCACGACGAGATGATGATCTGGCTCAACCACCAAGGCGGAGCAGGCCCGTTGGGCACAAAACGCGAACGGGTCACCCTCGGCGGCACGGCCTGGGACCTGTACGCCGGGAAGATCGTCAACAAGGATCAGGCGGGCCGCGTCACCAGCAGCTGGAACGTCTACTCCTACGTCCGCGTCGCCAACACGAACTCCGCGACCACCGACATCACCGCCATGGCCAACGCCCTGGTCCAGCGCAGACTGCTGGCCAACAACGCGTACCTGACCAGCGTCGAGGCCGGCACCGAGGTCTTCCGCGGGAGGGGCAAGCTGAGCAGCAGCTCGTACTCGGTCAACGTGGGCTGACCCGCCTGCATCCAGGGGTGTCGTGCGGACCGCCTCGAACCCACGGGCAATCCACACGACACCCCTGGTCTCAACGGGCCAGTGGTGCTGACGACGAGCCGCGCGGTTCAGCCAGGTGACACGGGGTCAATATCGAGCTGGCCGACCCGTCGCGTATCAGCGCGAGCATCCCGGCCGACGACGGAAGGGCCGTCCCTTCCGAGATGGCAACGTGCAGCTTGGTCACTTCGACCCTCGTCCGCCTTGGTGCGCTCTCGGCCGTGCGGGACTTCAGCAGGCACCACCTGCGAGCGACCCGGCCTGGGAGACCTCAGGCTCCCGGGTGCAGCCCGAGGGAGCCCGGCGACGGGTCTCCCTTGACCTCTCCGAAGTAGAGAGCAAAGGTCTGCTTCCAGCGCTCGATCGCGGCACGCTCGGCCATGAAGCGGGGGAATCCGTCGAGGTTCCCGTTCCGGTACTGCCAGATGGGCTTCAGCCCCGCCGGCGGCGTGACATCCGCGCGAACCGACCAGCCGTTGGCGGCGGCCTGCTGCTGCTCGGTGGACAGCCGCCAGTTGAGGTAGAGCTTGGCCGCGGTCGGGTTCTTGGCCTGCTTCAGGATCGCGGCCCGCTGTCCCCAGGACATGAACGGCGTCGCCTCATCAGGAAGCACCCACTTGACGGGCCCGGTGGCCAGGGCCGCGCCGGAGCCGCCGACGCCGATCGCCTTCTGGCCGCTGGTGACGGCGTCCCTGGGGGTGTAACTGCCGCGCGCGAACTGCACGTCCTGGGCGGCCAGTCGCGCCAGCCAGTCCCAGCCGTACTTCTGCACATAGAGCGTGTAGAGATAGAGCACCGCGTCGTCGTCGTGCGGATAGGAGGAGGCGATCCTCCCCTTCCACTTGGCGTCGACGAGTTCGAGCGGGCTGGTGGGCACGTCCGAACCGACCGCCGCCGGGCCGTACATGAAGCTGAAGGCGCTCACCTGCACGGCGACCCAGGCACCGCGGGGGTCCTTGAAGGGGGCGTAGACCTTGGAGAAGCCGGCCGGCTTGTAGGTGAGCAGACTTCCCTGCTCGTTCCAGCGTACGAAGTCCTGGACGGTCTGCAGCTGTACGACGTCGGGCACGAGGGTGTCGGTGGCGAACTGGTTGTCCACGCGGACGTCGTGGTACTTGCTGTAGTCGACGACAACCGTCAGATCGATCCCGGGGAAACGACTCCTGAAGCCGGTACGAAGGCCGTCCGCCTGCGTCGAGACGTCACCCCCCGCGTAGATCACGAGCTTTCCGCCCTCCGCCAGGGCGGCCTGATAGAGCTCGTCGAGTGTGCGGGTCTCCTCGGCGCCTCCTGTCCCCCGGTCAGTGGCGGATGCCGCGGCGGGGGAGGCTGTGGCGGCGGCTGTACCTAAGCCGAGCGCGGCACCCGCGCCGGTGGCGAGTAGACGGCGTCGGCTGGGAAGGCTGGTCATGTGGAGGGCCTTTCTCATCGGAAAAAGAGGCACTGGTTCGGCGTCGCGCGGGGTGCTGCGCGGTGCTAACAGCACGAAGGACGGCTTCGGTCAGAGCGGCCATGTCCTGGTCAGGATGTGGCAGATGCCGTGAGCGGCCGAAGGCCATACGGATGCGAGGCACGGCCCGAGCGCTTACGCCCCGTGGGTGTCCGGCGGCAGGGCCCGCGTCCTCGGTCGCCACCAAGCGACTGCGCGGAAGGCGAGTCGGAGCAGTGCCGAATCCCTCGGGAAGGGCGGGCGGGCCCCGCCCGCTGCTGATCGACAAGTGTCGGCCGTGTGCCGCGACATGTGCCGCGACACACGGCGGGGTGGTGCGGAGGTTGACGGCGCGGGTCGCACGACCCGTGAGGCGAACCGGTCCCGGCCCGGATGCGGGCGCGGACCTCAGAACATGGTGTTGTCGTTGGCGCTCTTCTCGGGCACTTCCTGGATCACGTCCCAGTGTTCGACGATCCTTCCGTCGGCGACGCGCCAGAAGTCGGCGACGGCCATGCCTCGGTCGCCGGGCTTGAGGTGCAGGTTGCTGTGGGTGACGACCAAGTCCCCTTCGGCGACAGCCCGCTTGATGTCCAGGCGCAGTTCCGGGAACTGACCGCGCAGCCAGTGGACATAGCCGACGAACGCCTGCGGACTGTCCTGCGCCTCCGGGTTGTGCTGGGTATAGCTCTCGCCG
Organism: Streptomyces sp. NPDC050528; assembly: GCF_044457795.1. NCBI lineage: Bacteria > Bacillati > Actinomycetota > Actinomycetes > Kitasatosporales > Streptomycetaceae > Streptomyces > Streptomyces sp. NPDC050528. The sequence continues at coordinate 83,672 of NZ_JBITHH010000013.1, forward strand.
AGATGCGCGGCGGCGGCCTGCTCCGGCTGGTAGTCGTTGAACGCCTGCTCATAAAACGCGATGACGAGCGCCTTGTTGTCGGCAGCGGACACGAGCTTCTCCTGTTCTCTTGGTGCTGGGGCGTGCGTCAGAGGGTCATGGCGTCGCGGACGAGCGCGGTGTCGACGAACTGCTCGAAGCGGACGATGTGTCCTGCGCGTACGACGAAGTGGTGGGCGACGCGGACGTCGATCGGCTTCCCGGTCGCCTTGTTGGTCGCGGTGTAGCGGGCGAGGACGACGACGTTCTCACCGTCGACGACGTAGGTGTCGTCGTGGGCGGTCCAGCCGTCCCAGTCCTGGCCCAACTTCTCCATCACGCCGGCGGTGACGCCGTCGGGGGTCCGGTACGTGCCGGCGAGGGGGAAGCCGGCCATCTCCGTCCACTCGACGTCGGGGGCGAGGGTGGCCCGAAGCGCCTCAAGGTCACCTGCCGCGGAGGCGAGGTACTGGCGGCGTACGACGTCGGCGGGGGCTGTGGAGGTCTCGAACTCGGCCATGGTCAGCCCCACTTCATTTCACCCTTGGCGACCTTCGCGCCGATCTGGGCGGCGATCAGCATGCCGTTGTCGGGGTAGCGCTTGACCAGAGCCTCGGTCAGCGCGGCGCCGTCGGCCGCCTTGCCGAGCTCCTCCTCGAAGGCGACGAGGTAGTCGCGGGTGGCGGTGATCGCGGACGTGTCCGCCGCCGTATCGGGCAGACGGTGGCCCGGCACGACCAACTCCGGCTGCAGCGCGGCCATTTCGTCCAGCAGGTCGATCCACGCGGCGCGGTCGCCCGGGGTGGGGGTGTCGGCGACCCAGACGTGCTCCTGCTGGAAGAGCAGGACACCGCCGAGGAGGGCACGCTGCTCGGCCTGCCACAGGTAGTGGCGGTCGGGCAGCGCGGCCGGGCCGCCCTTGAGCTCGAAGCGGTGGCCCTCCAGGGTGAGGTCACCGGTCAGCGGGGTGAGGTCGACCAGGCGGGTGGGCAGGTTCGGGCCGAGCGCGGCCCACGCCTTGAGCTTGCCCTCGTAGGAGTGCTGGATGTGCTCGATGACGAGCGGGGTGGCCACGAACGTCGCGTCGGGGAAGGCGTCGGCGATCACCTCGGCACCGAAGTAGAAGTCGGGGTCGGCGTGGCTGACGAAGACGGTGGTGAGCTTCTTGCCGGAGTCGAGGATCTCGGCGGCGAGGCGGTGGCCGTCGGCGCGGGTGAAGGCGGCGTCGACCAGCAGGGCGTCGTTCTCGCCGGTGACGAGGGTGGCGGTCTTGTTCTTGCTGCCGGCCGGGAAGTCGAGGTCGAGGACCTTGAAGGAGAGGGTGCTCATGCGGGGGCTCCTTTGCGCGAGGGATGGAGTGGGGACAGGGGAAGGTCAGTGGGCGGCGAAGCGTGCGTCGACCTCGTCGGCGGTGGCTTGGCCGTAGGCCAGCGGGGTGACCAAGTCGCCGTCGACGGCCAAAAGCGTGGGGAACCCGGTGACGCCGAGCTGGGCCGCGCGGCGGAAGTCGGCGTGGGCCGCGGTCTGTGCGTCGGGTGCTTCGAAGGCGGCGACGACGGCGTCCGCGTCGAGCCCGGCGGCCTGGGCGACCTTCCGGTAGGTGGCCGTCTCGGACAGGCTGCGTCCGTCGACGTAGAAGGCGGCCTGCAGGGCCGCGGCCAGCTCCGCCGCGCGGTCGGGGGCGGCCTGGCGCAGGGCGGCGACGCCGCGGGCGGCGGCCTCGGAGTCCATCACGAACGAGCCGTCGGCGATCAGCTGGTCGTAGGCCGCGCCGAACTCGGCGCCGGTCAGCTCGGCGATCTTGGCGTTCGCGCCCTGGACGTAGCCGAACCGGCGGACGGGCACCCGCCGCGATCCGGTGAACAGGCCGCCGGAGACGACCTCGACCGGCAGTTCGGGGTGACGGGCGGCGACCTCGCTCAGTGTTCCGGCGAACCCGTGCGACCAGCCGCAGTAGGCGTCGAAGACGTAGACGAGCTTCATCGAGGACCTCGGCAGAGATGTGCGCCCGCGGGTTACGAGCGATTCACCTGACAGAACAGTAACTGACGCCTCAGATATTTCAAGGTTCGTGTGAGGTGAGGCACACGGGTGTGGCTGACCACGTCATTACACCAGCGCGGCCGCCGGCCCGCAGGTCAGGGCAGGCGGGGCAACAAGTCCCGGGCCGCGTGGCTGAGGATGCGGAGATCCTCCGCGAACCGCTTCCGATCCGCCGCGGGCAGCGGGTCCACGAGATACCGCTTGATGTTCTCCAGGTGCACCCGGGACGCGCGCACGACCGTCTCCTCGCCCAACGGCGTCAGCCGCACCAGCTTCCCGCGCCGGTCATCGGGGGAATCCGCGCGCGTCACGAAACCCGCCGCCTGCATGCGATCCACCAGCCGGGTGGCACCACCCGTGGTCAGCACCTGCTCCTGGGCGATGGCCCGCATCGACAGCCCCGGCTCACCCGCACGCCCAAGGATCAGCAGCACCTCGAACACCAGATGACTGATGCCGCACTCCACCTCCAGCGCCCGGCCGAGGATGTACTCCAGCCGGTTCGCCGCCCCCTGCAGCCGCCCGAACGCCAGGATGAGCTCGTGATCCGCGGCCTCCTTCGCCGTCCTGATCCCAGCTTCCTCACCCACGGCAGCGCCGCCCCTCTCGTCGTCCCGGTACCACCGTACCGATCATGCAGGAACCAGATGGGGCGGCCGAGACACCCTGACCGGTCGAGCGACAAGCAGCGGCAGTCATTTCTGCAGGGGGGTGAGGTCGGTGCGACATCAGGGCGGCCTCCAACACCGGTGTGTGCCGGGGTGAATACAGCGTGGCTCGGGCGGTTCGCGGCGGCCCCACGCGGGCGGCTACAACTGGGCCCACTTGCTTGACCGTTGAAGGACGGTTTCAAATGGCCCCGCTCCCGAGCTGCGGAAATGGCCAGGGTGGGGCCACTTCTGGCCACCCTCGAACGCGTGGCGGAGCCAGCGCGAGCCGCCCCGGTGGGGCCCGCTGTAACCGCCCGAGCCATACAGCGCTCGCGGTCGTCGCGGATCGCCCGTCGCCGACGCCAGGGCGTGGAGCGGAAACGGCCGGTTCGGTGTGAGCGAATGGTGGGCTCGGGCGGCGCTTTTGGGCACCGCCCGAGCAATGGCGTGACTATTCGGGCAGAGGCAGGTGCCCGATCACCTTCTGGCCGACGAACGCGGACATACGCAGGGCGTGGTAGGCGTAGTCGCGCATGGCCTGCTCGTATCCGGCGATGCCGGCGAGGAGCGGCTTGTCGCCGGAGGCGACGGCGAGGAGCTGACCGCCCAGGGTGTGCGCGTCGCGCAGTGCGGTGTTGGCGCCGATGCCCAGGGCGGGGCTCATGGCATGGACGGCGTCGCCCATGACGGTGATGGTGGACGGTTCCCAGGCGTCCACGGGTACGCAGCTGCGGCACTTGAGGGCTTGCACGGTAGCGGTGTCCCACAGCCGGACGGTGTCGACCAGGGCCGGGTGCCAGCCGGCGCCGGGGTAGTACGCCTTGTGGTCGTCGGGGCGGCTCGCGGTGGTCGCCGGTGTCCAGCCCCGTCCGGCGTCGGCGGCTTCGTGGTCGCGCAGGCCGGTGCGGGGCGTCAGCGGGCGCCCAGCATCCGGCGCTGTACGTCGAGGTGGTGCTCGTTCATCCACGCCTGCGCGGCGATCTGGACCGCGTCCCAGGGTGAGCCCAGGGGCGGGGTGTAGGAGAGGTCGGCCAGGGTGTTGGGCATGAGCATCGCGCCGAAGAGACCTTGCACGGCGCGGAAGGCGATGACGCCCTCGACCGAGCCGGCGAGGCCGATCGCCACGGACTCGACGGTGAATCCGACGACGCCGACGAGGTAGAGCGTGCGGCGCCCGAAGCGGTCGCCGAGAGCGCGGTGGCGACGGACGAGATCATCGCCCAGATACCGACCGCCATGCCGAACTCGCCTGTTCCGGCGAGTCCGGCGGGCTCGGTGGCCCAGTGGGAAGGGGGAGCCAGTTGACCCGACGGCCAGCCGGTCGATCCGGTTGGCGAGGTCACTCAAGGCGGCGGCGAATGCTTCGTCGGTGCCAGTGCGGGTGGGGTCGGGGACCGACCAGTGCAGACCCGCCGCCACCCACCTGCGCCGCCAGTTCGACGGCACCTTCGGCGAGGAGACCATCGAGCGGTTCCTGCACTCCAGCTACGACCAGTTCGCCAACCGCAGCACCATCCCCAACTACCTCCCGCTCCTCGCCGAACGCTTCGCCCGCCAGCGACTGCACGCCCTGGCCAAGGTCGAAGGCCACATCACCGACGGCAAGCCCGTCGTCCTCTTCCTCTGCGTCCACAACGCCGGCCGCAGCCAGATGGCCCTCGGCTTCTTCCAACACCTCGCCGGCGACGGCGCCGTGGCCTGGTCCGGAGGCTCCGAACCAGGCAACGAAATCAACCCGTCGGCGATCGACGCGATGAGCGAGCGCGGCATCGACATCTCCCGCGAGTTCACCAAGCCCTGGACCGAGGAGATCGTCCGCGCCGCCGATGTCGTCGTCACCATGGGCTGCGGCGACGCCTGCCCGGTCTTCCCCGGCAAGCGTTACCTCGACTGGACCCTGGACGACCCCGCGGGCCAGTCCGTCGACGACGTCCGCCCCATCCGGGACGAGATCGAGCGCCGGGTCCGCGGGCTGCTTGACGACCTCGGTGTAGCGGCACAGCACTGACCTCGGACACGGGGACAGCGGCCTGCCCACGGCTCGAAGTTCTCCCGATCCCGGCCTCAAGGCGTGCCTGCCTGGGACGGCGGACAGCGAAGCACCCAAGCGGCTGACTACATGTAGTGGGCGTAGCGGGTGGCGACGGCTTGGTCGGGCGGGCAAAAGCGCAGGACGGATTTAACCTGGTTGGCCGTCCGCAAGGTGACGGGGAGTCGTCCGTCCAACCGGGTCTGATTCCAGTTCATCTTGGTCAAGGCAAGGACTTCGGCGGCAAGTTCACGGGGGTTGCGGGTGGGAGTCACGGGCCTGATGCCGATCGGGTGCGGAACGTACATGCCTGGGTAGGTCCGGTAGAACTCGATGCTGCCGGTGGCGTACAGCGCGAGTTCGCGTGCGCCGAGAGCAACGAGGGTGCCGCGCAGGGGCGGTGCGTCGCCGGGACGGTAGACCGCGGCTCCCTCGCTGCTGGTGATCCAGCTCATCTCCAGCGTGTCGATGAACCGTTCGTCCGCAGCGTCCTGGAAGCCGCCGGCCTCATCGACGGTGAAGGCCGAGGTCTTGTGCAGCACGATGCGGGCGGGTGCGGTGTGGTGTTCGCGCCGGTATGCGTCCAGGGCGTGCAGCAGGAGGGCTTGTGCGTCGGCGCGGGCCAGCTGGGGCTGGCGGTCGGTGCGGCTGATCCGCGCCGGTCCTCCGCGCACGATCACCCCGTCCCCGCGCTCGTTGAAGACCTGCGCAACGGAGGTGCTCAGAGAACCGTCGTCGTCGCTGCGGTAGAAGGCCACGCCGACGTAGCAGGTCGTGAGGTCAGCGGGATTGCGCAGGAGGCGCCATGGGACTCCACCGGCCTTGTAGTAGAGGGCGACGTGCAGGTTCCAGGCTCGGCTGGCCTCGTCCTGGCGGCTGTGGCCCTCGGGAGGCCGGGTGGCTTCGTCCCAGGTACTGCGGCGGATGATCTGGATGGGCTGGCGCAGGTGCAGCAGCCGGGCTTTGAGCAGGTCGTGGAAGTTTGCGAACTGGGCCGGGGCCGGCTCGTCGGGCGTGCCCTGGACTGGAAGGTCGCTGAATTCGTTCAAGTGGCGGGCCGATCGGGCGGCGGTGTCGATGAGTTGCTCGGGTCTGGCGACCAGGAGTACGTCGACGCGGTTCTCGTCAGCCAGTGTCCTGATCTCTTCCGCGTAGATGCTCACGGCCTTGACCAGGGCTGCCGGTTGATCAGCGGTCTCGATGGCGCGCAGGTCGCGGCTGCTGATCACCCGCGTGTTGCGGTCGCTGAAGACCAGGGTGGTGTGCAGGCCACGGTCCGTGTCACAGCCGGGGAACTCGGGAAACAGATGCGGGTACTTCTCGTCCTTGGCCGCGAGGGGCTCCCGGCAGCGCTCCAGCCATCGGCGCAGCCCGTCGAGTTGGTCCGCGGGACCGACCAGACCGACGCGGATCGCCCGAGGGGCGTCAGCAGCACCGAGATCTGCGGGGCCGTAGTTCGTGATCCCGAATCGCGGATCGATGTGTCGGGCCGCTCCGCCGAATTCCAGTTCAGGTTCGTCAAGGATCACCGAGTGCATCACCGGCCTCGCCTCTCGCTGTTCGCCCGTCCCTGACGTGGTGTCCGCAGTCCTGCGGACCTGGCCTTGCTTCCGGGGTTTCTTCGTCGGGGAACGCCGGTGTCGTCATCGCCGGCTTGCAGGAGGCCGAGAAGGTCCTGAGCATCCGTGTCCGCGACAGCCAGAGCTGCGTCCAGACTTTCCTGCCCCGCAGCAGCCGATTCCTGGTCATCCTCAGGCGCAGCCCCGGAGGGCGCAGGCCCCCAAAATCGGTCGTCGATACCGCGGTCGACCGTCATGGTGGCGAGTTCCCCGAATTGCACGGGCCGTGCTGCGGTGAACAGATCGGCGTCCTGGCGTAGGTAGTTGGCCCACATGCGGGTCCAGCCCCTGACCGCCGGGTGCCGGTCGAGGCGTTTGATCCCTGCAAGGAGTCGGTCGGCGTAAGGGTGCTCCGTGTACCCGTCGGTGGTGAAGCAGTAGTCCGGTTCCAACTGGCAGTACCAGACTCCGTCCAGGCGACGGAATCTGGAGCGCAGCGCCGCGTGGTGGTAGTAACCGACGCGCTGCGGGTCGGACTTGGAGATGTGCGGAGCAAACACGGCCCGACCGCGTGATCCGGGGCCCCTGCCGGCCTTGCGGGCTTGCAGGTTGGAGGTCGCGCGAAAGTGCATGTGCTTGCGGTCCTTGTGCCAGCGCAGGTCTCGATAGGAGTCCTGAACGGTCCGGGAGAGCAGATCAGCGAAGCGGTGCTGGGTGTCGAGGTCGTCGCTGTCCGCCCACTCCCTGGTCTCGTGCCGCTCGGGATCTCCGTCGCAGAGCACCCGCAGAGGTGAGTCCCGCAGGTCGTGGAAGGACAGGATCAGTTTGTCCCTCAGGATCCAGCCGGACTCGCGCTGCCCCTGCGCCTCCAATGCAGCACCGGCCGCGCGGTAGCTGGTGAAGGGTGTAGAGGCCAGATACACGGTCGGCGGCATCTCGTTGACAGGTAGCAGGTTCGTCGTCAGCACTTCGGTGATCGGCGCGGGCCGCAGATACAGGCCCGTCGTCCGTGGCATGGCCAGGTGCAACAGTGCCTGGGCTGCGTCGCGGTCGAACCGCTGAGTGTGTTTGTCGATTTCCACGCGCCGAGCAGCACGGCTGACAGCGTCCGGGAACGCCGCCCGGACCTCCACCCACCACGCCTCGTGGCTCTCAGGGTGGGAAAACACCAGGATGACCGGCGAGTTGCCGGACAGCCAGTGATCAAGATCGCGCTGGTCGCAGACGTAGTGGAAGCCGTCGTCCGTCTCTCCGGAGAAGCGCCGGTCCTGCGCTTTGCTCTGGACCAGCAGGGTCAGGTTCAGCACGGCTTGACTGTCGGGGTCGACCAGATCGATGTGCCCGTCGATGCCGTGATCGACACGCCGGGGATGGAAGAGGTGGCCCATCTCCAAGCAGCGCCGTTCGATCAGGGCGATGCCCTTCTCGCCGATGAACGTCTGGCGCGTCACGGTCTTGCGATCAGCCATCGCCCTACCCTTCTCGCTGGACACGGCACGGCGACATTTAGCCAACCGAGGTGCTCATTCAGGGTATGTGGCACCACTGACAGTCGGTCTTGGCCGCATCCTGCGCCCCGCTGATGAGCAGCCGAAGCGAATGCGTGTCCAACTGCTCAACGGATCGAGTCCCAGGCCATCGCCCAGGCAGTTCCGTTCCGGGCGATCACGCCAATGCCGAAGCGTCCTTTGTGGTCGCCGTTCTCAGTTCTCGGCCATGGAGCCTTTGACCCGCTCCAACTCGTCGGGGGACAGTGGTCGTCCCCACAAGGCCAGCGTCCATTGCCAGTTGCCGTCCTGCCAGCGGTGGACGAAGGCTTGTGGGTCCGCGACCCAGCCGGGCTCGAAGGGCGCGGTGTCCGGCTGCTGCCTGATGAGCACCGCCATGGCGGGCGTCTCTTGCGGTGCCCCGTCGTTGTACAGGTCGATCGCGAGTGCGCCGGTGGCGAGGTCGCCGTCGAACACGTGCGGTTCGAAGTGGTCGCGGCCGCCGGGCCAGAAGGCCGGAATGGGCAGCGCCTTTTTGCGGTAGTGCGCGGCGAGTTCGTCGCGCCGGCGCTGGTGGGCTTCTTCCTCCTCTGCCATGGCATCGCTCCATTGGAAGCGGCTGTCCGGCAGCTCTCCGGGAAACTCCAGTTCCGACAGCTCTTCCCGGTAGCCGGCCTCTTTGACCTCGGCCGCCAGGAGGATGCCGGTCCGGGCATCGACGACTACGTGCAAGGGGTGGGGGACGGAAGGAGTGGTCAGAGTGACCGCCCAGGCATCCCGTCCGTCGTGGCGTACCGCCGTCGGCTCGCCCTGGTTCGTCGCCGCTGTCAGCGCCGAACCGGGCACGGGGGCGATCAGACGGGCCGGCTCGGGGACCAGGTCCCACGGGAAGTCCGCACCGAACTCAAGCCCGCGCACCGCATCTTCCTCGCGGGGATCCTCATCCGGTTCCCGCACGTCGAGGGAGATGTCTCCATTGCCGTGGTCGAGGAACCAGTCGTTGGGCGGACGGTGCGCGAAGCGTGTGGAGGTACGAACCACGCTGGCGGGAGGCCAGCCACGTCCGTTGTCACGCCGGGGCTGGATCGAGGTGTGAAGGCCCACTACGGCGGGCTTGGGCGAGCGGGTCAGCAGGTCCCGCAGCTCGGTCCAGTTCACTGTCTCTGTCCTCCGCCGTACACCGGCTCAACTGCCGTCGCCGGTACTGTGGCACAGCTTCGTGGTCGTGTTGGTCACGCAGACGTCCCAGCCGCGGAACTTCTCTCCGGACTTCCCATCGTCGCCGACCGCGTGCGAACCGTCCGCGAAGGTCACGAACATATTGATCATGGGGAACCTGGTCACCACAGCCGTACGGCCGAAGTTCTTCACGATGTGCTGGTTGTTCACGGCGACGCCGGAACCATGGCCCTGCGCTCCGTCGCTCTTCCACGTCGAACAGGTCTCGTCCGAGGCGTTGGGGATGTTGACACCGCACTCGTAGAGGTAGTCCATGTGGAACTGGGACGGCCCCGTCCAGCGGCTGCCGTAGAAGGTGATCTCCCAGTACTTCGACGTTCGCCCGCGCACGTACTCCTTGATGGCGACCTTGACCTGCTGAACGGGGCGACACCCGTTGGAATCGCAGTTGGCTTCGATGGCGTACACGTCCGCCGACTTGTACACGTAGTCCGTGCTGCGCGAGCCCTTGCGCAGCTTGTAGCCATCAGGCGTATCAGCCTGCGGCGCCACGACACCACCGCCCGCCAACTGCCGTTGTACGGCGCCCGGAAGCCGCGACACGGGTGTGACCTCGCCTTCCGGCAAAGGCTGATCGGAGAAGTAGCCCACGGTCTTGTTGTCCCCGGCCAAAGGCTCGTAGGAGAAGTAGCCGACCTTCGTGCCCGGGGAATCCTGAGGCTTCGTGGTGTCTGCCGAAGCGGCGCCTGCAAGACCGACGGCAACCGCAGCCACCACAACTGCGACACGTACCTGCCTGAACACCATCACGTCCCCCTGGACACTTCACGCCATCGGTCGCCGACTCCCGGTCGTGGAGATGGCGAAGGATCTACCGAGCGTGCCATAGCCGGTTCACAGCTCGCACACGACGCGCCCGGCACATCACACACGCGCATCGCGGCCGGAGCCGCAGGGCAACATTCCACTCGTACTAGGGGCGGTGCCACGACGCTGTCCCGCTCGGCACAATCCTGCCGTCAAAGGAGACCGCCCCATTCGTCCGCATCAAGCACGGCTGAGTCGCTGGTCGACTCTGGTGGCGACGAGACCGGGTTCACCCCAACCAGCGCAAGCAGCTGGCCCCCTCGCCATCGCACGGCCAAGGACCTACTGGTGAGTTCCCTGCGTCCGCTCAGGCCCGGGTCTCTCCGTGGCCATCCCGAGGCTGCGGCCACCCCGCACAAGAGCCGCCAACTGCCGCGATCGCCTGGCTCCAACTCTCAACTCCTTCCGCAGAGTTTCGGCCGACGCGGGGCGCTGGTGAAGCTCCCGATGCCGGGCATCAAGCAGCCGAGCCTGCACCAGCAACGGGTCGTCGTCATCATGCAGCCGCTTGATCTTCGCCTGCCCCCTTCGCCCTCCCCGCTCCCCTTGAAAACCATCTGGGCGGTGCACCAGCAACTCCACCGACAACAGCAGTGCCACCGGAGGCCACCCGGCGACCAACACCGGCTTCCACTCCAAAGCCGGGGCCGCCGCAACGTTCGCAGCCAGGGAGACCGCGATACCCAGAAGGAACGCCGACCACACCGCGCCTCGGGCGCGGCGAGTGTGGGCCCCGGAAGGCTTCAGCAAGCCGACCGTGGCCAAGAGCAGAAGGCCGTCCACGGACAGCGGCCACAACGAGGCGCTGACCGTGTCCGCCCCACCCTGCAACGCGAACTCCCGCTGGTGAACATATGAGGCGTAGGCCGCGACCCCGGCAACCACCAGGGCACACAGAGGACGGATCCACGCATCGAGATCGACGCCTCGGCTCCCGGTCATTCCCTCCCGGGAGTCGGTGACATCACTCATCAGACCCACCGCCGGAACAGCATCCCAGTGCACAACGCGTGCACACTTCCACGGGAACTTCCGGGAACTCGCAGGTAGAAGCGGGAAGCCCCCAGACACGGAAAAGGGCCCCGACCAAGCCATAAGACCAGGTCAGAGCCCTGCCGACAGACGAGCCGAGCTGTACGCCGGGTTCTGCCCCTGGGCTCACCGCATAGCCCGAGTGGTTCAAGCGGTTTGTTCCTGAACCTCACGGCAGAACTCCTCCCCCTCACTGACGCATCGAGTCGACACGTACCGCCCATCATTGCGACCTGCCGCAGAGCGGAGCCGGCAGAACAGTCCCAGACACCCCATGAGCGTCCCAGCCCGTGACCTTCACTGCTGCAAGGTCGATACTTGCCGCAAGGGCACCCCAGCCACCCTCGTCCGACCAACTCCAGAGACCTGACACCCCATCACCAAAGTCAGCATTAAGTCAGCATCAGCCCCGCCAGAACCCGCTTCCGACCGCCATGAACCGCCAAGATCGATGACCGACACAACCCCTCTCTGACCAGCAAAGGCGCAGGTCAGGGGCACATCTGCTAGCGTTGCCAGGAGGAACCGATGAGGATGCTGATCAACGTCGCGGAGACCGTGGTCACGGACGCGCTGCGCGGCATGGCCGCCGCCCACCCCGAGTTGACCGTGGACGTCGAGAACCGGGTGATCGTACGGCGGGACGCCCCCGTGGCCGGGCAGGTGGGGCTGGTTTCCGGTGGGGGGTCGGGGCATGAGCCGTTGCACGGGGGGTTTGTCGGGCCGGGGATGTTGTCGGCGGCCTGTCCTGGTGAGGTGTTCACCTCGCCGGTGCCCGATCAGATGGTGCGGGCCGCGGCCGCTGTGGACAGTGGGGCCGGGGTTCTTTTCATCGTGAAGAACTACACCGGCGACGTCCTCAACTTCGACATGGCGGCCGAGCTCGCCGAGGACGAGGGCATCCGGACCGCCAAGGTGCTGGTCAATGACGATGTGGCCGTCACCGACAGCCTCTACACCGCGGGGCGGCGCGGCACCGGCGCGACGCTCTTCGTGGAGAAGATCGCCGGGGCCGCGGCGGCCGAGGGGCAGCCGTTGGACCAGGTGACGGCGATCGCCCGGCAGGTCAACGAGAACTCGCGCAGTTTCGGTGTCGCGCTGAGCGCCTGCACCACCCCGGCCAAGGGCAGCCCCACCTTCGATCTGCCGCCGGGTGAGCTGGAGTTGGGCGTCGGTATCCACGGCGAGCCGGGCCGGGAACGGCGGCCGATGATGACCTCCGGCGAGATCGCCGACTTCTCCGTCCACGCGATCCTCGAAGACATGTCGCCGCGCAACCCGGTCCTGCTCCTGGTCAACGGCATGGGCGCGACCCCGCTCCTGGAGCTCTACGGCTTCAACGCCGAGGTCCACCGTGTGCTCGCCGAGCGCGGGGTCGCCGTCGCCCGCACACTGGTCGGCAACTACGTCACGTCCCTCGACATGGCGGGTGCCTCGGTCACCCTGTGCCAGATCGACGAGGAACTGCTGCGGCTGTGGGACGCGCCGGTGAAGACGCCGGGGCTGCGCTGGGGCATGTGACCCGACGGCGTATCCGGCCAACTCGCCCACCACGCAAGGAGATCCCGTGCTCGACGCCGACTTCTTCCGCCGTTGGATGACGGCGACCGCCGCCTCCGTCGCCCGCGAGGCGGAACGGCTCACCGACCTCGACTCCCCCATCGGCGACGCCGACCACGGCGCGAACCTGCAGCGCGGGTTCACCGCGGTGACGGCCGCCCTGGAGAAGGAGGCGCCGGACACCCCGGGCGCCGTCCTCATCCTCGCCGGCCGCACGCTCATCTCGACGGTCGGCGGCGCGTCGGGCCCGCTCTACGGCACGCTGCTGCGCCGTACCGGCAAGGCGCTCGGGGACGCGGCCGAGGTGAGCGAGGAGGAGTTCGCCCTCGCGCTGCGCACCGGAGTCGAGGCGGTCATGACCCTCGGCGGGGCCGCGCCCGGCGACAAGACCATGATCGACGCGCTCGTCCCGGCACTCGACGCGCTCCCGGACGGCTTCGCCGCGGCACGGGCCGCCGCCGAGGAGGGCGCCGTGGCCACCACCCCCTTGCAGGCCCACAAGGGCCGGGCGAGCTACCTCGGGGAGCGGAGCATCGGGCACCAGGATCCGGGCGCCACCTCCTCGGCACTGCTGATCGCCGCGCTCCAGGAAGCCGCGACCACGGAGGCCACCGGTGAGTGACGAGAAGCTCGTGGGGATCGTGCTGGTGTCCCACAGCGCCGAAGTCGCCGCCTCCGTGGCCGAGTTGGCGCGCGGGCTGTCCGGCTCGGGCACCTCAGTACCGCTCGCTGCCGCCGGCGGTACCGAGGGCGGTGGGCTCGGCACCAGTTCCGAACTCATCGCCGCGGCGGCCGCGTCCGTCGACCGTGGCGCCGGGGTCGCCGTCCTCACCGACCTCGGCAGCGCCGTACTCACCGTGAAGGCCCTCCTCGCCGAAGGCGACGAACTCCCGACCGGCACCCGCCTGGTGGACGCCCCGTTCGTCGAGGGCGCGGTGGCCGCGGTCGTCACGGCGTCGACGGGAGCGGACCTGGACGCGGTGGAGGCGGCGGCTGCGGAGGCGTACAGCTATCGGAAGGTGTGAGGCAGGGCGTAGCGGAAGTCGCCGAGCGGACGGCGTGCGGCGCGATAAGGGAGCCAACCCGTGTCCGGCGCTCGGCGCTCGGCGGCAGCCATGGGCCGGTCACCCCGGCCAAACCCACCAGCCTGACTCATAGGCCGACACTGCTGGCCCGAGCCCCGCACCGAACCGCCCGGCCGCGCTCCACCCACCGACACCGCCTGACCAAGCACGCCGGTACTCCCGGGCCAAGCCGCAGTCGCGCCCGCCCTCGCCCCGGTCCTGCCCCGCCCCGCCCCGAGGCACCCCGAGGCACCCCAAGTCCCACACCCCCTACGGCACCTAAGAAACCCCCTCCGCCGCAATCACCAACGCCGAGCGCAGCGTCTCCGCCACTTCCGCTTCCCCCACCGCCAGGTCCTCCGCAGTACCCGTCACGGACTCGCCCACACTCCACGCGAACCGCTCCACCGCCGCGCGCAACGCCGCATTGAGCATCGCCGCCTGGATCATGGGCCGCAGGTCGTCGTGCGGTAGGCCGGCCCGGTCGGCCAGGGCTCGGGCGAACGCCGGTTCTGCCTCGTCGTAGGTCTGGAGCCAGATCGCGCGCAGGCCCGGTTCGGTGCGGGTTAGGCGGACCAGGGCGCTGCCGGTGGCGCCGTCGGGGCCGGTGGCGGCGAGGAGGCCGGTCGCGAGGGTCGGGTCGAAGAGTTCGGAGAGGGGGTGGCCCGGCTGCCACTCCCGCAGGCGGGCGGCGATCACATCGATACCCGCCGAGAAGAGCGGTCGTACGCAACTCTCCTTGCTCGGGAAGTAACGCCACACCGTGCGGGCGGAGACGCCGACCGCCTGGCCGATCTGTTCGCCGGTGGTCGCCGCGACGCCCTGGGCCACGAACAGCTCCACCGCGGCCCGGGCGATCTCCAGGCGGATCTCGGCCTTGCGTGCCTCGGTGAGAGGCGGTCGTCCCGTGCGTCCGCTGGATGCGGTCATCAGTTCCCCTCCGACTGCGGTCGTGACCTCCGGGGATTCTCCACCATGACTTTATGTCACTCGACGACATTAAGTCGTATGGTGGGGAGACCCCGGGCGGCGCAGAGCCCTCGCGCTGCGGAGCCCCTCGCACCCAGGACAGGAGCAACCCATGACCAGTGGACTCGACGGACGCGGCGTCATCGTCACCGGAGCGGGCTCGGGCATCGGCCGTGCCGCCGCTCTGGCCTTCGCCGCGGAGGGCGCCAAGGTTCTGGTGGCCGATCTGAACGCCGACGGCGCCGACGCGACCGTCAAGGAGATCGAGCAGGCGGGCGGCACCGCCGTCGCGGTCACCGGCGACCTGAGCGAGCAGGCGGTCGTCGACGAGGTGGCGGCGACCGCCGTGGAACGGTTCGGCGGGATCGACGTGCTCGTGAACAACGCCGGGATCATGGACCGCATGTCGGCACTGGCGGACGTGGACGACGCGGAGTGGGAGCGCGTCATCCGGGTCAACCTGACCGCTCCCTTCCTGCTCACCCGAGCCGTGCTGCCGCACATGCTGGCGGCGGGCCGGGGCGCGATCGTGAACACCGCGTCCGAGGCGGGCCTGCGGGGCAGCGCGGCGGGCGCCGCCTACACGGCCTCGAAGCACGGGGTGGTCGGCCTGACCAAGAACCTCGCGGTGATGTACCGCAAGCAGGGCATCCGCGCGAACGCCATCGCCCCGGGCGGCACGGCGACCAACATCTCTGTGGACGCCGACCGCGAGGCGCTCGGCCCGGCGGCGCTCGGCCCGCACTTCGTCAATGTCGGCCGCCTGGCGCAGCCCGAGGAACAGGCCGCCGCCATCGTGTTCCTCGCCTCGGACGCGGCGAGCAACATCAACGGCGTGATCCTGCCCGTCGACGACGGCTGGTCGGCGGTCTGACGGCCCCGCACTGCCCGGACGCGGGGTTCAGTCGGCGGCCACGAAGAGCCGCGCCAGCCGTTGCCCGGTCTCCACGGCCGCCGCATGATCCTCGATCGGCTTCACCTGCGAGTCTTTGAACACGATGTAGGTGACCCCGGCGTCCGTCCCGCCCCCGCGCGGGTCGGTGCGGATGCCGAGGCCCTTGGCCGTGGCGTACGACGCCTCGCCGATGATGTCGTGCGGCCCGACGTCTCCTACGACGGCGTACTGCACCCGGTCCCGGTAGACGACGGCGGCGACGGAACCGCCGCGGACGCCGTGGTCCCGGTGGTTCCAGAGGGCGCTGGCGGCGGGGACCACGATGTACGGGAGCCGTTCGGCGTTCAGATAGCGGCCGTCGGACTGCTGGTACGCCGTCATGGAGGAGAAGAGCGGGTCGGTGCGCGCGTTGCAGCGGGCGCCCGCCTGACCGTCGCAGTCGATGTCCAGGTCGGCCTTCCAGTAGACGGCCTCCTTGGTGCCGCAGACCGGGATCGTCGCGCGCTCCCCGTCGTCACTGCGGTACCGGCCGCGCGAGACGGGCACGCAGTCACGCACCTTGGCGAGCAGATCGGCGGCGCGGACGTCGCCCTCGCGCAGCGCCACCGGCCCCGCCTGCGGGCGGACGTACGCGACGGGTGTGGCGGGCAGCGTGGTCGGGGCGAGCAGGGCGGCGCCGGCCGCGGCCAGCGTCAGCGACTGGACACGCACGATAGGGACCCTCTCCTGGGGGATCTGACGGACACTCAGCCCACCCTGGTACCGGCCCGATCGAGCCGCCACCGGTAGGGGGCCGGACGGTGCACGCCCAAACTCCCGACGGGGGCCGGGGACCTGAGCCCGTGTCGGCTCCGGTCACCCGGCCGCCCGCGCCGGCGCGGGATCAGCGACGACAGCGGTCCGCGCCACCGGCATGAACTGCCCACCAACAGGGGCGAGTTCAGCCGTGAGGACTTCAGCATACGTAATGCCCCTGACCGGTCGGCGGCGGCGCCCCTCTTGATGCGGTCGCACCAGCCGGGCCATATTGGTCCGGACCTTTACCGTCGGCTGGTGCCCACGCAATGCCGGGGAGGCAGAATCGTGCGACGCGTCCGTGCCGCCTCAGCTCTCCCCCGTACGGCGATGGTCTGCGCCGCGCTCCTCCTGCTCACGTCCTGCGGCACGGGCGACGAGGAAGACGGCCACGCTCCTGGCGCCCCGGCCGGAGTCACGGCCGCGGCCGGCAGCGCGACCAGCGTGCACGTCATGTGGGACGCGGTGACGGCGAACCCGGCCGTCGGCACCTACGAGATATATCGGGGCGCTACGAAGGTGAAGGAAGTGGCGGGTTCCGAGCACATGGTGGACGTCACCAGGCTCCGACCCGCCACCGTCTACTCCTTCACGGTGCGGGCCAGGGACACCGACGGCCGCCTGGGCCCACGCAGCCGGGAGGTCCGGGCGAAGACACCGGTCGCCGTCGCGGCGGACCACTCGGCACCCACCCGCCCGGGCGCACCGCAGGGCCGCGTCATCGGCAGCCGAGCGGTCCAGCTCTCCTGGAGCGCCTCGAAGGACGACCGAGGCGTGGTGTCGTACGACGTCTATCAGGGCGGCGCGAAGATCCACAGCGTGGGCGGAGCCCAAACGGCGACCGTGGTCACGGGGCTGCGGCCGAGCACGCGGTACTCCTTCACCGTGCGAGCGCGTGACGCCGCCGACAATCTCTCGCCGGCGAGCACAGCCGTTCCGCTGACCACCGCGCCAGGCACCGACGACGGAAGCGGCACGGCCCCCACGGACTTCCGCGCGACGACGCACAAGGGCGACGACGGGGCGTACTACATCGACCTGTCCTGGGTACCGCCACGCACGGACGGGTTGGTCCCGGAGTACCAGATCCACCTCGACGGACAGCCGGCCACCTCCCTGGTCTGGGGCGGGAGCGCACCGCGCGATCACGCGAAGTACAGCTTCTACGTCGGCCGGGATGCCAGGGTCAGCCATCGGGTGCGGCTGAGGGCGCGGTTGCCGGACGGTACGTGGGGTGGGTTCTCGGCGGAGCGGACCGTGACGACGGGCGAGGCAGCCACGCCGTAGGTTGCATCACGGTTTCCCCAAGAGTCGTCTACCGGTTTTTCTCCCGCTTTAGCCTTGCAACTGGGGATCTAACGGGATGTTCAACCTGTACGAGGACGAACGCAGTTGAGCGGGGGACTGCTGGTGTTCGATGATCAATGTTCGAGCCAGCCTGAGAAGGACGCCGAGCTCGGTCATGCGACCGTCATTCACGCACTCATGGGCGCCGAGGTCTCCAGCGAGCGGACGATCGGCCGACTCTCCGCAGCGCTGCCCGGGTCCGACCGCCTCGCGTTCGTGACCCGCAGCGGGCGATTACGCGTGATGTCCCTGGCCGCAAGCGGCGGCGGCGCGATCGTCCGGCGTCTCACCTTCTCACCGCCCGGACGCGCGACTGGACCCGCAGCATGGACAAGCGCGTACCGGTGCTCTTCCCCGACGGGACCGGACGGCGGACGGCTCCTCAGTCGGACGACTGCCCCGGACCGGTGCTTCACCGCCGTGGCCGCACCCGACGGAGCGTGGCCGGCCGACTTCACCGAGGGCGCGGTGACCTTCCCGGGCGGTACCCACGGCCCGGCGATGAAGTGCGCCGTAGACCCCCGGGGGACATGGGTCGCGGTCAGGTGTGATGGGCCACGGCGACGGCAGTGCCATCGTTCAGAAGGGGCCGGGTGAGCACATGGAACCAGGCCACCGGCATGCTCCACCGCAGCCGGCTCCCCTGCGGTGCCCAGGTCTCCTCGTGCCGTCTCAGTCCTGATGGCGCCACTGGCGTCCCCCCACGCGCCGCATCGCATGACCACGCAAGAACAGCACGGGATCGGGGAACTGATGAATGACTGGTACTGGCAACAGTCGGACGAGGACCGGAGGATGGCGATTGCCGCGGGAGACCGGCTGGCCGACGGACTGAGTTCGGGCTGGCGGCCGCCGGAGATGCGGGCGCCGTTCCACCTGGGGCCGAACGAGAGCTGCTACAGCCAGGAGAACACCCAGGTCCTCCAGTACCTGGAGGGCGACGGGATGTACACGCACACCTCCGCCTCCGGATCGGGCGCCATCGGTATCGCCCTGGTCGTGGGCAGCATGATCGGCAACCACGCCCGTCGTCAGCGGGCGGCGTCGGAGGCCGCACCGCGCTTCCGCGTTGTCGACGGCGGCCGCATGTACCTCACGAATCGCCGGTTCTCGGTGCAGGGGCAACACCAGTGGATCGATCTGTGGTTCGAGGACATCCGGATGTCCAGCTGTGACGGGGCCTCGGTGTACCTCACCATGGGGAGCATTCCCGCGGTCGCCCTGCGCGTCTGGCCCGCTCCGTACCACTTCGCCCTGTTCCGCTGGCTGGCCCACGGCGAGATCGTCCGCTCGTCGGGGTCTGTCCCACCGGCGCAGCCCATTCCACCGGCGCAGCCCGTCCCACCGGCGCAGCCCTGGCTGCCTCCCGTCCTGGGCCCCGACAGCGGCGAGGTGTGAACCGGCGGACGGTGAGCGCGTTCTCGGGCTGCGCGCAGTGGGCAGCCCGCCACGGGATCCTCCGGTCCGGCGCCGCCGCCCACCCCTGACAGGGCATCACCCCTGCGCCGGACGAAGGAATCCGTCACCTGCCCGGTCCCCGTCCGCGTGCGGGACCGCCCGGGAACACGTTGGCTTCCTTGGAGGCAGCACGGCCGTTTCCCGATCCCGGCGGCGCAAGGGATGTTCCGCCAACCGTGCCGCCGGAGGGCAGTTCCATGCGCACTTTTCAGCTACTACTCCGCTCCGGCCTGACCGTGACAGCCGCCGCCGCTCTCCCCCTCGCCCTGACCGCCGGAACCGCCGGCGCGGCGTCCGGGATCTCCGTGAGCACGACCGGGACCACGGTCTCGGTCACAACCAGCGCGTGCTCCCAGAACCGGACCACCGGCGTCTGGGGCACCGGCTCACTCCTCACCAGCAGCCAGGGGAGCTTCGCCGAGGGACGGAAGGCGACCCTGGCGGGCACAACCGTCAGCCAGTCCACCGCCTGGACCAACGTCACCCCGGGCACCTACACCATCATCGTCATGTGCCAGAACGCCAGCACACCCGCGGGCACCCAGTCCGTGATCGTGTCCAAGGCAACCACCCCCACGGTCACCGCCACGGCCTCCCCCACACGCGGTGTCATGGGCGGCCTCGGCGGCGCCACCAAGGACTACGGCCCCCTCACCCTGGCGGCGGGCGGAGGCCTGGTCGGAGTCGGCGTCATCGCGACGGCCTGGTTCCTGCGCAGGCGCGCGAAGCCGTACCGCCTCTGATCGTCCACGCTCAGGAGGGGCCTCCCCATCGGCGGCCCCTCCTCCATGTCACCGCACCGCCGCGGGCAACTCGGTCAGGCGCCCGAGGCCGCGCCCGGCGGGTCGACGTCATCCACGTCCACGTCGTCCATGAAGCTCAGCATCTTGGCGTCGAGCAGCTCCGGGTGGTCGATCGCGGGACCGTGCCCGGTGTCGGTGATGACCTCGACGCGGGCCCCGGGGACCAGGCGGGGCACCCGCTCCCGTTGGCGTTCGGGGTGCACCAGCAGGCTGCGCTTGCCGAGGACGAGGTAGAGCGGGGTACGGATGGTCCCCAACTCCCCCTCGGTCAGGGGCAACGGCGCGGGACGGCGTATCCGGAAGGCGCGGACGCTCGCCCTGACCATCGCGCGCAGCTCGGGTACGACGAGGACCGGCTGTTCCAACCACGCGGCGAGGCGAGGGCGCAGCGCCTTGGGGGCGAACGTCGCGAAGAGGCTGATGAAGATCCAGGTGTAGAAGCGCAGGCCCACCTTCTCCAGGCCGCCGGGGTCGAGCAGGGTGACCGAGGCGAGCCGGCCCGGTCGGCGGTGCGCCTGGTTGAGCGCCAACCAGCCGCCGTAGGAGGAACCGACGAGGTGGACCCGGTCGAGGCCGAGCCCGTCGAGTGCCTCGTCGAGCCACTGGGCCGCGCGTTCGGGCTGCCACATCGGTTCGCGCTGGACGCTGCGTCCGGGGTCGCCGGGGGTGTCGAGCGCGTACACGGGGCGTTCGGCGCTGAGCCCGGGGGTGTTGGGGTACCACTGGGCGGAGCAGCCCCCGGAACCGTGGATCAGCACGACCGGCGTGCGGGACTCGGCCGCGGGGTCCACGGGGCCGTACCGATAGACATGCGTCGTCCCGAAACCCGTCTCCACGTCCGTCTCGAACCGGGCCGGCGCGCCCATGGCGTAGAGGGCGTCACACGCGGCGAAGTACCGGTCGCGCAAGGCGTCGTTCACATACCGGCCGACATCGCGACGCGGGCCGGCCAGGGCGGTGTTCGCTGGCACCGAGGGCACCTCCGGGAGATCCGTTCTTCGTGATACGACCGTACCATGATGATGATACGGCGGTACCATAAAGGCCACCGAGGCCAGGAAGGGGTTCCGGGGACCTGCACCCCGAACCCACCAACGACGGGCGGAGACACGACCCATGCCGAAGCGCGTGGACCACGACGAGCGGCGCACCCAGATCGCCGAGGCCCTCATCCGCGTGGCCGGCCGACGCGGACTGCACGCCGTCGGCATGCGAGACGTGGCAGCCGAGGCCGAGGTGTCCCTTCGGCTGGTGCAGTACTACTTCCAGACCAAGGAGAAGCTGCTCTTCTACGGCCTCCAGCACCTGACCGACCGCTTCACCGCACGCGTCGACGCCCGCCTCCGCGACACCGGAGGAACCCCGGGCCCCCGCGCGACCGTCGAGGCGCTGCTCCTGGCCTCGCTCCCGACCGACGAGGAGTCCCGTACCTTCCACCTCCTCTACACCTCGTACGCGATCCTCTCCGTGACCGACAAGGCACTCGCCGCCGAGCCCTTCGTCGACCGGCCCGACGCCGCCGAGAACGCCCTGACCGACCTCCTCCGCCAGGCGCAGGAAGCCGGTCTGACGGACCGCGAGGTCGACACCCGCAGGGAGGCGATCAGCCTCCTGGCCATGACCGCGGCCATGGGAACGAGCATCCTCGTGGGCCAGCGGACAGCGGAGTCGGCGATGGGGGTGCTGCACCACCACCTCGACCGGATCTTCACGGCCAGTCCTACGGCAGCTCGGCGAACTCCTCGATCGCGTGGGTGAGCCACTGCGTCCAGAAGGTCTCCAGGTCGATGCCGGCGCGCAGCACGAGGTGCTGGAGCCTGTCCTGGGCGCTGTCCCGGCCGGGCGGGAAGTCGCGCTTCTCGATCTCCTCGTACTCCGCCAACTGCCGCTGGTGCAGGGCGAGATGGCGGCGCAGGTCGTCCTCGATGCCGTCCGTGCCGACGACCGCCGCCGCGCGCAGCCGCAGCAGCATCACGTCGCGGTGCGGCTTGGGGTCCTGGGAGGACGCGGTCCAGCGGGCCAGTTCGGCGCGGCCCGCGGGCAGGACCTCGTAGCGCTTCTTCTGGCCGCGGGCGGGTTGTTCGGACGCGAGCGCCCTGATCTGACCCTCGGCCTCCAGTTTTCCCAGCTCGCGATAGATCTGCTGGTGCGTCGCCGACCAGAAGTAACCGATCGACCGGTCGAAGCGCCGGGTCAGTTCGAGACCTGAGGACGGCTTCTCCAGAAGGGCGGTGAGGATCGCGTGCGGGAGTGACATGGAGGTCATCCTAGGGACGGGCCCCGGGCCTCAGAGGGCGGCCGCGACCTCGGTGCCCTGCTTGATGGCGCGCTTGGCGTCGAGTTCGGCGGCCACGTCGGCGCCGCCGATGAGGTGGACGGTGCGGCCGGCGGCGGTCAACTCGTCGTAGAGGTTGCGGCGCGGGTCCTGGCCCGTG
This sequence comes from Streptomyces sp. NPDC050528, assembly GCF_044457795.1. Taxonomy (NCBI): domain Bacteria; kingdom Bacillati; phylum Actinomycetota; class Actinomycetes; order Kitasatosporales; family Streptomycetaceae; genus Streptomyces; species Streptomyces sp. NPDC050528. The sequence continues at coordinate 105,862 of NZ_JBITHH010000013.1, forward strand.
CACAGGACGACCGTGTCGACCTCCAGGACGGTGGAGCGGCCGTCGACGGTGACGTGCAGTCCGGCGTCGTCGATCAGGTCGTACTGGACCCCCGGGACCATGGTGACGCCCCGGTGCTTGAGTTCGGTGCGGTGGATCCAGCCCGTGGTCTTGCCGAGGCCGGCGCCGACCTTGGTCGCCTTGCGCTGGAGGAGGTGGACGCTGCGGGGCGGGGCGGGGCGCTCGGGGGCGGTGAGGCCGCCGGGGGCCGCGTAGTCCATGTCGACGCCCCAGGCGCGGAAGTACGTCGCCGGGTCCTCGCTCGCCTTGTCGCCGCCGTCCGTGAGGAACTCGGCGACGTCGAAGCCGATGCCGCCCGCACCGAGAATCGCGACGCGGTCGCCGACGGGAACACGGTCGCGCAGGACGTCGAGGTAACCGACGACGCTGGGGTGGTCGACGCCGGGGATGTCGGGGGTGCGCGGGCTGACGCCGGTGGCGACGACGACCTCGTCGTAGGCGCTCAAGTCCCCTGCCGCCACAGGCGTGTTGAGGCGCACGTCGACCTCGTGCTCGTCGAGCCGCGTGCGGAAGTAGCGCAGCGTCTCGTCGAACTCCTGCTTGCCCGGGACCTGTCGGGCGACGTTGAGCTGTCCGCCGATCTCGCTCGCGGCGTCGTACAACGTCACCTCGTGACCGCGTTCGGCGGCCGAGACCGCGCACGCCAGACCGGCCGGGCCCGCACCCACCACCGCGACGCGTTTGCGCAACCGCGTCGGTGCGAGGACGAGTTGGGTCTCGTGGCAGGCGCGCGGGTTGACCAGGCAGGAGGTGATCTTGCCGCTGAACGTGTGGTCGAGGCAGGCCTGGTTGCAGCCGATGCAGGTATTGATCGCGTCGGAACGGCCGGCCGCGGCCTTGGCGACGAAGTCCGGGTCGGCGAGCATCGGGCGGGCCATCGACACCATGTCGGCGAACCCGTCGGCGAGCAACTGCTCGGCGATCTCAGGGGTGTTGATGCGGTTCGTGGTGACGAGCGGGATCGAGACCGCGCCCATCAGCTTCTTGGTCACCCAGGTGTACGCCCCGCGCGGCACCGAGGTCGCGATGGTCGGGATGCGGGCCTCGTGCCAGCCGATGCCGGTGTTGATGATGGTCGCCCCGGCGGCCTCAACCGCCTTGGCCAGCCTGATGACTTCGTCGAGCGTGGAGCCGCCCGGCACCAGGTCCAGCATCGACAGCCGGTAGACGATGATGAAGTCCTCGCCGACCGCCTCGCGCACCCGGCGCACGATCTCGACGGGGAAGCGCATCCGGTTCTCGTACGAGCCGCCCCAGCGGTCGTCGCGGTGGTTGGTCTGTACGGCGATGAACTCGTTGATGAGGTAGCCCTCGGAGCCCATGATCTCGACGCCGTCGTACCCGGCCTGCCGGGCGAGGCGGGCCGCGCGGACGTAGTCCTCGATGGTCTGCTCGACCTCGTCGTCCGTGAGCGCGCGGGGCGGGAAGGGGCTGATCGGCGCCTGGAGGGCGCTCGGCGCGACGAGGTCCTGGTGGTAGGCGTAGCGCCCGAAGTGCAGGATCTGCATCGCGATCCGCCCGCCCTCGCGGTGCACGGCGGCGGTGATCTCGCTGTGCTGCGCGGCCTCGGCGTCGGTGGTGAGCTTGGCGCCGCCCTCGTAGGGCCGGCCCGCCTCGTTGGGTGCGATGCCACCGGTGACGATCAGGCCGACTCCGCCACGCGCGCGTGCGGCGTAGAACTCCGCCATGCGCTCGAAACCGCGCTCGGCTTCTTCCAGGCCGACGTGCATGGAGCCCATGAGGACGCGGTTGGGCAACGTGGTGAAGCCCAGGTCGAGCGGGTTCAGCAGGTGCGGGTAACGGCTCATCGGGCCCTCCATGCGCGGTGTCGTGCCTCTGTTGTAGAGGACGGGGAGGCGATTATGCAACTAGTTGCATAAAGGCCGATGGAGGAGAGCTGAGAGTGAGACGGGTCCACGGGCCCGGGATTCACAGGGATTTATTACCGGTTCTTTATCGGCCGCCCCGGAGAATCACAGACAGGCGTGCCGGTGGGATGCCGCGCGCGGGGCCTAGGGAGCGAGCCGTGACGCACGATCCTGAGCACGAAGCCGACGACAGTTCGGCGGCAGTACCTCCGATGCCCGACCACGCGCCCGAGTGGGAGGTCCTCACGGGCCCCGGCGGAGCGGAGCGCGAGCCCGTAGGCATCGACCGGCTGTGGCACCGGCGTTCGCGACGGGCCCGCGCGGTGATCGCCGTGGCCACCGTGGGCATACTGGCGCTCGGCGGGACCGTCGCCTACGCGGCGACCTCGGGAGGTTCGGGCGACAACGCCGTACCGGCCGCCGCCGGGACCCCGTCGGGACTCCCGTCGCCCGGCGGACCCGGCTTCCGGCACGGCGGGGGCTTCGGCCTCGGCGGCGCCGCCGTCCACGGCGAGGCCACGGTCAAGGACAGCACCACCGGCAAGTGGGTCGTCCGCATCTGGCAGCGCGGAACGGTCACGAAGGTCGACGGCGACCAGATCACCGTCAAGAGCGACGACGGCACGTCATGGACGTGGACGGTGGGCTCCGACGCCACACCCAAGGGCACCGCAGCTCTCAAAAAGGGCGAGACGGCTTCCCTGACCGGCACCCGCTCCGACACCGGCACCCGCACGGCCGACCGAGCCTTCAAGGGCATCATCGACCGCAAGGGCCCGGGCGCCGACCGCGTCGGACCGGGCGCCCGAGGCCCGTGGGGCCGCGGCGACCAAGGCCCGAACGCCTCACCCAATCCGTCCAACGGCGCCCCGAGCCCCGCGCCCAGCCCATCCGGCGGCGGCGCTACAACCTGATCGGGCTCGCCCTGTCGCCGACGCCGCACCGGCGACAGGGCTTCTCCACGCGCACAGTCGACCGCGAGGGCCCCAGAGGCGGCCCGAGCGACCGCGCCCCGAGCCCGGCGCTCAGCCCATCCGACAGGGGCGCTACAACCTGGCCGACATCCGAACCGCCAGCCGAGCTTTCATCGGCACCTTCGACCACAAAGGTCCCGGCGACGGACGGGACAGACCGGGCAGCCGAGGCCCCGGCCCCCTGGGGACGCGGCGACCACAGCCCAAGCGCCGCAGCCAGCCCGCCCGCCCGCATCCCGAGCCCCACACCCCAACCCCGCCCGCGGCATTACGCCCCAACCGCCCCCACCCTCACCCCCCTGACCCCGATCACAACATTCGCGTACAACTCCTCGGAGTAAGCCGACCGCGTCTCCAACCCGGCGCTCGTGAACGCCCTTACCGCTGAAGGGAGTTGACGTTCGCTCGTCTCGACAAGAAGGCAACCGCCGGGCGCCAGCCAGCCGGGCACCCCCGTGGCGACCTCGCGGAGTATGTCGAGGCCGTCGGTGCCGCCGTCGAGGGCGACCAGGGGTTCGTGGTCGCGGGCCTCGGCGGGGAGCAGGCCGACCTCGTTCGTGGGGACGTACGGCACATTGGCTGCGAGGATGTCGACGTGGCCGCGCAACGTGGCGGGCAGCGCCGTGAACAGGTCGCCCGTGTGGACATGGCCGCCGTAGGGCGCGATATTGCGGCCGGCGCAGCGCGTGGCGGTGGGGTCGATGTCGGCGGCGTGCAGTTCGACCCCGTCGAGAGCCGCGGCCAGCGCCGCACCGACCGCGCCGGAGCCGCAGCACAGGTCCACGACGACGGACGCGTCCGGGGCCTGCGCGAGGGCCTGTTCGACGAGGAACTCGGTGCGGCGGCGGGGCACGAACACGCCGGGTTCCACGGCAATGCGCAGACCGCGGAACTCGGCCCAGCCGACGACGTGTTCAAGGGGCAGCCCCGTGACGCGGCGGTCCACCATCACGGCGAGTTCGTCCGGGGTGCGCGCGGCCGAGAGGATCAGTCGCGCCTCGTCCTCGGCGAAGACACAGCCCGCCGCACGGAGCGCGGCGACGACGGAGGCGGGGGAAAGAGAGGGCATGAAAGCCGAGGGCCTTTCGGGAGGTAACCGAAGGGCGCTCTCGCGGTCACCTACTGGCGGCGATCCGCGTTGTCCTGAGATGAGAGCACCCGACCTGACACAGCGGAAATGGGACTCACCTCCCGGGAGTTCAGGGCCGCGACCGTCCGCGACCGGGAAGAAACACTACCCCAAGCACCGAGCCCGCGAGGGGCCGGTCACCCCGCTGAGTTGTACTCTGCAACAACCAGGACAGCGAGGGAGATCCCAGTGCGAGCGGACCAGGCCGTGGAGACCATCCAGCGCGAGATGACGATCTTCGCCCGGCGCGCCCGGGCCTCGGCGGGCCGTCTGCACCCCGAGCTGTCCCTGGTGTCGTACACCTTGCTCAGTCACCTGGAGGAGCGCGACGGCCGCCGGGCCACCGACCTCGCCGCGCACTACGCCCTCGACAAGTCCACGGTCAGCCGTCAGGTCGCCGCGCTGGAACGCGCCGACCTCATCGAACGCCGCCTCGATCCCGAGGACCACCGCGTCCAGGTCCTGCACCTCACCGACGCCGGCCGCCGGATCTTCGCCCAGGTCACCGAGAACCGCCAGGCCGCCTTCCGGGAGCGGCTCGCGGACTGGCCGGAGGAGGACCTGACGCGGTTCGCCGGCTATCTGGAGCGCTACAACGCATGGCCGGGCGAAGCCACGGCCGACGACTGACGGCCGCCCCTCCCATCGGTTCCACGACAGGTTCTACGACACCCCGTTCTACGACACCCCCACGGCCCGCGTCTGGGTCAGGTGCTCGGGCGCCCGCGCCAAGAGGAACGCGGTGGTCCGGCGCAGCCGGAAACCCAGGGACTCGTACAGCCGGATGGCATTGGTGTTGCCCGCGCCGGTGTGCAGGAACGGGGTCTCGCCACGTTCACGGATGCCGTGCGCGACGGCCAGGATCAGGCGGCTCGCAAGGCCCTCGCCGCGGACGGCCGGGTCGGTGCAGACGGCGCTGATCTCGGTCCAGCCGGGGGGATGGAGCCGTTCGCCGGCCATGGCGACGAGGGCGCCGCCTCGGCGGATACCGAGGTAGGTGCCGAGTTCGACGGTGCGGGGCAGGAAGGGGCCGGGCCGGGTCCGTTCCACCAGGTCGAGCATCTCGGGGACGTCGGCGGGGCCGAGGAGGACCGCCTCCGGGTCCGGCCCCGCGGCCAGCCCGTCGTCGACCATCTGCACGCCGTCCATGTCGAGGGTTATCTCCCAGTCGTCCGGGACCTGCCCCCGGAAACCGAAGAGCGCGATCTCGGCGCCGGGTCCGGCGAGCGCGGCCACATCCGCCCAGTCCTCGACGTCGGGCTCGTCGGGCAGGGCCAGCCACGGGGTCACGTCGACCGGGTAGCGCAGGACCCGGCCGCGCCGCTCCGCGAAGTGGGCGTGCGGGCCGGTGAGGGCGCCACGGGCGGGGTTGTCGAGGACACGTTCGTCGGACGTGCTCATGCGGCGACCTCGATCACGATCTTGCCGCGGGCGTGACCCTCCTCGACGGTGCGCAGGGCCTCGTCGGCCTGGTCGAGCGGGAAGGTCCGCGTCACGTGCGGGTCCAGCTTGCCGTCGACCACGAGTTCCGCGAGCGCGTCGAGGACGGCGGAGTTGCGGGCCCGCTCGACCCGGGCGCCGCCGAGCTTCTCGACCTCGGGGGCCGGGGCACCGGCGGTGACCAGTTTCGTGGGGTCGGTGAGGAGGGTCGCGGCCTCGGCGAGCACCTCACCGCCGACGAGGTCGTAGGCGCCGTCGACGCCGTCGGGCGCGACGGCCCGTACCCGTGCGGCCAGGTCGGGTCCGGAGGGGACGTGCACCGCGCCCAGCGACTCCACGAAGTCCTTCTTGCCCTCGCTCGCCACACCCACGGCACGCAGGCCCAGCGCGCGGGCGATCTGCAGGGCCGCGGAACCGACACCGCCGCCCGCGCCGGTGACCAGCACGGTCGCGCCGGCGGGCAGGGCGAGCTGGCGGATGCCGTCGTACGCGGTCGCGGCGGCGACGGGCAGGGTTGCGGCGTCCGTGAACGACAGCTCGGCGGGCTTCTGGGCGGTGACCGCGACGGTCAGCAGGGCGTACTCGGCGTATCCGCCGGCCACCGTGCTGCCGAACACCTCGTCGCCGACGGCGAACCCGTCGACTCCGGCACCGATCTCCCGTACGACTCCGGACACCTCCTGGCCGAAGACCGCGGGGAACGCGCGCGAGCCGGTCTCGCCGGGCCGCCGGTAGCCGTTGCGCTGCTTCCAGTCGACCGGGTTCACCCCGGCCGCGCGCACCGCGACGAGGACTTCACCGGGGCCGGGGCTCGGCCGGTCCACCTCGACGAGCGCCTCGGTCTCGGGTCCCCCGTAACGCGTGAACACGTACGCCTTCGGCATCTGCTTCCTCACTCTCCCTCGCAGTCACCGGATCACCTGTGGTCACGACAACACCACGACCACCGGTTATCCGCACTCAAGCCGCACTGAAGACCAAGGTCGATCCCCGGACGGCTATTCCCTCGCACGCGGAGAGTTCATACGGCCGCAATGATCGTCGGTCCCCCTCGGACCTGGGCATACCTCGTGGCCGCGTACCGTTGAAACGAGAAACCACTGATCACGCTCGCCCGGCGGACCCGCGCCGCAGCGACCTGGAGGCTCCACCCGTATGCACGTCACCCGAGGTTTCACCGGACGCCCGCGCGTCCCCGACGCCGGCCTGCCGCCCGGTCAGTACGACGCGGGCGACGACTGGCCCGTCCTGTCCGCCGAGGTCACCCCCGACCTCGCGCCCGCCGACTGGACGTTCCGCGTCGACGGACTGGTGGAGCGGCCGCGCACCTGGAACTGGACGCAGGCGCACGAACTGCCCGCGTCGGCCTACGAGGGTGACATCCACTGTGTGACGAGCTGGTCGAAGTTCGGGGTGCGGTTCGGGGGCGTCTCGCTGGACGCGTTCTTCGAAGCCGTGCGGCCCCACGCGTCGGCCACCCACGTGGTCGCGTACTCGCACACCGGGTACACCACGAACCTCCCGCTCTCCGACGTGACCGGCGGCCGTGCCTGGATCGCGTGGGAGTACGACGGCGAGCCGCTGCCCGCCGAGCACGGCGGCCCCGCCCGGCTGCTGGTGCCGCACCTGTACTTCTGGAAGAGCGCCAAGTGGATCGCGGGCCTGCGTCTCCTCGACCACGACGAGCCCGGCTTCTGGGAGCAGAACGGCTATCACGCCCGGGGCAACCCCTGGGAGGAACAGCGGTACTCCGGTGACTGACACCTTCGCACCCATCACCAAGTTCGCGGTGCCGGGCCGTATCGCCGTGAGCAACCGCGCCGCCGCCGTGTGGCAGACCGCCACGCTCACGGAGATCCGCCGGGAGACCCCGCACGCGGCCACGTTCCGCTTCGCGGTGCCCGGCTGGGCGGGCCATCTCCCCGGCCAGCACCTGATGCTGCGGCTGCGCGCCGAGGACGGCTACGTGGCCCAGCGCCACTACTCGATCGCCTCCCACCCGGACGACGCCGGGCACGTGGAACTCACCCTGGACCACGTCGAGGGCGGCGAGGTCTCCGGATGGTTCCACACGGTGGCCCGGCCCGGTGACCAGGTCGAGGTCCGCGGCCCCCTGAGCGGCTTCTTCGCCTGGCCCGGCGACCGGCCCGCACTGCTGCTGGGCGCCGGCTCCGGGGTCGTACCGCTGATGTCGATGCTCCGGCAGCACCGGGCGCGGGACCTCTCCGTACCGCTGCGGCTGGTGGTGTCGGCGCGCAGTCCCGAGGAGTTGATCTACGCGCGGGAGTACGGCGCGGAGACCACGGCCGTCTTCACGCGCAGTGCGCCGGACGGTGTGCCGGTGGGACGTATGGCCGCCGCACACGTGGCCCCGCTCATGGCCGAGCAGCCCGCCGGTGGCTGGGAGGCCTATGTGTGCGGCTCCAACGGCTTCGCCGAGCATGCCTCACGACTGCTGGTCGAGGCGGGCCAGCCGGTCGACCGCATCCGCATCGAGCGCTTCGGCTGAGGATCACTCGCGGCTCCGGTTGAGAGAAGTACCTCGGAGGGGGTACGACTCTTGTGTGGACGCTCGCATGCGTGCGCGGTGTCGAGGCGGCGGCGGACCGGCCCCACAAGGGACTTCCGGCCTTACGGTTCCTCGGCTCCGGTGACGGCGAGGAGACCGACATGCGGACCCGGGTACGGAGTCGACGCCGACGGCGGAATCCGCTGCGGCGCCGGTCGGATGTCGTGGAGGCGTGGACGGCGCTGGCCGTCACCCTCCTGCTGTTCGTCGGCGCACCCCTGGTCGGCGCCGCCGCGGGCCTGTGGGCCCACGACCAGGCCAGGACCATCGCCGCGACCCAGCGCGCCGACCGCCACCGCGTCCACGCGAAGGTCATCGGCAACCCGCCCGCCCAGCTCCCCTCGGTCGAGGGAAACCGCCCGCGCACCTTCCCGGTGGCGGTGCGCTGGACGGAACCGGGCAAGGGCTCGCGTACGGCCACGGTCGCGGTCCCGGCCGACACGGGACGCGGTGACGTGGTGGCCGTATGGCTCGACGCCAAGGGCCACAGCGTCGCCCCGCCACCGGGCCAAGTGGCCGTCTGGCAGCACACGTTGACCGTCGGCGTGTGGACGACGGGCGGAGTGGTCGCCCTGGTTCTCCTCGTACGGGCGCTGACTCAACGGGTGGCGCTGCGGCACCGGTTGGACGAATGGGAACGGGACTGGGCACTGACGGAACCGCAGTGGACGCGACGGCGAGCGTGACGGACTCGATGTGACGGCGTCAGCCGCGCCCAGCTCTCGACCGCCCTCACACGCCAACAGTCCGTCCCCGCAAGGAAGTTGAGGCATCCCGCCTCACCCCACCCTCAGCCCCCGTCTCCCTACCCTTCCCCCTCTACACCGCCCCCTGCATCCGCCGAGCAACCCGCCCGTGATCCCGCAACACATCCCCCAACCCCGCCAGCACAGGCTCACCCCGCTCCACCAGCACCCGGCCGCCCACAATCGTCGTCCACGCCCGCGCAGGCCCACACCGCAGCCACGCCTCGACGGGATCACTCACCGCTCCGGCCAGCGCGACCTCGTGCAGATCCCAGACAACGAGGTCCGCACACGCCCCCGGCCGCAGATGCCCCAGCTCGTCAGCCCGCCCCAGACACCGAGCCGAACCCCGGGTGGCGATGTCGAGGGCATCCCGCGCGGTCATCGCACCGGGCCCGCCCCGATACCGCCCCAGCAGCAGCGCGCCCCGCGTCTCCATCCACAGCGAGGCGTGATCGGTGGACGCCGACCCGTCGCACCCGATGCCCACCGGCAGACCCAGCTCGCGCATCTCCTTCACCCGCGCCGTACCGCCCCCGATGAGCATGTTGGAGCTCGGGCAGTGCGCCACACCGACGCCCGCGGCGGCGAGGCGGCGCAGTTCGTCGTCGTTCGGGTAGATGCAGTGCGCGACCCACGTGCGGTCGCTCATCCACCCGGTGTCCTCGAAGTACTCGACGGGCCGACAGCCGTAGGTCTCCAGGCAGTACGTGTCCTCGTCGCGGTCCTCGGCGAGGTGCGTGTGCAGGCGTACGTCGTACCGCTCGGCGAGTTCCGCGGTCGCCGTCATCACGTCCTTGGTCACCGAGAACGGCGAGCAGGGGGCCAGCGCGACCCGGATCAACGCGCCCGGTTCCGGGTCGTGGTGGGCCTTGATCAAGCGCTCGCTGTCGGCCAGCACCTCGTCCGTGCTCTGCGTGACGCTCCTCGGCGGCAGTCCCCCGTCCTCGACGGAACGGGTCATCGAACCGCGCGTCGCGTGGAAGCGGAAGCCGATGTCGCGGGCCGCGCGGATCTCGGCGTCGACCAGATACGGGCGCGGATGCACATACAGGTGGTCGGAGGACGTGGTGCAGCCGCCCATGAGGAGTTCCGCCATGCCGACGTACGCCGACACGTACGCGGCCTCCTCGTCGAGGCTCGCCCACAGCGGGTAGAGCGTGGTCAGCCAGTCGAAGAGGGTGCCGTTGACGGCGGGGGCGTAGGAGCGGGTGAGGTTCTGGTAGATGTGATGGTGCGTGTTGATCAGGCCGGGGGTGACCAGGCGCCCGACGGCGGAGACGGTCTCACGCGCCTCGGGCTCGGCTCCTCCCGCGCCGACAGCGGTGACCCGACCACCCGTGACGGCGACCCAGCCGCCCGGGATCTCCCGCTCACCGTCCACGACGAGCAGTTCGGCGTCCTTGACCAGCAGATCCACGGCAGACGACATGCGGACATGGTAGACGCGGGGCGCCGCACGAGCCTGGCGAGTCCTCCGATGTCACACGTACGGTGTGATCATCCGCACTCACCCTGCGCAAAGGCGGTCACCGATGGCCCTGTTCGACCTTCCGCTCGACGAACTCCGTGAGTACCGCAGCGATTCCGCCGAGCCCGAGGACTTCGACGCCTTCTGGTCGAAGACCCTCCGGGAGACCCGCGAGCACGATCTGGACGCCCGCTTCGAACCGGTCGACACGGGACTGTCCACGGTGCGGGTGTACGACGTGACGTTCGCCGGGTTCGGCGGTCACCCGGTGAAGGGCTGGCTGCGGCTGCCGGCCGACGCGGCCCAACCCCTGCCGCTGGTCGTGGAGTTCGTGGGCTACGGCGGCGGGCGGGGCCTCCCCCACGAGCACCTGCTGTGGGCCTCGACGGGCCGCGCGCACTTCATCATGGACACACGCGGGCAGGGCAGTGCGTGGGGCGGCGGCGGTGGCACCCCGGACCCGGTGGGCGGCGCGCCCGCGTATCCCGGCTTCATGACCCGGGGCATCGACGCCCCCGAGAACTACTACTACCGCCGGGTGTTCGCGGACGGCGTGCGAGCCGTCGAGGCGGCCCGTTCGCACCCGCTGGTCGATCCGGCGCGCACGGTGGCCCTCGGCGCGAGCCAGGGCGGCGGCATCACCATCGCCGTCGGCGGGCTGGTCGGCGACCTGGCGGGGATCGCGCCGGACGTGCCGTTCCTGTGCGACTTCCCGCGCGCCGCGCGCCTCACGGACCGTCATCCGTACCGCGAGATCGGCAGCTACCTCAAGACCCATCGCGGCCGCACGGACGACGTCCTGCGCACGCTCTCGTACTTCGACGGCGTCCACTTCGCGTCCCGGGGCCGCGCCCCCGCCCTCTTCTCGGCGGGCCTGGAGGACCAGACCTGCCCGCCCTCGACGGTGTTCGCCGCGTTCAACGCGTGGGCGCACGAGGACAAGAAGATCGAGATCTACGACTTCAACGACCATGAGGGCGGCGGCCCTTACCAGGAGGCGGCCAAGCTGGAGTGGCTGCGGTCGTACGTCTGAGGGGTGCGTCGTGCTCGGCCCGGGCAGGTCATGGATAGACGTATTCCACGCGGATGCCGCTCTGTTCGGGCAGCACGATGACATCGGGGTGGTCGTACGTCCATCCGCTGGGGATCAGGAAGAGCTTCCCGTCGGAGTAGGCGACGAGTTTGAGTCCCTCGTAACGGAAGCGGTACGCACCCGGGGTGCGGAACGTGGTGGGACGGACACCGGGGAGACCGTCCAGCCGCAGGTTCTTGTCGCTGAACACGGTCACGCTGACGCGCTGGCCAAGGTTGGCCACAAGGTTCTCGGCGGCTCCCCGGCCCTGGATCTCGGCGAAGGTGCCGGCCGTCCAGAAGAGCAGGACGACGACCAGCCCGAGGACGTAAAGGCTCGTCGAGGCGCTCCACAGCACCCACCGGGACGCCGGAGAACCCTCGTCATCCCCGCCAGAGGTGTCGTCGGAGTCCGGGCTCTCGTGCGTTCTCGACCACAGCGCGCCACCCCAACAGGCCAGCAGGATCCCGACGGTGAGCGAGGCGGGGAGCCCCAGTTCCCACCACCCCGGAGAAAGTCTGAGGAACGCCCAGGTGCCGAGCGGAACCGTCGCGACGCACGACACCAGTCCCAGACACAGTCGGCCGCGGAATCTCCTGCTGTCCGTGCACAGGCCCACCAGCACGGGATCGGCGATCCGCCAGACCAGAGCGACGCCAACGGCGATCAGCAGCGGATCGAAGAGTGCGGGAATGCTGCTGAGCACATATCTCTGGGCGGAGGAATTGAGCTGGCTCTCCGCGTAGCCGAGATAATCGGCGAACGCCTGGTTCCGCTTCCAGCCGAAATAGAACAGCAGCGCCGCGAGAAGTGACACCTGCGCGGCGACGGCTGCTCCCGCCTGGAGAACGAAGGACCTGATGGACACGGAGCCACGCGGTGCGGGCTGCGGTGGTCCGGGAGTGCTCATGGGCGGCGGCTAGCAACCGCTGTAGGGGCCGGTCTCGCCCGTGGCGATCTGGAAGTTCGCGTCCGGGTGGGCGCGGTGCAGGGTCACGAGTTCCTGGAGCAGGAGATATCCGTTCCGTCCTTCGCACCCTCCGTCCGTCACTCCCCCGGCGGCGGAGAGTGCGTCATAGGCGTCCTGCGCGGAATTCCAGTCCGCGGCGCCGTCGGCGGTGATGGCGGGGCAGGCCGCGCGCAGACCTCGCAGCAGAACACCCAGGCCGTCCTGTGCCTGTTCGTCCTGGATCTGATCGCACTCCGCGTCGACGAGGTGCGTGTACCAGTCCAGGGAGAATTCCCGCACTGCGGCGCCCGAGGGAGCCTGGCCGCTCTCCTCGGAGCTGGATTCGTCCGAGCTGCTCTCGACCGGCGAGGACGGCGAGGTCGAGGACTGGGTCGGCTCTGAAGTCGGTCCGAAACCCGGCCAGCTCACGCCTATGCGAGGTCTTGTCTTCGCCGTGGTGGGGACTGGTGTCTCAGGTCCGGGCCTCGGCCCGCCGGTGCCCGGGGAGTGGGCTCCGGTCGTGGTCGTCCCAGCCGACAGGGCACTGCCCGCGGTACCCACTGTCTCCGAAGAGCCCGCGGAAGACCGGTTCTGCGCCGGGGTTCCACAACTGAGGGTGGTCGCCAGCGCAGCCGCCGCGATCACATACAAAGAGCGCCGTAAATGCGTAATCCCCGTCATCGTTCTTCCCCCTCCCGGCAGCACTCGGCCGACCGGTAGCAGGATTATGCGCCTGCCCCTGGGGCCGAGGAAGGGAAACGCCGAAAACGGGCACCTCGGGCACAACGGTTCGGCTTCCTCCGTTAGTTCGGGATACAGGTGAGGTGGGTGTTTCCCGGCGAAACTCCACGGTATTGGAGCCCGGTTTACCGACGTCCCGGTCGCAGCACCTCGCGTCGCACACCTTTCCCCCAGTCCGACCAGTCGGTACGTTCGGGGGCCCGGGCCGCAGCGTCGCGGCCCGGACGTCCGGCACACCACGGAGGCCCCATGTCCGAGCACCAGCCAGCCGTCGACGGCCACTGCGACCCGCGCTTCTCGGCGGTCCGCACCGCGTTCGAGGAGAACTTCCGGGACCGCGACGAACTGGGCGCCGCCGTGACCGTCACCGTCGGCGGCGAGACCGTGGTCGATCTCTGGGGCGGCTGGGCCGACGCGGCCCGCACCCGCCCCTGGGAGCAGGACACCCTGGTCAACGTCTGGTCGACGACGAAGGGCCCGGTGGCCCTGTGCGCCCACATCCTCGCCGACCGCGGCCTGCTCGACTTCGACGCCCCGGTGGCCACGTACTGGCCGGAGTTCGCCGCCGCCGGCAAGGAGAACGTCCTCGTACGACACCTGCTCTCGCACCGCGCGGGACTGGCCGGCCTGCGCGAGCCGCACTGCCTCGCGCAGCTCTACGACTGGGAGTTGACCACCGCGCGGCTCGCGGCCATGGAGCCCTGGTGGGAGCCGGGGACGCGGTCCGGGTACCACGCGATCACCTACGGCTTCCTCGTCGGCGAAGTCGTGCGCCGCGTCTCGGGGTTGCTCCCGAGCGCCTTCCTGGAGCGGGAGGTCACCGGCCCGCTCGGCATCGACTTCACCATCGGACTGCCGGAGAAGGAGTCCGGCCGGGCGGCCGAGTTGGTGCAACCCCCCGCCACGTCGACAAGTGAACAGGCCGCGATCTTCAGCCAGTTGGCGCCCGCGGCCATCGCCGCGCTGACCAACCCGGTTGTGGGCACGGCCGACGCCAACACCCCGGAGTGGCGCGCCGCGGAGATCCCGGCCGCGAACGGCCACGGCACGGCACGCGCCGTGGCCGCGATCTACGGTGTCTTCGCCGGACGCGGCTCCTACAACGGCCACCGTGTCCTCTCTCCCGAGGCGGCCGAGCGGGTGCGCGAGGGGCAGGGCAGCTGCCGCGACCTGGTACTGGGCCCGAGTCTCGGCAGCGACACGGAGATCGGGCTCGGCCTGTGGCTCAGCGGCCCGAACGGCGCGTACGGCCCCGACCCGAGGGCTTTCGGACACGACGGCTTCGGCGGCTCCTTCGGTCTGGCCGACCCGGATGCGGGGGTGTCGGTGGGCTATGTGCCGAACCGGATGGGGCCTCATATCGCCGACGACCCGCGGAAGATGACCCTGATCGAGGCCGTGTACAGCGCCCTGTGAGCGGTGATCGGCGCGGGTCGGTTTCGGCCTAACTGCCCTGCCGCTCTTCCCTGGTGGTTTAGACCAATGCTAGATCTGGTCGCGCAACGAGCCCGCACGGCTACGAATCGTCACCAGTTCTGCCCTCAGTCTTGTCACCAACAGGAGGCGCGGCATGGCCCGCACCACCCCCCACGACCACCCGACCGCCGACGACCAGCCCCTCTACGGCAAGGTCGCCACCCAACTGCTCGGCGAACTCCACGACGGCACCATCCCGCCCGGTGAACGCCTGCCCGGAGAACGGCAGTTGGCCGAACACTTCCAGGTCAGCCGGGAGACCATACGGCAGGCATTGGAGGTGCTGCGCAGGGAAGGGCTGGTCTCCACCGACCGGCGCGGCAGCCACGCCACCCTGACCGGACACCCCGTCGAGAACCCGTCCTCCCTCACCTTCCCGGTCGGCGCTCGCAGCCCGGAACCGTCCGGCTTCGACCGGGCCACCGTCACCTGGGAGACTCCCCCGCCCGACCACGCCGAGGCCCTGGGCATCGCCCCGCACCGCCCGACGCTGGTGCACCACTACACGTCCGCGGCGGCCGACGGCAGCGGACTGCGGACGGCCGTCACGTCCTTCTCGGCGGTGGCGCTGGCCGAGGTGGAGGAACTGGCCCGCTACCGCGACCGCGCCGACGGCTCCGCCTCCGCCCAACTCCGGCGCGCCTACGACTGGATGCGCCGAGCCGGTCTGACCCTGCACCACCGGGACGCCATCACCCAGGTCGCGAACGCGCCCTCGGTACGGGTGACCCGCCGCGTGCACGACCAGTACGCCCGCCCGCTGGAGATCACCGACCTCGTCGTGGAGGCCCAACAGGACGCCCTGATCTACGAGTTCACCCTTCCTGCGGCGGGCTGAGCCCGGTGCGCGGCGGGTTCGGACCCGCCGCGCACCGGCCGTTGTCAGGAGCTCGTGAGGACGACGAGCCGCTGGGTCGCCCGGGTCATCGCCACATAGTGGTCGACGGCTCCCTCGATGCCCTCGCCGAACTTCTCCGGGTCGATGAGGACGACCAGGTCGAACTCAAGTCCCTTGGACAGCACGGGAGTCAGCGCCCGGACGCGGGGCCTCGCCCGGAAGATGCCCGCGTCCATCTCGGCCGTACCGATGACACAGCCGATCCCGTCCGCGTGCTCGGCGAGCCAGGTGTCCAGGACCAACTCCAGGTCCGCGGTGGATCCGTGGACGACGGGAATGCCGCTGCTACGGATCGAGGTCGGCACATTGGCGTCCGGGAGCACGGCACGGATGACCGGCTCGGCCTCCGTCATGATCTCTTCCGGGGTGCGGTAATTGACGGTCAGAGAAGCGAGGTTGACGCGGTCGAGGCCGATCCGCTTCAGCCGTTCCTGCCACGACTCCGTGAACCCGTGCCGAGCCTGGGCCCGGTCACCGACGATGGTGAAGCTCCGGGACGGGCAGCGCAGCAGCAGCATCTGCCATTCCGCGTCGGTCAGTTCCTGGGCCTCGTCCACGACGATGTGCGCGAACGGCCCGGCGAGCAGGTCGGGTTCGCTGCCGGGCTGGGCGGCCTCGTCGACGAGGGCGTCCCGTACGTCCTGTCCGTGGAGCATCCCCATCGCGCCTTCGCTCTCGTCGATCTCGACGTTCTGCAGCAGGCTGTCGATGACGTCGGTCCGGCGCGCGTGTTCGGCGGCGACGGCGGCTTCCTGCCGGCGCTTGCGGCGCGCCGCCTCCGGGTCGCCGAGCCGCTGCCGTGCCGCGTCCAGCAGCGGCAGGTCGGACACGGTCCAGGCCTGGGCGTCCGCGCGCTGCAGCCGCTGAACCTCGTCGCGGCTCAGTGAGGGGGCGCACTTGCGCAGGTAGGCCGGTACCGTCCACAGGTCTCCGACGAGGTCGGCCGCTTCGAGCAGCGGCCACGCCTGGTTGAAGGTCGTGAGCAGTTCCCTGTTCTGCCGCAGCGACCGGCGGAGCAGCTCGGGCGAGACCGCGCCGTCCTCCGCCGAGGCCGAGTCGTCGTGCTTGTCCACCAGGATCGTGAGCAGCTCCTGCCAGACGTGCTCACGCGCCTCGTTGTGCGGAACACCGGGTTCCGCCGCATCGAACGCCACGGCCCAGTCCTCGGCGCTGAGCCGGATGTCGGACCAGTGGGTCTTGACGGTCATCCCCTGGCTGGGCGGCTCCTCGTAGAACCTGACGGCCGGCTCGATCGCCCGCACCAACCGCACGGACGACTTCAGCCGGGCCACCTCCGGATCGGTCTCCACGACCGCTGCGGCGCCCTCCGCGACGAGGTCCCGCAGGATGCAGGTCTGCACACCCTCCTCGCCGAGGCTGGGCAGGACGTCGGCGACGTAGTCCAGGTAGGGCCGGTGCGGGCCGACGAACAGGACGCCGCCCCTGCGGTGGCCGAGGCGCGGGTCGGAGTAGAGGAGGTAGGCGGAGCGGTGCAGGGCGACGACGGTCTTGCCGGTGCCCGGCCCGCCGTCGACGACGAGGGCGCCTCGGGAACCGGCGCGGATGATGGCGTCCTGGTCGACCTGGATGGTGCCGAGCACGTCCCGCATCCGGCCCGAGCGGTTGCCGCCGAGGCTGGCGATGAACGCGGACTGGTCGTCGAGGGCCGCGTGGCCGACGAAGCCGTCCGCGGTGAACACCTCGTCCCAGTAGTCGCTGATCCGGCCGCGCGTCCAGCGGTACCTGCGGCGGCTCGCCAGACCCATCGGGTTGGCGTGGGTGGCGCCGAAGAACGGCTCGGCCGCGGGTGAGCGCCAGTCGAGCAGCAGGCGTCGGCCCGTGCTGTCGGTGAGACCGAGCCGCCCGATGTACACGGGCTCGGAGGTGTCGGCGTCCACCATGTGGCCCAGACACAGGTCCAGGCCGAAGCGGCGTAGTGCGCGCAGCCGTGTGGTCAGCCGGTGGATCTCCGTGTCCCGGTCCATCGCCGCCCGGCCGATGCCGCCGGGCGCCCTGCGCTCGGCGTCGAGGCGCTCGGTCAGTTCCGCGATCGACTGGTCGAGGCACTCCGCGATCGCGGCGAAGTGCCGCTCGTCGGCGGAGATCAGCGCCGGGTCGGCCTTGGCGGAGAGCCGGTCGGGAAGGTCGAAGGCGCTGGTGGTCAGGGGGTTCACGGCATCAATTCCGATCTGCGGTCGCTCACGGCCCGGCGTGCGGCTGGGTGTGAGGACCGGTGCGTGCGGTTTCTCGTGTGCTCGGTTCGGCAGGGTCACGCGTGCGTGGACCTGCCTTCCCCGCCGACCGTGTCGAGGAGCATCTTCGCGGCCACTGTCGTCCCGTCGGTGCGGAGCAGGCCGGCCACTCTCCGTGCCCGGGTCCGGATCTCGGGGGCCAGGACGGTGGTGAGCGCGGCCGACAGGGAGTCGTAGGTCGGCGTCGGACCGTCGTGCGCCACACCGATGCCCAGCTCGGCCACCCGCGCCGCCCAGTATGGCTGGTCCACGATCTGCGGCACGACCACCTGAGGCACTCCGGACAGCGTGGCCGCCGTCGTGGTGCCCGCACCGCCGTGGTGTACGACCGTGGCCACCCTGCCGAACAGCGCCTGGTGATTGACCTCGCCCACGACGAAGCAGTCGTCCCGATCGTCGACCGGAGCCAGCCCCGCCCAACCGCGGGCGAGAACGACACGTCGGCCCTGCGCCCGCACCGCTTCGACGGCGTCCCGGGCCATGTCGGGCGAGGTACGCAGTGCCATGCTGCCGAAGCCCACGTACACCGGTGGCTCGCCCGCCGTCAGGAACGCCTCCAGGTCCGCCGGGAGCGGCCGCTCGTCGGGCAGGATCCACGGTCCGGTCACCACGAGGTCGAGATCCGTCTGATCCTGCCACGGGAACAGGTCCGGGTCCGAGGCCAGCCACGGCCGCTCGGTGAACGCGTGGTCGCGGACGTTGTCCACCGGCGGCAGGCCGATCGCCGCCCGGTGCCGGTTCTCGGCCTCGCGGTAGAGGGCGTTCACGCGCTGGGCGTCCTCGTCCCACAGCACCTTGATGTCGGTCTCGTCCGGCGAGGACTGATGGCCTGGCCGCGCCAGCGGCCGGTGCTTCGACGAGGGCAGCCCGGCCGTGTGGAAGCAGGCAAACACGTAGCGGATGCCCAGTTTCTCGGCCACCGAGCGGGCACCGGTCGGCATCAGGCCGCTCGCCAGCAGCACGTCGCACCCCTCGGCCGCCGGCAGCAGCGTCTCGTACCGGGCGGCGACCAGCTCGGGCGCGAGCTGAAACGCGGTCGCCGCCGACGGCGGCCTTGCCCCGGTCACCACCGAGCGCACTGTCGGGCCGAGCGGCACCAGCGGCACACCGGCCCTGTCCAGCAGTTCCACGAACTCCTCGTCCGGCGGGGCGGCGACGCTTACCTCCGCGCCGAGTTCCACCAGTCGGGCGGCGAGTCCCGCGATGGGTTCGACATCCCCGCGCGATCCCCACGTCGTCAACAACACACGCATTCCGCGACTCCCGTTTCCGCAGGTCATGCCCTCAGGCCGGACATTCTGCGGCACGACGGGGGCCTTGCCGCAAGCCCCCCGGTGCGCTATACGTTAAGAAGGGAAGAGGAGTGAGTACGCCTCCCTTTCCGCCCTCCCTCCCCCTTCGTGAAACTCGCGGCGAAGAAAATCCGCCGTCGATGTCGAGAACCCGCGCCCGGCTCCGTCCCCGAGGTGAACGCGACCACAATGGGTCGCACCAGCACCGAGGAGAACGACGATGGCCAAGTACCTGCTCCTGAAGCACTACCGCGGCGCCCCCGCCGCCGTGAACGACGTTCCCATGGACCAGTGGACGCCCGAGGAGATCTCCGCCCACGTGCAGTACATGAACGACTTCGCGGCCCGGCTGGAGAAGACCGGAGAGTTCGTCGACAGCCAGGCGCTCTCCCCCGAGGGGACCTTCGTCCGCTACGACGGCGAGGGACGCCCGCCGGTCACCGACGGCCCGTTCGCCGAGACCAAGGACGTCATCGCCGGCTGGATGGTGATCGACGTCGACACCTACGAGCGCGCGGTGGAGCTGGCCGGTGAGCTGTCGGCCGCCCCGGGGGCCGGCGGCAAGCCGATCCACGAGTGGCTGGAGCTGCGGCCGTTCCTGGGCGTGCACTCCACCACCACGGAGTGCGCTTTCAAGTGAACGAGGTCCTGCTGAGGAGCCTCACGCCGAGTGTGCTCGGCATCCTCGTCCGCCGCGGAGCAGACTTCGCGGCGGCCGAGGACGCCGTACAGGAGGCGCTGGTCGAGGCGGTGCGGGTCTGGCCGGACGATCCGCCGCGGGATCCGAAGGGCTGGCTGGTCACCGTGGCCTGGCGGCGGTTCCTCGACGCGACGCGGGCGGACACCGCCCGCCGTAGACGTGAGGACCGGCTCGACGAGGAGCCGGCGCCCGGCCCCGCGCCCGCGGCGGACGACACGCTCCAGCTCTACTTCCTGTGCGCCCACCCGTCGTTGACGCCGTCATCGGCGGTCGCGCTGACGTTGCGCGCCGTCGGCGGGCTCACCACCCGGCAGATCGCGCAGGCCTGTCTCGTGCCCGAGGCGACGATGGCGCAGCGGATCAGCCGGGCCAAGCGCACCGTCTCCGGGGTGCGGTTCGACCAGCCCGGCGATGTCGCGACCGTGCTGCGCGTGCTCTACCTGGTCTTCAACGAGGGCTACTCCGGTGACGTCGACCTCGCCGCCGAGGCGATCCGGCTCACCCGGCAACTCGCCGCCGCGATCGACCACCCCGAGGTCGCGGGCCTGCTCGCGCTCATGCTGCTGCACCATGCCCGGCGCGCCGCCCGGACCGCGCCCGACGGCAGCCTCGTCCCGCTCGCCGAGCAGGACCGCACGCGGTGGGACACCTCGGCTATCGCCGAGGGCGTCGCGATCCTCCAAGTCGCCCTCGCCCGCGACCGGTTGGGCGAGTTCCAGGCGCAGGCGGCGATCGCGGCCCTGCACGCGGACGCGCCCACCGCCGAGGAGACGGACTGGGTGCAGATCGTCGAGTGGTACGACGAACTCGTGCGCCTGACCGACAACCCGGTCGTGCTCCTCAACCGCGCGGTCGCCGTGGGCGAGGCGGACGGCCCACGCGCAGGCCTGGCCGCGCTCGCTCCGCTGGACGACTCGCTGCCCCGGTACACCGCGGTGGCGGCCTACCTCCACGAACGCGACGGCGACCTGAAGACGGCGGCCCGGCTGTACGCGGAGGCCGCGCGCAAGGCACCCAACCTCGCCGAGCGCGACCATCTCACCCGCCAGGCGGCCCGGCTCAACTCCGGCCGGAGCCGCCGCTGACCGCAACCACCAAGCCGCATCGGTGAGTTCGGGCCCCGGTCACTCCCACTGGTACTGCAGATACTTGCCGTCGAGGGTGATGACGACCCGGTCACCGGCGGGGTCGGGCACGCGGGTCACGTCGAGACGGAAGTTGATGGCGCTCATGATGCCGTCGCCGCACTGCTCGTGGATCAGTTCCTTGATGGTGGGGCCGTAGACCTGGACGACCTCGTAGAGCCGGTAGATCGTGGGGTCGACGGGTACGGCCGCGTCCAACGCGCCCCGGGTGGGCTGGAGTTGGAAGGCGGTGACCGCGTCCTCGCCGAGTTCGAGGAGGGCGGCGGCGGTGGTCGCCTCGTCCTTGCTCATGGGGTGCTGGCCCAGGAGGGCCGCCGTGGTCCACGCGAGCGGTCGGCCCACGGCCTCCGCCAACTGGGCCCATGTGACACCGGTCTTCACCTTCGCCTGGCGGACGGCCTCGCCGGCTTCACCCTTGCTGAGCATGCACAACTCCGTTCCCGGACAGCACTCTGGCCCCCACACCGTTCAGCGTAGGAGATCGTCCAAGCCGGGACAATGGCGAGATCACCGGCGCCGCGCCACGACCATCCGCACCCGGGGGCTGCCGTCGCCCCGGCGCCCGAACTCGGGCAGGGCGTGGAGATCGACGTCGAATCCGGCCCGCTCCAACTCCGGTCGCACGAACCCGAGTTGGAAGTCCCGGTAGTACATGACGAACGGCGGTCGCCAGACGGCGTTGCGCACCTTCATCACCGCGTCGAAGCCGGACAGCATCCAGTACGCGGGGGAGGTCGAGCGGGGCGGCGCGAGAACGGGGAAGGCGAAGCAGCCGCCGGGCCGCAGCACGGAGTGGACCTGCTCGAACAGCCCCGGCAGCTCGCGGGGCAGGAAGTGCCCGAACGCCCCGAAGCTCACCGCCAGATCGAAGGCGGGCGCGAACGGCAGGGCACGGGCGTCGCCGCGCACCCACGAGACACGCGGACCTACGGCCCGGGGGCGCGCCCTCGCGACGTCGAGCATGCCGGCGCTGAAGTCGACGCCGGTGATGCTCACTTGGCACACCTTCGCCAGCACGTCGACGCCCGCGCCGGTGCCGCAGCACAGGTCGAGTCCGTCGTCGAAGGGGCCGATGCGGCGCAGCGTCGTGGCGACCGCGTCGAGCAGCGGGGCCGGTGTGCGGAACGGGGTGTGGTCGAACTTGGGCGCGAGGAGGTCGTAGCCGTGCTCGACGGACGACAGGGCCTGGACGGCGAGTTCGCGCAGACTGGGGCCTTCGGGGCTGAACATCCGGGTCAGCCTAGGGCAACCCGCTGCTTCAGGATCACGAGAACGCGCTCGCACCAGCGCAGGTTCTCCTCCTCGAAGGTGATCCCGGCCATGAGCGTGAGATACGGCCCGACGCGCTCGGCGTCCCGGAGATACTCCTCCTCGGTCCGGCCGGCGAGGAGTCGGTCCCGGACGCGCTCGTAGCGGTCGAGCTTGCCGCGCGACCACGACCTGCGTTCCTCGATCAGTTCGCGGGTGACGGCGGGGTCGGTGCCGTCCATGGCCTGGATCTTGATGAGGAGTTCGTCGCGGATGGCGGTCGGACGCCGGGGCGGCTCGGCGGCGAAGGTGTCCAGGTCGCGGCGGCCGGCCTCGGTGAGCGTGAACATCCTTTTGTTGGGCCTGCGTTCCTGCTGTACGACCCGTGCCTCGATCAGTCCGTCCTGCGCGAGGCGCTCCAGTTCGCGGTAGAGCTGCTGCGGTGTCGCGGGCCAGAAGTTCGCCAGCGACACGTCGAACACCTTCGCCAGCTCGTAGCCCGAGGCCTCGCCTTCCAGGAGGGCCGCGAGGACCGCGTACTTGAGGGACATGTGGACACGCTAACAGCCGTTGATTAGTCTCATCCACACCTACTCAACTAATTGACTATGAGGTGAGCCGATGCGAGCGTTCCGTGAGGCGGTCGAGGCGCAGGACATGGACGCCGTCGAGGCGCTGCTGGCCCAGGACGTGGTCTTCACCAGCCCGGTCGTGTTCAAGCCGTACCCGGGCAAGGTGATCACCGCGGCCATCCTGCACGGGGTGGCGCGGGTCTTCGAGGACTTCCGGTACGTCCGGGAGATCGGCGACCCGGACGGCAGCGACAGCGCGCTGATGTTCGCCGCGCGGGTCGGCGACCGGGAGCTGACCGGCTGCGACTTCATCCATGTCAATGAGGAGGGCCTGATCGACGAACTGACGGTCATGGTGCGGCCGTTGTCGGGGGCGCAGGCCCTCCAGGCGGCCATGGGCGCGCAGTTCGAGCAGATCGCGAAGGAGGCGGAGGCGCGGCTCGCGTGAGGCCCGGTGCCTGAGCCCCGAGCGGCGCGCCTCCGCCGTCGCTCACGCCACGGTCAGCGTGAGCGCGCCCGTGTAGGTCCGGCCCGGCGTGATGGCCGTGGCCGTCCCGTCGACCGTCAGCGTGACCCGCTTGCCCCGGGGCGCCTTGACGGTCGCGTCGGCGGCGAGCGCGAGCCGGGTCAGGTACGAGGTGCCGGTGACCGTCCACGTCGAGCCGCTGTCCAGCCGCACGATCGCGCCGTTGTTGACGGCGGCCTGCGCGGTGTTGGTGACGATGCCGAGCTCGTAGAAGGTCGAGGCGTCGATGCTGGAGACGCGATGCTTGGCCTTCGTCGCCGAGATGATCCCCTCGACACTCGCGCTCTCGAAGGTGAGGACCATGTTCTTGCCCGTGCGCATGCCGTTGTAGAAGTCGCCCTTCACTTCAATGGAGTTGAAGGTGGCGGCACCGTCCGTGGCGTGCACGGCGGTCGGGTCGAAGCTCGCGTCCTTCGCCGGGTCGCCGGTGGGCTCGGTGTAGACGCCGATGTTCATCATCTTGCCGTTGACGTTGACCGGGCCCGGGTCGTCCAGCTCGATCATCTGGAGGATGATCCCGTCGCGCGGGTTGAGCCGGGCGCCCTGTGAGCCGTCGACGCTGATCGTGGTCTGCTGGCCCTTGTTGAGGAAGGTCGCCCGGTCGGAGTTGATCACCGTGCCGCCGTCGAGGGTGAGTTGGCCGGCGCCGAAGAACATGTAGCCGAAGTGCCCGGAGTTCACGACGGTGTTGCGCACCGGGATCGACGCCAACTCGGCTTTGGACAGCCCGAGTTCCAGCTCCGTGTTGAGCGCGGAGACGGCGGCCCTGGTGCTGTCGCCGTAGTGCACGACTGCCGCCGGGCCCGCGATGATGGTCGCGTAGCTGCCGACGTCGAGCCGGGAGCCGAGCACCCGCACGGTGGCGTCGCCGATGGCGTAGGTGCCGTAGCCGTACTCCCCCGTGTTGCCGAAGTGGCTGTTGATCGCGGTCAGTTTGAGCCCGCTGCCGCCCTCGACCGACAGGGCGCCCCAAGTCTCCGAGAACACGGTCGAGTTGAGGTAGGTGGCCTTGCTGTTCTTGCCGATGAGGTTGGTGGCGCGGACGTTGCCGTCGAGGCCGAGCATCCAGGGCACGGACTCCATGTACGGGGTTTCCACGGTGGCTTGGTAGTCGGCGGGCAGGACGCCGTTGCGGGCGCGGAGGACGGAGTCCTTGACGATGACGTTGGCGCCGTCGTTGGCGATGACGGCGGTGCGGACGACGCCCTTGTTGTCGATCCGGGCGCCGTCCACGACGAGCGTGGTCGCGGAACCGTCGCCGACGACGGCGGCGCCGTAGCCCGCGAAGTCACAACGGCCGTTGCCCGTAAGGGATATGGAAGGCCGGTCGAGTGTGTAGATGGCGTCCTGGACGTACACGCCGTCGAAGCACTCGCCGGTCGAGGTGATCGACACGTTCTTGGCGTAGGCGTCGGTCAGCTTGCCGCCGAGGACGGCCGCGAGGACGGACTTGTCCTTGACCACACCGTCGCCGTCGACGTAGACCGCCTGCCGGAAGGGGAAGGTGAGCGTCTCGTACGTCACCTCGTTGGCCGCTGTGACGGTCAGGACGACATCGCCCCGGTAGGTGCCTGCCTGGACCAGGGTGGCCGTTCCCCCGGTGGCGGTGAGCAGTTGGCCGGTCTCCACTCCGTCGACGGTCAGGGAGAGACTGGAGCCGTCCGGGGCGACGATCTTGCCGCCGTCGGCGATCGACAGCTCGCTCACGCGGGTGGTCGCGGAGACCGTGTACGTCTCACCGGATGCGACCGAGATCCGCGTGCCCGACGTCCGCGTGGTCTTCGGGGACTTGAGGGCCGTCGGCGCGGCGGTGGCGGAGACCGCCGGCACCAGTACGGCGCCGGCCGTGGCGGTACCGGCGATCAGGACCGAGCGTCGGGTGATCAGCGTCATTGCTTGCCTTCCCAGGGATCGATGCGCCGTCGCGCAGTGTGACCGGCCGGCCGTCGAACGCGGGATGCGGACGGGCCCGGCGGAGGCACCGAAGGTGCGCACGAGGGAGTGAATCAGCCCTGGGAACAAGGGAACAGGCGGGTGGCACACACATACGGGAGTCCGATGCCTCGGATCACGCCGACCATTTCATGGCGGTCACACAGAGTCGTCATAGCGGGCGGCCGAACCTGAACACGCCGGTGAGGCGGGCGACTTGCCGGTCGTCCACCTCACCGTTTCGCCCGCGATTCGCCGCTACGCCGGGGCGATCATCCCTGCCGACAGGTCGATGTCGGCCCCGCACAGGCCGGGCATCGCGAGCATCGCCACGAGCGCCTGCGCGACCTCGTGCTCCTCGACGAGCCGGCCGAGCGCTGCCCGAGAGGCGAAGTCGCGCTCGGCCTCGGCGACCGTGCAGCCGGTCAGCTCGGCGGTGAGCCGGAAGTTGCGGTCCATGCGCGGGCCCCGAACCGGGCCCGGGGAAAGGGAGTTGACCGCGATCCCCTGCGGGCCGACCTCCCCGGCGAGCGTCCGGGTCAGGCCGAGCAGCGCCATCTTGGAGGCGGTGTACGGCGTCCGGTTGAGCAGCGGGCGCTTCCCGCTGACCGAGGCCACGTTGACGATGTCACCGCGCCCGGCCGCGAGCATCGGCGGCAGGAAGGCCCGGCACATCAGATAGACGCCCCGGACGTTGGCGGCGAACACGTCGTCCCACTCGTCCGGCTCGATGTCGACCAACGGCCGTACGGGACCGGCGACTCCGGCGTTGTTGACGAGCAACGACACGTCCTCGTCGGCGAGTTCGCCGACCAGGGCACGGACAGCAAGTGGATCGGAGACATCGCAGGAGGCCGTGCGAGCCTGTCCGCCGTCCTTCACCACCCGTGCCGCCGCCTCCGCGAGCGCCGCCTCGTTGCGACCGACGAGGATCACCCGGGCACCGGCGTCCGCGAGGGCCAGCGCGAACGCGCGGCCCAACGGTCCCCCGCCGCCGGTGACGAGTGCCGTACGGCCTTCCAGGGTCACGGGGTGTTCCAGGGCAGCTCGTCACCGGCGGCCTTCGCAGCCCGTACGTCACCTGAACGCGCATGTCCCTCGAACAGCTCGACGCGGGCCGCCCGTCCGCACAACCGGCCGAGCAGCGCCTGGGAGTCGGTGTCGGTGACCTCCTGATAGGTCACCGTCTTGAGGTACTTCCCCACCCACAGGCCGCCGGTGTAGCGCGCGGCACCACGTGTGGGCAGCACATGGTTCGTGCCGATGACCTTGTCGCCGAACGACACACAGGTGCCCTCGCCGAGGAACAGGGCGCCGTACTGGGTCATCCGCTCCAGCGCGAGGCGCGGTTCGGCGGTCAGCACCTCCACGTGCTCGAAGGCGAACTCGTCGGCGAGGGCGTACAACTCGTCGAGGGTGTCGACGACATGGACCTGTCCGTGGTCGCGCCACGCGGGCTCGGCGAAGTCGCGGGTGGGCATGCCGGGCAGGAGACGTTCCACCTCGGCGATGGTCTTCTCGGCGACCTCGCGGGAGGTGGTGATGAGGACGGCCGGGGAGTCGGGCCCGTGCTCAGCCTGCGAAAGCAGGTCTACGGCACACACGAACGGGTCCGCCTCGTCGTCGGCGAGTACCAGGATCTCGGTCGGCCCGGCGAACAGGTCGATGCCGATCTCCCCGAACAACTGCCGCTTGGCTTCGGCGACATAGGCGTTGCCGGGCCCGGCGATCAGGTTGACGGGCCGCATCGTGTCGGTGCCGACGGACATGGCGGCCACGGCCTGCACCCCGCCGAGCAGCCAGATCTCGTCGGCGCCGGCGAGATGCATCGCGGCGACGGTGGCGGCCGGGATCTCCCCGTGGATGGGCGGCGTGCAGGCGACGACCCGGGGGACGCCCGCGACCTTGGCGGTGACGATGGTCATGTGGGCGGAGGCGGTGAGCGGGTAGCGGCCACCGGGGATGTACGCGCCCGCCGCCTGCACCGGGATGTGCTTCTGCCCGAGCTTCACTCCCGGCAGGGTCTCCACCTCGAACTCCCGCAAGGAGTCGAGCTGGTGGCGCGCGAAGGTGCGCACCTGCTCCTGGACGAAACGGATGTCGTCGATGACCTGTTGCGGCACCGACGCGACGATCTTCTCGACCTCCTCGTCCGTCAGCCGGAAGGAGTCGGGGCTCCACTTGTCGAACTTCTCGGAGTAGGCGCGCACCGCCTCGTCACCGCGCTCACGGATGTCCGCGATGACGCCGGTCACGGTCTCACGCACCTGGGCGAGCGAGGCGGACACCTCTGACTTGGGCACGGCGTGCTTCAGGATCGTTGCCACAACTGCGGCCTTTCTTGCGGGTGGTTCGCGACAGAGGAGGTGCCACACAGGAGAGACGGGGGTGTCAGACGGGCGGCGCTTCGAAGAGCACGTCGGGGTCGTTGAACTGCTCCTTGGCGACCGTCTCGCTCATCGGGTCGGCGGTGCCCCACTGGTCCTGGGTGATCGGGTCGTCGACGTCATGGCGGCCCGGGTGCCACAAGTCTTCTTCGAGGACGGCGAGTTCGGTCGTGTACTCGACGGTGTTGCCGTGCGGGTCGTGGAAGTACGAGAAGGTGTTGTCACCCGCGAGATGCCGTCCGGGCCCCCAGGTGAGCCGGGTCCCCGCGCGCAACGCCCGTCCGGTGCCGCGCATGTACTCCTCGACCCCGCGCATCTCGAACGAGGCGTGGTGCAGGGAGACATGGGGGCCGCGAGCGATCGCGAAGGAGTGGTGCAGCGGGCTGCACCGCAGGAAGTACATGAGGTCGCCCATGTGCGTCGAGTACAGCGTGTCGGTGAGCCGGAACCCGAGGTGCCGGACGTAGAAGTCCCGCAGCCCTGCCGGGTCCTGGGAGTTGACCACGCAGTGCGAGAGCCGGACCGGGATGGCCTCACGCTCCTCGATCTTCCGGTGGGCGCGGGTCTCGACGTCCGCCGATACCTCGACGACCCGCCCGTCCGGGTCGAAGAACCGGAAGCCGTAGCCGCCGCCGGGGGTGTCCAACACGCCTGGCTCACCGATGAGTTGGACTCCAGCCCTCCCCAGCCGCCCGTGCAGCTCGTCCACGGCGGCCGGTGATTCGGCGCCAAAGGCAACGAGGTCCATCCGCTTCCGTTCGTCCTCGCGGATACGGACGATGTACTGCTCGGGACTGCCCTCTGCGGCGAAGAAGGCGACACCGCTGTCGTTGGCGACCTCGGTCAGGCCCCATGTGGTGCCGTAGAAGGCGCGCTGGCGGGCGAAGTCCGGTACGGCCAGGTCGACATGGCGCAGATGGGTGATGGGCTGGAAGCTCATGCGTCGCTCCTGACGGTGTTGCGCTGGTGGCCCAGGCCGGTGATCTCGGACTCGACGACGTCGCCCGGCTTCAGGAAGACACCCCAGTGCGCGCCGTTGCCGGCCGGGGAACCGGTGAGCAGGAGGTCGCCGGGGCGCAGGGTGGTGGTCGTGGAGACGTACGCGATGAGCCGGGGGATGTCGAAGATCATGTCCTTCGTCGACTCGTCCTGGCGGACAACTCCGTTGTGGCGCAGGGTGATCCGCAGGTCGCCCGGGTCTCCGACGAAGGCGGCCGGTACGAGGAAGGGACCGGTCGGCAGGAAGGTGTCGGCGTTCTTCGCGGTGAACCAGTCGGTTCCGATGGCCTTGAGGTCGGGCCGGTAGAGGCGGTCGCGGGTGGTGAGGTCGTTCGAGATCGTGTATCCGGCGACGTGTCGCATCGCGTCCTCGGCCCGGATGTTCTTGCCCGACTTCCCTATGACGAGCGCGAGTTCGAGTTCCCAGTCGTGCTGTTCGCCGAGCGCGGGGAGCATGATGTCGTCGTAGGGGCCGCTGATCGCGCGCGGGGAGCCGAGGAAGACGTACGGCACCCCATTGCGGGCGCGTTCGTCCATCATCAACTCGGCGTCGGCGCGGGCCTCTTCAGGGGTGGCGCCGTGCACGCTCTCCTTCTCGGCGGCGACCAGATCGACCACGTGCTTGCGGTAGTTGGCGC
This sequence comes from Streptomyces sp. NPDC050528, assembly GCF_044457795.1. Classification (NCBI taxonomy): domain Bacteria; kingdom Bacillati; phylum Actinomycetota; class Actinomycetes; order Kitasatosporales; family Streptomycetaceae; genus Streptomyces; species Streptomyces sp. NPDC050528. Next base: position 134,946 of record NZ_JBITHH010000013.1, read on the forward strand.
CGCTCTGGAGGATCTGGCCGGGTTCGATCGGGGTCAGGACGCGCAGCACGGCCAGCTCGTGCCAGGTGCCCTCGGTGGACCGGGCCAGGCCGTCGAGTCGCGGCAGCCAGCTGTCCCAGTCCTCGACGAGCGCGCGGATCGACGGCACGAGGTCGGAGAGGTCGCGCACGCGGTCGCCGGTGACCAGGCCGGGGAAGTCCGCCTCACCGGAAGCACCGGAGGCGAACGTGCCGAGCGCGAACGGTCCGGCGTGGGTGGGCAGTTGATCGGGCACGGCGCTCTCCTCGTACGGGTGGGGGCTCGCCGTCGACGCTAGGCAGCCTCGGGACGCGGCGGAAATGGCGATCCGCGATGCCTGCCATCACCGGCCCACCGGGCACGGAAGCGCTGCGCCGTCACCGGCCCGCCGGACGGCTGAACCGCTGGTCCATCGCCGTGCGGGATGCATGACGTCCCCCTTGCCGATGCCTCGATCCGTTGACCGTGCATCGACCGCCCACGCAGGCTCGGAGCACCCGCTTTCCCGAGGAGAGGCCCGAGGAGAAGAACGTGATAGTCGAGCATGCCGAGCTGACCGTCGAGGCGGGCCGGGAACGGGAGTTCGCGGAGGTGTTCGGCAAGGCCCGCGAGGTGCTGGCCGAGGCCGACGGGTTCCGGTGGGCCGAGCTGCTGCGCGGTGCGGAGCGGCCGTCGACCTTCCTTCTGCTGGTCGGCTGGGAGTCGGTCGAGGCGCACACGGTCGGCTTCCGGGAGTCCGAGGCCTTCGGCCGCTGGCGGGCCCTGGTCGGACCGTTCTTCGCCACGCCGCCGGCCGTCGAGCACTTCCACGAACTCGGCGCCCGCTTCTCGGGCTGACCCCCACCTCTGTCTACGTTCGCAAGGATCGCCCATGCCCGTACAAAAGGTGCTCGTCGTCGGCGGCGGCATCACCGGAAGCGTGCTGTGTCTCGCGCTCGCCCAGCGGGGCGTCGAGGTGGAGCTCGCTGAGATCTCTCCGCAGTGGTTCGGTGTGGGCCATGGCATCACCCTTCAGGGCAACGCGCTCAAGGCGCTGCGTGCCGTGGGTGTGCTGGACCGGGTGCTGGCCCGGGCGGTGCCGTTCGACATCATGCGGCTCCGCCGCGCCGACGGCGGGCTGATCATCGAGTTGGACACTCCGCACACCGGCGGGCCCGAACTGCCGTCCACAGCAGGGGCGTTGCGCTCGGATCTCCAGGACGCGCTGTGCGACGCGGTGCGCGCACACGGCGTGCGGGTCCGCCTCGGGCTGAGCGTGGACCGGCTCGACCGGTCACCCGACCACGTGGACGTGGTCTTCACGGACGGTACGACCGGCCGCTACGACCTCGTCGTGGGCGCCGACGGTATCAACTCGGCGATGCGCGCGCTGATCGGCATCGACGCCAGGCCCCGCCCGGTCGGCATGTCGATCTTCCGGGTCGTCGCCGACCGCCCGGCCGAGATGGACTGCGCCGAGGTGTACTACGGCGGCCCCCGCTTCAAGGCCGGCTACAGCCCGATCTCCCCCGACCAGTGCTACGCCTACCTCCTGGACGAGAACCTCGATACCACCCTGGTCGGCCCCCGCGCGTCCCTCACCCTCCTGCGCGAGCGCGGTGCCGGGTACGGCGGCACTTGGGGCAGGATCCTCGCCCGGCTCCCCGACGACACGGCGGTCGACTACCGCTGGATCGAGGCGATCCTCGTCGACGAGCCCTGGCACCGGGGCCGCGCGATGGTCATCGGCGACGCCGCGCACGCCTGTCCCCCGCTGATCGCGCAGGGCGCCGCGATGTGCATGGAAGACGCCGTGCTGCTCGCGGAGTTGGTGACGGCGGACGAGCCGATCGAGAAGGCCCTGGACCGCTTCATGGACCGGCGGCTGCCCCGCGTCCGGATGGTCCTGGAGAACTCCCTCCAGCTCGCCGACTGGGAGATCCACCCGGACACCCCCGGCGCCGACCCGGCCCGCATCATGTCGGAGACCCTGGACACCCTGACGGCGGCGGCGTGAACAGCTCGCCCGTGGTCGACTTCCACGGCCATCTCGCCGTCCCCGCCGCCGACGCCCTGGTCGCGGGCACCCCGGGTCTCGCCGCCGAACTCGCGGCCGAGCAGCGCGCCCACTCCCCCGCGTCCCTGGCCGTCAACCGCGCCCAACTCCACCTCCTGGCAACCCAGTTGACGGACGTCACCACCCGCCTCGCGGATCTCGACGCGATGGGCGTCGACATCCAGGTCGTCGGCCCGATGCCGATGCACCACTACTGGGCGGACCCGGACCTCGCGATCAACCTCGCCCGCACGGTCAACGCGGCCGTGGCCGCCCACTGCGCCACCGCACCCGACCGCCTGTACGGCCTCGGCACCGTCCCGCTCCAACACCCTGATCTCGCAGTCGCGTTGCTGGACCAGGCCGTCAACGACCATGGCCTGTACGGCATCAGCGTCTCCACGACGGTCGACGGCCGCGAACTGGCCGACCCGGCGCACGACGTGGTGTGGCAGCGGGCCGAGGAGCTGGGCGCGGTCGTGTTCGTGCACCCCTGGGGCTGCTCCCTCGGCGAGCGTCTGGCCACCAACTACCTGGGAAACACGGTCGGTCAGCCGGTGGAGACGACGGTCGCGCTCTCGCACCTCATCTTCACCGGTGTCCTCGACCGCTTCCCCCGCCTCAAGTTGGTGGCGGCGCACGGCGGCGGCTATCTGCCGACGTACATCGGCCGTTCGGACCACGCCTGGCACGTGCGGGAAGACGCTCGCGGTTGCTTGGAGCCTCCGAGCGCCTATCTGCGCCGGATGTGGTTCGACGCGCTCGTCTATACCCCGGGGGCGCTGCGCCATCTCGTCGAGGCGGTGGGCGCGGACCGGGTCGTCCTCGGGACCGACCACCCCTTCGACATGGGCGTCGACGACCCGGTGACCCGTCTGGACGCGGTCGGCCTCACCCCGGCCGACCGGGCCGCCGTCGCCGGGGACAACGCCCTCGAACTGCTGCTGAAAGGACGTACCCGATGACCACCGCCGCCCTCGGCCCGATCGAGGAAGAACTCGCCAAGGCCCGTTCCGCCTACCGCAATTGGGGCCGCTGGGGCGAGGACGACGTGCTCGGCACGCTCAACTTCATCGACGACGCGATCCGCGCCCACGCGGTCGGCCTGGTGCGTCGCGGGCGGGCCTTCTCCCTCGCGCAGGAGTTCAACGAGGCCGGCCCACAGCGCGGTTTCCGCGGCCGTATCAACCCGGTCCACTACATGCGGGACACCGGCTCCGACGCGGCGGCCGGCACGCAGGGCTTCCCGCACGGATTCGGCGGCGCCGACGACCACGTGCTGATGCCCTTGCAGGCCTCGACCCAGTGGGACGGCCTGGGCCACATCTACGACAACAAGCAGGCGTGGAACGGCCGTCCGTGCACCATCGTCAACGGCGAGGGCGACTCGGTCACCGGCATCGAGCACATGAAGGAGGCATTCACCAGCCGCGGGGTCCTCCTGGACGTGGGCCGAGCTGTCGGCGACGGACACGGCGAACTCCCGGACGGATTCCCCATCTTGGAGGAACATCTCCGGACCACGATCGAGGCGCAGGGCGCCACCAGTTCCGTACGACGCGGCGACCTCGTCCTGATCCGCACCGGCCAACTCGGCCGCGTACGACGGCTCGGCGCGTGGGGCGGTTACGCCGCCGGTGACGCGCCCGGCCTCTCCTTCACCACCCTCGGCTGGCTGCACCGCACGGAGATCGCGGCAATCGCCTCTGACACATGGGGACTTGAGGTACGGCCCTACGAGTTCCCGCAGCCCGCGATGTCCCCGCTGCACCAGATAGCGATCCCCAACATGGGCCTCCCGCTGGGCGAGATGTGGGACCTGGAGGCACTGGCCCAGGACTGCGCGGCCGACGGAGTCTTCGAGTTCCTGCTGGTCGCCGCGCCGATTCCGGTGACCGGCGCAGTGGGCGCCCCTGTCAACCCGATCGCGATCAAGTGAGCCTCCGAGTGAACCTGAACCGCTTCTCCGGCACCCTTCACCTCCCCGACGACGAGGACTTCGCGACGGCGTGCTTCGGCCGGGTCTTCAACGCCCGCCGCCCGTCCGACCGTTCACCGGCAGCCGTCCTGATGGCCGAGTCCGAGCAGGACGTGGTGGAGGGTGTACGGCTCGCCCTCGAACGCGGCTGGCAGGTCGCCGTCCGTTCCGGCGGGCACAGTTGGGCCGCGTGGTCGGTGCGTGAGGACGCGCTGTTGATCGACCTCGGGGGCTTCCGCGAGATGGCGTACGACCCGGGGACCGGGATCGTCACGGCGACCCCCAGCGTGAAAGGCGGCGACGAACTCAACCCGTATCTAGGCGAGTTCGGGCGCTTCTTCAACGGCGGCCACTGCCCCTCCGTAGGCATCGGTGGCTTCCTGCTCCAGGGCGGCCAGGGCTGGAACGCGCGGGGCTGGGGCTGGGCGGCGGAGAACATCGTGGCGCTCGATGTCGTCACCGCCGAGGGGGAGTTGGTGCGCGCGGACGACAACCACCACAGCGATCTGTTCTGGGCGGCGCGCGGCGCGGGCCCGGGTTTCTTCGGCATCGTCACCCGCTTCCATCTGCGCACGCGCCCACTGCCGCAGTACCTGGGCCACACCGTGCACGCCTATCCGCTCGACCTGTTCGACGAGGTCATGACCTGGCTGCACGGCATGCACCACACGGTCTCGGACCTGGTCGAGATCGTCGCGCTCACCCAGACACCGCCCGACCTGGACGAACCGGTACTGCTGGTCACGGGCGTGTCGATGACCGACACCGCGGACGAAGCCGCCGAGGCGCTCGCGCCGCTGCACGCCAACCCGTACGCGGACCGGGCGTTGTTCCGCGTGGAGGCCCAACAGACCACGTTCGCCGAACAGTTGGCGGGTCAGCGCATCGCCAACCCCGAGGGCCACCGCTACCTGGTCGACAACGCCTGGCTGACCGGCCCCGCCGACGAGGTCGTACCGGCGATCCGCAAGGCGTTCACCGAGCAGCCCACCCGGCAGACCTTCACCATCTGGTTCTCCATGGCCCCGCTGCGCCAACTCCCCGACATGGCCTTCTCGTTGCAGTCGGAGATCTACTGCGCCGCGTACGTCATCCACGACGACCCGGCACGGGACGCGGAGTTGCGCGCCTGGCTGGACGGGGCGATGGCGGACATGCAGCCGGTGACCGCCGGCCAGTACCTCGGCGACTCCGACTTCACCGTGCGGCAGTTGAGGTTCATGGGCGACGAACAGTGGCGGCGGCTGCGGGAGATCCGGGCCGCCCACGACCCCAAGGGTCTCTTCGCCGGCTACCTCAGCACGGGGACCGTCACCAACACCAACCACTGGGAGCAGTGAGCGATGCGTTTCGCGACATACGAGTACGAGGGCGTGGAGCGCGCCGGGGCCGTCCGCGACGGGACGATCCATCCACTGCCCGAGGGCATCACCGTACTGACCCTGCTGGAACAGGACGTGCTGCACGCGGCCGGTACCGAAGCGCTGCGTGCGCCAAGTGACTTGACGGTGGATCAGGTGCGGTTGCTGCCTCCCCTCAAGCCGCCGTCCATCCGGGACTTCGTCGGGTTCGAGGCGCACATCGAGGGGGTCTCGAAGTCGCTGGACGGGCTGGAGCACGTGCCCGAGGAGTGGTACCGGGCGCCCAACTTCTACTTCACCAACCCGCACGCGGCGTACGGCGCTCACGACAACGTGCCGGTCCCTGCGGGGTGTTCGGTGCTGGACTTCGAGTTGGAGGTCGGTGTCGTCATCGGCCGCAGCGGGCGTGATCTCACGCCGGAGCAGGCACGCGAGCACATCGTCGGCTACCTGGTCTTCAACGACTGGTCGGCGCGCGATCTTCAGAAGCCGGAGAAGAACCTCGGGCTCGGTTTCTCCAAGGGCAAGGACTTCGCGAACACGCTGGGCCCCTGTCTGGTCACCCCCGACGAGGTCGAGGACCGGCGCGACCCGGACGGCTTCCTGGACCTGGAGATGACGGTCACCCTCAACGGCGAGCTGATCGGCCGCGACACCCTCGCCAACGTGTCCTGGACCTTCGAGGAGATGATCGCCTATGCCTCCCGGGACGCCTGGGTGCGACCGGGCGACATCCTCGGCTCGGGCACCTGCGGCTGGGGCGCGCTGGCCGAGTTCTGGGGCCGGGTCGGCGAACGCACCCCGCCGCCGCTGCGGCCCGGCGACGAGGTGACCCTCGCCGTGGAGCGCCTCGGCACCCTCTCCAACCGGGTCGTGCCCGGCCGTACGGACGTGTACCTGCCGCGAGCCCGCAAGCGCGGCCGGACCCCGCGGCCGTAGATTCGCCGAAAAACGTTCCGACCTGCACACATCCAGGGATCCGATGGCAGCTATCGGATCCCTGTGACTTGGTCCCCGGCCCCTTCCTCGGCGGGAGGGCGGTCGTTACGCTCCGGTTCCACCGAGCTTCAACGACGCGGCCGGAAGGACACACGCATGGGTCTGGGAGCAATCGACCTGAATCTTCTGGTGGCGCTGGAAGCCCTCCTGGAGGAGAAGAACGTCACCCACGCGGGGGTGCGGCTGTCCACCAGCCAGTCCGCGATGAGCGGCTCCCTGGCCCGGTTGCGGCGGCACTTCAACGACGAGTTGCTGGTGCGGGTGGGCCGCGAGTACGAGCTGACCCCGCTTGCCGAGCGGCTGCTGCCGGTCGTCCAGTCCTCGCTGCACAAGGCGGAGGAGGCGCTGTCGCTGACCAGGCACTTCGATCCGTCGCGCAGTCGGCAGCGGTTCTCGGTCGTGATGTCCGACTACGTCATGACGGTGTTCATGGAACCGCTTCTGCGGGCCCTGGCGCAGGAGGCCCCGGGCATCCGGATCGACTTCCACCCCATCGTCATCGGGCAGTTGGAGACCGAGACGCATCTCCGCTGCCACGACCTGATGATCGTGCCGCTCGGCTATCAGCTGCCCGGCGTCAGCGAGACCGTGATGCACGACCGGTTCGTGTGCATCGTCGACCCGGACAACCCTCGCCTGGTGGACGGGCGGCTCTCGCTGCGCGACCTCGCGGAGATGCCCCACGCGGCGTGCCTCATCGGCAAACTCACGCCCGCCGACCGGCAGTTGGAGACCCTCGGCATCACACCCCGGGTGCAGGTCAGCACGCCCGGCTTCAACGTGCTGCCGTTCCTGGTGGGCGGCACCGACCTGGTCGCCGTGGTCCCCGAACGGCTCGCCCGGCGCTACGAGGGCTTCGCGCGCTGTGCCGTCGTACCGACGCCCTTCCCGGACGTACCGCTGGTGGAGGCCATGTACTGGCACCACAACCGGCACGCGGACCCGGCCCACCGCTGGCTGCGGGAGACGGTCCGCAAGGTGGCCGCGGCGCTGGACGACCCGGTGGTGCGCGAGATCGCCGACGCGGATGCCACCCATGCCGATCGTGCGTTTCCGGAGCTGACCCCGGCTTCCTAGCGTGGACGGGACACAGCCCGCACCCCCTGGAGGAACCGTGAGCCGCACGCGCCTTGCCGGTCGTACCGTCGTCGTCACCGGGGCCGCGCAGGGCCAGGGAGCCGCCGAGGTCGCGGCCGCCGCCCGCGAGGGCGCGACGGTGATCGCGACCGACGTCCTGGACGAGGCGGGCGAGAAGCTCGCCGCGTCACTCCGGGGCGACGGCCTGGACGTCCGCTACCGGCACCTGGACGTGTCGTCGCCGGAGGACTGGACTGCCCTCGCGGCCACGCTCACCGAGGTGCACGGGCTCGTCAACAACGCCGGCATTCCCATGCGCGCCCGCCTCGGTTCGGTCGAACTCGCCGACTGGAACCGGGCGTTCGCGGTCAACACGACCGGCGCGCTGCTCGGCATCCAGGCCCTCGCCCCGCTGATGCCGGCCGGTTCGTCCATCGTGAACGTCGGTTCGGTCGCGGGCCTCACCGCGCACCACGCGGTCGCGTACACCGCGAGCAAGTGGGCGCTGCGCGGCCTGTCGAAGGTGGCCGCGCTGGAACTGGCCCCGCGCGGCATCCGTACGAACGTGATCCACCCCGGTTACATCGAGACCCCGTTGATGGCGACCGCGAACCCGGTGTTCGTCCAGGCCCACCTCTCGCTGACCCCGCAGGGCCGGGCGGGCACGGTCGACGAGGTGGCGCCGCTGGTCGTCTATCTGCTGTCCGACGAGGCGTCGTACGTCAACGGCGCGGAGATCACCGTCGACGGCGGGTACGCGGCGCACGGCGGGGTGAAGGCGATCACGAACGCGCTCGACGCCTCCTGACGACCGGGGCGCGACGGCTCTACTGGTCGGTGCGGTCGGTGCGGAAGTTGGCGGTCAGCCGGTTGATGCTCTTGACCGCGAGTTCGGCGAAGTTCGAGCGGGCGACGATGGCGGTGGTCTCGCCGTGCCGTCGGACGCTGCGCAGATCACGCTGGACCTGGCGCGAGAGCTGGTGGAGTTCGCGCTGAGCGGTGGCGAGCCGCTGCTCGGCGGCGCTCCGGGCCTGCCGGTGCTCCCGTCGGGTGCGGGGAGTGCCGGTGCTGTCGGACGAGGTCTCAGTGGGCATGTCGGTGCTCGCTTCCGTGGTGGTGGGTCGCGTCGCCGCGAGGGTGCGGACGCCGACGGTGTCCAAATAGGCTGCTACGGCGGGGAGTTCGGCGGTGTCGACCACGGCGGCGACGTATCCGTCCGGGCGGACGAGCACCCACTGCTCGGCGGACAGTCCGTAGGCGTTCTGGACGCGGTCGCCGCTGTCGAGGATGTCGCCCCGGGTGCCGATGGTGTGGATGTGCAGGCCGGGGCGGGGTGTTGGGGCCGAGGTCTCGTCGACGTCGTGGCCGAGGAGGGTCCAGTGCGGCCCTTGGAACAGGCTGAACAGGCGGGTGGGGAGGCCGCCCGCGCCGGTGACGGGCGCGTCGGGCGCGCGGTCGCCGGCCAGTACGCCCTTGTCGCGCGCCGAAGTGTGCAGCGACAGGGGCGAGTTCAGGTAGCCGAGGTCGAGCTGGCTGACCTCGCGGCCCCGGTGGATGTCACGGTTCTTGGCCGCTTCGAGCAGCTTCTCGGACAGACCGAGGACGGCTTCGGCGATGGGCCGGCGTTCCTGCTCGTACGTGTCCAGCAGGGATTCCGGGGCGCCGTCGAGCACGGCGGCCAGCTTCCAGCCCAGGTTGTAGGCGTCCTGGACACTGGTGTTGAGGCCCTGTCCGCCGGTCGGCGGGTGGCAGTGTGCCGCGTCCCCGGTCAGGAACACGCGCCCCTGCCGGTAGGTGTCGGCGAGCCGGGCGTTCATCTGGAACGCGGACGCCCAGGACACGGAGCGGATCACGACGTCGTCACGGCCGGTGCGTTCACGGAAGAAGGCGGTGAGTCCTTCGGCCGAGAGGTCCAGGTCGACGTCGAAGGGTACGGGCGCCTGGAGTTGGAACATGTCGGTGCCGTAGAGCGGGCACATCGACACCTGTCCGGCGGTGTCCTCGCCCCAACGGTGCCAGGCGTCCGTGGAGACGCCGTCCACGTACACGTCGGCCACGATCGCCCGTACGCCGAGGGTCTTGCCGGGGAAGCCGATCCCGAGCGCCTTGCGGACGAAGCTCGATCCGCCGTCGGCACCGATCAAGTACCTTGCGCGTACGGCCTGTTCGCCGTCCGGGGTGGCGATGCGCGCGGTCACACCGTCGCCGTCCTGGTCGAAGCCGACCAGTTCGTGGCCGTAGTGCGGGGCGTGACCCAGCTCGGCGAGGCGTTCGCGCAGTCGGCGCTCGGTGCGGAACTGCGGGACGAGCAAGGGTATTTGGTACGGCTCCTCGGGCGTCGGTTCCGACATCTCCACGCCGACCTGGTCGATGGGCCCGTCGGCGGTGTAGATCCGCTGGACGGGATACTCACCGCCGGAGGCGACGATCCGGTCGATCACGCCGAGGTCCTCGAACACCTCCTGGCTGCGGGGCTGGATGCCCTTGCCGCGCGAACCGACGAACGGGTGCGGCGCCTTGTCGATCAGCAGGAAGGCGATGTTCCTGCGGGCGAGGTCGAGGGCGAGGGTCAGTCCGGCGGCGCCGGTGCCGCAGATGATGACGTCGGTGTCCGTGGTGGGGGACATGGATTCAGGCTCCTTCGGTAATTCCAGGGCGAGTTGCATGAGGGGGCACGCGGAGGTCAGGGCACGAGGACGGTGCGTACGCCGGGCACCTCGGGCGCGCTCCAGGCGCTCTCGACCTCGGCGAGGGGCACGGCCTGCGCGGTGACCGCGATGCCGCCGCTCTCGATCTCCTCGACCAGGGACGGGAGTTCCTCCAGATACGTCCTGGTCGATACGGCGCCCTGGCCGTTGCCCTGGAGGCGGAAGTTCGCCGAACGCAATGCCACTGACGGGAGTTCGATGGTCGGGCCCGCCATGGCGCCGATCTGGATCCAGTTCAGGGCGCGGCTGCGGTCGGCTCGGCCCCGCAGCAACGCCATGATCGCGTCACCGGCCGGCTTGCCCCACAAGTAGTCGATGACCAGGTCGACTTCGGCGGCTTCCTTGGCCAACTCCGTTGCCGTGACGTCGGCGTCGTCCGTAAGCGCTACGGTCGCGTCCGCCCCCAGCCCTGCCAGGGTCGCCAGCCGGGCCTGGTCACGTCCGGCGCCGACCACCCGCCCGGCGCCGAGCCGCTTGGCGACCTGGACGGCCATCTGTCCGGCGTTGCCGGTGGCGCCGAGGATCAGCACCGACTGCCCGGCCTCGATCGGGACGCGGCGGCGCAGCGCGACCCAGGACGACATGGCGGGGTTCATCGCGGCGGCGATCTTCACGACGTCGGCGTCGTCGGGGAGCGGGATGCTGTGGCGGCTGTCGATGACGGTGCGGGTGGCCATCGGGCCGGCCAGTTCGTCGTCGGCGACGAAGTAGACCAGGCGCCCGTCAGCGCGGCGGCCGACGCCGTCGACACCCGGCACCATCGGCAGCTTGCCGGTGCTCGTGTAGTGGTTGCCCGACGCGCCGGTACGGACTCGGGGGTGCAGGCCCACGGCGAGGACGTCGACGATCTCCTGGTCCTCGTCGGTCGGCGCGGGCAGGTCGAAGGGCTCGTAGCGGGGCGGGGTGCCGAACGAGCTGACGACGGCGGCGTGGATGTCCATGGAGCTCTCCTCGGATCGGATTCAGGGCACAGGGCGCATGGCACAGGGCGCGAGGGATTTAGTGGGTGCCACGAACGTTTTAGTACGTGACACCAATCAAATTAGTAGGTGCCACGTACCTTTGCAAGTAGAATCCGGGACATGACCTCACCGCACGACACCCCGTCCCCGGCACCCGAGGACCTCGGCCTGGTGGACGCCCTCGCCCAGCTGTCGTTCCTCGTACAGAACGCGCTGGCCGAGATCGCCGGGGAGTACGACCTGTCGATCACCCAGACGCGGCTGCTCGGCATCCTGCGGGACCGCGAGCCGACAATGAACCAGCTCGGCCGCCACCTCGGCCTCGACAAGTCCTCGATCACGGGCCTCGTCGACCGCGCCCAGCGCCGGGGGTTGGTCACCCGCACGCCCAGCACCGTCGACCGCCGCTCGTTCCAGGTGTCGATCACCGACGCCGGCCGAGAGCTCACGGAACAGGTCGCCGCTCGGTTCGCCGAGCGGATCGAGAGCTGTGTCGAGCCGCTTCCCGGAACCGACCGGAAGCGGCTGTCGCGCATGGCCACGCGGATCGTGACCGCCGACGCCGACGTCCGTGGCATCGACCTGCGCACCGATCCCCGCTGACCGGTCTCCGTCAGAGCGAGCCGCGCGGCACCGTCACCACATGCTTGCCCACGACGCCGCCCCGCTCGAACGCCTGGTGCGCCGCGGCGATGTCCGCGAGCGGGTAGACGCTGTCGATCACCGGGCGCAGCGCACCCGAGGTGACGTGGTCGGCCACATCGCGCAGTACGGGTGTCTCGGGGTTGGCGCTGAAGGTGCGGATACGGCGGGAGCCGTGCACGCTCGACGCGGCGATCGCGGCAATGGCGGACGGGGACAGTCCGACGGTGACCATCCGGCCACCCTTGGCCAACCGGCCCCGGTAGCAGTGCAGTTCGGTGCCGACGGTGTCGACGATGACGTCGAACGGCCCGATCCGGTCCGAGGTGGTGGAACCGTAGTCCAAGACCTCGTCGGCGCCGAGTTCGGTCAGGATCTTGGCGTGGCGGTCGCGGGCCAGCGCGGTCACATGGCCGCCCATCGCGTGCGCCAACTGCACGGCGGCCGTGCCGACTCCGCCGGCCGCGCCCCTGACCAGGACCTTCTCGCCGCTCACCAGGCGCACACTGTCACGCAACGCGATCAGCGCCGTGGCACCCGCGACCACCAGGGAGGCCGCCTCCACCGACGAGAGGTCCGCCGGGGCGTGCGAGATGCGCTCCGCGGCGACCACGACGTACTCGGCCGCCCCCGCGACGGAGTGCCGCTGCCGGGGGTGCACCATGCCCCACACCCGGTCCCCGACCCGGTAGCCGTCGACACCGTCGCCGGTCGCGGCGACGACGCCGGCGAAGTCCAGCCCCACCCCGATCGGGAACCGGCGCCCCGACACCATCTTCAACTCCCCTGCCCGAACGATCACATCGTGCCCGTTCACGCTGGACGCCTCGACCGACACGAGGACCTCACCCGAGCCGGGAGCAGGACGGTCGACCTCGTTGACCCGCAGTACGTCCGCAGTACCGAAACTCGTGATCTGAACGGCCTTCATGTCGCTGTTCCTTCCGTGGCCCGCTGTGTGGTTGATCCGATGCTGGACCCCGCACGCGACATCACGGTCGTTCTCCTTTTCCTGGGTCTCGCAGACCCACCCTCGCGGGCCGCGCCGACGGCATACTGGCGCGGTGACCGACTCCTCCCACGCCATGAGCGACGACCCCCGACGCGAACTCGCGGAGTTCCTGCGCACCCGCCGAACTCGCCTGCGGCCGGAGGACGTTGGGCTGGAACCCGGACCGCGACGACGCGTCGCGGGACTGCGGCGGGAGGAACTGGCGCTGCTGGCCGGGGTGAGCTCGGACTACTACCAGCGCATGGAACAGGGCCGCGACGTACGCCCCTCCGAACAGGTCCTGGACGCCCTCGCGCGTGCCCTCGCCTTCTCCGCCGAGGAGACCCGCCACCTGCACAGCCTCGCCGCCGCCGCACGCAACCCGGTCCAACCGCCGCGTCCGTACGAGCCGGAGCAGGTACCGGACACCACGCTACGACTGCTGCACGGCATGACCGCGCCCGCTCTGGTCATCGGCCGTTTCCTGGACGTGCTGGCCTGGAACCCGCTCGGTGGCGCCCTGTTGGGAGACTTCACCCGGCAGCCCCAGAAGGAACGGAACCTGCTGGCGCTGTTCCTGCACCCTCAGGCCGACCGGACCTGCCCGAACCGGGCGGCCACCGTCGCGGAGCTCATCGGGATGTTGCGGACGCATGTCGCCGCCGATCCGGGGAACCCGCGCGCCGTCGAGCTGGTCGGTGAACTCGCCGTCCGCAGCGACGAGTTCGCGGCCCTGTGGGCCCTCCACGACGTGGAGGAACCGACCCGTGGCCAGATGCGCCTCCATCACCCCCGGGTCGGCGAACTGAACCTGGACTGGGACGCCTACCCGATACCGGGCAACCCCGGTCCCGCGCTCATGGTCTGCACCGCGGCCGAGGGCAGCCGCGACGCCGAGCGGCTCCGACTCCTCGCCGGCCTGCTCGACGTCCACTGAGGACGGCCGTCCGTCACCCACCCAACCGGAGCCCCGCGAGCCAGACTTCAGGAGTACCGGGTTCCGGCTCCTCGGCCGCCAGCCGGGCCAGGAACTGCCGTGTGCGGCGCAGGAGTGCGAGGGCGGTCATCGGAACCTCCGGTGTCGTAGGGCGTTTTCACCCCACCGACGAACGGCCCCTACGCGGATCGACACTCCGCGAGCCGCCGTTCCAGGAACCTGCGCTCCGCCGCGTTCTCCACCAATTCCAGGGCTCGTTGGTACGCAACGGCCGCCTCCGTCGTACGGCCGCTGCGGCGCAGCAGATCGGCGCGGGTCGCGGGCAGCAGGTGGTAGTCGGCGAGTTCGCCCGAGCGCTCCAACTTGGCCACCAACTCCAGTCCGGCGTCCGGGTGTTGGGCCATGCCGACGGCCACGGCCCGGTTCAGGCGCACCACGGCGGAAGGTACGAAGCGCTCCAACTCCCCGTACAGGCCCGCGATATCGGCCCAGTCGGTGTCGGCGGCGGTGGGCGCGGTGGTGTGGCAGGCGGCGATCGCGGCCTGGATCTGGTACGGCCCGGGGCGGCCCCGGCGCAGCGCGGTCTCCAACAGGTCGGCGCCCTCGTCGACTTCGGCCCGGTCCCATGCCGTACGGTCCTGGTCCTCCAGGGTCACCAACTCCCCCGCCGCGTCCACGCGCGTGCCGCGGCGGGCGTCGTGCAGCAGCAACAGGGCCAGCAGACCGCGGACTTCGGGCTCGTCCGGCATCAGGCGAGCGAGCACGCGGGCCAGCCGGATCGCCTCCGCGCAGAGGTTCGTCCGCACCAACTCGGCGCCGGACGTGGCCGCATAGCCCTCGTTGAAGAGGAGGTAGACCACGCCCAGGACGCCCGTCGTGCGCTCGGGCAGCAGATGCGCGGGCGGCACCCGGTACGGGATGCCGGCGTTGCGGATCTTCTTCTTGGCGCGCACGAGCCGTTGCGCCATGGTCGCCTCGGGGACGAGGAAGGCACGGGCGATCTCGGGGGTGGTCAGGCCCGCGAGCGTGCGCAGGGTCAGGGCGACCCGGGCCTCGATCGGCAGCGCGGGGTGACAGCAGGTGAACACCAGCCGCAGCCGGTCGTCCTCGACCCCGCTGTCGTCGCCGTCGTACTCCGGGTCGTACGGTCCCTCGTCCCGCCCCAGCACCGCGACCTCCCGCAGTTTCGCCGCTCCGACCGCCTCCCGGCGCAGGACGTCGAGGGCGCGGTTGCGGGCGGTGGTGGTCAGCCAGGCGCCGGGGCGGAGCGGAATGCCGTCGCGCCGCCACCGGTCGAGTGCCTGGGCGAAGGCGTCCTGCGCGCACTCCTCCGCGAGGTCCCAGTCGCCGGTCACCCGGATCAGGGTGGCGACGACCTGGCCCCACTCCTCGCGGAAGGCGGCGGCGACCGCGCCCTCGACGTCCGGCACGCTCACTCCCAGACCGGCCGCACCTCGACCGAGCCGCCGGCCAGCGCGGCGGGGTGCCGGGAGGCCAGCGAGATCGCCTCGTCGAGATCGGCGACCTCGATGATGTCGATGCCGGCGACGTACTCCTTGGACTCGACGAACGGCCCGTCGCTGAGCAGGACTTCATCGCCCTGGACGCGCACGGTGGTCGCGTCGCTGGACGGCCGCAGTCGTGCTCCGCCGCGCATCAGGTCGCGGCCGCGGACCTCCTCGATGTACGAGGTGAAGCGGGGGTCGTCGGCGATCTCCTCGGGGCTGAGTTCCTCGCCGTCGACGGGGGTGCAGATGAGCAGGGCGTACTTCATGACCGCTCCTCGTTCTTCGGAGCCGCGACCGAGACGTGTTCGTGGACGATCTGCCAGCGCAGGCCCGCGTTGCGGTAGCCGGTGGTCACACGCAGGACGTCGTCCAGCGGCGCGCCGCCGGCAAGGGTGCCGCGCAGCCGGACGAGGGCGTTGCCGAAGGCGATGGACTCGTCGACGCGGACCCGGAACTCCAGGACCTCACGGATCACCGGACCGGTGACGCTCGCGAAGACGCCCTCCATGGCCTTGCGGAAGGCGTCGATGCCTTGCGCTTCCAGGCCGGTGGTGAAGTGGAAGGCCTCCACGTCCGGCGCGTAGCAGGCGACGACGCGGTCTACGTCCCGTTCGCGGGCCGCGTCGGTCAGCTCGGCGTCGAGCGCGCGGATCTCCGCCTCGCCCTCCTCCTCGCCGTCCATCGGCCAGAACGGGCGCACCTCCATGGCACCGATGGTGGCCACGGGGTGCCGGGCGGCGGCCTCGACGGCCTCCTCCAGGCTGTCGCACTCCAGGATGTCGTACCCGGCGACGTACTCCTTGGTCTCCGCGAACGGCCCGTCGGTGCGCAGCACTTCACCGCCGCGCACCCGCACGGTGACGGCGTCGGCGGGCGCCGCGAGCCGGTGCCCGTGCAGCCGTACGTTCCGGTCGCCGAGCTCCTCCACCCAGGGTTCCACGGGTGCCATCCCCGAGCCGTCGGCAGTGTCGTCGCCACACACGAGCAGCATGTATTTCATGGGTCCTCCCGGTCCTCGATGAGCTTCCTACACCCCACCGACGAACGCGACCGAACCGGATCGACACCCCGCCGAGAAAAAAACCCGGATCCACGAAACAACACGGAGAGGCCGGGACACCGACCCCGGCCTCTCCCCTACGACCCGTACGACCTGGCTACTACGCGGTGGCGGCCTGCACCGACGGCTCCCCCGCCCCCACGGCCGCGCGCTCGGTGTTCTTGCGCACCAGCAGCAGGGTGACCACCGCGCCCAGCAGCGAGGCGCAGCCGCAGATCACCACACCGATGGCCATGCCGTGGCCGAGCGCGGTCTGCGCTGCGGCCTTGGCCTGCGCGCTGCCCGCGTTGACGACGGCGAGCGGACCGGCCGCCTTCTCCATGCCCGCGTCGGCCCCGCTGAGCTTTCCGACCAGGGCGGAGGACGCGAGGCTCATCGCGATCGTGGAAATCACGGCCGGGCCGAGCCCCTGCCCGAACTCACGGACCAGGCTGGTCGCGCCGCTGGCCATGCCGGTCATGTTGATCGGTACGGCGTTCACGGCGGCGGAGGTCAGCGAGGACACCACGCAGATGAAGCCGATGCCGAGCAGCAGCACCGGGCCGATGAAGGCGGCCAGGGAGGTGGTGGTGATGGGCAGCGCGGCGATCCAGAACTGTCCGGCGGCCATGGGCAGCAGCCCGCCCATCAGCAGCCAGCGGGCGTCGATCTTCGTCAGCATCCGGCTGAGCACCGGTGCCAGCAGCAGGGGGATCAACTGCAGGATCACGAACGGCATTCCGGCCCGCAGCGCGCTCAGGTGCATCACCGCGCCGAGGCGGATCGAGACGCAGTACGCCGTACCGATGAAGCCGAACATGCCGGCCAGGGCGACGACGGCCGCCGCCGCGAAGGACGGGATCTTCAGCAGGTCGAGGTTGAACATCGGCGAGGCCGCGCGGGTCTCCGCGACGACGAACCCGGTGAGCGCTACGGCGGCCAGGGCCAGCGAGCCGACGATCGCCGCGCTGCCCCAGCCGCGGTCGCCGCCCTCGATGATGCCCCAGAGCAGGGCGGTGAGACCGACGGCGATGGTGATCTGCCCGGGCCAGTCCAGCGCACGGCCCTCGGGCGCCTTCGAGTCGGTGACGAGCTTCCACGAGGTGACCGCGACGACGAGACCGAGGACGACCGGCGGTACGAACGCCCAGCGGAAGTCGGCGACCGTGGCGAGGATCCCGGAGGACAGCGGGCCGAGCGCGGAGGCCAGCGAGATCGACAGCGCCCAGGTGGAGACGGCTTTCGCCCGGTCCTTGCCGTCCGGTGTGGCCGCCGCGATGACCGCGAGGGAACTGGGGAAGAGCGCGGCGGCGCCGATGCCGGCCAGGGCCTGCCCGGTCCACATCATGGTGATGTTCTGCGAGGTGGAGTTGAGGAGTTCACCGAGCGCGAGGACGAGCCCGCCGAGCACCAACAGCCGCTTGCGTCCGAAGAGATCGCCGACCACTCCGAAATTCAGTTCCAGAATGGCGGTGGGGAGAATGAAGGCGGAGGTGACCCAGGCGACCTGGGAACCCGACGCACCGAATGCGGCCTGAATTTCTCCGTTGATGGGCGAGGGAACCGTAATGCACAACTGTGCCGCCGCGACCGCGAGACAGCACGCTATGAGTGTTCCGGGGTCCAGTCTTTTCAAGGAGGTCGAATCCGTCATCGTGCGTGCCCTCACTCTGCGTTTTTCTCTATGAGTTCGATGAGATTTCCCTCGGGGTCACTGACCCAGGCCATGCGCACTCCGGGCTCGGGGGACGGCCCGGGTGCCATGACCTCGCCCGCGCCATGGGCCACCAACGCGCCATGAACGGGGTCGAGTTCGGGGGTGGTGACCGCGAAGTGCCCGTATCCCTCGGTGAGGGCGGCGGTCAGCGGGTCCGGCGCGCGCAGGCCGGGGGCGGAACCGGGTCTGGCGAGCAACTCGATCCGCCAGCCCCGCGGATGCTCCAGGACGACCCCGCGCAGACCGAGCCCTTCGAGGTGGAACTCGAAGACGGTCTTGAGCCCGAACGCGCCCTGGTACCAAGCGACTTGGGCCGCCAGATCCCGTACGTTGACGCCCACGTGGTCGAGTCGGGTGGTCACGGCGGCTCAGCCCGCCATCGCGCTGTCGCCGCCGTCGACCATGAGGTTGGCGCCGTTGACGAAGGCCGCCTCGTCGGAGCAGAGGAACGCGGCGGCCCGCGCGATGTCCTCGGGCTGTCCCACCCGCCCGACCGGGATGCGCGCCTCCAACTGCGCCTTGGGACCGTCCGGATCGTCGAGGAAGGACGCGGTCGCGGAGGTGCGGGTCATGCCCGGCGCGATGGTGTTGACCCGGATGCGGTGCGGAGCACCGGCCGCACACAGATGCAGGCTCATCGCCAACACCCCGCCTTTGGCGGCCCCGTGGGGCACCATCGGCATGAACGGCGCCCCGCGTACGGCGGCCACGGAGGCGACATTGAGCACGGCCCCACCACCCCGCGCGATCAGGTGCGGCCAGGCAGCCTGGGTGCAGAAGTAGGGGACGTCCAGCTCGTTCTTGATGGTGAAGTACCAGTCCTCGGCGGGCATCGTCTCGAACGGCCCGTTCCGCAGCGCGGAGGCGTTGTTGTAGAGGATGTCGATCCCGCCGAAGGCAACGACCCCGGCCTCGATCCACTCGTGGGCACCACCCTGGGTGGACAGATCAACCGGAGCCAGCGACCGCATGATTCCGCCGGCCTTTTCGACAAGTTCCACGGTCTCGGCCGCACTGTCCTCGTCAATGTCACAACCGAAGACTTCAGCGCCCTCCCCCGCGAATATCAGCGCCGCGGCCCGCCCGATTCCCGCCCCCGTTCCACTGATGAAAGCGATTTTCCCGGCCAGTCGACCCATGATTGCCAAGTCCCTTGTCCCGTGCCGCCGTGGTGCGGTGGTGGCAGCGTAGGTACGGCCATTGGCGAGAACAAGAAATGGGTCGATGAAGGGCCATCGGGGGTTCGTATGGCTGGTATGAGGCGCGAAGCCCGGAACTCCGCACAGCAGCACGGCAGGATGTCCGCATGAGCACCGACGACCAGACCCGCCTCATGCGCGCCAACCAGGCCAACTGGGACGCCCGCACCCCCGTCCACCTCGCGAGCCGCTTCTACGGCCTCGACGGGAACCCGGACCCGGCCCGCTGGTTCGCCTCCTTCGAGTGGGACGACCTCGGCGACCTGACGGGCAAGGACGTCCTCCACCTCCAGTGCCACCTCGGCACGGAGACCCTCGCGTTCGCGCAACGCGGGGCGCGGGCCACGGGCCTCGACTTCTCCGAGGCCTCCGTGACGGCCGCGAACGGCATCGCGGCGAAGGCGGGCCTCGACGTCGACTACGTACAGGCGAACGTGTACGACGCCGTGGAGGCCCTGGGGCAACGGCAGTTCGACGTCGTGTACACCGGCAAGGGCGCCCTGTGCTACCTGCCCGACCTCCCGCGCTGGGCGGACGTGATCGCCCAACTCCTGCGCCCCGGCGGCCTGTTGTACATCGTCGAGTTCCACCCCTTGCTCAACTCGCTCGGCCCGAAGCCGGCTCCGGACGAGGGACCGGAACTACTCCTGCGCCACGACTACCTGGGCGGCGGAGGCCCGGTGCACCGGGACGCGACGTTCACGTACACCGACGGCCCGGCCGTGGCGGGGGCGACCGACAGCTACGAGTGGATGCACGGAATAGACGAAGTCATCAACGCGTTGACGACAGCGGGACTGAACATCCGGCGGCTCCGCGAGAGCGACGAGTTGCCGTGGCCGCGCTGGCCGCAGATGGTCCGCACCGAGACCGGCTGGTGGCGCCTGCCCGAGCCGAGGATCCCCCTCCTGTACGGCCTCCTGGCAAGCCGCTGAGCCCTGCGTCACACCCAGACCGCACCGGGTGTGCTACGGTGCGGTCAGCACTTGTGCACGCCCCGTTGTGGGCGCCGGTGCCAGAACCACTTCTCTCCCGCCGAACGGCCCGTCGATCTCCGACCGGCACACCGGCTTCTCCACACCACTTCGTGACCGGCGTCCTTCCGCCGTACCCGAGGTGATGTTCCCCGCCGCCCCGAGGAGCGCTTGTCCGCCCTCCACCTGCGGCTTCTCCCCCCTTCCTTCCGCATGACCCATGCATCCCGTCCTTGAAAGGACCCCCCATCATGACCACCACACTCGAACCCCCAGTACAGGAACAGCCCCGCGTCCAGACCGCCACCGGTGTCCTCGACATCGACGGCAACGGGAAGGGGCACCTGCGAGCGCTGAACTGCCAGGCCTCGCCCACCGACCTCCAGGTCTCCCCCGCGCTGATCCGCCGTCACGGCCTGCGCAAGGGTGACCTCCTGGAAGGCGTCCGCGGCGGCCAACGCGCCCTGACCGAGGTCGCGTTCGTCAACGGGCAGACGCCCGCCGAACTGCGCGGCCGACGCCACTTCCGTGACCTGACCCCACTGCACCCGCGTGAGCGGCTGCACCTCGAACACCCGGCGGCCGGCCTGACCGGACGCGTCGCCGACCTGATCGCCCCCGTCGGCAAGGGCCAGCGCGGGCTCATCGTTGCCCCGCCCAAGACCGGCAAGACCGTACTGCTCCAGCAGATCGCGGCCGCCGTCGCCGGCAACCACCCCGAGGCCCACCTCATGGTCCTGCTGCTCGACGAACGTCCCGAGGAAGTCACCGACATGCGGCGCTCCGTGCGCGGCGAGGTGTACGCCTCCACCTTCGACAAGGCCCCCAAGCAGCACATCGCACTGGCCGAGCTCGTGATCGAGCGGGCCAAGCGGCTCGTCGAGGCCGGCGAGGACGTGGTGATCCTCCTCGACTCGCTGACCCGCCTGTGCCGGGCCCACAACAACGCGGCCGCGTCCGGTGGCCGTACCCTCAGCGGCGGTGTCGACTCGACCGCGCTGATCGGCCCGAAGAAGTTCTTCGGCGCCGCCCGCCTCGCCGAGGAGGGCGGCTCCCTCACCATCCTCGCCACCGCACTGGTGGAGACCGGCTCGCTCGCCGACAACGTCTACTTCGAGGAACTCAAGAGCACCGGCAACATGGAACTCCGCCTCAGCCGCGACCTGGCCTCCCGCCGCGTGTTCCCGGCCGTGGAGATCAACCCGTCCGGCACCCGCCGCGAGGAACTCCTCCTCACCCAGGCCGAGTTGACGGCAGTACGGGGCCTGCGCAGGGCCCTCCAGTCCAGGGACGGCCAGGGCAGCACAGAAACGCTGCTGGAGCGCATGCGAGCCACCCCGGACAACGCAACGTTCCTACGCCAGATCCAACCGACTCTGCCTTCCAACTGACCTGGGCCGGGTTTCCCCAGGGGCGCGGGGCTGTGTCGATTTGCGGCTCCGTCGCGTGGGCGCGACCAGCCCCCACCGGCCGTCAGACGAATCACTAGCGCATCCGGGTATTCACTCCCCCCACTCGGCCCCGCCAGCCCCCTCCACGCCGACTCCGTTCCTACGTTTGCGGTATGACAATCGGATTCCCACCCCGGATCACCGTGTCGGCCTGCGCCCTCTGCCTAGCGGGCGCCCTCGCGTTGACGCCCGTCGCGGCGGCAGCCCACACCGGGACGGATCCCGGCACAGCGACACCCCCACCAACACTCCTGAACCACCAAGACACCCAGGTCAGACCCCACCCCGGCGCCCCCACCGTCCCGGACGTCTCCGCCCTCTCCTGGCTCGTCGCAGACACCCGTACCGGCGAAGTCCTGGCCGCCCACGACGCCCACCGCAAACTCCCACCCGCCAGCACCCTCAAGACACTGTTCGCACTGACCGTCCTCCCGGTCCTCCCCGGAGGAATCCAACACCGGGTCAGCGAACAGGACCTGGCAGGCATCGGCGAGGGCAGCAGCCTGGTCGGAGTCGAGGAAGGCCACACCTACCGCGTAGCCGACCTGTGGCGCGGAGTCTTCCTCAACTCCGGCAACGACGCCGTGCACGTCCTCGCCTCCCTCAACGGCGGCTGGGAGACCACGGCCACCCGCATGCAGGCCAAGGCCCGCACTCTCGGCGCGCTCGACACGCACGTCGTCTCACCGGACGGCTACGACACGGACGGCCAGGTGTCCTCCGCCTACGACCTCGCGGTGTTCGGCCGCGCCGGCCTGCACAACGCGGACTTCGCGCGCTACTGCTCCACCGCCGAGGCACAATTCCCCGGCGAGGGATCGTCGTACGGCATCCAGAACACCAACCGGCTCCTGACGGGCAACGACGGTGTCGAGCGGTATCCGGGGATCATCGGGGTGAAGAACGGCTACACCACGCACGCCGGCAACACCCTTGTGGCAGCGGCCCGTCGGGGCGGGCGGGCGCTCGTCGTCACGGTGATGAATCCTCAGGCGGGCGGTGGTTTCACCGTGTACGAGGAGGCGCGCGAGCTGCTCGACTGGGGTTTCGCGGCGGCCGGGCGGGTCGACCCGGTGGGGTCGCTGGACGCGTTGCGGGCCAGGCCGAGGCAGGGCCCCGCAGCCGTGCCGGTGGCCGCGGCGGTCGTACCGGACGAGGGTCCCGGATGGGCCGAGACCGCGGCGATCGTGGCCGCCGCCGTGCTCGGCGCGGGCGCGGTGGTGGCGGCGATCCGGCTCAAGATCAGGCGGCTCCCGCCGGTCTGACCCGTCGGCAGCCACAGCAGCAGGCCGAGCGTGATCCAGGTGTACGCGTTGCTGCCGAGGAAGCCGTCGATGCCCGAGGCGTCGTGGAACCACAGCCACACGACGCTCGTGCACATCACCGCGTACAGGCCGCCCGCGATCCGCGGGTGCCCGGAGCGGACCAGCACGGCGAAGGCCGGCAGCAGCCACACGAGGTGGTGCACCCAGGTGATCGGGCTGATCAGACACGCGGTCAGCCCGGTCAGCGCGAACGCGGCCGTCCAGTCCCCCACGACGACCGCGCGGCGCGCCCGCACCGCCCACACGCCCAGCACGAGCAGGACGGCCGCCGCCCACACCGGGCGGCCCGTCTCACCGAGCCGGGCCAGGACGCCTTGCAGGGACTGGTTGGAGACGTAGTCGAGGCGGCCCACCCGGGTCGTGTCCCACATCGCCTGCGTCCAGTAGAACTTCGAGGCGTCCGGGACCACCAGGGCCGCTAGTCCGGTCGCCGCGAGCGCCACAGCCGTCGCCACCGCGGCGGCTTTCCAGCGTCTGGTCAGCAGCAACAAGCCGATGAACAGGGCCGGCGTGAGCTTGATCGCCGCCGCGAGGCCGATGCCCACGCCCGCCCAGCGACCCCGGCCGGTGGAGAGCAGCCAGCCGTCGCCGAGGACGAGGGCCAGCAGCAGGAGGTTCACCTGCCCGAAGCTGAAGGTGTCGCGCAACGGCTCGAACAGCGCCAGCCCGCACGCCACCAGCGCCCACCCGAACCAGCCGTACCGCCGCCATCCGGGTCCGGCCAGGATGCGCAGCACTACGGCGAGCGCCGCCAGGTTGAGGACGAGTGCGGCGACGATCGCGGCGCCGAGGCCGAGGTAGCCCATCGGGGCCATGCTGACGGCGGCGAACGGCGGGTAGGTGAAGCCGTAGGTCGTCCCGGGCACGTGGTAGTCGTAGATCCGGCCGCCGTGGTGGAGCCAGGTGTGGACGGTGCCGTAGTAGACGCGCAGGTCGAACCAGTCGCGCAGGAGCGGGACGGTCGCGGTGAAGGCGGCGACCACGGCGGCGAGGGTCAGTACCAGGAGGACGCGGCCGCGGTCGGTGGTGGGTGTTCTCATGCCGTACGTCCCAGGGCCGGGGCCTCGGCGGCCTGGCGGGCCTGCCAGAGGACGACGATCGCGAGGACGCCGCCGGAGACGGCCAGCACGAGTTGTCCGATGTCGGCGGGGCCGCCGCTGGGCAGGACGGCGAGGGCGAGAACGCCTGTCACGGCGGCCACCCGGTGCCGTACGGACGTGCTCGGCGCGGCGGCTGCGATGAGGAACAGGCCCCACAGGGCGTACCAGGGGCGGATCGCCGGGCCGAAGGCGGCGACGACCGCGAGACTCAGGCCGAGGGCGTAGACCGGGCTGGGGCGCAGGCGGAACCATATGGCGAGGACGGCCGCGCCGGTGACCGCGAGGCCGAGGGCGTGCCAGGCCGGGACGGCGAAGGGCGCGAGGTCGCTGCCGAGGTGTTTCAGCAGGGCGCCGGTGGCGCGGCCGAGGAGGCTGGTGAGGGCCCAGTTGTGCGCCGAGACGGGGGTGTCGAGGGCGCCGATCCAGCCGTAGCCCGTGCCCGCGATCGCGGTCGCCGCGACCGTGGTGGCCGCCGACGCCACGACGGTCGTCGTGACGGCCTTGGCCGGGCGGTGGCCCGCGCGGATCTGGAGGAGCACGACCGCGGCGAGACCGAGCGCGGCCGGTGCCTTGACCAGGGCGGCGAGCGTGACGAGTACGGCGCCCAGGATCGGCCAGCGGCCCAGGGCGGCGACCAGGCCGATGCCGAGCAGCCCGAGCATGATCGCGTCGTTGTGGGCGCCCGCGACGAGGTGCAGCAGCACGAGCGGGTTGAGGGCGCCGAGCCAGAGCGCGGCGGCCGGGTCGGCGCCACTGTGCCGGGCGAGCCGGGGCAGCGCGGCGGCCATCAGACCCACCCCGAGGAGCGCGACGAGCCGCATCCCGAAGAGCCCGGCGGGCAGTTCGCCGCGGGTCAGCCCGGACAGCGCCGAGGCGACGGCCAGGAACACCGGGCCGTACGGCGCGCCCGTGTGCTGCCAGAGCGGGGCGACCTCGTCGGCGAGGGGCCCGCCGAGTGTGGCGGGGCCGTGCGCGTAGACGTCCATGTGGGCGTCGACCATGGCGCCCTGCGCGAGATAGCTGTAGACGTCCCGGCTGAACAGCGGTGGCGCGAGCAGCAGCGGGGACGCCCACACCGCGAGGACCAGGAACAGGGAACGCGGGGTCGGCGGTTCCGCGCTGCGGATCAGCTTGCCCAGCAGCAGCCAGGCAGCTATCAGCAGGACGACACCGAAGTAGACCCCGACCAGCCCGAGCGCGGCCTGCGCCGAGGCCGGGGAGAAGAGGTCGGCGGCCGGGAGCGCCCCGGCCGTCTCACCGCCCAGCGCGAGGACGGCGGTTCCGGCCAGACCGAGTACCTGGCAGCGACGGAGATCGACGGGAAAAGCCATGGCCAACACTCGCCAAGCGTGTCAACGCCGGATGGCGGGAAAGCGACCTGCCGCTCTCCGCGCGGCGGACTGCGCGTGACCTCCGTGTGATCGGGCCCAGGTACCGATGATTTCTCTGTCCGCGACCGGTCTCCCCTCATGACCGACTTCCGCAGAACGGACGTGACGTGATGACCGTGCCGACCAGCTCCGCCCGCACCAAGGTGAACGGCCAGGAGATGTACTACGAGATCCATGGCACCGAACGCGAGGACCGGCGCCCGCTGGTGCTGCTGCACGGCGGTGTCCAAACCGTCGGGCTGGCCTTCGGGACGATGCTGCCCGCGCTGTCCGCCGAGCGGTACGTGATCGCCCCCGAGCTCCAGGGCCACGGCCACACCCCCGACACCGACCGGGCCATGACGATCCCGGACCTGGCCTCCGACGTGGTGGCACTGCTCGACGAACTCGGCGTCCCGCAGGCCGACTTCATCGGGTTCAGCCTCGGTGGGCTGGTCGCGCTGGAGATCGCGGTCCGGTACCCGGAGCGGGTCGGACGACTCGTACCGGCCGCCGTCGCGTACTCCCAGGACGGCTTCCACGACGAGGTCCGCGCCCCCGACTTCAACTCGCCCCGGCTGCCCAGCCAGGCGGACTTCCAGGAGATGGCCGACGCCTACGCGGCCGTCGCACCGCACCCCGAGCACTTCCAGGACTTCTTCGCCAAGTGCTCGGCGGCGGCGAACGCCCCGCTGCCCTGGACCGCCGACGACCTGCGCACGCTCAGCGCGCCCACGCTCCTTGTCATCGGCGACACGGACTTCTTCCGCATCGAGCACCTCGCCGAGATGCACCGGCTGATCCCCGACGCACAGCTCGCCGTGCTGCCCGGCACCACGCACATGGAGGTCATGCGGCGGAAGGTGCTGCTGCCCCTGCTCACCGAGTTCCTGGGCTGACGACGCTCAGAACACCGACACACCCGTCAGGGTCGTGAACCGGTCGAGGGCGGCGACCCCGGCCACCGAGTTCCCCCGTTCGTCGAGTCCCGGGCTCCACACGGCGAGCGTGCACCGGCCCGGGACGATCGCGATGATCCCGCCGCCCACCCCGCTCTTGCCGGGCAGCCCCACCCGGTAGGCGAACTCGCCCGCCGCGTCGTACGTCCCGCACGTCAGCATCACCGCGTTGACCTGTTTGGCCTGCGTGAGGCTGAGCAGCCGGGAACCGTCGGCGCGAATGCCGTGCCGGGCCAGGAACCCTGCGGCGAGGGCGAGATCGGCGCAGGACGCCTCGATCGAGCACTGCCGGAAGTACTGGTCCAGGAGGACGGGCACCTCGTTGTCGATGTTGCCGTAGGACTTCATGAAGTGGGCGAGGGCCGCGTTGCGGTCACCGTTCGCGGACTCGGAGGCGGCGACGTCCTTGTCGAAACCGAGGGACGGGTTCCCGCTCTCCGCACGCAGGAACGCGAGCAGCTCACCGGCGGCGTCTCCGGTACGGGTCTGGAGGCGGTCGGTGACGACGAGCGCGCCCGCGTTGATGAACGGGTTGCGCGGGATACCGCTCTCGTACTCCAGCTGGACAAGGGAGTTGAAGGGGTTGCCGGAGGGCTCGCGGCCCACGTGCTCCCACAGCTCGTCGCCCTCGCGGGCCAGGTCGAGGGCGAGGGTGAAGACCTTGGTGATGGACTGCGTGGAGAACGGCTGCCGCCAGTCCCCCACGCCGTACACCGTGCCGTCCAGCTCCGCGACGGCCATGCCGAAGCGGCGCGGGTCGCAGGCGGCGAGCGCCGGGATGTAGTCGGCGGGCCGGCCGCGGCCGGGGGTCCGCTCGATCTCACCGGCGATGCGCTCCAGGACCGGCTGGAAGGCCATGGATGGGGACATGATCACCATTGTGCCTCCGGGCCGGTCCTGGTGCGCGCTCGCATGTCGGACGACGCGGATCAGACGGCCACGGGACCACTGCCGGCCAGGACCTCGGGCCGCAGCAGGGCCGCAAGGGTCTCGGCGGGCAACAGCCCCTTCTCCAGGACGAGTTCGGCCACACCCCGGCCGGTGGCGAGGGCCTCCTTGGCGATGTCGGTGGCGGCCGTGTACCCGATGTGCGGGTTCAGCGCGGTGACCAGCCCGATGGAGTTCTCCACGCTCGCGCGCAGCGCCTCCGTGTTGGCGGTGATGCCGTCCACGCACCGTTCGGCGAGCGTGACGCAAGCGGCGCTCAGATGCGTAATGCTCTCCGACAGCGAGTGCAGGATGATCGGCTCGAACGCGTTGAGCTGGAGCTGTCCGGCCTCGGCGGCCATCGTGATGGTGACGTCGTTGCCGATCACCTCGAAGGCGACCTGGTTGACGACCTCGGGGATCACCGGGTTGACCTTGCCCGGCATGATGCTCGAACCGGCCTGCACCGGCGGCAGGTTGATCTCCCCGAGCCCCGCACGCGGCCCCGAGGACAACAGCCGCAGATCGTTGCAGCTCTTCGACAGCTTGACCGCGACGCGCTTGAGCACCCCCGACATCTGCACGAACGCCCCACAGTCCTGCGTGGCCTCGACCAGATTGGCCGCCGTCACCAACGGCAGCCCGGTGATCTCCGAGAGATGCCGCCGAGCCGACTCCGCGTATCCAGCAGGTGCATTGAGCCCAGTCCCGATGGCCGTGGCCCCCAGGTTGATCTCATGGATCAACTGGACAGCCTCGTCAAGACGTTGACGATCCTCGTCAATCATGACCGCATACGCCGAGAACTCTTGACCGAGCGTCATCGGCACCGCGTCCTGCAACTGTGTACGGCCCATCTTGAGCACATCACGGAACTCAACAGCCTTACGGGCAAAGGCGTCCTGCAGTACAGCCATCGACGTGAGCAGTCCCTGCACGGCAAAGACTGTCGCTACCTTGACCGCCGTCGGATACACGTCATTGGTGGACTGCCCCAGGTTGACGTCCTCGTTCGGATGCAGGAACTGATACTCACCCTTGCCGTGCCCCAGCAACTCCAACGCCCGGTTCGCGACAACCTCGTTGGCGTTCATGTTGGTAGAGGTCCCGGCCCCACCCTGCACCACGTCCACCACGAACTGGTCATGCAGCTTCCCGCCCCGAATCTCCCGACAGGCGGCGACAATGGCACCCGCCTTCTCCGACGAGAGCAGCCCCAACTCCTCATTGGCGAGAGCAGCGGCCTCCTTGACGGCGGCCAGCGCATTGATCAAGTGCGGATAGATGGAGATCGGCGCCCCGGTGATGGGGAAGTTCTCCGTGGCCCGCAGGGTGTGAACACCCCAGTAGGCAGAGGCGGGTACATCCCGGTCTCCGAGCAGATCATGTTCGCGACGGCTGACGGCAGTCATGGGTTCCTTCCAACATCGTTCAGCTGCTTTTTGTTTTTAGGGGCGCGGGGCTGTGTCGATTTGCGGCTCCGCCGCGTGGGCGCGACCAGCCACAACGGACCCGCAGAGACCCCACGACCGAACTACGCACACGCAGACAACGGCGACACCG
This sequence comes from Streptomyces sp. NPDC050528, assembly GCF_044457795.1. Taxonomy (NCBI): domain Bacteria; kingdom Bacillati; phylum Actinomycetota; class Actinomycetes; order Kitasatosporales; family Streptomycetaceae; genus Streptomyces; species Streptomyces sp. NPDC050528. The sequence goes on from NZ_JBITHH010000013.1 coordinate 163,786, forward strand.
GGTCCAAAGCCCGCACAGGCCGAACACAACCAACCGGCTCCCCGCCACCAAGCAACGGCTCCCCCGCAAACTCGGCAAGCAGCCCCTCCTCAACCCCGGCCCGCACAAGCGCAGCCGCAGCCACAGGAACCCGCGCCCGATTCGCCCCGTCCGAGACCTTCACGGCAACAGCCCGCCCATCAGGCAACGCGGCAACCTCGACACCCTCGAACCCGTCCTTGGCCAACAACCCAGGCACGGCCCGCATCAACGCCGCCACATCGCGCCCCGCCCCGGACGCCATCTCCGCATAGTCACGCATCGCATCAGCGACACGCGCCTCGGGCGTCCCCGGCGCAGCGGTAGTAATCCGAGCAACAGCCCGGGCAAGCCCATGCAGGGAGATGGAGAACAGAGGAGCCCCGCACCCATCAACGGTCACCCGAGCAATCCGCTGCCCGGTGAGATCCTCGACGATCTCCGCGATGGCCTGCTGCAGCGGATGTTCAGGAGAGAGATAGTCGTCCAGGGACCACCCGTTGAGCTTCGACACGTAGAGCATCGCCGCATGCTTCCCGGAACAGTTCTGCGCAAGCCGCGACGGCGCCCGCCCCTCCCGCACCCAGACATCCCGCACGACCGGATCGAACGGGAGGTCAGGAACGTTGCGCAGATCGGACTCCGTGAGCCCGGCGAGTTCGAGGATGCGCCGCGTCCCGGCGAGGTGCCGCTCCTCGCCGGAGTGACTCGCCGCGGCCAGCGACAGCAGCTCACCGTCGAGCGGCAACCCCGCCCGCACCATGGCAACGGCCTGCACGGGCTTGATCGCCGACCGCGGATAGAACGCCGCCTCGATGTCACCGATCTGAAGCTGGACCTGGCCGTCGGCATCGAGGACGACGACCGAGCCGTAGTGGATGCCCTCGATCATTCCGCCGCGGATCAGGTGGGCGACGGGTGCGTGGAGGGGTTCACGGATGAGGGGTGGGTCCGCGAGGGAACTGCTGAACATCACTGCCTGTCAGGGTCGGGACGACGTGGGTCTCACGCGTCGGGTGCGGTGGAGGACGTGCTGGCCACGCGGCGGCGGACGGCGAACCATCCGGCGACGAGCGCGGCGGCGATCAGCGGCAGGCACAGCACGGTGGTGCGTCCGGCGCCGCCGTCGGCGTACATGAGGACCAGGACGGAGGCGAGGAAGGCCAGCGTCACGAGTTCGGTCCAGGGGGAACCCGGCAACCGGTAGCCGGGGCGGGTCAGTTCGCCCTTCTCGGTCTTCCGCCAGAAGAGGAAGTGACAGAGCATGATCATGCCCCAGGTGGAGAGGATGCCGATCGCCGCGAAGTTGAGGACGATCTCGAACGCGTCCGCCGGGACCACGAAGTTGAGGCCGACGCCGAGGACGCAGATGCCGCTGGTGAGCAGGATCCCGCCGTAGGGGACCTGGCTGCGGCTCATCACCGAGGTGAACTTGGGGGCCGAGCCGGACATCGCCATGGAGCGGAGGATGCGGCCGGTGGAGTAGAGGCCGGAGTTCAGCGAGGACATGGCCGCGGTGAGGACGACGAGGTTCATGACGCCGCCGGCCGCCGGGATACCGATGTTCGACAGCACGGTCACGAAGGGGCTCTGGCCCGCGCTGTACTTGTTCCACGGCAGCAGCATCGACAGCAGGACCACCGAGCCGACGTAGAAGAGGCCGACGCGCCACATGATCGAGTTGATCGCCTTCGGCATGATCTTCTCGGGGTTCTCCGTCTCGCCGGCGGCGACGCCGACCAGCTCGACGGAGGCGTAGGCGAAGACGACACCCTGGATGATCAGGAGCATGGGCAGCAGGCCGTTGGGGAAGATGCCGCCGTTGTCGGTGATCAGGGACGGGCCGGGGGTGTGGCCGTCGACCTGGTGCTGGGTGACCAGCAGGAAGATGCCGATCAGCATGAAGACGACGAGCGCGCTGACCTTGATGATCGCGAACCAGAACTCCAGCTCGCCGAACATCTTCACCGAGATCAGGTTGACCGTGAGGACCACGGCCAGGGCTATCAGCGCGATCACCCACTGGGGGATGTCGGAGAACATGCTCCAGTAGTGGGTGTAGACGGCCACCGCGGTGATGTCGGCGATGCCGGTGGTGGCCCAGTTCAGGAAGTACATCCAGCCCGCTACGTACGCGCCCTTCTCGCCGAGGAATTCCCGGGCGTACGACACGAAGGCGCCGGACGAGGGCCGGTAGAGGACGAGTTCGCCCAGTGCGCGGACGACGAGGAAGGCGAAGAGGCCGCAGACCGCGTACGCGATGAAGAGGGAGGGGCCGGCGTCGGCGAGGCGGCCGCCCGCGCCCAGGAACAGGCCGGTGCCGATCGCGCCGCCGATGGCGATCATGTTGACGTGCCGGGACTTCAGGGACTTGCTGTAGCCGGCGTCTCCGGCGTCGACATGGCCGGATCGTTTCTGCACGCCATCGCGCTGGGACTGCACGCCATCGCGCCGGGACTGCTCGCTGCCGTGCAGGGACTGCTCGCTCACGCCTCGGGTCCGCCTTCCGTGGGGGTGTCCGTGCGCGCGGGGCGCACGATGTCGGTGAGGGTCGTCTCGACCCGGTCGAGGTGGTGGGACATGGCCTCGACGGCGTCCGGCTCGCTGCCGTCGATCAGCGCCTCGACGATCGCCCGGTGCTCGCGGTTGGACTGCTCGCGCCGGCCGCCGAGTTCGTTGAGGAACGCGGACTGGCGGGCCAGTGCGTCGCGGATCTCCTCGATGACCCGGCGGAACACCGGGTTCTGGGCGGCCTCCGCAACCGCGAGGTGGAAGAGCGTGTCCATCGCGACCCACGCGGTGGTGTCCGTCTCCCGTTCCATGCGGTCCAGGAGGTGGGCCAGGTGGTCCAGGTTCTCCGAGGTGCGGCGCAGCGCCGCGTACCCGGCGACCGGGATCTCGACGTGGCGGCGCACTTCCAGCAGGTCACTGGCCGCGTAGTCGCCGAAGGTGGGGTCCTCCACGGCGTTGGCCACCACGAAGGTGCCCTTGCCGGTCTTGGAGACGGTCAGGCCCATGGTCTGCAGGGCCCGCAAGGCCTCGCGGAGCACGGGCCTGCTGATCTCCAGGGTGCGGCACAGCTCCGCCTCGGAGGGCAGCTTGTCCCCGATGGCGTAGTCGCCGCGTTCGATGGCGCCGCGGAGGTGGACGAGCACCGCTTCCATGGCGCTGACGCGCCGCGGCCCGACTCCACCTGTCTGGCTGTCTGACAGGTTCACGGACGTGATCCTGCGGGTGACGGGACAGTGCTGTCAAGCGATCGGAAAAGAAAAATTCAGCGGGCGTGAAGCCTGAAAATCCGGCTTCACGCCCGCTGCGATGATCGTCCGCCCACTGCCGACCGGTGTCAGCTGTTGAGCACACCCGTGCCGAGCAGCCCGAACAGCAGAAGGCCGATGATGATCCGGTAGATCACGAACGCGTTGAAGGAGTGCTTCGCGACGAACTTCAGCAGCCAGGCGATGGAGGCGTAGGCCACCACGAAGGACACGATCGTGCCGACGGCCAGCGGGGCGGCGCCCACGCCCGCGCCCAGGGCGTCCTTCAGCTCGTAGATGCCGGCGCCGGTCAGCGCCGGGATGCCGAGGAAGAAGGACAGCCGGGTCGCGGCGACGCGGTCCAGGTCGAGGATGAGACCGGTGGACATGGTGGCGCCGGAGCGCGAGAAGCCGGGGAAGAGCAGCGCCAGGATCTGTGAACTGCCCACCAGCATCGCGTCCTTGAAGGTGGTGTCGTCCTCACCGCGCTTGTGCCGGCCCATCTGGTCGGCGCACCACATGACACCACTGCCGACGATCAGCGAGGCGGCGACCACCCACAGCGAGCCGAGCGGCCCGTCGATGAGCGGCTTCGCGGCGAGGCCCACGATCACGATCGGGATCGTCGCGTAGATCACCCACCAGGCGAACTTGTAGTCGTGGTGATAGCGCTCCTCGCGATTGCGCAGGCCACGGCCCCACGCGGTCACGATCCGCACGATGTCCTTGAAGAAGTACAGGAGCACGGCGGCGATGGCGCCGACCTGGATGACGGCCGAGAACGCGACGACGGAATCGTCGTCCACGGGGATCTTCATCAGCCCCTCGACGATCTTCAGATGGCCGGTCGAGGAGACCGGAAGGAACTCGGTCACCCCCTCGACGACTCCGAGGACGGCGGCCTGACCGACGCTGATGACGCTCATGAGATCCAGTTCTTGGGAGTTGGTCGACAGTGCTGTAGACAATAGCGCCGGGGGCGGTCCAACCCGGGCGCGGGATCCGCCCGATCTCTTACGCCCACAGGGCCTGCGCGATCGACACCCCGGCAAATGCCGCACCGAGGCCCGCCGTCACGCTGCCGACGACATTGGCGGCAGCGTAGAGCCCCGCGCCCGTCTCGGTCAGCCGCAGTGTCTCGTACGAGAAGGTCGAGTACGTCGTCAGGGCCCCGCACAGGCCTGTCCCGACGAGGAGTTGGAGCTGCGAACCCGCCGCGCCGGCGGACACCGCACCGGTCAGCACACCGAGAATCAGACAGCCGGTGACGTTCACCGCGAAGGTGCCCCAGGGAAAAACGGAGTCGTGTCTCATCTGCACAACACGGTCGGTGAGATAGCGGAGCGGGGCACCGACCATGGCGCCCGCGACGACCAACACCCAGTTCACAACGACCTCTTACCCTTCGCGCCCGTTTCGCCGGGCCCGTCCGCGCGGCCCACGTACCGGATGACCTCGCAGTCGTCCAGGATCACGAGTCCCTCGGTGACCAGTTCGTCGAGCTGCGGCAGAAAGGCCCGTACGAGTTCCTCGGTGTCCACGATCACGATCGCCACCGGCAGGTCCTCGCTCAGCGACAGCAGCCGTGTGGTGTGGATCAGGGAGGAGGCGCCGAAGCCCTCGATGCCCCGGAAAACGCTGGCACCGGCAAGACCGGCGGCGTGCGCCCGGTGGACGATCTCCGTGTAGAGGGGCTTGTGGTGCCAGGTGTCGTTCTCGCCGATGAAGATCGTCACCCGCAGGGCACTGCCGGTCAGCCTGGTCATCGCTGCCTCCGCTTCAGGACACGCCGGGCCGCCGTCACTCCGAGCCAGACCGCCGCGAGGGCCGCGAGCAGGGTCGCGGCGAGATAGGCCAGCGCGGTGCGGGCATGGCCCGCGTCGACCAGTTTCTGGATGTCGACGGCGTACGTGGAGAAGGTCGTGAACCCGCCGAGCACCCCGGTACCGAAGAACGGCCGCACCAGCCGGTGCGCGGCCCACACCTCGGTGATGACGACCATGAACACGCCTATCACGGCGCACCCGACGACATTGATCCCGAAGGTGGCCCACGGGAAGCCACCGCTCTGCGCGGGCCACCACAGCGAGGCCGCGTACCGCGCTACGGCCCCGATCGCGCCGCCGACCGCGACCACCGCGACGACGGGTCCCTGACCGCGCCAGACGGACGGGCGCGGGACCTCGGTCCGGGCACGCAGGCTCTCGGCTTCGGGAGCTGTCATGGGCCGTACGTCTCCTACTCGTCGGGGGCCCTGGGGGCGCACGCCACTACAAGTAGGGACCGTTGGCGGCACCTCTGCCGCGGTTCGGGTACGGCGGGCCCCACCGCCGCGCCGCGAGAGCTGATCACGGCCGGGCATCAGGGTAACGCCGGGGACTCGCCGGGGTCACTTCGGGACGGGCGGCTCGCACAACGCGATCCCGCGCTCCCACACACTGCCCAGCACCAGGTGCCCGGCGGCCTCGCACACGCTGGTGGCCATCCGGTACGACGAGCCGCGCGCGGCGAGGTGATGGACGACGGTTCCGTCGTCGTCGAACGCCATGGCTCCGATCGTGCCGGTGGGGCGGAAGGGCATGTGCACGGCGACACGGGCCGCGGCCTGCCGTACGGCGGGTGGGGCCTGGTGGAGGAGTTCGAGCGGCGCGACGCGCGGGCCCGCCAGCGCCACCCAGATCGGCCCGTCCGGGCCGGCGCGCCAGAGGTTGTCGGGCATTCCGGGGAGGTCCTCGACGAAGGGCTCACTCCGGCCCGCCTTCGGTCCGGTGAGCCAGTAGCGGGTCAGACGGCGGACGCCGGTTTCCACGACGACCAGAAAGGACTCGTCGGCGCTCGGGGCGAGCCCGTTGGCGAACTGGAGTCCGTCCAGGAGGACTTCGGGGCTGTCGGCGCCGGGTGCGAGGCGCAACAGCCGTCCCGTGCCGGTGTGTTCGACGATGTCGCCGATCCACCGCTCGATCGGGTAACGGAGGCTGAAGACGGTGAAGTACACACTGCCGTCCGACAGCGCGACCACGTTGCTGCCGCCCCGCAGCGGCTCACCCGCCACCGAGTCGGCGAGGACGCGTACGGTTCCGTCCGTCAAGTCGACGCGCAGCAGCCCCCGTTCCGCGTCGCACACCAACAGGCCGTCGTCCGGGAGGAGTTCGAGGCCGAGCGGCCTGCCGCCGGTGTCGGCGAGGGTCTCCACCCGGACCGCCTCGGGGTCGAGCAGTCCGTCGAGGCGGAGGATGCGGCCGTCCTCGACGCCGGTCAGCACCCGGCCGCGGGCGTCGGCGACCACGTCCTCCGGGCCGCTGCCGCCGATCGCGATGTAACGACGGGCGAGCAGGGCGTCGGGACGGTCATCGGGTCGGTCCATGAAAGCCTCCACGGTTCGAGCAGGCGCGCGTACGCTTGCTCTTCTTCCCGGTCATCTGCTGCGCATCCCGGTCGTCGCGGCACCCGGCCACGTTTGCCGAGCGTATTGCTGGTGACCCGATTCCCGCTGCCGGTCGGCGAGAAGGGGGCCCTCATGTCACGGTCGGCCACCCACCGTGCGGGACGTCCGCGGTGAGACGCGTGCGCGCGGTGTGGCAAGGGCTGGGGCTCGCCGAACTCAACCGGCGCGGGCGGGAGTTGGAGCTGCTGCACCGGGCCATGGGGTTCGCGACACTCGCCCTGGTCACCCTCGCGCCCCTGCTGATCGTGGTCGCCGCGGCCGATCCGCTCGGGCACGGCGGGTTCGCGCTGTGGCTCGTGGACGGCATGGATCTGTCCGGCCGGTCCGCCCGCGCGCTCACGGATGTCTTCACCCCGCCCCGCAAGGTCATCGGCACCACGAGTGCGTGGAGCGTGGCGCTGCTCGCACTGTTCGGCCTGTCCTTCGCGTCGAGTGTGCAGAGCGGTTACGAGCACGTGTGGCTTCCGACCGGCGCCCCCTGGCACCGCATCTGGCGTCAACTCGTCTGGCTGGTCATGCTGATGGGCTACCTGTACGCGCAGGTGCAGACCCGCAACGTCCTGGAGGGCACACCGCGCATCCTGCTCAGCATGGCGGCCGGCCTGTTGTTCTTCTGGTGGGGCCCGCACTTCCTGCTCAATCACCGCGTGCCCTGGCGCTATCTCCTCCCGGGCGCCCTCGCCACGATGGCGGGCCTGGTCGGCCTGCGCTGGTTCTCGTACCTGGTGTTCACCCCGCTCCTGGTCACCAACGCGGTCAGCTACGGCCCGGTCGGCACAGTCCTGGTCGTGGAGTCCTGGCTGGTCGGCGTGGGCTTCGTGCTCTACGGCGGCGCGCTGGTGGGCAGGCTGCTGTGCGAGCGGTTCGGAGACCCGGACGCGGCGGCGTTCCGCACGGAACCGGAAGCGCCACAGGACCCGGTGACCACCGAACCGGAGGAACCGCCGACGCGCTCCGAGCAGGACAAGGTGTGAGACCCCGCTCGCCGGAGACCACCGGAAAGGCAGGGCTACCAGCCCTTCTCGAACATCCGGGCCACCTCGGCGATACGGACCTCGTCGCGCCGGTAGTAGGTGCGCAGCCGGACCCGCCGAGCACGCAACAGCCCCAGGGACACAAGGAGTTCGAGGTGCGTGTCGGCGACCTGGCGGGACACGCCCAGCTTGGCCGCCACCGCCTCCGAGGTGATTCCGGCCTCGGGGACGTACCGATGGCCCGGGAAGTGGGTGGCCGGATCTCTCAGCCACTCCAGGATGTCCAACCGTCGCTGGCCTGTCGGAGTCCTCAGCATGGCGTGACCCTCCGTTCTGCGCGCCGCTTGCCGCGTCCTCCCACTCTCCCGCAGCACGGTCCGCCACGTCCCGGACTCGGTGGCCCTTGTCCGGGACCGAACGGTCCTGTTCGAGGGGGCCGAACGGCCCTGGGGCGTGGGGCGACGGGCGAGGCACGATCGCACCGCTGGGACGGAACACCGGCTCCCGGGACCGGTGTTGACCGAACCACACCGCCGTAGCCGAACAGAACCGCACGCGCGGCAGGCGACGAAGGAGATCCCCTCCACCCGCGGCTCACGGCTCGCGCGGGCGGAGGGGGGTCGGGTCAGCCGTCGAGTCGCACGACCCGCACGGCTCCGGCGGGGACCGCGAGGCCGCCCGCGGCACGTTCGCCGGTCAGCAACTCCGTCCCGTCGGCGCCGAGTTGCACCTTGACGTCCGAGGCGCTGTGGTTGATCGCGAAGAGGAAACTGCCGAACTCGCCTTCCCTGCGCACGACTTCGACGTCGTACGGCAGGTCGGCGCGCGGGGTGATCCGGGCGTCCTCGGTCGCCCAGCCGAGCAGGGCGTCCAGGCCGTGGGCGTCGAGGCGGGTCGACACGTACCAGGCGGTGCCCTCGCCGAGGCGGTGCCGGGTGACGGCCGTGTGGTCGGCAGTGAGGCCCTCGGCGTACGTCCACACGGTCTCGGCGCCGTCCGGGACGACGAACTCGGTCCAGACGTCGCCGGTGAGTTCGGAGCCGTCGGGTCCGGTGATGCGCACCCGCTGGTCGGCCAGGAGCGGCGAGAACTCCTCGACGGTCAGGCCGAGTACGTCCCGCAGCGCGCCGGGGTAAGGGCCCTCGTGGACGGCGTCGTGCTCGTCGACGATGCCGGAGAAGTACGAGACGACGAGGGTGCCGCCGTTCTCGACGTACTGCTTCAGGTTGCGGCCGGCCGCCTCCGTCATCAGATACAGCGCCGGTACGACGACAAGGGGATAGGCCGACAAGTCGGCTTCCGGATGAGCGAAGTCGACCGTCAAGTGGCGGTCGTACAGGGCCTCGTAGAACGCGTCGGCGCGCTCGCGGGCGTCGTGGTCCTCACTCGGGCGCCACGCCAGTTTCTGCGCCCACCACGAGTGCCAGTCCCATACGACGGCCACGTCGGCCTGCGTGCGGGTGCCGCGTATTTCGCCCAACTCCTCGACGGACGCGCCGAGTTCGACGACCTCGCGCCAGACCCGGGTCTCGGTGCCGCCGTGCGGGAGCATCGCGGAGTGGAACTTCTCGGCGCCGCGCCGGGACTGGCGCCACTGGAAGAACATCGCGCCGTCCGAGCCGCGCGCCACGTGGGAGAGGGCGTTGCGGGCCATCTGGCCGGGGGCCTTGGCGGGGTTGCGGGGCTGCCAGTTGACACCCGAGGTGGAGTGTTCGAGGAGCAGCCAGGGGGCGCCGCCCGCGACGGAGCGGGTGAGGTCGGCGGCCATCGCGAGGTTGACGTGGGTGCGGCGGCCGTCGGTGATGAGGTAGTGGTCGTTGGTGACGAGGTCGACCTCGCGGCCCCAGGCCCAGTAGTCGACGGACTCGCACTGGCTGAGGGCGGCCATGAAGTTGGTGGTCACCGGGATGCCGGGCGAGAGGCGGTGGAGGATGTCCCGTTCCGCGACGAAGTTCTCGCGCATCGTGGCGTCGGCGAACCGCGTGTAGTCCAGCGCCTGGGCCGGGTTGACGGCGGTCGGGGTGAGGCGCGGCGGGTTGATCTGGCTGAGGTCTCCGTAGCGCTGGCCCCAAAAGGCCGTTCCCCAGGCCTCGTTGACGCCGTCGACGGTCTGGTATGTCGTGGTCAGCCAGCGGCGGAAGTGGGCGGCGCAGGAGTCGCAGTAGCAGGCGGAGACGGGGACGCCGTACTCGTTGAAGACGTGCCACAGCGCGAGGGCGGGGTGGTCGCCGTAGCGCTCGGCGAGCTGGGTGGTGATGTTCGCGGCGGCGGCGCGGTAGTCGGCGTTGCTGTGGCAGATCGCGCCGCGGGAGCCGAACTCGTAGCGGGTGCCGTCGGCGGTGACGGGCAGGGCCTCGGGGTGGGCGCGGTAGAACCAGGCGGGCGGCGAGACGGTGGGCGTGCCGAGATCGACGCGGATGCCGTTCTCGTGCAGCAGGCCGATGATCCGGTCCAGCCAGCCGAAGTCGTACACACCCTGCTCGGGTTCCAGCAGCGCCCAGGAGAAGATCCCGACGCTCACCATGGTGACGCCGGCCTCGCGCATCAGCCGGACGTCCTCCTGCCAGACGCTCTCCGGCCACTGCTCGGGGTTGTAGTCCCCACCGAAGGCGAGCCTGGTGAGGCCCGCAGGGGTGGTCTCCGGCATGGATCTCTCCCGTAGTCGATCATTTGGGAACGTGCACACAGCACGCCCTAGGGCGCCGCCCCAACATAACCGCATGCCCATGACCGGTGACAAGTGTCCTTGATGTTTCTCTGCTGTGAACGCTCCCAGCACGGTGCTTCTGGCTGCGGGCCCGGGAGCCGTAGAGTCTGACCATGAGCAATACGGGGGGTCGGCGCAGACCACCGACGATCCATGACGTGGCACGCGAGGCGGGCGTCTCCCGGGGCACGGTGTCGCGCGTTCTCAACGGCGGGCACTATGTGAGCCCGGCCGCGCAGGAGGCCGTCAACGCGGCCATTCGCAAGACGGGTTACGTCGTGAACCGGCACGCCCGTTCGCTGATTACCGGGCGTTCGGACTCGGTCGGCTTCCTGCTGACGGAGCCGCAGGAGAAGTTCTTCGAGGACCCGAACTTCAACATCCTGCTGCGCGGTTGCACCCAGGCGCTGGCCGCGCACGACATCCCGCTGCTGCTGATGCTGGCCGGCACCGAGGACGAGCGGCGGCGCATCACGCGGTACATCACCTCCGGGCACGTCGACGGGGTGCTGCTGGTCTCCAGTCACTCCGGGAACCCGGTGGCGGAGGAGCTGAGCGAGGCGGGCGTACCGCTGGTCGCGTGCGGCAAGCCGATCGGGCTCGGGTCCAAGGTGAGTTATGTCGCCGCCGACGACCGGGACGGCGCCCGTGACATGACCCGGCATCTGCTCTCCCTCGGCCGCCGCCGCATCGGCACGGTCACCGGTCCGCTGGACACGCCCGGCGGTGTCGAGCGGCTCGCCGGTTACAAGGAGGTGCTCGCGGAGTCGGACATCGAGGTGGACGACGACCTCATCGTCTCCGGTGACTACAGCCGGCTCAGCGGCGAGCGGGGCGCCGAGCGGCTGCTCGCCCAAGTCCCGGACCTGGACGCCGTGTTCGTCGCCTCGGACCTGATGGCTCGGGGCGTGCTGACCACGCTGGAGCGGGCCGGGCGTCGCGTGCCGGAGGACGTGGCGGTCGGCGGGTTCGACGACTCCCCCGCCGCGTTGGCGTCCAGCCCCGAACTCACCACGATGCGGCAGCCGTTCGACCGGATCAGCGCGGAGATGGTGCGGGTGCTGCTGGCCCAGATCGGGGGCGAGGACACGGCGGCGGTGATACTGCCGACGGAGCTGGTGAAGCGGGAGTCGACGTGAACGGGCGTTTTCTCGCCGGGAGTTGAGTAACAGCTCGGTGGGCGCCGGGAGTTGAGGGGGCGAGCTGCGGGCTCGCCCCCAACATCACTGTCAGGTGGACGGGTTGACGATCACCTCGGCCGTGTTGTTCTCGGTGTTCGTGTCGAAGGCGAGGGGCGTGCCGTTGTAGGCGTGGGTCGTGACGTGGCCCGTCGCGTCGGGGACGACCTGGACGATGCGGAGCTGGAACGGGAAACTGACGTCCAGGCCGGGCTTGGCCCAGGTCGGCAGGGTGCAGGCGTAGTGGGCGATGGACGAGTCGTCGCCGGGCGTATGGGCCCCTTGGCAGGTCTTGGGCACGGAGGTGGCGACCGTGCCCTCCGGTGCGTAGAAGTCGATCGTGGTGATCGGGTCGCCTGCGCTGACGTCGCCGGCCCAGGCGGGCCCGTGGTTGACGAAGCGGAAGCCGGAGGTGACGGTGTCGCCGGCCGCGCCGCTCGCCGAGGTGCCGTAGACGGCGAAGTCGGCGGTGTTGTCGGCGTTGATGTGCCAGGCGCCGCCGTTGTCCGAGGTGTCGAGGTCGGGGGTGTCGCCGAGGGGCTCGACGTCGTAGTCGAACCGGTCGTACAACGCGCGTTCGGTGACGGCGAGTTGCAGCGGCTCCGGCAGGTCGACGGTGGCGCCGGGGGCGATGTCGGTGTCGAAGGAACAGGTCACCACCGTCGTGCCGGTGCCGTCGACGTCCGGCCCGGTGTAGGCGCACTGCGGGTAGCGGGTGGTGACGTCGAGACCGTACGTCGCCCACAGGCTCAGGCTGAAGCCGTGGGCGGTCTCGTTGCCGGTGTTGGTGATCGAGCGCAGCGCGGTGAGGCTGGTGCCGGGCTCGACGCCGGAGACGTCCTTCGGGGTGCTGATGGCGAGGTCCGCGCCGGAGGCGACGGTGACGGTCGTCTGCGCGGAGCCCTCCTGGGCGACGAGCGTGCCGTCGGGTCCGCCGGTGGCCTCGGCGGAGTACGCGATCACGCCCTGCGCTCCCACGGCGGCGCCGGCGACGGCCCGCGTCTTCAGCTGCACCTGCGCGCTGTAGCGGGTCGGCACGTCCCCGGTGTCGCACACGGCGACGGTGCCGGCGTCGTTCGGGGTGCAGTTGTCGGGCCAGGCCACCTCGGCGACCCCGGCGAGTCCGGAGGCGTCGACGGTCAGCCGGCCGTCGGTCACGGTGAAGGTGTCGTTGTAGTGGTAGATGCCGACCGACAGCGGCCGGTACTGCGCCGCGCCGCCGTCCGGGGCGACGGTGACCGCCTGGTCGCTCGGCGCGTGCATCCACAGGTAGTCGGTCTGCGACGCGTCGTCGCCGAAGGCGGCTCCGCTCCCGAGACCGGCGACGAGCAACGCCCCCACGGCTCCGGCACAGGCCCCGCGACGCAGCACGCGTCCGACGGAGACAGAACTCATGACATCCCCCAGCTGGGCAGAAGAAAGCCCGGCAAGTGACGTGCACCGGGCGGGAGTTGGACGGGGTGCCGGGGCGGATGGTTGTAGGTGGGGAGCGTGGGGCGGGAGGTTCTTACCGTTTTCTTGATCGGCGGGGTCGGTGTCCGGCGATCAGGACGGGGCCGGACCGCCATCGGCCGCCGCGCGCTGACGGCTGTAGTGGCGAGCCGCTCGGGCACGGTTTCCGCATGACGGCTTGCACCACTCCTGCCGCCCATGGCTCTTGACGAAATAGCGCACGCAGCGGGGCGCGGTGCACGAGCGCAGCAGTGGGCGCTGCGGACCGCTGAGGAAGTCGATGGCGGCTCGGGCCAGGGCCGCGACGAGCCGGATGTGCGGGTCGCTCTCCTCCGACATCAGCCGGGCGACGGGGACTCCGTCGGCGGGCCAGTCGAGCTGCGGGGTGACCGGCTCCCGCGCGGCGGCCGTGTTGAGGCGGGTCATGGCCTCATCGGCGGTCATCAGGCGATGGGCGTCCGCCGGGCTGGGGGGAGCGGGGCTGACCGCGCGGGCGAACAGTGCTCGGACCGCCTGGCGCAGCTCGATGATCGCGAGCCGGAGGTCTTCGTCCACCGCGAGGCCCTCGGCGAGTTCCCCGGCCGGAACGGAGCCGATCAGCAGGTCCCGCCGCTCCTGGATCCAGCGCGTCGTTCCCTGGACGGTGGCCAGGTCGTCGGCGACGCCGCCGTCCCCGTCGTGACGGATCGTGCTCGCCAGTTCCAATGCCGGCCAGCGCTCCACAGGGCATCCCCTTCCATCCCGTATCCGGTCGTCGACCACTTGATCACATCCCTGTGCACACCCTAAAGTCCCTAACGGAAAATGAAAAACTTCCGTTAGAAGTGCTGGAGGGGATCCCGGAATGACACTGCTCGCGCAGATCAGCGACCTGCACCTGGACGGGAGTGAGAGGGCGACCCGGCGTGCCACTCGCGTCATGGACTACCTGCGAGCCCTGCCCCACCCGGTCGACGCGCTCCTGGTCACCGGGGACATCGCCGATCACGGCGCGGAGGCCGAGTACGAGGAGGCGGCCGAGATCCTGACCGCCCCGTTTCCCGTCCTCACCTGCCCCGGCAACCACGACGCGCGACCGGCCTACCGCAAAGCCCTGCTCGGCGAGGCGCCCGACGACGGCCCCGTCAACCAGGCCCACCACATCACCGGCACCACCGTCCTGATGTGCGACTCCACCATCCCCGGCCGCGACGAGGGACGCCTCGACGCCCACACCCTCGACTGGATCGACACCACGCTCACCGCGCTGCCGCGGGACACCCCGGCGCTGATCGCCTTCCACCAGCCGCCGGTCCAACTGCACCACCCGCTGCCCGACTCCGGCATGCTCGAAAACCCCGGACAGCTGGCCGGCCTGCTCGAAGCGCACCCGCAGGTCGCCGCCGTCCTCACCGGCCACGCCCACACCGCGGCCGCCTCGACGTTCGCCGCGCGTCCACTGATCGTCGGACCGGCCGTCACCTGGACCCTGCGCATGCCCTGGGAGGGCGATCGGCCCGCGGACCGCGACCAGCCGCCCGGCCTCGCCTTCCACGTCCTGGACGACGACCGGCGCCTGACCACCCACTACCGCGTCGTGCTCTGAACCCCCGCTCGCGTGATCCGGAGGCATCGTGGTCCATCCGTACGCCGTCGCCGGGTTCCTGGTGGCGATCCTTCCGCTGATCGCCACCCCCGGGGCCAGCCTGACCCTGCTGATCCAACACGTCACCGACGGCGGCCGGCGTCGGGCCCTTCCCGTCATCCTGGGCACGGTCACCGGCCTGTACGTCCACGCCACACTCGCCATCGCCGGTCTCTCGGCCCTGGTCATGCACTCCAGCGTGGCCTTCAGCGTCGTCAAGTTCGTCGGTGCCGCCTACCTCGTCGGCCTGGGCATCTGGACCTGGCGTTCCGCCGCACCGAGCACGGTCCCGGCCCCGAACCGCCAACGCCCGCCGAGGCGTTCGGACTCCGTCTACGTACAAGCGTTGCTCGCCAACGTCCTCAACCCGAAGGCGGCGGCCATCTACTTGACCCTGGTCCCCCAGTTCATCGCGCCCCGTCAGTCCTTCGGCGGCCAGATCCTCACGCTGGCCACCGCTCAGGCGCTGCTGATCGTGCTCTGGCTCGCCGCCTGGACCGTCCTGATCCGGCGCGCCGCTCACGTCCTGCGGAATTCCCGGTTCAAGTACAGGGCCGCCAGGACCACCTCCGTGGTGCTCCTCGCCCTCGGCATCCGCAGCGCCGCGACGTAGGCCCGTCGGTGCCATCCGGTCAGGATTGAAGAAGCCCTCACGCCTCCCCCGCCCTAGCCTGAATTCACCGGCGAAATCCGTCGGACCACGCTTCACGGAGGAGCTCGTCATGACCGACGGACTGAACACGATCATCTACCCCGTCAAGGACCTGGACGGCGCGAAGGCCCTGTTCGGCGCGCTGCTCGGGGTCGAGCCGTACGCGGACGAGCCGTACTACGTCGGGTACAAGGCCGCCGGGCAGGACGTCGGTCTCGACCCGAACGGGCACGCCAAGGGCATGACCGGACCGGTCCCGTACTGGACCGTGGACGACATCCGGACCCGGCTCGCGGCGATGGTGGAGGCGGGCGCGGAGCTGGTCCAGGACGTCCAGGACGTCGGCGGCGGCAAGCTCATCGCGTTCGTGAAGGACGCGGACGGCAACTTCGTCGGGCTCACCCAGAATCCGGCCGCGTGACACCGGACCCGACACCAGACCCGACACCGGGCCCGATACCGGAGCGGGGCCCGGCCGGTTACTTGCACGCGCACTAGTTGCGTACTCAATAATTGGCCGGATCGGTGTACCGTGCGGGTATGGCAGTGAAGTCGGCCGGTGCCCGGCAGCTTGAGGAACAGTGGCGGGACATCCTGTCCGTGCACGCGCGCACGATGTGCGAGATCGACCGTGTACTGCACCCGCACGGCCTGGGCGCGAGCGACTTCGAGGTGCTCGACATGCTCGCGGCCGAGGCGCCCGAGGAGGGCGACCAGTGCCGGGTGCAGAACCTGGTCGGCCGGGTCCATCTCAGCCAGAGCGCCCTCTCCCGTCTCATCGGGCGGCTGGAGAAGGACGGCCTCGTGGAACGCTCCGTGTGCGTCGAGGACCGACGCGGAGTGTGGGTCACGCTCACACGCAAGGGCCGTGACCTGCACGCGGAGGCGCTCCCGCTCCAACGGGGCGTCCTGGCACGGATGTTGGACGACACCGACAGCTGACGGCCCGCCTCACACCACGAACTCGGCCCCGTCCATGAGCACTTCGCCCCCCGCTCCACTCACCTGCGCCCGCGCCGCCGAGGCCGCGTCGAGCAACGGGTTCGTGTGGTCGAGGTGGGTGTAGATCCGGCGGACCCCGGGGTGACGGGCGAGCGCGGCGAGGCTGCCGTGCGGGCCGGAGACGGGCAGGTGTCCCCTGGTCGGACGGCCGGTGCCGGCGCGTTTCGTCGTCGTACGCGCCCCGTCGGCGGTGAAGTACGTGCCGTCCAGCACCGCGCAGTCCGCCGTCGTCAGCAGTTCGTCGAGGCTGTCCGTCCAGGCGGTGACGCGGGGTGCGTAGACGAGTGCCCCGCCGGTCGCCAGGTCCTCGATGCGGTACGCCGTCGCCCAGCGGTCGTCCGACGGGCGCGGCGGCAGGTACGTCGGGGGCTCGGCGCCCATCGGATGGGCCGTGACGACGAGCCCGCCGGCCAGGACGAACCCGTCCTCGGCGAGGCTGTCGAACCACTCCCAGGGTGCGTAGCGATCCAGGACGGTCCGGGCCGGGGTGAGCGCGACGAGGACGGGTCGCGGGGCGTAGACCTTGAGGCCCGTCGCCCCGCGGAGCGTGGCCAGACCCGTGACGTGGTCGGCCTCGGCGTCGGTGAGGAGCACGCCGCGCACCGGAGTGTCGCGTGGTCCCGGCCAGAGGGCGGGCGTGGCGGTGAGCTGGGTGCGGATGTCGGGTGAGGCGTTGAGCAGCCACCAGTCGCGCGCGTTGCCGGTGACGGCCACGCACTCCTGCGTGCGCGAGGGCAGTTTCCCGTCGCGGGCGGCGGCGCACAGCGCGCAGGCGCAGTTCCACCGCGGGAAACCGCCCCCGGCGGCGGTACCGAGCAGGACGACCCTCACGACGATCGCGCCCCCTTGCGGACTCGAAGAACTCGCGGACTCGCCCCACGCGCGGGCTCACCAAACGTGCGGACTCACCGCATCTCCCCGAGGGATCTTTCCTCCAAAACCGTCCGGACTACCGCACCACAGGGGGCAGTTCCGGCCGATCTCCGTCCGCGCCCCCGCCTCAGCGCAACAGATCCCGTACGGCCGCGAAGGCCGCGTCGACCGTCGCCGGGTCGGCGCCCGGGCGGGCCAGCGCGCTCATCGGGATCGGAGTGACGGAGGGCAACCCGTCGTAGGGAGTCAGCCCGTCCGGAGCCGACCCGACCGCCGCGAGCAGCGCCACGCCCTGTCCGGTGCGGGCGATGTCGAGCACGCCCGCGAGATACCCGGCGTCGCCGACGACCGCCGCCGGCACCCCGTGCGCGGCGAGCGTCGAGATCGCCCGGCGGCGGATGGCGCACGGGTCCTCGATGGCGACCAGTGGGACGGGCGCGGGCGCGGCCGGTGGCTGCCAGCCGGGCGTCGCGTGCCAGGTGAGCGGGAGGCCGCCGACCGGTGTGCCCTCGGTGGCGGCGGCCTCGGTGACGTACACCGCGACATCGACGCTCCCGCGTTCCACGGCCTCGACGAGGCGGGCCGAGCGGTCGATGCGGAAGCGGACCCGGCAGCCGGGCCGCACCTCCTGGACGGCCGCGGTCAGCCGTGGCAGGAACTGGTCGGCCGCGTGTTCGGTGGAGCCGATCGTGACCGTGTCGCCGTCCACGTCGAGCAATGTGCGTACGGCCTCGTCGTGCACGGCGAGGATGCGGCGGGCCTGTTCCAGGAGCAGCCGCCCCTGGGGCGTGAACCGGGTGCCCCGCCCCTCGCGCTCGACGATCGGCAGGCCCAGCGTCTTCTCCAGCCTGCGCACATGCTGGCTGACCGCGGACTGGCTCAGGGCGAGGGCCCGCGCCGCGCGATGGAAGCCGCCGCAGTCGGCGATCGCGGTCAGGCTGCGCAGGGCCACGATGTCGAGGACAGGTTGGGGCATGCCGGTGACGGTAGTCGTTCCGTGCATCGATCGCGATAACTGATCGATTTCGATGCGGAATCATCGTTGGACGCGATCGGTCGCGGCCGGTCATGATGGGCGCATGCTGCACACGACCGCTTTCGCTGCCCTTCTGACGCAGCGCCGAGTCATCGACTTCGGCGTGGCGTGCAGCGCGCGCTGTCGTTGACCCACCGCCTCTCCGCGGCACCCCTCCCGAGTTCTCGCTGATCACGTCCGCCCTGCGCACTGACACGTGACGGCTGCTCCGGCCTGCTCACTTCTCCCCCACTCTCGATTCCCCTCCCCTTTCCCCTCGTTGGGAGCTGTCACCCCATGCCCTCTTCCTCCGTCTCGTCCTGGGACGAACCCGAAGGCCTCGCCGCGCGCGGCACGTTGATCGTGCTGGCCGGGCGGGGCGAACACGGCGGTGTCTACGAGCGGTTCGGCCGCCGGCTCGGCTTCGACGCCTACCGCGTCCGCGCCCTCGGCGACCCGACCACCGACCCCGCCGTCCTGGAGCAGGCCGCCAAGCTGCTCGCCGACGAGTCGCTGCCCGGCCCGAAGGTCCTGGTCGGTTCCGACACGGGCGCGCTCCACGCCCTTCGGCTCGCCGCCGAGCAGACCGCGGGCGTCGACGCGCTGATCCTGGCCGGGCTGCCCACCGGCGCCTGGACGGCGGGCAGTTGGGAGGAGGAGGCCGCCGCCCGCACCACCTGCCCGACCCACCAGGGACGCCTCACCAACGACCCCGACTTCCGCCGGGGCGCCATCGACGCCACCCCCGACCTGCCCGCACCGCGCCTGGACCTGGTGCACGTGCCGGTCCTGGCGCTGCACGGCAAGGAGGACACGATCAGCCCGCTCGACCGGGCACTGAGCGTCTACGACGGTCACCCGGGCGTCCACACCGTCGTCTTCCACGGCGGCCGGCACGACGTCCTCAACGACGCCCTGCACCGCACCGCCGCCGCGACGGTCGTCCTGTTCCTCGAACGGCTCCGGCTGGCACCCGAGGCTCCGGGGACCTCCGAAGTCCGTGAACTGCCGCTGATCGCCGCGGAGTTGACATGACCGGCCGCGTGACGACCACGGTCGCCGAACTGACCGAACTCCTCGGCTCCGAGCAACCGCCCGTCCTCCTCGACGTCCGCTGGGCCCTCGGCGATCCCCACGGCCGCGACCACTACGCCGAGGGTCACATCCCCGGCGCGGTCTACGTCGACCTGGACACGGAGCTGGCCGCACCGGCGAGCCCAGAAGGCGGCCGGCATCCGCTCCCCGACTTCGCCGAACTCCAGGAATCCGCCCGCCGTTGGGGCATCGGCGACGGCCGCCCCGTCGTCGTCTACGACGACCTGGGCAACACGGCCGCCGCCCGCGCCTGGTGGCTGCTGCGCTACGCGGGCGTCACCGAAGTGACCCTGCTGGACGGGGCGTTGGGCGCCTGGCGCACGGCGGGGCTGCCGCTGGAGTCCGGGACTCCCGCCGATCCGACACCCGGTGACGTCGTACTCCGCCCGGGTGCGCTGCCGACCACCGATGCCGACGGAGCCGCCGAACTCGCCGTGTCCGGGCTGCTGTTGGACGCCCGCGCCGGTGAGCGTTACCGGGGCGAGGTCGAGCCCGTGGACCCGCGTGCCGGGCACATCCCGGGAGCCGTGTCCGCGCCGACCGGGGAGAACCTGGCGGCGGACGGGACCTTCCTGGCACCGGAGTTGCTGCGCAAGCGGTTCGAGGAGCGCGGGGCCGACACAGCGGAGCGTATCGGCGTCTACTGCGGCTCCGGGGTCACCGCCGCCCATCAGATCGCGGCGCTGGAGATCGCCGGGTTCGAGGCGACGCTGTTCCCCGGCTCCTGGTCCGCCTGGTCCGCCGACCCCGCGCGCCCGGCATCGACGGGAGACCGGCCATGACGACGAAGCCCCTGAACGCGGCGGTTCTCCCCGCCCAGCCGGCGCCCGCGGACACCCCTCAGCCGGCCGCGCGGGTCACCATCCGGGGCACGGCGAAGACCTCCCGTCGCTTCACCGTGCCCCGTTCGGTGCGGCGGGCCGCCGGACCGGTCGGCCTCGTCCTGCTGTGGTTCCTGACCTCCGCCACCGGGGTGCTCCCCGAGTCCGTGCTGGCCTCCCCCATCGACGTCATCCGGCAGGCGGTGGACCTGACGAAGGACGGCGAACTCCCGCACGCCATCGCCGCGTCGGGCCGCCGTGCCGCCATCGGCTTCCTGATCGGCGCGACCGTCGCGCTGGTCCTGTCGCTGCTGGCCGGGCTGTTCCGGCTCGGCGAGGACGTCATCGACTCCTCGATGGGCATGTTCCGGGCGATTCCCTGGGTGGGTCTGATCCCGCTGTTCATCGTCTGGTTCGGCATCGAGGAGACCCCGAAGATCGCCCTGGTCGCACTCGGGGTGACGTATCCGCTGTACTTCAACATCTACGGCGGTATCCGCTCTACCGACGCCCAACTCGTCGAGGCCGCACGGATGATGGGGCTCGGCCGGTTCGGGCTGATCAAGTACGTGATCCTGCCGAGCGCGCTGCCCGGGGCACTCGTGGGCCTGCGGTACGCGCTGTCCACCGCGTGGCTGGCGCTGGTCTTCGCCGAGCAGGTCAACGCGGACGCCGGGCTCGGCTATCTGATGAGCAACGCCCAGCAGTACTTCCGTACGGACGTCATCGTGCTGTGCCTGGTCGTGTACGCGCTGCTCGGGCTGGCCTGCGACTTCGCCGTACGGATCCTGTCGCGCCGGCTGCTGACCTGGCGGGCCAACTTCGAGGGTGAGGCGTAGAGATGGCCAACTCCGTTGAGATACGCGGGCTTTCGCGGGCCTTCGACGGCAACACCGTGCTGCACGACCTCGATCTGGACATCCGCGAGGGCGAGTTCGTGGCCCTGCTCGGGCACAGCGGCTGCGGCAAGTCGACGCTGCTGCGGATCCTCGCCGGGCTGGACGACGAGATCGGCGGCGAGGTGACCGTGCCCGCGCGGCGCAGCGCGGCCTTCCAATCGCCGCGGCTGCTCCCGTGGTTGAAGGTGTGGCGCAATGTCGTGCTCGGGCTGCCCGGGCGTCCGGACCGGGCGCTCGCGCTCAAGGCGCTCGACGAGGTCGGTATCGCGGAGCGCGCGACCGTCTGGCCCAAGACGCTGTCCGGCGGCCAGGCCCAGCGGGTCTCGCTGGCCCGTGCTCTCGTCCGTGAGCCCGAACTCCTGTTGCTGGACGAGCCGTTCGGCGCGCTGGACGCGCTGACCCGGGGCAAGGTGCAGGCGCTCGTCGCCGAGCTGTGGCGGCTGCACGGGTGCGCGATCCTCCTGGTCACCCATGACGTGGAGGAGGCGCTGCTGCTCGCCGACCGGGTCCTGGTGATGGACGAGGGCCGTATCGCCCACGAGGTGACCGTCGACCTGCCCCGCCCGCGTGATCTGACCGCCCCCGAGTTCGTGACCCTGCGCGCCCGCCTCCTGAACTGGCTCGGCGTGACCCGCACTTTGGAAGGAACCCCCTCGTGATCCGCAGAATCGCCGCCGCCACCCTGAGCACGACCGCCCTGCTGGCGCTGAGCGCCTGCGGTGCCGACTCCTCGGCGGACACCTCCGCCGGCGGGCAGGTCACCCTCACCATCGGCGACCAGGCCAAGACGCTCCAGACGATCATCGCCGCGTCGGACGCGCTCAAGGGCGCCAAGTACAAGGTGAAGTGGGCCGAGTTCCAGGGTGCGGCCCCGCTCTACCAGGCCGTGCAGGCGGACGCCGCCGACACCGGGTACTCCGCCGACCTGCCCGCGCTCCAGGCGCTCAGCGGCGGCGTCAAGATCAAGAACGTCGCCGCCCTCAAGAACGACGGCACGCACGTCGGGATCGTCGTCCGCAAGGACTCCGGCATCGACAGCGTGAAGGACCTCAAGGGCCAGAAGGTCGTGGTGTCCTCCGCGAAGGGCAGCATCTCGGAGTATCTGCTCGCCAACGTCCTCAAGCAGAACGGGCTCAACTACAAGGACGTCAAGGTGCAGTACCTGCTGCCGACCGACGCGCAGGCCGCCTTCGCCTCCGGGAAGGTCAAGATCTGGGCGACGTTCGGCGTCTACCAGGCCGTCGGCCTGGAGCAGGGCGGCAAGCTCCTCGTCGACGGCGCGGACGGCCGGGTCAGCGGCTACGGCTTCATCAACGCCTCCGAGAAGACCCTCGCCAACTCGGCCAAGAAAACGGCCCTTTCGGACTTCCTCCAGCGTCTGAGCACGGCGCTGAAGTGGACCAGCACCCACCAGGACGCGTACGCGAAGGCCATCGAGCAGCGCAACGGTGCCGACGCCACGGTCGCCAAGACGCTCGCCTCGGCCGCCTACAGCCAGGTGCTGCCGATCACGTCGGACGTCAACACGACCGTCCAGCAGGTCGCCGACCTCATGAACAGCATCGGGGTCCTCGACCCGAACGTCGACGTGGCCAAGTCCGCCGACACCTCCCTGCTCAAGTGACCTTTCCTGCTTAGGAGTTCGCACATGCCTGTCGAGTTCATCAGCGCCGTCCACACCGACTCCGGGGCCTCGGGTCCCGCCGCGTCGAGCCGCACCGGCCTGGACGTCGACCATCTGCGCAAGTACGCCCGGGCGTTGGACGACGGCGGCTTCGACCACACCCTGGTCGCCTACCACTCGGCCTCGCCCGACGCCTTCCAGATCGCCCAGTTCGTCGCCACCCACACCGAGCGCGTCCGCCCGATCCTCGCGCACCGGCCCGGCGTCGTCTTCCCCACGCACGCGGCCCGCGCCCTGGCCACCCTCGACCAGATCAGCGGCGGCCGGCTGACGCTGCACATCATCTCCGGCGGCAGCGACGAGGAGCAGCGCCGGGAGGGCGACTACCTCAACAAGGCCGAGCGGTACGAGCGTTCGGACGAGTACATCCAGATCCTGCGCAAGGTCTGGCAGGCCGAGGGACCCGTCTCGCACGAGGGCAAGTACTTCACGTTCGAGGGCTACTACTCCGACGTGAAGCCGGTGAACGGCCTCGTCCCGATCTCGGTCGGCGGCTCGTCCCAGGACGCGTACCGGGTGGGCGGGCAGCAGGGCGACATCTTCGGGCTGTGGGGCGAGCCGCTCAAGGAGACGGCGGAGCAGATCGCCTCCGTCAACGCGGTCGCGGATGCCGCCGGGCGCCCGCATCCCCGTATCTGGGTGTCGTTCCGGCCGATCATCGCGCCCACCGAGGAACTGGCCTGGGAGAAGGCGCACCGCACCCTCGGTGTCCTCAAGGACCAGGCGAAGAACACCGAGTTGCTCCGCCACTACCGCACCACCGGCCGCCCCGCGAACGTCGGTTCGCAGCGCCTCCTCGACATCGCCGAGCGCGGCGAGGTCCAGGACCGCTGCCTGTGGACGGCGCCCGCCGTCGCCACCAACGCGGCCGGCGCGTCAACTGCCCTTGTGGGCACGCCCGAGACGGTCGCCCAGGCACTCCTCGACTACGTCGACATCGGCTGCGACCTGCTGTCGATCCGCGGCTACGACCCGCTCAACGACGCGATCGACTACGCCCGTCACGTGCTCCCGCTGGTCCGCCAGGAACTCGCCCACCGGGCCAGCGCCTCGCACGCCGCCTGACCCGCCCGTCACCGTCTGATTGCGAACACCCTTATGGAGACCCCGTGTTGTTGCGCCACACCCTGCGCGCGTCCGCCGCCGCCCTCGTCCTGCTCCTGCCCTTCGCCTCGGCCTGCGGCGGCAGCGCGACGGCCGACTCCTCGTCCGACGTCTCCTCCGTCACTCTGCGGGTCGGCGACACCGGCTGGAAGGTCGGCGAGGCCGTCCTCAAGTACGCCCACCTCGACGACACCCCGTACAAAGTGAAGTGGAGCCTGTTCCAGGGCGGCGACCAGCAGCTCCAGGCGATCCGCGCCGGAGCGCTCGACGTGGCCTCCTCCAGCGAGATCCCGCCCCTCTTCTCGGCCGCCGACGGCAAGCCCAACTTCAAGGTCGTGGCCGTACAGCGCGGTTCGACCCTCAATCAGGAAGTCGTCGTCCCCAAGGGCTCGAAGGTGACCGACATCGCCGGCCTGAAGGGCAAGAAGGTCGGCTACGTCCAGAACACCACCGCCCACTACTTCCTCTACGAGCTGCTGAAGCAGGCCGGGTTGAAGTGGTCCGACATCGACGCCAAGCCGCTGCTCCCCAACGACGGCCTCGCGGCCCTGAACGGCGGCTCGATCGACGCCTTCGCCTCCTACGGCACGTCGATCATCACCGCCCACCAGCAGGGCGCGACGACGGTCGGCTCCGGCGCGGACATCCTCTCCGGCAACTTCCTCTGGTCCGCCCGCGACAGCGTCCTCAAGAGCCCCGCGCAACGGGCCGCCACGGCCGACCTGATCGCCCGGATCACCAAGGCGTACGCCTACGTCCGCGACGGCCACGAGACCGGCTTCGCCAAGGTCACCGCCGACGCCACCCACCAGCCGCTCGCCCAGGCCGAGTCGGACCTGATCGCCGCGCAGAAGCAACGTCCCACCCAGGCCAGGACAGTCGGCGCCGACACCATCGCCTCCCAGCAGAAGGTGGCCGACGCCTTCACCGAACTCGGCACGCTCAAGAAGCACTTGGACGTGAAGTCCTTCTGGACCACCGAACTCAACTCCGACCTGAAGAAGGCCCTGTGACCGCCCGCATCGCCGAACTGGCCGCCGGCTACGACCAGTCGGGCGCCTTCCCCACCGACTCCCTCCGCATCGCCCACGAGGCCGGCCTCCTCACCGCGACCATCGGCGAGTCCTACGGCGGCCGGGGCGCCCGGGTCGAGGAGAGCGCACGCATCCTCCACCGGATCGGGCAGGGCGACCCGTCGGTGGCCCTGATCGCGGCGATGACCCTCAACACGCACGCACGGCAGGCCGTACAGCCGCACTGGCCCGAAGAGCTGTACGCGCGGGTGGTCAAGGAGTCGTTCGAGCGGCCGGTACTCGTCAACCACGCACGCGTGGAACCCGAGTTGGGCTCCCCCGCACGCGGTGGCCTCCCCTCCACCCTCGCCCGGCGCACCCCGGACGGCTGGTCGCTGAGCGGCACCAAACGCTTCGTGACCGGCGCGGAGGGCCTGGACTGGTTCCTGGTGTGGGCCACGACCGACGAACCGGAACCGCGCGTCGGTACCTTCCTGGTGCCGGGTGGCTCCCCCGGCATCGACATCACCGGCCGCTGGGACCAGTTGGGGCTGCGGGCCAGCGGCAGTCACGACGTGACGTTCCGGGACGTGGAGATCCCGTACGAGCACGTCATCGGCATCGGCCCGTACGGCGCGTCGGCCGAACAGGACAACCGGGCCGGCGCCTCCCTCCATCTCCCGCTCGCCGCCCTCTACTTGGGGGTGGCACGTGCGGCCCAGTCCTTCTTCCACACGTTCGCCCACGAGCGCGTGCCCGCCAACCTCGGTCACCCGGTGGCCCGGACCGAACGCTTCCGCAGGACCGCCGGGGAGATCGAGGTACTGCTAGCCGGTGCCGAGCAACTGGTGTTCGGCGGAGCCGCCCGGGTGGACTCCGGCGACTCCACCTACACCCCCGAACAGGCCCTGGGGGCAAGGGTGTTGGCCGACCGACACGGTGTGCGGGCCGTAGAACTCGCCGTACGACTGATCGGCAATCCCGGGCTCGCGCGCGGCAATCCGCTGGAGCGGCACTTCCGGGACATCCAGTGCGCGCCCGTGCACGCGCCCCAGGAGGACATCTCCCTGCTCGCGATCGGAACGAAGGCGTTGAATCCGTGAAGGCACGCACAGTGAAGGTACGGAACCCGTGACCACAGCTCCCCCCACCGCCCCCACCGCCGCCGCCCGGCTGCTCGGTCTGCTCGCCCGGGATCTGCCGCCCGACCAACTGGCCACGGATCCGCGCACGTTGGGCGGGTACACCACGGACCGTTCGGGCACCCGCCCGGACGGTGTTCCGCTCGCCGTGGTGCACGCGCGGCGGACCGAGGACGTGACCGTCACACTTCGGCACGCCAACGCGCTGCGCGTGCCGGTGGTGCCGCGAGGCGCCGGCACCGGACTGTCGGGCGGGGCGTCGGCCGGTGAGGGGGTGCTCGTGCTGGACCTGTCCGGGATGAACCGCATCCTCGAACTGTCGGCCGACGATCAGCTCGCGGTGGTCGAACCGGGCGTGATCACCGCCGAGTTGGACCGGGCGGCG
Source organism: Streptomyces sp. NPDC050528 (assembly GCF_044457795.1). NCBI lineage: Bacteria > Bacillati > Actinomycetota > Actinomycetes > Kitasatosporales > Streptomycetaceae > Streptomyces > Streptomyces sp. NPDC050528. The sequence continues at coordinate 190,126 of NZ_JBITHH010000013.1, forward strand.
GCCGAGCACGGGCTGCGGTACGCGCCCGATCCGGCGAGTGCGGCGATCTCGACGATCGGCGGGAACATCGCGACCAACGCGGGCGGGCTGCGGTGCGCGAAGTACGGGGTGACGCGGGACAGCGTGCTCGGTCTGGAGGCCGTCCTCGCCGACGGCACGGTGGTCACGACCGGCCGTCGTACCGTCAAGGGGGTCACCGGGTACGACCTCACCGCGCTGCTGACCGGCTCCGAGGGCACCCTCGCCGTCATCACGTCGGCGACGCTGCGGCTGCGCCCGGTGCCGGTGGCGACCGCGACACTGGCCGCGTACTTCGACTCGTTCGAGGCGGCGGCCGAGGCGTCGTACGCGATCGGGCGGGCCGGGGTCGTACCGGCGCTCGCGGAGCTGCTCGACGGGCCGGTGCTGCGGGCCGTCGATCCGGCGCTCGGCGAGCGCGGGGCGGCGCTGCTGCTGGTGCAGTGCGACGGGGCGGGGGCGGCGATCGAGGCGGAGCAGGTCGCGCGGGTGCTGGCGCCGCTCGCCACGAGCGTGGAGACCACGGCGGACCCGATCGAGGCGGAGGCCCTGCTCGCGGCCCGGCGGCTCGCGCTGCCCGCACTGGAGCGCCTGGGGCGGCCGCTGATCGAGGACATCGCCGTGCCGCGCTCGCGGCTCGCGGAGGCGGTCCGTGAGATCCGCGCGATCTCGGCCCGGCACGACGTGCCGGTCTACACGCTCGCGCACGCGGCGGACGGCAACCTCCACCCGATCATCGTGGTCGATCCGGCCCTGGACCGACTCCCGGACGCGGCCTGGGAGGCGGCCGGCGAGATCTTCGCGCTGGCGCTGCGGCTCGGCGGGACGCTGACCGGTGAGCACGGTGTCGGTGTGCTCAAGCGGCAGTGGGTGGCGGACGAACTCGGGCCCACCGCCCACGCGTTGCAGCGCCGGCTGAAGGAGGCGTTCGACCCCAGGGGCATCCTCAACCCCGGCAAGACCTTGTGAGGCGCCGCGGATCGGATACCGCCGAACGGGTGAGGGCGAGTGATCCGAGGGTGGTGCGGGAGCACGTGCGATTGGCATGTGCCTCGACCGCCGTCCGAAGTCATCACTCGTCGTGACCGACGAGGGGTAGCTCTACGCACGGAATGTGACGGACGCATTCGTCCTGTCAACGGACACCGCCGTCCCGTCACCCGTGCGACAGGAGAGAAGGCACCATGTCGGTCGACACCGGTACCGCGCCCGAGGCGGGCGCCGAGGAGCGGGAACAGCAGAGCCTCGGTACCGCCGCGGCACGCACTCTGGCGACCACGACCAAGTCCGAACCCCAGATGCAGGGCATCAGTTCACGCTGGCTGACCCGCATGCTGCCCTGGGTGAACGTGCCCGGCGGCACCTACCGCGTGAACCGCCGGCTGTCGTACACGCGGGGCGACGGACGGGTGACGTTCGTCCAGACCGGCGCGCAAGTGCGGGTCGTCCCGGCCGAGTTGAGCGAACTGCCGCTGCTGCGCGGCTTCGCGGACGCCGACGCGCTCGACGCGCTGGCCGAGCGGTTCGAGCAACGGGAGTTCGCCCCGGGCCAGTTGATCGTGGAGGCGGGCCGCCCCGCCGACCAGGTGTACCTGATCGCGCACGGCAAGGTGGAGCAGCTCGGGGAGGGTCCCTACGGCGACGAGGCGGTCGCCGGTCTGCTGGCCGACGGCGACACCTTCGGCGGCCAGGTCCTCGCCGACCCCGACAGCACCTGGGAGTTCACGGCCCGCGCGGCGACGGCGACCACGGTGCTGGCGCTGCCGCACTCGGCGTACCAGGCCGTCGCGGAACGGCACCCGGAACTGAGCGCGCACGTCGACTCGGTCGGCGCTGACGAGCACGGCCCGGTCAACCCGTTCGGCGAGGCGGCGATCAACCTCAGCGCCGGGCACGTCGGCGAGCCGGACCTCCCGGGCACGTTCGTCGACTACGACCTCGCCCCGCGCGAGTACGAACTCAGCGTCGCCCAGACCGTGTTGAAGGTGCACAGCCGCGTCACCGACCTCTACAACCAGCCGATGAACCAGACCCAGCAGCAACTCCGGCTCACGATCGAGGCGTTGCGCGAGCGACAGGAGAACGAGCTGGTCAACAACCGGGACTTCGGCCTGCTGCACAACGCCGACTACGACCAGCGGATCTCCACCCACTCCGGCCCGCCGACCCCCGACGATCTGGACGAACTCCTCAGCATGCGGCGCGACACCCGCTACCTGTTCGCCCACCCGAAGGCGATCGCCGCGTTCGGCCGCGAGTGCAACAAGCGGGGCGTCTACTTCAGCGGCATCGACGTCGGCGGCCACCACCTGCCCGCCTGGCGCGGGGTGCCGCTGCTGCCGTGCGGCAAGATCCCGGTCAGCGAGTCCCGTACCTCGTCGATCATCGCCATGCGCACCGGCGAGGACGACCAGGGCGTGATCGGCCTCTACCAGACGGGCATCCCGGACGAGCTCGAACCGGGCCTCAACGTACGGTTCATGGGCATCAACGAGCAGGCGATCATCTCCTACCTGGTGAGCACCTACTTCTCGGCGGCGGTCCTGGTGCCGGACGCGATCGGCATCCTGGAGAACGTGGAAGTCGCCCGCCGGGACGGCAACTGACCGATCCCCAGGGCTAATTCTGAAGAAACGCGTCCAGTCGTGCCGCGTCCGGCGCCGTCGCCGGTCCCGACGCGGTGACGGCCAGGGCGGCGCCCGCATTGGCCCGGTGAGCGGCGGCCACCGGGTCGAGGCCCCGAGCCAGGGCGGCCATGAACACCCCGGTGTGCGCGTCGCCGGCGCCGTTGAGATCGACGGCGTCGACGGCGAACCCGGGGACGGCGACGAGGCGTTCGCCGTGGTGCAGGAGACACCCCTCGGGCCCGGTACGGACGAGCACCGAGCCGCGCCCCAGCCGGGATTGGAGCGCACGGGCAGCCTCGGCCGGATCGTCGGTCCCCGTGAGCAGCGCGGCCTCGCGGGCGTTGCAGCTCCACCAGTCCGAGCGGGCGAGCAGCAACTCCACGGCCCCGGCGGGGATTTCGCGGACCAGCGGTCCCGGGTCGGTGACCAGCGTGACCGCCGGGTCGAGTCGGGGCAGGAAGTCGAGCAGGGCGGTGCGGTTGCTGTCGTAGAGCAGGCTGTATCCGGTGACGTAGACGAAGTCGCCTGCGTGGGGCCGGAGTTCGGCCAGGTCGGCGCTGGTCAGCGTGGCCTCGGCGCCGGGGCTGGTGACGAAGGTGCGCTCGCCGTCCGCGTCGACCAGGCAGACGACGAAGCCGGTGTCCTGCTGCGGGCGCGGTGCGAGCAGGACCTCGATGCCCTCAGCGTGCAGTGCGGCGCGGGCCCGGTCGCCGAAGGAGCCGGTGCCGTGCGCTCCGGCGTAGGTCACCGGGAGTCCCTGGCGGGCGGCGGCGGCCATGACGTTGAAGCCGCCGCCCGGGGTGTGCTCGGTGCGGGTGGCGAGGACGTCGCCGCCGCGCTCGGGAAGGGCGGGGACATCGAGGACCAGGTCGACGACGACGTTGCCGAGGTGCCACAGCCTGGTGCTCACGGCCGGGCCCGGAGTTCGAGCAAGGCGGCCGCCGTCGCGTCGAGTTGAAGCTTCGGGTTGACGCGTGCGAGCGTCTCCCGCGCGTCGGCCGGGAAGGCGTCCACTCCATGGCAGGCGCCGCCGACCGCGCCCGCGATCGCGGCGATGGTGTCACAGTCACCGCCGACGGACGCGGCCAACAACGCGGCCCGCCAGGGGTCGTCGGGACAGGCGGCCAGGACGGCGAAGGCGGCGGGCACGGACTCCTGGGTGGCGAGGCTCGTCCCGACCAACGCGTAGACACGCTCGCAGACTTGAGCCTCCGCCAGACCTCGCACCAGCCCTGTCGCCCAGACGATCCGCTCGGCGACATCGGCGGCGGCCACCCAGTGTCCGCGCCCCGCCGCCAACCGGGCCGCCGACACGGCCACTTCGACCGCCTCCGGAACCGACGCCCCGTCAACTCCCGCGCTCACAGCGGCGGCCACGGCGGCGGCACCGGCGAGGGCGACCCCGGTGTTGTGGGTGAGGTTGCTGGCCTCCACCACCCGGTCCACCAACACCGCCGGGTCCGCGACCGACACGGCGATACCCACGGGCGCGATCCGCATCGCCGCGCCGTTGGTGGTGCCGTAGCGCCCCACCTCGTCGACCGGGGTGCCCGCGAGGACGAGTTCCACCGCGCGCTTCGTGGACGGTCCGAGGAGGTCGAGCGAGCCCCGGGCCCGCATGTCGTCCTCCCAGGCGACCAGGCGCCGGGCGAGTTCCGCCGGGTCGACGCGGCCCTTGCCGTCGAGGAGCAACTCGGCCAGGAGCAGGGCCTGTTCGGTGTCGTCGGTGACGGCTCCGGCCGGCATTCCGGCGGCGAGGGGATGGTCGGGGGCGGCCGGTTGGAAGCCGGTCAGGAACGGGCCGTAGCGCGAGGTGATGTCCGGGCGGGACAGCATCTGGGTGGGCATGCCGAGGGCGTCGCCGAGGGCGAGTCCGTGGAGGGCTCCGGTGGCGCGGCTCTGGAGGGTCATGGGAACTTTCCGGGGCAGGGGTCGGCTTCCGACGTGTGGGTCAGCCGAATTCGAGGGTGAGTTGGAAGTGGTCGGGGTCGAGGAGGCTCACGACATGTTCGACGAAGGATCCGTCGGCGGCCCGGCTGGTGCGCCGCGTGTCGAGGAACCAGTCACCCGGTTCGCGGCGCAGCAGCTCCGCCTCCCGCCCGTCGATCCGCCGCCCGCTGACCCGCTGTTCGCCGTGGTCGGGCCGCAGCCCGGCCCGCAGCATCACCTCGGTCAGGGACTCCTGGCCCAATCCCCGGGAGGGCAGGTCGCGGACCCCGGGCACGGGCGGCAGGAAGCTGCGTTCGTACGACACGACGACCGCGTCCGCGGCCAGTTCCCGTATCCGCTCCACGCACACGAACTCGGTGGTGTTCAGGGTGAGTTGACGGGCGAGGCGCTCGTCCCGTCGGGCATCCACCGCGAGGGTTCGTACCCGGGTGTCGATGCCCTGGGTGGCCAGTGCGTGGGCCCAGCCGAGGCGGTCGTCGAGGGGGCGGCCGTCGAAGAGGACGTAGGAGCCCTTGCCGGTGTGGGTGGCGATCAGGCCGGCCTCGGAGAGTTCGGCGAGGGCCGCGCGGACGGTCGTACGGCTGACGCCGAAGCGTTGGGCCAGGGCGTGTTCGCCGGGGAGTTGTTCGCCGGCGGGGCGGTGGCCGCTGCGGATCTCCTTGGCGAGGGTCTCGGTGATGCGCTGGTGTTTGAGGCGGACGGCGGTCATGACGGTTCCCCGACCACCTCGGCGACGGTGACCACCCGGATCAGGGGTTGGTAGAGGTCCATGACGTGCAACGCCTTGGCGTGGGAGTCGTCGTCCACGCCCGCGCAGGCGTCGGCGACGACCAGTACCTCGACTCCGGCGTCGGCGGCGGCGAGTGCCGTGGACAGGACGCAGCAGTCGGTGCTGACGCCGGCGAGGACGAGGCGGCCGGTGGGTCCGACGCGTTCGGCGAGTTCCGGGGTCCACTTGCCGAACGTGGGTGCGTCCACGAACTGCCGTGCCCGTACGGCGAATTCGTCGGTCAGCCGCCAGAGCGGGGCGTCCGGTGGCTGGAGCGCGAAGGGCCACTGGTCGTAGTAGGCGCGCCAGGCGCCCTCGGGTTTCTCGGGGGCCAGGAAGCGGGTGAAGGTGACGTGTTCGCCGAAGGCCGGGAGCAGTCGCCGTACGCCTGCCGCCGCCTGGTCGAAGCGGGGGGTGGCCCAGGGGCTGTCGGGGTCGGCGAAGACGCGCTGCATGTCGATGACGGCGAGGTGGCCGGTCGCGGGGGTCATACCGTGGCCACCGCCTCCGGGCTCGCGGCCTGTTCCTCCTGGCGCCGGACGCGGGCGCGGCCCAGCGCGAGGGTGCCGAGGAAGCCGAGGGCGAGGGCGATCAGGACCCCGAGGTTGGCGTAGGCCCAGGCGCCGGACTTGCCGCCGAGGCCGAGCGGGTCGAGCAGATAGCCCTGCCAACTCAGCCAGCTGGCGGCCGTGTTGGTGACCAGGCCCCAGCCGATCGCGGTGGCGGCGAGGGTGAGGATGAGGGGTGTGGGCTGGACGTCGCCGTAGCGGCCGTTCGGGCGGAAGAGGTCGCCCTCGTCGTAGTCGCGGCGGCGGAGCAGGAGGTCGGCGAGCATGATGCCGGACCAGGCGGCGATGGGGACGCCGAGGGTGGTGAGGAAGCCCATGAACTGACCGAGGAAGTCGTCGGCGAAGAACACGATGTAGACGGAGCCCGCGATCATCAGGACGCCGTCGACGAGCGCGGCGAGGTAGCGCGGGATCCGGAGGCCGGCCGACAGCAGGGCCAGGCCGGAGGAGTAGATGTCGAGGACCGCGCCGCCGACCAGGCCGAGGACGGCGACCACGGCGAACGGGACCAGGAACCAGGTCGGCAGGATCGTCGTGAGCGCGCCGATCGGGTCGGCGGCGACCGCCTTGTTGAGCGTGCTGGAGGAACCGGCGAGCAGCAGACCGAAGACCAGCAGGAGCAGCGGGGCCACGGAGGCGCCGAAGGTCGTCCAGCCGATGACGCCTCTGCTGGACGAACTCCGGGGCAGGTAACGGGAGTAGTCGGCGGCGGCGTTGACCCAGCCGAGGCCGAAGCCGGTCATCATGAACACCAGCGCGCCGATGAACTCCTGGGCGGAGCCCGCCGGTACGGCACTCACCGTGCTCCAGTGGATGTGGTCGGCGACGAGCGCGATGTAGACGATCGTGAGCACGCCGGTGACGACGGTGATGACCGTCTGGAGCCGCATGATCAGGTCGAAGCCCATGACTCCGCCGACGACGGTGAGCGCGCCGACCAGGATCAGCGCGACCACCTTGGTCTCGGTGCCGCCGCCCCAGCCGAGCCTGCTGAAGACGGTCGCGGTGGCCATCGTCGCGAGCGCGGTGAGGACGGTCTCCCATCCGACGGTGAGGACCCAGGAGATCACCGACGGCAGCCGGTTGCCGCGCACGCCGTAGGCGGCGCGGCTGAGGACCATCGTCGGCGCGGAGCCGCGCTTGCCGGCGACCGCGATGAAGCCGCAGAGCAGGAAGGAGAAGACGATCCCGATGACACCGGCGACGAGCGCCTGCCAGAAGGAGATCCCGAAGCCGAGCGCGAAGGCGCCGTAGCTCAGTCCGAGGATGGAGACGTTCGCTCCGAACCAGGGCCAGAACAGGGTACTTGGGGTGCCTTTGCGCTCGGCGTCGCCGATCACGTCGAGGCCGTGCGTCTCGACCTGGAGCTGCCGGGACTGGGAAGTCTGGGGGTCCGCCATCGTCGACCTACCTGTCTAGACGTGTTCAGTCGAGGCTAGGTGGGGTGATGAGGGGCGTCAAGAGCGGACCGCTCCGCGTCAGTGGCAGTCGCCGTGGCGGCCCAGGGTCTCGACGGGGGTCGCGCCGGGGCGGGTCCACTGCGGCACGGGACGGCTGGTCCCGCCCCAAGTGGCGTTCCCGTCGGCGTCCGAGCGCCAGTACCAGCAGGCGTCGCGCCCTGCCGGGTAGCCCTCGGGGTTGTCCTGCCAGGCCTCGCCGCGGCCGTAGGGGCTCATGTCGAGCAGCGCGAGGGAGCCGTTGACGGGCTCGTTGCCGCGGCCCGTCGTGGAGTACGTGAGGAAGACCCGGTCGCCGTCGCGCAGGAAGGCGAGGATGTGCCCCATCCCGCCGCCGATCGGGGCGTCCAGACCCCGCACCGAGTACCAGGGCTCGGTGTAGCCCATGAACGCGACGTACGGAGCGACCTCGTCCCACGCGCCCTCGGTCAGGACGGCGTACGAGACGCCCCGGGCGTTGAGGTAGACGGCGTCCTTCATGTGCCAGGCCGTGGTGGTGCAGCCCTCGCACTGCCCCTGGTGCGGGGCGCCGTCGTGCCACATGTGCTGGTACACCACGAGTTCGTCGCGCCCCTGGAACAGGTCGAGGAACGGCACCGGGCCGTCCGCCCCGACGACCTCGACCTTCCCGTCGAGCTCGACCATCGGCAGCCGCCGCCGGGCCGCGGCGATCGCGTCGCCCTCACGGGTGTGCGCCTTCTCGCGAACCAGCAGTTCGTCGCGCGCCGCGTTCCAGGTGGCGATGTCCACGACGGGCGGCTTGCCGGGGAGATCGCCGCTCGCGGTGCCGGGTGTGGTCGTCATGGGGTCCTCCGTAGTGTGTCGTTCCGGGCAGCGTCGCACGAAGCGCTACGACGCTCACCGGATCAGACTCCCGGGCCGACCGAAACTCATCGCGGCGCCCTGCTCCGTCCGGCTGTTCCGCTCACCGGCACAGCACGCGACACGGCGGCGAACCGTGCGCAGGCTGTTCCCATCGGTCGGGCGTCACACGTACCGCACCACGGGTGTCGCGCTCGCGTGATCTCGAAGGGGGCCGCCATGGAGTCGTCCGGGACGCGTCAGGGGCACGGCCAGACCGCCCGCACTCCCCGCGGAGTCCGTCCCCGCGCCCGCGACCCGTTGGCCCTGCTGATCGCGGAGTTCGACGGGGTGCACGACGTGTGGCGCTCGGCCGCGGGCACGGTGTGCGTGGCCGGTCCGGAGTCCGCCCGGGCGGTGCTCGGCAACCGGGACGCCGTGGTCGCCGAGGCGTCCGACTTCTACCGGACCCGGCACGGGGACTTCGGACCGCGTGCGGCGCAGATCCGGATCGGGCGCTCGGCGCGAGCCCTGATGCGTCGTCATCTGGACGCGCGGCGGGCGGAGTTGCCCGGTCTGGTCGCCGACCTCCTCGCTCCCAGCGCCGTCTGGCCCGACGCGGGCAACCTGCTCGTCCTGCGCCATCTGCGAGACGTCCTGCTGCACCGGGACGCGCCGCCCCAACTGCACGCCACCGTAGGGCAGATCGTCCACCGGGCGGTCCTGGCGGGCGCCCGGCACCGGCACTCGCCGCCGTCCCGACTGTTCTTCCGGCGCCGCGCGCTGAACTTCCTGCACGCCGAAATACGCGACCGGCAGCGGCAGTCGGACCCCAGTCTCGTTCCACGCGACCTGCTCGACGTCGTCGTGGGCGAGAGCGAGCGCGGGGCGGACCCGAAGGATCTCGCCGAGGTGTACCTCTCCTTCCTGTTCGCCGCCGTCGGCTCGGTGGGCTTCGCGCTCGGCTGGTCGGTGTATCTGCTGGGCACGCATCCCGACTCCCTTGCGGCGGAGCCGAGTTGGACGGTGCGGGAGGCGCTGCGGCTGTGGCCGGTGGCGTGGCTGTTCGCGCGGACACCGAGCCATGCGCAGACACTCGGCGGAGCGGAGGTGACCCCGCGCGACCTCCTCGCCGTCTGCACCTATCTGGTGCACCGGCACCCCGAGTACTGGGAGCGGCCGGACGAGTTCGTGCCCGAGCGGTGGGCTGGGGCGGTGCCGGACGGGGCGTATCTGCCGTTCGGGCACGGGCCGCACACCTGCGCCGGAGCGACCGTCACCATGCGGCTCCTCGAAGACCTCGTCGAACTGATCACCCGTGACTGGCAGTTGTCGGTCACCCATGACGGCGCCGGCCCCCAGGTGGGCCCGGCGCTCGCTCCACCGCGTTTCACCGCGGTGCTGAGCGCCCGCACCGACGGTCCCGGAAGGAGGTGAACGCGCATGCACGCCCTGTATCTCAAGGCGAAGTCCGTCCTCAACATCCGAGGAACGTACGGGCAGTTCTGGTACCTGTACCACCACATCTGACCGGCCCGGCGCGGGGAACCACCGAGCGGCCGGCTCCCCGCGCCCCACGAGGGGACGCTCATCATGACCACCCCGCAGCACCCCGAGGACTTCCTGCACGCCATCCGTACGCGCAGCGCCGCCGAGGACGGGATCTTCTGGGTCGACGACACCCGGCTCGGTGTGTTCGAGCCGGAGGCGGCGCGCCACGTGAGCGCCACCAACTGGCACCGGTTCGTCCTCAACGACCGGCTGATCGACATGCTGCGGCGGCGGCACAGCACCGAGGTGCGGTGGAGCCGGATCCGTTCCGCGTGGCTCACCCAACTGCACACGCTGGCCACGGCGGAGCACCAGGGCGCGTTGATCGACCGCATGGAGCGGGTCGTCGACGAGCGGCTCGGCGAGGACGTCGACCTGGTGATGCTGACCCAGGACGTGGCGCTGCGGTCCATGCTGCCGGTCGCGCTGTCCGGTCTCACCTCCGCCGAGGCCGAACTGGTGCGCCGGGACCTGGAGATGAAGCTGCTGCGGCTCGTGGCGCCCGAGCCCGCCGGGATCTGGCACCACCTGCGGTTCATCGGCGTACAGCTGCGGTCCGGGCTCGTGGTGCGCCGGGTGCTGCGGCAGCGCGCGCACGGCAAGCGGCGGCGGGAGCTGGATCTCGCCGATCCGTTCGTCGATCTGTTGCCCCAACTCGGCATGGACCGCGCCCTGGACGTGGTGACCACGGTCCTCACCGCGATCGGCGGCCCGCCGGGCACCGCCGCCGCGAGTCTGCTGTACGAGTTCGTCCGGCATCCCGAGTGGCAGGAGCGGCTCGGCGAGGAACTGCGCGCCGTGGACCCGGTGGAGTTCCGTACCGCTCCGGCGCACGCGGCGCCGGTGACGCACCGGTTCGTGAAGGAGGTGCTGCGGCTGTGGAGCCCGCCGCTGCTGCTGGTCCGGCGCAACCAGTTCGCCTTCGACTTCGGCAAGACCCGTCTGGAGCCCGGCGATTGGTATCTCCTGAGCCCGCATCTCATCCACCGTGACGAACGGGTCTGGAAGCAGCCCGATGTCTTCGACCCGGACCGTTTCCTGCCGGGCGCGCCGCACGGACCGGCGGACCGTACCTGTTATGTGCCGTTCGGCTGGGCGCCGAAGAAGTGCGTGGGCGCCGGCATCGGGACCGTCCAACTGATGGGCCTGTGCCACCTGTTGTGCACGCGCTACCGGTTGACCGTCGAGCACCCCGAGAACGTGACGATGGCCCTGCGCTTCGCCCCGGTCCCGGAGGACTTCCGCGGGCGTCTCACCCGGCGGTAGCGAAACCTCCTGGACGTCCGCTCGTTGAGCCTGCGTCTCGGAACTCCCGCGAAATTGTCCGTGATCCGTAACAGGCGGATCCTTCCCCGCCTTTACGCCGTCCTGACGAGTGCACGGAGTCGATCAAACAGGACAAGGGCAGGGCTGACATGGCGCGGCACGGTGGGCGGGGCTGGTACGGGCGGGTACTCGCGGCGGCGGTCGGGGTGACCGCGGTGGCGGCGGCCACCTCGGTATGGACCGCGCAGGCCGGTGTCGTCGACAGGCAGGGCGCCGGGAACTCGCGTCCCTCCGCCGCCGGTTCGGCCCCCGCCCGGGCGACCGTGTCGGAGGAGATCGTGCACGCCTCCGACAAGGGCGCGCAGGGCGTCAACATCACCATCGACGACGGGCCGGACCCGACCTGGACCCCGCAGGTGCTCCAAGTCCTCAAGGAGTACGGGGTGAAGGCCACCTTCTGCATGATCGGTCCCGAAGCCGAGGCCCACCCCGACCTGGTCAAGGCGGTCGTGGCGGCCGGTCACCGGCTGTGCGACCACACCGTCTCGCACGACACCACGATGGACAAGAAGTCCGAGTCGTACCAGTCGCAGGAGATCCTGAACGCCGCGAACATGATCACCAAGGCGTCCGGCGGTGTCCGGCCCCTGTACTACCGTGCGCCGGGCGGTGCCTTCACGCCGTACAGCCGGCATCTCGCCGCCTCGCAGGGGATGCGCCCGCTGGGCTGGAACGTCGACTCCAAGGACTTCGAACTCCCGGGCACGGACGCCATCATCACCACCGTCAAGAGCGAACTCCCGAACGGGCCGACCATCCTGTTCCACGACGCCGGCGGCGACCGCTCGGAGACCGTGGCCGCGCTGCGCGAGATCCTGCCGTGGCTGAAGCAGCAGGGTTATTCCTTCGGATTCCCGGTGCGCTGAACGGTGGGGTACCGAACAGCGCACTGAATTGGCGTCAGCCGTATTTCGGGTGACGAATATGTGTGGGAAATGTGTAATGGCCCGCGAGGTGACGGTATTTAAGCGTGTCAGTGCCGATTCGCGGTGCTGTCGGTTCCCCATGAAGGCTTGCGGCGCTATCAGGTGTGCAGTAACTACGTGATACATGAACCTGTTCAACCGTGCTGCGCCCCTCCGCCGCTCGGCACCCCCCGCAGCCCCGCAACGCCCCGCCGCCCCACCGGCCTTCACCTCCTCTTCCGGCCTGCCCGATCCCGCCCTGGCGGAGCTGACCGGAGAGTGGATGATCGACCCCGCGCACAGCCGCATCGGCTTCTCCGTCCGGCACGCGATGGTGACGACCGTGCGCGGGTCTTTTCCCGATTACAAAAGCCGGCTCTACTTCGACGGCCGCAACCCCGCCCGTTCGCAGGCCGAGATCGTGGTGGAGACCGGCAGTGTCGACACCGGTGTGGAACAACGCGACGGCCACTTGGTCGGCCGTGACTTCCTGGACTCCGCCACCTTCCCGCGGATGCGCTTCGCGAGTACCGCCGTGCAAATGGCGGGCAACGATGTCTACCGCATGCTCGGCGACCTCACCATCAAGGACGTCACCCGTCCCGTCGTCCTGGAACTCACGTACATCGGCCATGTCACCGACCCGTTCGGATACGAGCGCGTCGGTTTCGACGGCACCACCACCATCGACCGTTCCGACTGGGGTCTGACCTACAACTCCCGGCTGGCGGAAGGCGGTGCGATGGTGAGCGAGAAGGTGCGCCTTCAGTTCGACATCGCGGCGATCCGTACGATGCCGGCCGCCTGACGGAACGTTCACTCGCCCGGACGGCGTGTCGCTGCGTGCCGGGCGAGTCGTGTGTTGCCGGTTGTTTCTCTTGGCCTCCACCTGCTTCCGGTCGCGCGGGTCCCTACCGGGTGACGAGCCGGCCGCCGACGATCGTGTGGACGGGGTTCAGGTCGCGCAGGGCGTCGCTCGGGCAGTCGGCGGGGTCCCGGTCCCAGACGGTGAGGTCGGCGAGGCGGCCCGGTGCGAGCGTGCCGCGCAGGTCCTGATCGCCGCACAGGCGGGCCGCGTTGAGCGTGTGCAGGGTGACGGCCTCGTCGTAGGTGATCGCGTGTTCGGGACCCTTGACGCCGATGACGGTCTGGCGGGTGGTCATGCCGTAGACGGACCGCATCGCGCCGAACTGGCCGACAGGGAAGTCGGATCCGGCGCTGACCTCGGCACCCAGGTCGATCCAGCCGCGGGCCGGGAAGAGCCGGGCGACGCGTTCCGGGCCCCAGAAGCCCTCCTCCACCTCGGCGGTGTCGTGCAGCAGGGGCTGCTGGATGGTGACGGGGATGCCCAACTCGACGGCGCGGGCGCGCTGTTCGGGTCCGGCGAGGCCGCCGTGCTCCATCACCAGCGTGCCGGCGGGCAGGCCGGGGTTGCGGGCGAGGACGCGCTCGTAGACGTCCAGGAGGGTGCGGACAGCGCGGTCGCCGTAGGCGTGGGTGCCGACCCGCCAGCCGCGCCGGACCACCGCCTCGACGGCCTCGACCAGTGCGTCCGGCTCCCAGATCAGGGTTCCGGAGAAGGCGTGGTCACAGGCGTACGGCTCCTCGGTCGCCCCGGCTTCGAGGCCGCCGTCGAGCCCGAACTTCACGCCCCACACCCGCAGCCACGGGTCGGAGCCGTCACGCCAGTCCTCCATGACGTCGAGCAGGTCCTCCACCTGGGCCGCGCTGGTCATGCCGAGGGCCGAAATCAGCGCGCGGACACGGGTGTTGAGCGCGCCGGCCTCGCGGGCGGCGAGAAGGACGGCATAGTCCTCGGGCGTGACCGCGCAGTCCCGGACGGTGCCGATGCCGGTGGCCGCGTACTGGGCGGACGCCAGGCGCAGTCCGTCGATCCGCTGGGCCCGGTCCGGGGCCGGGACCAGACGCTCCACCAGGCCCAGCGCGTTGTCGATCAGCCGCCCGTTGAGCCGGCCGTCGGCGTCGCGGCCGATGACACCGCCAGGCGGTGCGGGGGTGTCCTCGGTGATGCCCGCGAGGCGCAGCGCGTAGCTGTTGACGATGTCGTTGTGGCCGCCGCGCTTGACGAGGACGGGGTGCCGGTCGGTGGCCCGGTCGAGTTCGGCCGCGGTGGGCATGCGGCGCTCGGCGAGGTTGAGTTCCTGCCAGTTGGTGGTGGTACGGATCCACTCGCCCTCGGGGGTCACCTTCGCGCGTTGCCGGATCAGGTCCAGGAACTCAGCGATGTCGTGGGCCTGGTGGACGGGCACGTCGTGCGCGCCGAGCGCGGCGAAGATCAGGTGCGTGTGGGTGTCGTCGAACGCGGGCAGCACGGTGGCGCCGGGCAGGTCGCGCACCGTCGTGCGCTCGCTCACGAGGTGGTCGAGTCCGTTCAGGTCGGGCGAGAGGGCCACGATGCGGTCACCCCGCACGGCCAGCGCCCGCTGCGGCGCCTGGCCGGGCACCAGTGTGTGGATCGCTTCGGCCCGGATCACCAAATCGGCTCCGTGATCAGTCATCGTTCTCTCCCGCCTGCTGTTCTCTGCGACATCCGCTGACCAGGCTTTTGTACGGTCGGTCGACTGGTTCCCGCACATATCGCGCCGCCAGCCGCAGGAAACACGCCATGTATGCGGCATACAGTCGAGATCATGCGCCAATCAATCAACAGGTCGAGCCGTCGGATCACGGCCATCGCGTTCGGCGCGCACCGCGCGGCGGCACCGGAGAGCCACTGACACACGACCGTCATTGACAAGGCGATTCCGCAACGGTTGTCATGAACACATGCGGAAATATCCAGAGACCCACGACCACCACCGATCCGACTGCCCCGCCTTCGGCTCCGGTTGTGGTCCGTCCCTGGACTCGCCGTGGAAGTACGGTCATTGACCAGCCGCCGCGAGCTGCTCGACACCGCCCAGGCCGAGTTGACGCTGCGTCACGGAGTGCTGCTGTACGGCCCCGCCGGGATCGGCAAGTCCGTGGCGCTGGCCGCCCTCGTGACGTCCTCGGCCGCGCAAGTCCGGCCGCCCGTAACGGTGTTGCACTGCTCCCCCGCCGAGGAGGACGCCAGGCTCCCCTTCGCCGGTCTCGTCGACCTGTTCGCCCGGGTGCCGGAGAGCTGCCTGGAGGCCCTGGCGCCGGAGCCCCAAGTGGCGTTGCGGGCGGCCCTGTTGCGCGGTGAGGCCCCGGACGGCGACCGCGACCGGCTCGCGCTCCGCGTCGCCGTTCTCGACGTACTGCGTGCCCTCGCCGCGACGGGACCTGTGCTGCTGGTTCTGGACGGCCTCCAGTGGCTGGACGAACCGACCGCCGAGGTACTCGCCTTCGTCGTACGGCGTATCGAGGGCCTCGGCATACGCGTGGTGGCCGCCGAGCGAGTGACGGACGGCGAGCAGCCCGAGCGGCCGCGCTGCTGCCCGCCCGGCACCGCCGAACTCCCCGTGCCACCCCTGACGGACGACGAGGTGGCGCGGCTCCTGGACGCCGAGCTGCCACCGGCGGCGGTACGGGCCGTGCAGGACACCGCCGCCGGAAACCCTTGGTACGCAGTGGAGTTGGGGCGGACGGCGCCGCGCGACGGAGCGGCCGTCGGCCTCGGGCGGACCCTGCCCGTACCGCAGCGACTGCGCGCCCTGCTCCTGGGCCAGGTGCGCGCGCTGCCGGAGACCGCGCGCCGCGCCCTGCTCGTCTCAAGTGCCGCCGGCCGCCCCACACTTACGTTGCTGCGGGCCGCCGGGTTCCACGACCCCGCCGCCGACCTCGCGGAGGCGGAACGGCTCGGTGTCGCGACGGCCGACGCCGACGGGACCGTACGTTTCCGGCATCCGCTGCTCAAGGCCGCCGTGTACGCGGATGCTCCGGAGCACGACCGCCGGAAGGCGCACGCGCTGTTGGCCGGCGCGGTCACCGAACTCGTCGAGCAGGCACGGCACTTGGCGCTCGCCCACCCCTACGAGGACGAGACCACCGCCCGCACGCTGATGTCGGCGGCCGAGTCCGCGCGGCGCGACGGTGCGCCCGACGCCGCCTTCGAACTGGCCGCCCTCGCGGCCCGGCGCACTCCCGGCGACCGTCCGGCGGAGCGGGCCGACCGGTTGTTGGCGGCGGCCGAATACGCGTGTGACGCAGGGCAGTTGGAAGAGGCGGGGCAGGCGGCCGAAACCGTGCTCGCCGGGTCGGGTTCCGCACGGCAGCGGGTGCGGGCACGGCTGGTCCTGCTGCGCAACGCCGGGCAGGCGTTGCGGGGCGCCCATGCCCTGATCGAGGAGGGGTTGCGGGACGCCGACGGCGATCCGGAGGCCGAGGCATGGCTCCACTACTGGGCCGCCGTACGGGGCCTGCTGTGCGGGGAGTTGGAGGACGCGGCCCGGCATGCCCGGCGCGCCGCGCGGCAGGCGGCCGTGGTCGGGGACACGGAGACCCGGATCGGGGCGCTCGCCACGCTCGCCCGGGTGCGTTCCCTGGGCGGTGAACCGGTCGCCGCCGACGTCGCGTTGGAGGAGGCGCTCGCGCTGGCCGGTGGTGCCGGTGCCGGGCCGGAGAGCTGGGGGCTGATCCGGATGCGGGCGATCCTCGCGCTGGACTCCGACAAGGTGCCCGAGGCTCAGCGGCGGGTCACCGAACTCCTCGCGGAGATCGGGGAGTTCGCCGGTGTCGAGGAGGTCATGGCGACCCTCGTCGCACTCACCCGCATCCAAGTACGCGCCGGACACTGCCGGGAGGCCCTGCGCACCGCCGCCCGCTGCACACGTGCCGTGGCCGACACCGGCGTACAGACCGCTCCGGCGCTGTACGCGGCCGCGCTCGCGGCGACCGCCGGCGGGACCGCCGACGAGGCGCGGCAGCTGGCCGAGCAGGCGGTGCGGGCCTCGGAGGCGGACGGTGACCGACTGTTCCTGCTGCGGGCGTTGGCGGTGCTGGGGCAGGCCGAGTTGCTGGTCGGTGACCCGCGTGGGGCTGCCGCCGCGGTCGAGGCGCTGCAACGCGTGAAGGAACTCGGCGCGGCCATGTCCGCCGCCGATCCGCCGCTGTTGCACTGGTACAGCGATCTGGCCGAGGCCCTGGTCGTGCTGGGTGAGACGGACGCGGCCGGGGCCGTGATCGCCGAGGCTCGGAAGCGGGTGTCGGTCGACGCGCCCGGCAGCGTACTGGCGGCGCTGGAACGGGCCGAGGGGCTGCGCGAGGCGGGGCTCGGCCGGGCGAAGGAGGGGGCGGTACGGCTGCGGGCCGCCGTGGACCGGTTGCGTCAACTCCCGTTGCCCGTGGACCTGGTACGCACGCTCATCGCGCTCGGCGCGGTCGAGCGCCGGGCTCGTCACCGGAACGCGGCACGCACCGCTCTCGGTGAGGCATGGGAGACGGCGACGCGGATCGGCGCCGTTCCGCTGGCGGCGCGGGCCGGGGACGAACTGGCCCGGCTGGAGGCCGGCGACCGGGACGGTGAGGGGCGGCCCGAACTCACGCCCACGGAGGCGCGGGTGGCCGAGCTGGTCGGCGGTGGAGCCACCAACAGGGAAGTCGCGGCGGAGTTGTTCATCAGCGTGAAGACAGTGGAGGGCACCCTCTCCCGGGTCTACCGCAAGGTCGGGGTCCGCTCGCGCACCGCGCTCGCCCACGCCATGGCGGTCGCCGTCATCGCGTCCGGCGCGGCGACCGTGAGCGTCGGCGACGACGACCAACAGCAGCTCACGGCACAGGCGGTGACGGTCAGTCAGCCTGGCCGGGTTCGCACGCCCCGGACGCTCGACAATCGCCGCTGACCTGTCATTCGCGGTTCACATGACATCCGCAGTTAACACGCGACGCAAGGGTTCCCCCGCTTATGCGGGTGGGGTCGATGTTCCTACGGTGAAGCCGTTCCGCTTCCGGGACAGCAACCCCCCACTCCTCGGAGGACCTCAGTGACGTCACGACTGAAACTGGTCGGTCTGGTCGCCGTACCGGCTCTGCTCGCCGCCGCCGTCCCCAGCGCCTACGCCGCCGCCCAGCCGCACACAACTCGCGCCGCCATCGCGGGAGATGTCCTCACGGGCCTGAACCACGACGCGGCCCGCACCGGCGCCGTCTCCGCCGCCAAGCGCATATCGGTGGCCATCAGCCTGACCCCGAGAAACGACAGGTCGCTCGACACGTTCGTCGCCGACGTCAGTAATCCGCGGTCGAGTTCGTACGGCCACTATCTGACGAAAGCTCAGTTCGCGGCCCGGTTCGGCCGGACGGACGCCGAGGTGAAGCAGGTCAAGGACTTCCTGCGCGCCCAGGGTCTCACCGTCGGCAAGGTCCACTCGGGGAACCTGCTGGTCGACGCCAGCGGCACCGCCGCGCAGTTGGAGAAGGCGTTCGGCACCAAGCTGTCGACGTGGAAGGACGCCAAGTCGGGCCGCGCGTTCTACGCCAACGAGACCGCGCCGACCCTGCCGACCGGCATCGCCGGCCTGGTCAGCGACGTGACCGGCCTCAACAACCGCGCCCAGCTGCACCACCAGGGTTCCGCCAAGGTCAACCCGCACAACGGCCCCGGCGGCGGCTACACCCCGGCCCAGATCAAGGGCGGCTACAACGTCTCCGGCACGTACACCGGCAGCGGCCAGAAGATCGCGCTGCTGGAGTTCGACGGCTTCGCGCAGTCCAACATCACCAAGTACGACACCAACTACAGCCTGGGCTCCCCCACTCCGACCGTGTCGAAGGTGGACGGCGGTTCCGGCGCGCTCGGTGACGGCCAGGTCGAGGTCGAGCTGGACATCGAGGTCCTGCACGCGATCGCCCCCAAGGCGAACGTCACCGTCTTCGAGGGTCCCAACTCCGACGCCGGTGAGGTCGACACCTACCAGGCCATCGTCGACAGCGGCATCCCGACCACCTCGATCAGCTGGGGTGCCTCCGAGAGCCAGCGCACCACCTCCAACATCAACGCCGTGGACGCCGTCTTCAAGGCGGGCGCGGCCGAGGGCCTCGGCTTCTACGCGGCCTCCGGCGACGACGGCTCGGACGACGCGGGCGACGGCACGACCACGGTCGACTACCCGGCCGCCGACCCGTACGTCACCGGCGTCGGCGGCACGACGCTGACCGTGACCTCCGCCAACGCGTGGAGCAAGGAGACGGCCTGGTCGGGCGGTGGCGGCGGCAAGTCCTCCGTCTTCAAGATCCCGAGCTGGCAGACCGCGGTGCAGAAGAGCGCCGGCGGCGGCTACCGGCAGGTCCCCGACGTGTCGGCGCTCGCGAACCCGAGCCCCGGTGTCTCGATCTACTCGCAGGGCAGCTGGGGCACGGTCGGCGGCACCAGCGCCGCCGCGCCCGAGTGGGCGGCCTTCGGCGCGCTCTACAACCAGCAGGCCGCGGCGGCCGGCAAGGCCAACCTCGGCTTCGCCAACCCCGCCCTCTACACGGCGAGCGGCACCGGCTTCCACGACATCACCAGTGGCAGCAACGGCGCCTACTCCGCCGCCAGCGGCTGGGACTTCACCACCGGCTGGGGTTCGTACAACGCGGCGACCCTGGCGACCAAGCTGCTCGGCTGACCCACAGCAGCAATGAGAGAGCGGGCCGGGACTCACTCCCGGCCCGCTCTTCACGTCCCCCGAATCACCTGAACTCGGCTTTGCCGGGGCCCTCTTCGACGAAGCTCCGCATCCCACGCTCACGGTCCTCGGTCGCGAACAGCCCCGCGAACCACGTGCGTTCGACCGCGAGCCCGGTCTCGATGTCCGTCTCCAACCCGGTGTCGATCGCTTCCTTCGCCGCACGCAACGCGATCGCCGGACCCTGCGCGAGCCTCGCCGCCCACGCATGCGCCTCACTGAACACCTCGGCGGCGGGGACGAGTCGATCGACGAGCCCCAGCGCCAAAGCCTCATCAGCCTTGACCATCCGACCCGTGAAGATCAGATCCTTCGCCTTCGACGGACCGATCAACCGCGCCAGCCGCTGCGTACCACCCGCCCCCGGAATCAACCCGAGCAGAATCTCCGGCTGCCCCAACTTCGCGTTGTCAGCGGCAATACGGAAGTCGGCACACAACGCCAACTCACAACCCCCGCCCAGCGCATAGCCGGTAATGGCCGCGACCACCGGCTTCGGAATACGCGCCACCGCCGTGAACGACTCCTGCAACGCCCGCGACCGTACGACCATCGCCGCATGGTCCATCCGCTGCATCTCCTTGATGTCCGCACCCGCCGCGAACACCTTCTCCCCGCCGTAGATCACCACGGCCCGCACATCGTCGCGACGCGAAGCCTCCTCGGCGAGTTCCTTGAGGCGGTCCTGGGTGGCGACGTCCAGCGCGTTCATGGGCGGGCGGTCGAGGCGGATCGTGCCGACGCCCTTGGCGACCTCGAAGTGAAGTGTCATCGCCGGCCTCAGCTGTCGTAGTCGACGGCGAGAGTGTCGGACACGGGGAACGTCTGGCAGGTCAGGACGTAACCGGCGTCGACCTCGGCGGGTTCGAGGGCGTAGTTGCGCCGCATGTCCGCGGTGCCATCGGTGACCAGCGCACGGCAGGTGCCGCAGACGCCGCCCTTGCAGGCGAAGGGCAGGTCGGGGCGGGTCTTCTGGGCGCCGTCGAGGATCGAAGTGTCCCTGGGGAGCGCGGAGTTGGTGGTGCGGCCGTCGAGGGTGACGGTGACCTGGCTGACGGGACCGTCGTAGACCTTGTCGACGTGTTCGTTGGTCCGTACGGGCTCGTCGTCGGCGTAGAACAGCTCCTGGTGGACGCGTTCGACGGGGACGCCGAGGCCGGTGAGCACCTGCTGGGCGTCACGGACCATGCCGTGCGGGCCGCACAGCCACCAGTGGTCGGCGGTGTCCACGTCGACGAGGGCGTCCACGAGCGCGGTGAGCCGGTCGGCGTCGAGGCGGCCGGAGAGGATCTCGGCCTCGCGGGGTTCGCGGGACAGGATGTGCGCGAGCTGGAAACGGCCCGGGTACAGGTCCTTCAGGTCGGCGAGGTCGTCGGCGAACATCACGGTGTCGCTGCGCCGGTTGCCGTAGAAGAGCGTGACGCGGGAGCGGGTGTCGGCGGCGAGGACGGATTCCGCGATGGAGAGCATCGGGGTGATGCCGGAGCCGGCGGCGATCAGGACGTGGTGGCCGGGGCTGGTCAGGTCGGGGGTGAAGGCGCCGGTGGGGGCCATCACCTCGACGGTGTCTCCGGGACGTACGTCGTTGACCAGCCAGGAGGAGAACAGGCCACCGGGGACGACCCGTACACCGATACGCGGACGCGCTCCGGCCGGGGAGCAGATGGAGTACGAGCGCCGCTCGTCACGCCCCTCGACCTCACGGCGAAGGGTGAGCGACTGACCGGGCCGGTACGCGAACTCCTCGGCGAGGTGCTCGGGAATGTCGAAGCTGATGGCGGCGGCGTCCTCGCACAGCACCTCGACGGCGGCGACCCGCAGCGCGTGGAAGGCCGGGCGCCGGCGCGCCGAACGGGCGGGGGTGGCGGGGGCCGGGGCGGTCACTGGTCCACCGTCCTTTCCACGGGCGGGAGTTGGGGGCTCACGGCGAGCGCGAGCAGGCGTTGGGGGCTCGCCATCAGATCTCCTTGACGTACTCGAACGGCTCGCGGCAGGCGCGGCACCGCCACAGGGCTTTGCAGGAGGTCGCGGCGAAGTGCGAGGTCTCCTCGGTGTCCGCCGAGCCGCAGCGGGGGCAGGGCACCGTGCGGCGGGTCGGCGACAGCGTGAGCTTGATCGGGCCCCGGGGGGCCGCGCCGGGCGGGGCGATGCCGTGCTCGGCGAGGCTGCGGCGGCCCTCGGGGGTGATCCAGTCGGTGGTCCACGGCGGGTCGAGGACCGTACGGATCTCCACGCGCGCGAAGCCCGCCTCCCGCAGCCGCGCCGCCACTTCGGCGCGCATCTCGGCCATCGCGGGGCAGCCGGAGTACGTGGGCGTGAGGCTCGCGACGACGCCGCCGTCCGCGTCGATCTCGACCCCGCGCAGCACCCCGAGATCGGCGAGGGTGAGCATGGGCATCTCGGGGTCCGGGACCTGCGCGGCAATGTTCCAGGCGCGCCGTGAGTCGATCAGGGTGGTCACCATGTCGCCTCCGGGTGGGCGCGAGCCACGCTCTGGAGTTCGGCCAGCAGCGGGGCGAGTTCGTCGGTGTGGTCGCCGTCGCGGCCGTGGCCGGGGATCGGTGCCACCTCGGGCCACCCGAGCCCGGCCGCGTCGGTGACCTGGCGGAGCACGGCCAGGACCTCGGTCCTCAACTCACCGTCCCCTGCGAAGAGTTCGTCCACGTAGGGCGCGACGGCGGTCAGCGCGTCCCGCATCCGGCGCTGCGATTCCTCGGTGCCGTCGCCCAGTCGGACGGCCCACTCCGCCGCGTACTGGCGGTGGTACGCCAGCTCCTTGACGCCCTTGGCGGCGATCGCGGCCAGCACCGGGTCCGAGGTCGTCCCCGCGAGTCGCTCGAAGAGAGCGAGCCGCCACGAGGACAGCACCAGCAGCCGGGTGATGGAGAACGCGAAGTCTCCGTTGGGGAGTTCGGCCAGCCGTACGTTGCGGAAGGCGTCGGCGTCGCGGAAGTAGGCGTACGCGTCCTCGTCGCGGCCCGTGCCGTCGACCTGGCCGGCGCGGGCGTAGAGCAGGCGGGTCTGGCCGAGGAGGTCGAGGCCGATGTTGGCCAGCGCGACCTCCTCCTCCAACTCCGGTGCGGCGGTGCACCATTGGGCCAGCCGCTGCGCGCTCACGAGGGCGTCATCGCCAAGTGCCAGGCACAACGCGGCCAGTTGAGCGGAGTCCGTGCCCTCCGGCACGGTCTGGTCGACGCCGTGCAGCGGGTCCTCGAAGCCGGTGCCGAACGCCCAGCGGGCGTCGCTGTCGTCGTGCCCCTCGGCCAGGGACAGATAGACGTGGTCGTCACTCATTCCCTGCTCCTAGATGTGGGGGACGTCTTCGGGGATGTCGTAGAAGGTCGGGTGGCGGTAGACCTTGTCGGCGCTCGGCGCGAAGAACGGGTCCTTCTCGTCGCGGGTCGAGGCGGCGATGTGCTCGGAGCGCACGACCCAGATGGACACGCCCTCGTTGCGCCGCGTGTAGAGGTCGCGGGCGTGGGTGAGCGCCATGGCGTCGTCGGCGGCGTGCAACGAGCCGACGTGGACGTGGTTCAGGCCGCGCTTGCCGCGGACGAACACCTCGTACAGGGGCCAGTCCTGCGTCATGCCGCCGCTCCTTCGGTTTTCTGTGTGCGGGCGGTTGCCTGCGTACGGGCGGCCTGCTTGGCCGCGTGGGCGGTGGCCGCCTCCCGGACCCAGGCGCCCTCCTCGTGGGCGGCCCGGCGGCGGGAGACCCGCTCGGCGTTGCGCGGTCCGTCGCCGCTGATCACGCGCTGCAACTCGGACCAGTCCGGGGTGCCGAAGTCGTGGTGACCGCGCTCCTCGTTCCAGCTCAACTCCGGGTCGGGCAGGGTGACTCCGAGCTTCTCCGCCTGCGGAACCGTCATGTCGACGAAGCGCTGACGCAGTTCGTCGTTGCTGTGCCGCTTGATCTTCCAGGCCATGGAACGCGCCGAGTTGGGCGAGTCGTCGTCGGGCGGCCCGAACATCATCAGCGACGGCCACCACCAACGGTCCACCGCGTCCTGCACCATGGCCCGCTGAGCCTCGGTGCCGCGCATCATCGTGAGCAGCAACTCGTAGCCCTGACGCTGGTGGAAGGACTCCTCCTTGCACACCCGCACCATGGCCCGCGCGTACGGCCCGTACGAACAGCGGCACAGCGGCACCTGGTTGCAGATCGCCGCGCCGTCCACGAACCAGCCGATCACGCCGACGTCGGCGAAGGTCGGCGTCGGGTAGTTGAAGATCGACGAGTACTTCTGCCGGCCCTCGATCAGCGCCTCGGTCAGCTCCGCGCGGTCCGCGCCCAGGGTCTCGGCGGCCGAGTACAGATACAGTCCGTGTCCGGCCTCGTCCTGCACCTTCGCGAAGAGGATCGCCTTGCGGCGCAGGGAGGGCGCGCGGGTGATCCAGTCGCCCTCCGGCTGCATCCCGATGATCTCGGAGTGCGCGTGCTGCGCGATCTGCCGGATCAGGGTCTTGCGATAGCCGTCGGGCATCCAGTCGCGGGGCTCGATCCGCTGGTCCTTCGCGATCGTGGCATCGAACTGCTCCGCGAGCCGCGCTTCGTCCCAGCCGGCGGCTGACGCCTCCGTGCCTGTGCTGGTCATCGACACACCAACTTCCCTACCGACCATTCGTTCGGTACCTAGTCTGATGGGTTTCCCCCGGCGAGGCAAGACCTCCCGGGTGAATGGCTGGTCACCAGCCCTCTCACCGGCCCTCGAACGACGGCTCGGCCCGCGCCAGAAACGCCTCTACGGCCGCCCGATGGTCCCGAGTCGCCCCCAGCCGCTCCTGCGCCGCCGCCTCCCGCTCCAGCACGGTGGCAAGGCTCGCGCCGGGCGCGTCCCGCAGCAGCGCCTTGACCTCCGCGTAGGCGGCGGTGGGCCCGGCGGCCAGCCGCGCGGCCAGGGCAAGCCCCTCCGCAGCGGCTTCGCCGTCGGGCACGACCCGGTGCACCAGCCCCCACCGCAGCGCCTCCTCCGCCCCGAACCGATCCCCGAGCAGCATCAGCCCGGCGGCCCGCGACGGACCCACCGCCCGCGCCAGCGAGCCGCTCAGCCCGCTGTCGGCGGCCAGCCCGATCCCGGTGAACGCGGTCGCGAACCGCGCTCCCTCGGCCGCGACCCGCACATCCGCGCAGAGCGCAAGACCGAGCCCGGCCCCGACACACGCGCCTTCGACGGCCACGACCACCGGCTGCGTCAGCGCGTGCAGCGCCTCCACGAGGGGGTTGTACTCGTCCCGTACGCAGGCGAAGGCGGACTCGGGTTCGGTCTCCAGCGCGCGGCCGTGCTCCTTGAGGTCCTGGCCCACGCAGAAGTGCTTGCCCTGCGCGGTGAGCAACACGGCACGGACCGCCGTCCCATCGCTGCCCACCTGGCGTACGGCAGCCAACAGCCCACCCCGCAGGCCGACATCGAGCGCGGGCCCGCGCAACTCGATGGTGGCGACACCGGCGTCCAGGCGATAACCGACGCCGTCCGGGGATGCGCTCACTTCCACTCGTAGAACCCCTGTCCCGTCTTTCGGCCCAGCTCACCGCGTGCGACCTTGTCGCGCAACAGCTGGGGCGGGGCGAAGCGCTCGCCGAGGGTGGCGTGCAGGTATTCGGCGATGGCCAGGCGTACGTCGAGGCCGACCAGGTCGGTGAGGCGCAGCGGGCCCATGGGGTGCTTGTAGCCGAGGCTCATCGCGTCGTCGATGGCCTCCGGCTCGGCGACGCCCTCCTCGACCATCCGGATCGCCTCCAGGCCGAGCGCCAGTCCGAGGCGGCTGCTGGCGAAGCCGGGCGAGTCCTTGACGGTGACGTCCTTCTTGCCGAGGGCGTGCGTCCAGTCGAGGGCGGCGCTGACGGCCGCGGGTTCGGTGTGCGGGGCTACGACGATCTCGACCAGGGCGGAGGCGGGCACCGGGTTGAAGAAGTGCATGCCGAGGAAGCGGCCGGGGCGGGTGAGTGCGGCGGCGAGTTCGGTGACCGAGAGGGAGCTGGTGTTGGTGGCCAGCACGGTCGTCGCGCCCACCGCCCGTTCGGCCGCCGCGAGCACGCGGGCCTTGAGCCCGGCGTCCTCGGGGACGGCCTCGACGACGAGGTCGGCGTCGGCGGGCAGTCCCTCGACCGAGTCGGCCATGGTGACGCGGGCGAGGATCTGCTCTGCGGGTTCGCTGAGCAGCCCGCGCTCGGCGGCTCGCTTGAGGCCGGTGGCGACCCGGTCCAGCGCGGCGGCCGAGGCGGCCTCGCCACTCTCCACGACGGTCACGGACGAACCGGCCGCCGCGAAGGACTGCGCGATACCGGCGCCCATCCGGCCGCCGCCGATCACACCGACAACTACCGGTGCGGAGTGGGGTGTTGGGCTCATGCTCGGCTGCTCCTCTTCTCCAAGAACCGTGTCATGCGGTCCCGCTTGTCCTGCCCCTCGAAGAGCACGGCCTGCGCGAGGTCGTCGGCGATCGGGTGCGCGCCGGGTGAGTCGACGACGAGCTTCGTGAGCCTCAGGGCCGTGGCCGACGAGCGGGCCATGCGGTCGAGCAGCGCGTGCGCCTCGTCCAGCAGCTTCTCCGCCGGTACGACGTCGATGACCAGCCCGGCGGCCAGGGCGGCGGGCGCGTCGAGATTCCGTCCGGCGAGCAGCACCTGCTTGGCGACGGACTCGCCGACCAACTCGGGCAGCCGCCAGCAGGCACCGGCCGCGGCGAGGATGCCGAGGCCGGGCTCCGGGTTGCCGAAGACGGCGTCCGGTCCGGCGATACGCAGGTCGCAGGCGTACGACAGTTCCGCGCCGCCGCCGAGCGCCCAACCGTCCACCGCGGCGAGGGTCGGCATCGGCAGCCGGCGTACGCGCTCGAAGAGGCGGCTGTTGATGCCCTGGAGCGCCTCGTCCCGCCCGCGTGCCAGCAGCTCCGCGATGTCGGCACCGCCCGCGAAGACACCGCCGTGTCCGGTGAGGAGCAGCAGCTTGGGGTTCTGCTCCAACTGGTCGCAGACGGAGTGCAGTTCGCGGATCATCCGGCCGCTGATGGCGTTACGGGATTCGGGGCGGTGCAGGGTGACGACGACCCGGTCCTCGCGCTCCTCGACGAGGAGGGTCTCGTACGGGCCGGTCTCGGTGGGGGCGCTCATACCCGCTCCACGAGCATCGCGACGCCCTGCCCGACCCCGACGCACAGCGTGGCCAGCCCCCGGCTGCCGTTCTCGCGCTCCAAGCGGCCGAGCAGGGTGAGGAGGATACGGGCGCCCGAGCACCCCAGAGGATGGCCGAGGGCGATCGCCCCGCCGTCCGCGTTGACCTTCTCCTCGTCCAGCTTCAGCCGGCGCGTGACCGCGAGGGCCTGCGCGGCGAAGGCCTCGTTGAGTTCTACGGCGTCCAGGTCACCGGTCTCCCAACCGGCGCGGTCGAGGGCCTTCTCGGTGGCGGGGACCGGGCCTAGGCCCATGATGTGCGGCTGCACGCCGGCCGAGGCCGCGGTGACGATCCGGGCCCTCGGGGTGAGCCCGTGGCGTCGGACGGCCGCGCCGCTCGCGACCACCAGGGCGGCGGCGCCGTCGGACAGCGGCGAGGAGGAACCGGCGGTCACGATGCCGCCCTCACGGAAGATGGTGCGCAGGGAGCCGAGCTTCTCCAGCGTGGTGCCGGGACGCGGGCCCTCGTCGCGGGTCACCTCGCCGTCCTTCACCGGGACCGGCACGATCTCCTGGTCGAAGTGACCCAACTCCTGGGCGGCGACGGCCCGTTGATGGCTGCGCAGCGCGAACGCGTCGGACTCGGCGCGGGTGATGCCGTCGAGCGCGGCGACCTCCTCGGCGGTCTCCCCCATCGACAGGGTCTGCTGGGCGGCGAAGCGCGGATTGGTGAAGCGCCAGCCGAGCGAGGTGTCGTGCACCTCCCCCGGCTTGGCCCACGGGGTGCCGGGCTTGGCCATCACCCAGGGGGCGCGGGTCATGGACTCCACACCGCCCGCGATGACGAGGTCGGCCTCTCCGGCGCGGATCGCCTGGGCGGCGGAGGCCACGGCGGTCAGGCCGGAGGCGCAGAGCCGGTTGACCGTGTAGCCGGGCACGGTGTGCGGCAGCCCGGCCAGCAGGACGGCCATCCGGGCCACGTCGCGATTGTCCTCACCGGCCTGGTTCGCGGCGCCGAGGATCACCTCGTCCACCTGCTCGGCCGGGATTCCGGCGCGCCGTACCGCCTCGCCGACCACCAGGGCCGCGAGGTCGTCGGGCCGTACGGAGGCGAGGGCACCGCCGTAGCGGCCCTGCGGGGTGCGGGCCCCGTCGATCAGATAGACCTCGTCGGAGGACAGCTCAGGCATCGGGGGTCTCCTCGGCGGGTGCGGGCCGGCGTGACTGGAGGGTCGCGAAGCGGCCGGTGACGAACGCGGGGTCGGACAGGGTGGTGCTGGCGGCCGGGTTGGCGGCGCTGCCGTGGAAGTCGCTGAACGCGGCGGACTGGTTGACGAAGACGCCGCCGGTGAGGTTCTCGGAGAGATGCACGCCCGCGTCGAGAGCGGCCAACTCGGCCGCTTCCAGCACCAGTTCGCTGGTGGAGTGGACGGCGGCGGTCAGCGCGCCGTGTGCCCGCACGGTCTCGCGCAGGATCCGCAGGCTGTGCTCGGTCGAGTCGGTGCCGATGACGAACGACACCGGCCCGAACCATTCCCGCGTGTACGTCTCCCGGTCGTCCTCTGCGTCGAGGCGGGCGATCAGCGGCGTACGGACGACGGCCTTCGGGTGCTCGGGGTGGTCGACGGCCGCCGACGCCACTACCGTACGACCGACCGTCGCGGCCTCCTCCAAACGCTCCCGCACGCCGTCGTTGACGATCGCGCCGAGGGTGCCTGCGGCGCGGGCCGGGTCGCCGAGCAGTTTGTCGAGCGCCGCGCCGAGGTCGGCGGCGAACTCGTCGGCGGTGCGCGGGCCTTGGTCGGTGGTGATGCCGTCGCGCGGGATCAGGAGGTTCTGCGGGGTGGTGCACATCTGGCCGCTGTAGAGGGACAGCGAGAAGGCGAGGTTGCCGAGCAGACCGCGGTAGTCGTCGGTGGAGTCGAGGACGACGGTGTTGAGGCCGGCCTTCTCCGTGTACACGAGGGCCTGGCGGGCGTTGGTCTCCAGCCAGTCGCCGAATTCCGTGGAGCCGGTGAAGTCGACGATCCGGACGTCGCGGTGCAGCGCGAGGACGGCGGCGCTACGGCCACCGGACTCCTCGGCGGCGAGGATCACGAGGTTCGGGTCGAAGCCCGCCTCGGCCAGTACCTCGCGGGCGATCCGTACGGTGATCGCGAGCGGGAGGACGGCGCCCGGGTGCGGCTTGACCACGACCGGGTTGCCGGTGACCAGGCTGGCGAACAGGCCCGGGTAGCCGTTCCAGGTCGGGAAGGTGTTGCAGGCGATCAGCAGCGACACCCCGCGGCCGACCGGGGTGAACTTCTTGTCCAGGACCTGCGGGCCGCCCTTGCGCTGCGGCTTGCTCCAGCGGGCCGTGCCCGGGTGCCGCTTCTGCTCGGCCCAGGCGTACGCGACGGCCTCCAGACCGCGGTCCTGCGCGTGCGGGCCGCCCGCCTGGAACGCCATGACGAAGGCCTGCCCGGTGGTGTGCTGCACGGCGTGCGCGATCTCGAAGCTCGCCGCGTTCAGCCGGGCCAGGATCTCGGCGGCGACACCGGCACGGGTGTCGGGGCCCGCGTCGCGCCAGATCCCGGTGGCGGCCAGGGCAGCGGCCACCGCCTCGTCCGGCGCGACGCGGGGGTAGGAGATGCCCAGCTCGAAGCCGTACGGCGAGGTCTCGGCGGCCTGGACGCTCCCGTCTCCGAGGTGCCCCGCCAGCTCGAAGGAACCGCCGAGTTGCTCCTCGAAAGCGGCTTCGCCGGTCTTCGCCGCGTCCTCGCCGTAGACCGACTTGCTGGGTGATTCCGGATACGGCGTCCAGTGCTCACGACTGGCGGTCGCGGCGACCGCCTGTTCCAGCAGGATGCGATGGCGCGAGAAGAAGTCGGGCAGCTCGGAGCTGGTCTGGGGCATGCGTTCCACCTCTTGACAGGCAGTGGTGTTGCTGGATTACTTGGCCGTGCCGCACGCTAACCGAATGTTCGGTCGGTCCACAAGGTGGTGGAATGATGACGCAGGCCATGAACACGGCTTCCAGTCCGACGGAGAAGATGTTCGCCGCGGACGAGGCGTCCCGGGCTCTCGGTATCGAGCTCGTCGAGCACGGCGCAGGGACCGCCGTGCTGCGTATGACCGTGACCCCGGCCATGGTCAACGGACACAAGACCGCCCACGGCGGCTATCTGTTCCTGTTCGCGGACTCCGCCTTCGCCTGTGCCTGCAACAGCCACGGCCCGGTGACCGTGGCCGCCGCGGCCGACATCGACTTCGTCGCCCCGGCGCACGAGGGCGACGTCCTGGTGGCGACCGCGACGGAGCGCACCCGGTTCGGCCGCAGCGGCATCTACGACGTGAGCGTGACGCGCGGCGACCAGGTGATCGCGGAGTTCCGCGGCCGCAGCCGCATGATCAACAGCGCGAAGACGAAGGAGTCTCCATGAGCAGCGACCTGACAGCCCCTGCGGCCTCACCGGTTTCGGCACCCGTGAGTCCGCGCCTGGGGGAACCACTCCCCGATGGGTTGCTGGACGCCGCCGAACGTCTGAGCCGCGAGGAGCTGCGCGAGCACCAACTCGGCCTGCTCCAGGCCACGTTGAGGCATGCCTACGACAACGTGGAGCTGTACCGCAGGAAGTTCGACGAGGCCGGCGTCAAACCGGATGACTGCCGCACCCTCGATGACCTGGCCCGGTTCCCGTTCACCACCAAGGCCGACCTGCGGGACACGTACCCCTTCGGCATGTTCGCCGTCCCCATGGACCAGGTCCGCCGCGTCCACGCCTCCAGCGGCACCACCGGCCGCCCCACGGTCGTCGGCTACACGGAGAACGACCTCTCCATGTGGGCCGACGTCGTCGCCCGCTCCATCCGCGCGGCCGGCGGCCGCCCCGGTCACAAGATCCATGTGTCGTACGGCTACGGGCTGTTCACCGGCGGTCTGGGCGCCCACTACGGCGCCGAGCGCGCGGGCTGCACGGTGATCCCCGCGTCCGGGGGCATGACCGCCCGCCAGGTGCAGATCATCCAGGACTTCAAGCCCGAGATCATCATGGTGACCCCGTCCTACATGCTCACCCTCCTCGACGAGTTCGAGCGCCAGGGCGTCGACCCGCGCACCAGCTCCCTCAAGGTGGGCATCTTCGGTGCCGAGCCGTGGACGGAGGAGATGCGCCGCGAGATCGAGGAGCGCATGGACATCCACGCGGTCGACATCTACGGCCTGTCGGAGGTGATCGGCCCGGGTGTCGCCCAGGAGTGTGTGGAGACCAAGGACGGGCTGCACGTGTGGGAGGACCACTTCTACCCGGAGATCGTCGACCCGATCACCGACGAGGTGCTGCCCGACGGCGACAGCGGCGAACTGACCTTCACCTCCCTCACGAAGGAGGCGCTGCCGATCATCCGGTACCGCACCCGTGACCTGACCCGGCTGCTGCCCGGCACGGCCCGCCCGGCCTTCCGCCGGATCGAGAAGATCACCGGCCGCTGCGACGACATGATCATCCTGCGCGGGGTGAACGTCTTCCCCAGCCAGATCGAGGAGATCCTGCTCCGCACCCCGGCCGTCGCCCCGCACTTCACGATCCAGCTCAGCCGGCGCGGCCGCATGGACCACATGACGGTCCGGGCCGAGGCCCGCCCCGGCACCGGTCCCGAGCAGCGGGCCGCCGCGGCGGCGGCGATCGGCAAGGGCGTCAAGGACGGCGTGGGCGTGACCGTGGACGTCGAGATCGTCGATCCGGAGACCCTGGAGCGCTCGGTGGGCAAGATCCGCCGGGTCAGGGATCTGCGGGACCAGTGACCTCCGAGGCCGTTTTGCCCGGTCCGGTCGTCGGCCGGGTCACAATGGCCCAGTGACCAGGACACCTGTGCAGAGCCCGGCCGGCCGCCACGGCCGTCCCGCCTACGACCGCGACTCGCTGCTGGAGGTCGCCGTCGTGGTCTTCAACGAACGCGGCTACGACGGCACCGGCATGGAGGAACTGGCCAGGCGCCTGGGCCTCAGCAAGTCGAGCATCTACCACCATGTGTCCGGCAAGGAGGAACTCCTCGAACTCGCGGTCAACCGCGCCCTGGACGCCCTCTTCGCCGTACTCGACGAGGAGGAGGCCGGGGACCAGCAGGGCAGGACCTCCGGCACGACCGCGACGGCCGGGATGAAGCGCGTCATCCACCGCAGCGTCGAGGTGCTCGCCGCCGAACTGCCCTACGTCACCCTGCTGTTGCGGCTGCACGGCAACAGCGAGGTGGAGCAGCGGGCGCTGGCCCGACGCCGTGAATTCGACCACCGGGTGGCCGAGTTGATGGCCCGGGCGGCGGCCGAGGGCGGCATACGGGCGGACATCGACCCGCATCTCGCCAGCCGGCTGCTGTTCGGCACCGTCAACTCCCTCGTGGAGTGGTACCGCCCCGACCGCGACCTGACCGTGCAGACACTGGCCGACGCCCTGACGACCATCCTCTTCGACGGCCTGCACGGACGCCCGACGAGCTGACGGGAGACGAAGGCCCCAACTCCCCTCCCCCGCAAGCCGGATGCCCGGCCCGAGTACGATGATCGAGAGCTCGCCCCGCCTCTCCTCACCCGCCCTTCTCACCCGCCGCGATGGAGTTGCCATGACGTCCGACCCCCAGCCGTCACCGCAGATCGATACCGGCAAGGCACATCCCGCGCGGGTCTACGACTGGCTGCTCGGCGGCAAGGACAACTACCCGGTCGACGAGGCCGTGGGCGAGAAGCTGCCGCCCGAGGCGAAGGACGCGGCGCGGCAGAACCGGGAGTTCATGCACCGCGCGGCGACCTGGCTCGCGGGCCAGGGCATCGACCAGTTCCTGGACATCGGCACGGGCATCCCCACCGAGCCCAACCTGCACCAGATCGTCCAGCGGACCGTGCCGACGGCGAAGGTCGTCTACACCGACTACGACCCGATCGTCCTGCGTCACGCCGAGGCGCTGCTGATCAGCCACCCCGACGGGGTCACCGACTACATCCAGGCCGACGTGCGCGAGCCCGAGCTCATCGTCGAACACGCCCGCCACGTCCTGGACTTCAGCCGCCCGATCGCCCTGTCGCTGATCGCGCTGATGCACTTCATCCCGGACGAGCAGGACGCCCACGGCATCGTGCGCAACCTCGTCGCCACCCTGCCCTCCGGCAGCTACCTGGTCCTGTCGCACGCCGCGTCCGACCTCTACCCCGAACTCGCCGCGCAGGTCACCGCCGAGTACGCCAAGGGCGGCATCAAGCTCGGCTTCCGCACCCGCACGGAGGTCGCGCGCTTCTTCGACGGCCTCGACCTGGTGGCACCCGGCCTGGTGACGGCGACGGAGTGGAACCCTCCGACGCCGGAGGAGGCGCCGGAGGGCAGCGGGATCTACTCGGCGGTGGCCCGGATCCCCTGAGTGCGGCGAGTCTCCGGGCAACGCTCTTGTATTTACGGCGAGTTGACCAAGAGGGCAGGTCGACGGCCGCGTGCTGTCACTGCGCGGTGTTGGTCTGCCAGAAGACCTGGCTGTCGGTCGCGATGACCATGTTGCCGTCCTCCAGCACCTTGAGCGAGGCGTCGGTGGCGCCCTGCGTGTTGCTGCTCCACAGGGCCTGGTGCTGGGCGTTGTAGACGACGAGGTTGCCGTCCGCCTGGAACACGGCCGTGTTCCCCTCGCCCTGGGTCTGGCTCGCCCAGTGCGCCGTTCCTGCGGCGTCGTAGAGCACCAGGTTGCCGTCCGGCTGCATGATCAGCTTCGAGCGCACGGTCTGTATGGCCTTCCCCACCTCGAACGTGAAGGGGGACTTCACCACCACGGCGTCGGGCAGGCCGCCGGTGGCCGAGGCGGACGGAGAAGGAGAGGGGGACGTCGTCGCCGCGCTCGCGGACGGGGAGGCCGACACCTGGGCGGCACGGTCGGCCCCGGCGGACGGTGTGACGTGCGGGGAGGCCGTGCCCTTGTCCTGGTCGTCGAAGGCGTGGGACAGGAGCAGCCCGGAGGCGGCGACGACGACCAGCGCGGCCGCGCCGAGGACGATCCACAGTCTGCGGCGACCGCTCTCGCCCCGGGTGCCGCCGCCGTCCGCTTGCGGAGTCGGACCGGTTCCCGCCGGATAGGGGCCGTATCCGTCTGCCGGGTGAAGCCGGGTGGGGGTGGGGTGGCCCGGGTTCGGTGCGAGGAGGGTGGCTGCGTGGGTTTCCCGGGTGCCGTCCAGGATCGCCGTCGCCTGCGGGGCCAGGGCCGTCGGCGCCTCCGAGGCACCGGCCTGCCCGCCGTCTCCGTTGTCGGCGACGGTCGCGGCCCGCTGCCGATCCGTCAACGAGCCCACGGCGAGCGCCCGTTGGTAGGCGGGGTGGTGCACCAGATCGGCCTCGGCCCGGCAGAGTTCGATGATGCGCTGCGGGGTGGGACGCAGGGCGGGATCGCTCTGCGCGCAGGCCGCGATCAGCTCGGCAACTCCAGGGTCGACACCCCGCAGGTCGATCTCGCCGTGCACGGAACGGTAGGACACGGCGGCGAACGGCCCGTCCCCGTAGGGCGGACGGCCGGTGACGGCGAACGCCAGCGTGGCGCCGAGGGCGAACACGTCCGCGCCCGGGCCGGTCTCGCCGCCGGTGATCGTCTCCGGGGCGATGAAACCGGGGCTGCCCATCGCACCTCCGGCCTGTGTCAGGTTGGACGTGCCGGTGGTCCTGGCGATGCCGAAGTCGATCAGCTGCGGACCGGTGGCGGAGAGAATGACGTTGTGCGGCTTGAGGTCCCGGTGCCACACGCCCCGGACGTGGATGGCGTCCAGCCCCTCGGCCAGGGCGGCCAGCATGACCCGGGCCAGGTCGGCGGGGAGCGGTCCGTTGGTCGCGACGGCGGCGTGCAGCGTGGGCCCCGGCACATACTCGGTGGCCAGCCAGTACGGCGGTGTGTCCAGCTCCGCGTCGATGAGCGACGCCGTGTACGCGCTGCGGACCGTACCCAGGGTCTCCACCTCGCGGCGGAACCGGCTCAGGGCGTGTTCGTCATGGCGGAGGTGGTCGTTGATCACCTTCACGGCGGCGGGACGGCCACCCGGCGAACGCGCGAGGTACACCCTCCCCATGCCGCCTTCGCCGAGTCTGCCGACCAGCCGGTAGCGACCTATGTGAGACGGGTCGGAGCCATCGAGCGCAAGCACGGGACATGTCCTCCTTGGGGTGGAACCGACAGTCACCGGATCCACCGTGAGGTCAACTCGGCTGGGCTCCAACCCCGTTGCCCTGCGGGGGTGCGACACCAGTCCTCGGACGACGCGTCCGGACCGGACCCCGACATAGTAGAGGGAACGGACCCCTGTGCCTCACCTGTCACAGGATTCCCAACTCGAAGTCAGCGGAGCGGGGTTGTCTCCCCGCCGCTTTCTCCGTCCCGTCCCGACATGCCCTGGATGTCCTCGTGGAGGTGCACGACCAGCCAGTCACCGTCCGGACGGGCGCGTCGCAGGACCGCGGTGTTCCGGGCCAACTCCGCCGGGGCCGCGCGGAATTCGACCCGGAGCCAGTAGCGGGCCACGGCCAAATCCCCGAAGACGTCGACGACTTGGCCGTACGCCGTGAGGCCGGTCTCGGCGGGTCCGTCGTCGGATGTGGGCCGGGCATCGCGGACGCGGTTCAACTCCGTTCTGCCGCAGATGAGTTCAGGGGTCGCCGAGTCCCAGATGGTGGCCTCGGGATCGAGGAAGGCGTCGATGCGCGCACGGTCGCCCGCGGTGTAGCCCTCGTACATGCCCGTGATCACCGTCCACACCTCGGCCAGGTCGGCGGGCGCGCCACCCGGACGGGCACCGTGGTCGGCGGCGGGACGGGCGGAAGGGGGCGGTGGAGCGGGCATGGCGGGTCCTTTGACGAAGTGGTGAGGTGAAGCGGGCGTGGTCGGATCAGGGGAGGACGACCAGGTCCCTGGGTGTGCGGTTGAGGCGCTCGCCGCCCGCCTCCGTGCAGATCACGATGTCCTCGATCCGCGCTCCGTACCGGCCGGGCAGGTAGATGCCGGGCTCGACGGAGAAGGCCATGCCCGGTGCGAGCGGGAGCGGGTTGCCGGTCACGATGTAGGGCTCCTCGTGACTCTCCAGGCCGATGCCGTGTCCGGTGCGGTGGATGAAGTGCGGGCCGTATCCGGCGTCGGCGATGATGTCCCGTCCCACGGCATCGAGTTGACCGGCGGTGATGCCCGGCCGTACGGCGTCGGTCTGGGCGCGTTGGGCGGTCAGCAGTACGTCGTGGAGGCGGCGGAACTCGGCGGGCGGCTCGCCCACCGCGTACACGCGGGTGGAGTCGGAGCAGTAGCCGTCCAGGGCCGTACCGCCGATGTCGACCACCACGGGGTCGCCGGGGAGGATCGTCCGGTCGGAGAGTTCGTGGTGCGGGCTGGCGCTGTTCGGGCCGGAGCCGACGATGACGAAGTCGACCCGGACATGCCCTTCGGCGATGATCGCGTCCGCGATGTCCCGGCCGACCTCGCGTTCGGTACGTCCGGCCCGCAGCCACTCCCCCATGCGGGCATGCACCCGGTCGATGGCCGCACCGGCCCGCCGCAGGGCCGCCGCCTCCTGCGGGGTCTTGCGCATCCGCAGCCCGTTCAGCACCTCCCCGGCCAACTCCTGCCGCACGTCCGGCAGTTGGTCGCGGAAGGCGATGGTCTTCTCCGCCCACATGCGGTTGTCGACACCGACGCGGGCGGTACGGGCGGGCAGCCGGGCCGCGACGAGGGCGTAGGGGTCCTCGGTCTCGTCCCACCCGGTGATCTCGATGCCCAGGTCACCGGCCGGGGACGCCTTGGCGGCGAGTTCCTCCAGAGCTGGTACGAGGAGAAAGGGGTCACCGTCGGCGGGCAGCACCAGGCAGGTCAGCCGCTCCAACGGCTTGGCGTCGTAGCCGGTCAGATACCGCAGGTCGGCACCGGGCGAGATCAGCAGGGCGTCCAGACCGGCCCGGGCCGTGGCCTCGCGGGCGCGGTGAAGGCGGTCGGGCGGGTACAGGTTCGCGGGCGGTTCGGCGGAGTGGTCGTCGTGGGACGGCGAGGTGGCGGGCATCGGTTCTCCGTGAGGTTCGGCGGGCGGTTCTGTGTGTGCGGGGGGGGGCGGAGTACCCCCGACACGGTGCTCCGGACACGCGAGCGGCGGACAGGGCACGGTGAGGCGCGTCCCGGAGGAGCGGCCGTCTCCCGGCGGGGCGGCTTCGGAGGGCGGCGCTGTGATCAAGCGCTGGAAGGATCAGTCGGCGCCGTGCGGCCGGTACAGGCACAGGGCGGCCCGGAACAGCACCCAGTCGGACGGCCCACCCCCGCTCACGCCGCGTACAACCGGCACGCGACACCCCCCGCGATCAACTGCGGCTCCTCCCGGTCGCAACCGTCGAACGCCTGAGGGCAGCGGGGATGGAACCGGCAGCCGCTCGGCGGTGCGGCGGGGTCGGGTACGTCGCCGGGGAGTTCGGCCGGCAGCACGCCCGCACCGTCGGGCTTCGGTACGGCGGCCAGCAGGGCCCGGGTGTAGGGGTGGCGCGGGTCGGCCCAGACCTCGGCGGTGGGGCCGGTCTCCACGATCCGGCCGAGGTACATCACGGCGATCCGGTCCGCGATCAGCCGTACGACGGACAGGTCGTGGCTGATGAACAGCAGCCCGGCGCCCGACTCGACGGCCAACGACCGCATCAGCGTGGCGACTTGGAGCTGAGCGGAGGCATCGAGCGCGGAGATCGGTTCGTCGCCGACGAGCAGCCGGGGGCGGGCGGCCAGTGCGCGGGCGATGGCGATGCGCTGGCGTTGGCCGCCGGAGAACTCCTGGGGGTAGCGATCGGCGGCGCTCGCCGTCAGGCCGACCCGGGTCAACAGGTCCTCCGGCGTGGTGAGTTCGGCCGCCGACTCGCCTCGCCCCGCCGCCGTACGAATGCCGTCGGCGATCTGCGAGCCCACCCGGCGCCGGGGGTTGAGGGAGCCGTACGGGTCCTGGAAGACCATCTGGACGCCGGTCAGGGCCAGTTCACGGCGGCGCACCCGCAACGGGCGTACGGGGGTGCCGTCGTAGACGATCCGGCCCTCCGCCGACGGGACGAGGCCGCAGACCGCGCGCGCCAGCGTGGACTTGCCGCAGCCCGACTCCCCTACCAGGCCCACGACTTCGCCGGCCCGCACCTGGAGGCTGACCCCGGCGACGGCGCGGGTGGGCGGTGCGCCCGGCCGGTGGTACTGGACCACGAGGTCGTCGACCGAGAGGAGAGGGGCCGTCGGGTCGGGGGTCATACGGTGCTCCTTCCGGGGAGCGCGTCCAGGAGCTGACGGGTGTACTCGTGCTGCGGCTCGGTGAGAACCCGGCCCCGCGGACCCGTCTCGACGACCAGGCCGTGGCGCATCACGCTCACCTCGTCGGCGATCGCGGACATCACGCCCAGGTCGTGGGTGACCAGCAGGACGGCGAGGCCGAGGTCGTCGCAGAGGCCGCGCAGCAGTCTCAACACGCCTGCCTGCACGGTCACATCGAGCGCGGTGGTCGGTTCGTCGGCGATCAGGACCTTCGGTTCGCAGGCCAGCGCGATCGCGATCGCGATCCGCTGACGCATACCGCCGGAGAACTGGTGCGGGTAACGGCCCAGCGCCTCACGGGGGTTGGGGATACGGACCTGTGTCAGCAGATCGGCGGCCCGTTCCTTCGCGGCCTTGCGGTTCAGCTTCAGGTGGTGGCGCAGGTGGTCGGTGAGCTGGTGGCCGATGCTGAGCATGGGGTGCAGGCTGGTGGACGGATCCTGGAACACCATGCTCACCGACTGCCCACGCAGCGCGGCCAGTTGGCGGACCGGCAAGGTCAGCAGGTCGGCGCCCTCGAACTCGATCCGGCCGCCGGTCCGCGCGCCCGGCGGCAGCAGCCCGAGCACGGCGAGACCGGTCATGGTCTTGCCCGAACCGCTCTCCCCCGCGAGCCCGTGGATACGCCCGGGTCGAAGCGCGAGATCGACGCCGCCGAGGATACGGGCGCCGCCCAGGTCGAGGGTGAGGCCGCTGATCCTCAGTACGTCCGCGCTGTCGCCGGCGGTCATGCCACACGCTCCTTCTCCGCGCCGATCGTGCGGGCCGTGCCCGGGTCGAGGGCGTCCCGGAGTGTGTCGCCGAGGAAGTTGAAGGCGAGGACGACGGTGAGGATCGCCAGACCCGGGAAGACCCCGATCCACCACTTGTCGAACTGCTGCGTGCCGTCCGCCACCATCGCGCCCCACTCGGCCGTGGGCGGTTTCGCGCCGAGCCCGAGGAAGGACAGCCCGGACAGCAGCAGCGTCGCGGTGCCGATGTCGAGGGTGGCCAGGACCAGCAGCGGCCCGAGCACGTTGGGCAGGATGTCGACGCGCAGCGAACGCCAGGCGGAGAAGCCCAACAGCCGTCCGCTGAGCACGAATTCACGGTTTCGAAGGCCCATCACCAGGCCCCGGGTGACGCGTGCGTACGACGGCCAGGAGACGACCAGGACGGCCAGCACCGCGTTCTGCAGGCTGGCGCCGAGCGCGGCGGCGACCACCATCGCCAGGATGACGGTGGGGAAGGCGAACACCAGGTCCGCGATCCGCATCACGGTCTCGTCCACCCACCGCCCGAAGAACCCGGCGCAGGCCCCGAGCACCCCGCCGACCAGCAGCGACATGGCCACCAGCAGCAGCGCGAGCGGGATGGAGACCCGGGCGCCGTACAGCACGCGGCTCAGCACGTCCCGGCCCAGCTCGTCCGTGCCGAACCAGTGTCCGGAGCCTGGGGCGGCCAGCCGGGGCAGGTTCTGCGCGAGGGGGTCGTGCGGGGCGAGCAGCGGGGCGGCGACCACGATCAGCAGCCAGAACACCGCGACCAGGCCGCCCGTCACCGCGAGCGGGCGACGCCAGGCCGGCGGCAGCCGTCGTAGGAGACCGCGTTTCACCGCGCCCTCGGGACTCCGCTCAGGACTGCGTTTCACTGGACCCTCACCCTCGGGTCGATCACGCCGTACAGGACGTCCACGGCGAGGTTGACGGTCAGGTACACGAGGCCGACGACCAGGCCGACGCCCATCACGGCGGGGAGGTCGAGGGTGGTGGCGCTGCGGTAGGCGTAGGCGCCGAGGCCCGGCCAGGCGAAGATCGACTCGACCAGGACGGTGCCGGAGAGGAGGGCGCCGAAGGCCAGTCCGGCGACGGTGATGACGGGGACGAGGGCCGCGCGGAGGATGTACTGGAAGAGGACCGTGCGGGCGGGGAGGCCCTTGGCGCGGGCCGCCCGGACGTAGTCCTGGTTGAGGACCTCCAGTACGGCGGAGCGGGTGAAGCGGGTGAGGAGGCCGACGGTGTACGCCGTCAACACCAGTGCGGGCAGGGCGAGATGGCTCACCGCGCTCCAGAACACCGGCCACTGGCCCGCGAGTGCCGCGTCGAGCGTGTAGAGGCCTGTGACGTGTGGCGGGGCTGTCATGCCAGGGTCCAGGCGGCCGCTGCCGGGAGCCCAGCCGAGGCGGTAGAAGAAGATGTAGAAGGCGAGCAGCGCCAGCCAGAAGGTCGGTACCGAGACGCCCAACAGGCTGACCACGCGCAGGAGTTGGTCGGTCAAGCGGTCTCGGCGCAGCGCCGCCACGACGCCGAAGGCCACGCCCAGGATCAGGGAGACGACGATCGCGGCGCCTGCGAGTTCGAGGGTGGCGGGGACGGCCGTCGACAGGTCGGTGAGGACGGACTGGTGGCTCTGCTGGGACTCGCCGAGGTCGCCGTGGAGGAGGTTGCCGAGGTAGGTGACGTACTGGACCGGCAGTGGCTTGTCGAGGCCGTAGTGGTGGCGGAACTGGGCGACGATCGCCGGGTCGCCGATGGCCCGCTGACCGAGGTTCGCCGCCGCCGGGTCGCCCGGGACCAGGTTGGTGAGGATGAACGTCACCAGGGTCACGCCGAGGGCGAGCAGGACCGCGGTGGCGGTACGGCGGAGGAGGAAACGGGCGAGGGGGTGGCGGGCGAGGAGACGACGGCGGCCGGGGAGGGGACGGCCGCCGCTCTCAACTCCCGTGCTCTTCCCGCCCGTTGCCCTACTTGGCGCCCAGCGCGGCGACATCGATCGTCCATACGGGGTTGTAGGCGACGCCGGTCACGGACGCGGCGGAGACGGTGTTGCGGCTCGGCTGCATCAGCGGGATGAAGGGGCCGGAGGCGTTCATGCGGGTCTGGATCTGCTCGTACAGGGTCTTGCGGGTGTCGTCGCCGATCGTCGTCGCCGCCTTGTCGCCGAGCGCGGTGAGGGTGGGGTCGGCGCCGGCCTTCCAGCCCGCGCGGAGACCGACGAGGTCGCCGGGGAGGAAGGTCAGGTAGTCGCTGGGGTCCGGGTAGTCAGGGCCCCAGTACCAGAGGCCCAACTGCTCTTTGCCGTTGCGGTAGTTGTCGAGTTCCGTCGTGGTCGGCGCGGGGGCGAGCGTGACCGTGA
This sequence comes from Streptomyces sp. NPDC050528, assembly GCF_044457795.1. Lineage (NCBI taxonomy): Bacteria > Bacillati > Actinomycetota > Actinomycetes > Kitasatosporales > Streptomycetaceae > Streptomyces > Streptomyces sp. NPDC050528. The sequence goes on from NZ_JBITHH010000013.1 coordinate 231,214, forward strand.
TGCCGACCTCCTTCAGCTGGGCCTGGACCCGTTCGGCGAGGGTCTGGAGGGACAGTCCGTCGACGGTCAGGTCGCTCGCGTAGCCGAGGGTCACGGAGGGCTTGGCGATGCCGCTCGCCTTGAGCGCCGCCTTCGCGCCTGCGAGGTCCCGTCCGGCGGCCTCGGAGGCGGGCAGTGCGCCGAGGAAGGTCGACGGGATGATCCCGGCGGGCTGGACGGAGCCGCTGCCGGCCAGCGCGAGCAGGCTCTTGTAGTCGATGCCCTTGCGCACCGCCTCGGCGAACTTGGCGTTGGCCGTCGTAGTGCTGACCTTGGTGTCCCGGTTGAGCAGCAGGAAGATCACGTCCGAGGAGGCGCCGCTGTCCACCTTGAGTCCGCCGCCGAGCCCGCTGACCTGGTCGGAGGTGAGGTCGAGGGCGATCTGGCTGTCGCCGCGCTGGACGTTCAGCTTCTGGGTGGGGGCCTGGACGTTGCGCAGCACGATCTTGTCGTAGGTCGGCTTGTCGGAGCCGGTGTACTTGGGGTTCTTGGTCAGCACGACCTGGGTGTTCGTGTTGAACGAGGTGAGCGTGTACGGGCCGGAGCCCGCCGACGTGGTGTTGAGGTACTTCTCCGCCGCGTCGGTCGAAGTCGCCGAGCCGCCATGAGCCTGGACCGTCTTGGCGCTGAGGATGCCGAGCGCGGGGTTCGGGAGGATGAACGGCAGCGCCGGGTTCGCCTTCTTCGACACCAGGGTGACGGTGGACGCGTCCGTCTTCGTGACCGTGACGCCGTCGAGCAGGAACGACGGGTTGCCCTTGAGCGCGATCACCCGGTTCAGCGAGAAGACGACGTCGTCGGCGGTGACCGCGCTGCCGTCCGCGAACTTGGCGCCCGTCCGCAGGTGCAGGGTGAGCGTCTTGCCGTCCGCCGACTGCTCGTACGAGGACGCGAGGCCCGGCACCGGCTTGGTGACGTCGGAGCCCTTGAAGGACAGCAGCGTCTCGTACAGCGCCTTGTCCACGATCTGCCCGGTCGGCTCGAACTCACGGCCCGGGTCGGCGGTCTTCAGGTTGAACGACGTGTCGACGACCAGGGTCTTGCCGGCCGAGGAGCCGGTGGCGCCCGTACCGCCCGAGCAGGCGCTCAGGGCGAGCGCCGCGACCGCGACGAGAGGGAGTGCCACCGGGTACGACCCGGCAGTGAATCTGGGCATGCGTGCCTCCGTGAGCAGGGCGGAGCGTGGCGGAGCGGAAGAAGGCCGTGCGGGACCGGGCGTGCGGGTGCGGGCGGATGCCGGGAGAGGACCTGGACGATTCGCCGTTAGGGTTGGCTGAAACTAACCAGGACTCTCGGCGGACGGGACCAGCGCGAGACGTAATGCGACGGAGAGGCGCGAACATGGAAGATCTGTCGACCCCGGAGACCCCGGGCTCACGCCGCTCTGGACGGATCGGCATCGGTCTTGCCCTGGATTCGGTGCATTTCAAGATCCTCGACGTGCTGCGCACCCAGGGCCGCATCTCCGTCGCGGCCCTCGCGGAGCGCGTCGGCGTCTCCCGCGCGAACGCCTACACCCGCCTCGAAGCCCTCCGCGCCGACGGCGTGATCAACGGCTTCAGCGCCCGCGTCGACCACAACCGGGTCGGCCTGGAGATCTGCGCGCTGATCTTCGTCACGGTCCGCCAGGAGTTGTGGAAGCAGTTCCGCACGGCGCTCGCCCAGATGCCGGAGGTGGAGTACTGCGCTGTGACCACCGGCGAGCACGACGCCATGATCCAGATCCGGGTGGCCGACGTCACCGCCGTCCACCGCCTGGTCACCGACCGCCTCTCCACCATCCCCGCGGTCCGCGCGACCGAGACCGTGATCATCCTCGACGAGGTGCTCCGCCGCCCCTACGTCCTGCCGGCCACGCCCCGCTCCACCGATTCCGCGACCGGCGGCCCCCAAGACGCCCCCGGCACAAGCCAGTTCGGCATGACACGCTTCATCCGCGCGGCCGAGGGCCGGGCCGACCTGCAACGCGCTTCCGAGCCCGAGGACTGACGGAGCGGCGGCTGATTCCGGCGCGAAGTGCGCGGGTGGGTGCGATCGTCGAGGCCGGAGCCCGCCCCGCCCGCCGAAGTCCTTCTCGCCCCACCGGACACCCAGGCCTGCCCTACGACCGGACAGCACAGGGCGCTATTGACATGCCCATGCCCGACTGCTGGACTAGACCACATCTGCCGGACGGCCTGATCACGGGCGCCGCCATCGCACGAACACCTTCACCGGCACCCCACCCGATCAGGCCCTGCCCAGAGCGCTCCTGACCAGAACGCTCGCAACAGGACCGCCGGACCGCCGAGCGCGGTTCCGCGGAGGGGAGACCGCATGCGCGCAGGCGCACATCGCCACCGCTTAGCCAGCATCCTGACCGTCACACTACTCAGCGCGGCCATGTCCGTCGCCGGTTCACCGGCACACGCGGATCAGCACACCGCACGGACCCGAACCGACCGGATCGCCCAACAGATCACCGATGGGCTCCAGTTGGCGCACAGAGGCGCGGCCAGCCCGGGCGGACTGAACTTCGATCCGTCGCTGGCCCTGCTGCCGGCCGAGGCCCGCGGCAGGGTCAACTTCCTTCAGGCCGACGTGGATCGAGGAGCCCGCGGCAAACTCCGGTCCGCACAGCGGGACTTGGCCCGGCTCGCGGCCGCGACGCCGTACACCGAGAAGGAACCCGCGGGCACACTCGGCGCCAACGACACCGTGCCGACCGCCGAACGCATCACGGGTTTCGGCACCGGCGCCCGTCAGAACTCCGCGGTCGCCATCACCGGTGACCTCGCCGAGGACCCCGACATCGTTACCCTGCCTGCCGGTTCGGAGGACAACGGGTCCATCCCGCTGGCCATCGACACCGGAGTCTCCGGCGCACGACAGGCCGTCAAGACCAGCGGCGTCATCGGCGACGGGCCGCACGGCAGTGCCGGTGACGGTCACGGCGACTTCGACTTCTACAAGGTCTCCGGAGTGCCGAGCGGCGTGCCTCTCACCATGGAGGTGGGCGCCCAGGGCGACTTCAACGCGGTCATGCGGCTCTACGACGCGAACGGCGGCACGGTGTTCTGGGCCGACGACCCGTCGAGTGGAAACGTTTCCGTGAGCCTGCCGCTGCCGACCACCGGGGACTACTACCTGATGGTGGGCGGTTCAGGGCCGAACATCGGCTCGCCCACCGATCCGAAGGACCCCGCCAGCGGGGCCGGCGTGGGCTCCGAAGGCGCGTACAGCCTCAAGCTCTCGACCCAGGAGGGCGGGGACCAGGACGTCTACGGCGTCGATCTGAAGGCCGGCGACGTCGTCGGGGCCACGGTCACCGGCAGCGGACACCATCTGTCGTTCTACGACGCCGCCGGTACGGAGCTGATGGGCTCGACCCTGGACGCGAGCGGGAGTTACTCACCGGCGTCGCCGCTGCCCGGCGGTGGCAACGCCACGGTCGAGCTCGTGGCGCCGCGCGCGGGCCGGTACTTCCTCGCCGTGAGCAACGGAGTCGGCGCCTATCAGGCCGAGTTGGAGGCCTACCGGCCGGGAACCGAGGTGGAGCGCAAGGGCACGGTCCAGACGCTCTTCCTCGACTTCGACGGTGCTCGTGTCAACACATCGATCTTCGGCTCCGGCGGGGCGCAGCACGACCTGTCACCGCTGTCCGCGTTCCTGCCCGGCTGGGGGCTCAGCCCAGCCGACGAGAACAAGGTGATCGATGCCGTCGTGACCTCGGTGAAGGAGAACATCGCGACCGACCTCGCCAAGAAGGGCACCGACCCGCACTTCGCCGTCCGGGTCCTCAACAGCCGTGACAATCCCGACCCGTTCGGGCAGCCCAACGTCAGCCGGGTCGTCGTGGGCGGCACCATCGCCGAGTCCGGCATCCCGACCATCGGCATCTCGTCCTCGATCGACCCTGGCAACTACGGCCACGAGGACACCGCGCTCGTCCTGCTCGACCTGCTGAGCGCGGCGGCCCCGAACCCGAACTCGCTCAACACCTATCTCGGGCCGCAGAGCGACAAGATCGGCTTCATCGGCCGGGGCCTCGGCAACATCATCACGCACGAGATCGGGCACTACTCGGGCAACTGGCACACCGACCAGTACGACGACACCGCCAACCTGATGGACCAGGGCGGCAACATCGCCCAGATGCTCGGCGTCGGGGCGGACGGGATCGGCGGTACGGCGGACGACGTCGACGTCGACGTCGACGTCGACTTCACCACCGACTCGTACACCCAGCAGGAGCCGTTCACCGGCTTCGAGGACACCCTGAACACGACCGCCTGGGCGTACAGCCGCGGGCTCGGCTGAGCGCGGTGACGAACGCCTCCTCGCCCGCTCGCCCGTGGGCGAGGAGGCCTCGCTCGGTGTCACGCCCGGGGCATTGTCAGTGGTGGCAGGCAGGACGAGAGTCATGACAACTCCTGCAGCTGTGATCGTGGATGCCGCCGCCTACGCGCAGGCGGTCGAGGGCGCGGTGAAGGCGTCGGCCGCCTACTACACGGGCGGCACCTCCGCCCTGGACGACGACTCCTCCGACCGGCTGGTGCGCGGCATCGCCGCCTGGGAGGCCGAGAATCCCGACCGGGTGCTGCCCGACTCCCCACCGGGAAGGTGGCCGGCGGCGCGGTCGAGGGCGATGTCCCGCACACGCTGGCGATGCTGAGCCTGGACAACGTGTTCTCGCCGGAGGAGTTCACCACCTGGACCGCCTCCCTGGCGCGAAGAATCGACCACGAGGTGACACGGTTCAGCGTGGAGCCCAAGCTGGACGGCCTCGCGATCGCCGCCCGCTACACGCACGGCCGCCTCACCCGCCTCATCACACGCGGCGACGGCACGGCCGGCGAGGACGTCACCCACGCGATCGGCACCATCGAGGGCCTGCCCCAGGAGCTGGCCGAGCCGGTCACCGTGGAGGTGCGCGGCGAAGTCCTCATGACGACCGCCCAGTTCGAGCACGGCAACGAGGTCCGCACGGCGCACGGCGGCCAGCCCTTCGCCAACCCGCGCGGCGCCTCCGCCGGCACGCTGCGCGCCAAGGAGCGCGCCTACACGGTGCCGATGACGTTCTTCGGCTACGGCCTGCTGCCCCTCCCGGACACCGAGGCCGACCTCGCGGCACGGCTGCCCGAGCTCGCGCAGAGCGAACTGATGACCCAGGCCGCCGCCTACGGGGTCAACACCACGGCCACCACCGACGTGCCCGGCATCACCGCCGACACGGTGGAGGAGGTCCTGGCCCGGGTGCAGGAGATCGGCGCGCTGCGGGCCCAACTGCCGTTCGGGATCGACGGGATCGTCATCAAGGCCGACCTCGCCGCCGACCAGCAGGCCGCCGGTTCGGGATCGCGGGCCCCGCGCTGGGCGATCGCCTACAAGCTGCCCGCCGTCGAGAAGATCACCCGGCTCCTGGAGGTGGAGTGGAACGTCGGCCGCACCGGCATCATCGCCCCGCGCGCCGTCCTGGAACCGGTCGAGATCGACGGCGCCACCATCACCTACGCCACCCTCCACAACCCGGGCGACATCACGCGCCGCGACCTGCGCTTGGGCGACCACGTCATGGTCCATCGCGCCGGTGACGTGATCCCCCGCATCGAGGCCCCGGTCGCGCGTCTGCGCACCGGCGAGGAACAGCCCATCGTGTTCCCCGAGGTGTGCCCGCGCTGCGGCTCCGGGATCGACACCAGCGAGCTGCGGTGGCGATGCGAACAGGGCCGCAACTGCCATCTGGTGGCCGCACTCTCGTACGCCGCCGGCCGCGACCAGCTCGACATCGGGGGCCTGGGCCACACCCGCGTCGTCCAGCCCGTCGACGCGGGCCTGGTCGCCGATCTCGCCGACCTGTTCGCCCTCACCCGGGAGCAACTCCTGGGCCTGGAGCGGATGGGCGAGACCAGCACCGACAACCTCCTCGCCGCGATCACCGCGGCCAAGGGCCAACCGCTGTCCCGGGTGCTGTGCGCGCTCGGGGTGCGCGGCACCGGCCGCTCCATGTCCCGCCGTATCGCGCGCTACTTCGCGACCATGGACGAGATCCGTGCCGCCGACGCGGAATCGATGCGATGCAGCGGGTCGACGGCATCGGCACGGAGAAGGCCCCGTCGATCGTGGCCGAGCTGGTCGAACTGGCCCCGCTCATCGACAGACTCGTCGCCGCTGGCGTCAACATGACCGAGCCGGGCGCGACCCCGCCCGCGCCCATGACGGACGACGCCGACGGCGAAGGGGCCGCGGCCACAGCGGACGACGGGCCGCTGTCCGGGATGACGGTGGTCGTCACCGGCGCGATGACCGGCCCCCTGGAGAAGCTCAGCCGCAACCAGATGAACGAACTCATCGAGCGTGCCGGTGGGCGTGCCTCGTCCTGCGTCTCCAAGAAGACCACCCTCGTCGTGGCCGGCGAGAACGCGGGATCAAAGCGGGCCAAGGCGGAAACCCTCGGTGTCCGGCTCGCCACCCCGGACGAGTTCGCGGCCCTGGTCGCCGACTACGTCAACTGAGGCCTGCGCACGGAGTGTTGCGCCGGGGGTGGTCCCCACGGAGTGTTCCGCAGGGGATGTTCCGCAGGTCACACCCGCCGGTGGGACATCGGTGGGAACAATCGGGGACGGTCGCCCGTTCTTGCTTACGTGGCTGCGGAGGGGACAGTGTCCCCGGGCCTCACCTATAGCCCATGGGGAAGATCGTTCGGCTGAAGCCCCATGGAGCCCCTCGCCGAGAGGCGACCGCCCTCCGCACGCCACCGTGTACGGCCCCGGCTGGTCTCCCCCGTCCAGCCGGGGCCTCTTTCACTCTCAGGAGCGGCCTTCCGCACTCCGCGACAGGGGCAGAATGGACGCCACACAGCCGCTGCGGATGGGGAGTTCATGGACACGCGTACGTTCGACGCGCTGACGGAGTCGATGAAGAGCGCGTACGTCGCGGGTCTCAGCGAAGGCGCCGTACCCCGCCCGGTCATCATGCCGCTCGTGCGCGGCGAGCTGGTCGGCCTGATCTGGTTGCGCCCCGTCAAGTCCGGCGAGGACGCGCTCACGGCGATCGCGTCGCTGTCGAACATCGCCGCGGCGGCGAACGCCGACGAGATCGTGCTCGCCTGGGAGACCCAGGACGTCGCCACCACCTGTGAACTGCCGTCCGACGACCCGTCGCCCTGCCTCAACATGGTGCACGCCACGAAGGACGGCCACACGCTGCACCAGTTCCCCTACACCGAGGACCCGACCTCCGCCGGACCCCAGTGGCAGCCGGCCCCGGCTCCCCAGCCCGACGCCAAACTGCTGCCTCCCGTGCAGGCAGCGGTCGACTACGCCTTCACTCCCCTCGAACTGGACCATCCCTCCCCGTTCGGCGTCACGGTCGTCCTGATGGAAGAGGACGGCTACACCTTGCGCCTGACCGAGGCGTTCGCCTTCTGAGCCACGAGCCACCCGCGACTCCAACACTCGGCTGATCTCTGATTGCCGTGACAGAAACGACACACTTATCGAAACAGCGGCTCCCTCCACCCGCCCCGGGCCTACGCTGTGCCCGTGACCAGTGTTGACGTCGCCCCCGGACCCGCCGCCGAGAGCGGCCCCGAGCCGCGCACCCAGTCCCTGATGCTGACGTTCCTCGGCGCCCATGTGCTGGGGCGGCCCGTCGCCGTGTCGTCGGGCAGCGTGATCGCCGCTCTCGGACGGGTGGGCAGTACCGAGGAAGCGGTCCGGACCACCCTGAACCGCATGGTCAAACGCGATCTGCTGGAGCGCCGACGCCAGGGCCGCAAGACGTACTTCGCGCTGACACCGCACGCGGTCCAGGTGCTGACCGACGGCAAGGACCGTATCTGGCGGACCGGCGCGGTGAACCGGGACTGGGACGGCCGGTGGACGATGGTGGGCTTCTCCCTGCCCGAGGCATGGAGCCGCGAGCGGCACGATCTGCGCTCCCGGCTGATCTGGGCGGGCTTCGGCCCACTGCAGAACGGCCTGTGGGTGGCCCCGGCGCCCGTCGACGTCCGCGAGATGGTGGCGGGGCTGGGCCTCGAACCGTATCTGCGGGTGTTCCGCGCGGAGGTGGAGTCGCCGACCGACGTCCGTGAGGTGCTGGAGCAGGCCTTCGACGTGCCGGCGATCGGCGCCCGTTACCGCGCGTTCCTGGACCGCTGGGACCGCACCGACCCCCTCCCCGCAGCGGCCTCCGGCGACGACCTCGCAGGCCAACTCCTGCTGCACACCGACTGGTTGGATCTCGTACGACGAGACCCGCATCTGCCCGCCGAGCACCTCCCCGGAGACTGGCCCGCCGCGCAGGCGGAGACCGTCTTCCGGGGCCTGGCCAGCCGCTGGGAGCGCCCGGCGGCACGCGCGGCCGCACGTCTGCTGGACACCCTGACGCTCGACTGATCGACGCCGAGCGCCGAATCCCGTTCGTCCGTACCTAGGTCACGCATGCCCGGACGCGGATTCCCCTGCCTCATTATTGGTCACTCTATTGACGGCCATGAAAAAAGAGCCCTACATTCGCACCGCTCTTCCCGTTCGTTCGGCCGGTTCGTTCGGCCAGTCCGCCCGCCCATCCCACTCGTCCAGCACGCTCCCCCTCGCTCGGTCCCCCCTCGACTCGCGGAGCCGCCGTCATGTCCCGACCCCGTTTCTCGACCCTCGCCGCCGCCTGCGCCACCGCCCTCGCGACCGCCCTGCTCGGCCCGGTGACCGGCGCCCACGCCGCCACCGCCGGCCACTACTCCGGGACGCTGGCCGACGGCGCCACCTGGATCGCGGACACCCCCGATCAGTGGAACGGCACCCTGCTGCTGTTCAGTCACGGCTTCGGGCCGACCACCGCCGCCGACGCGCCCTCGCCCGCCGTGAGCCAGGCGCTGCTGGCCGCCGGTTACGCCCTCGCCGGCTCCTCCTACGACCCCAACGGCTCGATGTGGGCGCTCGGTTCGGCCGAGCGGGATCAGTTCGCCGCGCTCAGCGCCTTCCGCCAGCAGGTCGGCACACCGACCCGGGTCATCTCGGTGGGCCAGTCGATGGGCGGGCTCGTGAACGCCGAGATCGCCCGGGACGGCGCAGGTCGCGTCGACGGTGCGCTCGGCCTGTGCGGTCTGGTCGCGGGCGGTGTCGATCTGGACAACTACCAGTTGGACGCCGAGTACACCCTGGCCACGTTCTTCGACCCCGCCGACGCGGATGCCCTGGTGAACCTGGACGGCCCGGCCGACGGCGCCGCCCTCGCCGCCCGGCTCACGCAGGCCGTCGAGACAGCGCAGCAGACCCCGGCGGGCCGCGCCCGGATCGCCCTGGCCGCCGCCTATCTGAACCTGGCCGACTGGGCTCCCGGTCAACTTCCGCCCGCGCGCGGCGACTTCGCGGGCCAGGAGCAGCAGCAGTACGCGTGGCTGGCTCAGGGACTGCTGTCGTTCATCGTCCCGGCGCGCTGGTCGGTGGAGCAGTCCGCAGGCGGCAACACGTCCTGGAACAAGGGTGTCGACTACGCCGGGCTGCTGCGCGGGTCCGCCCACGTGAAGCAGGTCGAGGCGCTCTACCGTGACGCGGGGCTCGACCTGCGCGCGGACCTGAACCGGCTCACCCGCGGTGCGGACATCACCGCCGACCCGGCCGCGGTGGCCCGTCTGAAGCGGACCTCGACCGCCGGACAGGGACTGGCCGTTCCGCTGCTGGACCTCCACACCACCGCCGACCAACTGGTGCCCGTGGAGCAGGAATCGGCCTTCGCCGGGCGGGTGCGCGCGGCCGGAGACTCCCCACTCCTGCGACAGGCCTACGTCGCCCGCCAGAGCCACTGCAACTTCACCACCGCCGAAGTGGTCGCCGGACTGCACGCAGTGGAGCACCGCCTGGACACCCGGCACTGGGGCGACTCCACCACCGCTGCCCAACTCCAGCGCGGAGCCGACGAGTTGGGTCTCGACGGCGGCGCCTTCACCGACTACCGGCCGAGCCGTCTGACCGGTACCCGCTGATCCCGAAGCATCCTCCCCAGCCCCTCGCTTCCGTGCCCCAGGAGCCCTCCGTGTCAATGACGACCGCACCCTCCACCAGGACAGCAGCCACCGGTCCCGGCCTCACCACCGGCACCCTGGTCGCCGGACTTCTCGCCGTCTGTCTCGCCCAGATCGGCCTGGCCATACCGGCCACGCTCAACGGGCTGTTCCAGTCCGACCTGCACCCGGTCGGCTCCCAACTCACCTGGATATCCGACGCGTTCCTGCTCCCGGTCGCCGTACTGGAGCTGACCTTCGGCCTGTTGGGCGACCTCTTCGGCCGTAAGCGGCTGCTGGTCGGCGGCGCCGCGCTGCTGGCGGTCGGGGAGTTGACCAGTGCCACCGCCTCCGGCGTCCATCAACTCTGGGCCGGGCAGGCCCTGGCCGGTCTCGGCGCCGCCGCGCTGTTCCCGACCTCGCTGGCCATCCTGGCCGCCGGCACCACCTCGCCCGCACAGCGTGCCCGGGTCATCGCGATGTGGGCGGCCCTGCTCTCCACGGGCGGGTTCCTCGCCCCGCTGCTCGGCGGCGTCACCGCCACCTACGGCTCGTGGCGCTGGTCGTTCGTCGTGGTCACCGTCATCGCCGCGGCGAGCGCCGCCGTCAGTGCCCGGTTCGCGGTCAACTCCAGTGCCCCGGAGGGCCGTTCACTCGACATCGCAGGCCAAGTGACCATCGGCCTGGGCCTGTTCGCCCTCCTCTACGCCATCATCCAGGGCCCGACGGACGGCTGGGCCTCGCCCGAGATCGTCGTCGCGTTCGTCCTGGCGGCCGTGTTCCTCGCCGCGTTCGTGCTGGCCGAGAAGCGCGCCAAGTCCCCGCTCCTGCGCCTGGACCTGTTCCGCAACCGCGCCTTCGCGGTGGCCTCGGTCGTGGCCGTGGTCGGCATGTTCGCCTTCCTCGGCACCGCCTACTCCGTCAGCATCCGCCTCGGCCCGGTCCAGGACCAGGCCCCGATGCGGACGGGCCTGGCGTTCGTCCTGCTCAACGGCATCACGCTGGCGATGCTACCGGTGACGGAACGGCTGCTGCGAGCGGTCGCACCGGGTCTGCTCCTGGGCGCCGGGCTGCTGCTGATCGCGGCCGGCGACTATCTGGCGGCCACCCTGCCGATCACCGACAAGGCCTTCACCTCGCTGATCGTGCCGCTCGGTCTGGTCGGCCTGGGCTTCTCGGTCACCGTCACCTCGATCACGGCGACCGCCGTCAACACCGTGCCGACCCATCTGGCCGGCATGGCGAGCGCGACCACCAACCTGCTCCGGGACTTCGGCTTCACCCTCGGCCCGGCCGTGATCGGCGCGGTCGCCCTGAGCCGCGCGGCGAGCAGTTTCTCCGACTCCCTGCACGACTCCGCGCTGCCCTCGGCACTGAAGGGCGCGGGCACGGCCGTACTCGAAGAAGGCGGTCCGCTGGCGGTGAACGGTGCCTCTGCGGGCTCCCCGAAGCTGGCCGAGCTGCATCCGCTCGCGCTGGACGCGCTCGGCCACGGCTACGCGATCGGCTTCGTGGTCTGCGGTACGGCCGCGCTGTGCTCGGCGGTGCTGGCTCTCGTCACGTTGCGCGGTCGGGCCACTTCGGACGGCGATGCGGTCACGCAGGACGGTGCCGCTTCAGGTGACGTCTCCGCACAGCCGGAGTAGTCGCGAAGGAGCCAACTCCCGCCGGGTCAGCGGCTCTTGCGGACCCTGGCCGCCGCGCGGGCTTCCGCGGCCTTGCGGGCCTCTGCGGTCTTCCGGGTCTCCTTGCCGGCCCGGCCCGGGCGGGTGCCGATGCCGCGGAAGGGGGCGTTGCCGGTGCTGGTCTTCGTCTCGGTCGGCGGGCGTTTGGCGCCGGTGATGGCGGTCAGCCTCTCCTCGCCGGAGCGGACCTGGGTGACGGTCGGGCGGATACCCGCGTCGGACATCATCCGGTTCACGTCGCGCCGCTGGTTGGGCGTGACCAGGGTGACCACACGCCCGGACTCACCGGCCCGCGCCGTACGGCCGCTGCGGTGCAGGTAGTCCTTGGAGTCGGCGGGCGGGTCGACGTTGACGACGAGGTCGAGGGCGTCGATGTGGATGCCGCGCGCGGCGACGTTGGTGGCGACCAGCACGGTGATCTCGCCGTCCTTGAACTGGCCGAGCGTGTGCGTGCGTTGGGGCTGCGACTTACCGCTGTGCAGCGCCGACGCCCGTACACCGCTGGCCCGCAGGTGGCGGGTGAACTGGTCGACGGCGGCCTTGGTGTCGAGGAACATCAGCACCCGGCCGTCGCGTGCGGCGATCTCGGTCGCCGTCGCGTACTTGTCGGCGGCGTGGATGTTCAGCACGTGGTGTTCCATCGTCGTGACCGAGCCCGACGCCCGGTCGACCGAGGCGTGCACCGGGTCGTGCAGATGGTCCTTGACCAGCTGGTCGACGTCACGGTCGAGCGTGGCCGAGAACAGCAGCCGCTGCCCGTCGGCCGGGATCTGCGCCAGGAGGTCCGAGACCTGGGGCAGAAACCCCAGGTCGCACATCTGGTCCGCCTCGTCGAGCACGGTGATCCGCACATGGTTGAGGAGGCAGTCCCGGCGCGACACCAGGTCGGTCAGCCGCCCCGGGGTCGCGATGACCACCTCGACACCGGTCCGCAGCAGGGCCTGCTGCCGGTTGATCGACAGCCCGCCGACCACCGTGCCCAGCCGCACGCCCATCGTCCGCGCGTACGGTTCCAGCGCGTCGCCGACCTGCTGTGCGAGCTCCCGCGTCGGCACCAGGACCAGGGCGAGCGGCCGCTTCGACTCCGCACGCCGACCCGCGAGCCGGACGAGCAGTGCGAGCCCGAAGGCCAGCGTCTTGCCGGAACCGGTCCGTGCCCGGCCGAGCACATCGCGTCCGGCGAGCGCGTCGGGCAGCGTCGCGGCCTGGATCGGGAACGGTTCCGTCACCCCGAGTCCGGTCATCGTCCCGACCAGCTCGGACGGCAGCCCGAGCTGGTCGAATGAAGCGGCCGGCTTCGCGTTCATGGGGAACCTTCCTGAGTCCGATGCCCGCAACGGCACCGGGGTCCGTACCCCTCGGTACGGACCCCGGCAGCGTCGAAGCGTTCCCCCATTTTACCAGCGAGCCCCGAAGGCGCCCGCCGCCGCGGACGAGCTCGGTCGTATCGCGGTCGGGCGGGGCCGGTCCGCCAGTAGGCTGTGACAGCTGCGCCACCCCACCAACACCCCTTCCCTCAAAGGGACATGGCCTGCAGCGGTCGAGTCGACTCATTGCGTGAGGATGAAGCAACAGGTGCTGATAGCGGGCCGGTACCGGCTGAACACCACCATCGGACGCGGCGCGATGGGCGAGGTCTGGCAGGCGTACGACGAGATGGGCGGCCGTCCCGTGGCCGTCAAGCTCCTGCACTCCCAGAACTCCGAGCCCACCGCCACCGCCCGCTTCCGTCTGGAGGCCCAGACCGCGGGCCTGCTCAGCCACCCCCATGTGGTCGGCGTCCTCGACTTCGGCGAGCAGGAGGGCCGGCTGTATCTGGTGATGGAGCTCGTCGGCGGAGACAGCCTCTCCCACCTGCTCGCCCAGGCGGGTTCCCTGCCGGCCGAGCACGTGGCGCACATCGCCGCCCAGTCGGCCGCGGGACTCGGCGCGGCCCACGAGCAGGGCATCGTGCACCGGGACATCAAGCCCGGCAACCTGCTCCTCGACGCCGACGGGTCCGTGAAGATCGCCGACTTCGGCATCGCGCACTTCATGAACGACCCGAACGGCGCGCTCACCGCGACCGGCCAGATCGTCGGAACCAGCCTGTACATCGCCCCCGAGCGCGCCCTGGGCCAGCCCGCCGGACCGCCGTCCGACGTCTACTCACTCGGCTGCGTGCTCTACCAACTCCTCACCGGGCAACCGCCGTTCCGCGCCAGCAGCGCCATCGCCGTCCTCCACCACCACCTCGACACCCCGCCCGTACCACCGCGCGAACTCGGCGTCGGACTCCCGCCCGCCTTCGAGAACTACCTGCTCGGTCTCCTCGCCAAGCGCCCCGAGGACCGCCCCACGGCACACCAGGCGGCCGAGTGGTTCGCCTCGGGCGCCTGGAGGGGGCGTGCCGAGCCTCTCCCGGCGGCCGCGCCGCACCCCGGGCCGAAGCCTCAAGTGGCCGCCTGGGACGCGCCGTTGAAGCCCAAGGCGAACACGGCTCCCGGCTCCGGCCCCGGCTCGGTGACCACGTACGCCTTCCCGACCGCCGCCACCGGCAGCACCGCCCCGGCCCACCGGAACCGGCGTCGGCAACGCACGGGAGGGCGCGGTGTCGTCGCCGAACGCCGGTCGAAGACGGTGGGCACGGTCGCCGCCGTGCTGATCTTCCTCGGGGCGCTGCTGGTCGGCCTGGCCTGGTTCTCCCCCGACCACAGCTCGGCGGACACGACACCGACCGATGGGCCCAGCGGCACGAGTCTCTCGACGACCGCGCCGTAGGCTCACGCCCCGTGCAGACGGGCCTCCCAGCGCGCGTACGAGCGGCGGCCGGCGAGGCGCCACAGGACGCGGGCGGGCAACGGTGCCTTGGTGAGGATCGCCCGCTGCTCCTCGGGCGTCGCCACCGCCATCAACGCGCTGAAGGCGCGCAGCAGTTGCTTCTTCTCCAGCTTCGCCAGGCTGATCTCGCCGAGTTCCTCCCACTCGGCGACGCTCAGATATTCGGCGGCCAGCGGCAGGATGGTGTGCTCCTCCTCGTCCATGTGCGCGGTCAACACCGCGCCCAGTTCGGCGAGTTGATCCGCCACCTGCGCACAGAGAAACGGCCGGGGATCGGCGGCCAGCTCGTCCAGCCCACCCCGCACCCGTGTCACCAGCTCTTCGAGCCGGTGGTGCTGTTCCTCCATCCGCGCGACCGCCTCGGCGCTCACCGTCGTCCGGTCCGCGAGTCTGGGCCAGAGGAATTCGTCCTCGCTGGTGTGGTGGGCCTCCAGGCCCATGAGCATGAACCGCACCGCGTCCACGACCAGTTCGGCCCGCGCGGTGTCGCCGGGCCGCAGCCCGCGCACCGAGTCCGGCAGTTCCGCGCAGGATTGGCGGAAGCTGCGGTGCACGACCACCATGTCGTGGACATCCGGCTTCGAGGTGACGACGTCAGACATGGTGCTCCCTAGCCCTTGCTCAGCTGGTCGTGGAAACGGTGTGCCAGGTCCGTCAGCTCGTCCGCGTTCCGGGCGGTCTGCTGCAGGTCGACGAGGACCTCGTCGGCACCGGCCGCGTGCGCGGCGAGCAGATAGTCCGAGACCTGGACGACCGTTCCCCGGTGCGGTACGGCGTCGCTCGGGGCGTCCTCCGCCGTCACCACGGGGTTCACCCGGACCACGGTGCGCAGGGCGTCGGGGTCACGGCCGTTGGCCTCGGCGATCTGGCGGATCTGGCTGATGACGTAGGCGAGTTGGGGCACCGGAAGCGCCACTCCGGCCCAGCCGTCCGCGCGGCGGCCGATGCGTTCCAGGGTGGCCGGGGTGAAGCCGCCGAGGAGCACCGGCGGGCGGGGGCGCTGTACGGGGAGGGTCTCGATGTGTGCGCTCGGGATCGTCCACAGGGCGCCCTTGTGCTCGGCCCGCGAACCGGACCAGACGTGTTCCAGGACGTCCAGGATCTCCTCCATCCGTGCCCCGCGTCCCGGCCACGGCACGCCGATCGCCTCGTACTCGTCGGACGACCAGCCGAGCCCGAAGCCGACGTCGAGCCGTCCCCCGCTGAGGATGTCGACGGACGCGAGTGAACGGGCCAGCAGGAGCGGGGAGTAAAAGGGCGCGTTCAGCGTGCTGGTCCCCAGGCGCAGCCGGCGGGTGGCGTGTGCCAGGAAGGACAGGGTGGCGATGGGGTCCAGGAAGGTGCGGTACTCCTCCGGTACGGGGCCGCCGCCGGGGTAGGGGTCGCGGGGCTGGGTCGGGACCAGGGCCCGGTCGCCCACCCACAGGCTGTCGTAGCCGATCGCTTCGACGGCGGCGGCGAACCCGGAGATCGTGGCGGGGTCGGTGAACGATCCGTACTGGGGGGAGCCCAGGCCGATTTTGAGCATGTCTGTCACCTGTTCGAGGAGGGTCTGAGGTCCGTTCTCGGATCACCCTGCGGGACACCGATCGACGCTCGATCGACGGCGCGTGAACGCGGGGTCGGCTCAGTGAGCGGACGGCCTCAGCGCTTCGCCGCTTCCTGCCGCAGGCGATCACTCACCTCGTAGACGTGCCGCGCCGCGGAGAGGTTCACCTCGGCCCGGTCCGAGCTGAGCGCGGTGAACAGGCGGCCCACCTCCCGGCTGAAGTAGGCGGGGCTGCCGGGGTCGTCCTCCGCGCCGGCGACGGTCTCCGACTCGGCGAAGAACGCGACGGCCTCCTCGGTGTGCCCCTGGTCCGCCAGGACGACCGACAGCAGCCGCGCGGACATGAAGAACGCCACCGGGTCGTCGACGGCACGCCCGCGCGCGATCGCCTCGCGCAGATCGGTTTCCGCCGCCGGCAGATCATCGCGGATGAAGGCGAGCCAGGCCCGTATGTGCCGGGTCTGTGCCTGCCATGCCGGGTCGTCGGAGCGTTCGGCGGTGGCGACGGCCTGGTCGGTGACGCGTTCCAGTTCCCGCTGATGGGCGGGTCCGGCGAAGAGGCCGCTCGACGCGATGACCGAGAGCGAGGCCACGACGATCCTCGCGGCGGCCGGGACGTCGCGCAGCACCCGGGCGAACACCGAGACCAGCAGCGTGTGTTCGGCCAGCAGCCAGTCACGGGCTTCCTCGGCGTCGGCGAACCGCAGTCCGGTCAGCGGCACGGGGACGAGATGGATGCTGAGCGAGCCGGACCGGTCGGTCGCGCTCATGGCCTGGAGCAGGGTGGCGTGGAGGAACATCGTCAGCCGCACCAGCGCGGCCTCGCGGTCCGCGACGGGATCCTCGCGGTCGGCACGCCGGGCGGCGAACGCCCGTACCAGATCGTGGAATCGGTAGCGGTCGGCCGCATGCGGTTCGAGCAGACCGGCCTCCACCAGATGCTCCAGTTGCTCCTCGGTCTCTTGTTCCGGCCGGTCGAGCAGGACCGCGGCGACCGCGACCGGGAAGTCCACCGCGTCGAGCAGTGCGCACAGGCGCATCGCCCGGGCCCGATCGGGTGCGAGGGCCCGGTATCCGACCTGGAAGGTGGCCTCCACCGACATGTCACCGGCCCGCAGCTCGTCGAGCCGGCGCTCCTCGGCGCGCAGCCGCTGCAACTGCGCGCCGAGCCCGCGTCCGGGACGGGCCGCCGTACGGGCACCGATGATGCGCAGCGCCAACGGCAACTGCCCGCAGGCGTGCACCAGTTGCAGCGCGAGTTCCGGTTCACCGGCGACCTCGGCGTCCCCGGTGAACCGGCCCAGCATGGCCACCGCCTCCCGCTGATCGGGCACCGGCACCTCGAAGCGCGTCGCCCCCGGCGGTACGAGCGACCGGTGCCGGGTCGTGATCAGCGCGGCGTTGCCCGGTGTGCCCGGGAGCAGCGGGGTCACCTGGGCGGTGTCGGACGCGTTGTCCAGGAGCACCAGGATGCGGCGGTCGGCGGTCAGGGTGCGATAGGCGCCGGCGCGGGCGGTGGGCGTCGCGGGGATCTCGGCGGCGGGCATGCCGAGCGCGAGGAGGAAGTCCACCAACACGTCGGCGGGATCGGCGGGTTGGCCCCCGTCGCCCCGCAGGTCCACATAGAGCTGCCCGTCCGGATAGTCGCCCCGGATGCCGTGCGCGACGCGCAGCGCGAGCGCCGTCTTCCCCACGCCGCCGATCCCGCTGAGCACCGCGAGCGCGACCGCCTCCCCGCTGGGCCGCAACGCGAGCCGGAGCCGTTCCCGCAACCGCTCCCGGCCGACGAAGTCGCCGGGCGCCGGGGGGAGTTGCTGCGGGCGGACGGCGGACGGGACCTCCTCGACCGGCGTGGTTGTGGTTGCGTCGGCTTCGGTGGCGGCGCCTGGCGCGATGGGTTCTCCGTCGCCGCTCGACCGGTTCGCGATGTCGTCCACGGCGCCTGCAGACACCGTAGGACTGGCGAACGACGGTGCGGCTCCGGCGAGTTGTGCCTCGGGGTGCGGCTCAAGGGCATCGGGTTCGGTGCCGGTGAGGATGCGGGACTGTAGCTCGCGGAGCTCCGGGCCCGGATCCATGCCCAGTTCGGCCACCATGGTCTCGCGGGCCGCGGCGTAGACCGCCAGGGCCTCCGCCGTGCGTCCGGCGTGGTACAGGGCACGCATGCGCAGGGCGTACAGGTCCTCGCGGAGCGGGTGGTCGGCGATCAGGGAGATCAGTTCCGTCGCGACGCGGGCGTGGTCGCCCAGTTCGTCGGCGCAACTCAGCTGTGCCACCTGGGCGTTGAGCCGTAGATCAATGAAGCGACCGCGGTGGCGGCGGGCGTAGGGACCGGGTACGCCGGTGAGCGGCTCGCCCGACCACAGGGCGAGTGCGGCGTCGAACGCGCGCAGGGCGGGGGCGGTCTGCCGTGCGGCCCGCAGTTCCTCGCCGTCGCGGACGAGCCGCTCGAAGCGCAGGGCGTCAACCGCCTGTTCCGGGACGGCGAGTTGGTAACCGCCCTGGGTGGTCTCCAGGCGGGAACGCTCCTCGGCCAGCGAGAGGCGGATGCGGTAGACGTACGTCTGCACCGAGCGCACCGCGTTGCCGGGCGGCTCTTCCCACAGCGCGTCGATGAGATGGTCGAGGCCGCACTGGCGTCCCTCTCCGAGCAGCAGCCGCACCAGGACCGCACGCTGCAGCGGGCTGCCGAGATCCAGCTCACGCCCGCCGTGTCGACCACTCAATGGCCCCAGCAGCCCGAATTCGTACCCTTCCACCGCCGTTGCCACGTGATGGATTCTAGGGGGCGAACACGGTGGAAGTTCTTACGGGAGTCGAACGTGACCATGCCCGCCCGGGGATCCGCGAAAGGGAATCCGGGGCGGGCTGTGGTCATGGCCGGCCGTACTGCTCGTGCTGTACGAGGAGCGCAGGTCAGCCGCGGCGCAGCATCATGACGACAGCGACGATGACAATGATGACGACGACGGTACCGAGACCTATGTACACGGGTTTCTCTTTCCTCTGGGAAGCGGCGACCCCTGGGTGCCGCAGAAAGCCGAGTACCCCCGAAAAAGCCTTTCAGCCCGCTCCGGCACCACGATGGGGAAAGCCTCAGAAACCGGTCATGAAATGAGCCGCTCGTTCCGCGACGGCGAGGACCGTCGCGTTGGTCGGCGCCGACACGATCGACGGCATGACCGAGGCATCGGCGACACGCAGTCCCTCGACGGACCGGACCCTCAACTCCGGGTCCACCACGGCCAGTTCGTCGGTGCCGATCCGGCAGGTCCCCACGGGTTTCCGGGGCCGGAGGAAAGGGATCTGGAGGAGAAGGGGCACCGGCGCTCCCCCGGGCGGCCGGTGCCCCCGCTCCCCTCAGCTCATCGGGTCAGGTCAGCGGCGGTGCGCGCCGCAGCGGGCGGCGTGCTCCACGGCAGCGGCCATGGCCTGCTGGCCCTGGGCGTTGGGGTGGGCGGGCGCGGTCGGCGCCGGCGCGACCAGGGGTTCGATCCAGCGCTCGCCGGCCGGCTTGCACATGTCGTGTCCGACCGACGGGGTGTAGGTGTCGACGTACGCCGCGCCGTTCGCCGCCGCCCGGTTCGCGAGCATCGCGTTGAGCTTCTTCTCGGTGTCCCGCAGATAGCCGAAGTCACCGGCGGCGAGCGGCACGGCCGAACTGGTGCAGCCGACCCCGTCGTCCGGGAACAGGTCGGGATACCCGACCACCAGGACCTTGGCATACGGAGACCGCTGCCGTACGGCGTCCAGCGCGGCGGTGATCCTGGGCGCGATGTCGTCGACGCGCTGCGCCAGCTGGTCGGTGCCGTCGCTGGTGAAGAAGGTCTGGCACGGGTTGCCCGTCGGGTTCTTGGCCGTGAGTCCGGCGCAGGTGGCCAGATCGTTGGAGAAGCCGAGGTCGTTGCCGCCGATGGTCAGGGTGACCACGTCCGTGTCGGCGCGGAGCGCGTCCAGCTGCGGTGGCTGCGCGTCCTGGGATCCGGCGAGGTCCGCCGTGGTCGCGCCCGAGCAACTGACGTCTGTCAGCTGCCAGTTCCTCGCCGCCGCGAGGAGGGACGGGTAGTTCTGGTTGGACCGCGCGCACGCGGCGTCGACCTGGGTCGGGATGCCGGGGCCGGAGGCGTAGGAGTCGCCCAGCGCGACGTAGTTCACCGTCGTACGCGCGGTGGGTGTCGCGGCGTTCGCCGCTGTCGCCCCCGCGGCGGACAGGGCCATCGCGCAACACGCCACCGTGGCGCCTCGCAACAGGCCGCGCCGGCCCGGAGATCGCTCGCTCTGCTTGTTCAAGTCCATCCATTCGTCGGGCCCCCGGGTCGTTCGTCGAGTCATTGCTCAACCCGCTCGTCGAGTCACTCCGCCAACTGGTGCCGGGTGCGGGGGCGTTGTGCTGGCGAGACGTCAAACGGCGGGCGTACCAAGGAGGTTCACTCCAGGGGCAGAGCCCTATTGGTTGTGGCTGCGCCGGAGGTGGGACTCGGCATAGGCGTGGGCCCGGAAGGCGAGGACGGGGTCGTCGGAGAGCTGGATGCCGGCGGTGACGCGGGCGGGGTTGAAGGCCTGCGTGTTCCAGGAGTCCTGGTCGTCGGCGGGTGCGGTGAGCTCCAGGCGCCCGGCGGTCACCTCCTTGCGGTGATCGGGCCAGACGGTGCTGGGATCGTGGGTGGGGTCGTCGGGTTCGGCGAGCTGGATCCGCAGGTCGAACGCCACCGGTGTGTGCTTCAGGCGCCGGTGCAGTTCGTCGGTGAGGTAGTGGGCGGTGCGGGTGGCCGCGTCGGCGGTGGTGAGTTCGGCGCGTCCGGCCTCCGGTTCCCAGCGGTAGCGCACGGGGCGCCTGGTGCCCTCCGCGTCGACCCAGATGAAGGCATGGATGGCCCAGTAGGCGGCGGAGGCATAGCTGACGGGGATCGGCGGCTGCTGCCCGACGGCTTCGGCCAGGTGGGGATGGGCGCCGACGAACGCGTGCACGCGGGCCGGGTCGGGCTGGTGGGTCACGGGGTCGGGGCGCAGGGCCTCGGTCAGCTCCAGGAATTCCTTGGGCGTCGAGGCGACGAACCGGGGGACGGTGAGAGCGATCAGGTCCGTGTCACCGCCGTCGTGCAGGTGGAAGCGGACGGCCATGCCCCGGGTGACCGGGGCGGTGTCGGGCGTGTGCGGATTTCCCTCGGAGTTCGAGAACCGCACGGTGGCCGGCACCGGCCGCGTCTGCAGATGCGCGGCCGTGGTCAGCGCGGCCGCGGCCCCGGTGGGCGTGAAGGTGGCCCGGAACCCGACTCCCCGGGCACTGGAGCGGCGGTATCCGGGGTACCTCCCGCTCATCCGCTCCATGCTGTCGACGACCCGGACAGCCAGGGTCTGATCTGCGGAACTGCTTGCCATGTCATTCCTTAGAAGCCTCAGAAGGCGAACCAGTCACGGAGGGCGCGGACCGCCCTCGGACGAGCCGTTCGCAGGACTCGTCGCATGCCGTCTACGGGGCACTCCATGACCCGGTTCACTGTCGGAGGCGGGTTCATCGACGCGACGGACGGGCGGCCGGCCGAGGTGGAGAAGGTGGCCTCCGAACTCGTCTCGTACGACCTCCGGGCCACCGTCGCCGATCTGCGCGGGGTGGTCCTGGCCGGCCAGGCACGCCACGGCGAGGCCGAGAGCGCCTTCCGAAAGGTCTGGTCGGCACCGACCTCTCCCCGAAACCGCAAGGCGGTAGCGGGACTTGGGCTCGCCGCGTTTGTGCGGCCGTCGCACCCGGAGAGTCCCGGGGATGCCGACCTGCGCGGTGTCCTCGGCGAGGTCGGGCGGGTGACCGATCCGCTCGTGGAGCCGCTCGCCCGGAACGCGCTCGGCTGTCTTCTGGCCGACATCACCGAGGGGCGGCGCGCGGTGCCGACGTGGAGGTATCCCGTCCACGAGCGGCTGTCGGGTTCGCCGAACGGGCAGCGTGGGTGCGGGACTTGGGGGGCGGTCGATCAGCGGTGCCGGCCAGGGCCGTTCAGCACTCCGGTGAAACCGGCCAGCAGGGAAGGGTTGTCGGAGAGCCAGGCCCGCACGTGCTCCGCCCCGATCGCGCCGCTGGGACCGGACTTGAAGTAGGCGTCCAGCTGGTCCAGCAGGGCACCCACCGCTCGACGGGCCAGCGGCTCGCGTACCCGGTCGAGCGCCTCGGCCGCGCGGTCCATCCACCGCCGCGCGTCGCCGGACGCCGTAGGGGTGGGCGGCCCGAACGTCGTCACGGCCACCAGGCCCACGGCGGACATCGCTCTGCGGTCGAGCGGCGCCGTAGGGCTGTCCCAGACGTCGGCGAAGATCGTCCGCGCCTCCGCGAAGCGCTCCGCGTGGAACGCCAGCGCTCCGCGCAGGATGGCCGCCGCGGCCCGGAGGTCGTCCGCGCTCAGTTCGTCCGCGAGCCGGACCACCTCCGCGAGCCGGTGCTCGGCCGGCGCGACCGCGCCCTCCGCGATGTCCAGGCACACGATCCGCAGCGCGGCGTACGCGTACTGACCGCGCGCGCCGAGGGAACGGAGGAGGCCCGCCGCCTCGGTCCAGTGCGCGCGGGCGCGGTCGCGCAGGCCGGCGCTCTCGTCCGCGTCGCCGCGCAGCGTGAGGGTGCAGGCCCGGGCGAAGTCGTCGCCGGAGGCGCTCGCCGCCGAGACGGCGGCCCGGCCGTGATCGCGGGCGCCGTCGATGTCGCCGAGCTGGAGGCAGTACGTCGTCCAGTTGATCAGGAGGATCGCTCGCTCCCAGTGGAACTCGGTGCCGGCCAGGCCTTGTTCAGCCCGAACGAAAAGTTCCTCCACGTCGGCCCGGCCGTTCAGCATGGCGTGGAGCGGCTCGTAACAGGGGCCCAGAACGGCGAGGTCGGGGTTCTTCGCGCGGCGCCAGGCCGTCTTGTACCGGTCGATGAAGTGGCCGCCCTCCGCGTACCGGCCGACGACATGGTTGAGCCAGACGAGCCAGGCCAGGGCGTAGAAGAGTGCCCATTCGTCCTCGTCGCTGGGCTCTGCGGCGGCGAGTTGGCCCTCCGCGGCGTCGTAGGCCCGCAGGCTGCGCTGGAGGCGGTCGATGCCTTCTTCCTCGCGGCCGCTGATGATCCAGTAGCTGCCCCGCCGCGCTTCCAGCGACAGGGCCTGAGCGGCTCTCGACCGGGTCGGCATCAGGTCCGAGGCGGCCCTGATGTTGGCGGACTCCGCGGTGTGCCGCCGGATCAACTCCCCTTGGTCGACAAGGGCGTTGGCGTCGGTGTTGTCGCGCACGAAACGCAGGGCCCATGCCATGAAGCGTTCCTCCGCCTCGGCGGCCCTTCCTTCGTCCCGGAGCCGGTCCAGCGCGTACTCGCGGACCGTCTCCAGCATCCGCAGCCGGCTTCCGTCGGGCGTCGAGACGGTGAACAGGAGGGATTTGTCGACGAGTTGGGCCAGCACCTGCAAGATCTCGTTCCGGTCCGCCGCATGCGGGGTGATGGCCGTCTCCGCCAACTCGACGGAGCAGCCGCCGACATACAGGGCGAGTTCGGTCAACACCCGCTGCTCGGCGGGGTCCAGGAGGGCGTAGCTCCAGTCGAGGACGGCACGCAGGGTGCGGTGCCGGGCGGGCGCGGTCCGTTTGCCCTTGGCCAGCAGGGCGAAGCGGTTGTCGAGGCGGAGTTCGATCTCGCGGACCGGCAGCAACCGTACGTGCGCGGCGGCGAGTTCGACGGCGAGCGGCAGTCCGTCCAGCCTGCGGCAGAGCGAACGGATGTCGTGCATCGCCGTCTCGTCCGCGGTGAAGGACGGGTCGATCATGACGGCCCGGGTGCTGAACAGGACCGCGGCCTCACCGTCGGGCATCGGCGCCAGCGGACACAGCGCTTCGCCCGCAACTGCCAGCGGGGCTCTGCTGGTTGCCAGGACGGTCAGCGCGGGACACCGGCCGAGCAGGACCGCCACGAGCGGGGCGACCGCGTCGAGCAGATGCTCACAGTTGTCGAGCACGAGCATCGCCCGACGCCCGGCCAGGAACGAGGTGAGCCGCCGCATGTAGTCGTGCGGCGGCTGGTCCGGCCGGACCGACGCGTCCGTCAGCCCCAGGGCTCCGGCGATCGCCGCGAGAACACCCGCGCTGTCGGCCGAGGCCAGATCGACCCACCACACCCCGTCGCACGACGGCTGCACCAGCGCACACGCCTCCAGCGCGAGCCGGGTCTTGCCGACCCCGCCCGGTCCTACGACGGTCACCAGCCGCTCGCGTACGAGGGCCGCGAGCAACCCGTCGAGCTCCTC
Source organism: Streptomyces sp. NPDC050528 (assembly GCF_044457795.1). Classification (NCBI taxonomy): domain Bacteria; kingdom Bacillati; phylum Actinomycetota; class Actinomycetes; order Kitasatosporales; family Streptomycetaceae; genus Streptomyces; species Streptomyces sp. NPDC050528. The sequence continues at coordinate 255,544 of NZ_JBITHH010000013.1, forward strand.
ACCGCGGCCGACGAAGGGGCCGAGGGGGTGGTCCGGGCCGCCTTCGCCGGGCGTCGGGCGGGCAGCGGAGGGCGCCGGGGACAGCCGTACGGACTCCGCGGTCGCCGTCCCGGGAGACGGGTCGCCCGCCAGCAACGCCTCGTGCAGGGACTGGAGTTCGGGGGATGGGTCGGCGCCCAGTTCGGACCGCAACAGGCTGCGGCCCGCTTCGTAGACGTCCAGGGCCTCGGCGTGACGTCCGCAGCGGTGGAGCGCGAGCATCAGCCGTGCCCGGGACCGCTCGCGCAGGGGCGCCGCGGCCACAAGTGCCGTGAGTTCGGGGACCAGTTCGGCCGCGCGGCCGAGTTCGAGACCCGCGGCGCCCGCGTCCTCCTGTGCGCTCAGGCGCAGTTCCTCAAGGCGCAGGCGCTCGGCGTCGAAGACCCGGCCCTTGAGGTCGTCCAGCGCGCGGCCCCGCCACAGCGCGAGTCCCTGCCGGAGAACGTCTTCCGCCTGCCGGTACGCCCCTGCCGCCAGATGCTCGCGTCCCTCGCGGACCGCCGTCTCGAAGCGGACCGTGTCGAGCTGGTCCTCCGCCCCCAGAGCGAACCGGTATCCCCCGTACTGCGACTGCAGCCGCCCCTCCCGGCCCCGCGTCGCGAGCGCCGCGCGCAGCTTCGTCACCTGGACCTGGAGGGCGTTGACCGGGTCCTTCGCCTCGCGCTCCTCCCACAGCTCCTCGATGAGGGTGTCGCGGTGCACGACCGCTCCCCCGGCCAGCAGCAGCCGGCCGACGATCGCGCGGGACACGGCGCCCGGAAGAGCGACGGCACCGCTCCCGTCGGCCAGCTCCAGGCGGCCGAGCAGGCGCAGGTGCAGGGCGTCGTCGTTCATGTGTCAGCCTTCATCGGCGGTTCCGATGCCCGGAACCGGGGTTCCGAGCATGCCCGAGACCGTACGAGGCAGGCGGTGGTTACCCGCAAGGGCTATTGGTACCCATTGGGTACTATTGCGGCATGACCAAGACATCGGGCCTCTGCGACGACCCCAAGAGCGTCTACTCCGCCGCCTGCCCCTGCCGCGACATGCTAGACCTCCTCGCCAACAAGTGGAGCGCCCTCGCGCTCGGCGCCCTTGAGGACGGACCCCAGCGCTTCGGCGCCCTGCGCGGCCGGCTGCAGGGCGTGAGCCCCAAGGTCCTCACCCAGACACTGCGCCGCCTGGAGGACTACGGCCTGATCGACCGCCGGATCTACGCGGAGGTGCCGCCCCGCGTCGAGTACAGCCTGACCCCGCTCGGCAAGGACGCGTGCGCTCCGCTGTCCCATCTGCGCAGCTGGGTGGAGCAGAACATCGACCGGTTCCCGGAATCGGCCTGATCCCGCGACACTCGGGACACGAAAAACTCCCCTCACCTCGATGGTTTCTTTTGGGAAGCAGGAGCCCTTGATGGTTACTACCTCCCGATAGGTACCTTGCGGTCGTGGCCGCCGATCCTCGTCGGTCCACCGCACGAGTCGAGGAGATCCCTGATGAGCGAGACCTGGAAGTCGGCGACGATGCCCGCCGTCGCCTACCGCAAGAGCCTGCCGATCGACGACGCCGAGAGCCTGGTGGACGTCGAACTGCCCGTGCCGCAGCCGGGTCCGCACGATCTGCTGGTCCAGGTCGAGGCGATCGCGGTCAACCCCGTGGACTACAAGGTCCGGCAGAGCAACGACCCGGGCGGCGACCTCAAGGTGCTCGGCTGGGACGCGGCCGGCACGGTCGCCGCGGTCGGCGAGCAGGTGGAGCTGTTCGAGGTCGGCGACGAGGTCTTCTACGCCGGCGCGATCGACCGGCCGGGCGCCAACTCGCGCTTCCACACCGTCGACGAGCGCATCGTCGGCCACAAGCCCCGCACGCTCTCCTTCGCCGAGGCGGCGGCGCTGCCGCTGACCTCCCTCACCGCGTGGGAGGGTCTGTTCGAGCGCCTCGGCCTGCGCGAGGGCCTCGCGGAGGAGACCGGCACGCTGCTGGTGACCGCGGCGGCGGGCGGCGTGGGCGCCATGGTGGCTCAACTGGCCCGCGCCCTCACCGGTTTGACCGTGATCGGCACCGCCTCCCGCCCGGAGACCGTCGAGTTCGCGCGCCGGATGGGCGTGACGCACGTGGTCGACCACCATCAGCCGCTGCCCGCACAGGTGGCCGAGGTGGCGCCCGGCGGGCTGGACCACATCTTCGGCACCGCCGGCACGGACCGGAACCTCGGCGCGTACGCCGACATGCTCAAGCCGTTCGGCGGGATCGTCGCCATCGACGACTTCGGCCCCGTGGAGATCGGCCTGCTCAAGGCCAAGAGCATCTCCTTCCACTGGGAACTCATGTTCACGCGCTCGCTGTTCCAGACCCCTGACCAGGTGACGCAGCACCACATCCTCGACCGGATCGCCTCGCTCGTGGACGAGGGCATCCTGCGGACCACGGCCACCCAGGACCTCGGCACGATCAACGCCGCCCACCTGCGCGAGGCGCACCGCATCCTGGAGTCCGGCAGCACCATCGGCAAGGTGACGCTCACCGGATTCTGAGCTCCGTGTGAACCTCCCACTTCTCCGCCCCGTTTACAGAGCGGACGGAGAACAGGCCATCTCGTAACCATCGAAAGGTGACGGGCATGCAATTGACGAGGTTCACACAGGAACAGAGAATCGGCCATGTGCTCAGCTGGGCACACGAATGGAACGGGACGCGGCGAGGACGAAGTATGTGGGCGTACTCGCTGAGTCTCGGAGGTTCCCATGCACTGCTGAACGATTGGGTGAACAACGAGCGGCTGATGAATCGCCTCACTCCGGAAGAGAGGAGTGCGGTCGAGGAAGCGCGCCGACGGGCGACTCGGCGTGAAAGCGCTGCGGATTCCTCGGATTCCGCGGATTCCTCGCAACGGGTGGCTCAGTAGCCCGGGACACCCGTACGCCGAGTACCGCATGAGAAAGGGAGCGCCGAGACTTTCGGCGCTCCCTCTCCGCGTTCCGGGCGGGCGTCGCGCTCTTTCAGCGCCGCCGGCTGCTGCCGCTCACGGCGTGTACCCGCGCTCGACCAGCGCGGCACGCAGGGCCCTGAGGGCAAGGTGCGTGCGGGACTTGACCGTGCCCGGCGGTATGCCCAGCGTCTCCGCCGTGCGGGCCACGGACTGGTCCAGGAACTCGACGTGGACGAGGATCTCGCGGTGCTGCAAGGTCAGGTCCGCCAGGGCCTCGCGCACGATCTTCTTGGTGAGCGCCGGGTCCATGGACTCCGGGCCGGGCATGTCGTTCAGCGCGGTGTCGACCGTCTCCGGCGGCCGGGCCTTCCGCGCACGGTAGCCGTCGATGACGAGGTTGCGGACGACCGTGACGAGCCACGGCCGGATGCCCTCCGCCTCGGGATCGAGGATGTCGGCGTTCTGCCAGGCCCGCAGGACCGCCTCCTGGACCAGGTCCTGGGCCTGGTGACTGTCGCCCCAGAGCAGCCCGGTGGTCACCCTCAGCAGGAACACACCGTGCTTGTCGTAGACGGCGCGGATGAACGCCTCGTCGCGCGCCCTGTCACGGGTTCCGCCGGTCCCGTCCGGCTGGGTGTCCTGGATCGCTGTGTTGTGCCTCATTGCCACGTTCCCCCGATGCGCCGCGGGTCGATGCGCGGCGCGCCAATTCGTTGAAAGCTGAACGGGGAAACCTTCGAGGGGACCGCTTGCCGGTGGCTTAATGTCCGCTTGCCCGGCCCGCGCCTGCGAGGACAGCGGCAGGAAAGGCGCAGGAAAGCGGCCGGCACCCGGGACTCCGTCGGCCGGAGCCCCGCGTGCCGGGACGCTCAGGAGTTGTTCACTCCCGGTCGGGGCTCCGGGCCAGGGCGGCTCGGACCGCCGCCTCCCGCAGCGCGGGGAGCTTGCCGGACCAGTTGCCCACCATGTCCTCCGCGGGCAGTCGCCGGACGGCGGCGAGCGCGGTGCGGATCTCGTCCACGTCTTCCGCACACGCCGGACACTCGCGTACATGTCTGTCGACGCATACGGCCTCTCCGGAATCGAGGGCCGCCATGGCATAGGCGGCCAGTCTGGCTCTTTCCTGTTCGCATTTCACCGTGCGGTCTCCTGGAATCACGCCGGTATTCCGGCGGCTCGGCTGCTCCACGACTCGACGGCTCTGCGCCGGCGTACCGGCGGAGTGCTATTCCGGAGCGACGTTGTGGTTGTTGACCCGGAACAGATTGCGCGGGTCGTAATGCCTTTTGAGAACACGCAGCCGTTCCAGGTCGTCGGCGGTGAACACGTTCTCCGCCCGGTCGTCACGGCCCGCGAAATTCGTGTACGTGAGACCTGTGGACCAGGGGCTCAGGCGTTCGACCATCCCACTCAGCATGGCCATCCCGGCGTCGACGATCTCCGGCGGTCCGACGGTCGCTCCCCACACGTTGAACTCGGCGTCCCGGGCGGCGATGGGACTCGCCGCGACCGGCCGGTCCGCCAGCGCCCCGCCGAGCTGTCTGATCTCCAGGACGGTGAGAAGCCCGCCGGCCGCCAACTGGGCGCTCTCCACAAGGGAGTCGACGGCCTGCGCCGGCAACTCGGCCAGCAGGGCGCCCTGTTCCTCGTACGGGAAAGGGTCGGCCGGGTCGGTGTGCACGATCGGGAACGCGCCGTAGGGATGGCGGCCGATCGTGTCGAGTATCCCCTCGCCGATGGCGCGGAACGGCGCGATGAGCTTCTCGGCCTCCTCGTCGGAGCCGAGGTGGGTGACCCGGACGTGCGCGAGGAAGCGGCCCCGCAGTGGTTCCGGAATCTCCGGTACCGGCGGGAAGTTGAGCAGTGCCACGGAGCAGGTGAAGGTGTTGGGCGCGTCGCGGACCACCTCGGGGAAGGCGCGGACGACGGCCTCGACGTTGTCGGCGGGGAAGTAGATTCCGCCGCCGTAGAAGGACGTCACGGGGAAGAGCCGGATCTCCAGCTCGGTCACGATCCCGAAGTTGCTGCGTCCGCCGCGCAGGCCCCAGAACAGCTCCGGTTCCAACTCCGGGGAGACGCGGCGCAGTTCACCGTCCGGTGTGACGACCTCGATCGCCACGACGTGGTCGGCGGCCCAGCCGTAGGAGCGGCCGAGGAACGGGCTGAGGCCGCCGCCGAGGGTGAAGCCGACGGCTCCCACCAGTGGGCTGGAGCCGTTCAGCGGTGCCAGTCCTTCCGCCTGAGCGGGCTCCACGACGTCGGACCAGAGCGCGCCCGCGGCCACCCGGGCCACGCCACGCTCGGCGTCGATCTCGACCGTACGCATCGCGCGGGTCGTGACGAGCAGGAAGTCGTCCGCCGCGGGGAACGGCTGGTGCCCGGTGGCCATGACCCCGACGGGCAGGTCACGCGCGGCGGCGAAGGCGACCGCGGCCCGCACATCGGCGGCGCCGGCCGCCGCGACGACCAGACAAGGCCGTTGCCGCGAGCGCAGGTTGAAGCCGGCGACCGCCTCCGCGTAGCCCGCGTCCTCGGGGGCGAACACGGATCCCTCGATCCGCTCGGCCAGTTCGGCGACGGTGTCCTCCCCGAGAACGATCCGCCCCTGGTACTCGGTCATGGTGCTGTGCCTTTCGTCGGAGAACTGGCCCTGGCCGACGGTCACTTGGCACGGAGGCATCCCGGAGGACCAGGTGCCGTCTGGTCGCTGCTACGGCGCACACCCCGAAGAGGTTCACGGTCCGCGCACGGTTCGTCGCAGGACCTGTCGGCGACCGCTCAGCTGAAGGCGGCCAGCACGGAGGGGCTGTCCGCGAGCCAGTCGCACGCCCGGTTCGTGCCGTCCGGCCTGTTCGTCCCGGGCCGGTGGCCCCGGTGGTGGGCTTCCAGCCTGTCCAGCAGCACGCCCACCGCGTGCCGGGCGAGCGGTTCGCGCAGTCCGGCGTGGGTCTGGCGCCCTCGGTCGATCCAGGCCCGCGCGTCGTCCGGGGCGGTGGGGCTCTGCGGGCCGAACGTCGCGATGACCGCGAGTCCGACGAGCGAGACCGCTCGGCGGTCGGGCGGTGCCGCCGGGCAGGACCAGACATCGTGGAAGATCCGCTCCGCGTACGCGAAGCGACCGTCCCGGACCGCCAGTACTCCGCGCAGGTTGGCCACGGCCGCCCGGAGATCGTCGGCGCTCAGTTCGTCGGCGAGCCTGCTCACGTCCCCGAGTCGCTGCCCGGCCAGGGCGAACTCCCCCTCGGTGATGTCCAGGCAGACCAGCCTGAGCAGCACATACGCCCACCGGGTGCGCGCCCCGACGGCACGGAGGATGCGGGCCGCCTCGGTCCACTGCTCACGGGCCCGGGCGCGGAGGCCGTCGCTCTCGTCCGCGTCGCCGCAGAGCGTGAGGGAGAAGACCCGGGCGAAGTCGTCGTCGGCCGCGCGCGACGCCGCGACCGCGATCAGCCCGTGCCGGCGGGCCCCGTCGACGTCCCCGTGCTGCAGGCAGTAGGTCGACCAGTTCGTCTGCAGGACCGCCCGGTCCCAGTGAAACGCCGTGTCCACCACGGCGGCCTCCGCCTCGGCGAAGCGTTCTTCCACGTCGTCGTGTCCGTTGAGCATGGCGTGGAGGGCGTCGTAGCAGAGGCCCAGGACGGCGAGGTCGGGGTTCTTCGCGTACTGCCACGCATCCTTGTGCCGCTCGACGTAGGAACCGGCTTCCATGTGGTGTCCGGCGACGTGATGGAGCCAGGTGAGCCAGGTGATCGTGTGGAAGAGCGCCCACTCGTCCTCCTCGGTGGGCTCCTCCTTCCGCTGGTCCGCTGTCGCGTCGTAGGCCTGGAGACTGCGTTGGAGCCGGTCGATGCCCTCTTCCTCGCGGCCGCTGATGAACCAGAAGTAGCCCAGCCGCGCCTCCAGCAGCAGGGCCTCGGTCGGCCTGGACCTGGCCAGCATCAGGTCGGATGCCGCCCTGATGTTGGCGGACTCCTCGGTGAGGCGTCTGGTCCACTCCCGCTGGTCGCGGGAGGAGAGTCCCGCGCTGCCGTCCCGGACGAAGCGGGCGGCCCATGTCATGAGGCGTTCCTCGGCCTCCGGCGCCCAGCCCTCCTCGCGGAGTCGGGTGAGCGCGTACTCGCGGACCGTCTCCAGCATCCGCAGGCGGTTCCCGTCGGGCGTGGCGACCGGGACGAGAAGGGACTTGTCGATCAACTGGCCCAGGACAGGCAGCAGTTCGGCGCTGTCCGGGCCGGGCAGCGGAGTGGCCGTTTCCATGAGTTCGAGCGAGCAGCCGCCCACGTAGAGGGCCAGTTCCGTCAGGAGTCGTTGTTCGGTGGTGTCGAGGAGGGCGTAGCTCCAGTCGAGGACGGCGCGCAGGGTGCGGTGTCTGGCGGGCGCGGTGCGCTCCCCCTTGATGAGCAGGGTGAAGCGGTTGTCGAGGCGGGCCTCGATGTCCCGGACGGTGAGGAGACGGACGTGCGCGGCGGCGAGTTCCACCGCCAGCGGCAGTCCGTCGAGCCTGCTGCACAGGCGCCGGATGTCGTGCAGCGCGGCCGCGTCCGGGGCGAAGGACGGGTCGATCATGGCGGCCCGGGTTCCGAACAGGACCGCGGCCTCCTCGTCCGGCATCGGCGCCAAGGGGTACAGCACCTCGGCCTCCACCTCCAGCGGTGATCTGCTGGTGGTCAGGACGGTCAGTGCGGGGCAGCGGGCCAGCAGCGTCGCCACGAGCGGGGCGACGGCGTCGAGCAGGTGCTCGCAGTTGTCGAGCGCGAGGACGGCGGAGCGGCCGGCCAGGAACGAGGTGAGCCGGTGCACGTAGTCGTGCGGCGGCTGGTCCGGCCGTACGGAGGTGTCGGACAGGCCGAGCGCGGAGGCGACCGCCGCGAGCACGTTCGTCTCGTCGGCGGGGGCCAGGTCGACCCACCAGACGGTGCCGCGGGACGCCGGGACCAGCGCGCACACCTCCAGTGCCAGGCGGGTCTTACCGACGCCTCCCGGACCCAGCACGGTCACCAGCCGCTCGCGGTCGACGACGTCGGACAGCGCGGTCAGCTCCTTGCGCCTGCCGACGAACGGGCCCAGCGACCGGCTCAGGTTGCCTTCGCCGGAGGCCGGCGGGACATCCGTGCGCGGCGAGGACGGCCGGTCGGACAGGGAGGCCGGCCCGTGCAGCGCCGGATCGTGCGCTTGAGGAGACGGCTCGTGACCCTGGAGCGTCGGATCGTGGCGGAGTATCGCGGCGTGCAGGGAGCGCAGCTCCTGCGAGGGGGCGGCCCCGAGCTCGGACTTCAGCAGCCGGCGGCCCGTGTCGTAGACCTCCAGGGCTTCCGCGAACCGGCCGCAGCGGTAGAGCGCGAGCATGAGACGGGCGCGGGACCGTTCGCGGAGGGGTGCGAGGGACAGCTGGGCGGTCAGTTCGGGGATCAGTTCCTTCGCAAGGCCGAGGGCGAGGCCCGCGGTGGCGGCGTCCTCCAGGGCGCCCTGCCGGAGATCCTCAAGGCGGGTCCGCTCGGTCTCGAAGGCGCGTCCCTCCAGGCCGTCCAAGGCGCGGCCCCGCCACATCGACAGCCCCAGCCGCAGCTCGCTCTCGGCCTTCTCGTACTCCTCCGCCGCGAGATGCTCACGGCCCTCGCGGACCACGTCCTCGAAGGCGCACACGTCGATCTCGTCCTCCGGGGCCAGGACGATCCGATACCCGCCGTGGTCGAACATCAGGCGGTCCTCCTCGCCGCGCGCCGCGAAGGCGATGCGCAGCTTGGCCATCTGGACCTGGAGCGCGCCGACGGGGTTCTTGGTCGTGCGCTCCTCCCACAGTTCCTCGACGAGGGTGTCGCGCTGTACGACCGCTCCGTGGGCGAGCAGCAGCCGTCCCACGATCGCCCGGGACACGGCGCCGGGAGGGGTGACCGCGCCGTTGGCGGTCATCAGCTCCAGGCGGCCGAGCAGTCGAAAACGCATGACCGCCATCCTGCCGTGACCGGCCGCCGGCCCCGAAGGGCTCGTCGGCGCGTCGCGAGGTGAACGATCCGGGCCCCGGTGGTGAACCAAGTCGTCGGACGCGCCGTAGGCGTCAACGTTCACCGTCGTCGACGCGGGCACGAGGAGCGGAAATGATCCGGAACATCGTCCTCTTCAAGATCAATGAAGGTCTCACGCGCGAGTCGCCCGAGGTGAGAGAGGGATTCGAGCTCGTGAAGAACCTCGACCGGGAGATCCCCGAGATCCGCCAGTGGGAGGTCGGATGGCACGTGTTCGACGAGACGCCCGCCTCCTACGACTTCGCCGTGAACAGCCTCTTCGACGACACCGCCGCCTTCCAGCGGTACTTCAACCACCCCGCGCACCTGGCCGCCATCGCCCACTGGATGCACCACGCTTCCTGGGTGGTCGTCGACCTCCACGTCTAGGGGCCCGGGGAGGCCGGAGTGGCGGGCCGATCGCCCTGCCGCCAGGCTGACGGCAGACGTATCGGCAGGCAGAACGGACAGACGCGACAAAGGGACTGGTTCCACATGCAGATCGATCTCACGGGACGCACCGCCCTGGTGACGGGCTCGACGCAGGGCATCGGCGCGGCGATCGCCGCCGGACTCGCGCGCTCCGGCGCCCGCGTGGGGGTGAACGGCCGGAACGAGCAGCGGGTCGCGGAGGGTGTGGAACGGCTGGCTGCCGAGGTACCCGGCGGGGCCTTCGTTCCCGTGACCGCCGACGTGGCCGACGAGGAGGGCGCCCAGCGCGTCCTGGAAGCGCTGCCGGAGGTGGACATCCTCGTCAACAACCTGGGCATCTTCGGCTCGGCCGACCCGTTGGAGATCAGCGACGAGGAGTGGCGGCGCTACTTCGAGGTGAACGTGCTGGCCGCGATCCGGCTGACCCGCATGTACCTGCCGGGGATGACGGAGCGCGGCCGGGGCCGGATCCTGAACATCGCCAGCGACTCGGCGGTCGTCATCCCGGCCGAGATGATCCATTACGGCATGTCCAAGACCGCGCTCCTCGCGGTGAGCCGCGGCTTTGCGAAGCAGGCGGCGGGCACCGGGGTGACGGTGAACTCGGTCATCGCCGGCCCCACCCACACCGGCGGCGTCGAGGACTTCGTCTACGAACTCGTCGACCGCGACCTGCCCTGGGACGAGGCCCAGCGCGAGTTCATGCGGAAGCACCGGCCGCAGTCCCTCCTGCAACGGCTGATCGAGCCCGAGGAGATCGCCCACATGGTCGTCTATCTCAGCTCCGACCAGGCTTCGGCCACGACGGGCGGGGCGCTGCGCGTCGACGGCGGCTACGTCGACTCGATCCTGCCCTGACCTGCCTCGAACCACGTGGGTGCGTCGGCCAGGGTCTGCTTGATCCGGAACAGCTGGTGATCGCTGAGTTCGGGCAGCGCGTCCAGCTCGAACCAGCCGACCTCCAGCGACTCGTCGTCGTTGACGGCCGCCTCACCGCCGACGGCCCGGCACTGCAGGGTGATGTCCATGAACTGGCAGGCGTCGCCGTTGGGATAGCTGATCGGTCCCCCGGCCTTGACCATGACGACCCGTTCCGCGACGCACTCGACGGCCGTCTCCTCGAACACCTCGCGCACCGCGCAGACGGCGGGCTGCTCACCGGGCTCGGGGATGCCGGAGGGCAGCGCCCACTCGTGGTTGTCCGCCCGCTTGCCCAGCAGGACGCGACCCGCGTCGTCGAAGACGACGGCGCTGACCCCGGGAAGCCAGAGCAGCTGATGCCCCGCGGAGGCCCGGATCGTACGGATGAAATCGGGAGTAGCCATGCTCCGACCCTAACGGGACGATCCATGGCCACTCCACCAACTGCCGTGCGCACGGCGGGCGTACAGCAGGCGTACGGCTACACGTCGCCCGCGCGCCGCCCGCGCACTCCGGCGGCGATCGCCCAGCCGAGGCCTCCGGCGGCGATGAGCACCAGGGCCATCTCGGGCAGGATGCCGAGCTTGGTGGCCGGGGTCTCCGAGGAGCGCAGCGGCACCTTCTGGACCAGGGAGTCGGCGACGAACATGCCGGTCTTCTGGGTGATCTTCCCGTCCGGCATGATGATCGCGCTGACCCCGCTGGTCACCGGGACGGTGACGGTCCGGCTGTGTTCGACCGCGCGGACCCGGGACATGGCGAGCTGCTGGTAGGTCATCTCGCTGCGGTCGAAGGTGGCGTTGTTGCTGGGTACGGAGATCAGCTGGGCGCCGTCGGTGACCTCGGAGCGCACGGCCCAGTCGAAGGCGGCCTCGTAGCAGGTGACCAGGCCGATCTTGGCGCCGTTCATGGTGAAGACGCCCGGCTTGGTGCCCCGGCTGAAGTCCTGGCGGACCATGCTGGTCCAGTTCTTGTTGATCGCCCCGAGCAGCGAGCGCATCGGGAGGTACTCGCCGAACGGCTGGATCTGCCGCTTGTCATAGGTGTCGGTCGGGCCCTTCACCGGGTCCCAGAGGATCTGCTCGTTGTAGAGCTTGCCGCCCCGCTCGACGACACCGCCGACCGAGATGGGCGCGCCGATCGCCTTGGCCGCCGCGTCGATGTCGGTGTACGCCTGGGCGTCGGCGAAGGGATCGACGTCAGAGGAGTTCTCCGGCCACAGGACGACGTCGGGCTTGGCGACCTTGCCCGCCCTGACCTTCGCGGCCAGTCGCAGCGTCTCCTTGACGTGGTAGTCGAGCACGGCCCGCCGCTGGGCGTTGAACTCCAGCCCCGCGCGCGGGACGTTGCCCTGGATGACCGCGACCGTCGTGGTGCCGTCCTCGGCCTTGTCGCTGACCAACCCCCGCGCGGCGACCGCGCCGACCACCGGTACGGCCACGCTCAGCAGCGCCACGGCCGCGGCGGACCGCCGTACGACACGGGTCTGCCGGCTCTCCAGGGCCAGCCGCACGATCTCGTACAGGCCGAAGCCGCACAGGACGACCGCGAAGCCGAGGACCGGGGTGCCGCCCACCGCGGCGAGCGGCAGGAAGACGCCGTCCGCCTGGCCGAACGCGATCTTGCCCCAGGGGAAGCCGTGGAAGGGGACACGCGCGCGTACCGCCTCACCGGCGATCCACAGCGCCGCCGCCCACAGCGGCCAGGCGGGGAGCTTGGACACCGCGGTGACGGCCGCGCCGACCAGCGCGACGAAGATCGCCTCGACCAGGACCAGGGCGAGCCAGGGCCCGGGGCCGACCTCGACGCCGGTCCACACGAGCAGCGGCAGCAGGAATCCGAGGCCGAAGAGATAGCCGAGCCCGAGTCCCGCCTTCCAGCTGCGGCCGCGCAGCACCCACCCGAAACAGGCGAACGCGGGCAGCGCCAGCCACCACAGGGTGCGTGGCGGGAAACTGACGTAGAGCAGCACTCCGGAGAGCGCGGCTACGGCGGCCGGAACCAGACGGACGAGGCGGGCGAGGCGCGCTGTGGGCGCGGCCTGTGGCTCCAGCTGGTCCGACTCGTCCGCGGAAGTTGCGGTGACGGTCACTCCCGGAGTGTACGGCGGTCGCCTTTGGTCCCGACAGCACGGTCCGGACGGCGGCGCAGGGCACTGAGCAGGGCCGCAGCAACATCGTTTCTGCGCAACTCGTCCACAAATCGGTCATCAGCCGTTACGGTGTGCCGGAGCCCCTGTCGTGCGGTCGGTCCAGGCCAGGACGGCCGGGGCCGGTCACGGGTCGGGGAGGCCCGGTTCAGGGGGCGGCGGGGTGGGTTCCACGGGGATGGCGTCGGCGACCGGTCCGGACGCCGACAGTGAAAGACGAAACGTTTCGGACGCGGTGGGCATCGCGGTGCTCGGATCGTGTGCCGCGTGGTCGCTGATCACCGCCGCCATGCACGACGGCCGCCCCGAGGGCGTGCTGCTCGCGGTTCTCGCGGTCGCCGCCGGTTACGCGTCGGGGCGCATCTCCGGGGCGCTCGTGCCGGTCGCCGCGCCCTGCGTGGGGGCGCTGGCCGGGCTCGGTCTGGCGCTGGCCGAACCGCATCTCGCCCCGGGCCCCCAGTTCGCCGTCCCGCTCGGCCACGCCGGTGCGAGCGCGGCCCTGCTGACTCTGGCCGCGGGTGCCGCGTGCTGCTCCGCCTGGGCCGCCTCGGCACCGGCCCTGCGGTTCGCGCTGCGGCTGCTGGCGGCCGGGATCACGGTCACCGCGGCCGTCCTGGGCTCGGTCACGGGATTCGTCCTGTGCACGGCGGTACTGCTGTGCTCGCTCGCCGCCGGCCGGATGCACCGTCGCGGTCTCGGCATCGCGGGCCTGGGTCTGGCCACGGCACTGGTGACGGGGGCGACCTGGGCCGTCGCCGGAAACGTGCTCCCGGACGGACTGACCGCGTCCCTGGAGGGCCAACTGACCCCGCACCGCGTCCAGTTGTGGCAGGACGCCCTGCACATGGCGCACCGGGATTCCGCCCTGGGGGTGGGTCCGGGGCGCTTCGGAGAGCTGAGCAACGCGGCGGCCGAGGCCCTGCTGCCGGACGGCAAACCGCACTCCGCACCGCTTCAGCTGGCGGCCGAGCAGGGAATCGTCGGCGTGCTCCTGCTGGCGGCGGCCTACGTCTGGGTCCTGCACGCGCTGTGGCGCACCACGCGCTCCACCCCGATCGCGCTCACCGCCGCCGCCGCGCTGACCGGGCTCGCGCTCATCGCCTCGGTCGGCAACGCGCTGAGCTTCACCTCGGTGTCCGTCGGCGCCGGTTTCCTGGCCGGGCTGGCCACGGCCCACCCGATCGCCGACGACGCCTCTCACCCCGTGCCGGACGCACACGCGCGTGGCGACCGACTGGCCCCGTGACGGACGAGAGAGGGGGTCAGAGCACCGCGCCGGGCCTGGGCGGCGCCAGCCGGTCCGTGATGATCCGTACGGCCGCCTCCGCGTTGTCCACGGTGATCGTGAACGTGTGCCCGTCCCACAGCCGCAGGACGATGCCCTCGCCACGCCGTACGACGACCGCGGTGCCCTTCTCGGGCCGCCAGCGGTAGCCCCAGCCGCCCCATTGGCGCGGGGTGACGTGCGGGGCGAACTCGGCGCCCGCGACGCTCGCGAGGGGGATGCGGCGGCGCGGCACACCGATGTGGCCGCAGCGCACTTCGAGGGACTCCGTGTCCACCTTCAGGCCGACGTGCACGAAGGCGAGCGTGCCGAACAGCATGAGCAGTCCGGCCGCGATGCACCCGACGACGGACATGACGAGCGGGGCGATGCCGGACGTCCAGGTGGAGTCCACGGCCAGCTCGATGCCGAGCGCCATGCAGGCGGCACCGGCGAGCGCCAGCAGCCACTGGAACCGGTTCGTCGCGCGTCCGGTCCAGATCTCGGTCTGCGGGAAGGTTTCGTCGCGGGGGTGGTCCCTCATGCCTACGAGACTACTCAGGTTTCGCTGCGCGGGTACGGCGTTGCGGAGGGTGACCGTTTTGTGGGGCGACACGGTGTACGCACAGGGTTCGGTGCGTCGCCGTGGTCAGTGGGCGGGGCTGACGGCCCGCAGGAGTCGGCCCTCGGCGTAGACCGACGCGGCGGCGGGCAGCGCGCCCTCGCGGCCGTTCAGGAGCACCGTGACGGTGCCGTCGGGCAGCACCTCCGGGGCGGGCTTTTCACCGATCCGGCGCAGCGCCTGGGCGGCCACCGCGTCGGCGGAGCCGTGCAGGACGAGCGGGGGGCGGTCGGGGCGCTGAACTGCGGCGCGGATGCGCTCGGCGACCAGTTCGTAATGGGTGCAGCCCAGGACAACGGTCGTTACATCGTCGGGGGTCAGCTCGGCGGCCGCGGCGACGGCGGCGTCGATGGCCGTCTCGTCCCCGTGCTCCACGGCCTCGGCCAGTCCCCAGCACGGGACCTCGGTCACCGCGACACCGTCCGCGAAGTCCTTGATGAGGCCGCGCTGGTAAGGGCTGCCGGTGGTGGCGGGCGTCGCCCAGATCGCGAAGGGCGTGCCACCGGCGGCGGCCGGCTTGATCGCCGGAACCGTGCCGATGACCGGGATGCCCGGCTCCAGGTGCTCACGCAGCACCGTCAAGGCATGCACGGTCGCGGTGTTGCAGCCGATGATCAGGGCGTCGGGCCGGTGCGCGGCGGCGGCCTCGGCGATGGCCAGCGCGCGCTGGGCGACGTCCTCCGGAGTCCGCGGCCCGTAGGGCATGCCCTCGGGGTCCAGGGAGAGCACGAGATCCGCGTCGGGGCGCACACGCCGTACCGCCGCGGTGGCCGACAGAAGGCCGATTCCGGAGTCAATCAGCGCGATCTTCACCCGGCCACGATAGACGATGGCCTCGGTGGATCCGCTGCCGTGGGGCAGACTGCGCCCGTGAGCGCCATCGTGTGGATCGCCGCCGGATCACTCGCCGCCTGGCTGTGGCTGCTGTTGTGTCAGGGCTTCTTCTGGCGCACGGACATCAGACTCCCGGCCCGCACCGACCCGGACGACTGGCCGGCGGTCTGCGTGGTCGTCCCGGCACGCGACGAGGCCGCCGTACTCCCCGAGAGCCTGCCGTCGCTCCTCGCCCAGGACTATCCCGGGCGGGCGGAGATCTTCCTTGTGGACGACGGCAGTTCGGACGGCACCGGGGAACTGGCCCGCGCGCTGGCGTCCCGGCACGGCGGGCTGCCGCTGACCGTGGACTCTCCCGGCGAACCGCCGGCCGGCTGGACGGGCAAGCTGTGGGCCGTACGCCACGGCATCGGGCTGGCACGCGCGCGTGACCCCGAGTATCTGCTGCTGACGGACGCGGACATCGCGCATGCCCCGGACAGCCTGCGGGAGTTGGTGGCGGCGGCGCGCACCGGCGGCTTCGACGCGGTGTCGCTGATGGCGCGGCTGCGCGTGGAGAGCCTGTGGGAGCGGCTCGTGGTGCCGGCGTTCGTCTACTTCTTCGCGCAGCTGTATCCGTTCCGCCGGATCGGCAGGCGGTCTGCGCGGACGGCGGCCGCGGCGGGCGGTTGCGTCCTGCTGCGCGCCGACGCGGCCGAGCGGGCGCGGATCCCGGACGCGATCCGGCAGGCGGTGATCGACGACGTGGCGCTCGCGCGGGCCGTCAAGGGCGGCGGGGGCCACATCTGGCTGGGGCTCGCCGAGCGGGTGGACAGCGTGCGCCCGTATCCCCGGCTGCACGACCTGTGGCGCATGGTCTCGCGCAGCGCCTACGCGCAACTGCGGCACAACCCGCTGCTTCTCCTGGGGACCGTCGTAGGCCTGGCGCTTGTCTATCTGGTGCCGCCGGTTGCCCTGTTGGCTGGTCTGGCCGTGGGGAGTACGGCGACCGCAGTGCTCGGCGGTCTCGCGTGGCTGGTGATGACAGGGACGTACATCCCGATGATCCGCTACTACGGGCAGCCGCTCTGGCTCGCTCCCCTGTTGCCGTTCACCGCGTTTCTGTACCTCCTGATGACCGTCGATTCGGCGGTGCAGCACTACAGGGGACGCGGTGCGGCCTGGAAGGGCCGTACGTACGCGCGTCCGGACGCCGTTGTCGGCGAGGAGAATTGAGGGCTCACTTGCGACCCGGGGTCCAGTTCATGCCCCACCCGTAGACGCGGTCGACGGTCCGCTGCGGGCTCACGCCGCGATCCGGGACGAGGTAACGGGCCTCGCGCTGGACGACGAGATCGCCTCCGGTGTTGGTGATCAGGGCGAGCGCGCACACCGTGGAGGGCACCGTGCACTCGTCGAGCGAGAAGTCGATCGCGCCGCCGTGCTGCGGCTGGAGGGTGACGGTGGCGTGCAGGTCGGCGAAGGAACGGGCGCCTTCGTAGATGGTCACGAAGACGAGGATGCGCCGGAAGTCCTTGATGTGGTCGAGGTTGATGGTGAGGTTCTCGCCGCTCGCCGACGCGCCGCTGCGGTCGTCGCCGTCGAGGTGGATGTACGGGGGCCGCTGCAGGGAGCCGAACGCGTTGCCGAGGGCCTGGACGACGCCCTTGCGGCCGTCGGCGAGTTCGTACAGGGCGCACAGGTCGAGGTCGAGGTCCGCGTGCATCGCGACCGCACGGCCACGCTTGCTGCCCCAGCCCGAGAACTGCTTGCGCACCTCCCAGTTGAGGTTCACGCGCATGGCGCCCGAGGTGCCGCCCTGCTTGGTCAGGGAGACCGAGGGGGCCGCCTTGGTGAGCGTCACCTTGGAGAGCCGCACGGGGGCCGCCGAAGGCGGCGGGGGCGGGCTCACCGGGGGCTGCACGGTCACGGGCGGCCGGACCGGCGGCGGCAGGTTCACGGGCGGCCCGGAGGGCGGCGGCATGGTCACCGCCGGACCGGACGGCGGCGGCATCGTCGCGGCCGGTGCCGTCTGCTGCGGTTCGTCCACGGTGATGCCGAAGTCCGTTGCCAGGCCCCCGAGTCCGCTGTCGTAGCCCTGGCCGACGGCCCGGAACTTCCAGGCGCCCTGGCGGCGGTAGAACTCGCCGAGCACGAAGGCCGTTTCGACGGTCGCGCCTGTGCTGTCGAAGCGGGCGACCGCGGTGTTCTGTACGGCGTCCCGGACCTCGATGTACAGATCGGGGACCCGGCCGAACGTTCCGCCGTCCGCGGAGGCGGCGAGGACGATGCGGTCGACGGCGGGCTCCACGCGCGCGAGGTCGACGAGCAGGCTGTCGGTCACCCGGTCGCCGGCGGTGTTCTTGCCCTCGTGGCGGACCGCGCCGGAGGAGTGCGCGGGCTGGTTGTAGAACACGAAGTCGCCGTCGGAACGCACCTTGCCGCCGACCAGCAGCAGGGCCGAGGCGTCCGCGTCCGGGACGCCGGGTCCGGACCGCCAGCCCAATTCGACGCGCAGTGCCGTCGTCGGCACCGGAACATTCGATCCCTTCGGCATCGACATGTCTGCCCCCCTCACGTGTCCCGTGCCAGGGCACACCCCGGCAGCCCATCGGGTGTCTACCCGCACAACCTATTCCCCGGGGCGGCGAACGCCCATCAGAGGCGCGTCAACACCGTCGGCCAACCGCTGGTAACCCGCCGGGAACTAGGCTTTTACCCGATCCGAACACGGGTTGATGCCCTTTTTTGACAAGTTCGCTCGCATTGGGGATCCCGTGCCACCCCCGACACGGAAAACAACCCTCTAATCGGTCTCCCCAACCAGCACATCGTGGGCTTAACTTATGTGCCATGACCTCCCCCCGCTCCACTTATGGCGGCGGCTACTACTCCGCCTCCTTCCCGGACACCCCGATCTACGACTCCCTCGTGGCCGAGCGGGGTACCCCGCAGATCGCCCCGATCCGGGTCCCCGCCGCGTACGACATGCCGGGGAGCAACCTGCCGGCGCTGCCGTCGGCACTGCCCGCCCTCCCGGCGGGTCCCTCGCAGAACTACGGCTATCCGCAGGCGCAACAGCCCTCGCCCCTGCAGCAGGCGCCCGCCGCCTACATCCCGCAGCAGGCCCCGCCGCGCGGTTACCCCGGCCAGCAGCAGCAACAGCAGCCGCGCCCGATGGCGGCTCCGGCCGGCTACGAGGCGATGCGTCCGGCGGCTCCCCGCCCGGCACCGGCGCCGTACCAGCAGGACCCGTACAACAATCAGCAGCAGTACCGCGGCGGTTACTGATCCGCACCCTGCGTTGTCGGTGCCGCCTGGCACGATGGAGCGATGGGGAATGCGGAGCTGCGGTCGATCCACGTTCATCCGGTCAAGGCACTCCGGGGTTTCTCGCCCCGGGAGGCTCTCGTGGAGCCTTGGGGGCTGGCCGGTGACCGACGCTGGGTGCTGATCGACGACGGGGGAAAGGTCGTCACGCAACGCGAGCACCCGCGTCTCGCACTGGCCGCCGCCGAGCTTCTGCCCGGCGGCGGTGTTCGTCTGTCCGCGCCCGGCCGTGATCCGCTGTCCGTGCCCGTTCCGGAGCCGGTCACCACCGTGGCGATGGAGATCTTCGGTACCAAGGTCGACGCGGTGCCGGGACCGGACGCCGCGCACAGCTGGTGCAGCGACTATCTGGGCCTCGGCGTACGTCTTGTCCACATGGACGATCCCGCCGCGCGCAGACCCGTAGACCCGGACTACGCGCTTCCCGGTGAGACCGTCAGTTTCGCCGACGGCTATCCGCTGCTGCTGACCTCCGAGGCATCCCTGGACGCCCTCAACTCCCTTGTCGCGCAAGGGGATCACGCGTCCGAGGGGCCGCTTCCCATGAACCGGTTCCGGCCCAATGTGGTCGTCGCGGGCACGGCCGCCTGGGCCGAGGACGACTGGTCGGGCGTCGTGATCGGCGAGGTCGTCTTCCGGGTCGCGAAGAAGTGCGGGCGCTGCGTGGTGACCACCACCGACCAGGGCACCGCCGAGCGCGGCAAGGAGCCCCTGCGCACTCTCGCCCGGCACCGCCGCATCGGCGGCAAGCTCGTCTTCGGACAGAACCTGGTGCCCCGGTCGACCGGCACGATCCGCGTCGGTGATCCGGTCCGGATTCTCGCGTAGCCGGAGTTCCGCCGAAGAGCGCACGAGGTTCCGCCGAAGAGCGCGCGAGGCGGGAACCCTCCCCGTGGGCCCGGTCGTTGAGATCCCGTGAGAAGTTCATGAAAGGCCCTGGGAGAGGTGATTTCGCTCTCTCTTTGCCGGGGCTCTTGGGTGAACGGCCACGCGCGGAGTTATCACGGAGCGGGAAGGGGGTGCGGGACGGTGGGAGCAATCAGGGGTGTGTGGCGCTGGCGGCGCAATCCGCTGCGTCGCGCGACCGATCTGGTCGAGGCCTGGCTGGCCCTCGTGGTCCTGCTGCTGGTCCTGGTCGCCGCACCCGTGATCGGTTCGCTCGTCGGCGTGATCGCGCAGGACAGCCTGCAGCGGTCGGTGCGGGAGCAGCGCGCGGACCGGCACGTCGTGACGGCGACGGTGGTCAAGAAGCTGAAGGGGGCCGAGCTCGACCCCGACCCCGACTCGTCCACCGCCCGGGACGTCCGCAGCCGGGTCCTCGCCGACTGGACCGCCCCGGACGGCACCGCCCACCACGGCGCGGTCATGGCGAGCCTCAACACCCCGCACACGGGTGACCACTTCAGGCTCTGGACGGACCAGCAGGGACACATAGTCGCCCGCCCGCTGGACTCGGCCACGGCGACGACGCACGCCGTGCTCGCCGGGCTCGGCGCGGCACTGCTGACCGCCGGGCTGGTCGACAGCGGCAGACGGTTCGTGCTGTGGCGCATGGTCCGCCGCAGGTACGCCCGTTGGGACCGGGCATGGGAGCGGGCGGGTCCCGACTGGGGCCGCACCGGCACCGGCAGCTGACCGCCTTCCGGCTCTGGTCAACCCACCGTCCGCCCGCACGCTACGGTGGACCGGCGAAGGCTTCGGCATCAACCCGCGTACCACGAGGTGGGGGCACAGCAGCGCCATGGCACAGGGCACGGTCCAGGTGACGCACACCGGTACATCGCGGTGGCGGCGCCGCACAGGTGAGTACGCGTCGCTCGCCGCCGCCCTGGAGGCCGCGGCCGAGGGAGACGTCCTCACCGTCGCTCCCGGCACCTACCGGGAGAACCTCGTCGTGCAGCGGTCGGTGACCCTGCGCGGCCCCGAGGGTTCGCCCGGCTCGGTGCGCATCGCGCCCCTGGACGGCGTGCCGTTGACCGTGCGCGCCTCGGCGATCGTCCAGGACCTGCATGTCGAGGGCCAGGACTCCGCCGCGCCCGCCCTCCTTGTCGAGGACGGCGCACCGGAGTTGACGGACCTTCGGATCGTCACGCGCTCCGCCTCCGGCATCGAGGTCCGCGGCGGCGCCCGCCCCACCGTGCGGCGCTGCACGGTCGACAACCCGGCCGGCATCGGGATCGCCGTACTCGACGGCGGTGGCGGGGTGTTCGAGGAGTGCGAGGTCGTCTCGGCCGGCCAGGCGGGCGTAGCGGTCCGCGCCGGCGGCCACCCGCGCCTGGAGCGCTGCCGTATCCACCACGCGTCGGGCGTGGGTCTGTCGGCGACGGGCGAGAACTCCGCGCTGGAGGCGGTGGGTTGTGAGATCTACGAGACGCGCGGCAGCGGCGTCCAGATCACCGGCCGCGCCACCGCGCACCTCACCGACTGCGATGTGCACCGTACGACCGCGGACGGCGTGACGCTCGACACGGACGCGGTGCTGACGCTGGCCGACTGCCGCATCCACGACATCCCGGAGAACGCGGTGGATCTGCGGTCGCGTTCCGTCCTGACGCTGACCCGGACGACGGTGCGTCAGTTCGGGCGCAACGGACTGTCGGTGTGGGACCCGGGCACGCGCGTGGACGCCAATCAGTGCGAGATCTTCGACAGCACGGGCGACTATCCGGCGGTGTGGGTCAGCGACGGTGCGACGGCGGTTCTCGACTCGTGCCGGGTGCACGACGTACCGGACGCACTGTTCGTGCTCGACCGGGGCTCACGCGCGGACGTCGTCGACAGTGACATCTCCCAGGTGCGCAACACGGCCGTGTCGGTGAGCGACGGGGCGACCGCGCAGCTCGACGACTGCCGGATCCGGGACGCTGCCACGGGCGCGTGGTTCCGCGACCACGGCAGCGGCGGCACCCTCAACAACTGCACCGTGGACGCCACCCAGACCGGCGTGATCGTCACCAAGGGCGCCGACCCCACCATCGAGCGCTGCACGGTCGACTCCCCCGCCGAGGCGGGCTTCTACGTCTCCGCGGGCGGCCGGGGCACCTTCCTCGGCTGCCGCGTGACGGGCAGCGGCGGCTACGGCTTCCACGTCATAGACGGCTGTCGTACGACGCTCAAGAAGTGCCGTACGGAGCGGTGCGCGCGCGGTGGTTACGAGTTCGCGGACGCCGGACCGGACGCGGCGCCCGGCACCGGACCGGTCGTCGAGGACTGCACCAGCGACGAGAGCAGCCTCAAGCCGTCCACCGCCCACGAGACGGCCGTGGAGACGGCGAGCCAGTCCACCAGCGTGCTGGGCGCGATCCCCACCCAGCGCACGGCCGAGCAGGAGCCGCTGATCACCGCGACGGAGCCGGAGAAGGAGTCCCGCACCTCCAAGGCCGTCCTCGGTGAACTCGACGCGCTGGTCGGCCTGGACAGCGTCAAGCGCGAGGTGCGTTCCCTCATCGACATGATCGAGGTGGGCCGCCGCCGCCAACAGGCCGGCCTCAAGGCGGCCTCCGTCAAGCGGCACTTGGTCTTCACCGGCTCCCCCGGCACCGGCAAGACGACGGTCGCCCGGCTCTACGGCGAGATCCTCGCCTCCCTCGGGGTCCTGGAGAAGGGGCATCTCGTCGAGGTGTCCCGGGTCGACCTGGTCGGCGAGCACATCGGCTCGACCGCGATCCGCACCCAGGAGGCCTTCGACAAGGCGCGCGGCGGAGTGCTGTTCATCGACGAGGCGTACGCCCTCTCTCCGGAGGACTCGGGACGCGACTTCGGTAAAGAAGCCATCGACACACTCGTGAAGCTGATGGAGGACCACCGGGACGCGGTCGTGGTCATCGTCGCGGGCTACACGGCGGAGATGGAGCGGTTCCTGTCCGTCAACCCCGGTGTGGCGTCCCGTTTCTCACGGACCATCACCTTCAGCGACTACAACCCCGAGGAACTGCTCAGGATCGTCGAGCAGCAGGCCGAGGAGCACGAGTACCGGCTGGCCGAGGGCGCCTCCGAGGGGCTGACGAAGTACTTCACGGCCATCCCGAAGGGCGCTGCGTTCGGCAACGGCCGTACCGCGCGGCAGACCTTCGAGGCGATGGTGGAGCGGCACGCGAGCCGGGTCGCCCAGGTCGAGGAGCCGAGCACGGACGACCTGACCCTGCTCTACGCGGAGGACCTCCCCGAGCTGCCCTGAGGCGGCACCTCGGGCCGCAGCCGGGCCAGCAGCCGCTCGCGTTCCTCGGCGAACACCGGGTCGGCCTGGTAGTCGGAGTGGCCGAGGATCGGCGCGGGCAGCGGATGCCGTGCCGTACGGCCGTATTCCAGTGGGTCCTTGAGCGGTGGTTCGTGATCCACCTCGGGGCCGCAGTCGCCGGACACGTGGACCGGGCCGCCGATGGGGTCGGTGAGCCGGTACAGATTGCGCCAGCAGTCCACCTCGCGGTGCAGTCGGCTGAGCGCGGCCGGTCCGAAGTGGGCCGGGAACCAACGGCCGTAGAGGCGCTCCAGGGGTGAGCCGTAGGTGAGGAGGGCTACGCGTTTGCGTTGGGCGGGCTTGAGTTGCCAGGCCGCCGCCGCTGCGAGGACGCTGCCCTGGGAGTGGCCCGAGATGACGAGGCGGCCTCCCGTGGCGCGGGTCCAGGTGGCCATCCGCCAGGTGAGGTCGGGGACCGCGCGCTCGGCGTAGCAGGGCGGGGCGAAGGGGTGGGCGGCGCGCGGCCAGAAGGTGCCGACGTCCCACAGGATGCCGATCGTGCGCCGCGCGGAGGCGTCCTTGTAGGCACGCCTGCCCCAGGTGACGAACAGTATGAAGCCGAGCCCGATCAGCCAGGAGCCGAGGCCCTGCGAGGTCTGGGCGGCACCGTGCACGAAGGCGTGGCCGTCCTCTCCGGCGCGTGCCGGTGTCCTGTCGGTGGTGAAGGCGCCGACGAGGGCTCCGGCGCCCAGGAGCAGGGTCGCGGTGGAGATGACGGCGACGAGGAGGGGGCCGCGGTCGGTGAGCGCGGCCATCGCGCGCGTGCTCGCGATCTTGGCGGTGCGCGCCCGGTCCTTCCGCACGTCCGGGTAGTCGCGCGCCACCGCGGCCAGTTCGCTGCGGCGCAGCCGCCACGTGCGGTGGCCGAGTCCGGCGCACAGGACCAGGACGAGGACGAGCAGCGGCGGGATCACCGAGGCCTGCCAGGTGAGCAGGACGGGCGGTCCCGCGATGGACGTGCCCGTGCCGTCCAGCCAGTCGGAGACCCGCTGCGAGACCCCGCCGGACATCACACCGCCCAGCGCGCAGGCCAGCATCGCGACCGCCGGTCCGCCGAGGCCGCGCATCGCGGAGCGCGGGTCGGGGTGGGTTCGGTGCAGGAGATGGGCCACGACGGCCAGGGCGACCACCAACAGGCCCTGGACCAGGGCGATTCCGCCGAACGTCATGTCGCCCGGCAGCCGCCCGGACGACTGCCATCCCGGGCGCGACCAGCCGGCGTAGAGGAGGGAGAGGGCGAGCAGCAGGAGGGCGCCGAGTGGGAGGCGGCGGACGAGACGGCGGTCGAGGGCCTGGTCGAGGCGGTTCTCGCTGCGGCCCCGACGGCACACTACGTAGACCACGACGAAGGCGACTCCGGCTAGGGCGATCTCCAGGAATCCGCCGAGGCTGGCCAGAGCGCCGGAGCCGCCGGGTCCTCGGTCGAAGCGGGCCGACGGGACGGTGACGGCCGCGGCGACGGTGAGGAGGCCGACCGCAGTGTGGGCGGCGCGGAGTCGGGCGACCAGGCGGCGGCCGTACCAGAAGCCGGGGCGGCTCAGGGAACTGCGGTCGGGCTCATCGTCGGGCTCGGGCGGGCGGTTCATCGGCTGCTGTGACTCGTACTCGCTCCAGGTGCGGCGGGAGAGGTACCAGAGGAGGACGGTGAGCGCGGTCGGCACCAGGGCGGCCAGCGCGAGGCGGCGGCCCGGTCGGCTCCACCAACTGTCGTGGGACATCGTGGGCGACAGGAAGCCCAGCCAGGTGTGCCGTTCGGCGCACGCGCGCGTGCCGGCGCACTGCCAGGCGGCGAGATCCAGCGCGACCTCGCAGGCGGCCGCGACGAGCAGCACGGTCAGGGTCAGGCCCGCGAGCCGGACCAGCAGACCGTAGAAACGCACTGTTCGTTTACGGTCGCGGGCGGTGGGGCGCATCCAGTGCGCGAGGTTGACGACCATGAACGGCAGCAATAACAGCCACAACGCGCGCGTGCCGTTGCCGGACGTGAGGTTGCACCAGACGTAGGCCTCGCGGATCGGGCCGGTGCGCCGGTCGGCGGGACGCGACTCGGCATCGACGTCGGCGGCGCGCCGGAAGACGGCCGCCGTGTCGTCGCCGGTGACCCGCACCGTGCGTGGATCGCCGAGCATCCCCTCGGGTGTGGCGCCGCCGACTCCGTGGACCAGGAGTTCCAGGGCGGGTTCGGTCTGATCGGGCCGTCCGGCAAGGGTCTTCGCCTCGCTCGTGACGGCGTGTTCCTGTACACGCTCCACTGTTCGCACATCCCCCGTGACGCACTGTCTGTCTGTGTCCGTGTGCACACCAGGATCGTCCTTTCCGGCGCGTCGCACACGCCCCGTCACCGAATCTCCCCGATCCGTGTGACACGCGAGGGGCGGACGATGGCCGAATGACATGTGCGCGTCGGGACAGGCGGTGGCGCGGTGCTTGCGGGGGCGTGCGAGGATTGGGGCGTCCGCGCACCGCCGCCGGGGGGAATGTCCTGGTCGGGGCGGGCGCGCTGGGCAGTCTGACGGGTTGCGGCGAAAGGACCGGAGCGTACGTGAGTGAGAATCAGAACCTCCTCGCGGAGCAGCGGCGCGCCCTGATCCTCGACGAGGTCCGGCGCCGCGGTGGCGTCCGCGTCAACGAACTGACCCGCAAGCTCGGCGTGTCGGACATGACCGTCCGGCGCGATCTCGACGCGCTGGCCCGCCAGGGCGTCCTGGAGAAGGTGCACGGCGGAGCGGTCCCGGTCGTCGAGGCGAGCACGCACGAGCCGGGCTTCGAGGCGAAGTCGGGCCTGGAGCTGACCGCCAAGGAGGACATCGCGCGGGCGGCGGCGGAGCTGGTGGCGCCGGGCACGGCGATCGCGCTCTCGGGCGGTACGACCACGTACGCGCTCGCACATCACCTCCTTGAGGTCCCCGATCTCACCGTGGTCACCAACTCGGTGCGGGTGGCGGACGTGTTCCACGCGGCGCAGCGCACCTCGGGCCAGCGGCAGGGCGCGGCGACGGTCGTACTGACCGGTGGAGTGCGCACCCCCTCCGACTCGTTGGTGGGTCCGGTGGCCGACCAGGCGATCGCGGCGCTCCACTTCGACATGCTGTTCCTCGGTGTGCACGGCATATCGATCGAGGCCGGCCTGTCGACCCCGAACCTCGCCGAGGCCGAGACCAACCGCCGGCTCGTGCAGTCCGCACGGCGGGTCGTGGTCGTCGCCGACCACACCAAGTGGGGGACGGTGGGCCTGAGTTCGTTCGCCGCGCTGGAACAGGTCGACACGCTGGTGACGGACGCGGGGCTGCCGGCCGAGGCGCGCGCCGACATCTCGGAGCATCTGCGGCTCGTGGTCGCGGGCGAAGACGGTGACGGGGCAGACATCTGACAGGCCGCCAGCTATCGTGACGTCGCCCACCCCGGTCAACTGCCCTTACCGTCAAGGGGGTTCGCATCCATGGCCAACCAACTGCGCCCCGTCGGGCTCGACTTCATCGACACCGCTCCGGTACGGCTGATCTTCACGCAGGAGATGTCGGCGGCGCCGGAAGCGGTCTTCCACGCCCTCAACGACGATGTGCCGGGCTGGGCGGAATGGTTCTCGGCCGTCACCAGTGCGCGGTCCGTCGACGACGGGGCCGGGCGCGACATCCGGCTCAGGGGCGGCGGGCACTTTCGCGAGACGGTGATCGCGGCGAAGGAGGCGGAGGTGTACGCGTACCGGGTCGACGTCACCAATGCGCCGGGCGCCCGGGCGATGGCCGAGGAGTGGCGGCTGAGCCCTGCGGGGAGTGGGACGCGGGTTCAGTGGACGTTCGCCGTGGAGGGGAACGCGGTGTTTCGGGGTGCGGTCAGGTTGGCCGGTCCTGGGTTGGGGCGGGCGTTCAAGGGCGCGGTGGCGGCGCTGGACCGGCGGTTGGCCGGTTAGGGCATTCGCTGTGGACCATCGGTGCCGATGGGCGTCGAGGCGGGGCGGGGGTCGGGCCGTCGCCAGCCTGGCCGGATGAGCGAGATCGAGATGGAGATGGAGATCGAGCCTCCGCTGCTGGCGGATGTCTATCCCGCGCTGGTCTCGTTCCTGGACGCGGCGCTGGTCGCAGAAGGTTTGCCCCTCCTGGCTCAAGCGCTGGTGCGGTTGCGCTTCCACGGATGGTGCAGGTGCAGCCCGAGCTGCACGTACCTCCGAACCGCTCCCACAACCCGCGCGGCCGACGCCTGGTTCCATTTCGACGACGAGGACGCGCCTCGCGTATGGCTTCAACTCGACCAGGACCACGCTTCGTTCGCGGGCATGGAAATCTGCGAGTTCGAGCTTGGCCCCGCCCCGGCGCTCGATCCCGATCGCCCCGTCGATGTGCTGTGACCCAACTTCGGTACGGCAAAGGCTACTTGGCGACTCAGTCCGGCCACACGCCCGTCGCCAGCAGCGACTTGATCGCCTCACTGTACGGACCGATGTCCAGGCCCTGTTCCGCGAGCCACGTGTCCGAGTAGTACTTGTCCAGGTAGCGGTCGCCCGGGTCGCACAACAGGGTTACCACGCTGCCCTGTTGGCCCGCCGAGACCATCTCGGCGACGATTTTCAGGGCGCTCCAGAGGCCGGTGCCGGTGGAGCCGCCCGCCTTGCGGCCGATGGCTTGTTCCAGGGCTCTCACGGCGGCGACGCTGGCCGCGTCCGGGACCTTCATCATGCGGTCGATGGCGCCGGGGACGAAGCTCGGTTCCATACGGGGGCGGCCGATGCCCTCGATACGGGAGCCGCAGTCGCGGGTGACGTCCGGATCGCCGGTGGTCCAGCCCTCGAAGAAACAGGAGTTCTCCGGGTCGGCGACACAGACGCGGGTGTCGTGCTGCATGTAGTGGACGTAGCGCGCGAGGGTCGCCGAGGTACCGCCCGTGCCGGCCGTCGCGACGATCCACGCCGGCTCCGGGAAACGCTCCAACTCCAGCTGGCGGAAGATGGATTCGGCGATGTTGTTGTTCCCGCGCCAGTCCGTGGCCCGCTCCGCGTAGGTGAACTGGTCCATGTAGTGGCCGCCGGTCTCCACCGCGAGCGCTGCCGACTCCTCGTACATCTTGCGCGGGTCGTCCACGAAGTGACACTGCCCGCCGTGGAATTGGATCAGGCGGATCTTCTCGGCGCTGGTCGTGCGCGGCATGACCGCGATGAAGGGGACGCCGATCAGTTTGGCGAAGTACGCCTCGGAGACCGCCGTGGAACCGCTGGACGCCTCGATCACCGGGCGGGTGGGCCGGATCCAGCCGTTGCAGAGGCCGTAGAGGAAGAGGGAGCGGGCGAGGCGGTGTTTCAGGCTGCCGGTGGGGTGGGTCGACTCGTCCTTCAGGTACAGGTCGATGCCCCAGCTCTCCGGGAGCGGGAAGCGGAGGAGATGCGTGTCGGCCGAGCGGTTGGCGTCGGCCTGGACCTTGCGGACGGCTTCTTTCAGCCAGCTCCGGTAGGCGGCGTCACTGCGGTCGACGTCGAGGGTGGCGCCGGTCAGGGCCTGTGGGGTGGTGCTCACGGAGGGGCTCCTTACGCTTCGCGCCGACGGCGCCTCGCGCGGCCGACACCTCGATCATAAACACCTTCCGCACGCTTCTCACCTGCATAAACATGCCTTTGGGCGGCTCAAAGGCGATCCTGGGGAAGGGTCGGGGAAGGGCTGAGGAAGGGGCGGGGAAGGGCTTCGGTGGGCTCGCGTCCGGCTCCCGTCGGGTTTGCGATCACTTTGCGACGGGCTGCCCGTGGGGCTCGGGGGCGCACTCGTGCGAGTGCTTCGAATACTCACCGTGACCGTGCGGTACGTACTGGTGCTCGACGGCCTTGGCGGGCAGACTGCACCGGAGCGGGACGAACGTCCAAAACGGGGGCGCACACTGGATCACCAGATGTCCTGGACCAAGGGGGCGGGGAAGCATGGCGGAGCCGGAGTTCACGGCCACGGGCGTGCGGATCGGGAAGCGGCTGCGGTCGCTCACCCGGGCCGGACAGGTCCGGATCAATGACGGCAGGCTGGAATTGCTGACCAGTTACGGCAGCGAGATCGACAGCGCGCCGGTGCAGGCGGTGCGTGCGTCGAAACCGTGGTTCGCGCCCGAGGACCGGGCGCTGGCCGACCTCAACGGCAAGAGGTATCTGCTGACCCTCGGCGAGCATGACCCCGCGCCCGGGCAGCCGGGTCCGCCTGCGGCACGGCGGTTCATCGAGGCCGTGCGGAAGGCGGCGGGGCGGGGCGGTTGAACTGTGGGGCGAGCTTTGCGGGCGAGCTGCGCGGGCGAGCCTTACGGGCCAGCTTTGCGGTGGGGCCTTGCGGTCGGGCGCGTGGCGCGGGTGCCATGCCGCGAGAGCAGGCGATCCGTTCGGTGGGTGGCCGATCTGCGCGGTGGGAGCGGGCGATCCTTGCGGTGGGGAGGCCGATCCGTGTGGTGGGTGGCCGATCTGCGTGGTGGAGCGACTCGGCAGCGCCGGCGAGTGGTCCGTCCGTACCGTGGAGCCGGTCGCCGCGGAGCGTCGCATCCGCGCCATTGACGAGCAATGACCGGCCGCGAGTTGCGGGACCGCGGCCCCTGAGTCACTCTGGTCTCACGTCACTCTGGGTTTACCGGCGATAACGCTGCGAACCAGCCCGCCGGACACAACAGCAGGCGGCCTTCCCTTGACCTCCCTGCTGGATCCGAACTCCGTGTTCTTCCGGACCTCAGTCGGGGAGTCGCAGCCGTGATCAGTCACCCAAGCAGGCACTGCACGGTGGAGCTCCAAGCCCTGCCGTCGCGGATCGGCCAGGTCCGCAGAATCGTATCTGCGCAATTGCGCTACTGGCATCTGGACCCTCTGATCGACCGGGCCGCGCTCGGTGTGACAGAGCTCCTCACCAACGTCCACCGGCATGCCCAGCCCGACAAGACGTGTGTCGTCGAGATCGAGCTGCTGCTGGATCAGCTCATGGTCTCCGTTCACGATCACGATCCTCGGCTTCCGGTGGTGGGCGACATCGACGAGGTCTCGCCCACGGCCACTTGTGGGCGCGGGCTCGCGATGGTCGCGGCGGTGAGTGAGAAGTGGGGGGTGCGGCCGGATGGTGAGTCCGGGAAGGTTGTGTGGTTCACGTTGACCGCGCCTACGTCCACGTCCACGCCTGCGGTTGCTACGCCGGCTCGTCCGCCGCGTCGTGCGGCCGGGGCTGCGGCTGCGGTTGCGGCTGCCGAGAAACCCGCGCACCGGTTCGTCACCGAGGTCGAGCACCCGGTCGACGGCCACCGGCCCCAACACGCTCCCGCCCGGTCCGCCGTTGCCGGTTGATCGGGCGGTGATTGCTTGTGGGGGGGCGGCTGTTCAGAGCTGTTGAGGGCTGTGGGGGGGCGGTGTTGAAGCAGTCGCCTTGGTGGTGAAGCGGTTGGATTGGTGTTGAGGCGGTTGGGTTGGCGTTCAGGCCATTGGTTGGTGTTGTCTACGGCGGGATGCCTGGTCTGGCTGCAGACAACGACACAGCTGGATCTGTGTTGTGAACTCGCCTTGCCTGGGCCGGTGTTGAGAACTCGCCTCACCTGGACCGGTGTTGTGAACTCGCCTCACCTGGACCGGTGTTGAGAACGCACCCCCGCGCACCTCTTTTGGTTCGGTCGCCTTCGGGGCGCTGGAAGCCGGTGTGGGGGGGCCCCCCCCGCCCGCCCCCGGGGGCCCCCCCCCCCGGGGGGGGGGGGGCCCCGCGCCCCCCCCCCGCGCCCCCC
>NZ_JBITHH010000013.1:285977-411625 GCF_044457795.1 Streptomyces sp. NPDC050528
GGGTGGGGGGGCGGGGGGGGGGGGGCCGCGGGGGGCGCCCCCCCCCCGGGCCCCCCCCGTGGGGCCCCCGGGGGGGGGGGCCCCCCCCCCCCGGCGCGCCCCTACGGCTCCCTCTCGGCCGTCCGCGTGGGGACAGTGGGACTTGGTGGGCCCGCACCGCTTGCTTGTCTCACGCCGTTCGCTTCTCTACCCCGGGTTGGGTCATTCGGTGGCAATCGCCCGTAGTACGTCCAGGCGTGCTGCCCTGCGGGCTGGGCGTAGGCCCGCTAGGGCGCCTGCGGCTACGCCTACCAGGGCTACCACCGTTAGTTGAAGCGGCGGGATCGCGAAGGCGAAGGCGCTGTCGCTCGCTCCGTCCGAGGCCTTGACCAGGACCCAGCCCAGGAAGGAGCCCAGGGCCAGGCCGCCGACGGTGCCGAAGGCGGCGACCAGGATCGACTCCCAGCGGACCATCGCCCGGAGTTGGGAACGGGTCTGGCCCACTGCCCTCAACAGGCCCAGTTCGCGGGTGCGTTCGTGGATCGCCAGGGTGAGGGTGTTGGCGATGCCCAGGAGGGCGATCAGGACGGCGAGGGCCAGGAGGGCGTAGACGAGGGTCAGCATCATGTCGATGCCGCCGGCTGAGGACTGTGCGTATTCGTGGCGGGTCTGGACTTGTGGGTTGCCGTAGTGGGCGGCGACCTTCTCTACCGCCGTCTTGCCCGTTGCCGTGCTGACGCCGTGCTTGAAGGAGACGGCGACGAGTGAGTCGGAGTCCTGGGTGCGGTGTGGGGCCCAGGCTGCGCGGGTGATGACGTAGTCGCCGGCGAGTTCGGACTCGCCGTAGACCGCGCGGACTGTGAAGGTCTTCTTCTGGCCGTCGGTGAAGGCCAGTTGGGCCTTGCTGCCGGTGGTCAGGTGTTGGCGGTCGGCTTCTGATGTGGTGATGGCGATGCCGTCGGTGCCGAGGGTGGTCAGCGAGCCGTGGATCGTGCCGAGGTCGAAGGTGCGGGCGAGGGCGGTCGGGTTCGTGACGGTCAGCGCCCGTCCCTTTCCATCTACTTCGGCTACGCCTTGTCCCAGTCCCACTGCCGTGCTCACCTCGGGCAACTTGCCGATGGCGCCCGCGAGTTGGGGGCTCAGGCCGCTGCCGCCCGCTCCGAAGGACGGGGTGCTGACTGCTACGTCGCCGGCGAAGGACCGGGACACCGTCTGGTCCATCGTGGCCTTCAACGAGGCGCCGAACACGGTGAATAGGGATACTACGGCCACTCCGATCATCAGCGCGCTCGCTGTGGCGGCCGTACGGCGGGGGCTGCGCAGGGCGTTGCGGCGGGCGAGGCCGCCGGTGACGCCGCGGAGGCGGTCGAGGGGGCTGCCCAGGACTCGTACCGCCGTGGAGGACGCGACCGGGCCGAGGACGACGAAGGCGACCAGGGCCAGTACCGCCCCAAGTCCCGCCAGTAGCAAGGACGGTGAGATCAGTACGCCGGTGAGGGTGGCGCCGATCGCCAGGGCGGCCAGTGCCATTCCCGTCACCGCTCGGACCGGGGACACGCCGGACTGGTCTACCGCCGTTTCGCGCAGCGCCGCGAGGGGTGCGGTGCGGCCCGCTCGTACCGCCGGCATGAGGGCGGAGCCCAGGCAGACGATGACTCCGACTGCGAGGGGGAGGATCATCGAGAGGGTTCTGATCACCAAGTCGCCTCCGGGGAAAGGGAATCCGATCGCCGGGAACAGCATCTTCAGGCCGGCTGCGATGCCGATGCCGCCCGCGAGTCCGGCTGCCGACGCGGTCACCGCTACGACGCTCGCCTCGGTGACGGTCGCTGCGGTGACCTGGCGGCGGGAGGCGCCCAATGCCCTCAACAGGGCGTTCTCGCGGGTGCGTTGGGCGATGACGATCGCGAACGTGTTGTGGATGGAGAAGGTCGCGACCAGGAGGGCGATGCCGGAGAAGACCAGGAGGAACGTGGTGAAGACGGTCAGGAACTGGGACGAGATCATGTCCGTGTTCTCCTGCGCCGACTTCTGACCCGTGATCGCCTCAACTCCCTTGGGGAGGAAGGGAGTCAGGCGGTCGACCAGTGATTGCTGGCTTACGCCCGGGCCGGCTCGGACCTGGATGCTTGTCGCCTCGCCCGGCCTCGCGGTGAGGTACTTCTCCGCGTCGGACTGGGTCATGCCGGTGAAGGTCACCTGGGCCATGCCGTCCTCGCCGCCGAAGGTCGCGAGGCCGACGATCGTCACCTTCACGGGGTCGGGGGTGCGCAGCGTTGTCGTGTCGCCGATCTTCAGGTGGCCCTTGTCGGCGGCACCCCGGTTGATGACAACCTCCCCCGGCCTGGCCGGAGTTCGGCCCTCGGCCAGGCGGTACGGGTTGAGTTTCGGGTCGGTGATCCAGTTGCCGGCGAGGGTGGGCGGGCCCTTGCCGCCGATGGCCTCGCCGTTGGCGCCGACCAGTTGGCCCGCGCCCTGGATGTTCGGGGCAACCGCCGCCACGCCGGGGACCCGGTCGATGCTCTTCAGCAGAGCCGTGGGCACCGGTTGCCGAACGCCCTGGCTCTCGCCGGGTGTTGTGATGGCGTCGGCGCTGCGGACGACCGCGTCCGTGCCGCTGGTCGCGTCGCCGAACATGGTGTCGAAGTTGGCGCGCAGGGTGTCGCCCATGACGAGGGTTCCGGCGAGGAAGGCGACCCCTAGGAACACGGCGAGGAACGTACCGGCGAAGCGCCTTTTGTGGGCCCGCAGGGAGGACATGCTCAGGCGTACGGACGCGTTCATGACCTCACCTCCTCGAAGGCCTTCAGGCGGTCCAGGACCCTTTCGGCCGTGGGGGCCTGCATGCGGTCCACGAGGTGTCCGTCCGCGAGGAAGACGACCTCGTCCGCGTGGGCGGCGGCGACCGGGTCGTGGGTCACCATCACGACCGTGCGGTCCGTCTGGTGTACGGCGCGGCGGAGCAGGCCGAGGACCTCGCCGCCGGAGCGGGAGTCGAGGTTGCCGGTCGGCTCGTCGGCGAAGACGACCTCGGGGCGGCCGGCGAACGCCCTTGCCACGGCGACGCGTTGCTGCTGGCCGCCGGAGAGTTCGGAGGGGCGGTGGTGGAGCCGGTCGCGCAGGCCGACGACGTCGACGAGTGCGTCGATCCAGTCGTGGTCGCCGCCGGCTCCGGAGAGGTCCAGGGGCAGGGTGATGTTCTCCGCGACGGTCAGCGTCGGGACCAGGTTGAAGGCCTGGAAGACGAAGCCCACGCGGTCGCGGCGGAGGAGGGTCAGGCGGCGGTCGTCCAAGGTGCCGAGTTCCGTGTCGCCGATGTACGCGGCGCCCGAGGTGAGCGTGTCGAGGCCTGCCGCGCAGTGCATCAGGGTCGACTTGCCCGAGCCCGAGGGGCCCATGATCGCGGTGAAGCGGCCGGCCGGGAAGTCGACACTCACCCCGTCCAGGGCCCGTACGGCGGTGTCGCCGACGCCGTACACCTTGACGGCGTCGACGACCCTCGCGGCCGTGCGGGTGGTGGTCGCGGTGGTCATGCCGGGCCGCCTCCCTTGCCGGTGCGGCCGAACTGCTCGTCCAGGACGGAGAGGCGGCGCCAGTACTCGTCCTCGTCGATCTCGCCGGTGGCGAAGCGCCGGCCGAGGATCGCGAGCGGGGAGTCGCCGGTGGGGCGGGTGTCGGTCATCGTGCGCCACGGGCCGCCGCGACCGATCCCCCGGCCGCGCCAGACGGTGCGGCGCAGGACGGTCACCACGCCGACCACCACGGCCGCCCAGATCAGCGGGAAGAACAAGATCCACGGGCCGGGGCCGCCGCCGTTCCAGTTCGCCAGTGTCTGCATGTCGATTCATCTCCACGTGATGCGGAGCCCTGGAGGGGGCTTCCTGTGAGTCCGGTGATGTATCGAGACTGGCTCCTGGGAGGGGTCCGGGTCGTCGTACGGCCAGCGGCAGTGTGCGTACCTCCCGGGGAGTACTCGGGGTTGTTCCGGCTGCTTCCCCTGGTCGCGCTCCCCCTGGTCGTCGATAACCTCTCGACTTCTGTAACTACTAGTATGTACAGTCAGTTCATGAGCACCCCGGAGCGACTGATCGAGTCCACCCGCGAGCTGTTGTGGGAGCGCGGGTATGTCGGCACCAGCCCCAAGGCGATCCTGGAGCGGGCGGGCGTCGGGCAGGGCAGCATGTACCACCACTTCAAGGGCAAGCCCGAGCTGGCGCTGGCGGCGATCCGGCGGACGGCCGAGGAGTTGCGGGCTACCGCCGAGGAAGTACTCGACGGGCCGGGCACGCCGTACGAACGGATCGAGGCGTATCTGCGGCGCGAGCGCGATGTGCTGCGCGGGTGTCCGGTCGGGCGGCTGACGATGGACCCGGACGTGATCGGCAGCGCCGAGTTGCGGGCGCCCGTCGACGAGACGCTCGACGCGATCCGTGAGCGGCTCGCCGGAATCGTCGAAGAGGGCAAGGAACAGGGGCAGTTCCGGCCGGAGCTGGACGGCGAGGAGATCGCCGCCACCATCCTCGCGACCGTGCAGGGCGGGTATGTGCTCGCCCGCGCGTCCGGGTCGCCGGCCGCCTTCGACGCGGGTGTCCGGGGGCTGCTCTCCCTTCTCTCGCCCATGTCCTCCCGATAGGAGTCCAGGTACGTGCGGATCAACAGGAATCACCCCGACACACAGCAGGGCCCGGCGGAGAACTTCACCGGCACGGTGTGGCTCGACGAAATCGCCGCGCCCGAACCGCCGTCCCGGATCAGGATGTTCAGCGTGCACTTCACGCCGGGCGCGCACACGGCGTGGCACACCCATCCGCACGGCCAGGTGCTGCACGTGACGGAGGGCGAGGGTCTGGTCCAGCGCAAGGGCGGTCCCGTCGAGCCGATCCGTGCGGGCGACACCGTGTGGATCGAGCCGGACGAGTGGCACTGGCACGGCGCGGCACCGCGCACGTTCATGACGCATCTCGCGGTCGTCGAAGCTGCGGAGGACGGTACGACCGCCTGCTGGTACGAGCACGTCGACCCTGCGAACTACCCGGCCTGAGGGGGCACTTGATGCACGCGATGCAGTACGAACTCACCCTGCCCGGCGACTACGACATGGGCATCATCCGGGGGCGGGTCGCGCGGGTCGGGCATCTGCTCGACGACTGGGACGGGCTCGGCCTCAAGACGTATCTCCTGCGTGAGCGTGGGGTGCACGGTTCGCCGGTCAACCAGTACGCGCCGTTCTATCTGTGGAACACGGTCGAAGGCATGAACCGGTTCCTCTGGGGCGGCGCCTTCCAGGGGCTTGTCAACGACTTCGGGCGGCCCGAGGTGCTGGGGTGGTCGGGGCTCGCGTACGAGGAGGGCGGCGCGGCAGGTTCCCCGGCGGTCGTTGCCGTGCGGCGGCGTCAACCGATCGCGGAGGGCGGGGAGTTGGCGACGGTCATGGAGGACGCGGTGAGTGAGACCCGGCGGCTGGCCGGGGAGGACGGCGCGGTGCTCGCGGCGGCGGCCGTCGACCCGCACAGCTGGGAGCTGGTCCACTTCTCGCTCTGGGAGCACGACACGCCGAAGGCGGAGGGGGACGTGTTCCAGGTGCTGCACCTCTCGGCGCCGGGGCGGGGCGCGTTGCCGCGGGGTCGGCAGTGGTAAGTACCCTTGTCCGTACGGTACTTGGGGATGTGGACCCGGGGCAGTTGGGTGTGTGCGACGCGCACGACCATCTCTTCCTCCGGAGCCCTCGACTCCCCGGGCAGGAACTGGGCGATGCCTCGGCCGCGCGGGCCGAGCTGGCCGCGTTCCGTGCCGTCGGCGGAGGCGCCGTCGCGCAGTGGACGCCGTACGGGATGGGTCGGCGGGTCGCCGATCTGCCGCGGCTGTCGCGGGACTCGGGGGTGCACGTGGTCTGCGCGACCGGGTTGCATCAAGCGGCGCACTACAGCCCAGAGTTGCTGGAGAGTCTGCGCGGCAGGCTCGCGGAGGTCTTCGTCTCCGAGCTGACAGACGGCGTCGGGCCGTCCGGGGTCCGGGCCGGGATCATCAAGGTCGCCGGCGGCTTCCACGGCCTCGACGCGCACGCCCGCTGGACGATGACCGCAGCGGCCGAGGCCCATCGTGCGACGGGTGCGCCGATCGCCGTCCACCTGGAGCTGGGCACGGGCGCGCTCGACGTACTCGACCTGCTGTGCGGCGAGTTGGGGGTCGCGCCGCACCGCGTGATCCTCGGCCACCTCAACCGCTCCCCCGACCTCACCGTCCAGCGCCAGGCCGCCGAATCGGGCGCCTATCTGGCGTTCGACGGCCCGTCCCGCGCCCACCACGCCACGGACTGGAGCATGCCGGACGCGGTTCGGGCGCTGGCCGAGGCCGGCTTCGGGGACCGGCTCCTGCTCGGCGGCGACACGGTGGTCGCCGGGGCGCGCTCGGTGGACGGTGGTCCGGGAATGCCGTATCTGCTGCGGCGGGTGGGGCCGCGGCTCGCGGTGGAGCTGGGTGAGGAGTTGGTGGGGCGCTTGTTCAGGGAGAACCCCGCCCAGGCGTTCTCCGTCGAGTGGCGTTGACGGAAATCCCGTGAGGCCGAACTCGCTTGCCGCCAGGGGCAGTTGAACTGAGAGCAGCTAAGAGGAACGGAGATTCCCCATGCCCTTCGTCCGCATCGACGCCCTGCGCGCCGACCCGGCTCGCCTCGACGCGCTCGGCCGTGCCGTGCACGACGCGCTGGTGGAGACGATCGGGATCCCGGACGACGACCGGTTCCAGGTCCTGGTCGGTCACGACGGCACGCACAGCACCCTCCGCTACGGCGGCTATCTCGGCGTCGAGCGCGACGACGGGATCGTGTTCGTCGCGATCACGATGCGTGCCGGGCGCGGCCCGGAGCAGAAGCGTGCGCTGTACCGGCGGATCGCCGAACTCGCCCACGCGTACGCGGGCACCGAGCCCCGGAACGTGTTCGTCACCGTGACCGAGAACGAGTCGGTCGACTGGTCGCTCGGCGACGGTCTCGCCCAGTACGCGCTCTCCCCGGAGCCGGTAGACGAGGGCTGACGAGGGACCGCTATGTTCGACGCGGACATCGAACATGTGGAGCTCGTGTGCAGACGACGACGGTGGAGCCGCCGAAAGCGGCGGAGGCGGATGTCGCGGCGTCCGGGTGGCCCCGGTCCTGGCCGCTCATGCTGCTCGGGGCGGCTGTCGTCCCGGGGCTGCTGCTGTTCGCCGTCGGACGGTGGCTGGACGCGCCGGCCGTGCAGGCCTGGCGGACGGTCTGCCTCGCCATCACCACACAGGCGCTGCCCTTCCTGCTCCTCGGTACGGCGCTGTCGGGGGCCATCAACGCGTTCGTACCGGCGCGGGTGTTCACGAAGGTGCTGCCCAAGCGGGCCGCGTTCGCCGTGCCGGTGGCCGGGATGGCCGGGGTCGTGCTGCCGGGCTGTGAGTGTGCGTCGGTGCCGGTCGCGAACAGTCTGATCGGGCGCGGGGTCACCCCGGCCGCCGCCTTCGCGTTCCTGCTCTCCGCGCCCGCGATCAACCCGGTCGTACTCACGGCCACCGCGATCGCGTTCCCCGCCAGCCCGGTCATGGTGCTGGCCCGGCTGCTCGCCTCGCTCGCCACCGCCGTGGTGATGGGCTGGCTGTGGCTCTGGCTGGGGCGTGAGGAATGGCTGCGCCCGGTCGCGCGCCACACCGGGCACCGGCCGGGACACAGCCGCTTCACCGAGTTCCGCACCGGCTTCCAGCACGACTTCCTGCACGCGGGCGGCTTCCTGGTCGTCGGCGCGATGGCGGCGGCGACCTTCAACGTCGCGGTCCCGCGCTCCGTGCTGGACACCTTCGCCGGCTCGCCCTGGCTGTCCGTCCTCTTCCTCGCCGCGCTCGCGATCATCCTCGCGGTCTGCTCCGAGGCCGACGCGTTCGTGGCGTCCTCCCTCACGGGCTTCTCCCCCACAGCCCGGCTCGCTTTCATGGTCGTAGGTCCCATGGTCGACCTGAAACTGATCGCCCTCCAGGCGGGCACGTTCGGCCGGGCCTTCGCGGCTCGCTTCTCCGCCGCCACGACGGTCGTCGCGGTGCTGTCCAGCGCGCTGATCGGAGCCGTACTGCTGTGAGACGCCCCCTCCAGGTGACCCTGCTCGTCCTCAGCGGCCTGGGCCTGCTGCACGCCTCGCTCTTCACCGACCTGTGCCTGCGCTACGTCAAGCCGAGCATGCGCCCGCTGCTCGTCGTCTCGGGGTTCCTGCTGATCGCACTGGGCATCGCGGAGGCATGGTCACGACGGACACCGGACGAAGGCGACGACCACGCGGGCCACAACCACTCCAAGGTCCCCCGCGTCGCCTGGCTCCTCTTCCTCCCCGCCCTCAGCCTCCTCTTCTACGCCCCACCCGCCCTCGGCGCCTACACCGCCTCCCGCGCCGCCACCAAGGCCGTCCCCGTACAGGACTCCTTCGATCCGCTGCCCGCGACCTCGCCGCTGCCGATCACCCTCACCGACTTCACGACCCGCGTACAGCAGGACCGCACGCGGGCCATCAAGGGCCGCACCGTCCAGATGACCGGCTTCGTCACGCCCGACAAAGGTGCCGTCTACTGGGACCTGACCCGGATCATGATCTCGTGCTGCGCGGCGGACGCCCAGTCCATCAAGGTGCGGGTCTACGGCATTCCGGCCCTGTCCGCCAACACCTGGGTGACGATCACCGGGACCTGGCACGCGAGCGGAACCCTGGGCACGAGTTCCGCCGCGGCCGCGCTCGACGGGGTCACCGTCGAGAAGGTCGCCAAGCCGGTGAACGCCTACCAGGACGCCCTGCCGTTCGGGACCCCACGGTGAGGCACTAGGCCACCGAGATGTCCACGGAGGGCCGCAGTTTCGCCGCCGCGGCCAGCGCCTCGTGCATGGGGTGGGCGTCGAAGGCCGTCAACAGGCCCTCGTCCGCCGGGAGTTCGGACGCCGGGTACGCGATCTGCTCGTAGGCCGCCTGGAAGCGCGGGCCCCAACGCCGGGCGCCCAGGCGGGCCGTGCGGGAGCAGTTGTCGACCATGTAGGCCACGTCGCGGGCGTGCATGTAGGGCAGCAGGGAGTCGACCGCCTCGATGACGGACTCGTTGACGATCTCCGACCAGGGGTGGCCGCGCTCGGCGAACTCGTCGACCTGGGCGGTCATCGTCGCCACGAACACCCCGGCGGTGAACGGCTCGACGGGCAGGGCGCGTTGGGCCCGGCGCTCCCGCACCTCCGCTCCCGCCGCCCACATCGGCGAACCGCCGATCCCGCTCATCTCCCGCGCCCCGAGCCGCCGTTCGGCCAGGACGACACTGCGCAACTCGGTGCCGTCGGCCACCTCGTCGTAGATCTCGGCGACGATCTCGCGGGCGGGACCGTAGGTCGCCGAGTACGCGCGGTCGAAGACCTCGCGTCCGGCCGGGTCCAACTCCTCGCGGACGGCACGGAGTCCGGCCTGGGAGATGGTGCGGGCGATGGGTCCGGTGACGTTCTCGCAGGACCGCTCGTACGCGGTCACCGCGTCGTCGCCGGCCAGGCGGTAGCGCGTGAAGAGGCTCTCGACGATGCCGTGCACGGCGCCGAGCAGGATGGCGCGTTCGCCGACGATGTCGGAGCGGTACTCGCTCTCCAGGGTGGTGCGGAAGGTGTACGGCGACCCGAGCGCGACCGACCAGCCGAGCGCGCGGTCGGTGGCCCTGCCGTCGGGGTCTGCGTGGACGGCGTAACTGCTGTTGATTCCGGCACCGTTGATCTCCGCGCCCTGTTCGTAGAGCCGGCGCACGGAGTCGCCCATGCCCTTGGGGCAGACGGCGATGACTCCGTGCCCGGACGGGAACTCCCCACCGGTGGCCCGGAGATGACCGAGCAGGAAGCCGTGCGAGAGACCGATGGTGGCCCCTGGCTTGAGGGCCGCGAAGATCTCCTCGTGGTGGGCGGCGAGGGCGGCGTCCGCGATGAGCAGGATCACCAGGTCGCTCTCGGCGGCGACGGCGAGCCAGTCGCCGAGCGAGCCGTCCTCCTCGGTGAACCCGTGTGCGCGAGCATCTGCCGCCGACGCCGAACCGGGACGCAGGCCGACGCTCACCCGGATGTCCGTACCGGCGAGGGAGTCGCGCAGGTTGCGCGCCTGGGCCCGGCCCTGCGGGCCCCAGCCGATGACGCCGATGCGGCGGACGCCGGCGAAGGCCTGCGGGAGCAGCGGGAAGAGATGCCGGCCACCGCGCAGGATGGTCTCCGTGCCGCCGGGCACGTCCATCGTTTCGAGGGCGAAGACGGCGGAGGTGTACGTGGTCGAGGTCATGGTGGAGTTGTAGGCTCCCGACGAGCGTTGCGGCAAGCGCAACCTGTGCAGCGGCCTGTTGCACGAGCTGAAAGGGCCAGGTCACGGTATGCGGGACGACCACCGGGAGCTACGGCTTTTCCTGCATCTGGCGCAGACACTGAACTTCGGACGGACGAGTCTCGACTGCCACGTCAGCCCGGCGACGCTGACCCGGACCGTGCAGAGACTGGAGGCCGACCTCGGACACCGCCTCTTCGACCGCGGCGCGCGCGGAGTCTCGCTGACCGCGGAGGGGCACCGCTTCCGTGAATACGCCGTCCAGTCCCTGGAGTTGTGGCGCGCCTACCGCGAGGAGCATCCCGACCCGGCCGAACTCACCGGCAGACTCGCCCTGTTCGCCACGGTGACCGCCTGCCAGGCCCTGCTGCCCGACCTGTTGGCACCCTTCCGCGCCGCACATCCGCAAGTCCGGCTCGATCTCCGCACCGGCGACGCGGCGGCGGCACTGGCCCGCCTCGACGAGGGCGAGGTGGACGTGGCCGTCGCGGGCATCCCGCCCCGGCTCCCGGAACCGCTGGTGAGCCGCACGGTCGCGGTGACCGAGCTGGTCCTGGTCACCGCGCTCGACCGCCCCGACCCGAACCTCGACGGCCCGTTCGTCCTCCCCCACCGGGGGCTGGTCCGCGAGGCGGCCGACCGCTGGTTCCGCACCCGGGGCACAACACCCGCCGTAGCCTGCGAACCGGACGGCCACGAAGGCCTGTTGACCCTGGTCGCCCTCGGCTGCGGCACGGGCGTGGTACCCCGCCTGGTCCTGGACAACAGCGCCGTACGGGAACGGCTGGCGGTTATCCCGGCGGACCAACCCCCGGAGCCGTTCCCGATCGGCCTGTGCGTACGGCGAGCGGATCTACGCCGCCCACTGGTGTCGGCCCTGTGGAGCCTGACGGCGCCATAGGGCAACGCCTCGTGCTGGAGCGCCCGATAGGGGCGCGGGGAACTGCGCGCCCAGCCACAACGGCGCCGCAGCCAACCGACGACGCAGGCCCCCGGTACTCCCAGTGGAGCGCCTAGTCCAGATCAACCGGCCCGTCGTTCTTCTTGTCGTCCTTCTTAGCCTGCAGCTGGAGCAAGTTCTTGACCTCGTCACCAGGCCGACGCCCGTCGGGGTCAGACCCGCTGAGATTCCCCCGCACCGAGTCCAGAATCGTCAGCCCCTGCGAGACAAGCCCCGCGGCAATCTCGCCCAGCCCATCCGCCCCGTTGAGGACATTGACGTTGGCCCCCGCGAGACCCCCCGCCGCTTCCTTGACGATCTGCGGAAGCTGGTCGATGAGCATCCGGTCCAGCGCGACGCGGTCGTACGACGCCGCCGCCTCCGCCTGGATCTTCATCCGATCCGCCTCGGCGATGGCAAGCAGCTTGATCCGCTGGGCCTCCGCCTCGGCCGGCTTGACGATCTCGGCGACCAGCTGCTGCTGACGCAACTCGGCCTGGCGCTGAGCCAGTTCGGTCTGCGCGGCCAGCACCTCCTGCTGGGCGTGCGCCTGCGCGAGCGGCCCGGCCTGCGCGGCCTGCGCCTGCGCGCGGTCGACCTCGGCCGAGTACTCGGCCTTGACGACCGCGGTCTGCCGCGCGTACTCCGCCTGGTTGCGGGCCGCGACCTGCTCCGCCTCGACGGAGGCCTGCGTGGCCTGGGCCTGGGCGATCTGGGCCTGCCGCTGGATGGCCGCCTTGTGCGGTGCGGACATGGCCTCGATGTAGCCGACTTCGCCGTCGTCGATCGACTGGATCTGCAGCGAGTCCACGATCAGACCGATCTTGGCCATCTCGACCTTTGACGTGTCCAGCACCTCCGCGGCGAGCTTCTGCCGCTCCGTGACGATCTCCTCGACCGTCATCGAGCCGATGATGGACCGCAGGTGACCGGCGAAGATCCGGCCGGTCAGCACCGACATCTGGTCCTGGTCGGAGAGGAAACGCTGGCCCGCGTTGATGATGCTCTCCGTGTCGTTGCCGACCTTGAACGCGATCACGGCACGGACGTGCAGCGCGATGCCCTGCCGGGTCACACAGGTCTCGGTGACCTCGGCCTCGCACATCGACAGCGTGAGAAAACGGGTCTTGCGGAAGACCGGCAGCACGAACTTTCCGTGCCCCGTCACCACTCGGAACGGCGCGCCCCCCAGTCCCCGCCTGCCACCCGAGATCAGCATCGCCTCATCGGGGGCGGGAACGCGGTAACCGAACATGTCTTGCTCCTCACTCTGCGCGGGCGGGATCGCCGCCCAGCGCGTCCAATGGATCCGCCCACTCGATGACGTGCACAGCACGACGTCCACGGGACTCGATCACGAGCACCCTGGCCCCCGTGGGCAGGGGATCATCCGACCAGGCCAGGAATGTCTCGGAGCCGCCCCGGACCCGCACGAGGATCTCGCCGGGCCCCGCACTTCCCCGGGTCTCGATGATCACCTCTCCCGTGCATCCGATCACGGGCTCGTCCTGCGGCATCACCGGCCGCCTCCATCCTCTGGCCTTAGGTTTCCGACGATAGACCCACTGGGGTCACGGACCCAACGGGCCCACGCACACCTTTTCCACGGCGCCTGCCGGGCGCCCTCGTCCGCTGTCAGGACAGTGCCGCCAGCGGGTCGTCGAGGACCGGCTGCCACGCCAACTCGGCCGCCCCGACCAGGCTGTTGTGGTCCAGGGTGCAGGCGAGGATCGGCACGCCTCCGCTC
This sequence comes from Streptomyces sp. NPDC050528, assembly GCF_044457795.1. Lineage (NCBI taxonomy): Bacteria > Bacillati > Actinomycetota > Actinomycetes > Kitasatosporales > Streptomycetaceae > Streptomyces > Streptomyces sp. NPDC050528. The sequence continues at coordinate 298,975 of NZ_JBITHH010000013.1, forward strand.
TGCCCCCACAGGCTCCGGTCGGCGACGACCGCGCGCAGCCGCTCCGGGTCGGCGTCGAGGAGCGTGCGGTGCAGTCCGCCGAGGATGATCCGGTCGGGGTTGAGGATGTTCACCAGGCCCGCGAGCCCCAGTCCGAGCCGGTCGATCAGCGCCTCGGCGGCCTGCCGGACGGACGGGTCGTCGTAGTGGTGGCGGATCAGGTCGTTGGACTCCTGGAGCAGCGACACCTCGGGGCCGGGCTCACGACCGGCGGCCGTGAGGAACGCGAGCGGGTCGGCCTCGACGTCGAGACAGCCCCGGCTGCCGCAGTAACAGGGGCGGCCCTCGGGGTTCACGGTGAGGTGTCCGACTTCGAGCGCGAGGCCCGAACTCCCCGTGTGCAGGCGCCCGTCGAGCACCAGCGCACCGCCCACACCCCGGTGTCCGGTCGCCACGCACAGCAGGTCACGGGCGCCCCGGCCCGCGCCGTGCCGGTGCTCGGCGAGGGCGGCGAGGTTGACGTCGTTGCCCGCGAACGCGGGTCCGGTGAGGCCGGCCGCGCGCACGCACTCGGCGAAGATCCGCCGCACGGGGGCGCCCGCGGGCCAGGCCAGGTGGAGGGGGTTGAGGGCCAGGCCGTCCGGCTCGGCCACGGCGGACGGTACGGCGAGTCCGGCGCCGACGCAGCGCCGGCCGGTCTCGCGCAGCAGATCGGCACCGGCCTCGACGACTGACCCCAGTACCTTCGCCGGGTCGGCGTCCACGGCCTCGCAGCCGGGGGCGGTCGCGACGATCTGGCCGCCGAGGCCGACCAGCGCAGCACGGAAACCGTCCGCGTGCACCTGGGCCGCGAGCACGACGGGGCCGTCCTCAGCGAGCGCGAGGCGGTGCGAAGGCCGGCCCTGTGAACCAGCTGCGGCGCCGGGCCTGGCGTCGACCCTGATCAGGCCGAGCGCCTCCAGCTCGGCGGCCACCGCGCCGGCCGTTGCGCGGGTCACGCCCAGTTCGGCGGTGAGTACGGCTCGGGTGGGGGCGCGGCCGGTGTGCACGAGTTCCAGTGCGGGGCCGAGCGCTCCGCGACCCCGGTCCAGTCGTGCCCTTGAGGTGGTTCCATCCCCCGCCGGCCGGGGGTCCGCCTTGCCACTCATGAGGGCGAGTCTCCCATGATCCGTAGAGAGAGACGTTGGGGGTCGTGTTCACAGTGACGGCCGGTGGGGGCTTGTCGCGCCCACGCGGCGGAGCCGCATATCGATACAGCCCCGCGCCCCTTCGAAAGGCACCCCCGCTTAGAAGCCACTGACCCTCAGCGTCACGTTCAGTCTCCCCCTCAGCCCCAACTCCCCTGGCCCCGTGCCCTCGTAGACCCTCGGCACCCCGTGATACGCCAGCCGTGACGCCCCGCCGAACACGAACAAGTCGCCGCTCCTCAACTCGACGTCCGTGTACGGCTTGGTGCGGGTTTCAGGGTTGCCGAAGCGGAAGACGCAGGTGTCGCCGAGGCTGAGGGAGACCACGGGGGCGTCGGAACGCTCGTCGGCGTCGCGGTGCATGCCCATGCGGGCGTCGCCGTCGTAGAAATTGATCAGGGCGATGTCGTACGACGGTGTCGGCGCCCCGAGTGCGTCGGTGACCGCCCGCTGGGCGAGTTCGTCGAGCCAGGTCGGGAACGGCTTCACCGGGGTGCCGTCGCCGTCGGTCGCCGTGCGGGAGTAGGCGTACGGGTACCAGTGCCAGCCGAGGCAGACCTGGCGGGCGGTCATCGTGCCGCCGCCGGGGGTGCGGACCGTGCGGAGGCCCGCGGGCGGGCGGGCCCACTCGCGGCAGGCCGTCAGGAGGTCGCGTTGGCGGTCCGGGGCGAGCCAGTCGGGGATGTGCACCGCGCCCGGCGCGATCTCCGTACGGGCCCTCGGAAACAGCTCGGCGTCCATGGCCCCATCCTGCCCCGACCGGCCATGAGCTGGCACTCGGTTAGCCTTGGCGCACGATGGACGACCATATCGACCGAATGACGACTCCGTGGGGCGACCGCGCCCTGGCCCGCTTCCCCGAGGACCCGCGCGACCGGCTGCGCGCCTGGGACGCCTCCGACGAATACCTTCTGCGGCAGCTCGCGGAACAGGACACCCCGCTGTCCGGCACGGTCGTGATCGTGGGCGACCGCTGGGGCGCCCTGGCCACGGCGCTCGCCGAGCGCGGGCCGGTGCAGATCACGGACTCGTTCCTCACCCAGGAGGCGACCAGGGCGAACCTCGCGCGCAACGAGGTCGCCGCGGATTCCGTACGGCTGCTCACCACCCAGGATCCGCCGCCCGAGCGCGTCGACGTGCTGCTGGTCCGGGTGCCCAAGAGTCTCGCGCTGCTGGAGGACCAGTTGCTGCGGCTGGCGCCTGCCGTGCACGCGGACACGGTCGTCGTCGGTACCGGCATGGTGAAGGAGATCCACACCTCGACGCTGAAGCTGTTCGAGCGGATCCTCGGCCCGACCCGGACCTCGCTGGCCGAGAAGAAGGCCCGGCTGATCCACTGCACGCCCCGGTCCTCAGGGGCACGTGGCACCAATCCCTGGCCGCACAGCTACGCCCTGCCCGACGGCATCGGTGTCGTCTCGGGGCGGACCGTGGTCAATCACGCGGGTGTGTTCTGCGCCGAGCGCCTCGACATCGGGACTCGTTTCCTGCTCCAGCATCTGCCCTCAAGTCGTGGGCTCGGCAAGGTCGTTGACCTCGGGTGCGGCAACGGTGTCGTCGGTACGGCGGTGTCGCTGGCCGATCCGGAGGCCGAAGTCCTGTTCGTGGACGAGTCGTTCCAGGCCGTCGCCTCGGCGGAGGCGACCTACAAGGCCAACGGCGCACCCGGGCATGCCGAGTTCAGGGTCGGGGACGGGCTGGTCGGGGTCCCGGCCGACAGTGTGGACCTCGTGCTGAACAATCCGCCCTTCCACTCCCACCAGGCGACGACCGACGCGACGGCCTGGCGGATGTTCTCCGGGGCGCGGCGCGCGCTGCGGCCGGGCGGCGAGCTGTGGGTGATCGGCAATCGCCATCTCGCCTACCACGTCAAGCTGAAGCGGCTCTTCGGCAACAGTCAACTGGTTGCCAGCGACGCGAAGTTCGTGGTGCTGAAGGCCGTCAAGCGATAACCCCACCGCCTCCGGTGAGTACGCCGATGATCCGGGCCACCGCCCCGGCCATCGCCTCCCGCCCCACGCTCAGGTACTTGCGGGAGTCGACCGCCTCGGGATGGTCGGCGAGGAACGTGCGGATCGCGCCGGTCATCGCCTGGTTGAGGGCCGTGCCCACGTTCACCTTGGTGATGCCGCCGGCGACGGCCGCGGTCAGTTCGTCGTCGGGGACTCCTGAGGAGCCGTGCAGGACGAGCGGGACGTCCAGGGTCGCGGTGAGCCGCTTCAGGAGGTCGTGGTCGAGGATGGCCGTACGGGTGGTCATGGCGTGCGAACTACCGATGGCCACGGCGAGCGCGTCGACTCCGGAGTCGGCGACGAAGGCGCGGGCCTGGGCGGGGTCGGTGCGGGCGCCGGGTGCGTGGGCGTCGAGGGGCGGCTCGCCGTTCTTGCCGCCGACCTCTCCCAACTCGGCCTCGATCCACAGGCCTTGGGCGTGTGCCCAGTCGGCGGCGGCGCGGGTCGCGGCGAGGTTCTCTGCGTAGGGCAGGCGGGCTGCGTCGTACATGACGGAGCTGAATCCGGCGGCCTGCGCCTGTCGTAGCAGGTCGTCGCTCTGGACGTGGTCGAGATGCAACGCCACTGGAACCGCGGCCCGTTCGGCGGCGGCTACGGCCGCGCGGGCGAGCGGGAGGAGGCGGCCGTAGCGGAACTTGACGGCGTTCTCGCTGACTTGGAGGACGACGGGGGCGCCGGTGGACTCGGCGCCGGCGATGACGGCCTCGACGTGTTCCAGCGTGATGATGTTGAAGGCGGCGACGGCGGAGCGGGCGGTGGCGGCGCGGGTGACGAGCTCGCCGGTGGTGACGAGGGGCACGGCCTGTCCTTTTCTGTCCTGGAATACCGGGAGTTCGGGCTTCAGGGGGCGAGGATCACCGAGCGGGTGAGGTGGCGCGGGCGGTCCGGGTCCAGGTCGCGGTGGGCGGCGACGGCGACCGCGAGGCGCTGGGCGCGGACGAGTTCGGCGAGCGGGTCGAGGCCGCCCTCGATCCACAACCCGCCGGTGGCGCCCACCTGTTGGGCGAGTCCCTCGGGTGCCTCGCCGAGCATCCAGGTGGCGGTGCCGTGGGTGGTGATGCTGATCGGGCCGTGCCGGTACTCCATCGCCGGGTAGGCCTCGGTCCAGGACAGTGAGGCCTCGCGCATCTTCAGCCCGGCCTCGTTGGCGAGCCCGACCGTCCAGCCGCGGCCGAGGAAGGTGAACTGGGTGCAGGCGACCAGCTGTTGGGGCAGTTCGGCGGTGAGCGCGGTGCGGGCGTCGGCGATGACGGCGTCGGTGTGCAGGCCCAGGTGGGCGCGGAGCAGGGTGACGGCGGTGGTCGCGAACCGGGTCTGTACGACGGACCGTTCGTCGGCGAAGTCGAGCACGACGATGTCGTCGGCGGCCGTCATGACGGGGGTGTGCGGGTCGGCGGTGATCGCGGTGGTGCGGGTGCGCCCCTTCAACTCCCTCAGGAGTTCGAGCACTTCGGTGGTGGTGCCGGAGCGGGTGAGGGCGAGGACCCGGTCGTACGAGCGCCCGTGCGGAAACTCCGAGGCGGCGAAGGCGTCGGTCTCCCCCTGGCCCGCGCCCTCGCGCAGGGCGGCGATCGCCTGGGCCATGAAGTACGAGGTGCCGCAGCCGACGATCGCGACCCGCTCCCCCGGCGTCGGCAGCGCGTCCCGGAATCCCGGCGCCTCCGACGCGGCGCGTATCCAGCACTCCGGCTGGCTGTTCAGCTCGTCCTCGACGTACGTCATGCCGTAGCCCCTCCCCGTTGATGCTTGTTGCTGCAAGATATAGCGAGCTTTCGAGCACAATCAAGCAATTCAACCAAGGGTGTGTGCGCTAGGGTCGGCGAGGATCGAGGAACGGAGAGTGCGGATGTCGCGCGACGCCCGCTGGAAGGCACTGCTGGACCTGCTCGTCGAGCGCGGTCGGCTCGATGTCGAGGAGGCCGCGGCCGACCTCGCGGTGTCGGCCGCCACGATCCGCCGTGACTTCGACCAACTCGCCGAGCAGCAGATGCTGGTGCGCACCCGGGGCGGCGCCGTCGTGCACGGGGTGTCGTACGAACTGCCCTTGCGCTACAAGACCGCCCGGCACGCCTCCGAGAAGCAGCGCATCGCCAAGGCGGTCGCCGAACTCGTCGCGCCCGGCGAGGCGGTGGGCCTGACCGGCGGCACGACGACCACGGAGGTGGCCCGCGCCCTGGCCGTCCGCAGCGACCTCACCTCCGGAACACCCGCGCTGACCATCGTGACCAACGCGCTCAACATCGCCAACGAGCTCGCCGTACGGCCCCAGTTCAAGATCGTGCTGACCGGCGGGGTCGCGCGCCCGCAGTCGTACGAACTCGTCGGGCCGCTCGCGGACGGGGTGCTCTCGCAGATCACCGTCGATGTCGCGGTGCTCGGTGTGGTCGCCTTCGACGTGACGCACGGCGCGGCGGCCCACGACGAGGCGGAGGCCGCGATCAACCGGCTGCTGTGCGAGCGCGCCGAGCGCGTGATCGTCGCGGCCGACTCCAGCAAGCTGGGCCAGCGGGCGTTCGCCCGGATCTGCTCGGCCCAGGCGGTGAACACGCTGGTGACGGACGCGGGGGTGGGGGCGGACATGGTGCGGCGGTTCGAGGAGGCGGGGGTCCGGGTCGTCGCCGTGTGACGGCAGGCCCGCGCCGACACCGCTCCGGAAAGCCCGATCAGCGCTTGGTCAGGACTTCGAAGCGCAGGTGGGTGATGTCCGGCGACTCGCGCGTCCAGAGCCGGCGGAGTTCGACGGGACCGCCGAGGTGGTCGAAGAGCCGCTTGCCCGCGCCCAGCAGCACGGGCACGAGCATGATGTGCACCTCGTCCAACAGACCGGCGTTCAGGGCCTGTTGGGCTGCGGTCGCACCGTGGACCCCGACGTCCCCACCGGCGGCGGTCTCCTTGGCGCGGGCCACCGCGGACTCGATGCCGTCGGTGACGAAGGTGAACACGTCGGGGGCGACGACGTCCGCCGGATCGGGGGCACGGTGGGTCAGCACGACACAGGGGACCTTCCCCACCGGCCCTCCGTCGCCCCAGCCGCCCTCGCCTTCGCAGACGTCGTAGGAGTGGCGGCCCATGAGGACGGCTCCGACGCCGTCGGCCATCTCGGCGAGGACCTTGGCGTCGGTGTCGTCCATTTCCCGGACCCATCGGTGCAGGCGGTCGCCGCCGACGCCGAGGGGGTGGGCGCGGGTGTCGTCCGGGGCGGTGATGAAGCCGTCGAGGGACATGGACATTCCGGAGATCACTTTTTCGCTCATGCCGGGTAGACCGTCCGGGCCGCCCGAACTCATCGGTCGTCGCGGACCCGCTTCCGGCCTGGCGGCGAGGCGCGGGACGCCGAAGGGCAACGTCCCGCGCCGCCATGCCGGTTGACGGTCCGTCAGCCGAAGACCTTGACGGCCTGGTAGTACGTCCACGCCGTGCTGTCACAGGTGGTCGCGGTGGCGCCGCTGTAACCCGCGCAGACGCGCTTGAGGTCCTCGTAGAAGGCGCTGTCGAGCCGGGACTTGTTGGCGTCGAAGGCGCCGGCGGCCTTGTAGTTGCGGTAGCCGAAGTCGTGGCGGGCGCAGGAGGTGGCGAAGGGGAAGCCGAAGGGGTTGTCGGGCGAGTCGGAGCAGTAGTCGGTGGACCAGTCGAACTCGTAGGCGGACCAGGCGACTTGGTTGGCGCGGGCCGCGGCCCAGAGGTTGTAGCTCGACGCACTGGTCTGGGTCCAGCCGGCGAGGACCTGGGGCTTGTCGGCGGGGGCTGCGGCGGCGGCTGTCGCGGTGGCAACGACGGCTGCCAGAGCCAGAGTTGAGGCGGCGAGACCGGTGGCGAGTCTGCGGTGCATTCAACACCTCCATGAGACCGCGATCCGCCCGTCGGATCGCAGGTTCATGACAAGATGATTGACACCCTGACCCCCTCTTCACACCGCATGTGCCCCAATGACCCGTTAACTCTCGGACATGCCAGGCGATCGGGACATGAACCCGGCGGGACAGAACCGGCAGAGGGGGTGCCCAATACCCCTGCTGCCGGCCGGAGTTCACGCCCACGCGACGGGGTTCAGGACGGGGTCAGGGGCAGGTCGTCCGTGAAGGCGTTCACCGGTTGGGCGATGTTCCGGGTGGCGTGGACGTCGAGGGCCGCCGCCGCGGTTCGCGTGCCGAGCGCGCCCTGCGTGTGCCAGGTTCCGGTGACGGCCAGCCAGGTGTTCGCGGGCGGGGCCGGGGTGCCGTACATGTGGACCTTGACCGTCTGGGCGTCCGCCGCGCAGCAGGTGAAGATGATCCGGGTCAGGTCCCAGCCGCCGCCCTTGACCGGCGTCGCGAACCCGGTCATCTCGACGCTGCGCCCCTTGATGGCCAGTTCCTTGTCCTGCTGGACCCGGGTGGTGAAGTCCGTGAGGGTCATCGGCAGGGGCGAGGTCGCGGGCAGTGCGGCGAACCCCTTCTGCTTCTTGACGGTCTCGCTGCCCGCGTGGGAGGCCGTGTAGGCGCCGAGGGCGGGCGGGGCGTAGAAGAGGAGGCTGAGTGCGGGGAGGAAGAGCAGCCAGGCGATGCGGGGGGCGGTGGAGTGGTCGTGTCCGTGGCCGTGATCGTGCTCGTGGTCGTGCTCCTCCGCGTCGCCGGATCCGCGGTCGAACATCGCGTGCGCCAGGCCTAGGAGCAGGAGCAGGGCGCCGGAGATGATCAGGAGCGGGCGCAGGCCTTCCTTGACGTAGCGCAGGTAGAGGTCGGTGAAGAGGGCGGTGTGGAGGAGGCCCAGGCCGGTGAGGACCAGGAGGAGTACTTGGGCGGTGCGCTTCACAGCAGGGCGCCTCCGATCAGGACGCTGGCGGCCACGGCCACGACGGTGGTCGCGGTGGAGAAGCGCACCGCGAACGCCCGGCCGAAGGTGCCGGCCTGAAGGGCGATCAGTTTGAGGTCGACCATCGGGCCTACGACCATGAAGGCCAGCCGTGCGGTCGGCGAGAAGCCGGTGAGCGAGGCGGCGACGAACGCGTCGGCCTCGGAGCAGACCGCGAGGACGACGGCGAGACCGGCCAGGAACAGCACGGACAGCCAGGGCGAGCCGGAGAAGGTGTCGAGGACCGAGCGCGGGACGGTCACGTTGAAGGTGGCCGCGGCCATCGCGCCCAGCACGAGGAAGCCGCCCGCGTGCAGGAAGTCGTACTGGAAGCCGAGCCGGAACTCCGTGAAGCGGCTGTGGCCGGACTGGTGTCCGGTGTGCCGCACGACGGGTCGCAGCCACTCCTCGCGTCCCAGCCAGAGCCAGAGCCAGCCCATGACGGCGGCGGTGGCGAGCGAGGCGAGCAGCCGGGCCAGCACCATGGCGGGGCTGCCCGGGAAGGCGACGGCGGTGGCGGTCAGCACGATCGGGTTGATCGCGGGCGCGGAGAGCAGGAACGCGAAGGCGGCGGCCGGGGTGACGCCCCGCCGGATCAGGCTGTTGGCGACCGGCACGGACGCGCATTCGCAGCCCGGCAGGACCACTCCCGCGACGCCCGCGACGGGGACCGCGAGCGCGGGGTGCTTGGGCAGCACCTTGGTGAACAGGTCAGCCGGGACGAAGGCGTTGATGGCCCCGGACAGGGCGGTGCCGAGGAGGAGGAAGGGCAGCGCCTGCACGGTGATGGCCAGGCAGACGGTCCGCCAGGCCGCCACGGCGGGGTCGTTCAGCCAGGGTGTGCCCGACAGCGCGAGGACGGCCGTCGCCAGGCCGAGCGCGAGGGCGAACGCTGTCGTGGGCGGGGGTCTGCGAAGAGCGCGGCGCCGTCGCTCGGGTGGATGGACGACGGCCGGGATCGCCGCCTCCGTCACATCAAGCAGCTCATCCGTTTTTTGCATATTTGCTCCGAATGTCTGATGTTGTGACAGAAGATAGTACGGTTCTCGTGTGATCAGCCGACTGTCCGTCAGCATCGTCCGCGCGTGTCTGCGCGAGGGCACCGGTGGGAGTCCCACCGCGGTGCTGGACGAGGTGCCGTTGAGCGACGACGAGCGGTGTCGGGTGCCGGTCCTCGCGGGGACCTCGCACGCCGTGTTCGTGTCGGTGCGCGCGCCCGAGGTCTCGCTCCGTTTCTTCACCGCCGGGGGCGAACTGCCCGCCTGCGGTCACGGCACGGTCGCCGCACTGGCCTTCCTCGCGGCACGTGCCGGAGGCTCGGAGTACCAGGGCGTCCTGCGCGCTGCCGGGCGTTCGTTCGCGGGCCGGGCCGTACGGGAGGGGGCGCGGTTCCGTGCCGTCTTCGAGCCGGGTCCGGTCGAGTTGCGCGAGCCGACCCCGGACGAGTGCGCGCTCGTCCTGCCCGCGTTGGGCGTCACCTCGGACACGCTCGTGCCAGGTGCCCGCGTGGCCTCCGTCGGGCGGGCACGTCTGCTCGTCCCGGTCGCCTCACGCGCCGAACTCGCCGCGCTGGCCCCGGACTTCGAGGTTCTCCGGTCGGCCTGCGACCGGTTCGGGCTCCTCGGTTGCTACGTCTACTCGGTGCCGTCGCGCTCCGGCCGGATCGCGGCACGCATGTTCGCGCCCTCGATCGGCGTCCCGGAGGACATCGCCAACGCCAACAGCACCGCGTGCCTCGCCGCCGACCTGGCCGGGCGGGGCATCACCGAGATCGCCGTCGACATGGGCGACGCGCTCGGCAGCCCGGCGACGATCACCGCGAGCGCGCGACCCGTGCTGCGGCTGGGCGGTGTCGCGGAAGTCGCCGATGCTGTACGGGAGTTGACCGCCTAACGGGCCCGTACCCGTTCCAGTACGTCCCGGATCAGGTCGGCGCTGATCGTGAAGTGACCCCGGGCGATCTCCTCGGCGCGTTCGGGTTCGCCGGCCGCGATGGCCTCGTACAGGGCCTTGTGGTCCTCGCCGCCCTGGTGGAAGTGGGTCTGTTCACCCTTGCCCCAGGGTTCGACCGGGAAGCCGAGGCTGATCCGGGCCAGCAGGTCCTGGCTGAGGTTGACGATCTGCGGGTTGCCCGTGGCGGTGCGGACGGCCTGGTGGAAGGCGCTGTCGGCGGTGTGGGCGTCGCGCTGGGTCTTGGCGGAGAGGTAGGCGGACAGGGCGTCCCGCATCGGTTCGAGGTCCTTGCCGCTCCGGCGCCGGGCCGCCGTCGCGGCGACCATGCCCTCGACCAGGCCCCGCAGGTCGAAGAGTTGCTCGAACTCCTCCCAGCGGGGCAGCAGCGTGTGCCGAACGGCAGCCGCCGTCGACTCGGTCCAGCTGTCGCGGACGTAGGTCCCGCCGTTGCGGCCGCGGCGGATCTCGACCACGCCGACGGCCTGGAGGCGGGCGACCGCCTCGCGGACGGTGGGGCGGCTGACCCGCAGCAGGCCGGTGAGTTCGCGCTCGGCCGGCAGCCGTTCGCCGGGCAGGAAGTCGCCGACGGCGATCGCGGTGAGCAGCCGGTCGGACACCTCGTCGACCGCCGAGGCCACTCGCACCGGGCGCAGAGCGGAGGACGGGGAGCCGCCGAGGAGGACACGGTCGAGGACGCGGGAGAACTCGCCCCCGGCCTCGGACGCCTCAGGTACGGATGTCAGTTGTCCTCCCCCTTCAATGCCGCTGCTGTAAACGCGGGCGGGCCACGTGAACGCGCCGTTACGTCTTGCCCAGCCCCCGCTAAAAGGTCTTGTGCGCTGACCTTTTACCCAATCACCATCACAGCCATCCGTCACTTCCTTTTCCGTTTCAGCCAGAGGCCGGTTCGCATCCGGCCCGACTGGGAGGCCCTCGCGTGGCGATTCCCGAACCGAATCACACCGGCACCGTCGACTTCAACGGGCATTCCACCTGGTACCGGATCACCGGCGAACCCGGCAGGACACCGCTGGTCGTCCTGCACGGCGGACCCGGCGCCGGCCACAACTACACGCTCAGCATCGCGGGCATCGCCGAACAGGGCCGCCAGGTGGTGCACTACGACCAGCTCGGCACCGGGCTGTCCACCCATCTGCCCGACGAGGGCGCCGACTTCTGGACCGTCCAGCTCTTCCTCGACGAACTGGACAACCTGCTCAAGGAGTTGGGCATCGCCGATGCCTATCACCTCCTCGGCCAGTCCTGGGGCGGCATGCTCGCCGCCGAGCACGCCGTGCGCCGGCCGGCCGGGCTGCGCGGGCTGGTCATCGCCAACTCCCCCGCGTCCATGGAGCTTTGGCTCGCGGCGGCGGCCGAACTGCGCGGCCAGCTTCCGCCCGAGGTCCAGCGGACCCTGCTCGCCCACGAGGCGGCCGGGACCACCGACCACCCCGACTACCTCGCCGCCGAGCAGGTCTTCAACGAGCGTCATGTGTGCCGGCTGATCCCCAACCCGCCCGAGGTGCAGGCCACTTGGGAGAACATCGCGGCCGACCCGACCGTCTACCACACCATGAACGGGCCGAACGAGTTCCATGTCGTCGGCACCATGAAGGACTGGTCCGTGATCGACCGGCTGCATCTCGTCGAGGCACCGACGCTGCTGGTGTCCGGCCGGTACGACGAGGCGACTCCCGAGACTCTGCGCCCGTTCGCCGACCACATCCCCGACGTGCGCTGGCACATGTTCGAGCGCTCCAGCCACATGCCCCACGTCGAGGAGGAGGAGCTCTACCTCCGGGTCGTGGGCACCTTCCTCGACTCCACCGACTGATCCTTCGGCCCCTCCCCCGGCCGTCCCGACAGCCCTTCCCCCGACGGGAGTTCCCTGGATGTCCCGCACCACGAGACGGAGCGCGTTCGCCGCCGCCACCGTCGCCCTCGCCCTGACCACCGCCGCCTGTTCGTCCTCCGACAGCGGCTCCTCCGACCCGACCACGTCCACGTCCTCGTCGGCGTCCGGCACCTCCGTGTTCCAGCCGCAGCACAAGGGCGGGACGTTGAAGCTGGTCGCCCACGCGGCCGCCGGCAGCCTCGATCCGCAGGTCAACTACACGCTCCAGTACTGGCAGTTGTACCAGTCGATGTACGACGGGCTGCTGTCCTTCAAGAAGGTCGGCGGCCAGGAGTCGTTCACGGTCGTCCCGGATCTCGCCGCGGCGATGCCGAAGGTCACCAACGGCGGCAAGACGTACACCTTCACGCTCCGCAAGGGCATCAGCTTCTCCAACGGCAAGGCGCTGACCACCGATGACGTGGTGGCGTCCTTCCAGCGCATCTTCAAGGTCTCCAGCCCCACCGCCGGCACCTTCTACAACGGCATCGTCGGCGCCACCGCCTGCCTGAAGACGCCCGCGTCCTGCACGCTCAAGGGCGGTGTGACCGGCGACGCGAAGGCGAACACGGTCACCATCAACCTGACGGCGCCGGACTCGGAGTTCCCGTACAAACTGGCCGTCCCGCACGCCAGCATCCTGCCCAAGGACTCGCCGGCGAAGGACGCGGGCACGAAGCCGCTGCCGACGACCGGCCCGTACATGGCGGCGTCCTACGACCCGAACCGTGCGCTGAAGCTGGTGCGCAACCCGCACTTCAAGGAGTGGTCGCGCGAGGCCGAACCGCAGGGCTACCCGGACGAGATCGACTACACCTTCGGGCAGACCGTCGAGTCCGAGGTGACCGCCGTCGAGAACGGCCAGGCGGACTGGATGTACGACCCGCCGCCCGCCGACCGCCTCAACGAGATCGGCACCAAGTACACGTCCCAGGCGCATGTGAACCCGCTGACGGCGTTCTGGTACGCGACGTTGAACGTCAACTCGGCCCCGTTCAACAACAAGTTGGCGCGCCAAGCGATCAACTGGGCCGTGGACCGGTCGGCCGTGGTGCGGCTGTACGGCGGCACCAACCTTGCCTCCCCCGCGTGCACGATCCTGCCGCCGGGCTTCCCCGGGCACGTCGACTCGTGCGACTACACCAAGGGCGGCGGGAAGACCTGGACGGCCGCGGACCTGGCCAAGGCCAAGGCGCTGGTGAAGCAGTCCGGTACGGCGGGGCAGGCGGTCGGCATCGTCGTGCAGGACGACGACGTCAACAAGTCGATCGGGCAGTACCTGCAGAGCCTGCTCACCCAGCTCGGCTACAAGGCCACGCTCAAGCCGCTGTCGGGGAACATCCAGTTCACCTACATCCAGAACACCAAGAACAAGGTCCAACTCGCCCTGACGTCCTGGTACCAGGACTATCCGGCGGCCTCCGACTTCCTCAACGTGCTGTTCTCCTGCGCCGCGTTCCACCCCGGCAGCGACTCCAGCATCAACATCTCGGGCTTCTGCGACAAGGGCGTCGACGCGAAGATGCAGACCGCGCTGAAGACAGCGCAGACCGACCCGACGGCGGCGAACAAGCAGTGGGGCGCGATCGACCAGTCGATCATGCAGCAGTCACCGGTCGTCCCGCTGATCAACCCGAAGATCATCGACTTCACGTCGAAGCGCCTGGGCAACTACCAGTTCAGCAAGCAGTTCTACATGCTCGTCGGCCAGACGTGGGTCAAGTGAGCACCGCCGCACCCGAGTTGGCCACCGTCGAGGCCCGGCGCTCGCCGGGCCCCTGGCGGACGGCCGGCGCCGACCTGCTGCACAACAGGTCGGCGCTGGCCGCGGCCGTCGTCCTCTTCCTGGTCGTGCTGGCGACCCTGTGCGCCCCGCTGTACGCGCACCACATCGCCCACACCGACCCCTTCCAGTCCCATGTCTCCGGCACCACGGTCGTCGGCGGAAAGACCGTGCCGGTGCTCACCCCGAGCAGCACCGGCCTCGGCCTCGGCGTCACCCCGATCGGCCCGACCTGGGACCCCGCCCACTACTTCCTCGGCGCCGACAACCAGGGCCGCGACGTCATGGCCCGCCTCCTCTACGGCGGCCGGACGAGCCTGTTCATCGGCTTCACGGCGGCCCTGCTCACCTGCGCCCTCGGTACGGTCGTCGGAGTCGTCGCCGGATACGCGGGCGGTGTCGTGGACGCCGTCATCTCCCGTGTCCTGGACGTCATTTGGGCCTTCCCGGTGTACCTGCTGGCGATCTGCCTCTCGGTCGTCCTCCTCACCGACGGACTGCACCTCGGCCCGCTCACGGTTGAGGCGGGAAGTCTCTGGCTGCCCGTCGCGATCATCGCGGCGATCTATGTGCCGTACATCGCAAGGCCGTTGCGCGGTCAGGTGCTGGTGCTGCGCAACAAGGAGTACATCCAGGCGGCCATCGGCTCCGGTGCGCCGACCGTGCGCATCCTGCGCCGCGAGGTACTGCCGAACGTGCTGCCCACGGCGATCGTGTTCGTCCCGCTGATGACCGCGCTCGCGATGCTGACCGAGTCGGCCCTGTCCTTCCTCTCCGTCGGTGTCCAACCACCGGACGCCAGTTGGGGCACGATCATCGAGGACGGCCTCGGGCTGCTCTACACCCGCCCCGCCGTGACGATCGCGCCCGGCCTGCTGATCGCGCTGACCACGGCGGCCCTCAACGTCCTCGGCGACGGCGTGCGCGACGCGCTCGACCCGGGCGCCCGGCTGCGCGGAGGGGTGTGACTCCGATGCTCCGGTTCATCGTGAAGCGCTTCGCGTCCGCCCTGCTGGTGATGTTCGCGATCAGTGTGTTGGTCTTCCTGATCTTCTTCGCCACACCGGGAGTTGATCCCGCCGCCCGTATCGCGGGTCGCAACGCCGACCCGGCCACGCTCGCCCAGGTCCGGCACTCGTTCGGCCTCGACCGCCCCATGCCGATCCGCTACTTGCTGATGATGCGGCACCTGCTCATCGACCGTGACCTGGAGTCGTTCGTCAACCGCGGCTCCCGCGTGATCCCGCAGATCGTGCAGGCAACCCCAGTGACGCTGTCGCTCGTGATCGGCGCCGCGCTGATCTGGATGGTGGCCGGCATCGTCATGGGCACGGCTGCCGCGGCCCTGCGCGGCAAGGCGGCCGACCCGCTGATCATGCTCGTCGGCGTGGTCGGGGTCTCGCTGCCGGCCTACTGGCTCGGTGAGGTCGTCAACCTCATCACGCAGAAGCAGTTGCACAGTTCGGTCTTCTCCTGGGTGCCACCACCGGGTTACGTCGACCTGAGCCACGACCCCGGCCAGTGGGCCCTGCACCTCCTCTTCCCCTGGCTGACCCTCGCGCTGCTGTACGCCGGGATCTACGCCCGGCTGCTGCGCGGCGAGGTCGTCACCGCCCTGAACGAGGACTACGTCCGCACCGCGCGCGCCAAGGGCCTCTCCGAGCGGCGCATCCTGATCCGCCACGCCCTGCGCTGCTCGCTGATCCCGATCGTGTCGCTGTTCGGCCTGGACTTCGGCGCGTTGGTGGGCGGCGCGGCGCTGCTCACCGAGGTGGTCTTCGGCCTCCCCGGCATCGGCAAGCTCACCTTCGACGCCCTGCAGAACCTGGACCTGCCCGTGATCATGGGCACGGTCCTGTACGCGGCGTTCTTCGTGGTCCTCGCCAACGCGCTGGTGGACATCCTGTACGCCCGACTCGACCCGAGGGCCCGCCATGCCTGACCAACCCCTGCTGGACGTACGCGACTTGAGGGTGTCCTTCCGCACCCGCCGAGGCTCCGTCACCGTCGTCGACGGCCTGTCCTTCTCGGTGTCCCCCGGCGAAATCCTGGGCGTGGTGGGTGAGTCGGGCTCCGGCAAGAGCGTCTCGATGCTCGCCGTACTGCGCCTGCTGACCAGTCCGAACGTGACCGTCGAGGGCCAAGTGCACTTCCGTGGGCGGGACTTGCTCACCCTCCCCGACAAGGAGATGCGGGCGGTACGGGGCCGGGAGATCGCCATGGTCTTCCAGGACCCGATGACCGCGCTCACCCCTGTGTACACCGTGGGCTGGCAGATCGCCGAGCAGATCCGGGCGCACGAGAAGGTGTCCCGCAAGGAGGCCCACGCGCGTGCCGTCAGTCTGCTCTCCGACGTCGGCATCCCGGACGCGGCCTCCCGCGCGAACGCCTACCCGCACGAGTTCTCCGGCGGCATGCGCCAGCGCGCGGTCATCGC
The DNA here is from genome assembly GCF_044457795.1 of Streptomyces sp. NPDC050528. Taxonomy (NCBI): domain Bacteria; kingdom Bacillati; phylum Actinomycetota; class Actinomycetes; order Kitasatosporales; family Streptomycetaceae; genus Streptomyces; species Streptomyces sp. NPDC050528. The sequence goes on from NZ_JBITHH010000013.1 coordinate 315,050, forward strand.
GATGGCCCTCTCCTGCGGCCCGGCACTGCTGATCGCCGACGAGCCGACCACGGCGCTGGACGTCACCGTCCAGGCTCAAATCCTGGACCTGATGCGGGAGTTGAACGGGCAGGGCTCGGCGGTCGTCCTCATCACGCACGACATGGGCGTCATCTCGCAGATCGCCGACCGGGTCCTCGTCATGTACGGCGGCCGGGCGGCCGAGGAGGGCCCGCGCCGGGCGGTGTTCCACGGACCGCGACACCCGTACACCTGGGGGTTGTTGGACTCGGTGCCCCGGGTGGGCGGGCCCCGGCTGCGGCGGCTGCCCACCATCGCGGGGATGCCGGTGGCGCCGGGGAGCCTGCCGGAGGGGTGCGCGTTCGCGCCCCGGTGCCGGTTGCGGCACGAACGGTGCGAGGAGCGGCCGGTGTTGAGGACGGGCTCGGTCTTCGACTACGGCGCCGACCTCGGTGACGGCGCCCATCGCGACGCCTGCTGGCTGCCCGACGACGACCGCACCTCGCTGCGCCTGACCTCCCGCGCGGCGGCGACGGACGTACCGGACAAGGAACGAGAGGCGACACCATGAGCGCGCTGACGACATCGACCGAAGTGCTGCTGCGCGCCACGGACGTCACCAAGCACTACGCCCTGCGCGCGGACGGGCTCTCCGCGCGCCGCAAGGTGCTGCGGGCCGTGGACGGTGTGTCGTTGGAGGTGCGCGCCGGTGAGACGCTCGGCATCGTCGGCGAGTCGGGCTGCGGCAAGTCCACGCTGGGCCGCTGTCTGGTGCGGCTCACCGAACTCACCGGCGGGCGGGTCGAGTTCGACGGCCGGGACATCAGCACACTCTCCACGCGGCGACTGCGTCCCGTCCGTCCGGGCATGCAGCTGGTGTTCCAGGATCCGCAGGCCTCGCTCAACCCCCGCCGTCGCGCCGGGGACATCGTGGCGGAGCCGCTGCTCGTGCACCGCTACGGCGACGGGCGCGCGGTCCGCCGTAGGGTCGCCGAGCTCTTCGACGTCGTAGGGCTGGCGGCGGCCCATCTGGACCGGTATCCGCACGAGTTCTCGGGCGGGCAGCGGCAACGGATCGGGATCGCGCGGGCGTTGGCGACGAACCCGAAGTTGATCGTGGCGGACGAACCGGTGTCCGCGCTCGATGTGTCCATCCAGGCGCAGGTGTTGAACCTGTTCGCCGACTTGCAGGAGGAGTTCGCGCTCACCTACGTGTTCATCGCGCACGACCTCGGGGTGGTCCGGCATGTGTCGGACCGGATCGCGGTCATGTATCTCGGGGAGATCGTCGAACTCGCCGAGACCGAGGCGCTGTACAAGGAGCCCGCACATCCGTACACGCAGGCGCTGTTGTCGGCCGTGCCGGACATCGACGACGGCACGCTCACCGACGAGGTCCCCCGGGAGCGGATCGTGCTCACCGGTGAGGTGCCCAACCCGGTGGACAAGCCGACGGGGTGTCCGTTCCGGACTCGGTGCCCGTACGCGCGTGAGCTCTGCGCCGTGGAGCGGCCCCGGCTGACGAGGACCGCCTCCGGTCGGTACACCGCCTGCCACTTTCCCTTGATCGACTGAGGGTGCTGCGGCCGGACCCTGCATGATGGCCCGTATGCACCTCCGCATCGACGCCGTCGACCTGCCCGGCCGTACCTTCCCCGCCCCCGCCGACAAGCCCGTCGCGACGTACGACAACGTCCATGTCGCCGTGCAGCGCCGGGACCGGCCGGCCGAACTCCTCGACCCGCAGCCGGGGGACGCCGTGTCCGCGAGCTGGACGCTGGAGTGCGCGGCGGAGGTCACGCCGGACGGGGTCGTGGTCACGGGCCCGTATGTGCAGCACCGGATGGGGCTGCGGTTCGTCTATCTGTCGTGGGGGACGGTCGACGCGGCCGGTCTCTTCACCATGTTCCGGCGGGCCAAGCTCATGCTCGACTCCGTGCCGGACGACGTCCTGGCCGCCGCCGCGTCCGAGGGTCTGCTGGTCGGGCGGCTCGGTCTGACGGACGCGAACGGCGGTCCACTGTGCGCGCGGGTGGATCCCCCGCACATCACCTGGACCGCCGAGAGCGTCGTGTAGCGCCCGTCAGGACGCCGAGTCCTTCTTGTTCGTGGCCAGCCGGTAGGCCTGGGTCGGGGTCATCGCGACGCCGTTGAGGCTGACCGTCTTGTAGGTGCTGACCTTGGCGCAGGACTTCGACTGGTCGGCGGTCGAGGCCTGGGCGTTGGACGTGGCCGCCTTGGTGTCGGCGGGGGCCGGCGACGAGGTGGAGCCGGGGTATGTCGTGCCGCTGGGCCAGTCCGTGCCGATCACCAGGGTCAGGCCGGTGCCGGTGCCCTGCTTGAGGTGCGAGGAGGCGAGGCCGATCGCCTTGGCCACCGTCTGCGCCTCGGCCTTCTGACCGGTGCCGTAGGTGAGCGTGGTCGTGGTCGCGCTGACGGAGGCGTTGCCCGTGGTGGTGCCGGAGCTGAAGCCGCCGTCTATCAGCGAGGTCGCGACCGTGGAGGCGCGCCCGCTGATGGTGGTGCCGTTCTCCACCGTCACGGCGATCTGCGCGGCGGGGACGGCCACCGCCGTGGCGGTCGCGGTGGCCGCCGAGGACTTCTTGCCCGAAGAGGTGGTCAGCGACTGGTCGTTGGCGATGGTGGCGAACAGGCTCTTCGCCGCCGTCGCGGGCACGACGCGGTCCGCGTTGTTCGGGTCGGCGCCGGTCTGCATCGTGGTGAACGTCATGCGCTTCGTGGGGACCTTGTCGAGGTCCGCGGCGAGCCCGATGAGCTTCTTGACGGTGCCGAGGCCGGTGTCCACGGTGAGCGCCTTGGTGGCGGCGTCGGCCAGGTTGTAGACCGCCTGGGGGTCGGTGAGCGTGCCGGCGCTCTTGAACTTGCGGATCATCGCGCTCAGGAACAGGTGCTGGGAGACGGTACGGCCGAGGTCGCTGCCATCGCCGAAGCCGTGCCGGGAGCGGACGAACTCCAGCGCCGCGTTGCCCTTGAGGGTGTGGGTGCCCTTGGCGAGCTTCAGGTGCGAGTAGGTGTCGTAGACGTCGGCATCGACGCACACCGAGACGCCGCCGACCGCGTCGGACATCTTCACCACGCCGGAGAAGTCCATCTGCACGAAGTGGTCGATGGTGATGCCGGTGAGCGCGTGCACGGTCTTGACCTGGCACTCCTGGCCGTACTGCAGCGCGCTGTTGATCTGGCCGTAGTAACCGGCCGTCGACTGGCTGCTGTCCGGGTCCTTGCAGGCCGGGACCTGGGTCATGGTGTCGCGCGGGATGCTCATCACGGTGGCGTTCGAGCGGTCGGCGGAGATGTGGACCACCATCTCGACGTCCGCGTTGCCGTTGCCGGTCTGCACGCCGGTCGACGAGCAGCCGCCGCCGAGCTTGCAGTCGGTCGCGCTGCTGCGGGCGTCGCTGCCCATCACGAGGAGGTTGATCGGTGTCCGGCCGAAGGCGTCGGCCTTCTCCTTGCCGCCTGCGCCGTCGTCGATCGCGATGCTGTTGATGTTGCCGTTCAGGTGCTCGTAGAACCACCAGCCGCCGCCCGCGGCCGCCAGGATCAGCACCGACAGGGATATCGCGCCGACCTTCAGCACCTGCTTGCCGCGTGGCGTGGGCTTGGCGCGGCGGCGGGTGTCGGCGCGGCCGCGTGCGCGGGATCCGCCGCGCGGGGCCTGGCGGGCCGCGGCGCGTGCGGCGGCCCGGCCGCCGGTGGGCAGCGGTTCGTCGATCTCGCCGTCACGCGGCCTGGGCACCCCTCGTGTGCGGCTGCGCGTGGCGTGTCGCACGGGGCCGTCCCCGAGGTCGGTCATCTGGCACTCCCACAAAACGGTCGGGCCGTTCAGGCCGTCGAAGCTGCGGCCAGAAGCGCGCGGCCGTGTCGGGTCGGGCGAGGCGGGGTTCCCGTCTCTCTTGCGTGGTTGCGCAATATAACAATCTCAGATGAGAACACCGCAGGGCCTTTCTCATTTACGGGATATCCTTTTACGTCAAACTCGGTCAACTGATCGGAATCCGTGCGGTCGTGATGGTCATCGGGGTACCGGTCACGGCGATGAGGTAGAAGCGCGGATGCGACCCTCCGGGCACCCGCCGGACACCGCCGGGCGGTCGTACGACGTAGGTCGCGGAGGCGTGCGGGGCGAGCGTCGCCGGGCCGTCGGAGGCGGTCCACCAGTCGGAGGCGCCCTGTCCGAGGCGGCTGGCGAAGTGCGGGGTGAGCCGGGTGCCGGTGATGTTGACGACCCGGACCGTGAGGCGGGTGATGTCCCGGTGGCCGGCCCGCTCGACGAAGCTCGGTGTGACGTTCATCCTGAGCGGCGGCGCACTGGCCGCGGCGACCGTCGCGCACAGCACGGCGGGCACGACGAGCCCCGCCGCGAGGACGGCCTTGGCCCGGTGTCCGGTCACGTGCGGGATGCGGGGCTGCCAGGCCGAGGCGAGCGCGGCGGCGGGGACGGTGGCGGCCGCCGCGAGCCACAGCGGGGTCATCATCAGGAAGTAGCCGTCCTGGGACCGGGTGGCGAGGTAGAAGCTCAGCCACGGCAGCACGGTGAGCGCGGGGCCGAGCCGCCGTACGAAGAGCACGGTGGCGGCGAGCAGGCCGAACAGGAGCAGCAGGCTGGCGTAGGAGTAGTAGTCGAGGTGCCTGCTGCCCGCGGTGAAGTAGTACGAGATCCCCATGAGGCCCTGGCCGTGCAGGATCGCCTTCTGGGTGAGTGGCAGCAGCAGGCCGTGCAGCCAGGTGGGGAAGTCCTGGGTGGCGAAGTAGGCGTTGATCGCGGCCCACATGAGGGCCGCGGTGCCGGTGTAGCGGGCGACGACGCCGAGGGCGGGCCGGGCACCGAGGTCGCCGCGGCGGACGGCGTAGAGGCCGACGAGGAGGAACGGCGTGAGGAACCAGGCGAGTTGCTGGGTGGCGCAGGCCGCGCCCAGGCAGAGGGCCTGTGCGACTCCGGGGAGTCCGAGCCGGCCGCCGGCGCCGGTGTCGGGCCAGCGGACCACCACCGGGATGAGGAGGACCAGGGCGAGGACGGCGGGGTAGCCGGAGTAGGCGTAGCCGGGCAGGAAGCCGAAGCCGAGGCACACGGCGGTGGCGCCGGACCGCCAGGGGGCCGGGAGCAGCCACCACAGCAGGACGGCGCCCGCGAGCAGCGCGCCGGTGGTGACGAGGGTCGCGGCGGCCGTCGAGTGGATCACGGCGTGGACGGGGGCGGCGAGCAGCGCGGTCAGGGGCGGATAGCCGTAGGTGTAGTCGGCGCCGCCCGCCATGGTCTTGGTGATGCCGACCGACGAACGGTCGAACAGCCATGGCCAGGGCTGGCCGTAGATCGGGTGCCCGTGCAGGATCTCGTGGGCGGCCTGCGCGGTGAGGACGCCCTCGTCGGTGCCGGCGTGGTTGAGCCAGTAGCCGCACAGCACCAGGACGACGGCGAGGAGCAGGACGCCCGCGTCCACCCGGGTCAGGGCGCGCCGGGTGCGGGTGGTGAGGGCGAGGACGCCCGCGATCAGGATCCCGGCGTAGCAGACGGAGATGATCCCGGCGACGGGCGGACGGGACGTCATCGCCCTGGTCCAGGCGTCTCGGGTGCCGATGAAGAGGCTGATCGCGGCGATGAGGGTCATGCCCCGGTGCAGTTGCTGCGGCGCCGCGGGCTCGGTCGCGAGCGGCCGGGCCCACAGGGGTCCCGCCGTGGCGGGCGCGTCGCGCCGCCTCAGCCGCAGACCACCGCCGGTGCGGGGACCCTCGTCCATGGCGTCCTTCTCCTCGCTCCGTCCCCGTCGGTCGGCAGTTCACGCGGGGGCTACCTCCACTACATGTCGTAGAGGTGAATGGGGGCGACGGGGTTCACCGGTGGAAGGGAAGAGCTGGGGAAGAATCGGGTGAAGTCACTCGGTGTCGGTGGCGAAGTGGTCGGTGCCCAGGACGGTGAGCAGGGCGAGTTTCTCGTGGTTCTCCGTGCCCGGGGTTGCGGTGAAGACGAGGAGTGACTGGCCCTGGTCCGGGTCCAGCAGGAGCTGGCAGTAGAGGTCGAGGCGGCCGACCTGGGGGTGGACGAACCGTTTGGTGCCGCTCCAGCGCAGGCCCACCTCGTGGCGCTCCCACAGCCGGGCGAACTCGGCGCTGACGCCCAGCAGGACGTCCGCCAGGTCCGCCGCGGGAGAGCCGGGCCCGTCGCGGGTGGTGGAGGCGCGCAGCAGGGCGGCGTTGGTGCGGCTGTTCTCGTCGTGCTGCTCGGGGTCGTAGCGCTCCCGCTCGGCCGGGTCCGTGAACCAACGGAACGTCGCACTGCGGGAGTTGCCGGTGTACTGGGTCTGCTCGCCGAGCAGGGCCACGGCGGACGGTGTCTGCAGGAGGGTCTCCCCCAGCGGGCCCATGACCTGTGCGGTGGTGTCGGCCAGGCCGTCCATGACCCGCATCAGCCCGGGGCTCACATGTTGGAGGCGCAGATCGCGGCGGGCGGTGCGGTAGCCGGCGAGCAGGAACAGGTGGTCGCGTTCGTCCGGGGTCAGCCGCAGGCCGCGGGCGATGGCCGAGAGCATCTGCTCCGAGGGCTGCGGGCCGTCGCCGCGCTCCAGCCGGGCGAAGTAGTCGGCGGACATGGTGCACAGCTCAGCCACCTCCTCGCGGCGCAGGCCCGGAGCGCGCCGGCGGTGTCCCCGGCGCAGTCCGACGTCCTCCGGTTGCAGGGCCGCGCGGCGGGTGCGCAGGAAGGTGCCGAGGGACATGCGGTCGAACGTGTGGTCCATGGTTCTCATCGTTGGCCATCCGGCGCGGCTTATCCACGACCTGCCGTTCAGTGGTTGCGGAGGTCCTTCCGGCGCCTGTGGCGGGGCGAGTTCACTGACGATGCGATCAGCGGTCGCGCCCCACTACACACCATCGAGCCAGGAGCCAAGTCCCATGACTAATAAGGCGAGTTGGACAGCGAACGACCTCCCGGACCTGACCGGCCGTACGGTGGTGATCACCGGCGCGGGGCGTGGCCTCGGCCTGATCACGGCACGCGAACTCGCCCGTGCCGGTGCCCGGTTGGTGCTGGGGGTGCGCGACACCGGCAAGGCCCGCAGTGCCGTCGCCGGGCTGCCCGGCACCTTCGACATCCGCCCGCTCGACGTGTCGGACCTGACCTCGGTGCGGGCCTTCGCCGACGCCTGGTCCGGCGATCTCGACATCCTGATCAACAACGCCGGCGTGATGGACATCCCCGCCGCACGCACCGCCGACGGCCTGGACCTCCAGACCGCCACCAACTACACCGGCCCGTTCCTGCTGACCACCCTGCTGCTCGACCACATCACCGACCGCGTGGTGCACGTCACCAGCGAGTTGCACAAGCAGGGCCGGCTCGACCTGGCCGACCTCGACTGGCGGACGCGCAAGCACAACGGGATGCAGGCCTATCAGGCGTCGAAGCTCGCGGTCGTGCTGTTCTCACTGGAGTTGCAGCGCCGCCTGACCGCCGTCGGCAGCCCGGTCCGCTCGGTGCTCGCCAGTCCGGGTATCGCCCGCACCGCGCTGGCGGCCCACTCCCGCGCGAACATCGTCAACCACTTCACGTTCCTCACCAACGCCCCCGAACGCGCCGCCCTGTCCCTGCTCTACGCGGCGACCCAGGACGTCCCCGGCAACTCCTACATCGGCCCGGACGGACTCGGCGGCTTCCGCGGTTCCCCTGCCGTACGGCGACAGAGCAAGACCGGCCTCGACCAGGCCCTGGCCGGCCGACTGTGGGACACGACCACCGACCTCGTCGGGGCGGTCGCCCGGAAGTGATCAGCACTGCTGCTCGTAGCCGAGCCCGGTGTACTGCCGGGCGGCGAGGTCCTCCCGGGTGCCCACGACGAGGTTCATGGTGAAGACGTCGTAGTCGATCGCCTGGCCTGCCATCTGGGCGATGAGCACGAGGTCGCCCGTGTCCGGTGCCATGTCCCACGGATCGGAGAACCCGCCGAGCTGGACGCAGACCCCGGGGCGATGCCCGCCGAAGGCCAGGTCCCGGACGGCTTCCTCGAAACTGTCCAGCGCGTCCTGGGCGCCGTCACCGTCGCCGTCGAGGAACGCGTTGATCTGCGGGCCCCCGCCCCCCTCACCGTCGAAGGTCAGGCCGGGCACGGGATACAGGGTGCGCGGTTCGTAGACCCTGATCTCCCCAGCCTCACCGTCGAGTTGGTACGACGCGGGGCGTTCGGTGGTGCGTACCCCGGCCGGTATGTGCAGCACCGCCGAGCCCTCCGGCGGGTACTCGATCTCCGTGAAGAACAACAGGTGCCCATCGGCGGGCAGTTCGATGTCCAGGACGCCCTGCGGCAGGGCCGCGCAGTCGACGCTCAGGACCAACGGCTCTTTCCCGTCGGGCCAGTTCACCCCGTCCGGCAGTGCGGGGAGCCCGCCCGTCCGTGCGGCGGGACGGGCGTTCTCCCGCAGGGACTCGGGCACTTGGTCGTACGGCACCAGGTAGAGGCAGGGTCGCGCCCGGGCCATCAACTCCCCTACGACAGGCTGGGGAACGCCGTATTTGGCGGCCGTCTCAAGAAGGAGCGGTTCGTCGATCGATGTCATGCCCGGGATCGTGCCATGGGCCACTGACACCGGGACCGGGTCCGGGACTTGGCAGCGGGTGACCGACGAAGCCGCGCCAACTGGGCCATGGTCAGGTCCAGTTGGCGCGGCGACGGCCTGCCGAGGATCCCTACTTGATGATGGACTCCACCCAGCTGATGAAGTTCGCCGTCGGGTCGCCCGTGCGCTCGGCCATCGTGTGCGCCTCGGCCCACACGGTGGCGAAGTCGACGTCACGGATGCCGTAGTTCCGCAGGGCCAACTGGAGGTTGATCTCAGTGGTGTTGGCCGTGTCGCCCTGCATGATGCCGGTGCGGATGCGCCAGTGCCGCGCCACCTGGGACTGCCGGTAGCCGGCGAAGGCGGGCGAGAGGAAGTACAGCGGGTTGTACGCGTCGCCGCGCCAGGCCATGTCCTTGCCGACGCTGTCCTTCTTGGCGAAGTCGCCGTCGTACGCCGAGACGCCGTAGTCGGCGTTCCAGTCGGAGTACGTGGCGTACGTCGTCTGGTTCGCCTTGATGACGTCGCGCGTGAGCGGCGCGAAGTGCGACGGGGCGTTGAGGCCCATCGCGAAGACGCTGTTCTCGCCCTGCCCGCGGGAGTACCCGTCGAACGCGCCGACCGGCTTGTTCGCGTTCTTCTGGCTGTTGACGAAGCCTTCGAGGCCGGACACCGTCGCGGTGTTGGTCGTGGCGTCGTACGTGACCCAGGCGCTGTCGGTGTTGAGGTAGGCGATGTAGTCGGCGACCGTCTCGTACGTGGTCGAGGTCCCCGTCTGGCCCGATCCGGGCGGCCCGCCCTGGGTCGTGATGGTGTACGGGAAGGTGTTGTCCGACAGGAAGTTGTTCAGCGAGGTGGTGATCACCCCGATCAGGTGGTCGTAGTAACTGCCGGACAGGTACGTGCCGTTGCTGGACCTGGTCAGCTCAAGGCGCCTGCCCTTCTCGTCGCGCAGGCCGAGGCGGTTGAGGTACTTGGGCCAGGCCTTCGCGAGGTCCGCCGAGTAGGCGCTGGTCCACGTGGTGGACGCGCGCGTGCCGGTCGAGGCGAACTGGCCCATGTTCCACTCGTAGGACAGGTTGGCCTCGGCCAGGTTGGTGATCGGGCACCAGGCCATGACGCCGGCGACCGCGTCGCTGAGGGGGCGGCCCTGGGCGTCCTCCATCGCCGCGCCGATCGTGCGCAGGTAGGGGTCGTACAGAGGGCTGTCGCCGGACGTGCCGGCCACAGTGTCCTGGGCGCCGCCGCCGCTCATGCCGAACAGGACGATGTCGTCCGTGCTGCCGGGCAGGACGCTGCGGTTGTACCGGAGGAACCGGACCGCGGCCTTGAGGTCGGTCACGCCCCAGGGCGCCGCGTCGGAGCGGGTGCTGGTCGAGCTGTCCCGGCCGCGCAGACCCGGCCACACGTAGACGAGCCCGGCCTCCAGGTACTCCGACACGCTGGTGTAGCTGTAGGACGTGGCCGGCGCCTGCTGGGCGTACCCGGGGGTGTTCACCGGGATCACGATCGGCGCCGTACGTCCCGAGTACTGGCCGACGGTGCCCTTCGGGTTGGCCTTCGCGGTGTACGTGGTCCCGTCGCTGTTCGCGGTCGCCGTCAGATAGGCGCCCGGGACGTAGATCGACAGGTTCTCGTAGTCCGTCGCGGCCGGGTTCGTGACGTACACCTTGCCGACCTGGTAGTACACGTCGTTGGTCGCGTCGTACGACCAGGCGGTCGGGTCGAACTCCAGCGAGTACGCCGAGGACGTGCTCGCGGAACTGCTCGACGAACCGCTCGACGACGAGGTGGCGGCGTAGGCCGCGCCCGCCGTGCCCTCGGCGATTCCGAACGTGGCCAGGGCTGCGACGCCCGTGGCGCTCCGGATCACAGTTCTGCGGTTGATGTCCACCCGTAGGCCTCCTTGTACAGCGAGTTGCGTGGTCACAGCCGTACCTGGGCACCATCCCGGCGGTCATCGCGGGCAGGTCGGACTGTGCGGCTCATACGAGTCCCAGACTGTAGGCCTGGATCATGTGCCGGAGCCCCAAGATTGTTAACAATTTCGATGATAATTTTGTTAGAACAGACCCGTCGCCGGCCAGCCGCTGGTCAGGGCGCTGCCAGCTCGGTCGCGGTGAAGCGCTCGAACCCCGCGTGATAGGCCGTGCCCTGCGGATCGGTCGCGCTGTAGTGGAAGGCGGCCACACCACAGCCCCGCTCGTCGAAGGCGGCTCCGGTGTAGGCGGCGACCCGGGTGCCGTTCACGGCGAGCTCCACCTTGATCCGGCCCGCGCCGGCCGAGGAACAGGTCATCGACATGTCGATCTGCCGCTGACTCGCCACCTTCAGGCCGAGGTCCGCGAGATCGACCTCTACGACCCGGTCGTGCTGGAACTTCCCCTTGAACCGGAACTCCCGCACGATCAGCGCTTCCTGATCGGTCGTCAGATACGTCGCCCAGCGGGAGCCCTTCGCGTAGTTCCCCGAGCCGTCGCACCACAGCCCGACCCCGCCCTCGCCTCCGTACCACTCCGTCTGGGTGCTCAGCCGTACCGCGAACGAGGACGGCTCGAAGGGCGCCTGCGGCCACACCTCCAGCTCGGGCCGGGGATCCACCAGCATGGTCCCGCCCTTGTGCGTGATCCTCGCCAGGGCCGGGTCCTTGTCCAGCCAGTCGCCCGAGTCGGTCAAGTCATCGGTGTACGAGAGGAGTTGGGGGCTCGCTGATCTCGTGGACCGCGTGGGTCCTCCGGACGCGCCCTCCGTCGCCGATCCCCCCGAGGTCGTACTGAGCACGACGGCGAGCAGCACGGCCACCGCGGCGCTGCCGGCCGCGACCGCCCACAGCCGCAGCTGCTTGGCGTTCAGGCCGGAGCCCGCGCCGCCGCTCCCAGGCCCGGTGTTCCCTGGTCCGGTGTTCCCGGATCCGCCGCTTCCGCGTCCGGGCAGTCGCGACGGTGTGCGCGACTCCGTCCGCGCGTTCTCCGTCGCCGTCGCGAGCCGGGTGACGATCTGGGCGGCCGTAGGACGTTCCGCCGGGTCCTTCCGCAGGCAGTCGGCGATGACCGAACGGACCGGTTCCGGCACCTCCGTGAGATCCGCGTCGCGGGTGCACACGGCGACGAGCACCTCGTAGTCGCTCTCCCCGGCGAAGGGATGGCGCCCCGTGGCCGCGAAGTACAGCGTGCCGCCGAGGGAGAACACGTCGGAGGCGCTGGTGACTTGGAGCGACCGGGCCTGCTCGGGCGACATGTACGCGGGCGAACCGAGGACACCGCCCGGCGTGGTCAGCGCCGACTCGTGCGACCGGTCGTCGCGGGCGATACCGAAGTCGATGATGCGCGGTCCGTCCGGGGAGAGCAGGATGTTGGACGGTTTGATGTCCCGGTGCACGACGCCCACCGTGTGCACCTGCGCCAGCGCGTGCGCGACGGTCAGCGCCAGTGACTGGAGCCGCCCGGAGGGCAGCGGACCGGTGGTCCTCACATGCTCGTGGATTGTGGGCCCTGGGACGAACTCGCTGATGATGTACGGGTGTTGGCCGGTCAGGTCGGCGTCGAGGACCCGCGCCGTGGCCAGTTCGCCGACCCGGCTGGCCGCACCGAACTCACGGCGTACGCGGGCGAGCGCCACCGCGTCGTACTCCTTGCCCGGCAGCAGGAACTTGACCACGGCCTGCCGTCCCGCCCCGTCCCGGGCGAGCCAGACCACACCTTGCCCGCCCCGGCCGAGCACACGCTCACAGACGTATCCGCCCGCCGACAACTGCATTCGCGGATCATCCATGCCCCGCCCCCAGCCCGCCCCCGGTCCATGGCCGCCCCACAGCGTATCGGCTCCCGACGCCCCGGGCACCGTGCGCGATCGTGAACGAAGCCTGTTCGAAAGCGCGTTGACGGCCGGCGGGACCCCGACGGCAGGGACGGGCGACGCGGGCCGCCTTAAATCAGTTGTCGCTCCCCGTGTCCGCCCCTCACCATGGGCGGGACATCGGGACCTGCCCGGTGCTCCACGAGAGGAGGCACGACCGTGACGACGACTGTTTCCGGCCTGCCCGCAGACCGCCTCACTCTCACCTCATGGAGCACTCCCAGCGATGTCTCGCGACAATCTCTCGCAACACCCTCAGCACCCCCAACACCCGTCGTTTCCTGACGACTTCAGCACCGACGCCCACCGCCGCGTCCCTCCGCCGGACGGCCCGGGCGGACCGGGCGACCCTGGTGAACCGGGCGGCCCTGGCGAGCCCGGTGACATCGACGACCGGTTCGTCTTCGAGTTCCGTGCCTACGACGACGACCTCGCCGACGGTCAGCGCTGGTCGACGTGGCTCAGCGTCGAACCCCTGTCCCGAGGCCCCGAGCCGCTCCCGGACTGGGTGGTGACTTCGCAGGGCGCGATCGACACCGAGCTCGGCGTTCTCAAGACCGGTAAGGAGGCCGACGTCCACCTCGTCGAGCGCGCCGACCCGCTCGACCCCGACGCCGGTGTGGTGATGGCGGCCAAGCGGTACCGCTCCTCCGAGCACCGGTCCTTCCACCGCGCCGCGTCCTACACCGAGGGCCGCTCGATGAAGCGCTCGCGTGACGAGCGGGCCGTCAAGCGGAAGAGCACGTTCGGCCGCCAGGTCGCGGCGGGCGAGTGGGCGGTGTCCGAGTGGGCCGCGCTGGTGCGGCTCTGGAACCTCGGGCTGCCGGTGCCCTACCCGGTCCAGATCGACGGCACCGAGATCCTGATGGAGTGGATCACCGTCACCGACGAGGACGGCACCGTCGCGACCGCGCCCCGGCTCGCCCAGACCCGCCCCTCACCCGAGCTGCTGGCGTCCTACTTCGAGCAACTCACCAACGCGCTCGCGACGATGGTGCAGAACGGCCTCGTGCACGGCGACCTCTCCGCTTACAACATCCTGGCGGCGGGCGAGCGCCTGGTCGTCATCGACCTCCCGCAGATCGTCGACCTGGTCGGCAACCTCAACGGGATGACCTTCCTCCAGCGCGACTGCGCCAACATCTGCGGCTGGTTCCGTGCCCGGGGCCTGGACGTCGACGAGCACGCCCTGTTCGGGGAGTTGATGGCACACGCCTTCTGAACCACCGCACGATGCGCTACGACGGCGGGGCGGACCGGCGCCCGCACCGCCGCCGCGGCCGGCCCGTCAGCCGATGCGTGCCCCCGCGCCGCCGACCCGGACGCGGGGGTCGCCCGTGCGCAGCGTCACGGTGAGTTCGCCGGGGCGGCCCAGGTCCTCACCCTGGTGCAGGGTGAGGACGACGGCCTCGGGGACGAGGCCCAACTCCCTTACGTACGCCCCGAATGCGGCCGCCGCCGCGCCGGTCGCCGGGTCCTCGACGACACCGCCGACGGGGAATGGGTCCCGTACGTGGAAGACGGTGTCCGACTCCCGCCACACCAACTGGACGGTGGTCAGGTCCAGTTGGTGCATCAAGGCTTCGAGGCGAGCGAAGTCGTAGGCCAGATCGGCGAGTCGGGCGCGGGTCGCCGCCGCGAGGACGAGATGGCGGGCACCGGCGAAGGCGATCCGGGGCGGGAAGGCGGGGTCGAGCTCGGCCTCCGCCCAGTCGAGCGCGGCGAGCGCCTCCGCGAGGTCGGCGTCGGCGATCTCCTCGGTGTGCGGTTCGACACTGGTGAGCGTGGCCCGTAGCGTCCCGCCCTCCTCGACGACCTCCACCGGTACGACGCCGGCGCGCGTCGCGAAGACCAACTCGCCCGGGCCCACCCGCTCGGCGAGCGCGACGGCGGTCGCCACGGTGGCGTGCCCGCAGAACGACACCTCGGCCTTCGGACTGAAGTAACGGATGCCGAACGCCCGCCCCTCCTGACCGCCGAGCCCCTCCGGCGGCGCGATCAGGAACGCGGACTCCGAGTATCCGAGGTCGGCGGCGATGGCCAACATGGCACTGTCGTCAAGGGCGTTGGCGTCCAGGACGACGCCCGCGCGGTTTCCGCCGTCGGGGTCGCTGGAGAAGGCGGTGTAGCGGAGTACCTCGGGCCGTGATTCGCTCGTCGTCATGATCGTGGCAACCGGGGCGGACGCGGGACCATTCCCGGACGTGAGCAGGACGCGGGACCATTCCCGGACGTGAGCGGGCGGGGTTGACTCGCCGGGGCGACGGCAGAACCGACGGCGGGCCACTCGCCGTACTCATCGCCGAGAGGGCCGCCCACCTCGGGCACTACCGCGCCGAGACCGCCCTCGCCCCGGCCCCCACCGCCACGCGCCCTCGCCGCCGCCACCGTCTCCAACACCCGCCACAACACCCGGGGTTACGACACCCGACCGGAACCCCTCGGCCCCCGCGCCGGCATCACCCCCAGCCCCGAGGACAAGCTCCCGCCCCCTCAATCAACCCCGGCGACACCTTCCCCCCGGTTATCCCGCACACCTTCTCCATGAACCGCCGCCCGCACACCTCTCGCCCCAAAGCCGCCACAACCTCTCTCCCTGAGCACCACACCCTCCACATCGAGGAAGTGCAACGGTGACGGTCACCCACAGAAGTCGCACAGGCGAAGGAGCTCCCCCGGCCGCGGAGGCCGTATCGCAGCCTCCCTGCGCCCGCAGACGTAAGGGCAACTCCCCCTGCCCGGCGGCTACTTCCCACCGCGCTTCAACGACCACCAAAAGCAAACCGCTCCACCCGCACACTCGAAAGGCGCCAGACGTGAGCGCTCCTGTCCTTTGTGGAATCCCCGTGCGTCGTCTCGCGACAGCCCTCACCGCCTCCGCGTCCGCGCTGACGCTCACCGCGTGCGGCGTCGTCAACGGAGTCGGCGGAGGCGACAGCTCCGCGTCCCCGAAGAAGGGCGACGACATCACGGTGGGGCTGCTCCTGCCCGACAAGGACACCGCACGCTTCGAGGATTTCGACCATCCCGTCATCAAGAAGGAGGTCGCCACCCTCACGCACGGCAAGGGCAAGCTCGTCTACGCCAACGCCGAGGCCAGCCAGGCCAAGCAGAGCCGCCAGTTCCAGCAGATGGTGGACCAGAAGGTCGACGTCATCCTGGTCGACGCACTGGACTCCAAGGCCATCGCGCCGGACATCCAGAAGGCGAAGGACGCCGGTATCCCCGTCATCGCCTACGACCGGCTCGCGGAGGGCCCGATCGCCGCGTATGTCTCGCACGACAACGAACTCGTCGGCGAGATCCAGGCCCGTGCCATCCTCACGGCGCTCGGCAACAAGGCCGCATCCAGCAAGATCGTCATGATGAACGGCGACCCCGCCGACACGAATTACGCGAAGTTCAAAGAGGGTGCCCTCGGCGAACTTGAGGACAGGGTCGTGATAGCCAAGGAATACGACACCGCCAAATGGTCGCCCGCGGTCGCCAAGGCCAACATGAAGAACGCGATCAAGGCCATCGGCCTCGACAATATCGCCGCCGTCTACGCGGCCAACGACGGCCTGGCAGGCGCCGTGATCGAGGCCTTGAAGGACGCGGGTGCGACAAAGATCCCGCCGGTGACCGGCCAGGACGCGAATCTGGACGCGGTGCAGCGGATCGTTTCGGGCGATCAGTACATGACCGCGTACAAGCCGTTCATCGAGGAGGCCACCCGCGCCGCGGAAATGGCGGTGTACAAGGTCCAGGGCCGCGACATCCAGTTCGACGCACTGACCCGGGACTCGGTCGACAGCCCCACCGAAAAGAAGATCCCCACGATGCTGGTACCGGTGGTCGCGCTCACCAAGGACAACATCGAGGACACCGTGATCACGGACGGCGTCTACTCCGTCAAGGACATCTGCACCCCGAAGTACGCGGCGGACTGCACCGCGATCGGCCTGAAGTAACAACCGCCGGCCGACCACCGCACAGGACAGCTGTCTCTCGCGAGACAGCTGTCCGTGGAGCGCGGCCATGCCCTATTGCAGGAGCCAAGTCGTAGCCTTGTACCCGATGTTGGGTGAGCTCGTGCAGGTACTGGATGTGGAGACCTCGTACCAGCCACCCCAGGTATTGGTCGCGTAGTCAAGGTAACTGCAGTAGGAACTGCTCGTCGTGACGACCTTTACGGCTTTTCCAATGTTCTGAGCGTTCGAAATGCCGTCGTAGATGTCGTAGGCGCTTGCGACATACGAAGCACGGCCGTTGCCCGGCATCTCGTACCACGTGTCGGCAGTCTGCCACGTGTGCCAGATACTGCCGGACGGCGCGACGCCGAAGCATTCGCTTTCGCCCCGGTCCCAGTCCACCAGAAGAAGCCAGTTGTCGTTGAAGTTTCCCGTCTTCCCGTAGCAGGTGCGCTCCACGGCCGAAGCGGGCGATGCGAGAGTTCCCAACAGGGCCGCCAATGCAATGGCGAGGACGAACGGCAGGCGAAGTACCTTCACGCGTTTCTCCCGTATTCGGAAACCACGGATACTGGTTCTCGTCGTCTTATGGTCGTCGTTCCGAGTGCACGCCAGACAGTAACGGCAGACACCCCAACAGGAATCGAACGAGAAATGAACAGCCTTGCCCAGAGACGACCGCCGCCCCCCTGAGATGCGGCCTGGCCCGCGATGAAGTCCGGCCCGGACAGCCACCTCGGCACACGCAGCGCGCAACGCGCGGAAGTGACGAACGGCGTCCGGACTTCCGTCGGCCACGCCCGCGGCCGGCCGGCAGTTCCGGTTCCCGCTCCGGCCTTGCCCCTACACCTCTCCCCCACCTAGCCTGACTTTGTGCCGCAAATAAACAAACCCCGAACGCACAACGTCGTGCCGGGCACCCGTTCCGACCTCACCCGGCTCCGGATCACCCTCACCGCCTTCTTCGCCCTCGACGGCTTCATCTTCGCCGGCTGGGTCGTCCGCATCCCCGCCATCAAGGAACAGACCGGCGCCTCGGCCAGCTCCCTCGGCCTCGCGCTCCTCGGCGTCTCCGCCGGCGCGGTCATCACCATGATGCTCACCGGCCGCCTCTGCCACCGCTACGGCAACCACCAAGTCACCGTCGTCTGTGCCGTGTTGCTGTCCCTGAGCGTCTCCCTGCCCCCGCTCACCCACTCACCGCTCACCCTCGGCCTCGTCCTCCTGGTCTTCGGCGCGGCCTACGGCGGGATCAACGTGGCGTTCAACAGCGCGGCGGTCGACCTGGTCAGGGCCATGCGGCGGCCCATCATGCCCAGCTTCCACGCCGCGTTCAGCCTCGGCGGCATGGTCGGCGCCGGGCTCGGCGGGCTCGTGGCCGGGGTCCTCACCCCGACCCAGCATCTGTTCGGCCTCACCCTGATCGGCCTGCTCGTCACCGCGCTGGTCGGCCGCAGCCTGCTACGCCTCCAGCCCCCGATACCCGCATCGCCCCCAGCGCCCGCAACACCCCCGACGCTCCCCGACGACCCGCCGAAGCACGAGCCCACCCCCCGCCGCCTCACCCCCCGCACCCGCGGCCTCGTCTTCACCTTCGGTCTGATCGCCCTCTGCACCGCCTTCGGCGAAGGCGCGCTCGCCGACTGGAGCGCCCTGCACCTGGAACAGGACCTCGACGCCACCGCCGGCGCGGCAGCGATCGGCTACTCCTGCTTCGCGCTCGCGATGACCGCGGGACGCCTCTCCGGCACCCGCCTCCTCGAACGGCTCGGCCGTACCCGCACGCTCGTGTCCGGCGGCACGACCGCCGCCGCCGGCATGCTGCTCGGCGCCCTCGCCCCCACCCTGTGGGCGGCCGTCCTCGGCTTCGTGATCACCGGGCTCGGTCTCGCCAACCTCTTCCCTGTCGCCGTCGAACGCGCCGGTACCCTCGCCGGCCCCGACGGAGTCGCGATCGCCTCCACCCTCGGCTACGGCGGCATGCTCCTGGGACCGCCCGCCATCGGCTTCATGGCGGACTGGTACTCGCTCCCCGCCGCCCTCACCAGCGTGGCCGTACTGGCCGCCGTCGCGGCCCTCACCGGATTCCTCACCCGGCACGCGGCCGAGGGCTGATTCCACGTCACCGGGCGCAGCGAACAAGCCAACGAGCGTGCCGGTACGGGCAGTTGGGGCCGACGAGGCGCATGAGCCGAGCCGCGGGGGAATAACGTGGGTGTCCACGGCCGATCTTCGACGGTTCCGTGGTTCACACCGCCGTAAGCACAGGAGCGTCCATGACCGAAGCGGCAGACAACTCCGAGCAGGATGCGCTGGCCAGGTTCGACACCACCGTGCCGCAGTCGGCCCGGATCTGGAACTACTGGCTGGGCGGCAAGGACAACTACGAGGTGGACCGTGTCGCCGGTGACGCGTTCCGCGAGATCTTCCCCGGCATAGAGACCGGCGCCCGCGCCGCCCGCTATTTCCTCGCCCGCGCCGTCCGGCACCTGGCCGGCGAGGAGGGCATCCGGCAGTTCCTGGACATCGGCACCGGACTGCCCAGCGTGGACAACACCCATGAGATAGCCCAGCGTGTGGCACCCGACTGCCGCATCGTCTACGTCGACAACGACCCGCTGGTGCTGGCCCACGCCCGCGCGCTGCTCACCAGTTCCGCGGAGGGCGTCACCAACTACGTCGACGCCGACCTGCGCGACCCGGCCACCATCGTGCGCGAGGCCGCCAAGACCCTGGACTTCGACAAGCCCGTCGCCCTCATGCTGATGGGCATCCTGGGCCACATCGAGGACTACGACGAGGCACGCTCGATCGTACGGCGGCTGGTGGAGGCCCTGCCCGCCGGCAGCTACCTCGTGCAGTACGACAGCACGGACACCAGCGAGGCCTACGTCGACGCCATCCGGCAGTACAACGAGGGCGGTTCGATCCCGTACATCCTGCGCAGCCCCGAGCAGATCGCGGGCTTCTTCGAGGGCCTCGAACTGCTCGAACCGGGTGTCGCGTCGTGCTCCCGCTGGCGCCCCGACGACAGCGCCTGGGGTCTGCCGGCGGAGGTGCACCAGTACGGCGGCGTCGCCCTCAAGCGCTAGTACCCGCCCGGCAGTTCAGGTCTTGTGACGGATCACGTCTCCTGAAGGATGCGATGCAGGATCGTCGGAGTCTCCTCCGGCGATTCCGCCTCCACCACCAGGCGGTTCATGACGTCCCAGTAGCACTCGATCTCGGTCGGCTTGTCGGGATACAGGGCGGTGACGCGCTGTTCGAGGTAGACCATGTCGGGCAGCCGGCCGCCGGGCAGCCGCAGGATCGTCACCGGACCGGCCTCCGCCGCGTGTCCGCCGGCGAGGAACGGCATGACCTGGACGGTGACTTGGGGCAGCCGGCAGATCTCGATGAGATGCCTGAGCTGGGCGCGCATCGTGCCGAGGCCGCCCACCGGGCGCCGTAGCGCCGCCTCGTCGATCACCGCCCAGAGCTGGGCCGCCGGCCGCCGCCGGAGAATCCGCTGCCGTGTCATCCGCAGCTTGACCCGCCGGTCGAGTTCCGCACCTCCGGCGCCCGAGTGGGCGAGCCGGAGGGAGGCCCGCGCGTAGTCCGGGGTCTGCAGCAGGTGGGGAACGCGCTGGACCTCGAAGCAGCGGACGAGGCTCGCCGCCTGTTCGGCCCCGAGGTAGGCCCGCGTCCAGGTGGGCACGACATCGTTGAAGTGCTGCCACCAGGCAGGGGAGTTGGCCTCCTCGGCGAGGGCCAGCAGGGTGGCTCGCCCGGCCTCGTCCGTGACGCCGTAGAGCGTGAGCAGGTCGGCCACGTCGCGCGTTTTGAAGCGGTGGCGGCCCGCCTCCAGGCGGCTGATCTTGGAGCGGGAGGCGCGGATGGCCTCACCGGCGGCCTGGCGGGAGATGTCCCGGCCCTCGCGCAGTTCGCGCAATCGTGCGCCCAGTACCAGCCGCGGCACCACGGGGCCTGCCGACAGCCCGTCCAGCGGCGTGGTTAAGACCTCGTCGGAACCCATGCGCATTCTCCCTGCGGTGAACTGCCCCTGCACGCCCGCGACTTGTCCGCCCGCGACCGCTGAAGCCAGTCATCCTAGGGGGCCGCGGGCCACGCGATCTTCGACTGGCGGGAATGATCCGTACCTTTACGGCCAGGCCGACACGTGCACATTTCCTATACGATTTCGCGCGCGGCCGGGTCGCAAGAGAGACCCGGGAGCATGCCCTCAGAGTCACAAACTCCCTCTCCACCAGACGTGTTCGTGCCGCAAGTCTTGACGGGCGCTGGTTCCTCCCCCACGATCGCCGCATCGATTTCCTATCTGATTCCTATCTGAATCCGCAGGGGTGGGTCATGCGCTTCCCAACCAGATCTGTCCTGCCCGGAGTTGTCGCGGCCGTGTTGCTGGCCTCGGGGACAGCGGCCTGCACCTACAAGAACTCGGGTGCGCAGTCCGGCGGTCAGGCCGCGCCGGCCGCGCACACGGGCGCCGGCGCCGACCTCGTGGACGGCTCCAAGACCAAGGTCGCCCTGGTGCCCGGCGGCGCCCACCCGTACTTCCAGCCCTGGAAGACCGCGGGCGCCGCCGCGAAGAAGACGTACGGCCTCGGAGCCGTCGCCTTCGACGAGACGGCGGAGTGGGACCAGCAGAAGCAGAACAACCTGCTGTCCACGCTCGCGGCGCGCGGCTACAACGCGTTCGGGGTGTTCGGCGTCTCCCCCACCGACATCAACTCGACCTTCGCCGACCTCAAGTCCCAGGGATTCCCGGTGGCTTCACTGGGCTCGTGCCCCGCCGGCACCAAGGACGAGGCCGACTTCTGTCTCTCCACGGACGTCCAACTCGCCGCCTACAAAGCCGCGAAGGCGGCGATCGCGGCCATGGGCGGCAAGGGCACCCTGGTCCATCTGACCGGCAACAACGTTGACGCCAATACCCAGTTGAGGATCAAGGGCGTCGCCCAGGCCGTGAAGGAGTCGGGCGGCAAGGTCAAGCTGCTGCAGACCATCACCGACATCGACACGGACCTGCAGACCGCGCAGAAGGCGGTGTCCGACCTGATGGCGGCAAAGGGCGGTCAGATCACGGGCATTGTCGCCACCGCCTACAACCCGGCCGTCGCCGCGGCCGACGTCGTCAAGTCGTCCGGTTCGAAGGCGAAGGTCATCGCCATCGACGACGACGCCAAGATCCTCAGCGGCATCAAGCAGGGCACGGTCACCGCCACCGTCGTACAGAACCCGGTCGGGCAGGCCGAGATCGGCACGTGGGCGCTGGCGCTGCTCCAGACGAAGCAGTGCACGGTGCGCTCCCCGGGCGTGGAGGTGGACTCGGGTTCGTTCGTCGTCACCAAGGCGAACGTCTCCGGCTACGACAAGGCGCGGCAGGCCAAGACCGCCCAGTTGAAGCAGGAGTTCGCCGACAAGGTCCTCTCCTGCGGCTGACGGCCGGCCACCGCTGATGGCCAACCCCCACGACAGAAAGCGGAATTGCTGAATGAGCAGCATCATCACGGCCGCGACCGCGAGGCTGGCCGACATCGCCGTCGAGCAGGACCGTACCGACGCGGTGCAGTCGTTCGTGAAACAGGAGACGGTCCTGGTCGATCTGGAGACGGCTGACGGCCTCGCGGGAACCGGCTACTCCTACACGATCGGCACCGGCGGCAGCTCCGTACTCGCCCTGCTGCGCGACCACTTGCTGCCCGTGCTCGTCGGACAGGACGCCCGCAACGTCGAGGCGCTGTGGCAACGACTGTTCGCGCTGACCCGCTCCACCACCACGGGGGCCATCACCTCGCTCGCCCTCGCCGCCGTCGACACCGCCCTGTGGGACGTGCGGTGCAAGCGCGCGGGCGAACCGCTGTGGCGGCTGGCCGGCGGTCACCGCCAGGAGGTGCCGGTCTACGACACCGAGGGCGGCTGGCTGCACCTGAGCGCCGAGGAACTGGTCAAAAGCGCCCTGCGCGCCCAGGAGTCGGGCTGGGCGGGCGTCAAGATCAAGGTGGGTCGGCCGCATCCCGCCGAGGACGCGGAACGCCTGCGCGCGGTCCGCGAGGCCGTCGGTCCCTCCCTCCACATCATGACCGACGCCAACCAGTCCCAGACGGCCTCCTCCGTCCTCCGGCTCGCGGCGGCGCTGGAGCCGTACGACCCGTACTGGCTGGAGGAGCCGCTGCCCGCCGACGACATCAGCGGACACGCGCGGCTCGCGGCGGCGACCCGAATCCCCGTCGCAGTAGGCGAGTCGATGTACTCGCTCATGCAGTTCCGCAGCTATCTGGAGGCCGGTGCCGCGTCCGTCGTGCAGGTCGACGCCGCGCGGATCGGTGGCATCACCCCGTGGCTGAAGGTCGCGCACCTCGCCGAGAGCCACAACGTCATGGTCTGCCCGCACTTCCTGATGGAACTGCACGTGAGCCTCGCCGCCGCCGTACCGAACGGCCAATACGTCGAGTACATACCGCAGTTGAGGGCGGTCACCCGCACCGAACTGACCATCCGCGACGGCAGGGCCGTAGCCCCGGACGCACCCGGCATCGGCATCGACTGGGACCCGGACGCGCTGGACGACCGGAGGGTGGCATGACGACCTCGATCAGCCCACCGGACACGGTCCCGGAGGAGAGGACGGCACCGCACCGCATGCCGTTCTGGGTCAACCAGCGGCTCGGCCTGCTGGTGCTGGTCATCGCGCTCAGCGTGCTGTTCGGCGTGCTCCGACCGGCGTTCCTGGACCAGCAGTTGGTGCTCTTCCCGCTCCTGCGCGACATCGCCACACTGACCGTGGTCGCGCTCGCGCAGATGGTCGCCCTGTCCGTCGGCCACATGAACCTCGCGGTCGGCCGCATGGCCGCCTTCGGCGCGATGTTCGCGGGCCTGGGCTACGACCGTCTCGGCGTCCCGATGCAGGTCGGGCTGCTGATGTGCCTGGCCGCCGGGGCCGCGATCGGCGCGGTCACCGGCTGGCTCATCGCCCGTACCGGAGTGAGCTCCTTCGTCGTCACCCTGGCCATGGACTTCGCCCTGCTGGGCCTGGTCTCCCTCCTCTACTCGTCCCTCACCGACGACGCCGCCTTCACCACCCACCCCTCCGGCATCGACGCCCTGCGCTCCTACTCCCTCGCCGACATCTGCGCGGGCCCCATCTGCGGCTCCCCGGCCATCCCGCAGATAGCCCAGTTCACCGTCCTCGCGATGCTCGCCCTCGGTTTCCTCTACGGCTGTACGCGCATCGGCCGGGAACTGCTGCTCACCGGTGCGAATCCGGCCGCCGCGGAGCTGTCCGGCATTCCCACCGGACGCCGGGTGCTGCTCGCGCACACGCTGTCGGGGCTGCTCGCCGCGCTCGCCGGGTTCATGGCGGCGGCCGGGACGGGTACGTTCCGTGCCTCCATCGGCGACGACTTCATGCTGCCGTCCTTTCTGGGCGCGGTACTTGGCGGCACCCTGCTGACCGGCGGGGTGGTGTCCGTGCTGGGCACGCTGCTCGGCACCGCCCTGGTCGGGGTGATCCGCAAGGGCCTCGACCTGCTCGGCGTCGGGCTGGAGAGCCTGAACATCTATCTCGGCTGTGTCCTCCTGCTGGCCCTGTCGGCCGACCGGATCCGCACGGTGGTGTCCTATCGCAAGGTGGTGCGCTCCACATGAACCGCTTGAACGTGACACTGGGTCAAGGGAGTTGGGGCGGCGAGGCACTGCGCCGGTTCTCCCGTTCCACGGCGGCGATGCTGCTGTGCGTGGTCGTGGTGGGCTATGTGGCACTGGGCATCGCCTCGTCGGGCTCCTTCTTCGAGGGTCCCTCGGTGCGAGTCTTCCTCCAGTACCTGGCGACGCCCATTCTCATCGGGCTGGCCCAGATGGTGGCGCTGTGCGTGGGTCAACTCAACCTGGCGGTGGGCGCGTTGGGCGGCTTCACCGCCTGCCTGATGGGCGTCCTCATGGCCGATCACGGGGTACCCGCCGGAGTCGCCGTGATCGTGGGCCTGTTGACGGCGACAGCCATCGGGCTCGCGACCGGCATTGCGATCGTGGCCACCCAGATCAACGGGTTCATCGTCACCCTCGCGACGATGACGATCCTCCTGGGCGCGCAGTACCGGCTCACCGGCACCCGTACCGTCGACGGCTACTCGCGCACCCTGCGCGACTTCGGCACGTCGGCGCCGCTGAACATCCCCCTCGTCTTCGTCACCGCGCTTGTCGCGGCGGCGCTGCTGGCGGCGTTCATGTACCGCACGGTCGCGGGCCGTCGGCTCCTCGCGGCGGGCGGCAACCCCCTCGCGGCCCGGCTCTCCGGCATCTCCACCGACCGGCAGATCGTCGCCGCGCACACGCTGTCCGGGCTGCTGATCGGCGTCGCCGCCGTGACCGCCACGGCCTCGCTGCCCGGCGTCAACCGCAGCGTCGGCGGCGACTGGCTGCTGCCGAGCTTCGCCGCGCCGATCATCGGGGGCGTGGCCCTCACCGGCGGCTCAATCGCCGTACTGGGTACGGTCCTTGCCGCCTTCGTGACCCGGCTGATCGACGCCGCACGCGCCCAGTTCTCGCTGGACCCGAGCTGGGTGAACCTGCTGATCGGCCTGGTCGTGCTCGGCACCGTCGCCGGCGGCCGGCTGCACCAGACCCGCCTGGAGAAGTCCGCGACGACCGACGGTGCCGTCCTGCCGCAGACCGGAGGTGTCCAGTGAGCGACACGGTTCTCCTCGAATGCCACGACCTCGTCAAGGTCTTCCCCGGTGTGCGGGCGCTGGACGGCGTGGGGCTACGGCTGACCGCCGGGTCCGTGCACGCGCTGCTCGGCGAGAACGGCGCCGGCAAGTCGACCCTCATCAAGGTCCTCACCGGCGTCCACTCCCCCGACGGCGGCGAACTCACCTGGAACGGCCAACTGGTCCATCTGCGCTCGCCGTTGGAGGCGACCCGCACCGGCATCGGTGTCGTCCACCAGGAACGCAACCTGATCCCGGGCTTCTCGGTGGCGGAGAACATCACCCTGCAGAACCCGCCCTCCCACCACGGCTTCGTCGACCGCGAGGCGATGACCGCACCGGCCGTCGCCTGCCTCGCGGAACTCGGCGTAGACCTCGACCCGCAGCGCCCGGTACGCGAACTCTCCGTGGCGCAACAGCAGTTGGTGGAGATAGCCAAGGCCCTCTACACCGAGAGCCGGGTCCTGCTGCTGGACGAACCGACCGCGTCCCTCTCCCCACAGGAGACGGAACGCCTCTTCGAGGTGATCCGGCGCCTGGCCGCGCGCGGCGCGTGTGTCGTCTTCGTCAGCCACAAGCTGGAGGAGGTCTTCGAGGTCTGCGACACGGTCACCGTGCTGCGCGACGGCAAGTCGGTCCTGGAGTCCTCGCCCCTGTCGGACCACACCCACGACGACATCGTCGGCCTCATGGTGGGCCGCGCCCACGCGGCGACGGAGATGCGCCCCCGCACGGTCGACCGCACCGCCACCCCAACTCTCGTACTGGACAAGGTCTCCACGGCCGGCGGACACCGTGACATCAGCCTGGAGGTCCGGCCGGGCGAGATCGTCGGCCT
This sequence comes from Streptomyces sp. NPDC050528, assembly GCF_044457795.1. NCBI lineage: Bacteria > Bacillati > Actinomycetota > Actinomycetes > Kitasatosporales > Streptomycetaceae > Streptomyces > Streptomyces sp. NPDC050528. The sequence goes on from NZ_JBITHH010000013.1 coordinate 340,972, forward strand.
GTACGGCCTGGTCGGCGCCGGGCGCAGCGAACTGGTCAAGGCGGTGCTCGGCCTGGACCGCATCACGGGCGGCGAGGTCCGCGTGCACGGCAGCCCGGTCCGCATCACGTCACCGCGCCAGGCCCTGCACGAGTTCGGCATCGGCTACGTCACCGAGAACCGCAAGGAGGGGGGCGTCTTCCTTGAGCAGCCCATCGTCCGCAACATCACGGTGACGGTGTGGAAGCGGCTCGCCAAGGTCCTCGGGTACGTCTCGGCGCGCGAGGAACGGGACGTCGCGCAGGACCTCGTCGACCGGCTCGGCATCCGGGTCTCGGGGCTCGGGCAGAACGCGGGCGAGCTCTCGGGCGGCAACCAGCAGAAGGTCAGCCTCGCCAAGTGGCTTGCCGCGGACACCAAGTTGCTCGTCATCGACGAACCGACGGTCGGCGTCGACGTCCGCACCAAGCGCGCTTTCCACGAACTGATCTGGGACCTCGCCCGCGACGGCCTCCCCATCCTCCTCATCAGCAGCGACCTCGCCGAAATGGTCACCCTCGCCGACCGCATCGTCGTCATGACGGACCACCGCATCCGCGGCGAACTCGACAACGACCGCGACTACGACCGCATGAGCGGCCGGGTGATCCGCCTGATCCACGACCGCGACACGGTGCGCTCGTGAGGCGCGTGGCCAAGGTCATCGCCGTACGCCCGGAAATGCTGGACGAATACCGGGAGTTGCACCGCGACGTGCCCCGGCCGGTGCTCGACCGGATCCGGCGCAGCCACATCTCCAACTACTCGATCCATCTGCTGGGCGACCGTCTGTTCAGCTATTTCGAGTACCACGGAGAGGATCTCGCGGCGGACCTGGCCCTGATGGCCGAGGACGAGGCCACCCGGCGGTGGTGGCAACTCACCGCGCCGTGTCAGGTGCCCGTGCCGGAGGCGGCGCCCGGCGAGTGGTGGGCCCCGGCGGAGCAGGTGTTCCTCATGGAGTGAGGGGGGACAGGACCCCAACTCCGGCTTCAGCAGCGGCCGTTCAGGACCCGGACCCCTCGCCGTCCTCGATCTGCCGTTCCAGGCTGCGCGTCAGGTGCTCCGTCATCGCCTCGGCGGCCCGCTCGGGGTTGCGGCGGAGCACCGCGCGGACGATCCGCTCGTGCTCGGCGACGGTCGGGCCCCAGGCGCCAACCACCTTGCTGAGCCTGAAGATGTGCAGATGCGCGTGGAGCCGTTCCACCGCGTCCGCCAGCAGGGGGCGGTGCGCGGCCTGGCCGATCGCCTCGTGGAAGCGCTGGTCGAGGGCGGCGAAGTCGCGGTACGACGCGTACCGTTCGTTCGGGCTCGGGTGGGCCTGCATCTCCTCGACGATCCGCTCGATGCCGTCGAGTTGGGACTCGGTGGCGTTGACGGCGGCCAGTGCGGCGGCCCTGGGCTCCAACAGCAGCCGCATCTCGAAGAGTTCATTGAGACCCTGACTGGTGAGCAACTGCGTGGCCCGGTATCCGGAGAGCGCCCGCTTCACCACCAGGCCGTCGGACTCCAGCCGAGCGAGCGCCTCCCGTACGGGAGTTGGCGAGACCTTGAGGGTGCGGGCGAGCGCTTCGATGCCGACGCGGGCGCCGGGGGCGATCTCGTGGTCCATGACCATCGCCTTGATGCGCTCGTACACGCTGTCCGACAGCGCCTGCCGGACGGGGGGCCCGCTCGGCTCGTCGCCCTCGTCCGGGACTCCGGCCGCGGAAGGACTGTGCGGCGGCATCCCGGCTCCCCCTCAAGGCACTTGGCGTTCCCGACAGTTTACCCAGGTAGACGGGTTGAGAGGGGCTCCCGCGGAGGATTGGTCCGGCTCGTCATCCCGCCCCCGCGGCGACCGTCGCCGCTCCCCCGCTCTTCTCGGTCAGGTCGAGGCTGCTGCGCAGGCTGACCGGCTTCAGCAGGATCGCGGCGACCACCGCGAGGACGGCCGCGGCGGCGGAGAGCAGGAAGATCTGCGCTGTGGCGTCGCCGTAGGCGACACGGATGATCTCCTGTACGGCGGCGGGCTGCGCGGCGATGTCCGTGGTGGCGCCCGTGGTCCGTAGTCCCGTCGAGGCGAGGCCGTGCGCGATCTGGTCCTGGACGTGCCGGGCGAGCACGGCGCCGAGGACGGAGACACCGATCGTGCCGCCGAGGGACCGGAAGAACGACACCGTGGAGCTGGCCGCGCCGATGTCCTTCAACGGTACGGTGTTCTGCACGACGAGCACCAGGTTCTGCAGCGTCATGCCGACGCCCATCCCGACACACAGCATCGCAACGCCCAGGAGCGGCATGGGCGTTCGGGAGTCGATGGTGCCGAGCACGGCGAATCCGACGGTGAGCAGGACGGCGCCGGTGATGATGAACGGCTTGATCGTCCCGGTCCGGCTGATCAGTCGGCCCGCGACCGTGGAGGCGATGAGAATCCCGGCCATCATCGGAATCGTCAGCAGCCCCGCCCCGGTCGGGCTGTGCCCCCGGCTGAGCTGGAAGTACTGGCTGAGGAACACGGCGGCACCGAACATCGCCGTACCGACGGCGAGGCTTCCGACGATCGCCAGGGCGGTCGTGCGTTGCTTCACGATAGTGAGCGGTACGACGGGTTCGGCGGCCCGCGACTCCACCCACACGGCCGCGCCGATCAGCGCCAGCCCGCCGGCCACCATGGCCGCGGTCTGCCACGAGGCCCAGCCGAAGGAGTTGTCGACGAACGACACCCACACGAGCAGCACGCTGACACCGGAGGCGATGAGGGTCGCCCCGAGGTAGTCGATCTTGACGTTCTCACGCCGGAGGACGGGCAGGTTCAGCGTCCGCTGGAGCAGGAACAGGGCTACGGCGGCGATGGGCACGCCGATGAAGAAGCACCACCGCCATCCCAGCCACGAGGTGTCGACGATGACGCCGCCGAGGAGTGGCCCGCCGATGGTCGACGTGGCCGTGACGCTGCTCAAGTAGCCGCTGTAGCGGCCGCGTTCGCGGGGCGGGATCATCGCCGCGAGGGTGATCTGGACGAGGGCCTGCACACCGCCGACGCCGACGCCCTGCAACGCCCGCGAGGCTATGAGCTGCCCCGCGGTCTGGCTGATCCCGGACGCGACGGCACCCAGCACGAAGACGGCGATGGACACCTGCACGAGGGTCTTCTTGCTGAACAGGTCGGCGAGCTTGCCCCAGATCGGCGTCGTCGCCGTGGTGGTGAGCAGGGTCGCGGTGACGACCCATGTGTACTGGGTCTGCGATCCGTGCACCGCGCCGATGATCTTCGGCAGCGCGCTGGAGACGACCGTACTGCTGAGGGTGGAGACGAACAGCGCGAGCAGCAGCCCGCTGAGCGCCTTCAACACCTTGCGACGGGCCGCGGGAGACGTCTCCGCCGGACCCGACTCGTTCACTGCCGTGCTCATACGCCGGACTCCAAGCAACCCCGTTCGCTATACACCGCGTATAGCGACATCGGTTCACCATACATGGCGTATAGCGGCGGGGCACAGAGCCGCAAGGTGGCCCGCCTCGGCGTCCCGGGTTCGGCTCGCGTCGATTCACACGTGCGATACACGGCCGCAATGGAAATACATTTTGTCCTGTACGCCCCGATATGATGTTGATCAATCGTGTAAGTTTTATTGCCTACCGTTGCGATTCCACTGACACCTTGCCCCTGGTCATTGGTACATGCAAAGATTTTTTCAACCCCGGAATCGACCCTTAATCGAAAGGGTTCTTCACCTTGTTCACATCCGGCCTTTCGGAAAATTCCCACCTGTCTGACGCACACGCGGAGCGATTGCGGTTGATCGACGGAGGATTCGCCGCGGAGTTAGTTTCCGAGAGTCAGCAGGGAAAGTTACGGAACCTGTGGGAGCGAGCACATCGGAGCCCCTACTACGCTGCACAGCCGGCGCTGAGGAAGCAGCTCCTTGCTGATGTTCCCATAACGTCGAAGGCTGTACTCAAAGAAAACCCGACTGCATTCTTGCAGTGCACGGATGCCCCTTATCACAAATACTACGAGACATCGGGGTCGACCGGTGTGCCCACCCCGACTCCGAGACTGCCGGCGGACACGATCTGGAATACCGTGTCCGTGGCCACGATCTGGAGCCGTGTTCTCCGTCCGGGCGATCGGGTCGCCGCACTTCTGCCGTCCGACGTGGCGCCGGTGTGCGACCTGGTGGCGGGCGTGACGGAATACCTGAACTGCACGATGCTGCGCGCCTATCCCTTCACCCAGGGCATCTGCGACTGGGACCGGCTGGAGTCGCTGTTCACCACCTACCGGCCTCAGCACGTCTTCGCGGCCCCCGGCGTGATCCTGCAGTGGACACGCCTGCTCAAACGGCGTGGACGACTCGACGAGATCCGCGACGGCGTGGAGTCCCTGATGCTGCTGGGCGAGGTGAGCAGCCGGTCCCTGCGGGCCCGCCTCGCGGAGATCTGGGGTGCGCGGGTCATCGACGTCTCGTACGGCAGCACGGAGACGGGGACCATCGCCGCCGGGTGTGAAGAGGACCGGCTTCACCTGTTGCTCCAGAGCCATCTGGTGGAGGTGCTGGCCGACGGCCGTGCCGTTCCGGCGGAGGCCGGACGGACCGGCGAGCTGGTGGTGACGACGCTGAACAACTTCGCCCGGCCGCTCCTCAGGTACGCGACCGGCGATCTGGTCACGCTGCGGAGTGGACAGGAGTGCGGGTGCGGTCTCGGCCTGCCGGTGATCACCGTCCACGGCCGGGACTCCGAATCCATCACGGTCGGCGGTGTTCCGCTCTCCGCGGGGGCTGTCGAGGAGATCGTCTACTCCGTTGCCGGGGTGACGGGCTACCTGGTGCAGCTCAAGCGCCCCGACGGCGCCTCCGCACGGCTCGTCGTGGAACGGGACGTCGACTTCTCGGGGGATGCGTCAGACCTCCACGACCGGCTCCGAAAAGAATTCGCCGGCATCGGCGTCGAATGGACTCAGATCACCTCCGTGGAAGAACTTCCGCAGCTGAACAAGTCCGGCGGCAGCCAGAAGAACTGGAAACGAACCAACATCCAGTGGGTGGGATGAAGAAGTGCCTCTCGATGTTCTCCCCTTCAGCGAGTTACGGACGTCCGACGGCGGAGCCCGGCAAGGCACGGCCGACCTGTGGTGCACGTACGCCGCTGTCCGGACGCTGACCTGGCTCGGTGAAAAGCCGTCCGATCCGGAAAAGACCGTACGATTCCTTCACGCCGCCCAGAACAACGACGGTGGTTTCGCCTGGCAGAAGGGTCTGACCTCGGACGTCTGGGCCACGTACTACTGCACCCAGGCACTCGCCGACCTCGACGCGGAGATTCCGCACCGGGCGGAACTGGAGGAATGGATCACCACTACACGGGATCCCTCCGGCGGGTTCTCCATGACCCCCGGACAACGACCCGATGTGTGGGCCACCTATTACACCGCCCGTACGTATGCCGAGATACTCGGTACCGAAATACCGCAGCCCGAGGAGCTGAAGTCCTGGCTCGGTGCGCTGCAACGGCACGACGGCGGTCTCGGCTGGTATCCGGGGGCGAGCGAGTCGGACGTACGTGCCTGCTACTACGCGGCGACGGCCTGGCGTTCGGCGACGCCCCGCGGCCGTGGAAGCATCCCGCGCTGGTCGGATGGCTGGACGACCGGCAGACCCCGGCGGGCGGTTTCGTGTTCGACGAGTCGGCCACGGCGGACGACCTGTGGGCCACGTTCCGCGCGGTACGCGCGCTGGCGGCGCTCGGTGAGCGGCCGGACCGCGAGGCGGACTGCGTGGACTGGATCACCGGCAGACAGGCCGCCGCCGGCTCTTTCACCCGCTGGGACGACTACCCGGACGCCGATGTGTGGGCGGCCTTCAGCGCGGTCGGCGCCCTGCTGACGCTGGGGCGCTCGCCCCGCGACACGGCAGCCGTGGTCGCCTTTCTGAAACGGTGCGAACTGCCCGAGGGCGGTTTCACCTATCGTCGCACCGACGGTGCCGGGGACAGCCTGGCCACCTCCGCCGCGCTGCTGACCGGGACGGCGAACGGCAGCGGTGCGGAGCAGGGGCCGGACGGTCTGGCCCGCTGGCTGCACGCGGCCCATCTGCCGTACGAGGGCGGCGTGATGTACATGCCGGGCCGGGGTGCCGAGGTCCGGTGCACCCTGTGGGCCGTCTCGGCACTGGCCGCCGCGCGGCGGGAGCAACTGGACGCCGACCGGATCGTCGCCTGGCTGCGGCTGTTGCATAACACCGACGGCGGCTTCGGCTACTGGCACGGACGCGCCTCGGACATGGTGGCGACGGCTTCGGCTCTCGACATCCTCGCCTGCCTGGGCCGCCGCGCCGACGCGTTGGACACCGTGGCCCTGCGTTCCTTCACCGACTCGTGCCGGGCGGACACCGGCTACCGCTACTCCCCCGGCGCCGCCGTGACCGCGGCGAGCACCGCGCAGGCCCTGCGGGTGCTGCACCTGCTGGGAGCCGACAGGGAGGACCACGACGCGGACGGCCTCCGTGCGGTCGCCGACCGGCTGCTGCTTCCGTACGCCTCTCGCCTGGGCGGCTTCGCCGCGCATCCGCGCGGAATCCCGGACCTGGTCTCGACGTACCAGGCCGTCCTGACCCTGCAGACCCTCGGCCTCCCCGTCGACGGTCCGGAACTGAGCCGGTTCCTGGACCGGGTCCGGCTGCCCGACGGTACGTACGCCTGGAGTCCGCTCGGCCGTCGTGACGGCGGCCCGCTCGCCGGAGCCCTCGGCACGCTGCTCACGCAGACGTCCCGGCTGCCCGCGCTCAATCTCTGACGGTCACTCACATCGCTGAAGCCTGAAGGACTTTCATGCCTACCATCACGGTCGACACCTCTGTCGACGACCCCGCGTTGCGGAAGACGTTCACCAAGAACCTCAGTCTCTGGCTGCGCACCCAGGGAGTGGACATCAACCACGTCATCACCCGGTTCAACCAGGTGAACGACCAGGACGTCTTCAGCGGCCCGTTCCCTCTGACGTCCGCATTCGCCTTCGTACGCCTCACCGTCGACCACGCGCGCACCGACACCTTCCGCCGGGAGCTGGCGGAACGCGTCGTGCGGGAACTCGGGCCGCGCGTCGCACCCGGACGCGTCTTCGTCCAGTTCGACCCGGTCGACCCCCGGCTGCACTTCACCGGGGCCTCACTCGCCGAGGCCGTACCTCATGAGTGACTCCGAGCAGGTGCTGCGCGAGGGCATCCGGAACGTCGTGGGAGAGGTGCTCCGCGTCACCCTGGACCCGGCGCAGGACGACCTCCCGCTCACCACCCTTTACGAGCAGTACGACAGTCTCGCCGTCATCGACTCCGTGGGCGGGGTCGAGAAAAGGACCGGCGTCGTCATCGACCTCGTCGAGGACGACCTGCGGGTGACCTTCGCGAGCGTCACGTCCATCCTGCGACTGGTACAACGCAAACAGGCCGCGGCCTCGGTGTTGGAGAGCGGATTCTGATGGCCGGCGAGATCGTCCGGCAGACGCCCCAGGACTGCCTCGAAGGAGTGCTCACCCGTCAGGAGACGCCCGTCGGCACCACCGTGGACTGGGCCGGGCTGCGCGTGGTCGATTCCACCGACCTGCTCGCGCTCCTGCCGGCCGAAGTCCCCTTCGCCACCTCGGGATCGACGGGGTCGCCGGCCGTGTGGCTGCGCACCCGCGATCAACTCGTGGCCGAAACCGTGGCGTTGGCCCGTGCACTGACCGCCGCCGAGCCGGACGCGTTGGTCGTGCACGCGCCTCTGCACCATCTGTACGGCATGCTGTTCGGCGCATTGCTGCCCGCGCTCCTCGGCCGACCCGCCCACTACACGCGCACCGTCGATCCACTGCCCCGCAGCCGTGGCCGACTGCTGGTCGTCGCCGTGCCGTCGTCCTGGTGGCTGCTGGAACGGTCCGCCGCTCAACTCGGCCGATACGAACGGCTGGTGGTCACGCACAGCACCGGTCGGCTGCCCTCCGCCGCCCGCCGGGTCCGTGAACTCCGGCCCACCATGGGCCTGTTCGAGGTGCACGGTTCGACCGAGACCGGCATGGTCGGTCTGCGCGAGGACGACCGCCATGAGTGGACGCTCGCCCCCGATGTGTCCTTCGCCGAGCCGCCCGTGCCCGGTCGCCGGGAACTGCTGGCCGTACGCAGCCCCCGGCTGGCCCGGCCCGCCGGCGGTGGCTTTCCCGCCCGGCACGTCCTGGACGACGTGGTGGAGCCGACCGGCGACCGCACCTACCGGCTCGTCGGCCGGGGCGGGCGCATCGTGAACATCAACGGCCGCAGGGCCGACCTGCGGGCCATCGAAGAGAGCCTGCGCGCCGCGGTGCCGGCCGCCTCACCCGTCTGTCTCCTCGTCGACGACCCGGTGCGCGGCGAGTGGTACGAGGTGCTCACGAGCGGCGACCCGGGGGCCCAACAGGCCGTCGAGGAGGCCGCGTTGCGGCTGCTGCCCCGCTGGCAGGCACCGCGCGTGATCCGAGCGGCCGAGTCGCCGCAAACCGTCCCAGCCATGCGTAAGGAAGCACACTGATGACACTCGTCGCCTCCGGTCTGCCGTCCGCCACGCTGCGGGAGGTCCTCGGCAGGGTCACGGCCATTCCCGAACTGCGCCCCGCCTACGAGCAGTTCCTCACGGACGACTCCGTGACGCTCACCGATCTCCCGGTGCTGACCAAGGAGAAGCTCGCCGACGCGCTGGAGGGCGTGGTGCGGACGGCCCGCGCCCGGCCACACGGCGCGTACGTGTACGGCAGCGGCGGGACGACCGGCACGCCCCGCCTGAGCCTCGTGCCGACCGGCATGTTCGTCCCGGAGATCGTCCGGCACTGGCAGCCCCTCACGGCCGACGACATCCTGGTCAACTTCAACACACCCGGCCGTATGTGGTCCTCGCACAACTTCTTCAACGCCGTCGCCCATCACGCGGGTGCCGTCACGGTCCCGCTGGGTTCGGTCGAGAACGACGAACTCGCGGACTGGCTGGACTTCGTCGACCGGCTGGGCGCCACCGCACTGGACGCCCCCCCCAGCCAGATCGCCCGGATCCTGGAGTTCTGCGCATCCGTCGGCAGGCCCCTGCCCGCTTTCCGCAAGCTGCTGTGGACCGGCGAGGGCTACAGCGGGCGCGCGGCCGAGATCACCCGGCGCCTGATGCCGGACAGCCGGCTGTACGGCGTGTACGGCTCGACGGAGAGCTGGGTGATCGGGGTCAACGAACCCGACTGCCCGGTCGACACCTTCCATGTGCTGCCGTACCAGCACGTGGAGATCCAGGACGGCGTCGTCCTGGTGACCAACACCCATCCGGAGTGCGTCAACCCCATCCTGCGCTACCGGGTCGGCGACCTCGGCCGCTTCGTCGACTGCCCCTGCGGGCGCTCCGACCGTGCGCTCCAAGTCCTCGGCCGCGACGATCCGCAGCTGAAGTTCGTGAGCATTCTTCTGCTCCCGACCGACATCACCGAGGTGGCCCGCGCCGTACCCGGCGTCCGGGACGTCCAGCTGGTGCTGTTCCGCCACGGCCGCCCCGACGAGCGCATGGAAGTACGGCTCCTGGTCGAGCCCGGCACCCCGCGCGAGGCCACCGAGGACCTCGCCCGCCGGCGCGTCCTCACCCAGGTCTACAAGCTCGGCTGGGCCGTCGGATCGTCCCCGGACCGATTCACCGTCCGGGTCGTGGACGAACTCGTGGTCAACCAGCAGACGCAGAAGACCCCCCTGGTCGTGAAGACGGAGACCGTCCCCGACCCCGCGCACAGCAACGAGAACTGAGAGAGAAGAGAGCCATATGTCACGCGTAGTCGTCATCAGCGGGGGCGGTACCGGCATCGGCCGGGCTGTCGCCGAGAAGTTCGCCCGGGACGGGGACCAGGTGGTCGTCGTCGGCCGGCGCCCCGACGTACTCGACCGTACGGCGGCGGAGATCACGGCGGCCGGGGCCGAGGTCAAGGTGGCGGCGCTGGCCGCCGATCTCGCCGAGGCCACCGAGGCCGACCGGGTCCGGGACGTCCTGAGCGAGCGGTACGGCAGGGTCGACGTGCTGGTGCACAGCGCGGGCGGGAACACGGCCCTGGACGTCCCGCCGGCGCAGGCGAGCCCGGCCGAACAGGCCGCCGCCCACTGGACCGGCAACTTCCGGGCCAACGTCCTGACCACCGTGCTGCTCACCGAGTCGCTGCGTGACCTGCTCACCGCGCCCGGCGGACGGATCGTCCTGCTCAGCTCGATCGCCGCCTACCGGGGCTCGGGCTCCGGCTCCTATGCCGGAGCCAAGGCCGCGCTGCACCCGTACGCGTACGATCTGGCAGCCGCGCTCGGCGGTCGGGGCATCACCGTCAACGTCGTGGCCCCCGGGTACATCGCCGGGACCGAGTTCTTCCGGGGCGCCCTCTCCCCGGAACGCGAGCGCACCCTCGTCGGCCAGACCCTCAACGGGCGGGCCGGAACCCCGCAGGACGTCGCCGAGACGGTCCACTGGCTGGCGTCCCCGGCGGCCGGCCACATCACCGGCCAGATCCTGCAGGTCAACGGCGGCGCGGAGCGGGGACGTTGACCTCCGCGACCTCGGCCACCTCGACTTCGGCACCGTACGACATCGCGCGCACGGTCCGGGATCCCGATCCCGGGAAGGCACCCGGGGCTCCACCGCATCCCGGTCTCCCGCACGCCGAGCCCCCGGCGGAGCTGCGGCTCCCGCTCGCCGAGCGGGCCCGGCTGCTGGCCTCGGGGCGGCTCAACACCGTGGCATGGCGCGCCGCGGCCCATCGGTGGGCCACGGCTGCCGACCACATCCACCGGGCCACGACCGAGCTGCGCACCGTCCCACCGACCGGGCACGATGTGCGGGTCGGGGTGAAGGACACCGTGGACGTGGCCGGCTTCGCCACCCGGCTCGGGCTCCGGCGCTACCGGCACCACCCCACCCGCTCCGCCGCGCCGCTGCGCGAGCTGCGCGGCGTGTCGGTCGTCGCCAAGCTCGTGACACCGGAGCTGAGCATCGGCCAGGACCACGGGTGCACGAACCCGCTCTTCCCGGCCGTCGATCCGTCCGGTTCCAGCACCGGCAGTGCCGTGGCCGTCGCCGCGCACATCTGCGACGTGGCACTGGGCACCGACACCGTCGCGTCCGTGCGCTACCCGGCCGCCGCCTGCGGGGTCGTCGGGCTGCGGCTGACGCATCAACCCCGGCTGCTCGACGGGGTGTTCCAGCTCTCCCCCTTGCTGGACGCGCCCGGCTGGCTGGCCAGGACCGCCGACGACCTCGCCTACTTCTGGTACCGCGCGGGGCTCGGCGGTCTGGGCACACCGCCCCCGGCGCGCGATCCGCGACTCCCCCAGAACGACACCGGTCTGCGGATCGGCATCGTCCGCGAGGCCCTGGAGAGCACCCTCGCCCCCGAGATCCGGGCCGGGCTCGACACCGTGACCGATCGGCTGGCGCGGGCCGGCCACGACGTCGTCCCGGTGCGGCTCGGCGAGCTGTGGCGGCACCGGGCGACCACGTACGAGCTGTGTGTGCGGACGGCTTGGGATGCCTACCAGACCGTCCGCGACCGGCTCGACGACCACCTGGACGAGTCGACCCGGCTGGCCCTGGAAGCAGGCGCCGACATCGGGGCGGCGCGCTACGACGAGATACGTGCCGCGCTCGACCGGACCCGCGCCCGCGTTCCCACGCTCTTCGCGGACCAGGGTGTGGATCTCTGGCTCCTCCCGGTGGACCCCCGGCTGCCCCGGGCCCCCCAGGAGTCGTCGGCGTCCACGTCCACCATTCCGCACCCGGCCGAGCCCGACTTCGACCAGCGCGTCGGCTTCTCCCCCGTGGCCAGCTTCGCCGGACTGCCGGCGATCACGTTCCCGGTCGCGGTGACCTCCGCACCACGCGTTCCCGTACCCCTGCAAGCGATGGGACCGGCCGGCAGCGAGCCCCTGCTGATCCGCTTCGCGCAGGAGATCGCCTCGCTCGTCGACGACCTCGGCATCTTCCCCGGACCGCCCAGTGCCCCGGACCCGCTCGGAAGGACCGCGTGATGACGTATCAACAGGAACAGCCGAAGGCCACCGCGCCACCCGATGTGACGGCCGTGCCGGTGGACGGCCCCTTGGGCGCCGGCCCCTTCATAGGGGTCTGGGTGCCGAGCGTGGTGACGGTCATCGGCACCGGCCTCGCGGTCTTCGGGCTAAGCTGGTGGATCAGCCGGGCCCCGGACGGCGGCGCGCATCTGGGCGTCGTCGTCGGTGTGGCCAGTGCCGTCTCGCTCGTCAGCGTCCTGCTGCTGGCCGGCGTGATCGACTCCGCCGACCGTCGGCGCACCGTCGTCACGATCCTGCTGACCCTGCTCATCCCGCTGGCACTGCTGTTGCACATCCTCGGTCTGAGTCCGGGCGGCACCGTCGCCCTGCTGGCCGCGGGCGCCTGCTACGTCCTCGTCTACTCCCTGCAGCAGATCTACATGGCCGCCGTCGAGAACATCGGCGCCGACCTGGCACCACCCTCCTGGCCACCCGCCCGGACCGCTCTGCTCACCCAGATCCATCCCCAAGTAGCGCGCGTCATCGCCCCGTTGACCGCCGGCGCACTGCTTGCCTACGGCAGCCTGCGCTGGGTGTCGCTGGCGGCGCTGGCCTGCGCGCTGCTCGCCCTGGGAGCGGTCCCGCTGCTCGGCCGGGCCGTCACGTCCGGGGCCGTACCGCAGCCGCGCAAGGACACCGCGACGGCATCCGGCACGCACGCGCTGAACCCGGTGAACCTCCTGCGGAACGTGTGGCGGGACGCCACCGGATCGGTCCGGCTCATCCGCAGCTACCCGGAGCTGGTGTTCCTCGTCTTCTTCGGCGCGCTCGGCAATCTGATCGTCTTCCCCTTCTACTCCGTCCTGCCCGCCTTCAACGCCGAGTACGGGATCTCCACGAGCCAGCAGGCCACCCTGTACAGCACGGCTTCTTCGGCTTACGGCCTGGGCATGCTGGTCGGCTGTCTGGTGCTGGTCCGTGTCCCGCCGCCGGCCGACACCCGGGCGAGTCTGCGGCTGGCGAGCATCGCCTTCGCGCTCATCCTGACCGTGCTGCTCGCCACCACGATCGCGCCCTGGCCGGTGACCGTCGTCGTGGCGATGGCCGCCTCCGGCGGGCTGTTCTCCATCCTCGTCGCCGTCGGCGGTGCCGTCTGGCTGCGCCTGACCCCCGCGGCGATCCGCGTCCGCGTCTTCAGTCTGCGGCGGCTGACCGTCTTCTCCACCATTCCGCTCGGCTCGATGCTCATGGGCATCGGTGGCTCGGTCCTCGGATACCGGGTGTTCATCCGCGGCATGGTCGTCTTCACCCTGGTCGCGCTGGCCGTGGTCTGGACGCAGTACCGCCGCGCCGTACGGAACCCGTCACCCGTCCCCGCTTGAGGAGAACAGACCGTGCAGACCTTGTTGGAGTCACAGGGCGGCGACCTCCGGAGTCTTCCGGCCGGGCCGTATCTGGACCTGGGAACGTGCGTCAACCGGTACGGGCCGCCACCGTCCGTCGCGGCGGCGTTGCGCGACATCGACCCCAAACACATCCTCGCCCACCCCTACGGCTCCGAAGAGGCGTTCACCGAGGCCTACGCCGCCTTCATGGGGGCGGACCCGGCACAGCTCGTACCGGGTCGCGGCATCACCGAGTTCATCCGGGTCCTCGCCCAGCTGCTGCCGGCCGATCGGGTCGCCGTGATCACGCCCGACTACACGGACACCATCCGCTGGTTCCCCACGCATCTGCCTCCGCCGCCCGGGGTCACGGAGACCGTGCGCACCCGGCTGGAGCGGGTCGGCGAAGCGCTGAGGACCCATCCGTACGTCTTCCTGTCCAACCCGAACAACCCGCTCGGTCTCTATCTGCACCGTGACGATCTGGTGGCCCTCGCGCGTGCCAACCCCCGGTCCGTCCTCATCGTCGACGAGGCCTACATCGAGTTCGTCCCCGAATACCGCGAGCTGTCCATGGTGCACAGCGGGCTGCGCAACGTGGTGGTCCTGAGATCGCCGAACAAGCTGTTCGGCATCGCGGGCACCCGCACCGGCGCGCTGTGGACGCTCAACGAGGACATCGCGCGGCGCGTCGCGGAGCGCAAGCTCAACTGGACGCTGTCGCACATCGACAGCGTGCTGGCCACCGCCGCGCTCACCGATCTCGCCTGGGTCGAGCGCACCCGCTCGGACCTGCTGCGCAACGCCTCCGAACTGGAGGAGATCCTCGCCGCGCGGTTCGACGGCGTGGTGCGCGGGGTGCCGATCCACTACCGGTTCGTCGCGGTCGACGACCCGCTCGCCGCCCATCGGTTCTTCCTGGACCACGGCGTGGTCGTCCGCGCCTTCGACGGGACGGCTCCCGGCCGTGTCTCCGGCGTGAGGATCACCGCCCCCACGAGCGGCGAGCTGGCGGAACTACGGGCCTCCCTGCGGTCCGTCTGATCACCACCCCTTCAAAAGAAAAGGCAGACAGGTGCCAGAAACCGCTCTGACGCTCGACGACATCCTGCGGCTCCTCGCCGAACACGAGGAGGAAGCGGGACGGACGCTGAGCATGGTCCCCTCCGAGAACGCGACCTCGGGCCTCGCGAAGCTCCCCCTGTTACTCGACCCGTACCACCGCTACTTCTTCAACGAGAGCGGCCACGACGAACGGTGGCACTTCCGCGGCGCCGAGCGGCTGCGCGACCTGGAGACGGCACTCACCGTGCCGCTCCTCGAACAGTTGGGGCGGGCCCGCTATGCAACGGCCCGACCGCTCAGCGGACTGAACGCCATGACGCTCGCCCTCGGCACGCTCGGCGGGGAGCCCGGCTCCACCGTGGTGACCATCGCCCCCGAGAACGGCGGCCACTATGCCACCCCCAGCGTCGCCCGGCGGCTGGGACTGCACGTCGAATACCTGCGCGGACCCGACCCGCACAGCCTCGACCTGGACCACGCGGCACAGTTGCTCGGCCGGGTGCGGCCCGCGCTGGTCTACGTCGACCAGTCGCACTGCCTCTTCCCGGTCGACGTGGCGAGTCTGGTGACCACCGTGCGCGAGGTCTCCCCGGAGACCCTGGTGCACGTGGACGCCAGCCACTGGTTCGGCCTGATCCTCGCCGGAGTGTTCCCCAACCCGCTCGACCTGGGCGCCGACAGCTACGGCGGCTCGACGCACAAGACGTTCCCGGGGCCACAGAAGGCGGTACTGCTCACCAGGGACCCCGGCATCGAAAAACGCATCCGGGACACTCAGGACTACTTGATCAGCAGTCACCACTTCGCCGCCACGATCAGCCTCGGCATCGCTCTGCTGGAGTTCCGCGACTTCGGCGGAGTCGAGTACGCCCGGGCCGTGGTCGCCAATACCAAGGAGTTCGGCCGGCTGCTCACCGAGCGCGGCCTCACCGTCGTAGCGGCCGACCGGGGTTACTCCGCCGGCCACCAGCTCTGGCTCGACACCGCGGCCGACGGGATACCGCCGAAGACGGCCAGTGACCGGCTCGCCGCGGCCGGTATCAAGGTGAATTTCCTGGACGGGCTGCCCGGGTTCGCCGGTCAGGGAGTACGGATCGGCCTGAACGAGCCCACATATCAGGGCCTGTCGAGTGCCGATCTCGTGGAGCTCGCCGACGTGTTCGCGGCTGCCGTGCAGGGCGACGGGCCGTACGAGGAACTGGCCGACCGCACCGCCCGGCTGCGCCGCCGCCCCCGGATCGGCGCTCGCCTCGACGAGGACTCCCCGCTGCTGCGCACGGCGCTGGCCCTCGCCTCGGACTCCCTGCGCACTCTGCGCCGGAGCAGCCTGGACAGCGTGGGTGCGGCCTCATGAGCCGACGCCCCGTCATCGGCATAGCCGGCTATCGGGAACAGGCCCGATGGAACATCTGGGACACCGACGCCACCGTCATCCAGCAGTCCTTCGTCCGAGGTGTCACCCAGGCCGGGGGAAGAGCCGTCGTGCTGCCGCCGGACTCCCAGGACTCCGACGTGCTGGACCGGCTGGACGGTCTGCTCCTGCCCGGAGGCGCGGACATCGACCCGGCGCACTTCGGCCAGGACCGCCACCCCACCACGGACCAGCCCCGCCCGGACCGCGACGCGGGTGAACTCCTGCTGCTCCGCGCGGCCCTGGACCGGAACCTGCCCGTACTCGGCGTCTGCTGCGGCCTCCAACTGCTCGTCATTCTCTACGGCGGCACCCTGCACCAGCACCTGCCCGATCTCCTCGGCCACACCGGGCACCTCCCCAGTGAAGGGGTCCTGGGCGAACACGAGGTGACGTTCAGCGCGGGGAGCAAGGCAGCCGCTGTCTACGGACGGTCCGCCCGCGTCAACTCCCACCACCACCAGGGCGTCGCCGAGCCCGGCGGGCTCCGGGTCACGGCGCGCAGCGACGACGGCCTGCCCGAAGCCGTCGAGGATCCGGACAAGCGGTTCGTCGTGGGCGTGCAGTGGCACCCGGAGCTGTCCGGCGACGCGGCACTCTTCGCCGCCTTCGTGGCCGCGTGCCACGACGCACCGCTCCCGACGCCGACCGGCCTCTCCGCCGGTTCCCGGACTCCTGTGCGGCCCGGGTGATCATTCCGCGCAGGCCGACGGAGCACTGGGTCCGGCTCGTCGCCGTCGACACCGACGACCGGTTGCTCCTGGTCAAAAATCAGCAAGCCGGCTCCGCACCGCGCTGGGTCCTGCCCGGCGTCCGACGACAACAAGGCGTAACGGCCCGGTCGACGGCAGACGCCCTCGTGACCGACCTGACGCTTCCGACGACGGAGCCCGGGCCACAGCGCCTGTGTCGCCGGTCGGCCTCGTCCGTCGTGGCGGGTGAACTGGCCCGAACGGAGGAACTCCTGTTCCTCGTCCGGCTGGACGTCCCCGGACCACCCGGCGACGCGGCCCGCTGGTACGCCCCGTCGGACCTCGCGGCGCTCGACGAACCGGTTCTCCCACCGGACCTGGCCGACCTCGTCGCCGAACTCCTCAACGGCGCTCCGGACCCGGACCGCACGGACGACGTACTGCCCGGGCGCGTCACGCCCCTCACGTAACCGCCGAGCCGAGCACCACTCACCTGGGCAGCGGTGCTCGGCTCGGTGGATCCAGGCTTGGCGTGTCCTCGCACCTGCCGTAGGCGAACGCGCCCCGCATATCGGGGAGTTGTACCCGCCGGCCTCCAGGAGGGCACAACCGTGCGGTCGTTGACGTGCGTGAGTCCACCGTGTTTGCATCGCCGCATGCCGCGCCCCTCGCTGACCTGCCGCCGCTGCGTCGACCTGGTACGGGTCGCAGCCGCGCTCTGTCGCGCCGGCGCCCGCTGAACGGCTCGCGTCTCAGGCCGAGTTCCTCACTCATCTCACCACCACGGACGTGGCCCCCGAACACGTCCGCAACCGTCGGACGACCACAGAAGGACACGTCATGCGCGCGATCGGATTCGACGAGATCGGCGGCCCCGAGGTCCTGCGCACCGTCGAGGTGCCGACCCCGCGGCCCGGACCCGGAGAGGTCCTGGTCCGGGTGGCCTACGCGGGAGTGAACTACGCCGAAGTGCAGCACCGACTGGGCGACTTCGGCCCGCCGAGCCCACTCGACATCCCCGGCATGGAGGCCTCCGGGCAGGTCGCCGCGCTCGGCGAGGACGTCAGCGGGCTCGCCGTCGGCGACCCGGTCGCCGTGTACCTGCCCGACGGCGGCGGCTACGCCGAGTACGCGGTCGCCCCGGCCCGCTTCACGTTCCCGCTGCGCACCCCGTCGGGCGAGATCGGCCTGCGGACCGCCGGCGGCTCCGCTCTCGTCCTGCCCACGGCCTACGGCGTCCTCGCCGCGGCGGCCCGGCTCCGCGCCGGCGACAGCGTGCTCATCCACGCGGCGGCCGGCGGCGTGGGCTCCGTGGCCGCCCAACTCGCCCGCGCCCTCGGCGCGGACACCGTGTTCGGCACCGTCGGCAGCGCCGACAAGGCCGAGTACGCCAAGCGGTTCGGATACGACGCGGTCTTCCCGAGGGAGGACTTCCCCGACGCGGTGCGTGACGCGACCGGCGGGCGAGGCGTGGACGTGGTCCTCGATCCCGTGGGCGGCCCCACCCGCCTCGCCAGTCTGGACGTGCTGGCGCCCTTCGGCCGTATCGCCTTCTACGGCGAGGCCGCTCGCCACCCCGACCTGAACCTGCCGCTCCTTCCCCTGTGGAAGAACAATCGCGGACTGACCGGCTACAACATCGGTGACGTCTCCCGACGCGCCCCAGACCTCCTGCGGGCCCACGCCCTGGCGGCCCTGGAACTCGTCGCCTCCGGAGGCGTGCACATCGATGTCACCGACGTCCTTCCGCTGGCTGCCGCCGCCCGGGCGCACGAGCGGATGCAGGCCGGGCTCAACGTGGGGAAGACCCTGCTGGCCGTACGAGGGGAGGAGTGACCGGCCGCTGACGCCACGGACACCCGGCCGGGAACGGCGGCACCCGGAGGAGTGGGCTCAAACCCCGGACCCTCGCGACGAGTTGATCAGTCCTGGAAGTCCTGGATGAGCTGGACCCGCTCCAGGGCTTCGTCGGGATAGTCACGCTGCCCACCGGCCGTCCGCGCCGATAACAGGAGCCGCTGTTCCTCGTAGTGGCGCAGGCCCCCATCTCGCCACCCGACCGCGTACGTGAGCCGCGCGTCATCCGGGCGAGCAGCCCGCGTAACGGTCCACGCCCCAAACCCTCGACAACGCCGACGGGAAACAGAGAGGTGCTTTGCCGCGACCGTGTCAGGGCATAACGGCCATCGGGCCTGGTGCCAGGTCCGTGCGGTCGAGTACACGGAGGCAGGAACCATGACCACTCCCCCGGCGGGCGAGAGCAGGATGCCGGACCGTGAGGAGGAGCTTCGGCGTGCGGCGCAGGGCGACGATCCCGGGGCCTGGGTCACGTTCGGTGGCTGGCTGCTCCTGAACGGGAGACCCGCCGACGAGTACCGTCCCTGGCTCCGCAAGGCGCGGGGCAGCAAGCTGAGTTGGCAACACGTCAGCATGCACTTCGTTCTGGACGATCTCATCGACGCGGGCCGACCCGACGCCGCCTTCGAGGTGCTCGTCCTGTCGGAAGCGGCGTCCGAAGGCGAAGCCGCCCTGGTCGTGGCGGAGCGATGGGGCGGCCGTCACCCGCGTGAGGCTGAGGCGTGGTACCGGCGGGCCGCCGAGAGCGGAGAGCCCGCCGGTCTCGTCGCCTACGGGCGGTGGTTGGAGAAGGCAGGACGCGGCGACGAGGCAGGGCCCTTCTACGAGGAGGCCGACGCCCTGGGCGACCGCGCCGGCGGTCTCTTCGCCGCCCGCTGGTACGCCACCCGTGGCCGGCGCGAGCAGGCCCTCGAAGCCGCGGCGCGCGCGGTGCGCAGGGCCGAGGAGGCGGAGACGGAGAAGACGTTCGGCCAGAACCTGCTCCGCCAGACCCTGTTCGAAGCGGGGGACATCGCCTTTCTGTGCGGTGACGCCGACGGGATGGCCGAGTTGTACGCGCGGGCCGAGGCGGTTCCGTACCAGTGGTCGATGCAGTCCACGGACTGGACGACCGCGGTGACCACGATCACGGTCAGCGTCGCCCTGATCCCGTTCATCCAGGCCCTCGTGGGCCAGGCCGCGCAGGATGCCCACGAAGTCGCCAGAAACGCTCTGCGCAGGATGGTCCGGCGGCGCGAGGATCCCGATGCCAGGGTCGCCGATCACGGTCAACTCGTCCTGGTCGCCCAGGACTTCAGCCGCGACCTCGCCCTGCACATCCCCACGGAAGCCGCCGACGAGGCCTTCGACGCACTGGCCCGGCTCGATCTCCCCTCGCCCGCGTCGACGGCACCGTCCCGGCCGGAGGGACAGCCGGGGACACTCCATTGGAATGCCTCCCTTCGCCGATGGGAGTTCCGCTCCTGAGCTCGCCGGGAACAGGGACGTGATCGTCCGATCGCCCGCTCGACTCCCTCCGAGGACGGCGCCGAACCGCCTGGACGCGGCCCGTGGGCAGCGCCTAGGCTCGGTCCTTCTTCTCCACACCCGAGACCACTTGAGAGACCTCTGCCCGGTGACGGAGTCGGCGTGGGGCACGCGTCCCTGCTCCACGCCGGCACTGGACGGCTCCAGGCGTTGACCACGGGTCGGCACATCAGGACGCCGACGACCCCGTGTGGTCCGCCCCGCCGGGCAGCGAAAGGGACGCGCCGTGTCGTCGGCGACCTATCGCACCCTGCTCCGCACCCCCGGTGCCGCAGCCTTCTTCCTCACCGCCACCACAGCCCGCGTCGGCATCGCCATGACCAGCCTCGGCATCGTCTGGCTGGTCCACGGCCGAACCGGCTCCTACGCCGTGGGCGGCCTGGTGACCGGCGGTTTCGCCGTCGCCGAGGCGCTGGTCGGGCCCCAACTCGCCCGGCTGATCGACCACTTCGGGCAGACCCGCGTGCTGCCACCGATCCTCCTCGCCCACGCCGCCGCCGTGGTCTCGCTGCTGGCCCAGGTCGAGAACGGCAGTCCCCCTTGGCTGATGACGGCGGCCGGAGCGCTGGTGGGCGCCACGATCCCGCAGCTCGGCGCGCTGTCGGCGGCCCGCTGGTCGGCGCTGCTGCACGGCGAGCGGGCGGCGGCTCTGCCCACCGCCTTCGCCCTGGAATCGCTCGGCAACGGGCTGTGCTACCTGGCCGGACCGGCCCTGGTCACCACGGTCGGCGCGAACAGCGGCCCGGCACAGGGCATGGCGCTGGCCACGACCTTGGTGGTCGGCGGCGGACTTGCCTTCGCCGCGCAGCGCCGCACAGCGCCGGTACCGGTGCCGGCCGGCACCGCCGGGCGCGAGCGCGCGGGCCGTTCGCTGCTGCGGTCGGGGTTCGCGACGCAGGTCGGCGTCAACCTCACCCTGGGCCTGTACTTCGGCGCCATGCAGGTCTCGGTGACGGCCTTCGCCGTAGAGCACGGCGCGGCGGACGCGGCCGCGCCGCTGTACATGGTGTCGAACTGCGCGGGCCTGCTGGCCGGCTGGCTCTACGGTCTGCGCCGACGGCGCACCCCGCCGCAGGCACAACTCGCGCTCGTGGCCGCCGGGTTGGCACTGGCCTGCCTGCCCCTCCTCATCGCCGACTCCTTTCCGGGACTGGGGCTCACTCTCGCCGTCACCGGTCTGGCCGTCCCCCCGATCCTGGTGCTCTCCTCGGTGCTCGCCGCGGCATCCGTACACCGGGCCGCTCTCACCCAGGCGTTCACCTGGCTGAACTCGGCAAGCGCCGCCGGCTCCGCCACGGCGGCAGCGCTGTCCGGCCGCGCGGTGGACGCGTACGGCGCACACGGCGGCTTCGCGATCGCCGCGGCGGCCGCGTCCGCGATGGCGGTCCTGACAGCGCCCCATGCGCGCGCAGCGTGGGTCCGTCGCACCGGCTCTTAGACGCCAAGACACCCGACCGTCACGACGTTCCCGTTCCGTAAGGTTTTCGGTCGCCCCCGGTGCACCGAACCAGAGGAGGCTGAGCGATGAACTGGCGGGTACCGCCGGGGACTTACCGGTGCGGGGAATGGAGTGGGCATGTTGGTCCGCGGAATCGGCGGGATCATCCTGGTCGTGCTCGGCGCGGTCTGGATCGCGCAGGGCGCCGGCGCGATGAGCGGCTCGGCCATGTCCGGCCACGGCCAGTACGCGGTGCTGGGCGTGGTGGTGGCCCTGATCGGACTCTTCCTGCTGGTGCGGGCCTGGCGCGTACGGAACCGCGACGTCCGCCAACGCCCCTGATACGCACACCGGCCGATTCCACGAGGATCCGTGGACGGGGGCGGCCGGGGGGCGTATCAAGGGGAGAGGCCGACGTCGTGAACGGGCGGCCCGGCGGATCTACGTAGGGGGAAGGGTCCGATGGCCTTTATACGTACGGTGCCCGAGGAAGCCGCCGACAGCGCGGTTGCCGAGATCTATGAGGGGGACCAGAAGTCCTGGGGGTACGTTCCGAACTTCACGAAGACGTTCGCGCATCGCCCCGACGTCTACCGCGCCTGGCAGCAGCTCAACGCGACGATCAAGTCGTCCATGGATCTGCGCCGGTACGAGCTGGCGACCGTCGCGGCGGCCGGCGCTCTGCGGTCCAGTTACTGCACGCTGGCGCACGGACGGATGCTCGCGGAGCAGGTCATGGGTTCCGAGGGCGTGATCCGGCTCCTGACGGACCGTGAGACCGCGCCCCTCGATGCCGCCGAGCGTGCCGTGGTGGCCTTCGCCGAGAAAGTGGCGTTGGCGGCCGACCAGGTGATGCAGGCGGACATCGACGAGCTGCGGGCGCACGGTCTGACCGACGAGGAGATCTTCGACGTGACGCTCGCCGCCGGGGCCCGGTGCTTCTTCTCCAAGGTGCTCGACGCCACGGGCACGGAACCCGACGCGGCGTTCCAGGACCTGGAGCCGGGACTCCGCGAGGCACTCACGGTGGGCCGGGCCATCGAGACCAAGCCGCAGGAGAAGCCGTCGTAGGCGGGTGGGTGGGTCCTGGCGCCGGGCCATGGGGACGGACCATTGTGGCTGTTGGCCGAGTGACTCCCATCGGATACGGCGCGGCACTCAGTAGGCCGGAACTCCACGCCTCCTGAAGCATTCGCGGACGCTCTCGATCAGATCGGGGTCGGGCACCGGATTGTCGAGCAGCGGGAAGGGGACGCCGAGAGCTTCGTACTTCGCGGCGCCGAGTTTGTGGAAGGGCAGCACGTCGACCCGCTCAACCGCGCCGAGGCCCGCCACGAAACCGGCCAGGGCGTCCACGGACTTCAGGTCGTCGGTCCAGCCGGGGACCAGGACGTACCGGATCCACATCGGGATGCCGAGCCGGTCCAGCCGCGTCGCGAAGTTCAGGGTGGGGGCGAGTTCGCCGCCGGTCAGTTTCCGGTAGGTGGTGACGTCGAAGGACTTGATGTCCAGGAGCACCAGGTCGGTGTCGGCGAGGAGTTCGTCGGTGGCGCGGGCGCCGAGGAAGCCGGAGGTGTCGAGGGCCGTGTGCAGGCCGGCCTCCTTGCAGCGGCGCAGGACTTCCGCGGTGAACACGGGCTGGAGCAGGGGCTCGCCGCCGGTGAGGGTGACCCCGCCGCCGGCCGTGGTGACGAAGCCCTGGAACTTCCCGATCTCCGCCATCACCGCGTCGACGCTCATCTCCTGGCCATCACGCATGTGCCAGGTATCGGGGTTGGCACAGTACTGGCAGCGCAGCGGACAGCCGTTGACGAAGAGGACGAACCGGGTCCCGGGCCCGTCCACGCCGGTGGACAGGTCCCAGGAGTGGATCCGGCCGGTGGTCGCGGTGCGCACCCTGCTCACAGCGATCCGTGGAAGGTACGGCTGATCACGTCGAGCTGCTGCTCGCGGGTCAGCCGGACGAAGTTGACCGCGTAGCCGGAGACGCGGATCGTCAAGTCCGGGTAATTCTCCGGGTGTTCCATCGCGTCTTCCAGCGTGGCCCGGTCCAGCACGTTGACGTTCATGTGGAAGCCGCCCGCGGCCGTGTAGGCGTCGAGGATCCCCACCAGGTGTCCGGCCCGCTCGTCGGGCGCGTGCCCCAACCCCTCGGGCGTGATCGTCGTCGTCAGCGAGATCCCGTCACGGGCCTGTTCGTACGGCAGCTTCGCGACCGAGAGCGCGGAGGCGGCGACCCCGTGCCGGTCACGGCCGTTCATCGGGTTGGCGCCGGGTGCGAAAGGCTGTCCGGCGAGGCGGCCGTCTGGGGTGTTGCCGGTGTGCTTGCCGTAGACGACGTTCGAGGTGATCGTCAGCACCGACTGGGTGTGTTCGGCGCCCCGGTAGGTGGGGTACTGGCGCACCTTCTCCATGAAGGACTCCACCAGCCCCACGGCGATGCCGTCGGCGCGGTCGTCGTTGTTGCCGTACGCCGGGAAGTCGCCCTCGGTGCGGAAGTCGACCGCGAGGCCGCTCGCGTCCCGGAACACCTTCACCCGGGCGTACTTGACGGCGGACAGGCTGTCGGCGGCGACCGACAGACCGGCGATGCCGCAGGCCATGAAACGGTGCACGGGATAGTCGTGCAAGGCCATCTCGATGCGCTCGTAGGCGTACTTGTCGTGCATGTAGTGGATGACGTTGAGCGCGTTGACATACGTCCGGGCCAGCCAGTCCAGGACGTGGTCGTAGGCCTTCGACAGTTCCTCGTAGTCCAGGTACTCGCCGGTCAGCGGGGGCGTCGGCGACGCGATCTGTTCGCCGGTCATCTCGTCCCGGCCGCCGTTGACCGCGTACAGGAGTGCCTTGGCGAGGTTGACCCGGGCGCCGAAGAACTGCATCTGCTTTCCGACCTGCATCGCCGACACGCAGCAGGCGATGGCGGTGTCGTCGCCGGTGCACGGGCGCAGCAGTTCGTCCGACTCGTACTGGACGGCGCTGGTGTCGATCGAGACCTGGGCGCAGAACTCCCTGAAGGCGAAGGGCAGTTGGGGCGACCACAGGACCGTCAGGTTCGGTTCCGGGGCGGGGCCGAGGTTGTACAGGGTCTGCAGGAAGCGGAAGGACGTCCGGGTGACCAGGGTGCGGCCGTCGGCGCCCATGCCGCCGATGGACTCCGTCACCCAGGTCGGGTCGCCGGAGAACAGGGCGTCGTACTCGGGGGTGCGCAGGAACCGTACGATCCGCAGCTTGATCACGAAGTCGTCGATCAGTTCCTGGGCGCGGGACTCGTCCAACACGCCTTCTTCCAGGTCCCGTTGGAGATAGACGTCCAGGAAGGTGGAGGTGCGGCCGAGTGACATCGCGGCGCCGTTCTGCTCCTTCACGGCGGCGAGGTAGCCGAGGTAGAGCCACTGCACGGCCTCGTGGGCGGTGGCGGCGGGGCGGGAGACGTCACAGCCGTACGTGGCCGCCATCCGCGTCAGCTCGCCCAACGCCCGTGTCTGTTCGGCGAGTTCCTCCCGGTCGCGGATGACCTCGACGGAGGAGGCGCAGGCGTCGAGCAGGGCCCGCTCGGCCTTCTTCGCCTCGATCAGCCGGTCCGTGCCGTACAGCGCCACGCGCCGGTAGTCGCCGATGATCCGGCCGCGGCCGTAGGCGTCGGGCAGTCCGGTGATGATGCCCGCCTTGCGGGCCGCGCGCATTTCGGGGGTGTACGCGTCGAAGACGCCGTCGTTGTGGGTCTTTCGGTAGGTGCCGAAGACGCGCGAGACGAACGGGTCGGCCTCGTAGCCGTACGCCCTGAGGCTGTTCTCGACCATGCGCAGGCCGCCGTTGGGCATGATCGCGCGCTTGAGCGGGGCGTCGGTCTGCAGGCCGACGATCAACTCCCGTTCGCGGTCGATGTATCCGGGGGCGTGCGAGGTGATCGTGGAGGGGGTGCGGGTGTCGACGTCGAGGATGCCCCGGCTGCGCTCCTCGGGGAACAGGGCGCTGACCTTCTCCCAGACGGCGCGCGTGCGGTCGGTGGGGCCGGTCAGGAAGGTGGCGTCGCCTTCGTACGGGGTGTAGTTGGCCTGGATGAAGTCGCGCACGTCGACGCGTTCGCGCCAGGCGGTGCCGGCGAAGCCGCGCCATGCCTCGGACGAACGTGTTCCGGCCGCCGCTGTGATGGTCATCGCCGGTTCTCTCCCTCGCTTCGCACTGGAATGCCTCACTACCGATACTCGTGCGGCTCCTCCGCCGACGGGAGGGCCGGTCAGGGGCCTGACCTTGGCCGTTGGACCCCCGGGGTGGGCCGAACGGCCCTCCCCCGTCGGGACGCGTTCATACGACGGGCAGGTCGGGCCGGACGAGCGTGCCCGACCTGCCGTGGACGATCTCGTACGCCGCGTCCAAGGCGCCGATCGCGGCCAGTCCCCCGGTGCGTTCGACGAACCGGGCGGCGGCCTCGGTCTTCGGTCCCATGGAGCCGTCCGGGAAGTCACCGCCGCGCAGCTGCGCGGGGGTGGCGCCGAGGACGGGCTGCTGGTCGGGCGTGCCGTAGCCGGAGTACACGCAGGGCACGTCCGTGAGGATGAGCAGGAAGTCGGCCTTCAGGTCCTCGGCGAGCAGCGCTGCCGTGAGGTCCTTGTCCACGACCGCCTCCGCACCGGTGAGCGCACCGGTGTCGTAGTCCGCCGTGACGGGAATGCCTCCGCCGCCCGCGCAGATGACGAGCGTGCCGCAGCCCAGTAGTTCGTGGATCGTGTCCGTCTCCAGGATCCGTTCGGGTGCCGGGGAGGGAACCACGCGGCGCCAGCCGGTGCTGTCGGCGCCGATGAGCCAGCCTCGTCGGCGGGCGAGCGCAGACGCGACGTCGTGGGAGTACACCTGACCGACGAACTTCGTGGGGTGCTCGAAGGCCGGATCGTCGGCCCGCACGAGGGTGTGGGTGACCAGGGCGGCGATCCGGCGGCCGGGCAGGGCGTCGTGCAGGGTGCGCGCCAGCAGGGAGCCGATCATGCCCTGGGTCTGGGCACCGAGCAGATCGAGCGGATAGGGCGCGCTGAGGGCGGGATCGGCGGCGCTCTCCATGGCGAGGAGGCCGATCTGGGGGCCGTTGCCATGGGTGATGACGATCTCGTGCTCGGTGGCCAGAGCGGCGATCGCGGTGGTCACCCGGTCGATGTTCGCCAACTGGACGGCGGCGTCCGGGCGTTCGCCGCGGTGCAGCAGGGCGTTGCCGCCCAGCGCGATGACGATGCGCATGGCTCAGTCCTCCAGGGTGGCGACGAGTACGGCCTTGATGGTGTGCAGTCGGTTCTCCGCCTGGTCGAAGACGATCGCGGCGAGGATCCACAGCCCGATCAGCGCGATGAGGATCGAAATGGCCGTCTTGTGGCCGGTGTTGACGAACACCTCGACATAACCGACCCAGGCCACCACGATCGCGGCGTTCCCCGCCCAGGCGGTGATCCAGTACGACCAGGCGTTGAGGAATCCGGCGAACTCACCGAAGGCCTCACGGGCGTAGACGTACGGTCCGCCGCTCCCCGGGACGCGCTTCGACAGCGCCCCGAAGGTCACTGCCAGCGCGAGGCCGCCCAGCGTGACGATCCCGAACGCCACGAGCGCGATCGGCCCGTACGGTGCGAGGGCCGAGGGAAGGGCGAACACCCCGGTCCCGATGATGGTCCCGACCACGAGCGCGGTCGCACCGGAGAGGCCGAGTGCCGCCTTGGGCATCGCCCCTTCACTACGTCTTGGCGTCCTGGCCATGGTGGTACTCCTTGCGCGCGTCGCTGCGGGGGAATCGATCCGTGCCTGATCCTTCTCGGCGGCGGTCACCGTGGTCAGTGGCCGAATATCCCCACCCGGGGCCATTGGTCCCGGCTGTCAGGTCCCGAACGGCCCACCCACACGCCTCGTGGACGGGCCCCAGAATGTGCAACCGGCGTTCCGCTCGCGCCGGAACGGGCGTCAACTTCCGTACCGGTCGGACCAGTTGTGGACCATCAACAGGTCCCGTCGTGGCGTTGTCCGGTCGTCGCAGATCAGTCCCGAAGAGACTCCCCGGACGCGAGAGCCACCTGCGTACGGTCCCGGCACCGAGGCGGATCGGCACCGGTCCGCCGCAGCCGACGGAACACAAGGGGTGGCGCAGTGGCGAATGTGGAAGTGTCGCTGAAGGAAATGACGGCCGGGATCGAGGGGGCGTTGGGGGCCGCGGTCGTCGACTACACCAGCGGGATGGCGCTGGGCACGCTCGGCGGCAGCAAGAGCCTGGACCTGACGGTCGCCGCCGCCGGGAACACGGATGTGATCCGGGCCAAGGTGCGCACCATGGAGCAACTGGGCCTCAAGGGCCAGATCGAGGACATCCTGATCACGCTGGACAGCCAGTACCACCTGATCCGCCTGGTCACCGGCCGCAACGGCAACGGCCTGTTCCTGTACCTCGTGCTCGACAAGGGCCGCTCGAACCTGGCGATGGCCCGCCACCAACTCAAGCGCGTGGAGGAGGCGATCGAGATCTAGCCCGGCCCGACGTGCAGGGATCACGCCTGCCCTTGATGTGAAGACTTCTTCAACTCATCACATCAGCATGGTCACAAGGTGCGCCCGTGCAGGGCCACGGGCGTGAAGGATCGGCTTCCGAGGGCGGCCTGTGGTGTGACGCCGCCCTCGGAAGCCGCCACGTCCCGCGAGCCGCATTCCCACCCACCCGGCAAGGAGCGAGCATCCATGCAGGTCCCCCTTTACCAGGTCAAGGCGGACTTCTTCCGCATGCTCGGGCACCCCGTGCGCATCAGGGTGCTGGAACTCCTCCAGCACGGGCCGGTGTCCGTGCGGGACCTGCTCGCCGACATCGAGATCGAGCCGTCCAGCCTGTCGCAGCAACTGGCCGTCCTGCGCCGCTCCGGCATCGTCGTGTCCATGCGGGAGGGTTCCACGGTCCGCTACGCGCTCGCCGGTGGAGACGTCGCCGACCTCCTGCGCGCCGCGCGCCGCATCCTCACCGAACTCCTCACCGGACAGAACCAGATCCTCGCCGAACTCCAGCAGGCGGACACCCCGGAGCAACCGCTGCCCACATCTCGGTGACGCCGGGACGCCGTTCGCGACGTCAGCGAGCGCAAGGCCGCAGGGAGAGGTTCTGCGCGGCCTGAGCCGGAATGCCGAACGCAGATCGGCATTACGAACCCGTTGCGAGCCCGAGAGGTTCCGCGGGACCCCGCATCCGTACTCCCGTACGTGCGGTTTCCGAACCGGACAGGAGACATGGTGCTCGTTTCACGCAACGCGGCGGGAACTCTCTTCGTGGGTGGTGCGCTCAGCCTCACCCTCGGATCGCTCCTCTACCCCGCCGTGCTCGGAGTCCAGAAGGTCCACAGCGCGCCCGAGCGGGTCATCGCCACCCCGGCCACCGGACCGCTGACGGAAGCCGACCGGGATTTCGTGGTCGAGGTGCGCTCCGCCGGACTGTGGGAGTACCCCGTCGGTCAGATGGCGTTACGGAAGGGCACGACGAAAGCGGTCAGGACCGCAGGGGAGCATCTGATCGACGGGCGTGCCTCGCTGGACGCCGCCAGCCGCGAAGTCGCCGGCCGGCTGGACATCACCCTGCCCAATCGGCCGTCGCCCCAACAGCGGGGCTTCGTGGCCACGTTGAAGGCGGACACCGGCAAAAAGTTCGACACCGACATGGTCACCCTCCTGCGCGCGGTGGACGGCCAGGCCCTCTCCACGATCGCGAGCGTCCGCACGACCACGAGGAACTCACTGGTCCGCGCCCTGGCCGACCGGGCCAACGACACCGACCTGGACCACCTCACGGTCCTGGAGAAGACCGGCCTGGTCGACTTCGGCCAGGTCCTCCCCCAGGAGACCACCGCGCCCACGCTCCCGGCTCAGGACATGACCCCGCCGCCCCCGGCCGCGACACAGCCGCAGGTCGTTCTCACCCCGCAGGCGACCAGCACGCTCTCGCCAAGTCCGTCGGTGCGCTGAGGACAGGGGCCGAGCCGTCCGCATCGACCAGACCGCCGCGTCCTGCCCAACCGGGGGCAATCGGCAGGTGCGCAGGGACCTTCGGCCCCTGCCCTCGCCAACATCCCGCGAGTTGGCTTGGTGGCATGGCCGCCACGCTCGTCCCGAGCAGCCCGGCGCCACCCCGCGGCACACACCGGAGAACCACCTCGGGTGTCAGGCGCGCAGGATCCCGAACACTGTCGGCCGTCCGTACAACCCGGGCGGCAGAACGGAGGGAGGTCGTACGCAGCGGCGGGAAATACGTGAAGACCAGCACCGGCTACGACCTGACGCAGTTGATCGTCGGCTCCGAGGGCACCCTCGCCCTCGTCACCGAGGCGACCCTGCGTCTCAAGCCCCGCGCCGGGCACGGCGCGACAGTGCTGGCGCCGTTCGCCACGGCCGAGGAGATCGCGCGGGCCGTGCAGCACCTGCTGACCGGAGGCCTGGACCCGCCGGCCCTGGAGTACGTCGACACGCTCACGACGGCCGCGATGACGGCCCAGCAGGATCTCGGGCTCGGCATCCCCCAGCACGTCCGCACAACCGCGCTCGGCTATCTGGTCGTGGTCCTCGAAGCCGATGTGGAAACCCTGGGCGGGCAGTTGCTCGACCTGGGCGCGGCCGACGTCTACGTGCTGCCGACAGCGGCGGCACGCCCACTGATCGAGGCGCGGGAACGGGCCTTCTGGGCGGCCAAGTCGGCCTGCGCCGACGAGATCATGGACATCGTCGTACCCCGTGCGTCCCTCCCCCGGCTGCTCGCCGAGGCGGACGTGATCGCCCGGGACAGCGCGTCGATCGTCACCGGCTGCGGGCGCGCGGGAGACGGCAACGTGCATCTCGCGGTCTTCCAGCCGGACGAGAAGCTGTGGGACAAGGTCCTACGGAGTCTGTTCCGCGCGTGAGTTGACCTCGGCGAGGCCGTCGTACCGGCCCTGTTCTGAGACGCTGAGACGGCGGGTGCACGGTCCTCAGGGACCCCCCACCCGCCGCCCACGGCGCCCCTTCTACCTGCTGTCACTCCACCCGGTGATGTCCATCAGGGCCGCCCGCCCCGCCTCCAGCCGTGCCGCCGGGATACGGAACGGCGAGCAGGAGACATAGTCGAGCCCCACCCGGTGGAAGAAGTGGATGGACTCGGGGTCTCCGCCGTGTTCGCCGCAGACCCCGGTCTCCAGGCGGGAGTTGACGGCTCGGCCCGCCTCGACGGCCATTTCCACGAGTCGGCCCACGCCCTCCTGGTCGATCGTCTCGAACGGCGACACGGTGAAGACGCCCTTCTCCAGGTACAGCGGGAAGAAGGAGGCCTCGGCGTCGTCGCGGGACAGGCCCCAGGTGGTCTGGGTCAGGTCGTTGGTGCCGAAGGAGAAGAAGTCGGCCGCTTCGGCGATGCGTCCGGCGGTGAGTGCGGCGCGCGGCAGCTCGATCATCGTGCCGATCGGGCAGTCGAGGGTCGTGCCGGTCTCGGTCTCGACCTCGGCGAGGACCGCTTCCGCCTCGGTGCGCGCCAGGCGCAGCTCCTCGACCGTGTCGACGAGCGGGATCATGATCTCGGCGCGTGGCCGGCCGCCGGCCCGCAGTCGCGCGACCACGGCTTCGGCGATCGCCCGCACCTGCATGGCCATCAGACCGGGTACGGCCAGGCCGAGTCGGACGCCGCGCAGTCCGAGCATGGGGTTCTGCTCGTGCATGCGCTCGACGGCGGCGAGGAGTTCGCGGTCGTGCGGGTCGGGGTGCTCGGTGCGGGCCAGGCGTACGGCCAACTCCGTGCGGTCGGGCAGGAATTCGTGCAGTGGCGGGTCGATGAGCCGGATGGTCACCGGCAGGCCGTCCATCGCCGTGAGGATGCCGGTGAAGTCCTCGCGTTGCAGCGGCAGTAGGGCGGCGAGAGCCTTCTGGCGGGCGTTGTCGTCGCGGGCCAGGATCATCGCCTCGACCAACGCCCTGCGCTCGCCCAGGAACATGTGCTCGGTGCGGCACAGGCCGATGCCCTGCGCGCCCAGGCTGCGGGCGCGTACGGCGTCCTCGGGGGTGTCGGCGTTGGCCCGGACTTCGAGGCGTCGTACGGAGTCGGCGTGAGCGAGGGCGCCCAGGACCGCCTCCGTCAGGGGACCGCTCGCAGTGCCGGTCTCCAGGGCGCGGCCGACGTCGGACGCGGTCAGCGGGAGTGCGCCGAGGTGGACGGTGCCGGCGGTGCCGTCGACGGAGACGGTGTCGCCCTCGTGCACCAACACGCCCGATTCCGTGGTGAATTGGCGTGCCACCGGGTCGACGGTGAGGGCTTCGGCGCCGCAGACGCAGACCTTGCCCATGCCGCGTGCGACGACGGCCGCGTGGCTGGTCTTGCCGCCGCGGCTGGTCAGGACGGCCTGTGCGGCGATCATGCCGGGGAGGTCGTCGGGGGTGGTCTCCCGGCGGACCAGGACCGTGTCCTCGCCGGCCGCGGCCCGTCGTACGGCCTCGGCGGAGTCGAAGACCACGACGCCGACCGCCGCCCCCGGGGAGGCGGGGACGCCGTGGGCGAGAGGTACGTCGGCGGGGGTGGTGTCGAAGCGGGGGAACATCAGGCGGGTCAGTTCGGCGCCGTCGACGCGGACCAGGGACTCGTCCGGTGTGATCGTGCCCTCCACGCGCAGGTCGTGGGCGATACGGAAGGCGGCCTCGGCGGTGCGCTTGCCGACACGGGTCTGCAGGATCCACAGCTTGCCGCGCTCGACGGTGAACTCCACGTCACACAGGTCGCGGTAGTGCTGCTCCAACGTGCGCAGGTGATGGGCGAGTTGGACGTACACACGCGGGTTGAGCCGCTTCAGCTCGCTCAGCGGCAGGGCGTCGCGGACGCCCGCGACGACGTCCTCGCCCTGCGCGTCGGGCAGGTAGTCGCCGTACATGCCGCGTTCGCCGGTGGCCGGATCGCGGGTGAAGGTGACACCGGTGCCGCTGCTTTCGAATGTCACCGGGGAACGGAGGTTGCCGAAGACCATCGCCTGGACGTTGACGGCGGTGCCGAGGTCCTCGGAGATGTGTTCGCGGCGGCGGTAGATGCGGGCGCGTTCGCCGTTCCAGGAGTCGAAGACCGCGCGGATGGCGCGGGTCAGCTGCTCGGCCGGGTCCTGAGGGAACTCCTCGCCGGTCTCCTTGCGGATGATGGCCTTGAACTCCTCGGTGATCAGGGCGAGTTCGGCGGTGTCGAGGTCGTGGTCGCCGGTCACCACACGCTGTGCCTTGTGCGTGGCGATGGCCTGCTCGAACAGGTCGCCGTCCACGCCCATCACGGTGTGCCCGAACATCTGGATGAGCCGCCGGTAGGAGTCCCACGCGAACCGCTCCTGCCCCGATGCTTCAGCGAGCCCGGTGACGGACTGGTCGTTGAGGCCGATGTCGAGGATGGTGTCCATCATGCCGGGCATGGAGAAGCGGGCGCCCGAGCGGACGGACACGAGCAGCGGATCGTCGGGGGCTCCGAGGGTGCGGCCCATGGTCCGCTCCAGTGCGGCGAGCGCGCGGGCCGTCTCGATGGACAGCTCGGGCGGCTCCTCGCCCGTCTTGAGGTAGGCCTTGCAGGCCTCGGTGGTGACGGTGAATCCGGGCGGCACGGGCAGCCCGAGCCGGGTCATCTCGGCCAGGCCCGCTCCCTTGCCCCCCAGCAGGGCGGCCATCTCGCGGCCGCCTTCGGCGAACGCGTACACGTACTTGGTCGGTGCGGTCATCACGACTCGGGCCTCTCACTCGTGGGGTACGACGGCCACGGGGCAGCCGACGATGGGGGTCCCCCCGCTCGAGCGAAGCCGAGAGTGGGGGCGGATGGCGGCGTGGGTGACGGGCCCGATGCGCGGTCCCGCCGGACGGTCGGTGAGGTGCCGGCCGACCACGAGGAGGCTCGCCCCGGAGGCGGCCCGGAGCAGCGCGGAGCGGGCCCGGCCCTCCACGACCGTCTCGGCGACCTCGACGCCGGGGTACTTGTCGCGCCACACCTGGAGCACGGCGGACAGGAAGCCGAGCCATTCCCCGGCCCACTGTGGTCCGCTCACCAGGCCGATCTCACCGGGGCCGAGCCCCAGTGGGGACGGCGGCTGCCAGGCGTGGACCACACGGAGGCGCGCGCCGCGCAGCCGGGCCGCCTCGAAGGCGAATGCGATCACCGTGTCGCAGGGATCGCCCAGGTCGACGCCCAGGATCACGTCCCGGTAGCCGGTCAGGATGGACGGGCGCCCGCCGGGCGCAGGGAGGTGTTCGTCGGCAGGTTCCTCGCCCGCCCGGACGAGGACCACGGGACGGGTGGCACGGGCCACCACCCCCTGCGCGACCGAGCCGACCAGGAATCCGGTGACCCCGCTCAGGCCGCGTGAGCCGAGTACGAGCAGCTCGGACTCCTCGGCCGCCTTCAGCAGGGCGGCCGTCGCGGGACCCTCCATCTGCTCGTCGTACGGGCGGATGTTCGGGGCGACGGCACGGACCCGCCCCCTGGCCTGTCGCAGGACGCGCGCCGCCTGATGGCGCTGCGCGGCCGTGACGGGCTCGCCGTCGTCCTGGCGCGGGTGCCAGTTCCAGACGTGGGTCAGCCGCAACGGCAGGTCGCGGCGTGCCGCCTCGCGGGCGGCCCACTCGGCGGCGGCGAGACTCTCGGCGGAACCGTCGACTCCGGCGATGACGGGCGGCAGCATGATCCGCACCTCCTGCGCTCGGTCTGCTCCTCCCCTCCAGGGTCGTCCCGGGGTCTACCGGCAGGTATGGGCCGCCAGGTCTCCAACCGGGGTCCGTTCGGCCCCAGCGCTCGCCCGCCCCGCACGGTCAGAGTGGTAGGGCCACGGACCTGGAGGGCGGCACACCATGGAACGAGTGATCATCACCGGCGTCGACCGGTCGGCGCGCAGCCGCGTCGCCGCGGACTGGGCGGCACGCGAGGCGCTGCGGCGCGGACTGCCGCTGCGGGTGGTGCATGTGGCGCCGCCCGAGAACCTGGACCCGGTGGAGCAGTGGCCCTACCGCCCGGACACCGTGGCGGACCACGTGGTCGCCGAACTCGCCGCACGGCACCCGTCGTTGACGGTCCGGGCGGTGAGCCTCACCGGAGCGCCCGTCCCCGAGCTGCGGGCGGCGAGCGCACATGCGGAACTCGTCGTCCTCGGCCTGCGCGGCGAGGGTCAGCACACCCGGATGCCCCTGGGCTCGACCGCGGCGGCACTCGCCGCAGGCTGCGCCCGGCCCCTGGTGCTCGTACCCGGGACCCTCGCGGGACTCGATGTGCCGGGCCACACCGACGCGGTGACCGTGGGTGTCGACGCCCGGGACCCGGCGGGCGGCGCGCTCGGCTTCGCCTTCGAGGCCGCCCGGCTGCACGGCGTCCGGCTGCACGCGCTGCACGCCTGGGCGCTGCCGGCGGGCGCCGCCGCGTCGCCCGTCCCCGTGTCGGAGACGGATCGTGCCACCTGGGAGGACCGCGAGGAGGATCTGCTGTCCGACGCGCTGCGGCCGTGGCGCGGGAAGTACCCGGAGGTGGAGGTCCGGGAGGACGTGCTGCTGTTCCCGCCGGCCGAGGCCCTGGCCCACGCCTCCGAGGCATCCGGGCTGGTGGTGATCGGACGCCACACCGCCCCGGGTGCCACCGCCCAGGCCCTCCTGAAGCACGCGCACTGCCCGGTCGCCGTCGTGCCGTCGTAGCCCGCAGGGGAGGTTCGGCCCCGCCGAACAGGCCGTTCGGCCCCTGTGGGCCGGGGTGAGCGCGACGCACGGTGAGAGGTATGGCGAGGCCTTCCCACGACTGACCGGGCTACGGCAACGCGCTGCGCTCACCGTGGCCTGCGACAGCCCGCGGACTTCCGGCCTCCCTGCCCGCACCCCCCCGCTCGAAGCCGACGCCGGGAACCCGCCCCTGGCACAAACCCCCGGTCGTCGCGCTGGAAGCCGAACACGAAACAGAGGCGAACTGATGCCCCCGTCAATGGCACTCCGTGTGAACCACGCACTGCCCCAGGTGCATCGCGAACGGCTGCTCCACTTCGGCCGCGAGGTGCGTTTCCCGCCGGACACCCGGCTGTTCGAGGAGGGCGGGCACGCCGACCGGTTCTGGATCATCCAGCACGGCACCGTCGCCCTCGACATGCAAGTGCCCGACCGTCGGCCCCCGGTCGTCGAGACCCTCGGAGTCGGTGATCTCGTCGGCTGGTCCTGGCTCTACGAGCCCTACGCCTGGCAGTTGGGCGCCGCGACGGTGACCCAAGTGCAGGCCTACGAGTTCGACGCGGTCGGCGTCCGGCTGCTGTGCCTGGACGACGCCGAGTTCGGCCGGTCCGTCGAGCACTGGGTCGGCCGGGTGCTGGCCCACCGGTTGACCGCCGCCCGGGCCCTGTTGGTCTCCCTTCACACGCCGCACGAAACCGAGGGACCGCGATGACCGCCATACGCACCGGCCCGACCCGGAGTTCCACTCGCTTCCTCGACTGAAGGTCCTCGGGCGAGTACCGGGATCCCGCTCGCCCGCCAACTGCCGGATGGACTGGGGGAGATCGCTGCTCAAGGTCGACTGCACCACTTCGGCGAAACCGATCAGCTTGCACCCGCTGCGGCACTCCGCGCCCGAGCACGTGCGAGATTGGTACGTGCGATCCGCGCCGGCACGCTGTTTTCGCCACAGACTGCTGCTACCGAGGTAAGCATGGCTTCGGCATTCGGGACGTCCGCGTTCTCCCCGTAATACTTCATCACACCGGCCAGCATGGCCTCGGTGTCCGCCGCCGGTTCCGGCTGTGCCGGCGTCCAGGTCCGGACCCGTCGACGCCGTCGCTCCGCCGGGGTCTCACTCGCCCGTGCGCGTTTCTCCCGCTCCGCCCGCTTGTCCCTCTCCCGCTCGACACTTCGATCCCTCATGCGCGCCTGCTTTGCCGCCTCACGTTCCCGGCGCTCTGCACGTCGCGCTTCGAACGACTCCAGTTCTTTCACCCGGCGGTCACGCTGAGGCTGCTCGATATCCGGGCGGGCTGCCCGTGCCTGGGGAAATCGGACGCCAGCACGTCCACGGCGCGATCCACGATCTGCCCATGCGGAAGCCGCCACAGAAAAGTCCGTCGTCATGGCCTTCTCTGCGAGAAAGCGGCCCGGATGGTCGACCGCGTCACACGAGTCCCAGATGTGCTTCGCCGGCGGACACACTTCCGCGACAGCACGCTTGAATAATGGGGTCAGGTCACCATGGATGATCCGGGCCACATCCACGCAATTCCTGATGACTGCGGTGATTCGCACGCTCTTACCCCCGATGGCCGCCGTCCCTGGCCAGTTACCCACCTGCGCAGCACGTGAGACCGGGTGGTCGATTCGTTCCCGCCCATGGGTACGTACTGCTCCTGAAGACGTTCCCGATGAGGACAACGGTTGCGGAAGCGCCACCAAGCTCTCCGGGAAAATCCTGCCGTACGCCCGGAACAACCCCGGCGCATCGGTTCCGCACCGGAGCTGTTCCCTGCCAAGGAGAGGTCCGGCAGCTTCAGTCCTCCCCCCGCTCTTTCAGCAGCTCGTCCGCGATTCGTGTCGCCCATTCCTCGATCGCGCCGAAGTCGCGGAAGTCCCCGCCCTTCCCGTTGCGCACGATCGACTGGGCGATCCGTCCCTTGGCCCCTTCCTCCAGGCAACCGCCGAAGGTGGCATGGCCCCTGACGTCGAGCCGGGTGACGGCACGCCGTACGCCGTGCACGGGCGGGATGTCCCGCTCCGAGGCGGAGGGATCGAGCGGTCCGCTGCTGAAGAACCACACCGGGCGCGCGGCCAGTTGGCGACCGTGCCGACTCAGGAACCGGCGGGCGTCGCGGTGCCAGCGGGCGGCGTACAGAGCGCCGCCGACCACCACGGCGTCGTACGGCGTCACGTCCACGACGGACCTGGCTGGCAGCAGGTCGGGAACGAGCCCCGCCTTGCGCAGGACCTCGGCCACGGTCTCGGCGATCTGTGCGGTGGATCCGTTGGTGGTCCCGTAGGCCACCAGCACACTGGTTGGCATGGCGTTCGTCTCCTCTCAGTTCACAGGTGGCGCACCCAGGTGTCGGTGACACCGCGGTAGGTCTGCTCCTCGGGGTGGATGCGGGAGTCGTCCGTCCGGTAGGAGAGCTTCTCCACGACCGCGACGACCCCGTCGATCTGCCGGACCATGGAGACGGCGATCTCCGTCTCGCTCTTGCGCTCCATGTGGCCGGAGAGCGTGACGACGCCCTCCACCACGGAGACGTCGACGGTGCTCGGCGCCAGCCACAGAGCACGGACCAGGACCTCGTCGACGACCTCGTCACGGATCTCCGTGTCGGGCCGCAGGAAGACCTGGAGCACGTCGCGGCGGGTGACGATGCCGACGAGCCGATGCTCCTCGTCGAGGACCGGCAGCCGCTCCACACGGTGCTGGGCCATGGTCCGGGCGGCCTCGACGATGGTGTCCTCTGCGTGCACGGTGACGGGCGGCGCGGTCATCAGCCGGCCGGCGGTCCGGGCGGTCGCCTTCGCGGCCCGCCGCTTGGCGCTGCGCGTCAGGTCGGCGAACCGGAACCGCTTCTTCGGCTCGTACGGGTCGGGTGCTTCGGCCTGGTGGGCCATCAGGTCCGTCTCGGAGACGACTCCGATGACCTGGTCGTCCTCGTCGACGACGGGCAGGCCGCTGACGCGGTGTTCGCCGAGCAGGCGTGCCACCTCTTTGAACGGCGTTCCGTACGTGGCCCGGACGACCTCCGTGGTCATCACGGAGCCGACCTTGTTGTGCTTCATGGTGTTCCCTCCTCAGCGAAGTCGGCGCAGATACGGGTCCTGCGGCCTGGTGGGCAGCAGGCGGACGCGGGCATCGAGGACGGAGACGCCGCCCGGTGCCGCGAGTACGGGGTTGAAGTCGGCCTCGGCCAGCTGCGGCAGGTCGCTCGCCATCCGGGAGAGCCGCAGCAGCAGTTGTTCGAGGCCTTCGAGGTCGACGGGCGGGCTGCCGTGCGCGCCGAACAGGAGCGGGGCGCAGCGCGGGGCCGTGATCAGGTCGTGCACGTCGTGGTCGGTGAGCGGGGCGAGCCGGGCGGTGTGATCGGCGAGGATCTCCGTGGCGGTGCCACCGAGGCCGAAGAGGACGAGCGGTCCGAAGACCTGGTCCTGGACGACGCCGGCGAACAGCTCGGTGCCACGCTCGGCGAGCGGCTGCACGACCACGCCCGTCATGAGTCCGGCGAACCGGGTCCCCAAGTCCCGGAAGGCGGCGCGTACTTGGGCGT
Source organism: Streptomyces sp. NPDC050528 (assembly GCF_044457795.1). Classification (NCBI taxonomy): domain Bacteria; kingdom Bacillati; phylum Actinomycetota; class Actinomycetes; order Kitasatosporales; family Streptomycetaceae; genus Streptomyces; species Streptomyces sp. NPDC050528. The sequence goes on from NZ_JBITHH010000013.1 coordinate 379,598, forward strand.
CGCCGCGCAGGTCGAGGTGGACGGCGTGCTGTTCGCTCTTGTGCAGCAGGCCCGGCCAGTGGGCCTTCATGACCACCCGGCCGTCGGCGCCGCGCAGCCGGTCGGCGGCGAGGACGGCGTCGTCCTCGGTCTCCGCCCAGGCCCAGGCGAGCTGGGGAATGCCGTAGCAGCCGAGGAGTTCGGCGCACTGGCGCGGGCCGAGCCAGCCGCCGTCCGGGTTCGCTTCGAGGTAGGCCTCGACGACGGTGTGGGCGCGCACCGTCTCGACTCCGTCGAGGTCGGGGATCGTCCCGGCGGGCCGGGCGAGCCAGGCCGCGCGGTGGGCGGCGTGGGCCAACGCCCTTGCCGCCGCCTGGGGTTCGGCGTAAGCGGGGACGGTTCGCAGGTCGGTCGTGGGCAACAGCTCGACCGGCAGGGCCTGTTCGAGCCGGACCACGGCAACCGGCTTGGGCCTGTGGCCCGTTGCCAAGGTCAGAGCGCGCACGAGGTCGTCGCCGGTCGCCGCGGCGACCGCCGTGGGGACCAGCGCCACCAGGACGGCGTCGATGCCGGGGTGCCGCATGACGCGGTCCACGCAGTCCTTGAGCTGCTCCTCGGAGACGGCCGCGGTGGCGTCGACGGGGTTGCCGATCGCGGCGCCCTCGGGGAGTACGGCGAGCAGGTCGTCGACGAGTTCGGGGGTGGGGGTGGGCAGGCTGAGCCCGGCCTCGGCACAGGCGTCGGCCGCGAGGACCCCGGCTCCCCCGGCGTTGGTGACGATCAGGACGCGGGATCCGGTCGGCAGCGGCTGGGAGTGCAACAGGGCGGCTGCTTCGAGGAGTTCGCCGACGGAGCGGGTCGCGGTGATGCCTGCCTGGGTGAACAGCGCCCCGCGTGTCATGGTGCGGGTGGCGGCCGCCGCGGTGTGCGAGGCGGCGGCGCGGCGGCCGGCGTCGGTGCGGCCCGCGTCGACGGTCAGGACGGGCATCCGGCGCGTCACGCGGCGGGCGGTACGGGAGAACGCCCGCGGGTTGCCGAAGGACTCCAGATGCAGCAGGGCCAGGTCGGTGGTGCCGTCGCTCTCCCACCACTGGAGCATGTCGTTGCCGCTGACGTCGAACTTGTCGCCCAGGGACGCGAAGGTCGAGACGCCGATGCCGAGCCGGGACAGCCCGTCGAGCAGGGCGATGCCGATGCCGCCGGACTGCACGGCGATGCCCGCGGTGCCGGGGCGGGGATGGTCGGCGGCGAAGGTCGCGTCGAGGTTCAGTTCCGGGTCGGTGTTGGAGACCCCGAGGCAGTTGGGGCCCACCAGCCGCATGCCGTACGTCCGGCAGGCCGCCGTCAGCGCCTCGGCCTGCGCGGGGTCGAGTCCCGCGGTGACGACGAGGAGGGCGCGTGCGCCTGCCTTGCCGCACTCCTCGGCGGTGGCCGGGACGGCGGCGGCGGGGACGGCGACGACCACGAGGTCGGGTGTCTTCGGCAGCGCGCCGACCGAGGGGTAACTGGGCACGCCGAGGATCGAGGTCGCGGCGGGGTTCACCGCGAAGAGGCGACGGGTGAAGCCGCCCGCCTTCAGGTGGTGCAGGATCGCCCGGCCCACGGAACCGGCCCTGCGTCCGGCACCGACGACGGCGACCGCGTCGGGGCGCAGCAGCGGTACGAGACTGGCGACATCGGCCGCGCGGCCCCGTGCCTCGGTGGCCGACAGGTAGTTCTCGTCCTCGTCGAGTTCGATGGTGCAGCGCATCTCGGGGCCCTCGAAACGACGTGCGATGCGCAGGCCGAGGTCGGCGAAGAGCCGGAGGATCTCGTGGTTCTCGCTGAGCGCGTCGGCCGTGAACGTGGTGATGCCCTCGGCGCGGGCGGCGGAGACCAGGTGCTCGACGAGGAGGGTGCCGACGCCCCGGTGGTGCAGTCCGTCGGCGACCGCGACGGAGATGTCGGCCGCTGTGCCGGTGCCGCCGTTGTCGTACTCGGCGAGTCCGATCACCTGGCCCTTGGCCTCGGCCAGCAGGGCACGGTATCCGGGGTGCGGCCGGCAGGCGCGGTCGGCGGCCATCTCGGCGGACCGGCGGCTCACTCCGAAGAACCGCAGCCGCAGGTTCTCCGGGGACATCTCCTCGTAGAGTCCCTCCAGTTGGTCGTGATCGCCCGCCACCACGGGACGGATGCACACGGTGGTGCCGTCCGCCAGCAGCGCATGGACGGTGGGTCGGCTGAGTGCGTAATCCGTCATCACGGGTCTCCTCCAAGGTTCTTCGACACTTCGAGCGTCCCGCGGAACGGAGAAAGGCCCCATGGGCTGCCTGGGGGCGGACCATGGGGCCTTTCGGCCCTCGGAAACCAGCCGCACAGGCCCACCGCACGGGGCCTCTCGCGGTCGTGCTCAGTCGTCGGCGACCAGTGCCGTCAGGTCGAGGAGGCGGTTGGTGTAGCCCCACTCGTTGTCGTACCAGCCGAAGACCTTGGCCAGGGTGCCGTGCGCCTGGGTCAGGGCCGGGTCGAAGATGCACGACGAGGGGTCGCCGATGACGTCGCGGGAGACGATCGGGGCCTTCGAGACACGGAGGATGCCGTTGAGCGGGCCCTCGGCGGCCTCGTCGAAGACCGCGTTGATCTCCTCGGTCGTCACCTCGCGGCGCAGCACCACCGCGAGGTCGGTGAGCGAGCCGTCCTCGACGGGCACGCGTACGGCGATGCCGTCCAGGGCGCCGGCCAGCTCCGGCAGCACCAGGCCGACCGCACGCGCCGCGCCGGTGCTGGTCGGGATGATGCTCAGCGCCGCCGAGCGGGCCCGGCGCAGGTCCTTGTGCGGGCCGTCCAGCAGGGACTGGTCGTTGGTGTAGCCGTGGATGGTGGTCATCATGCCGCGCTCGATGCCGAAGGCGTCGTGCAGCACCTTGACCATCGAGGCGACGCAGTTGGTGGTGCAGGAAGCGGCCGAGACGATCCGGTCCTGCCTGCGGTCGTACGTCGAGTCGTTGACGCCCATGACGATGGTGGCGTCCGCGTTCTTGCCGGGCGCGGACAGCAGCACGGTGTGGGCGCCCGCCTTCAGGTGCAGGGCGGCCGAATCGCGGTCACGGAAGCGGCCCGTGGACTCGACGACGATGCCGGCGCCGTAGTCGGACCAGTGCAGGGCGGCCGGGTCGCGTTCGGCGCTGACGGCGATCCGCGTGCCGTCGACCGTGATCGAGCTGTCGTCGTGGCTCACCTCGCGTCCGATGCGCCCGAACGTCGAGTCGTACTCCAGGAGATGGGCGAGGGTGGCGGGCGAGGTGATGTCGTTGATCGCGACCACCTCGACGTCCTGGGTGCCCGCCTCGGCGCGGTCGAGTGCCGCGCGCAGATAGGTGCGGCCTATCCGGCCGAAGCCGTTGATGCCGACGCGTACGGTCATGGCGGCGAACTCCTTTGCAGAGCAGGGATGTTGTGGCGTGAGGTCAGGCGCCCCAGGTCCAGTCGGCGACCTCGGGCAGGTCGGTGCCGTGCTCGCGGATCCAGGCCTGGTGGCGGGTGCGGGCGTCGGCCATGGTCTGGCGTACGGCGGCGGCGCGTACCGCGAGGCCGGGGACGCGGTCGATGACGTCCATGACGAGGCGGTAGCGGTCGAGGTCGTTGCGGACGACCATGTCGAAGGGCGTGGTCGTGGTGCCGGACTCCTTGTAGCCGCGCACGTGCAGGTTGGCGTGGCCGGTGCGGCGGTAGGCGAGGCGGTGGATGAGCCACGGGTAGCCGTGGTAGGCGAAGATGACCGGCTTGTCCGCGGTGAAGAGGCCGTCGTACTCGAAGTCGCTCATGCCGTGCGGGTGTTCTTCGCGCGGCATGAGCCTCGTCATGTCGACCACGTTGACCACGCGGACGGCGAGGTCGGGCAGGTGCCTGCGCAGCAACTGCGCGGCGGCCAGCACCTCCAGGGTGGGAACGTCACCGGCCGCGGCGAGCACGACATCGGGTTCGCCGCCGTTCTCGGTGCCGGCCCACTCCCAGATCCCGGCGCCGCGCGCGCAGTGGGCGCGGGCCTGGTCCATGGAGAGCCAGTCGAAGCAGGGCTGCTTGCCGGCGACGACCACGTTGACGTAGTCGCGGCTGCGCAGCACGTGATCCGCCACCGAGAGAAGGGTGTTGGCGTCCGGCGGAAGGTAGACCCGGACGACCTCGGGGCTCTTGTTGAGGACGTGGTCGACGAAGCCGGGGTCCTGGTGCGAGAAGCCGTTGTGGTCCTGGCGCCACACATGGGACGTGAGCAGGTAGTTGAGGGAGGCGATGGGTGCGCGCCACGCCAACTCCCTCGATGTCTTCAGCCACTTGATGTGCTGGTTGACCATCGAGTCGACGATGTGCACGAACGCCTCGTAGCAGGAGAACAGTCCGTGCCGGCCGGTGAGGAGATAGCCCTCCAGCCAGCCCTGGCAGGTGTGTTCGGACAGGATCTCCATCACCCGGCCGTGCCGGTCCAAGTGCTCGTCGACCGGCAGGAACCCTGCCTGCCAGGCCTTGCCGCTGGCGTTGAACACGGCCTGGAGCCGGTTGGAGGCGGTCTCGTCGGGGCCGACGACGCGGAAGTCGCGGCTCGCCGAGGTGTCGTGCATGACCTGTTCGAGGAGGTCGCCGAGGATGCGGGTGGGCTCGTGCAGGGTGGTTCCGGGCTTGTCGACCGGGACCGCGAACTGGTCCAGGGAGGGGATCGGCAGATCGCGCACGAGGAGACCGCCGTTGGCGTACGGGCTGGAGCCGAGGCGCTTGGTGCCCTCGGGCAGGCAGGCGAGGACGTCCGCGACGGGCCGGCCCTCGGCGCCGAACAGCTTCTCCGGGTGGTAGGAGCGCAGCCACGCCTCCAACTGCCGTAGGTGCTCCGGGTTTTCGCGCACTTCGGACAGCGGGACCTGGTGGGCGCGCCAGGTGCCCTCGACCGGGACGCCGTCGACCTCGGCGGGACCGGTCCAACCCTTCGGGGTGCGCAGCACGATCATCGGCCAGTGCACGCGCTCGGTGGCGCCGTCCTCGCGGGCGGTCCGCTGCATCACGGCGATGCGGTCCAGCGCGTCGTCGAACGCGGCGGCCATCGCGCGGTGCACCGTGAGCGGGTCGTCACCGGTGACGTGGATCGGCTCGTGGCCGTATCCCCTGAGCAGTTCGTCGAGTTCGGACTCGGGGAGGCGGGAGAGCACGGTCGGGTTGGCGATCTTGTAGCCGTTGAGGTGCAGGATCGGCAGGACGGCACCGTCGTGGACCGGGTCGAGGAACTTGTTGGAGTGCCAGGCGGCGGCCAGCGGGCCGGTCTCCGCCTCGCCGTCGCCGATCACGCAGGCCACGAGGAGGTCCGGGTTGTCGAAGGCGGCGCCGTAGGCATGGGCGAGGGAGTAGCCGAGTTCGCCGCCCTCGTGGATCGATCCAGGCGTCTCCGGCGCCACATGGCTCGGCACCCCGCCGGGGAAGGAGAACTGCTTGAAGAGCCGCTCCATACCCGCTCCGTCACGCGAGACATTCGGGTAGGTCTCGCTGTAGCTGCCTTCCAGCCACGAGTTGGCGAGTACGGACGGGCCACCGTGTCCCGGGCCCCACACGCACAGCGCGTCCAGCTCACGCGCCTTGATCACCCGGTTGAGGTGGGTGTAGACGAGGTTGAGACCGGGCGAGGTACCCCAGTGGCCCAGGAGCCGGGGTTTGATGTGCTCCGGCTTCAGGGGTTCGGTGAGGAGCGGGTTCGCCATCAGGTAGATCTGGCCCGCCGCAAGGTAGTTGGCGGCTCGCCAGTGGGCGTCCAGGGTGCGCAGTTCGTCGTCGGAAAGTCCGGTCGCGGCGGGTTGTTCGGCCTTCTTCATCAAGAGCTCCGGGAGTCATCGGCATGGACAAGGGCGGGAGAAACGGCATGGCAGGCAAAGGACTGCGGGGCTGCCGCGCCGGACGTACGTGGGACAACTGCGTTGCTTACAAGTGAAGTTGGTGATCCGCCGCGGCGCCGAGAGCGCCGGGCGTCCGCCGCGCGATCAGTGGACCTGCGTCCCCGATCACGCGGCGGGTCTCCGAGCGGCCGGCCACCCCGTTCATGCGTGCTCGGGCACGATGACCACCGGGCAGGCGGAGTGGTGCAGCACGCCGTGTGCCACCCGGCCCAGCTGGAGCCCGTAGTGCCCGGGGCGGCGCTTGGCACCGACGACCAGGAGGTCGGCCTCCCGGGAGGCGTCCACGAGGACGGGCCGGGTGTGGCCCTCGACCGTACGGCGGCGCGAGGCGACATCGGTGGGAGCGTCCCGGAGCGCCGCGTCCAGCGCCTCCACCGCCTGCTGCTCGTGCAGCCGGGCGGGTTCGCCGGACATCAGCGGGTGGTCGGTGGTCTCGTGGGCGGGCCAGCGCCAGGCCCTTACGGCGTCCACCTGCACCCCACGCCGTCGTGCCTCCTCGAAGGCGAAGCGCACCGCCGCCGAGCCCGCCGGCTTCTCTCCGACGCCCACGACGACGCGGCCGTGTGTGCCTGCCTGGGCCTGGTTGTCGTGGTTGCCGCGCACGACGACCATCGGGCACTGCGCGTGCCCGGCCACGATCAGGCTCACGGAACCCAGCAGCGCCTCGGCGATACCGCTGCGGCCGCGGGTACCCGTCACCAGCATCGAGGCGCTGCGGCTCTCCCGCACCAGCGCGTACTCGGGCTCCTCCGCCAACACCTCGACGCTCACGTCGAGTTCGGGATGACGGCGCCGGGCCCGGCGTGCGGCGTTGTCGACGATGTCCTCGGCCATCACCTGCTCGTCGGGCTTGGCGAGGTCCTCGGCGATCGAGGTGCCCTCGTAGCGCTCCCACAGCGAGGCGTACACCAGCCGCAGCGGGACCCCGCGCAGCGCGGCCTCGTCGGCCGCCCAGTCGACGGCACGCAGGCTGGGCTCGGAGCCGTCGACACCGACGACCATGGGGAGTGTCATCGTGGTCACCGCCCCGCCGCGAGATCGAAGACGATCCGGGCCTTGACGTCGCCGCGCAGCACGTCCTCGATGGACTCGTTGACGGAGTCCAGCGGGCGGGTCTCGCAGATGACCTTGGTCTGTCCGGCCGCGTGCAGCTGGAAGACCTCGGTGAGGTCCTGCCGGGTGCCGACGATGGAGCCGATCACCGAGGTGCCGTTCAGCACGGTGTCGAAGATCGGGACCTGGATCGTGCCGTGCGCGGGCAGGGCGACCATCACGAGCTTCCCGCCGCGCCGCAGGCCGGAGTTGACGGCGGCGAACGCGGCCTCGTTCACGGCCAGGGCGATCGCCGCGTGCGCGCCGCCGTGCCGCTTGAGGACCTCTCCCACGTCGTCCTTGCGGGCGTCGATGACGAGGTCGGCGCCGAGCGCGGTGGCGAGTTCGAGCTTCTCGTCGGTGACGTCGATCGCCGCGACCGTCGCCCCCGCGATCTTCGCGTACTGCACCGCCAGGTGCCCGAGCCCGCCGACCCCGGAGATGGCGACGAGCTGCGCGGGCCGGACGCCCGCGACCTTGAGCGCCTTGTAGGTGGTGACGCCGGCGCAGGTCAGCGGGGCGGCGTCGACGGCGCTGACGCCGTCCGGCACCGGCTGGGCGAAGTCGGCCCAGGCCAGCATCTTCTCGGCGTACCCGCCGTCGCAGCCGTATCCGGTGTTGATCTGCTGCTCGCACAGCGTCTCCCAGCCGGACAGGCAGTGCTCGCACCGTCCGCAGGCCTTGCCGAGCCACGGCACGGCGACGCGCTGGCCGATGCTCAGGTGGGTGACGCCGTCGCCGAGCTTCTCGACGAGGCCGACGCCCTCGTGGCCGGGCACGAACGGCGGGTTCGGCTTGACCGGCCAGTCACCGTGCGCGGCGTGGATGTCGGTGTGGCACAGCCCGGACGCCTCCACCCGGACGCGTACCTGCCCGGGACCGGGCTCGGGATCCGGACGCTCCTCTATGACGAGGGGCTCACCGAACGCTCGTACAACGGCTGCCTTCATGACTGCTGCTCCTCAGGGGGACGGGGGTGGGTCAGTCGTGTGCGACGACGGCCACGGGGGCGGTGGAGTGGTGCAGGACGCCGTGCGCGACGGGGCCGATGTGGGCGCCGAGCGCGCTGCGGCGGATCCGGCGGCCGACCACGACGAGGGAGGCATCGCGGGAGGCGTCCACCAGGTGATCTGCCGCGCTGCCGACACGCGGTTCCAGGGCGACCTCGATCTCGGGGTGCTTCTGGCGCCAGGGGCGCAGGGCCTCGGTGAGGGAGTCGGTCTCCTCGCGGGAGAGCTCGTCGTGCAGGCCCGCGTCCAGCGCGAGGCCGTAGGCGTAGTACGGCGGGAGGTTCCAGCCGTAGACGACGCGCAGGCTGGTGCCGCACCGGGCGGCCTCGGCGAACGCGAACTCGATCACCGCGTCGGCGGGCACGTCGGCGTCGAGGCCGAGGACCACGGGCCGGTCCGGGGTGTCGGACACGGGGCTCGTCCCGTCGGCGGCCTGTTCGTCGGCCCGGACCAGGACCACGGGCAGTTCGGCGCGTGCGACGACGGAGAGGCCGACGGAACCGACGAGGAATCCGCCGACACCGCTCAGTCCACGGGAGCCGAGGACCAGCAGTTCGGCGTCCTTCGCGGCATCCACCAGCGCGTCCGAGGGCGTGCCCGTCACCTGCTCCACGGTCACCTCCAGGCCGGGGTGGCGCCGGCGCAGATCCTCGCCCGCCTCGCGCGGAATCCGCTCGCTCCAGTGCTGCTGCGTCTCGGCGCCCATCAACGGGGCCTGGGCCAACGGGTCCGGGACGGGCTCCCAGACATGGACGATCTTCAGCGGCAGACCGCGCAGTTCCGCCTCGCGGGCCGCCCATTCCGCGGCGGCACTGCTCTCGGGGGAACCGTCGAGACCTGCGACGAGTGTGCGGACCATGGCTCTTCCTCCTGAACGGATGTCTGATTCCAGCTTGGTGACGTAGGGGTTCCCGCAGCAGGGGCCGCAGGTCCCCGATGGGGGCCGATCGGCCCCATGGGCAGCCGGAGGGTGGGCCCCTCGCGAGGGGCCCACCGTGTCTCCCGCGGTCAGCGCAGCCAGTTGTGGTCGCGGACGATCGGGAGCGTGGCCCAGAGCTTGCCGAGACCCCAGGTGACACCGGCGCCCGCCGCCGCGAGGGCGATCAGGACGATCGCGTAGATGAGGTGGTAGTCGGCGAACGGGTTGGACGACATGCTCAGCGTGCCGTCGGACAGGTGCCTGGCCGGCGGCCACTCGGCGATCCACATCAACGCCATCATCGCCGTACCGGCCACGGCAGCCAGCCGCAGCGCGACACCGGCAACCAGCGCGATACCGACGCCCAGCAGACCGAGCATGAACAGCCAGTTCGCCCAACCGGCACCGGCCCAGTCATGGAACGTCGACTCCATCGGACCCGCCGCCACACTGCTCAGGAAACCCTTCGTGGGCGAACCTCCGTCGATCCAGCCCTTGCCCGACGGAGTCGCATAACCGAACCCGAACGTCTTGTCCAGGAACGCCCACAGAAAGACGAACCCCGTCAGCAGACGCAACGACGCGAACACATAGGCACGCGCCGCCGTGGTCGCCGCGGTGGCCGTGGTGGCGCCGTCCGACGCCGAGCCGTTCCTGCGGAAGGTGGGCAGGTGGAAGCCGGAAGTGCGGTGCGGGTGCTCGTGCACGGCCATGATCGTGGTCCTTTCGAGGTGTCAGGTCGTTCGTTGCACCCCTGACTCTCGTGCGCCGGGCCGTCGGTCACCTGATGCCGTTGGTCCGTCGGCGCCGGGCTGAACGACCCCTTCCACAGGGCCGGTTGGACCTCCGACTCGACGGTGCCAAGACCGACCGAATGTCGTACTCGACACATGGTCGGCGTGCTGCTTCACTAGTGACATGGCATCAATTCGTCTTACGCGCCCGACACTTGAGGTCATCAAGGTGCTTCTGACGTCCACTGCCGACGACCCCGCGTGGGGGCTCAAGATCTGCGAGGAAGCCGACCTCGGGTCCGGAACGGTCTATCCCATCCTTGAGCGACTGGTCGACGCGGGATGGGCGACCCGGTATGCGGAATCGGGCGAGCATCCGGGACGGCCGAAGCGGTACTACTACGAACTCACCGCCGTGGGTCAACAAGCGGCCCACCAGGCCAAGGAGCGGAAGCCTCGGCTCTTCGGGCTGCGCTCAGCGGCTGAAGGAGGTGCGGCGTGAGCACGGACGAGGAGCGCGCCGAGACCTCCGGCGCCGGACCGGTGGCCGTTGTCGCGGTGCTGGCGCCGGTATTGTCCGGCGCGTTCGCAGCGATCTGCCTACTCGTCGGCTACGTCCTGAAGTTGCTCGATCCCGAACCCGCGTTCGCGCAGACCTTGCGGCGGAACGAGAACCCGCGACCAATCCGAGCACGGATACCCCTAACGCCCGGGCAGGCCTTCGGACCCTGGACCTCGCTTCCTTCCTCGCCGGAGAGCACAGGTCACACCTCCGCGAGGAATGGGCCTCGGTCCTGGCCGGTGATCCCGGCAACGGCATCGTCCTCTCCGGGCGCCGCCGGCTGCGGTATCGCCCTTCGGTTGTTCGTCGGCCGGCTCCGCAGAATCCGCGGCATCGAACTCGCGTCAGCACACAGCGACTCCAACGACGTCTAGCACCCGGTCACGACAGGGCCGGAACGCAGCTGCGCCCGCCAGTCCCTTCCATGGACTGGCGGGCGCCACCAGGAACGCGGCCTCGATGTCCTGCTCAACGATGGGACGCATAGCAACTAGCGCGGCGTGAAAGGGCGTTGCCGCCGAGGGCGCCGAGCAAGCGCGGGGTCTGCCCTTGTCGAACGGCGTCAGTGGTGGACGGGAGTCCCCCGGGTCGGCCGATGTGTGCGGACCACGTGGGTGGCCGACGACCCCTGCGGTGCCCGATGGGCGCGCATCCGCAGCACCAGCGCGTCGAGCGCCGCGCTGAGCACGGCGGTGGCCACGGTCGCGATCACCAGCAGGACGGTGAACTGCCTCCAGAACTCCGGTGTCAAGGTCGTACCCACGGTGTCCACCCCCTCATGTCGGTCGAGAACCTCTCTGGGTTTCATCGAAGCGCGGGCAGCCCGGTGGCACAGGGTGCCGTACGGCTCTCCCGGGGCACCGGTCGGCCCGGCCGGCGGGCCGGGTGGCCCATGGTCCGTCGGGACGCACGGGCGGACGCTGGAGGTGGTAGATCCGTACGCTTTCCGGAGGTACGCCATGAACGCTTCCCCGACCATGAGCATGCCGCGGGCCCTGCCCCCGGAGCACCGCGAACAGCTGATGAAGTTCGCCCGCGAGGTGTCCGTCCCGCAGGGTGTCCGGCTCTTCGAGGAGGGCGCCCGCGCGGACCGGTTCTGGATCATCCGCACCGGCACGATCGCCCTCGACATGCACGTGCCCGGCCGTCAGGCCGCCGTCATCGAGTCGCTGGGGCACAACGAACTCGTCGGCTGGTCCTGGCTGTTCGGCCCGCACACCTGGCACCTGGGCGCCGAGGCGACGACCCCGGTGCGTGCCTGGGAGTTCGACGCCGCGGCCGTACGCGCGCTGTGCAAGGACGATCCCGCGTTCGGCGTGAACGTCTTCCAGTGGGTGGGCGACATCGTGGCCCACCGGCTCCGCTCGGCCCGCACCCGGCTGCTGGACCTGTACGGCCCCTACGGCAGCGGCGGCATGCGGTGACCTGACCGCTCCGACCGATCGTGAGGAGTGAGGAGTGACCATGCATGGATCACCGCACATCGTGAGCGACGTGATGACCCGTACCGTCGCCACCGTCGGCCGCGGGGCCGCCTTCAAGGACATCGTGCGCACGATGCAGGAGCGGAAGGTCAGCGCCCTGCCCGTGCTGGACGCGGCGGAACGCGTGATCGGGATCGTCTCGGAAGCCGACCTGCTGCCCAAGGAGGAGTTCCGCGACGACGACCCCGACCGGCATACCCAGTTGCGCCGCCTGTCCGACCTCGCGAAGGCCGGTTCGGTGACGGCGGGCGAGCTGATGACAGCGCCCGCGCTGACCGTGGGCCCGGGCGAGACGCTCGCACGGGCCGCGCGGACCATGGCACGGGCCAAGGTGAAGCGGCTGCCCGTCGTCGACCACGCGGGCCGGCTGGAGGGCGTGGTCAGCCGGGCCGACCTGCTGAAGGTGTTCCTCCGGGACGACGAGGAGATCGCGGAGGAGGTACGGCGCGAGGTGGTGGCGTATCTGTTCCCCGGTCCGGCGTCCACGGTGCGGGTCGAGGTCCGGGACGGTGTCGTACGGCTCGGCGGCCGGGTACGGGACACGTCCCTGGTCCCGGTGGCAGCGCGGCTGGTGCGAGCCGTGGAGGGGGTCGTGGACGTGGAGTTCGGACTCGACGGGCCCGACGATCGCTCGGCGTAGCGAGAGCGCCGGAAGGGCCCTGAGTCCGTAAGCCGTTGCCCCGTCGGCCACCGACGACCGGCGGAGCAACGGCGTCTCAGCCGGTCCTGCGCCCCCAGCGCGCACCGGTCCGCTCCCACTCCTCGCCCCACCGCTCGGTGGCCCGCCGCTCCACCCGCAGCCGGATCAGCCGTCCGCCCGCGAGCACGAACAGCCCACCCGCCAGGCCGACCCCGGTACCGGCCAGCACCACACGTGCCGTCTCCACCGCCGGGCTCGCGGGCTCGTCGACCAGGTGGCCGTGCCCGTCCGTCCACACCGGTACCGAGTTACCGACGGTGGTTCCGGCCTTCACGTCCGCCGTGGCGGTACGGACGGTGCCCTGCGCATCGGTCCAGCGCACGTTCGCCCGCACACGGTTGTGGTCGTCCGCACCGCGCGGCACGGTGCCGAGCAGCACGGCGGTGGCCGGTCGAGGCTCTGCTCCGCTCCTCGCCTGCGTGGCCTCGAAGGCCTGAGCACCCGCGACGCCGGCGACGGCTCCCCCGGCTGTCGCGATCGCCCAGGCGGCCAGGACGATCCACGCCTCGACCGCGTCGCTGTGCCGGCGCAGTTCATTGCGCCGCCAGCGCCACCCCAGGACCTTCACGCGCTTGGTCTTCCGCATCGGTCACACCCCCTCACGGGCCTCATGGAGACGAGAACAACAGGAAGATCTCAGCGGGTGATCGCCGCGGGGAGGGGCCGCCGGACCTTCGCACGAGGGCCGGTCGGGACAGGCCGAAAGGGCCGGTTGGGCCGGTCGGCCCTAGTGCTTCGGGGCCGGGCGCGTGATGATCGAGGTCACGGACGGCCCGCAGTCCGTTCATACTCCGGGGAACGAGGGGTCGAGATGACCGAGGCACGCACCTTCACCGCGCAGGACCCGATCCGCGTCTTCCTGCTGGACGACCACGAGGTCGTACGACGCGGTCTGTCCGACCTCCTGGACGCGGAGGAGGACATCTCGGTGGTCGGCGACGCCGAGAACGTCGAGCACGCCCTGGTGCGGGCCCCTGCGGTGCGCCCGGACGTCGCCGTCCTGGACGTACGCCTTCCCGACGGCGACGGCATCACCGTCTGCCGCGAACTCCGCGACCAGATGCCGGAGTTGGCCGTGCTGATGCTGACCTCGTTCGACGACGAGGACGCCCTGCTCGACGCCATCATGGCCGGAGCCTCGGGCTATGTGCTCAAGCAGATCAAGGGCTCCGACCTGGTCTCGGCGGTACGCACCGTCGCCTCCGGCCAGTCGATGCTCGACCCCGCGACGACCGCCCGCCTGATGCGCTCCCTGCGGGCCGAACCGGCCCAAGCCCCGGAGATGGCACCGGAGTTGGCGAGCCTGTCGCCGCGCGAGCGGGAGATCCTCGCGCTGATCGGGGACGGACTCACCAACCGCGAGATCGGCAAGAGGCTGTACCTGTCGGAGAAGACCGTCAAGAACCACATCTCCCGGCTGCTCGCCAAGCTGGGCGTCCAGCGCCGGGTGCAGGCCGCGGTCCTCGCCTCACACCTGGAACAGCCGGAGTCCAGCGGCCGTTCCGGCACCTGAGCCGCGCGCCGGGCCGATCGGCGCGCCCCGGGGCCGTACGGCCCCTCCCCCGGCCCTCCTCACGCCACCACGCTGGACAGGAACAGCCAACGGCCCGGCCGCCTTTCGGGCGCGGGGCGGGGAGGAGACCTCATGTCCAGCACGGTTCTCGACGTCCCGACCCTGGAAACGCTGATCGCGGCGTCCGTCGCCGCGCCCTCGATCCACAACACCCAGCCCTGGCGCTTCCGGCTCGATCCGGACACGGTCACGCTGGAGATCCGGGCGGTCGCGGAACGCGGTCTACGGCACACCGATCCGTCGGGACGCGCCCTGCACATCTCGGTCGGCTGCGCCCTGTTCAACCTGCGCGTGGCGGTCGCCCACTGCGGCTGGGAGCCCGTGGCCCGCCGCCTCCCCCGACCCTCCGAACCCGACCTGCTCGCCACCGTACGACTCGCCGGAACCACCCGGTTCTCAGCGGCACCGGAGCTGTACGACGCCGTGTGGCGCCGGCACAGCAGCCGCTTCCCGTTCGCCGACCGGCCGGTGCCCGCCTCCGTACTGACCGAACTGACCGAGGCCGCCCACGCGGAGGGCGCCGTACTGGACCTCCCCGGACCCGCGCGGACCGACCGTCTGCTGCGGCTGACGCGGGAGGCGGAGCAGCGCAACACCGCCGACTCGGACCGGGCCACGGAAAGCCGCCGCTGGGTCCACTCTCCGAACAGCGAATCCCTCGGCATGCCACCGGAGACGGTCGGCCCGCAGGACTTCCGGGACCAGATCCCGATGCGGGACTTCAGCGCCCGTCCGCACCCCGCGTCGCTCCTCGCCCGCCCCTTCGAGAAGCGACCCTCCATCGCCGTACTGTCCACCCTCCACGATCGCCGGACGGACTGGCTGCGCGCCGGCGAGGCACTGGAACGCGTCCTGCTCGTGGCCACCGCCCACGGCGTGCGGGCATCCCTGCTCCATCAGGCGCTGGAATGGCCCGACCTGCGCGAGCACCTCGCGGACGACCGACGGGAGCACGCGCAGATGGTGCTCCGCCTCGGCTACGGACCGCAGGGGCCCGCCTCGCCCCGCCGTACGGCACGTCAGGTGCTGACGAAGGATGCACGGCTCGCTCCTACCACGAGCTGAGGGCGGCCGTGGACCGTCCGGCATGGAGCCTCCGCATGCGCCTGTCGCGGAACCGGCATTTCCCCTCCACAGATTCCGGCCGCCTCCCTACGGTGGGTCGGCGGGCCCGCTGCTCACTCCGCTCGGCTTCCAGGATTTTCCCGGACGTCCACTCGTGTTCCACGGCGGATTCAGGAGGCGCGGCATACCCGAAAGCAAACAGGCCACCACCCTCGACCAGCCCAGTCCCTGCGCGGCGACCAGGCCGGGCGGCTGAGGCTCATCGGCAAGAACAGCGGATGGCGCACCAACGGGGCCCAGATGGTTCCGGGCAACTACGGTGGCGCGACCCAGCGCACCGACCTGCTCTTTCTACGACTCCGACGCGGCGGAGGGCTCTTTCCATCCCGGCCACTTCGGCGGCGGCACCGGCCTGACCGACCCGCTGGTCTACGACGCGACACAGCAACAGATGGATTTCTTCTCCACGAACGGCCGACCTCTAGCTTCCTCCGCACAGTTCGGGGCGCCCCGGGAGGAAGCGGTGGAACGGCGGGTGACCGGTGGAACACCAGGTGGTGTTCCACCGGTCACTCCTTCCTGCGGCCCTCCATGAGGGCTAGCAGCGGACGAGGGCGACGGGGCAGTCCGCCTCGTGGAGCGCCGTCTGGCACACCGGGTCCAGCGGCAGGCGCACGAACCGGAACCGGTCGCGCACCCCGACCACCAGGAGCTGGCTGTCCGCGCTGGCCTCGACGAGGCCCCGGCGGGAGCGGCCACGCAGCCGGCGGCAGCGCAGGGTGACGTCCGGGTACCGCTCGCGCAGCTCGGACAGCGCCTCGGCGAGCACGACGTCCTCCTCGTCGCCGGTGTCGGCCGGGGCGGACCCGCCGTAGGGACGGGCGGCGGAGATGTTCCGCAGCTGCACGGACACCAGGTCCGCCCCGCGTGCCGAGGCCTCGGCGAAGGCGAATTCGGCGGCTCCTCGCAGCGTCGAGGTGCCGTGGACCACGAGCAGCACCGGGCCGACCGGGTTCGGCCGGCCGCGCACCACCAGCAGCGGCCCGGACCCACACGCGGACAGGTGCCCGGCGAGCGAGTCGTCGCGCAGGGTGCCGCGTGCGCCGTTGCTTCCGACGACGGTCAGCGAGGCGGTGCGCGACTCGCGCTCCAGCACGGTCCCGGGCTCACCGACGAGGACTCCGCGCGAGATCCTCACGCTCGGTGCGGCGTCACGGGCGCGCCGCTCGGCCCCGGCCAGCACGCCGTTCATCGGCGCGCGCACGCCGGTCCCGCCCACCTCCCACGAGGGAATTCCGAACCGGCCGGCCCCGGACGGCCAGCCGACCGCCTGCGTCAGCTCCAGACCGACGCCGAGCCGCTCGGCCTCCAGAGCGGCGACTTCCACCACCGTCAGATTCGACCGCGAACCGTCCACTCCCACGACCACCGGGCCACTCATCACAGTCCACCCCTCTCCAGGCACCCTCCCTGGACGGAAGAAGCGCTCCACTGGCTCCCAGACTCGTGCGGCCGGCCTCAGTCCCACAGGGGCCGGACGGCCCTCACCGGCACACCGACCGGCCCCCGACCCGGGCCCGTCGGACCCGGCCGTTCCCCGGACGGCGCACCGGCCATGTCCACAACGCCGAAGGGTGGGGCGACGGACGGGCCTCTGCCGTCGATCGTCGCCCCACCCTTCGGCCTCAGCGCTCGGTGAGCCTGGAGCCGTCCGTGCGCAGTACGGCCAGGCGGTTGCGGTACTCCTCCTCGTCGATCTCCCCGTGCGCGAACCGGTCGGCGAGCACCTGCTCGGGCGGGGGCGATCCGACGGTGTGCGGACGCTGAGAGGTGTGACCGAGGTTGCGGATGAGCAGGACGGCGACGGTCAGGAGCACGGCCCACAGCAGGACCGAGCCGATCGACATCGCGAACAAGTCCCAGCCGCTCATGGCGTGTTGGTTCCCATACATCATCACAGCGGTTACTCCTCAGTCGTGCGGGACCACGGCGACAGGGCAGTCGACGTCGTGGACGGCCGCGTGGGTCACGGGGCCGGTTCGGCGGCCGAGCGGCCGCTCGGCGACGCGGTGGCCGACGACGAGCAGACCCGCTCCGGAGGCGGCCCGGACCAGCGCGGTCCGGGGCCGGTCCTTGGTCACGGTCGCGACGACCTCGACGTCGGGGTACTTGTCGCGCCACAGCCGCAGCGCGCCGGTCAGGAGGTTCTGCCGTTCCTCGGCCCGGTGCGCGTCGTCGAGCAGGTCGACCTCACCGGGACCGAGCCCCAGGACCGGCGTCTGCCAGGCGTGGACGACACGGAGCCGGGCGTCACGCAGCCGGGCCGCCTCGAAGGCGAACTCGATCACCGCGTCGGCGGGTGGGTCGAGGTCGGCGGCCAGGACCACGTCCCGGTACGCGGTCCGCGGGCCGGCGTCGGTCTCGTCGGTCGGCCGCCGCTCGTCCGTCGCGGCCTCGCCGGCCCGGACGAGGACGACGGGACGGGTGGCACGGGCCACCACACCCTGCGCGACCGAGCCCACCAGGAACCCGGTGAACCCGCTCAGCCCGCGCGACCCCAGCACCAGCAGTTCGGCATCCTCGGACGCCTTCAGCAGCTCCGCGATCGCGAGACCCTCCACCAACTCGTTGACCAGGCGCACGTCCGGGTACACCGCCCGGACCCGGTCCTGTGCCTGCCTCAGGGCGCTCCGCGCCAGATGCCGCTGGACCGCGCTGTCGAACTCCTCCTCCGGACGCGGATGCCGGTCCCAGGCGTGCACGAGCCGCAACGGCAGGCCGCGGCGCAACGCTTCCCGGGCCGCCCATGCGGCGGCGGTCAGGCTCTCCGCGGATCCGTCCACTCCGGCCATGACGGAGGCAAGCATGATCCGCACCTCCCCTTGCTCGGTGTGTTCCTCGATGCCAGCGTCGTTCCCCGGTCGGCGGGGTGGGAGAGGCCGCCGGGCCTCCCTCAGGACCAACCGGCCCCATTTCCCCGTCGTCGACGGCCAGTTCACGAGCCCGCGGAACGAGGGCCACTCGGCCCGGCCGCCTGCCCGTTCAGCCCCTGGGCCGCCGAAGACCGGAGCGGGACGCTGGCGCTGATGCCGGCTGAAGGATGCCGCCGGCTGCCTGGTTTTCGGCTACAGCTCGCTCGTCGGCTTCCCGCTGATGGCCACCGGAACTACCGGAGTCGACCGCCTTGTTCTCCGAAAGGATCGTTCGCCATGAATGAAGCGATGCCCGCGGTCCACCCCGCCCGGTTGACCGCGAGCCTCGATCCGTCCCTGTCGCGCTGGCTGTGGCTGGTGAAGTGGCTGCTCGCCGTCCCCCACTACGTCGCCCTGTTCTTCCTGTGGGTGGCCTTCGTGGGGACGAGCGTGGTGGCCTTCTTCTCGATCCTGTTCACCGGCCGCTACCCGCGCCCGCTGTTCGACTTCAACACCGGTGTGCTGCGCTGGAGTTGGCGCGTGGCGTACTACGCGTACGGCGCCCTGGGCACCGACCGCTACCCGCCCTTCACCCTCGCCGACGTGCCCGACTACCCCACGCACTGGGACGTGGCGTACCCGGAGCAGCTGTCCCGAGGCCTCGTCCTGGTGAAGTGGTGGCTCCTGGCCGTTCCGCACTACCTGGTCCTGGCATTCCTGCTCGGCGGGCTCAAGGTGCCCTGGGCGTCGGGCGGGCTCATCGCACTGCTCGCCATATTCGCCGGGGTCTCGCTGGCCGCCACCGGGCGCTACCCGCGCGGCCTGTTCGACCTGGTGATCGGGCTCAACCGGTGGGTACTGCGCGTGGTCGCCTACGCGGCACTCCTCACCGACGTGTATCCGCCGTTCCGGCTCGACCAGGGAGGTGACGAACCCGGATCCGCGTCCTGAGCACGGCACCGTCGCGGCCCGGGCCCTCAGGGCCCGGGCGGCAAGGGCCTGTTGGGCCCGGACACGGCCCCGTCGGCTCACGCCACGGCCGCCGTGTCCGGGCCATCGTGATGACAGGAGACCGACCAGGGAGGTTGCCATGACCGAACACACCGACGGCACCGGCATCGTGGTGGGCGTCGACGGCTCCGAGCCGTCGATGGCCGCCCTGCGCTGGGCGGCCGAGCAGGCAACAGTCCTGCACACGGACATCGTCGCCGTGCACGCCTGGGAACCGGCGGCGAACGGGCACGCGCCCTACGCCCCGGCACCCGCCGGTCCGACGCTCGTCCAGGAGCGCGAACGGGCCGCCCAGATCCTCGCCACCACCGTGCGCGATGCCCTGGGCCCCCGGACCAGCGATGCCGTCCTTCGCATCGTGGTGGAAGGACCGCCCGCACGCGTACTGCTCCAACAGGCCCGCGGCGCAATGCTGTTGGCCCTTGGACGCAAGGCGCACGGGAACTTCGGAATGCCCTCGGTCGGCCCGGTGGGCCGTGAGTGCCTGCGGCACGCGACGGTCCCCGTGGTGACCGTGCCGGTCGCGGACCGGTCCCGGGGGCCGCTGGAAGCCGTCGACTCAACCTCACTGGCCGGGAGTGGTGCCTCGTAGCACCAGGGCGGGCGGAAGGCCGACCGGTTCGGACCCTTGGGGTCCGGGCCGGCCTCTCGTGCCGGAGGACATGAAACGCATACATCGGACCAGGCTGCAGGCGCCGAACGGCCCCGGCGGCCGGGTTCCTGGGACCCGTACGAGGTCATGGCCGGAGCAGGGTGGGCACATCGACGGTCGTCGGCGTGACGGGCTCGTGGAAAACACCCCGGCGCTGCGTGACATCCGGCCCGTTCAGGGGCAGACGGGGGGCCGGGAAGAATGATCCACTGTGGCGGAGCGACGCCTACTTCGGAGTCACCGGCACCTTCCACACGAGCGCGGTGCCGCCGCCCTGCGGAGTCGTCCACTCCAGCTTTCCACCCAGTTGCTGGGCCCGCTCCGCCATGTTCCGCAGCCCGCTGCGTCGGCCCTCGGCCGGTATGCCCACCCCGTTGTCGGTGACCGACAGGCGTACTTCGCGGCCGTCGGTCATCAGGGCGACGTCGGCACGGTCGGCCTGAGCGTGCCGGGTGATGTTGGTCAGCGCCTCGGACAGCACGGCGATCACATGGTCGGCGATCTCCCGGGGCACGTCGGTGTCGACCAGGCCCTCCATACGGACGCTGGGGGCGAAGCCGAGCACGGGAGAGGCTTCGCCGACCGCGCGCACGACACGAGCCCGCAGCCCCGTCCCGGCGCCGCCGTCACGCGCCCGCAGGCCGAAGATCGTCGACCTGATGATCTTGATTGTCTCGTCCAGGTCGTCCACCGCCCGCACCACGCGTTCGGCGGCCTCTTCGTGCTCGATGAAGCGGCCGGCGCTCTGCAGGGTCATGCCGGTGGCGAACAGCCGTTGGATGGCCAGGTCGTGCAGGTCGCGGGCGATGCGGTCGCGGTCCTGGAGTACGGCGATCTCCTGCGCGTCCCGTCGGTGGTCGGCCAGTTCCATCGCGATGGCGGCCTGGGCGGCGAAGTCCTGGAGGGTCTCGGTCTCCGTCGCCGAGAAGGGCGGTCGCCCGGCCTCCCGCGCCAACAGGAGGACGCCGCGCACACCCGCCTCTGCCGTACCGATGGGCACGGCCACGGCAGGACCGAGTCCTCCGAAGCGTGGTGGATCCAGCGAGATGCGACCGTCGTTGCCCACGTCCTTGCTGGTGACGGGGGTGGCGCGGGCGAATGCCAGTCCCATCAGGCTGCTGTCCATGGACAGGATGAGGCCCTGATGCGCCTCCGCGTCCATCCCTACGGCGATCTCCACGGTGAGCGATCCGGTGCCCTCCATCGGCAGCGCCACCGCCGCGAGGGCCGATCCCGTGATCTCGCCGGCCCGCTCGGCGATCAGCGCGAGGACGTCGCTCCGCGCACCACCGGACATCAGCCCGTGGGTGACCTCGGCGTTCGCCCGCAGCCAGCGCTCACGCAGCCGGGACTCCTCGTAGAGGCGTGCGTTGTCGATGGCGACACCGGCCGCGACGGCCAGGGTCGACAGCACCGACTCGTCGTCCTCGTCGAACTGCACGCCGCCGCGCTTCTCGGTCAGGTACAGATTGCCGAAAACCTGGTCGCGTACGCGGATCGGGACACCGAGGAAGCTGTTCATCGGCGGGTGATTGGCCGGGAATCCGTACGACGCGGAGTGCTCGGAGATCTTCGTCAGCCGCAGCGGCTCCGGGTGCCGGATCAACTCGCCCAGAATGCCGTGGCCCTGCGGATAGGGGCCGATCTCGGCGATCTGCTCGTCGCTGACGCCGACGGTGTGGAAGGCCGACAGGGCTTTACCGTCCGGGGTGATCACGCCGAGCGCGGCGTACTCCGCGTCGACCAGAACCGCCGCCGCCTCCACGATGCTGTGCAGGGCCTGCTCCAGGTCCAGCTCCCGGCCGACCGAGAGGACCGCCTCCAGCAGGCTGTGCACCCGGTCGCGCGTGCCCCGAGCCGTGTCCAGACGGGCCTGTAGTTCCTCCAGCAGCTCGTCCATCTTGAGCTGCGGCAGCCGGACCCGAGCCACCCGGGACTCCTCAGGGCTTCCCACCGGTGATCCTCCAGATCCCCTAAACACACCGCGGGCCTACCGCTCCGGTCATGTGCCACGGTATCCGCCCCGAGCCGGTGAGGATATGGGGATCAAGCACCTGGAGAAATGTTCCGGGACCCGAGAACTCGATCAGTGGCCCTCCTCTCCGGGGCTGGCCCGACGGCAAGGAAACGGGACCCACCGGCCCTCACACAGGGCCGGGCGGCCCTGTGTTCGCCCTCCGCACCAGGGCCAGTCTGGAACTGCTGACGCGCGATCAAAGGAGTGGAGCAGATGACGCTCAAGGACACCGGCAGCCAGACCCCTTCGCCCGCCGCCGTACAGGTACGGACCGAGGGGGACGTGGACGCGGAAGCACTCACCTGCCTGCGGGCCAAGCTGAGCGCGGTCCTCGACCGCCCGGGACTCGCGCCCGTCGGCGGCGAGGTGCGGATCGCCAGGGCCGCGGCGCACCACGCCGACCAGCCGTGGTCGGCCGGGGCCGAGATCCGAGTGGGGAGCGATCTTCTCGTCGTCCACGCGCGGGAGGCGAGCGCTCACGAGCTCGCCGATCGGTTGCAGGACCGGCTGCGCACCCGCCTGGACCGGGTGGTGCACCGCGAGGACACGGCCCGCAGGTCGGCCACACCGCCTCCGTGGCGCGGCGGCCCGGCGGACGGTCGGCAGGATCCGTGAAACATGGTCCGGGCGACTGCCCGTCGCCCGGCACGAGAGGAACGGCCGCTCCGGACACGGCAGTTGGACGGCCGTTCCCCTCCGGCGCAGGTGAAGGAGGAAAGTGCCGTGAAGACCCACACCGTCGGTGAAGTGATGACCAGCGATGTCGTCCGGGCCCATCCCATGACCCCGTTCAGGGAAGTGGTCCGGCTGCTGGAGCTGCACCGGATCAGCGGAGTGCCCGTCGTCGACCACGACGACAAGGTGCTGGGGGTGATCTCCGGGACCGATCTGGTGCGCGAGCAGGCGCGCCGCGCCCGCGCGGAGGAGGGGTGCATCGCCACGGCGGAGCACCTGATGTCGACGCCCGCGGTCACCGTGCACCCCGAGCAGCCCGTTCCGGACGCCGCGCGGGTCATGGAACGCCGTGGCATCGAGCGGCTGCCCGTGGTGGACGAGGAGGACCGCCTGATCGGCATCGCCACCCGCCGCGACCTGCTCCGGGTCTTCCTCCGCACGGACGGGGACATCCGCCGTGAGGTGATCGACGACGTCCTGGTCGGCGCTCTCGGCCTGGCCCCCGACACCGTCACCGTGCTCGTCCGCGACGGGCTGGTCACCCTGACCGGCCCGTTGGAACGGCGTAGCGACGTCCCGGAGGCGATCCGGGCCGTGTGGCGGCTGGAGGGCGTCTCCGGAATGGTCAACGGCCTCACCCACCGTGTCGACGACGGGCCGCCGCCCGCACGGCAGGCTCCGGGGCAAAGGGCCGGTCGGACACCGCCCGGGGCCGAACGGCCCTAGCCCGACCAGCACCGGAACGGCTCGAATGGCCTGATCAACCTCAGACGCCCCACCCACCGGCCGCCACCCGGGTGCGCCGGTGGGCCGCAGGCCGGAGACATCGAGCAGTGAGCGAAGAACCTGCCGCGAGGCATCCCCAGGCCCCGGACCCAGAGCAGCCTCTCGCCGAGGAGCCG
Source organism: Streptomyces sp. NPDC050528 (assembly GCF_044457795.1). Classification (NCBI taxonomy): domain Bacteria; kingdom Bacillati; phylum Actinomycetota; class Actinomycetes; order Kitasatosporales; family Streptomycetaceae; genus Streptomyces; species Streptomyces sp. NPDC050528. The sequence continues at coordinate 402,794 of NZ_JBITHH010000013.1, forward strand.
CCGCGCCGGACCGTCGAGATCGACGGCGCGGAGGCACTGCGGCTGCTGGGCAGCGTGCCGATGGGGAGGATCGCCTTCACCCGGCGGGCGCTGCCGACCATCCGCCCGGTGAACCACATCGTGGACGACGGGAACATCGTCATCCGCACGCACGAGGGCGCGGCTCTGACCTCGCGCACGCTCCAGGCCGACGGCCCGGGAGTCGTCGTGGCCTACGAAGCCGACGCCATCGACCCCGACACGCACCTCGGCTGGAGCGTGGTGGTCACGGGATACGCCCACCTGGTCACCGACGCCCGTGAACTCGCCCGCTACCAGGCGCTGTTGCGCCCCTGGGTGCGACAGCCGATGGACTACGCGGTCCGCATCCACCCGGACCTGGTCACCGGGCTCCTGCTCGTCCCGGTCGACCAGTCGGCCGAAGCCTGACCCTCGGCCTTCCCGTGCCCGTCCGTCTCCCCCACGGACGGGCACGGGTCATGTGCGTCAGCCGCTTGCCGCCCCGACGACGTACGTGTCGGTCGTGGGGAACCACCGCTCCGCGCGCTACGGCGGTTCCTTGTGGCCGATGACGAGCAGCGAGGCGTCACGTGAGGCGTCCGCCGGGTACGAACCGGCGTGGCCGACCACGCCCCCTCGACACTGGCGAACTCGGTTGCGGCGTCGCGGCGTTCACCCCGGCCGAGGCCGAGTACGACGTCACGGCACGAGGCCGTCTGGTGGGCGGTCTCGGAGGTGTCCTGGCCACGGGTGTCCCCGGCATTCGCGCCGGCCGGCACAAGGGCAACAGAACGGTCGGCCCAGCCCGGTACAGCCGGCGCCACGGAGCCGAGCGCATGTCCGGCGGCCCGGCCCAGCCCCTGTACTTCGGCGCTCTGCACCCCTAACACCAACAGCTCCGGCTCCCGCGCGACGCCCGACAGGACCACCTCGATCTCACACGGCATCTGCATGGACCGATCCGCACTGGACGGCGGCACCTCCCCCGGCCAACGGCACGTAGGCGTAGGGCTGTTGCTCCCCGACGCGCACGAGACGCAGCGTCGCGGCACGAAGCAGTGCACGCGGGCGACGGCACACGAACGACCGGGGCGCCACCGCCAGTTGACGGTGGCGCCCCGGTCCCAACGGGCATCCGGCTGTCTACTTCAGCCAGGTGTGGTCGCGGACGATGGGCAGCGTGGCCCAGACCTTGCCGAGACCCCACGTGACACCGGCACCCGCAGCCGCGAGAGCGATCAGGACCACGGCGTAGACGAGGTGGTAGTCGACGAACGGGTTCGACGACATGCTCAACGTGCCGTCCGACAAATGCTTCGCCGGCGGCCACTCTGCGATCCACATCAGCGCCATCATCGCCGTACCCGCCACAGCCGCCAACCGCAACGCGACACCGGCAACCAGCGCCACACCGACGCCCAACAGACCAAGCATGAACAGCCAGTTCGCCCAGCCCGCACCGGCCCAGTCATGGAACGTCGACTCCATCGGACCCGCCGCCACCGAACTCAGAAAACCCTTCGTCGGCGAACCGCCGTCGATCCAGCCCTTACCGGACGGAGTCGCATAACCGAACCCGAACGTCTTGTCCAGGAACGCCCACAAGAAGACGAACCCCGTCAGCAGACGCAGGGACGCGAACGCATAGGCACGCGTCGCGGTCGTCGCCGCCGTCGTGGCGGTGGCGGCCTGTGCCGTTCCGGTCCGGTGGAAGGACGGGAGGCGGAATCGCGGGTGGTGTTGGGGCTGGTTCTGGACTGCCATGATGCTCATCCCTTTCGAGGGAACGATGCCTGGGATTCGACGACTCTCGTTGCGCCCTCAATGTCTCGCGGTGGGCGCCGGCGGCAGAGGGGCTGCAGGTCCCCGGTCGAGGGCCCGAACGGCCCTGTCCGCCGGGTCACTTGGCGGTGGGCACCACGACCACAGGGCAGTGGGAGCGGTGCAGCAGGGTGTGCGCCACCGGACCCGGTCGCGGGCCGAACCGGTGGGTGCGGTGATGGGCACCGACGACCACGACGGCACAGTCGCGCGTGGCCTCCAGCAGGGCGTGCGCCGGCCCGGTACGGACCGTGCGGCTCTCGACCTGGATGCCGGGATGCCGTTCGCTCAGCCGGGCCAGGCTGAAGCGCGGTACGGAGTCCTCCACCCTTGTCCGCTGGGCGAGTTGCTCCTGGCCGGGGCTCGTGGCCGGGACCAGTGAGGGCGGTTCGGGGGTGACGTGCCGGTGGGTCCAGGAGTGCAGGACGTGCAGCGGGACACCGCGCCGCTCGGCCTCCTGGAAGGCGTAGAGCGCCGTGTCCTCGTCGCGGTCGCCCTCCAGGCCGAGCAGCACGGGCCTGCCGTCGTCGCACGGGTGGTCACCGCGGACGACGAGCAACGGGCTGTGCACCTGCGCGGCCAGCCGCAGGCTCACCGAGCCGAACAGCAGTCCGGCGATGCCACCCATGCCCCGGGTGCCCACGACGGTGAGATCGGCGCCCTCGCTCTCCCGCACGAGCGTGCGCACCGGACCGCCGACGGCGTCCCTGGTCACCACCGGCAGCTCGGGGTGACGTGCGCGGACACGCGTGACCGCGGACGCCAGGACCGGTCCGGCCTCGTCGCTGTCGGGTACGGCGTACACGACACCCAGTTCGACGCCGCGACGCGCGGCTTCGTCCGCAGCCCAGTCCAATGCCCGGACCGAGACGACCGAACCGTCCACTCCGACGACCACATGATGGAGAGTCATGTCCCGTTTCCCTTCTGGCTGTTACGTGTTCGGCGGGAAGGGGCCGCCAAGACGCACAACGGCTCCGGTGACGAGGCTCGTCCTGCGCGGACGGGTCGGGTCAGGGGCCACGGGAACCTGCTGACACGCCGTACGGCCCCTTCCTTGTGGGGCCGAACGGTCCAAGGTGTGTTCAGCGGTTGAGATCCACCCCGTACAGCGAGCGCCCGCCGACGAGTTCACGTCCCGTCACCAGCTCGGGCTGGACGCGTACGAAGACCTCCTGGGGCGAGGGCACCCAGGAGGACGGGCCGGTCCGGGTCAGGCGTTCGTGTTCGCTCGGGTCGGTCACCACGGTGGCCGACCCGGTGACGACGACGCTCCAGCCGGAGTGCGCAACAGCATCGACTTCGTCGGCCTCGAAGGCGACCACCGAGCCGTCGATCGCGCGCACCAGCTCCGAGGCCGCGGAGGTGCGCAGCAGCACCGCCCCGTCGTGGTCCAGGGAGAAGTTCACGGGCAGGACGGCGGGCATGGCCTGGCGGGTGTGGACGATACGGCCGACGGGCACCTTGGCCAGCCGGCGCAGGCATTCGTGTCGTTCCAGTTCGCGGAATCCGTCGTTGGAATACATCAGCCAGTCCGTCTCTCGCCGGGTCTGTGTGTGGGTGTCACTCCATGTTTCGCGCTGCGGGGTCGACGGGTGAGGGGCCATCAGTCCCGCTCGCTTCGGCGAAGGTCCCTTGGCGCGTGGTGATCCGGCGTCCGGTGAGGCTCAGCGCGTCGATGCGGATCCACTCCTCGCGTCGGCCGCCGGCCCACGGTGTGCTGAACGCGTTTTCCGTCAGCCGCCGTACCTCTTCCGGGTCGGTCACGGTCCGCGCCCGGCCGAGCGCCAGCACGCTCCAGCCTTCCGCGAACGCCTCGTCGATACGGTCGATCTCGAAGGTCACCTGGCAGCCCGCCGCCCGGGACGGCATGGCGCCGGGAGCGGTCCGGTACACGATCGCGCCGTCGACCACGCTGTAGTTGACGGGGACGATGACGGGTCCCGAAACGGTGGGTATCGCAACCCTGCCCACCCCATTCGTGGACAGCAGCTCGCGGCACTCCTGAACGGTCAGCGCGGTGAACGTCGGGTCGGAACCGGCCCGCCCCGCACCGGGCGTCTGGTCGCCGGTGCCTCCGGCGAGGTCGGTCACGGTGGTGTCCAGGGCCGCGGCGAGCCTGAGCAGAACGCTCCGGCCCGGCGCGGCACCGGGGAACTCCTCCAGGTACTGGAGGTAGCTCGCCGCCACACCGGCCCGGTCGGCCGTCTCCTCGCGGGAGAGGTCAAGTGCCGTGCGCCGTACGGAGATCCGGCGTCCGAGATCACCCGTGGGGGTGCCCTCTGCCACGGTCAGCGGGAACGGGTCAGTCATGGCTGTTCACGTCCTTTCGTCCTGTCGCCGGTACGGCGACTTCCTCGTGCCGGGTCCCGCCGAGCACGACCTTGAGGGCGCCGGTGTCGGCCGCCTCGGCGAAGACGTCGTACGCCTCCTCCATGAGGTCCAGCGGGAAGGTGTGGGTGACCAGCGCGCCGGTGGGCAGCCGGCCGGCCGCCGCCATGCGCAGCAGGGTGGGTGTGGAGTGGGTGTCGACCAGGCCCGTGGTGATGGTGATGTTCTTGATCCACAGGTCTTCGAGGTGCAGGGCCGCGGGCTTGCCGTGGACGCCGACGTTGGCGACGTGGCCGCCGGGGCGCACGATGCGGGTGCACAGTTCGAAGGTCTCGGGCACGCCGACCGCCTCGATGACGACGTCGGCTCCGAGCCCGTCGGTAAGGTCGGCGATCAGTTCCTCGGGCGTCTCGCGGGCATCGACGACAGTGTCGGCGCCGAGCCGCTTCGCCGCGTCCAGCCGGGCGGGGGCCAGGTCCACGGCGACGACGCGCTCGGGCGAGAACAGCCGGGCGGTGGCGATCGCCGCCAGCCCGACCGGGCCCGCTCCGACGACGGCGACGGTGTCGCCGGGACGCACCTGCCCGTTGAGCACGCCCACCTCGTACCCGGTGGGGAAGATGTCCGCCAGCAGGACGGCGTCCTTGGCGTCGAGCGTGCTGGGCAGCGGGTGGACGGAAAGGTCGGCGTGCGGGACGCGCACGTACTCGGCCTGGGTGCCGTCGATCAGGTGCCCGAGGATCCAGCCTCCGCCGTCGCGGCACTGGCCGTACATGGCCTTGCGGCAGTAGGCACAGCGTCCGCAGGCGGTGATGCAGGAGACCAGGACCCGGTCCCCGGGCCGTACGGTCCGCACGTCGGAGCCCGCTTCCACGACCTCGCCGACCGCCTCGTGGCCGAGGACGGTGCCGGGGCGCACCTCGGGCACGTCGCCCTTGAGGATGTGCAGATCGGTTCCGCAGATGGTGACGGCGTCGACGCGCACGATCACGTCGGTGGCGTCCTTGATGCCGGGATCCGGGACGGTGTCCCAGGAGAACTGGCCCGGGCCGTGGAAGACGAAGCCCTTCATGACGTTCCTTCCCCACTCGGTCGACTGCCCCCGCGTGTCCAGCGTGTCCGGGTCCGTCGGTCCTGGCTTGGGCCGGTCGGCCCTCATCGTCCGGCCGGACGGGCTCGTTGCGACCGGGCGTCAGCGGAGTGGGCCGAACGGCCCCGGGTCGAACAGCTGGGCGGGGCTGGTCGGCCCTTCCGGGCGGGACCGTTCGGCCGGTTGGCTCGCACCATGACCGAGATCCACACCACCGCCACCCTGCGCTCCTCGGAACGCGTGATCGCCGGGACGACCGTCGTGGCACTGTCCGGCGAGATCGACCTCCTCACGGCGCAGCCGCTGTCCGAGCGCCTGGACATGCTGACTGCGGGCCCCCGCCCCGATCTCGTACTGGATTTACGCTCTGTGTCGTTCATCGACTGTGCCGGGCTGAGTGTGCTGTGCCGGGCGCGGAACCGGACGGCGGCCCGCGGCGGACGGCTCCGGTTCGTCACCGGGAACACCGGCTTCCTGCGGATCCTGCGCCACGCCCAACTCGGCGGCGTCTTCGAGATCCACGCACGGCTCTCGAACGCCCTTGCCGCCAAGCCGGAGTCCGGCGACACCTCCGCCACAGCGGGCTGAACGGCCCAACCGGGTGCCGCATGCAGTGCCGATGGGGTACTTCCACAGCCCCTGTTCGGCCCAAGCGACGCCGTGGTCCCGACTGACACCTTCGAAGGGACGACCACGACGAGGAGGTGCGGACTGATGGGCAGGAACAGGCGTCTGAAGAAGCGGCTGTGGCGGTTGCGGAGCAACCCGTTGCGCCGACACGACGACATCGTCGAGGCCTGGATCGTCCTGGTCATGTGGGCGGTCGTCGTGGTGGGCGGCGCACTCGCCGGCCTGGTGACGTTCCACGCCGCCGACGAGGTGTTCGCCGCGCAGCGCACCGAGCGGCACACCGTTCAGGCCGTGCTCCTCACGGACACCCCGCCCGCGAACTCGACGCCGGGCGGAACGCGCGACCTGATCAAGGCGAAGGTCCGCTGGACGACCGCCGACGGCACCCGCCGTACGGGCAGCGCGCTGGTGGACACGGGGCAGAAGGACGGATCCAAGGTCGTGGTCTGGGTGGACTCCGCCGGCAACTTCACCATCGAGCCGCCGAGTTCGAAGGAAGCGACTCTCGAATCCGCCGTCCTGGGCCTGACCGCCACGCTTGCCTTCGCCGGCCTGGCGTTCGGCACCGGAGCCGTCGCACGGTACCGGCTGGACCGGCGCCGTATCGACTCCTGGGACAGGGAGTGGCAGCTTGTAGGGCCGAGCTGGGGCCGCAAGACCAGCTGACGCCCGACACACGACCGTCGCTGCCCGACAATGCCTGGCCTCCGCGTACGCGTCACACGCGAGCGGATCGGCCGGCACCAACTCTTCGGCAGTGACCCGCTCCTCCTCGGCTACCGTGCGCCGAGTACGAGGAGGAGCGCGCGATGAACGCGGAGAGCGACCCGGCGGGCTCGGGTGGGATGAAACGGCGTCTGGGATTGTCCGATGCCGTGGTGATCGGCCTGGGGTCGATGATCGGAGCCGGGATCTTCGCGGCCCTCGGCCCGGCGGCCGACGCCGCCGGTTCCGGACTGCTGCTGGCTCTGGCCCTGGCCGCTGTCGTGGCCTACTGCAACGCGACGTCCTCGGCCCGTCTCGCCGCCCTTTACCCCCAGTCCGGCGGCACCTACGTCTACGGCCGCGAACGCCTGGGCGGCTTCTGGGGTTACCTGGCCGGCTGGGCGTTCGTGGTCGGCAAGACGGCCTCGTGCGCGGCCATGGCCCTCACGGTCGGCGCCTATGTCTGGCCCGACCAGACCCACGCGGTGGCCGTGGCCGCCGTAGTGGCGCTGACCGCGGTGAACTACACCGGCGTGCAGAAGTCCGCCCTCCTCACCCGCGCCGTCGTCGCGGTCGTCCTGGCCGTGCTCGCCGCCGTGGTCGTCACCGCCCTGACCTCCGCCTACGCGGACACGACTCGGCTGGGCATCGGCGCGGACACCACCGTCACCGGACTGCTCCGGGCCGCGGGCCTGCTCTTCTTCGCCTTCGCCGGCTACGCCCGCATCGCCACCCTCGGCGAGGAGGTCCGCGACCCCGCCCGCACCATCCCGCGCGCCATCCCGATCGCACTCGGGATCACCCTCGCCGTCTACGCCCTGGTCGCGGTCGCCGCCCTGACACTGCTGGGCCCGCGCGGGCTGGCGGACGCTACCGCCCCGCTCTCGGACGCCGCGCGCGCCGCGGGCGCCGACTGGCTGGTGCCGGCCGTCCGCATCGGCGGTGCCGTTGCCGCGCTCGGCTCACTGCTCGCGCTGATCCTCGGGGTCTCCCGCACCACCCTCGCCATGGCCCGCGACCGGCACCTGCCGCACGCCCTGGCCTCCGTCCACCCCCGCTTCGGTGTCCCCCACCGCGCCGAACTCGCGGTCGGCGCGGTGGTCGCGGTCCTGGCCGCGACCACGGACGTGCGCGGTGCGATCGGCTTCTCCTCCTTCGGCGTCCTGGCCTACTACGCCATCGCCAACGCGTCCGCCTGGACCCTCACCGAGGAAGAAGGCCGGCCCAACCGCCTCGTCCCCGTCATCGGCCTGGCCGGCTGCGCGACCCTCGCCTTCGCCCTGCCCGCGAGCACCGTCGTCTCCGGCGCCGCGGTCCTCGTCCTCGGGGCTGGGTTCTACGGTCTACGACGGGTCACGACGGCAACGGGCAACCGCCCGTAGGTGTGGATCCCGTGACGTGCGATGCAGGTGGTCATCCTTCGTCGTAGCAGAGGCAGAAGGGGTGGCCGGCGGGGTCGAAGAGCACTCGGACGTTCGCCTGCGGCTGGGACTCCGCGACCGTCGCGCCCAGGGCGACCGCCTCGGCGACCGCCGAGTCCAGGTCGCCCACCTGGAAGTCGAAGTGCATCATCGGGCGCTGCTCCCCGTCGGCCAGAGGCCAGACGGGGGCCCGATAGTCGTCCGCCTGCTGGAACACGAAGAAGGGCCCGTGCGGTGAGGCGGCGACGACGGCCGTTCCCGGCTCCTCGTGTCCGATGTGCCAGCCGAGCAGTTCGGCGTAGAACCTCGCCAGGCCGCTGGGGTCCGGCGCCTCGATCGCCGTTCCCCACCACATGCCGTCAGTCCGGGACTTCATTCCCGCAGCCTGCCGTACGCCCACCTGTTTGTCGCGCGTGAGGCGTGATCGGGCAGCGGTGGTTTCATGGCGCTCGACGAGGGCGCCGGGGCCTGTGAACCAACGACTGTGGCTTCAGGCCGGCGCCGGTACCAGCGGCGTAGTTCGTCGGCGCCCCAGACGATGAAGGGGAACGGTGCGACGAGGGCCCACTGGCCCGCGGACAACGCTTCCGTACCCAGCACCGTGTGCGCGAAGGGGACGTACACCCCCGCGAGGGCGAAGGCCCCGGCGAAGCCGAGGGCGCCCAGGAGGGGTTTGTTGGTGAACAGGCCGACGCTCCGCAGCGAGGCGTGTTCGGTGCGCACCGCCATGGCCGTGCCGAGCTGGCAGGCCACGATCCCGACCCAGGTGATGGTGGTGGCCTGCCGGTAGGCGTGGTGGAGGGGGCTGCCGGCGCCGACGGCGTCGCCCGGGTG